>NZ_JACJTB010000098.1 GCF_014698475.1 Nostoc spongiaeforme FACHB-130 | reverse complement strand
AAACAAAAAAAGGAAGAACAGCACCTAACGCATAGAAGAAGTTAGAATGCTGGGATAAATCCTAGCCAGAACCTTGAAAACTGCATAGAAACGCGAAAAAAGCAGGCAGTCAAAAAGTCAAAAGTGGAAAGTCAGAAAGCAAAAAAGCTGGAGACAAGAAGCAAAAGACAGATGATTGCATGGAAAAAGCCGAATGTATTGATTGTGGTCAAGCGAAAAAGGGCTCATGGTGGATACCTAGGCACACAGAGGCGAAGAAGGACGTGGTTACCGACGAAATACTCCGGGGAGTTGGAAGCAAACATTGAGCCGGAGGTGTCCGAATGGGGCAACCCTAAATACTGGCTGTTGAATATATAGACAGTCAAGAGCGAACCCAGCGAACTGAAACATCTTAGTAGCTGGAGGAAAAGAAATCAAAAGAGATTCCCTGAGTAGTGGTGAGCGAAAGGGGAAGAGCCTAAACCAAAGGATTTATCTTTTGGGGTAGTGGGACAGCAAAATCGAATCTAGAGGCTAGACGAAGCAGCTAAATACTGCACCAAAGAAAGTGAAAGTCTTGTAGTCGAAAGTCAAAGGATAGAAGCTGAATCCCGAGTAGCATGGGGCACGAGGAATCCCATGTGAATCAGCGAGGACCATCTCGTAAGGCTAAATACTACTGTGTGACCGATAGAGAACAAGTACCGCGAGGGAAAGGTGAAAAGAACCCCGGAAGGGGAGTGAAAAAGAACATGAAACCGTGAGCTTACAAGCAGTGGGAGTCCGATTAAACGGATGACCGCGTGCCTGTTGAAGAATGAGCCGGCGACTTATAGGCACTGGTAGGTTAAAGCGAGAATGCTGGAGCCAAAGGGAAACCGAGTCTGAAAAGGGCGAAAATCAGTGTTTATAGACCCGAACCCTGGTGATCTAACCATGGCCAGGATGAAGCTTGGGTAACACCAAGTGGAGGTCCGCACCGACCGATGTTGAAAAATCGGCGGATGAGCTGTGGTTAGGGGTGAAATGCCAATCGAACCAGGAGCTAGCTGGTTCTCCCCGAAATGTGTTGAGGCGCAGCGGTTGTGATTATAGTCGGGGGGTAAAGCACTGTTTCGGTGCGGGCTGGGAGACCGGTACCAAATCGAGACAAACTCAGAATACCCGATGGACACACAGCCAGTGAGACAGTGGGGGATAAGCTTCATTGTCAAGAGGGAAACAGCCCAGACCACCAGCTAAGGTCCCCAAATCATCACTAAGTGAGAAAGGAGGTGAGACTGCATAGACAACTAGGAGGTTTGCCTAGAAGCAGCCACCCTTGAAAGAGTGCGTAATAGCTCACTAGTCAAGCGGTCTTGCGCCGAAAATGAACGGGGCTAAGTGATGTACCGAAGCTGTGGGATTAACTAAACATTAATCGGTAGGGGAGCGTTCCGTAGTAGGGAGAAGCAGTAGCGGCGAGCAGCTGTGGACGAAACGGAAGTGAGAATGTCGGCTTGAGTAGCGCAAACATTGGTGAGAATCCAATGCCCCGAAACCCTAAGGGTTCCAGAGCCAGGTTCGTCCGCTCTGGGTGAGTCGGGTCCTAAGGCGAGGTCGAAAGGCGTAGTCGATGGACACAGGGTGAAGATTCCCTGACTACGATATGGGAGCATGGCAAGGGACGCATAAAAAATAGCTACACCCTAATTGGTTTGGGAGGGGTTTACGGACTCCGAGTAGTGAAAGATAGTGCCAAGAAAAGCTTGTGATGTGATGAACATATGGTACCCGTACCCGAAACCGACACAGGTAGGGAGGTTGAGTAAACTAAGGGGCGCGAGATAACTCTCTCTAAGGAACTCGGCAAAATGGCCCCGTAACTTCGGAAGAAGGGGTGCCCACGAGAGTGGGTCGCAGTGAAGAGATCCAGGCGACTGTTTACCAAAAACACAGGTCTCCGCAAACTCGTAAGAGGAAGTATGGGGGCTGACGCCTGCCCAGTGCCGGAAGGTTAAGGAAGTTGGTCAGTGGCAACATGAAGCTGACGACCGAAGCCCCGGTGAACGGCGGCCGTAACTATAACGGTCCTAAGGTAGCGAAATTCCTTGTCGGGTAAGTTCCGACCCGCACGAAAGGCGTAACGATCTGGATGGTGTCTCAGAGAGAGACTCGGCGAAATAGGAATGTCTGTGAAGATACGGACTGCCTGCACCTGGACAGAAAGACCCTATGAAGCTTTACTGTAGCCTGGAATGGTGTCCGGGCTTCGCTTGCGCAGGATAGGTGGGAAGCGATGAGATATTCCTTGTGGGGAATATGGAGCTAACGGTGAGATACCACTCTGGCGAAGCTAGGATTCTAACTCATCTCCGTGATCCGGAGAGAGGACAGTTTCAGGTGGGCAGTTTGACTGGGGCGGTCGCCTCCTAAAAGGTAACGGAGGCGCGCAAAGGTTCCCTCAGCACGCTTGGAAACCGTGCGGCGAGTGTAAAGGCATAAAGGGAGCTTGACTGCAAGACCGACAAGTCGAGCAGGTACGAAAGTAGGCCTTAGTGATCCGACGGCGCAGAGTGGAATGGCCGTCGCTCAACGGATAAAAGTTACTCTAGGGATAACAGGCTGATCTCCCCCAAGAGTCCACATCGACGGGGAGGTTTGGCACCTCGATGTCGGCTCATCGCAACCTGGGGCGGAAGTACGTCCCAAGGGTTGGGCTGTTCGCCCATTAAAGCGGTACGTGAGCTGGGTTCAGAACGTCGTGAGACAGTTCGGTCCATATCCGGTGCAGGCGTTAGAACATTGAGAGGAGCCTTCCTTAGTACGAGAGGACCGGGAAGGACGCACCGCTGGTGTACCAGTTATTGTACCAACAGTAGACGCTGGGTAGCCAAGTGCGGAGCGGATAACCGCTGAAAGCATCTAAGTGGGAAGCCCACCTCAAGATGAGTGTTCTCACTACTTTAAGTAGGTAAGGTCACCTGTAGAACACAGGTTCTTAGGCGGTAGGTGGAAGTGCAGTAATGTATGTAGCCGAGCCGTGCTAACAGACCGAGGGCTTGACCTCTCAAATTTGGTAAATATCGCGTTTCTTGCAGCCTTCAGGGCTTCTGTCAAGTTAAACTTCACTAGTTAAAACTTATTTCTTCACTTTTAACTTTTGACTTTTGACTTTTGCCTTATCAAGCTTTCCTGGTGCCTATGGCGCGGTGGAACCACACTGATACATCCCGAACTCAGAGGTGAAACGCTGCTGCGGCTACGATAGTTGGAGGGTTGCCTCCTGCCACAATTGCTCGGCGCCAGGTCTCTTTTTCCTAAAAAGCTCC
>NZ_JACJTB010000096.1 GCF_014698475.1 Nostoc spongiaeforme FACHB-130 | reverse complement strand
ACCTACTTGGACGTGACCAGACTCTCGCAGAGTCTTTTCCGTGAGAGTAGCGGGTATGAATCCGCTAGGGAAGTGGGCTTCCCTTTCTAAACGACCAGTTCGGGTCGCACCCCCACTCCCAGCCTTTACAGATAATTTCAACAATGAAACCAGATTCCTACACTTATCCTCCTATATTGGTAGACGAGTCATACTTGTAACCGATGGCAAAGACTTTCAAAAACTGGTCAAATACAAGTGGTGTTGCCCATACCGGAGTAATGACAGACCGCGTTTTAATTCTTGGAGGCAGGGGGCGAATTGGTAGCAGTGTCGCGCAGGACATTGCAAACCATACGCAAGCTAAAATTACCATCACTGGGCTTACTCCAGAGATGGGAAATTTGCCATTGGCAGAACGAGAGCAGTATTTAGTTTTAGACTTGGCAGAAGTTGATAAACTACGAGAAGCGATCGCTAATTCTAATTTAGTCGTTCACTGTGCTGGCCCATTTCACTACCGCGATGCCAATGTTCTGAAACTATGTATTGAACAAGGCGTTAACTATGTAGATGTTAGTGACCACCGTTCTTTTACCAGCAAAGTTTTAACTTATCACGAAGACGCTGTTGCTGCTGGAGTGACAGCAGTAATTAATACAGGCATCTTCCCTGGCATTTCTAACAGTATGGTGCGCCAGGGTGTGGAACAATTTGATGAAGCAGAAACAATCAAGCTCTATTATTTAGTAGCTGGTTCTGGTGGTGCTGGTATCACAGTTATGCGAACAACTTTTTTGGGTTTGCAGCATCCTTTTGAAGCTTGGCTAGATGGTAAATGGCAGCAAGTCAAACCTTATAGTGAAAGAGAAATTGTTAACTTTCCTTACTATCAACGTAATGGAGTTTACTGGTTTGATATGCCAGAAACCTTCACATTGCCCTACGCCTTTCCTACTGTTAAAAATGTAATTACTAAGTTTGGTTCATTTCCTGATTACTATAATCATCTGACTTGGATAGCAGCACATATTTTTCCTAAATGGTTAATGCAGCGTCGTGGCATGATTGAGTTTTTATCTCATGTCAGCCATACAATGACAGACTTTACCAATCTTTTTAGCGGGATTGGTGTAGCAGTTAGAGCAGAAGTTACAGGCAAAAAAAACGGTTCAACAGGTGTTTATGCTTCTACTGTACTGCACGATAATGCTTCCATAGCAACTGGCTGTGGTACAGGTACGATTGCTCAATTAATTCTTGAAGGTAAACTAAATAAACCTGGAGTTTTACCTGTAGAAAATGCCTTACCAACAGATTTATTTACTCAAGTTATGGACAGTCGAGGCATTAAAATTGAACATTTCACTAAATTTGCCTAAAATCATCGGCAACAGCTTCATTAAAATCAATAAAATAGTTACCACTGCTTGGTTTAATTACAATAAATCGTTGCAATATTCATCTATTAATGGGGTAGCGATCGCATTTTGTTCTTCTGTTGGTAATTTTTCAATTTCTGCGATCGCAATCACAGTTGATATCATCATTAATAGTTCACCAAAGTTACATTCTAGTAAGATGAATCTTATTTGTGAAGCTATTTTTCACCAACCTTTATCCTAGTGTCAATATTTCTGCTAAAAAATTTACAGATAAAGGCAATATTTTCAACCACTGTAAACCCAACAGAGGCTCAGGAATCCCATTACCAGCTAAAACAGGAATTATATACTCCTGTCCATCTAATTTTACTTTTCCTTCATAGACATCAAAAAATGCCTCACCCCGTGCCATTTGCATAGTTCGATTTTGTTCAATTAAATTCCATCCCAGGCTTGCAGCATCTTGAATATCAATTGCTAACCAACCTGTAGTAAATCCTGTATCTAATAGCAAGTCAATCGAATACTCCTCTCCATCAACAGCTATTAGCTCTATCTCAAAAATTAGCTCCCCAATTTCCCCAAACTTGCCTGAAATCATATTCTGTCGCAAGCACCTGTTTCATTGAGACGGAAAGTGACTAGCCACCCATCAGAATATTTTTGACGTGCTTTTTGTTCAGCAATTTCTATATCTGGATCAACAAAATAATCACCACTATTTGGTTCAATTACAATAAAGCAGTTGTAATGTTCATCTATTAATTGCGGAAAAACCTGATCAAAAACGATACGCGCTTTTTGTCCACGAACATTTTTTTCAGCTTCCCGTCTAGCTAACTCTTCTGGTGGTACTGTAAATTCTGGAAATATTCTACCTTGATGACGACGGCGAACAGGCTTTGTATTCGTCATAGTTGCTTTACCATAGGCTTGTGTTTATCGTAGCTTACAAGAATGTTGTGAGCGATCGCCTCTCGTGCTGCATAACTCATCACTCTAGTTAGAATAATTCATTAGCCAACAACCTACCTTCAACTGGTTCATACTCATCTTCTAGTAACCATAACTTAGCTGCTTCATAATTATTACTAGAAAATATAACTTTATAATTCTTCGCTGGATCATAAATTTGACAGTTTTGCTCACTATCGCAGAGTAATAAAAGAATATATGGAGGAGACAACATAGAATCTATCCATACTTCTGTAAATTTCCAGTTATTCCTCATCTGAAAATATTGAGCGTAATAATAAGTTTTATTGCTGTAAGTAATTCTACCAAATTTTTGTCAGAAAAATCCTCGCTTAAGAACAGTAATAATTCGGTGGCACAGAGATCATATTACAGAGATGATGTAATTTAGGATGCAAATTTACTTAGTTATTTAGCCATTCAAAATAGGTTATCTGCATTCGTATTTTCACTATTATCATCTACTAAAAATATGGATTTTATCGATCAAATAAAAGCTGTATCTCAGCAAATTCCAAAACTAAAAGAGCAAGTTTTGACTGAAGAAGCTACCAAAAACGCTTTTGTAATGCCTTTCATTAATGCACTAGGATATAACGTTTTTAATCCAACAGAAGTTTGCCCTGAGTTTACGGCTGATTTACCTGGTTTAAGAGGAGAAAAAGTAGATTATGCAATTAACATGAATGGTGTGCCTATCATTCTTATTGAATGTAAATGGTGTGGTGCGAGTCTGGAACATCCAAAACATAGTTCACAATTACACAGATACTTTCACGCTACAGAAGCTAAGTTTGGTATCTTAACTAATACGCCTTATGTGAGATGGGGTAGCAAAAAAGAAGGGGAAACCACAAGATAAAGGTAACGACACCAAAGCTTGAGGTCTCCCAATGAATATGGTAGACGGTTCGACCCTGTTGA
>NZ_JACJTB010000095.1 GCF_014698475.1 Nostoc spongiaeforme FACHB-130 | reverse complement strand
ATAATAATTGGAAGAAAAATAACCTTTTAGCCGTTCACGAAAGCTGCCATGACTACTTGCATATAAGCAAAAGCTCTAGCTAAGAACATCGGAAGCTGGATGCACAGAAATGGACACGTCCAGATTTAAATGAGAGGTGCGGCGGATAATACCGCCCATCGACTCAACCAAAGGAGCAGCACTTTTCTCTGGCTGCATCAGATTTTAATCAATTACCTGCCTTCTCATTGACTTAATTTGACTACGCTTAGTTTTACTGTCAAGACGTTTTTTTTGAGAACTACGAGTTGGTTTGGTGGGTTTGCGGATTTCGGGTAGTACAACTGCGCTGAGTATGAGTTGCTTGAGTCGTTGCAAAGCTTCTTCCCGATTTTGTTCTTGGCTACGGTATTCTTGAGCTTTGATGACAATAACCCCATCCTGGGTTATGCGTCGGTCGTTGAGCTTGAGAAGTTGCTGTTTATAGAAAATGGGTAGTGATGAAGCTTCAATATCAAAGCGTAAGTGAATGGCTGTAGCAACTTTATTGACGTTTTGACCCCCTGCTCCTTGAGAACGAATCGCGCTAATTTCGAGTTCGTTATCGGGGATGATGATTTTATTCTTAATTTGCAGCATAACTTTACTATACGCCGGAAGCCACAAAGAAAGCAGGGCAGTTACACTTTGTGTGTCTAGTGTTTTCTGTAATTCGTAATTTAGGCAGTGTAGTCCTTATTAGTCAAGCAACTTATAAATAACTTCTATAAATAACTAGGGGAAAATTACCCCATCCAAAGCCCAGTCATACCGACTGGGTTTTTGGTTTAAGGCGATATTTGCGGAACTAATTGGTTTATTCAGGTTGAGCTTCTTCAAACTCTAGATTATCCGAAGAGACCGCACTATCACTTTGTACAGTCTTAAGTGCTGATTCCAGACGATAACCGGCTTCCCGAAGATAATACCCGGCCGCCCCCAGGTCTTCAAACACGTTGTCAAATTGCGGATGCGTTTGCGGAAAAATCTTGTTGAGGCGTGAGCCAATTCGCTCTAGTTCTTCTTTGATAGCAATTAGGGATTGAGTATCATCGTCCATACCTATCTACCATAAATATCTTTTAATACAGCTTCTAGCCCCGCATTTAAATCTTGCAGTGCTGCATCCACACTGTCATAACTTTCTTTTCCTTCCCACAGCATTCCACCACAATCGAGTGCGCGAATAAAAGAGTTGAGAGGACTATCTAGGTCATAACCAATTTCAATCCAACCTTCATGTTCATTCACCCAACGAGCAATATTTGGGTAAGTTTTTTCAAATGAAACTTTCATATTTTCCTCCAGAACGAATCACCCCAATTTGTTGGTATCAAAACCTGGGCAGAACTTTACCCATGCCAGTATCCTTTTTAGAGCGAATATACCCTCACAAGAGAGAAATCCGAGATTAATGGGGGTAATTCTACTTGTGTGTATCATGCTGATAGAATAATACAGCCCTGCCAAGTCAAAGGGGGTAGATGAAAACTTATGACCAACCCCCGCCAAATAGCTTTTGTGGCTTTGCGAGATGTTCACAAAGGGGCTTATGCTGATGTTGCCTTAGATAGAGTATTGCGAAAATTTAAATTGCCAGATAGCGATCGCCGTCTAGCGACAGAATTAGTTTATGGCAGTGTCCGCAGATTACGTACCCTCGATGCTTTAATTGACCAACTCGCCACGAAAAAATCTCATCAACAACCACCAGAACTACGTACCATTCTACATCTCGGTTTTTATCAACTCCGCTACCAAGAACGCATTCCCCCTTCAGCAGCAGTGAATACAACTGTGGAACTCGCTAAGGAAAATGGTTTTTCGGGACTCACGGGTTTTGTCAATGGTTTGTTACGTCAATACATCCGTCTTGCAGAAAAATCCCCCGAACCTTTGCAGTTACCAGATAACCCCGTGGAACGTTTGGGGATTTTGCATAGTTTACCCGACTGGATAATTCAAGTTTGGTTAGACCAAATTGGTGTTGCGGAAACTGAAAAACTCTGTGAATGGATGAACCAAACACCGACAATCGATTTACGCATCAACCCACTCCGCACCAATTTAGAACAAGTAGCTACAGCTTTAGAATCGGCGGGAGTTTTAGCTCAAAGAATCCCCAATTTACCCCAAGCTTTACGGTTAATTAGCAGTCCTGGGGCGATGCAAAATTTACCAGGGTTTACTGAAGGTTGGTGGGTTGTGCAGGATGCAAGCGCCCAACTGGTGAGTCATTTACTCGACCCCCAACCGAGTGAGGTAGTGATTGATACCTGTGCCGCCCCTGGAGGGAAAACAACACACATTGCAGAGTTGATGCAGGATCAAGGTAAAATTTGGGCTTGCGATCGCACTGCTTCCCGATTGCGAAAACTCCAAGAAAATGCGCGGCGACTCAATTTGCAATCAATTGAAATTTGTACTGGCGACAGTCGTAACTTGCCGCAATTTTACAATATTGGCGATCGCCTGTTGTTAGATGCCCCTTGTTCGGGTTTAGGAACCTTACACCGCCACGCCGATGCACGTTGGCGACAAACACCAGAATCTATCCAAGAACTTTCCCAGCTACAAAAACAATTACTGTCCCACACATCAAATTTTGTCAAAAACGGTGGCTTGCTGGTTTATGCTACTTGTACACTGCATCCAGCCGAAAATGAAGCGGTAATTT
This sequence comes from Nostoc spongiaeforme FACHB-130, assembly GCF_014698475.1. Taxonomy (GTDB): domain Bacteria; phylum Cyanobacteriota; class Cyanobacteriia; order Cyanobacteriales; family Nostocaceae; genus Nostoc_B; species Nostoc_B spongiaeforme. The sequence goes on along the minus strand of NZ_JACJTB010000095.1, from coordinate 1,345 downwards.
CGGAATTTTTAGCAGAAAATCCGCAATGGCAAATTGAGCCTCTCGAACCTAGTTCACCCTACTCTATTTATTCCACACCCCAAGGCTGGCTGAAAGTCTGGCCGCACCGTTGGGATATGGATGGCTTTTTTATGGTGCGCTTAAGAAAAACTAATGATTCAGGGTGATTACTGCCAGGGATTGTACCATTTGATGGAAGCCCCAATCTCCCACAGGAGGCAGCAATGGTTACTGATTCCAATGTAAAGAACTTAGTTAAAATCTTGATTGGAGCAGCTTGGATTGATGGGATAATTCAACCAGAGGAACGACAGTATCTCCGCGAAATTGCCCAAGCTAAAGGTTTGGCTACCGATCCAGAAATTAAGCCTTGGTTGTACGAATTAGTACCCGTTCAACCCAAAGAGTGTTACGCCTGGGTGAAAGAATATTTAGGCGATCGCCCAAGCTTGGAAGATTGCGAAAGTCTGATTGAAGCTATTAGTGGCTTAATTTATAGCGATGGCGAAGTCGCAACCGAAGAAGCTAGACTCCTAACACAAATTCAGGACTTAGCTGAACAAGATTCTGCCCAACAACCAGTTCATAATGCGTTGCTTAAACAAATTCAAACGCTTTATCGTCGTTGGGTCGAGGTACAGAATTAATGCTCTAATGTCTATAGTCAAGAGTCCAAAGGCAAAAGTCAAAAGTCTAGATTTCTCAATCTAAAACTTTGAGCATTGACCATTGACTGTTGACTATTGACCAACTATGCTTTCGGTTCACCAATACCGGGAGTTTCTTCTTTGTCTACTTTGGGTACAAAGTCGGGACGTTCTTTACTTTCCCAACCAACTGGGCGTTTAGAGTTGTACCAAGCAATAGAACCAATGGTGACAGCAGCAATAAAGCCAACTACATAAACCAATGTAAAAGCCAGGGGGAAATGACCTCCGCCTGTTGCTACTGAATCTGCTGCCTGCATTAATATAAGCATGAGTATATGTTCCTTTTTTACGCAACACTACTTAAGACACTATAAAACTAGAGTATCACTTACATCCTCCCCAAGTTTGAAATAGTGGCTCTTTCAGCAGATACAGAAGAGGTGAAACCTTGACAGTGTAAGGGTTACAAAAAAATTATCAATAAAAAATTCTGTATATGTAGCAGGGAACAGGTGACAGGTGACAGGTGATACTGTTTCACTTTAAGTTTGATACAAATAGACCGCAGGGGGCAGGGAGCAGCTGACAGGTGTAGGTTTTTTACAATTAGGAGGAATTGAAGCAAAAGAAATCGTCAACAGGAGTAGGAGGAAAAGTACTCCAACGCGGAAGACGAAGAGGAAGATGGTTGAGTA
>NZ_JACJTB010000094.1 GCF_014698475.1 Nostoc spongiaeforme FACHB-130 | reverse complement strand
GGGGTAAATATAGCGAAGCTGTCACCAGGGGCAAGATAGCCTGAAAGTACTGCGGTGAATGACTTTCAGGCTATAAAATTAAGAGACATAAGAACACTGATATTTTTAGACACATTCATCCCGTCTCAATTGGCAGCCTGACATTAAGATCCAAACGAAAAGTACCATAGGGATTAACGTGACCCCAAATTAAAGGCGAAAGCGCACGCAAATCCTCCAACTTCATCAACTTCATCCATTGTGGTTGAGACAAAACCTCCTGAATCATTAAAGTATTTATATATACCAAAGATATCTGGAGTAAATGCAGAGATAACACAGCTAATTCTTGGTCGGACAAACGATTAGTAGCAATCTCCCCACCCTTGCCATAAAAAATAAAACTGTTAGCACTATTCCAGTTCTCCACGACATTTAGTCCAGCATTTATCTCTTGTCGCAGTTCAACCGAATGCAGGTATTTACATAAAAATATAGTTTTTACAGCCTTGCCCAATTCGGATAATGCTTGATAAGTAGGGTGTAATAAATTACCCCTAGTAAAACGCTTTAAGATGGCTTCAGTTTCCGCCATACCCAAACGCAGAGCAGTAGCATACTTCACCATTTGGTCGTATTGTTGGCGAATTAAATCCCAATTAATAGCGCGAGTTAAAATCGGTTGCAAGTTTGGATAAGCATCATTATTTCCAGTTGACGGACGGTATAATTTCTGAACATTGATACGTTTAAGACGCGGCATTAACTGAAAACCCAGTAAATGACAGAAAGCAAAAGCCACTTCATTTTGACCGTGACTATCTACATAATTTGTCTCCACTTTCATCTCAGTACAGTGGCGTAATAATCCTTCAATCATGGCTGCCACTTCAGAAGAAGAACAAGTTTTTAACTGCGAATAAATACAAACAGAATTCTTTTCAACGTGCCAATAAATCATCACACCCCGTCCACCATAGCGGATGTGCCACTCAGTCATTAAATTTTGATCCCAAGCACCAAACTTTTTCGAGTCAGAAGCACAGGCGGTTGTACCCTCTCCCCAAATAGTAGAAATTCTGGCAGTAAAAATTGCATTTGCAACACAGGCAATAGCATTGCGTAATTGTTCTTTCTGAATAAAATGTCGCTTAACATGGAGTAAATCTTGATAATTATCGCCTTTAATCTCATCACTTAAACGCTTTAATCCAGTATTCGTTCCTAAACCATATAAACAAAGTAGTAAACGTTTTTGTAAATTATAGTCGCCTAAAACCTCTCTGGTTGATACACTCTGAAAGTGCTGGCTAAATTTAACTCGCAAATCAGTCTCTTTCAGAATATCTAAAAGGCTAGTCATGCGCCAACGTCTAGTAATTTCAGTTTTCAACCTTGCCAAATTAGTTGGTTCATTTTGAGGATTCAAAGGAGAAACACAAATTCGACTTTTACCTGTAGTTTTCAGTGTGACTAAGTTATTCTTAGGTATTCCTTTATCCAGTAAAGTTAATGATTGCTCCAAAGATTGCTGTAAATTAGCAATAAAGACTTCTACATCTGATGGTTGTTTTAACGCTTGGAAATATTCTAATCTTTGTGCTTCAAAATCAGCAGGTAAATCCTCTTCAGGGTTTCTGTAACGATTAGCTCCTACAACCCAGATTTCCTTGCATCTAAGCTTTTCTCTCAATGCTTGCAGCACGCTCAATTCATAATTAATGCGATTAACTTTGATTTCGTCGTCTGCTCCCGTCTCTAATATAATTTCTTGCCAACCACTACGTAATACCCCATCAATGGGTATATCTTCTCCTGCATCATAATAACGTTGTTTACTATCAGCATACTTTTTCAGTAAAACTATCGCTTGAATAACTGGACGATGAACTTCATTATTTGAACGGAATTCTAGCTTGTTTAAAATTAACGGTAAAATTCGCCGATAATATCCACCATAAGAAGAACGCATCACCGTATAAACTTTCTCACGGTAAGCATTCCCTGTAGATTTATACTCTTTGACTAAATTCTTGAGAGTCACCTCACTTACCACCGGAAAAATCACATCTTTGATTGTGCCATCAGGTGTTTTCAAGGAAGCTTCTGCCATTTGGTATAGTAGATTATTCTTCCCATGAACCCGTTTAAAATCCTGAATAAGTTCTTTATCTACACGTTTTTCTGCATTGGCACTTATGCGATGCACAATCTGGATGAGTAACTCTACTAAATTATCGATAACTTCTTGACTTCTGAGCCAACAAAAAGCTGTAAATAGTGTGTAGCGGATATGTTCTGGGTGACGGCGTAAGTCACGAGGATGTTCAACAATTACCCGACTTTTATAGACTTGGAGAACTTTGGTGGGGATTTTTTTAAATAAGTCTGCTGGTAATTCTAATTGCTCAAAAATCTCTAACTTAGCGACTTCTTTTTGAAAACTTTCTACACCAATTCTGCCTGGGTCTGTTTTTAGTTCAGCCCATGTTAATATGGTCACGTCAGTGTTGATTTCTGAGTTGTTCGTGTCATCTAACTGTTGAGATAATTGGATATCTCCCGGATTATTTAGTTGTTTATTATGATTTACTGGTGTGGTATCATCTAATTCCTGATCTGAAGCTTTCTCTTTCAAAAAATCATCTATCCACTTTTTAGATTGGTTAGATAACTGGGAAGTTATGTCCCTAAAAAATTTAGATTCAAAATTTCTGATAGCAGAGCGAATGATACGCTCTAATCTAGAATCTGTCGGTGGTTCAAGTTTTAAATTCCGTAGTCTCGCTACTGCTGCAAGTTTTAACTGTTCAAACTTTAACTCATAAATTAGTGCTTGTTCTGCTAACCAATTAGTTAACTCTTTAGCATCGCTAACTTTGGTTTCTTGAAATCCAAAGAATTCCCTGATTTGAGCGCGATGATATTTTATTGAGCGTCCTTGCCAATCGTAGTAAGAGTATTTTTGGGGAGAAATATCTAAAAGTTTGGCAACATAATCAACAACATTTTTGGATATTTCTTGATTATTTTCAGGGAATCTGGCATAAATCTCAAAAAACTTGAGCAATATAGCAAAACCTAACCGATTTTCGTCATTTTTCTGATTCAGTAGTGCTAATTCTTTTGGGAGTAGCGTCCAATACTCTACTAATTCTTCTGGCTGCCAGGTTTTTTTCATTAAGTCTCACTCTTCAACCAAACAGTATTCTATCTTCTTTGGGGTAGCAATCTTTAACTGGGATAAAATGCTGTTTCTTGCTGAAGAACATAGTGTAACTGAGTGATTCTATATAATTGCCCTAAAGGTCAGCATCTGGAGCAGAATTAATCAGTATATTCAAGGCATGACGTGCGGCTGATTCTGATTTCTGTGAGGTGACTTTAGCGTAACGTAAAGTTGTCTGAATGCTTTCATGTCCCATTAACGAGGATAATTCCTCAATACTGATTAATCCCACTCGTTCTGTAGCAAATGTATGTCGTAAATCGTGAATGCGTACTCCTTGAAGCTGCGGATACTTGTTGGTTGTCTCCCGCCAATAATCATGCAATGTATGGTAGCTGATTCTACTTACTTTTAAGGTAACTGGATGTTGTGCTGTCAACAAGGCATCTGTGTTTTGATGCCGTAAGTATTTCAAGTATTTAGCAAGCGCTCTTGCTGCATCATCACTGTAATAACACCAGCGTTGTTTGTTCCCTTTACCTAATACTTGAAATTTCTGGCTCTTGATATCTACAGAATCTATATTTAGGGCTAAAAGCTCTCCTATCCGGCATCCTGTGCGATGCAGTAAATGAACTATTGCACTAAGACGTAAGTCATCTTTTACGGCAGCATATAGTATATTTAGTTGTGATTGTGTTAGATATCTTATTGTATCGTCGCTTTTATGTTCGCCTTTCTCTCTTTCAGGTAGACGTTGTTTTAGTCCCCTGATGGGGTTGGATTTTATATACCCTTGTTCTACTGCAAAGTTAAGCAAACTTTGTAGTATTGCTTGATGCTTGTGGTGTGTTGTGTATTTTAAATGACTGAGATTATTTAGATACTCAACTAATGTTTGCTTACTGATAATTTCTATTGACCAACTTCCATACTTTTGCAGTAACAGTCCGAGGGTCACTTCATAGGTTTCTCTAGTACTTGGTGCTAGACCAGGACGCTCTAGAAATTCGGTCGTGACAGTGGCTAAAGTTACAGCCGATTTCACGGTTGTTTATGTATTTTTGACAAGGTTTTTTATCAATAAATTATATATCTTTTGAGTAGTTAATTAACAGCTTTTTATGGATACTTTTACAACTCCTCACCCATCTGAATCCCTTGCCAGTTACGTTTCACGGGTCAGGAAGAAACTCAATTTAACTCAGTCTGAGTTGGCGGATGCTGCTGGTATACACGGACGCTCTGTGGGGAAGATTGAGCGGGGGCTTACAGCCAAAATTAATCGTAAGACACTTCAGGGAATAGCCCTCGCACTTGGCGTGCCTCAAGAATATTTGGATGCTGTGATCAAGGGCGAGGAAGTCTCTCAGGTTCGAGGAGTTAAGTTTTGTCCTCAATGTTGGAATCCTGGCGCGGCGGTTGACCCTATGTGGGGTCATGTCAAGGCCAAGTTTTGTTATCTGTGCGGTACACCGATTCGAGCTAACTGCGCGAATTGCGGTGAGTTGGTGTTGTCTTTGAGACACAGATTCTGTCCAATTTGTGGCTGTGCTTATAAAACGCCCGTCAAAAACGCTAAAATCCAATGAGCTACTCTTTTTTCTCAAACCCATACTCCACAAGACTTTCAGGCTATCTTGCCCCTGGTGACAGCTTCGCTATATTTACCCC
>NZ_JACJTB010000093.1 GCF_014698475.1 Nostoc spongiaeforme FACHB-130 | reverse complement strand
TACTCAACCATCTTCCTCTTCGTCTTCCGCGTTGGAGTACTTTTCCTCCTACTCCTGTTGACGATTTCTTTTGCTTCAATTCCTCCTAATTGTAAAAAACCTACACCTGTCAGACACCTCCCACCCCCCTGGATTTCTCTCTTGTGAGAAATCCAGGAATACGCACTAGGGTCACAATTGCGGGAAACTGAAAACAGATCCATTTAATGAAGGAGAACTCAATGGGCTGGACTAAAGTTCTGGCGGCTAATGCACTCGCCCCTGGTGCAAGAGAAGTTGTGAATGTCGGTAAGCGCAAAATTCTCTTGCTGAATCATGAGAATAAATTATATGCAGTAGAAAATACTTGCCCACATTTAAAATTACCTCTGAAGAATGGCAAAATTGAAGACGGAGCCATTGTTTGTCCGTTTCACCGCAGTGCTTTTGATTTAGGTACTGGCGAGGTGAATAATTGGTGTCCCTGGCCGCCAGGAGTTGGTAAGGTATTGTCGTTAGTTTCACAACAAAAAACACTGCCAGTTTTTCCAATACGTGTGGAAGAAGGCAGTATTTTGATTGATGTGCCTGAAGGTTAAATTAAAATTGCGATCGCATTAATTGGGCGGGCAAACTGCCCACCCTGCTTACACAGCAGAAATGTTACCTAAAATTACATAATGGTTCTGGTCAGGAAATTTTGAGAGAAAATATAAATGTAGGAAACACAGTTAATCCCTATCAGATTTATTGCAGGAATTAACTTTGCAAACATGGTTAATGGAGGTGTCCCATGTTTAGCGATTTTTCACTTTATGATCCTACCACTTACCTAATTGTCAAACTCTTGGTTTTGATGTTGGCATTACTAATGTTTATGGTGCTTGCTGCGGCTCCAGTTGTGTAGAAATTAGTTAATTTAAATCTTTTTTCCAAGCAAATTTCCCAGAAATATATCGGTGAGATGATGCTAATCATGAGCAATTTCTTACCAATGGGTATTGTCTGTTTAACTTTATTCACAGGTTCACTGATTTCTGGTAAGGTTCTTTTGGCTAAAGACTTGCGGTTGATAAATCAAGCAGTAAATATTGCCAGTTTAGTAAATGGTCAATATCAATTTTGCAGTCAACCTGACCCCCAAGATTGGCGTGATGGGGCTGGAGTTTGTTTTAATTTTTCTAAAACTGGAAATCAAGTGAATGGTTATTATGGGTATCCGCACTCTGATCAATTTGTTTGTGTGCGTGGGATAGCAGATAAAAATCGCATTACAGGCGAAGGTCTAAGTATTGTGTGGGATATTCCGCAGAAAAATACAGTCGATTCTGCTGAATTTAAGTGGGATGCAGAAAAAAATTTAACACTTAGTCAGGCAAATATCCTCAATACCGCCAATGTTGACGAGGATAGTGCTACGTGGATTTTGTACCGCAAAGCTTCACTAAATCTTGAGGGATTTTACCAATACAATCGCCCCCGGATGACACCAGTATCTCAATTGTGTCAGTGGAGTTGCCAGTCGTAATTGATTAACTAGCGTGTTCCCAGTCACTGAGTAACTCATGTTCTTGTTTGATTTTTTTGGCTTTGCGGAATGGTACTTTGGGAGAACCAATATCTACGTGTCCAAAAGACTGCTTTTTCTGCTTGGTGGATTTTTGATTTTCTGTCGTTAAGGTAGTCATTGATGATTGTTTCCGAAAAACTCAGCACTACTTTAAATCATCAATTTCAAAACAGCAAATTTCTGAAGAGGTATTATTAAGTTTATTTAGGCGATCACAAGGTATAAAATATTCTCTAATTCCAAATATTTGACTATACCTATGGTTTATGACATCTAGGTAAGCTTATAAGTAAAACTATGTCTTTTAGGCTACAAACTAGATGAATTTAAATCGGAATTGCGATGGTAAACTCGGTTCCGATACCTGGTTGAGAATGAACATCCATAATGCCGTTGTGTTTTTCGACAACAATTTGATGGGCAATAGATAAACCAAGTCCTGTACCTTTACCGACTGGTTTTGTTGTAAATAAAGGTTCAAACAGCCGTTGTTTGAGTCTTTCAGGAATACCGATACCATTGTCAGCAATTTTAATTACCGCCATTTGTTGGAAATTGACATCGGTGGTAATTTGAATTTGTGGAATGCGATCGCTCATTTTACCTTGGATAATTGCTTCATCAAGGGCATCAATAGCATTAGCCAGCAGATTCATAAATACTTGATTTATCTCACCGATGTAGCAGGGAACATGAGGTAACTTGCCGTAAGACCGCATCACTTCAATACCGGGGTGATCGCCATTAGGCTTGAGGCGATGTTGTAAAATCATTAGCGTACTATCGATACCCGTATGCAAATCAGCAAGTAATTTGGTGTTGCTATCTGAGCGTGAAAAACTGCGGAGTGAAGTTGAAAGATGCTGAATGCGTTCGGAACCTACCTGGATAGAACTGACAATTTTTACTAAATCTTCGACGAGAAATTTCAGATCCAAGTTTTGAATAAAAGTAGAAATTTTGGTTGTTGGCTGGGGATATTCTTGTTCATAAAGTTTTAGTAGCTTGGTGATGTCAGCAATGTATTCTTGTAAAGGTGGGATATTGTTAACGATAAAGCCAATAGGATTGTTCATTTCGTGAGCGATTCCCGCGATTAACTCTCCGAGAGTTGAGAGTTTTTCTTGTTGTACCAGTTGCACTTGGGCTTTTTGTAATGCAGTGGTGCGATCGCGTACTTGTTCTTCTAAAGATTGAGTTAATTGCTGGAGTTGCAAATGCACCCGCACTCGTGCAATTACTTCTTCTTGGGCAAAGGGTTTGGGGATATAATCAACCGCACCCAGGGAAAAACCTTGAATTTTGCTTTCTGTATCAGCTAAGGCTGTGGTGAAAATAATTGGGATGTTCTGCGTTACTGGATTCGCCTTGAGACGACGACAGGTTTCAAAGCCATCAATACCGGGCATTTGGACATCAAGTAAAATTAATTCTGGTTGGTTGCGTTCGGCTTGAGCGATCGCACTTTTTCCATCCACTGCTACACGAAAACGCCAACCCTCACCAGCGAGTGCTTCCGAAAGCACAGATAAATTGGTGGGATTATCATCCACAATCAAAATAAATCCCTTAGATAAAACCTGATTCATGATGCTGCATTAACTAATTTGTTGTTGAATAAAAGTTTCTAAACGTTTGATTTGGAAGTTTTTTGCTAACTTGATAATGTGATGAGTAAATTTGTGGAACTGCTGCTGAGAAGCAAGTTGTTCTGCTAGTTCTAAAATATTTTGAATATCGCCATCTTGAGTGAGTTCTAATAATTGCTGTAAAACTTCTTTGTCAGGCAGAATGAAATCATCTAACGCATCTGAAGTCTGTGTTTTGTGTTGTTTTATAGGGTTTTGATTGTCGTATAACCATTCCAATTGGAGAAATTGCCGCAGTAGTTCCAGGAGTGTTTCTGCTTCTACTGGCTTAGGGAGAAAGGCATTTGCGCCCATATCAATACTTTTATATTCGTCAATTGCAAAGACACTGGCAGAAGAAGCAATAACAGGTATTTGGGCAAATTGACTAGCCTGACGCAAACTCTTAATCAACTCAAACCCATCCATTATAGGCATGACTAAATCAGTAATTATCAAGTCTGGTTGATCAGTGTTGATTTTCTCCCATGCTTCTTTTCCATGAGTCGCTTCTATGACATCAAACCCTACTGGTTCTAATAAATTGACAATCACCGAGCGATTTTCCCATTTATCATCCACAATCAAAATTGTGCGTTTTTCTCCTTGATAACCAATAATTACGCCTCGTTCAACTACTCTAGAAACTTTAGCCCAATCTTTAGATTCTGGTGATTCTATCTCAAACCAAAAAGTACTACCTTTGCCAAATTCACTTTCTACTTGAATTTGACTACCCATCAACGAAATAATTTTTTGGCTGATGGCTAGTCCTAATCCTGTGCCTTCTGTTTGGCGTTTCTGACTTCCTGCTTGTTCAAATGGTACAAAGATTTTTGCGATTTGTTCTGGTGTAATACCTGTGCCAGTATCTATTACTTCAAAACGAAGTTTATAGATAATTTTTCCTTCATCATTAATAGTTTGGTTAATAACTTTGACTTTAAATGTCACACTGCCTTGTTGAGTAAATTTAATGGCATTACCAAGTAAGTTAATTAACACTTGTCGCAAGCGTTTTTCATCAGCCCGAATGCCTATGGGTAAATCCGGGTCAAGTAATAGATGAAAATCGATGACTTTTTGTTCAGCCCGGATACGACAAATTTCACTGACGCTATCGATAAATGCAGGTAAATAAAAGTCAATGAGATTTAATTCTAGTTTTCTGGCTTCGATTTTAGATAAATCTAAAATATCATTAATTAGGGTTAATAAATGAGAGCCACACTGATAAATAACCCCGACACCTTTACTACCTTTTTCGCTTAATTTTTCTGTGCGTTGGAGAATTTGTGTATAGCCAAGAATACCGTTGAGTGGTGTGCGTAATTCATGGCTCATATTAGCGAGAAATTCACTTTTAGCTTGGCTAGAATTTTTAGCAGCTTCTTCAGCAAGGCGTAATTCTTGCTCGATACGTTTCCGCTCAACAATTTCACTTTTCAGCACTTTATTGATAGCTTCTAACTGCGCTGGACTAGGTAAAGTCAGAGCTTGTGGCATGAGATAAATTAAGGCAAAGGCTGTATATATTGAGATAATTGCTGTAAATGCTTTTAAAATTGATGAAACCCAATAATCAGGATGCCAAAGCGTCCAAATATCTATTAAATGTCCACTACCACAAGCCAAGATAAAAGCCCCAAATAAGAGAAATACTCCATTGAAAGGGACATCTTGACGTTTGGAAATAAAGTAAATCAATAGCAGAGGTATGGAATAATAAGCTAGAGCGATCGTGCCATCAGCAATAATATTCAGCCATACAAGTTCGGGTTTCCAGAGATAACAATGTCCATGTGGAATAAACCCAGCCACGTACATGGAATAGGGAACAAATGCCAATATCATGCTAGAGATTGCTAGTATTGTATTAACTTACGTAAACTTAGTATTCCCAAATCTTTAGTCAAGATGAACGATGGCAAACATATTTAATGTGTGAAGATGATAAATTTAGATACCAGACTGCTCTCACATAATTGAGAATTACTAGAGCAAGAATTAGCTATTATTTAGCAATTTTTGTGGTATATTCAGCCGCCATATTGGTTGAGTCGATGGGCGGTATTATCCGCCGCACCTCTCATTTAAATCTGGACGTGCCCATTTCTGTGCATCCAGCTTCCGATGTTCTTAGCTAGAGCTTTTGCTTATATGCA
>NZ_JACJTB010000092.1 GCF_014698475.1 Nostoc spongiaeforme FACHB-130 | reverse complement strand
GAGGTACTCATTTTTTAGCATTTGAGCCTCTGTTTCACTCTATGATTCTGCTTTTATTTTCTGTCGAGAGTGATTGACTACTCACACCTTTGTAAAAAACCTACACCTGTCAGGGTGGGAAGGGTGGGAGGTGTGGGAGGGGTGGGAGGATGGTGAAGAAATCTTTCCCCCCACACTCCCCACACTCCCCACACTCCCTACCCATACGTGAGAAATTCGGGTGAAGTGTTTTCCTGGTTAAATACCCTAAATTTATTTATGGGATTTCCGTTCTGCCTCCTGCCCCCTGCCTCCTGCCTCCTTAACATAGGTTAAAATCAACTCAGCGTTTGTATTGTAGCGGTTGTGTCCCATATCCCTCAAAGGGCGGTTCACTGCATAAATCCTGATTGTCAACGTCCTTACCCCCAACCTTGGGGAAACAAATTTTGTAACAGCTGTGGCGCATTGCTACAACTGCTAGACCGCTATGTGCCTATTCAACCACTGGGTTCTGGTGGTTTTGCCCAAATTTATACAGTTTGGGATGAAAAAACCCAAACTGAAAAGGTGCTAAAAGTTTTGGTGGAAGATTCACCAAAAGCCCAGGAATTATTTACACAAGAAGCCGCAGTTTTGATTAGTTTGCAGCATCCTGGTGTTCCGAAGGTGGAAGCTGATGGTTTTTTTCAGGTAAATATCACTAGTCCAAAACCGCGCCAGTTAGCTTGTTTGGTGATGGAAAAAATCAACGGGCCGACTCTGGATGAAATTATGAATAACTATCCTCAAGGATGTCCAGAGAATTTGGTACTCAACTGGTTCACCCAAGCTGTAAAAATTTTACAAGAACTGCACAAATGCCAAATTATTCACCGCGATATAAAACCTTCTAACTTAATGTTGCGGATACCAGCCTCAACCGCACCACCAACTCAACCCAAAACAGGGTGGGAAGAATTAGTATTAATTGATTTTGGCGGTGTTAAACAAATCAACGCCGCTATGCAGCGTCGAGAGTCGAGTTCAACACGGTTATTTTCTTCTGGTTACAGTCCGCCAGAACAAGTAACTGGGGGAAATGTGGGGCCTGCGGCTGATTTTTATGCTCTTGGCCGGACAATGATTGAATTACTTACAGGTAAGTATCCGCCAGAGATGGAAGATTTGCAGACTGGGGAATTGCGCTGGCGGAATCGAGTGAATATTAACTCACAGTTTGCTGATTTACTGGATGAGATGGTAAAAGAAGATGTGCGATCGCGTCCATCGAATGCAGCCATTATTCTCAAACGGTTAGCAAAAATTAACAAATCTGCCAAACCAGCGTCATTCTCACAACCACCAAACTCAAATTCAGCCAGCAACAACTTAACAAGGCTAATTCAAACCATTGAACGAGCTTTTACTGATTTTCTCACAGCAATTGGTAAAACAGCCTTGTTTCTTGCCAAAGCCTTGCTGAAAATGATTCAAGCTTGTGTAGCGATTATTTGGGCAATGGTGCTATCTAGTTTAGGAGCTTGTTTCGGCACAATTATCGGTTTTTTTGTAGCTTACCGCACAATTTTAGGCGATCGCATTGTGGAATTAATCGTAGGTCAGCTACCAGAAATCATTCCCAATTCTCAAACTAACTTTGGCGCAGATATTTTAGTCTTTGTGAGTGCTGGCTTGGGAACCGCCTGGGGACTCACTTTATCTGGATGTTTTGGTCAAAGGCGGCGGTTTTTAGTCGCATCACTCATGGGTATGATTAGCTATGGATTTGGTTGGTTATTTTGGGAACTCATTTCACCCAAACAAAGCAGTGATGGTTTGGTCGTGATGATTGCTGTCTCCATATTTTTACTATCCCTCAGCTTTGGGTTTCGCAGTCATCACATAGTTTATGCCTTAGTTGCCGCTTTAGGCACAGCAGTGATATTTTCTGGTTTATTTGTTTTAGGCTTCCCCGCCACAGTCTTTTACTTTTCACCCCAGCCACTTTGGACAGAATTAGGTCTACCTTTGGCTTTATTTGTTTTAGTCGCTATTTTTACAAGCTTTTGGCTAGGAGTCAGTCACTACCTCATTGTCCCCGGACTGCGTTTTTTGGGATGGCGCTAAGTTATATCGTGTGAGGGAAAAGACTTCTAATAAAGACCGCAGGGAGCAGGGAGAGGAAGAGTTTTGTGTTTCTTAGTGCTTATGGAGTAAGACAGAAGCGTAAGCCCTACATAGATATACGGAATTATCACTAACTGACTCAACACAGTATAAATGCTCAAATTAATATCCCCCCAGCTACTGTGTTCTTCTAGCTGGGGGGATCTAATATGTGATAGTCTATAGAGAGTTCTGTATAGTTCCTTACGATTCAATCTTAAAGCCTAAATTTGGTTTTGTGTAGTCCCAAAATCAGAATTTATACTATTTTTATAGCTTCTTCATCACCACTTCATTGCTAGGATTTGCTGAGTTAACGGTATATGTGTATATGTTAAGTATGACAGTAACTCTACGTTTAACTTATCACCGACACAAATATCCGTAAAACCTATGAAACTCCAGATTGCCAGCTTTGTTGCTCTAATAGTTTGCACGGGGTTAACCGAAAAAGCCTTGGGGCTGAATCAACAAGACCTAGAACAGTTAAGACAATCTAATACTTGTCCTCGCTGTGATTTGAGTGGTGCTGACCTTAATCAAGCGAATTTAGCTGGTGTCAACTTGCGTGGGGCTAATTTAAAGGGAGCAAATTTATCTCAAGCAAATCTGACAAATGTAGATTTAACGGGTGCAAATCTCGAAGGTGCAGTATTGAAATCTGCCAATCTCACAGGAGCGTCTTTTACAGGTGCTAATTTAACTTCAGCATCCTTAGAAAGTGCCGATTTGTCTTTTACAGGTTTTCTGGGTGCGAATTTAACAGCCGCTAACTTGTTAGGTTCTAAATTATATTTTACAAATTTTCGCGGAGCCAACTTTCGACTGACTACTTTACCTGTGGGTGATGTCACTTCCGATAAACCTTACTGGTGGTCATCAGAGCGTGTCATTCCCAAGCAATGTAATAAATTTAAAGCAGGCACTACACAAGGTACAACTTGTTATACCCAATCTGAGGAAGTGGAAAATAAGAAATAGGGAGTGGTGAGTTGGGAGTTGGGAGTAGAGATGGTTTAAATTCTCGTTAACTGTTCCCTGTTTCCTGTTCCCTTTGATAAAGAACATTTTGTTCATTAGCACTTCTTTATCATGGGAAAAAAGCTCGTAAATAAAATTGATTGATGCTAACCCGTATTAAAGATATAGCCACAAAACTAGCGCCCCGTTTAGTTGAAATTCGCCGTCATCTCCACTCCCATCCAGAACTTAGTGGTCAAGAGTATCAAACAGCTGCTTTTGTGGCTGGGGTTCTGTCTTCTAGTGGGCTGCATGTCCAAGAAGGTGTGGGAAAAACAGGTGTAATTGGGGAAGTTAAGGGTACAGGAACCGATGAGCGTTTATTGGCGATTCGGACTGATATGGATGCTTTACCAATCCAAGAACGTACAGGTTTAGAATATGCTTCCCGTAAAGATGGGGTAATGCACGCTTGTGGTCACGATGTACATACGACTGTTGGGTTAGGTACAGCAATGGTATTGTCCCAAATCGCTGATGAATTGGGCGGGAAGGTGCGATTTTTATTTCAAGCCGCCGAGGAAATTGCCCAGGGTGCGAACTGGATGGTGCAAGATCAGGCGATGCAGGATGTTTCTGCTATTTTAGGCGTTCATGTTTTTCCTTCTATTCCCGCAGGTTCAATTGGTATACGTTACGGAGCGTTGACAGCCGCAGCTGATGATTTAGAAATTACGATTATTGGTGAGTCTGGACATGGCGCACGTCCCCATGAAGCGACTGACGCGATTTGGATTGCTTCACAAGTGATTACTGCTTTGCAACAAGCCATCAGCCGGACTCAGAATCCTTTGCGCCCTGTAGTGTTGAGTATTGGGAAAATTCAGGGTGGTAGAGCGCCCAATGTGATTGCTGATCAAGTGCAGTTGTGGGGAACGGTGCGATCGCTCCATCCCGAAACCCGCGCCCATCTCCCCCATTGGATTGAAAATATTGTGGCGAATATCTGTGATGCTTACGGCGCAAAATATCAAGTTAATTACCGTCAAGGTGTCCCCAGCGTCCAAAATGATTATTCTTTAACTCAGTTGTTACAATCAGCCGCAGAAGAAGCCTGGAGTAGCGATCGCGTCCAAGTTTTACCAGAACCATCCCTCGGCGCGGAAGATTTTTCCGTTTATTTAGAACACGCCCCTGGTTCAATGTTTCGCTTGGGTGTCGGTTTCAAAGATAGAACCATCAATTACCCATTACACCATCCCGAATTTGAAATCGATGAGTCGGCGATTATCACAGGTGTGGTAACTATGGCCTATGCCGCTTATAAATATTGGCTATAGGTAGTCAGACAGAATTAATTACACAATGTCAGCCGCGAATGGAGCAAAGCGGAATGTAGACGCAAAGCAGCTTCCTGAAGCGAAGCAATCGCAAGGGGTGGGATTGCTTTGCTTCGCTCGCAATGACTGTAAATATTTTTATACCAATTTAAAAAATGATTGCGACAAATGGATTGCTGAAAAGCCTACCCACAGACTCTTTCTCAATCCAAAATCCAAAATGGTATTAGCTAAATCATCTGAATAGTAATACTTTTGCCCCTTGGCTTCTGCCCTCTGCTATATAAAAAAGTTTACAAAAAAAACAAAAGCATCTGTGTTTTTTCGGTTTTTTTTGGGAATGCTAATGTGGAAGCGATTTCCAGCCTTAGAGATTGCTTTTTGACGCAGTATCAAACTTTAATAGGATTTTTATGTCTAGACGTTTGCCTAGAGGCCGTAGCGCCAGTTCAGTGGCTTTAGAACCAGAAGTTGCGATCGCTCTGATCGGACTATTCTCCGCCGCATCTGATGGTGAAGGTGTTTCTAACGCAGAAGAATATGCCTTGAGTGAAATGCTGGGTGAAATCGCTCAATTTGAAGATTATTCTGACGAAGACTTTGACGAATTAGGCGAAACCTTAACCAGCCTCCTAGAAGAAGAAGATCCAGAAGAATTAATTGTTAAAGCGATTGAATCTTTACCCAACAGAGGTTATAGAGAAGCTGCATACATCACTGCTATTTTGGTAGTAGGTATTGATGAAGAAGTACCTGATGAAGAACAAGATTATATTTCTGAGTTACAAGAAGCTTTGAATATTTCCAACGAACGCGCTCAAGAACTCATAGATGAAATATTTGGCGCAGACGAAGACGAGGAAGAAGACGACGAAGAAGAATGTGAAGATGACGAAGAGTAAATCTTAAATTTTTATCTTAACCGCGATGGGTTAGGCGATCACTAACCCATCGCAAACAAAATTAAACTCCCATCATCCGCAACCTTCAGGGTGCTTTCTACCATTTTTTCACAGCCAGATTATTTCTGCGCGATCGCTCCCCAAAATTTACCAGTTGTTTGGAGATGCTGTTAAAGAAGTTTGCAGTTCAAGCAGTATGATTCTTAGAGGAAGTGCGATTCGTTGAGAGTGAATCACGGTTAAAGTCCGTAAATAACCTCTCCAACCAAACTTAGAAATAAGGAAGGTTGAACTTTCGGTCTGATACGGGTGA
>NZ_JACJTB010000091.1 GCF_014698475.1 Nostoc spongiaeforme FACHB-130 | reverse complement strand
TCAACAGGGTCGAACCGTCTACCATATTCATTGGGAGACCTCAAGCTTTGGTGTCGTTACCTTTATCTTGTGGTTTCCCCTTCTTTTTTGCTACCCCATCTCACATAAGGCGTAGAGTTTAAAAAAAATCCCTCAATACCTAGAAGTAATTAAGAAATATGTCATACCATCAATGAAAAATTAGGTATTGGTGTGAGGATGAAAGCCGTGTAGGATTGAAAACTGAAGCAGGAAGATTAATTACTACAAAAGGTACTAAGCCTATTGGCATTATGCAATGGAAGCGAGAGAATTTTTATTTATATGGATTAGTAGAACCATTAACTGGGGAGAATTTCCTAAAGGGAATTCTCTCATTTAAATGCAGCTTGTTTCCAGATTTTTTTTAGAAAAATTCTCTGCTAATTATGCCCAAAATATACATATTATTCAGTTAGATAATGGTGCTTTTCATTTTAGTCAACATCATCTTGTACTCTTATTTCTGATGCTGATGGTATCATTCATCAAAAATATCATTTATCTGCTTCTTTACCTGCGGAATCTGGGTTATACCCATTCTTCACAGACAATCTTTGTGCGTAAGTCCTGTTGCACTGATTTACTGAGTCAAAGGTCACTTGTCAATATTTCTTCTCCCCTCCCTTATCTCCCCTCTCGTCCCCAAAACCGCCTCGCCCTCTGCCACCCAAATCGCCTTGTCGTTCACAGACAAAACCTTGGCGTTGCCAAAACTGCATATCTACATCAGTGAGTTCAATTACAGATGAGCATTGTGGTTGGACAAATTGACTGATCACAGCCCACAATAAACTGCGTGTGATGTCAAATACTGTTTTCCACCAATATTCCTGATTTGCTGGACGACCTTTTTCCTTGACTACTTCTGGTTCTACCCAAATACCATGCGCTCCTAAAAGAATCTGCGCCATCCATTTGGCTCTCGGAAAGTGACTTGGTGAGCTAATTAACTTAACTTTATGTACTTTCCAGCGTTTGAGGATCGGAATTCCGTAATAGAAATTATCAAAGGTAGAATTGGCGCAGTTTTCTAACCACACGTTTTCTAAATCTGCTGTCTCCCTTTCAAAAATCAGCTTTATACAAGGGTCGAGAGAACCGCGAGAAATTAAAATGGGAATTTTGGGATTTTGTTTGGCTTGTTGGGCAATATAGATTTCACGGCGAATGCTACCACCAAGAACAAACAAAGCATCCACTGGCTTGGAGGATGCTGGAACTAAGGTTATAGTTATGGAAATTAGCCAGCAGCACAAAATTAAGCATAAAATACGTAAAATTTTTTGTAACAATTGCAACCATTGTCTGATTTTTCTTTGGTCAGAAATTGATGAAATACGAGTAAATTTATGTCTCATGTCATAGCTAAAAAAAGCTAAGTTAAATAATATCCAAAATGCCAGCAGTTCAGCCAACAAAATGCTATCTTATAAAATTAATATAGGGTGTAAATATGACACGGTTAAAAGTGTCACAATACTTGTATAGGACTCGATAAGACTGCTAAGTTATTTAGCAGAAGTATGGCTACGACACTAATGGTAAGTAAGGCAAAATTATCAAGATAATTCCGAGGAGAAAATAATGAAGAAAGCTTAACTGAAAATAGATTATAAAAACTTAAAAGTCTCTGAAAAGTCTGATTGCTAAACTTTCAACAAAACAACCATTCCAGCTAATATACATGAACCAATCTGCGAAACGTTACTCGCCCCTCCAACTGGCCATGATTGGTGGAGCGATCGCCACAACCGCTACCGTGTCCGTATTCGGCCCTGCTTGGACTCGTTGCGTTCGTGCCGCCCTACAAGATAGCCCCAAAGCCCTAGTTGACCAAGTGTGGCAACTGGTAAATCGTGAGTATGTTGATGGTAATTTTAATCAACAAGATTGGCAAGCAACTAGGCAGAGCTTATTAAGTAAAGATTATGCTTCTAAACAAGAAGCCTACATCGCTATCCGCGAAGCTTTACAAAGATTGGGCGATCCATATACAAGATTCATGGATCCTAAACAGTATGAAGCTCTCACCAGCCAAACTTCTGGGGAAGTCTCTGGTATTGGTATTCGGATGGAAGTCAACGAAAAAACTCAACGGCTGACGGTTGTCGAAGCCATAGAGAATTCGCCAGCGTTGAAAGCAGGGATTAAAGCTGGGGATGAGATATTAGCAATTGATGGAAAACCCACTTTGAAACTGAAGGTGGATGATGCTTCTAAACTAATTCGTGGTCAAGCAGGTACGCCCATCACATTACGTTTGGGAAGACAGGGACAAGGTGCTTTTGATTTGAAGCTGACAAGAGCAACCATTGAAGTACCGACTGTTAGTTATAACCTCAAGCAAGAAGGCAATCGCCGTGTAGGTTACATTCGCTTAAGAGAGTTTAGTGGCCACGCCGCCGATCAAATGCGTCGAGCCATTCGAGATTTAAATGGTAAGAAAGTTGATGCTTTTGTCTTAGATTTGCGTGGCAACCCTGGTGGTTTGTTGCAAGCTAGTATTGAAATTGCGCGGATGTGGATGGATAATGGTGCGATCGTCCGTACAGTTGATCGTCAAGGTAGCAGCGAACAAACCAGAGCAAATCGCACTGCTTTAACAAAACTCCCCTTGGCAATTTTAGTAGATGGTAACTCCGCTAGTGCCAGCGAAATTTTGACCGGGGCGCTCAAAGATAATAAACGCGCAGTAGTTATTGGTAGTCAAACCTTTGGTAAGGCTTTAGTCCAATCAGTACATGAACTATCTGATGGTTCTGGTTTAGCGGTGACTATTGCCCATTACTACACTCCTCTGGGAACTGATATTAACCATAAGGGTATTACTCCCGATATCAAGATTGATTTAACGGAAGCACAAGAGCGTCAGTTGGCATCTAACCCCGGTTTAATCGGCACTTCTAGCGATCCACAGTATGCAAGAGCGATCGCAGCTTTGTCTAGTAACAGTTTTGCTCAGTCTTCTGTGATTCAAAACATCCCGCCTGTGAGTGCTAGTGCTGAAAGCTTGAAGTTCTAGTGATTTCAGGTTCATGTATGAGGGTTTGTTAATCTAAATTGCTGGAGTAAAAAAACTACCTGATGAAATCTACATAGAATTAGGGAATTGGGAATAATAATGAGTAATCTAATTGCCAAAATCCCTAATTTTTATGAATCATCAGTCAATTGATACAACCACCGCCGCCAGATTTTTGCCAATGGTTTCGGTGGTTGTTCCTATTTATAATGCTGAAGCAGATTTAGCAGGGTTGATTGCTTGTTTGTCGGCGCAAACCTACCCCCAAGACCGAGTAGAATACTTATTGGTAGACAATAACAGTAGCGATCGCACTTTAGCTTTACTCCAAGAAGCGGCGGCAAATTCCGCAATTAAAATTAGTGCTTTAAGTGAAAACAAAATTCAAAGTTCCTACGCTGCAAGGAATACAGGAATTCGTGCTGCAACTGGAGAAATTATTGCTTTTACGGATGCTGATTGTCATCCCCAACCTTATTGGTTAGAATCACTCATTCAACCATTTGTTAATTCTGAGGTGGTAATTGTCGCTGGCGAAATTACAGCACTTCCAGGTAACAGCTTATTAGAACAATACGCCGAACTCAAAGACATATTATCGCAAAAGCACACATTAGCTCATCCCTTTTGCGCCTATGGACAAACAGCCAATTTAGCCATTCGCCGCACAACTTTAGAAAAAGCTGGCTTATTTCGTCCTTATTTAACTACTGGTGGTGATGCAGACATCTGCTGGCGGATTTTGCGGCAAAATCTTGGGCGTTTAGAGTTTGCACCCCAAGCGACTGTACAGCACCGCCATCGTTCTACACTCCAAGAACTGGCTAGTCAATGGCGACGTTATGGACGTTCAAATCGCTATTTGCATGAATTACATGGGATAGAATTGATGCCAGAATTGACACTGGCAGAATATGGACATCGGTTAGGACGTTGGATGTTCAAAGAATTACCTAAAAATGCGGTGAAGGCGATCGCAGGTAAAGCCACTCTTGTAGATTTATTGAATACTCCCCTTACTGTGTTTGTTATTCAAGCTCGTATTGCTGGGCAGAAAAACGCTAAATTACCAGAAAATGCCAAGATAATTGCTTGGTTGTAAAAATGAGAGTAACTTTTACCCAATCCTTGAATAATCAAATTCTGAGAGGATGGATTTTACTCCGTATAGAAACTGATGATATTTGCACTCAAATTTGGACATCATCTACATTCGATCCATATCAAGAATTGTACATTTGGTTGGGGCAAATTCGAGATTTTCAACTACCCGCAAAAATGATCATAGATGAAGAAGGTCGTGAAGTAGAGCTGATAGCTGAGAGTTTGAGCGATTTACTTTTGCAATTTCGGATTGAGCCGTGGATGTCTGCTAGAAATACTACAACACGCCTCAACATTACGGTTGGACGTTGCGAATTGCTCAAGGCTTTCTATGATGGAATCATCAAATTTATTCAAGATGAATATCAACCATCACAATGGTCGCACATTGATCATCTGAGTAATACAAATTGGGGTGCTTTGCTCAAGCAAAATAATAGTTCTAGTCAAAATTGGCAAACACGTTTAGCAATGTATGGAGGAGGACATAGTAGGGTTCCTGAAACCGGACGTGAAACCATATCGAACCAACTAACCCTAGAACAACAATGGTTGGTAACTTTACATGATGTATTTTTATGGATAGCAAATTTAGCAGCTAACGGTCAAATTAGAGAAGTCTACGCACTTGTCAGTTTATACAAAAATATACCAATAGATATTGCATTAGGTGAATTGGATGAGAGTTGGTATGAGCAACGGAAAATTGAGTTATATCAACAATATGAACTACGTGAGAACTCCATCACCAGACGAACAATTCATAATCGTAGCCGTTTAGCAAAGGCAAGACTAGAAACACTTAAGCTTGGTCAAATTATAGATGGCAGTATCAGTAAAATTAAGCCGTATGGTGTCTTCGTTGATATTGGAGGATATTATGCACTACTACATATCTCCGCAATTTCTCAACAACCTGTTGAACATCCAGAAAAGGTATTTCAAATTGGTGATTGGATTAGAGCAATAATTATCTGGATGGATATTGAAAGAGGGCGAGTTTCGCTATCAACTAGCGATTTAGAAACTGAACCAGGTGATATGCTAAAAGACCCGTTGATTGTGTATGAAAAAGCCGAAGAAATGGCTCTTAGATACTATCAAAACGTTTTGTCAAAGCTACAGAATACTGTTGAGACAAGGGAAGATGGGGGTTAGGTTTTTAATAAACTCCTCAGAGGATGTTTGGAAAGTATTACAGGAATCAATTAAGCAAGTCTTTTAACTCCATTAATGAATCTTTACAGCAATTTAGGTGAGAGAATCAGGATCTACGCCAAGCGATCGCAACCGTTCCGCGAGTAATTGTACTTGTTGTTGGGCTTGCTGGGCTTGTTGCTTTGCTTGCTGGGCTTGTTCTTCTGGTGTTAAAAACCGTTCCCCTTGTTCGTTATACCAATACACCCACTCGCGCGGAATCCCTAAATAAGTTCCTCTTTCGATGCCAATTCCTAAACCAATCTCTGGCAACCAAAGATTTCCATCATGCAATAATTCATAAGCATCATTCACTAATTTATAAACTTCTAAACGCGGTTTACGGCGACGCAGTGGGTTGTAAACTACATAATATAAAATTCCCAATTTTGCATACTCGGCTTTCTTAGTCGAATACTCACCGCGATAAGTTTGAGATACTACCTCAAATACTAATATTGGTAGTTTCTTCTCTTCCCAAAGCACATAACTGGGGCGGAGGTATTCATCATAAAATCGCTCTACGCCCAAACTCAAAAACCCATCTGGGACTATAGCTGGTAAGTCTGGGTCATAATAAATCCCCATATCTACGCCAAAAAACCAATCCATGCGTTCTGGCCAAGCCATTGCTAAAAGGGCTTTGAGTAGACCAGGAATTAAATCTTGTAATTCATTATCCACGGGGGTATCGTCAGAGTCTGGCAGTTCCTCAGATGAAGGCAAACAAGCTAATGGATTGTAATTTAGCATGATTGATTTCCCGTTCCTCAGTTATGAGTATATTTTTATTTTATATAGCTGGGTGTTGGGGTGCGACCCGAACTGGTCGTTTAGAAAGGGAAGCCCACTTCCCTAGCGGATTCATACCCGCTACTCTCACGGAAAAGACTCTGCGAGAGTCTGGTCACGTCCAAGTAGGT
>NZ_JACJTB010000090.1 GCF_014698475.1 Nostoc spongiaeforme FACHB-130 | reverse complement strand
CCCCTTAGACTTGGCTGCTGGTGAAGTTGCTCCTGTTGCTATCTCTGCTCCTGCTATCAATGGTTAATCTTCTGAGATAGAAGTAAGCAATAACTAATTAATCAAAGGCGCTCCCCGTGAAGAGAGCGCCTTTTTAATATGATGCGATCGCACTTCAACTACATCATCATTAAAGGCGATCGCACTCCAACATTTTCACCGCACTAGCCAATCTACTGTGTGTGCTTCGGTAATATCTGGAACTTCTAGACGCTGCTTTAATTTATACAGCACCTTTTCGGGAAGTTTAGCATGAGTGGGGCGATCGCAATTTCTTTGCAGCAATTCATCCCAAGGGGCTTCTAAATAAACAATGCGAATGTTGGCTTGATAATTAGCAAATAAACGAGTTAACATCCCTCGCAATTGCCGACTAATGTTAGTTGCATTCCACACAAAACATTGACCATCGCGCATATATTCTTTGGCTATGGTTTTGGCTGCATTTATGACTGCACCTTGGTCTTCTTCAGGGCTGATATTCATTTGCTTTCGCAGTGCGTCTAACGAAATTACCCGCCAGTCAGGTAGATTTTCTTTTATCCAAGTATCTTTCCCTGCACCCGGTAAACCAGACATCATCAATACCCCAAAGCGTGTATCATCATAAGCTGCATAGTCTGGGTTGCCATTTTCTTTTTGAAAATACACAAACCGACTGTGGGCGGAAGGAAATGCACGCGGTTGGTCAAAACATTGGTTTTCTTGACAAAACTCGCGGAAAAACTCAATTCGTTCTAGTAATTGTGCTTGGTCGTTGCAGTAACGTCCCCGCACATCTGCTTCGGCGAGTAAACCCAGCATATCGCAACGGATGATTTGACTGGCTTTGATTACCGCCCGTTCGGGGTTTGGTTTATCCCAAAACCACAGAGGTAAACTGCCATATTTCACCAAAGCCACAACCGCTTCCCGTTCTGCAAATGGTACATTTAAATCCCAAAGAATTTCCTGTGCCATTTTCGCCCCTTGCAGGACGTGACCTTTAGAAGAAACTGCGCCATCTGTTGCTATTTGAGTGGCGGCGGGTTTGGCGACATCATGTAATAAAGCTGCGGCGAATAACACAGAACGTTCTTTAGGTGGTAATGTTCGCCATTGGGGTAAAGCGACTAATGCTTCACATACAAGTTTTGTATGAGTGAGAACATTCCCCTCAGCATGATAACGCGGGTCTTGGGGACAATCAGCAAGCGATCGCAACCAATCAAATTTTGCTTCTAACGCTGACCAGTTAATTGTCCATTCATCTTCATTAGGACAATTAGGAAATGTCCAATCTTGAACCAAAGCATTCATAATTATTACCTGTAAACTAGATGATTTTTGCCTCACGCAGAGACGCGGAGGCGCGGAGAATAAGAGTTTGAGAGATGAATTCGCCCAGTTAAGCAAACAAATCTGCACCAGGATGCAGTTGATTTGGAATTATTGGGCGGTTTAGCCAATGTCCATCGGACTGCTGAATGGTGGTTAAAAAGCTGGAACGCACATATTTATAACGGGCTGTTACCGTTGCTTGTGGCTCGACTTTAATATATAAACCTTCCATCAAAGCACTTTGGTCAGTTTGTTTGAGGGAACGTTCGACATCTAAGCCTTGTTCCAGACAAATTCGTTGGAAACGCTGCAAATGTGCAGGGGTTTGATAATGGGATTTTTGCAGCAGCGCGATGAGTTGTTGATAAGATTGCAGTTCGCCAGCAAACAACACAGGTACAGAAACTAAAGGTAAATCTGCAAGTAACTCCTGGCGGTTTTTGGTGCTGAGAAAAACTTGCTGTTCTAAATCCAGCACATCGTATTCTAGGAAGTAATGGGGTAAAGCATCGTAAAAGACTGTGTGCTTGGCATACAGCCATTCACCAAAGAGAATGAACCGATTCCCCAAGACTTCCCAAAATGCGGCGGCGTGAGTATGCGCCCACTGTTTAAATAAGTTAAAGTGCTTTTCTCTTGCACCACCTGTTAAATAATGTCCACGGCTTTGCAATTTGAGTTGTCCATCGCAGGTAAAGCTAATAGCGGCGTTTGCGCCATCGACTTTTTCTTCCACGACTACATACTGATTTTTAATTGCGCTAAAGGGAACGCTGTCTAAATCTTCATCCCCAGGCTGCAACCGCGAACCCTGGATGTGATGGGTACGCGGATATTTATAAATTTTTTCCATGACTTTTTTACCTTGGTGACTGCAATCAAATAACAGCGTGGCGAACTTTCAACGAATCAAGAGAGGATTTTTGCATTCGCCAGTGAAATGAATTTGATTGAGACTGAAGGACTACATAAGCTTTTACCGTAGTTTTCCAAGGAATGTATTTTAATAATTACATACTTCACAAGCAGCCGCAGCGTTTTTGGAAATAGAGCGTGGTTGATAGTTTAGCCCTTCTCCGTGTCGCCGAAGGGTTGGGGTGAGGTCAAAAAACACTTGTTGAATTGACGGTGATTTAAGGTTGATTGTTGTTTGAACCGGAGTTAGAAGCGTTACTAAATAACCAAGCTAAAAGATTAGCAACTGTGGCTGCACCAGCAGAGAACAAAGCAATAATGGCATCACGGGGTAAAAAGCCATCTAACCAACTACCTTGGATTTTAGACACGGGGAAATCTTGATCTAGTCCGATTTGAATTTGGGTAGTTCTGCCAGAAAAGCGGGCTTCTATGCCTTTGTTGGGGATAATTTGCAGATGGCGGATAAGTTGAATATTGAGCGGTTTATTTGGGTTTTCGCCCATGAGGAACTGATTTTGTTTAATTTCTTGTTCTTGTCCTGCCATGCGGATTTTGCCTTCTACAATGGCAGAAATATATAAATCTTCTCGGCTATCATTGGCGTTTCTATCTACATATAAAAATTTGACATCTTTGGTATCTATCTTTCCTCTAAACCATTGGGGAATGTTATCTTTAAGAGATTTGTTTAATGTGATATGAATACTAGTATTTTTTTGGATTTGTAACAGTAGTTCTTTGTTATTTGGATTCACAATAAATTCTAGCGGTACTTGTTCATCAAATTCATTTGGTAGTTTTACTCCTGGTAACTTATAACGTTCTAAAGTAACTTTTAGGGGTTCTTCGCCTAAATATAACTCTAGTGTATTTGGATTGCTGTTGGGATTAGGTTGTAAATCAAAGGCTAATTGCTGACGCTGAAAATCATAATTTAGTTCATTGATTTTTGTCCCTGGTTCTAAGCGCAACTTAGTTAATTCAATTGTGCTGGTTGCTTGGGGATTTACTGGTGTAATTATCCATCTGCTTTTGCGGTCTTTAAGTTGGATTTTTACAGAGTTTAAGTTATTAATTGCTGGTAAGGTTTGACTTTGAAAGCTGCCTGTAAAAGTTAGAGTTTGGATACCTTCATTTTCTAATTCTTTAATGTTACGAATATTTTGAATAAAAATTTTTGGTTGCTGTCCGTTATAGGTAAAGTTTATTTGTTGAGCAGTGAGATTACCTTCAAATCTGTGATTTCCTGGGATAATTGCGGCTGAAGTGATGATACTGCAAATTAAAAACACTAAAAGAACTATAAAAAATCTTTTGTGCTTATCTAGATATTTTTTTATAAATTGAAAATATTGGTTAATTTTAGTAACACATAGCTTAATAAACCTTACTAATTTAGACAGGTTTAAATTCCGAATTTTATTAATGATGAAAATGATAAATTTGAAAGGTTTGCCCTTGGCTTTTTGCCTATGTGCCATGATTTATTTTAACCAATTGGGGTTATGTTCAAAGTCTATTCGTCTTTCGAGGCGTTCGCTTGGTTGATTGCTTTGTTCAATAAAGGCAACGTAGTGTACTTGATAGCGTCCGGCTGGGGCGTTGCGTCCATCCCAGGTAAAGATAGTTTCTCCATTTTTGGGGTTTAATTTGGGAGCAGTATAGATTGGTTTCTGATTTGGGGAAAGAATTTTAAAGCTGGTGAATTTGACTCGACTTTCGGAATAAAAGGTAAATTCATACTTACCAGAAGATTGCCCTAAAATAACTGGAACATAAACTTTTTGCGAACCAAGTAGATAAGATGCTGAAGCGCGGAGGCTGTTTGCAGGGATGTTTGCTTGTGTGAGGACGTAAGTATTCCAGCTAAAGCGAAAACGTGAATTATTGTTAGACAATAATAAGTCATCTAATTGATAGCGATAATTATCACCGAAAGATTGAACGATTACCTGGGGATTTTTACCGCCACGAATTTGAGGAACTTGTAATGTCAGGGTTTTGCCGTAACTAGCAATGTTGCGGGTGACAATGGAAATTAAAGTTAAGCTATTACCGCTTAATAGTTCTTCTTTGATACCTTCGCACCGTTGCGGTGGTTGGCGGCGGATGTAGTCGGTACTGCGGGGATTTCCTGGTGAACAATTAGCAGCAACGGGTAGATGGGTGAGGTTGAGGATTAAGAGACTGGTAAGAATAATTTTGTAATTCATGGTTTGTTTAATGTTGGTGACGGAAAACTTTTGATCCCCCTAAATCCCCCTTAAAAAGGGGGACTTTGATTCTTGTTCCCCCCTTTTCAAGGGGGGTTAGGGGGGATCTTGATATAGCTTGATAGTTTACTAACATCATTTAAAGCTAATATTCCAGGTGGAAAGTTGTTTTTTAATTTCAGATATAGGGTATGCTAAATTGCGGGTTTCGCCTGTTTTACGGGCGTAAACTATGCCGACGAGCCGATTTTGGGAGTCGAGGACGGGACTACCAGAAAAACCGGGTTTGAGTGTGGCTTCGGATATTTCTAGTTGTTGGTTTTGAGAGTTATTGATTT
This sequence comes from Nostoc spongiaeforme FACHB-130, assembly GCF_014698475.1. Classification (GTDB taxonomy): domain Bacteria; phylum Cyanobacteriota; class Cyanobacteriia; order Cyanobacteriales; family Nostocaceae; genus Nostoc_B; species Nostoc_B spongiaeforme. The sequence continues at coordinate 4,142 of NZ_JACJTB010000090.1, read as the reverse complement.
TGCCTGATTGTACAGACCAAGATTTATCTTCACCCCGTTGTGCAGAATGACCGATAATTTGAACGGGCATTTTGGGGTTAATGGCAGTAGCAGAGATGGGTAAGGGTTTGATATCTTCTGGAACATTATCGGTAATTTCCAAAATTGCTAAATCGAGTTTATTTGTAGTAATTATTTTCAACGGCTTGGCGTTGCGCCGCATTCGCACACGGTCTGGTGGTGGTGAACTGAAAAATTCTACTTGAATATTTTTACCTTGTTCGTTGCCATCAAAAATTACATGACGGTTGGTAAGGATTAATGTGCGGTTGTCTTCTCGCTGAATAACTATGCCAGTACCAATCTCTGTTCCCTGGCGTTCGCTGTTGAAAAACTCGGCAGTGATGAGAACCACAGAACGCTTAACGGGTAATTTGGGGTCATTTTTGGGCAACCATTGGCGATCGTCTTCTACACTGGCTAGTTTATTCTGTTGTTCAGTCCATAATCGCCGTGCTTCTCTATTGTTGTTGCTGGCATAAATAAAATTGGGGTCTAGTTCTTCTGACTTGTCGAAATGTTCTATGGCTTGTTTCAGTTTCCCTTGGTCTTGGAATACTAGACCCAAATTATTGTTAGCAGCAGTATGAGCAGTGGGAACAGTGGGAGAAATTGAAGTAGTTGAAGTAGTGTTTTCTGGTAATGTTAGAGCTTTTTTGTAGGCGGCAATTGCTTCATTTAATTTGTTTTGCCATCTTAGGGCAACGCCGAGATTATTGTAAGCACCAGTATAGTTAGGGTTGAGTTGAATTGCTTTTTTGTAGGCGGCAACTGCTGAATCTAATTTGTTTTGGTAACTCAGGGCAATGCCGAGATTGTTGTAAGCTTCAGCAAGGTTAGGGTCAAGTTGAATTGTTTTTTGGAAGGCGGCGACGGCAGCATCTAATTTGTTTTGCTCTCTCAGGGCATTGCCGAGATTATTGTAAGCAGTGGCATAATTAGGGTTGAGTTGAATCGCTTTTTCGTAGGCGGCGACGGCGGCATCTAATTTCTTTTGCTCTCTCAGGGCATTGCCGAGACCGTTGTAAGCATGGGCAGAACTAGAGTCAAGTTGAATGGCTTTTTGGAAGGCGGCGACGGTAGCATCTAATTTCTTTTGGTAGTATAGGGTAATGCCGAGATTGTAGTAAGCAGCAGCATAGTTAGGGTTGAGTTGAATTGCTTTTTCGTAAGCGGCGACGGCGGCATCTAATTTCTTTTGGTTGTTCAGGGCATTGCCAAGAAGATTGTGTGTTTTTGCCTCTGTTGGGTTGAGTTGAACAGATTTTTGACAAGCTGCTATTGCTGCATCTATTTTATTCTGATCATCTAGAACATCACATAGTTTGTAGTAAGCAGTGGCGTTATTCGGCTCAATTTCAATAATCTGGCGATATGCTGCCTCTGATTCCGCGTATTTACCCGCTTGCTGGGCGGCGTTGCCTTGTTCAAATAACTGTTCAATACTGGTTTGAGCAACTACAAGCCGGGGTGTGGTTGCTAGATATAAGATTAAGAATAAGTTGGTAATTAGGCGATGACCGCGCATAAGAAAGCATGGGCTTTCTTATATTCTACTAGTACTTACGTGAAATTTACCATGCAGCAGGTAAGCATTTGATACTGGTAAATCAGTCTTGCAGAGAAAAAAGATGTGCGATTACTCTGAAAGCCTGTCATTACGTTCGCGTAGCGTCTCGCAGAGAGGAGGAACGACAAAGCAATCGCCAAAATTACCGGATTATGCGATTACTTCGCTCCGTTATCACTGCGCTCGTAATGACAATTTAAGGAGTCTATAACGCTTGAAACCCTTGCAAATACCACTTGTGTGTACACCGTAGCTTTTTAAGGGGGTCGCCGTAGGCGGGGGGATCTGAATTTTGGATTGCCCAAAGTTGATCGCAATTATAGGTTTTGTGTACGCAATTGTTATTTCGGCGTACGCATTTGTTATTTTTGTGTATGCAATTATAGATTTTGTGTATGCAATTGTTATTTCGGCGTACACATTTGTTATTTTTGTGTACGCAATTGTTATTTCGGCGTACGCAATTGTTATTTTTGTGTATGCAATTATAGATTTTGCGAATGCAATTGTTATTTCGGCATACGCATTTGTTATTTTTGCGATGACGTTTGCTGTTTATACTTATGCCAAAATTATCAATCGGCATCAAAAATGGGTAAAAACACAGGTTTTATAAACATTTCATGAAACTTTTAAATAAATAAATCCACAAACTTACTCATCTCAGGTAAAAGGTTACTCAATTATTTTGAAAACAGTTATCAGTTATCAGTTATCAATCACTGTTCACTGTTCACTGTTTACTGTTCACTGTTCACTGTTCACTGTTCACTGTTCACTGTTCACTGTTCACTGTTTACTGTTCACTGTTCACTGTTCACTGTTAAAAAAGGATGCCTCATGGCTTTAAAAACTCGTCGTTCTGCTGCTGTTGAAAAAGCCCAACTTCGTCTTGCTTTGCTGAAATCTATTAGTGAAAATTTAGATTTAGGACATGGATTAACAATAGAAGCTTACAACAATCTCATCAATAATACCCGTGCCATCCTAGAATCTCATAATACGCTGGTGTCCAATCTGGAAGAATCGCGCAAAACATTAACTCAAATGGACAAAGCCCTCTCGGAAATGTCTGAAAGAATGCTAAGTGGTGTTGCAACTGTCTACGGCAGAAATAGTATGGAGTATTCTAAAGCTGGTGGTTCTAATCGAAAACGCAGTCGACAATCTACTCCTAAAGTTACTCCAGTTGCGGCGGTTGTTGCTAATCAACCTACTCAAGCTGTGATTGAAAATTCATCAACTAACGGTAACGGTACAACTCCTTTGCTGCAATAGTCCATGTTCGTGTTTAGTGAAAGACTTATCATTAAGGCCACAGGGGGGCAGGGGGGCAGAGGAGTAGGGGAGATGGAGAAAAAACCAATTCAAAATCATCAAGACTTGAAGGTTTATCAAATGGCATTTGATGCAGCCATGAAAATCTTTGAAATCTCTAAAAAGTTTAATTTAGAGGAACGATATTCTTTAACTGATCAAATTCGTAGATCATCTCGTTCTGTTTGTGCAAATTTGGCGGAGGCTTGGAGAAAGCGTCGATATGAGGCGGCTTTTTTAGCTAAACTGAATGACTGTTAGGCAGAAGCAGCAGAAACACAAACATGGATTGAATTTGCCGTGAAGTGCCATTATATGGATGTTGAATCAGGTAGAGAGTTATATAGAATCTACAACAAAATCTTAGGTAGTTTGGTAAATATGATTACTAACCCCTCACCTTGGCTAATGAAGCGTTAACTCCCCTGTCCCCCTGCTCCCCTGCCCCCTTGCACTAATTCTCAACGTTCCAGCCGAGGGCTGTAGCGACTTCATTAGCTAATTCTAGGGGGTTGAATGGTTTAGCGATCGCTGTTACTATACCCATCTGAGCATAACGACGGCGATCGCTGGCTTGGATTTTAGCGGTTAATAAAATTACGGGAATTTCTTTTGTGGCTGCATTGGCTTGGAGTTGCTCAAAGGTGGTGATTCCATCCATATCAGGCATCATCACATCAAGTAAAATTGCATCTGGCTGATAAGTCTCGGCTTGGGTAATACCTTCTTTGCCAGAACTCGCTGTCACTACATCCCAACCAGCGACGGTTTCTAAACAAATTTTGGCAACTTCTTGAATATACTGTTCGTTATCTACAACAAGAATCCGTTTTACTGCCATAATTCATACCAATATATAAGTAGATGGGTGGAAAAATTTATCGTTAAGGTAAGGCAGGAGGCGGGAGGGAAGAGGATTTTAGGCTCATTAATTTTTCTTAATATATAGCGTTTCTTACTTGCTTGTAATACAGTCGGAACCCCACCCCGCATTTGCTAACGCAAACGCTCCCCTCCCCGCTTGCCTACGGTGTACACACAAGTGGTAGCTGCAAGGGTTTCAGGCATAACAGACCAGTTAAATTAAGTTGTACACATAAATAGATGTCTATTAGTAAGACAAGGAAAGTGAGGAGAAAAAACAGATGGAAAACCCAATTTTAATTCATGCACAAGAGTCTCAGGGGAAAACATTCGGCGACCCCAGGCTGGTAAA
>NZ_JACJTB010000009.1 GCF_014698475.1 Nostoc spongiaeforme FACHB-130 | reverse complement strand
GAGGTACTCATTTTTTAGCATTTGAGCCTCTGTTTCACTCTATGATTCTGCTTTTATTTTCTGTCGAGAGTGATTGACTACTCACACCTTTGTAAAAAACCTACACCTGTCAGGCAGGGGGCAGGGGGAGAAAGCGTTTGAGCTTTATTTACTTTTTTTTACATAGTTTGGTTTTATTGCATCGACTTACTTAAAAGAGGGTAAGAGGAAGGCGTGGGCAAGAATTAAGCTGAACCATTACATACTTACAAATTCAAGCTTTTCACCTACACTTCATAACCCTACATCTAATCTCAACGACTCACATTGAGATTTATTGCACTACCAGGTGGTGGAGGTAGAGTTTACGGAAAACGAGCGATCGCTTGGCGAATTTTTTGGTAATTTGAAGCTGATAATGTTGGGTTCTGGTCTTCCGGTAAAATACTTATCATAAAGACCGCAGAGGAAAGGTAGAGGAAGAGTTGTGTCTTTCTGCACAAATGTGCTGAATCATAACTGATTAACCGAACATGTTATCGATCTCTAACCTCTAGCCTCTAACCCCTTATTTCTTCCCAAATAACCTATCTAAAAAGGATATTTTCACAGCCAAATTAATGATGCCTTTACCAGTGCTACTATCTTTAATTTCCGCGTTATTTAAAGCTACAATATAAGGCTCACCACCAATCGAAGCAATAATGGGGCCGCCAGATGAACCACCCGCAGTATCGCAGTCATGTAATAAGATATTGGACTGTTCATCTACAATACTGCAACCAGCTTGAAAACCTGCTGTCCATCCTTGTCCGGCTGTTAAACCCCAAAACTTTTCTGTTTCTGCTTGGGGATAATCACCAGAATATCCCACAAAAAAGTATTTCTTCTCATTGCGAACTAAAGTTGTAGAAGGTAAGGACTTCCAACCTAGATAACCATATTTACGCCCCAGAGGTCGATCAATTTTAATTACCGCCCAATCATTAGCCGCAGCATTTTGATCTTGAAAGTGTGTACCCGCTAGATACTGCACTGCATAAGCTCTATCTTGATATCGACCATCAACTACATTAGGTAGAAAGGCAACTCTATCTGCTACCTTGCCAGTTTTGGGATCAACTACACAATGAGCATTGGTTAATACAATATCTTCATCAATTAAAGTTCCTGTACAGGTGTAAGTTTGGGAGTTCGATTCACCGACAATTCGACCAACAGTAGACCAAGGATAATTATTGCTTAACATTGGCAGGCGATCGTCTCTACCTACGGTTCCCCTGGTTCCTTTTTTAATAGGTTTATTTGATTGTTCTAATTCTGATGGTTTAAAAGGTTTGCCATCATGTTGTAATACTAACTGATCTACTTTTTCTAACGTCGGGGCGGTGGTTGTTGCTGGTTGTTTTTTCACCTGTGCTTCCACAGAAAACCACACACCCAAAGTCATCACACCAACCACACCAGAGATAAATAAAACAGATTTGTTATTCATGACATCAAACTCCTTTATTTATGAACACTAATACCATTTCTCAACGAGAATCTGATTAAACACCTCTCTGCGTCTCTGGGTGAACCTTCCTCCTCATCGCCATTCACCCTGAACTGTGAAAGCCCCCCAATAGTACGGATAACGCCAATCGGGATTTTGCAACATAGCTATTTGCGCTGCACGTAAGGCGGTATTTGGTGACTTTTTCCCTTGCAACATTTGTTGATAAAACTCCTTCATTAGTTCTGGTGTCGCGTCATCACTCACTTGCCACAACGACAAGGCCACACTGGCTGAACCTGCATACATTAAACCTCTTGTCAACCCAACCAAGCCCTCGCCTTTGATATCTGCACCTAGACCAGTTTCACAGGCACTTAATACCACTAATTGAGCAGGTAAATTCAGGTTAAAAATATCACTCAGCCGCAAATAACCAGGGATAGATTGACCTTGCTTGTTAACTAAAGACAGCACAATTCCTGATAACTCTGGGTTAGTGGGATCAGCAAAGCCATGTGTTGCCAAATGCACAAAGCGATATTGTGCAAGTTGTTTGCTGGTTGCCCAGTTATAGTTAGCATCGAAGTTAACAGCTAATAGGCGGCTGTCTGATGGGACTAATGGTAAAATTGCCTCTGCTTCCTTGAGCGTACCGGGAAGCGCATCCCACCACTGACTGCGGTTGATATTGCGTGCGGCGCGTTTTAAGGCAGACTGTTCTAATTGACCACGGATGTCTAAGTTTGGTGTAATTCCTGCTGGTTTACCTGTTACCCGTTCATCTTCGGCACTAAACACCGGATTAGCCAGAACTGCTAAAGTTTTGGGTGCTAATTGCCTTTGACGCAATTTTTGCCTGTGGGTAGCAATAGCCGTTATGGAAGGCAAATTGACAATTTCATGTTTGAGGATGAGGGGTTGGTAATCTTTTTGGTTGGTGGCGGGAGTGTTGGGTGCAACTAAGGCCGCGAAGGGAATATCTTGTAATGCGCCATCGCCAACGATAACTAAGCGTTTGTCAGCTAATTTATCAGCCACAGGTGCGAGGATAAGTTGACTGAGTTGGGTTGCTGCTGGGAAAAATGGTTTTTTGCGATAGGAAGGTTTTCGACAGTCAACGCCTTGGATTTGGCAATAAAGTAATGGTTCTTTATAGTTCTTGACAGCTTGGGCTATTTTGTCGCGCCCTGGTAGTTCGTAGCTGTTGAGAGAATTGGGTGTGACAGCCCACAGATAGCTGCGTTCTTTACCGATGGAGTATTGCAATAAGAGTGTGTCTTTGTCGAGTTGTTGCTGAATTTGCGGCAAGGTGAGGGGTTGGGGATATTTCAAGGCGGCATATTCTGGGTTATTCGCCCGAATTTTGTTTGTGAGTTCTTGCTGTTGTTTGAGGATGTCTTCGATTTCTTTGTTGGTAGCGGTGATGCGTGCTGCTGATGGTTGGAGTTGACTGGCAAGTTGTGATAGTTGTTTTTCTTTGGCTTCTCGTAGCAGTTGCAGGCGTTTTTCCTCGGCTGCTAATTCCGGGGTAATATTTTTGCGGATATCAATATTAGCTTCGGTTAAGAGTTCAATTAAAACTCTAGCGCGGGAACGTTCGCTGATGTGCAGTGCTTGGGCAGCATAACCTTTGCTTGGTTCTTGTTTGTGCAACTGCATTAGTAGGTCAATATAGAACTGGTAATAGTTTTGTACTGTGGCGAAGTAGGAAGTACGCAATTCTTGACTATCAATTTTGGTGCGTAATTCTTCCACAATTTTGATAGATGCTTGGATTTGGGTCAGTGCGGTTTGCAGATTGCCTTTGCTTCGTTCTAAGTCAGCGATGTTGAAGAGAATACCAGCTTCCCCAGAACGATCGCCCACTGCATGAGATAGAGGTAGAGCTTGGTTGTAATATGACAGTGCTTGCTGCTTTTCTCCTAAATCTGAGTAGACTCGACCAATGTTATTGAGAGTTCTAGCTTCCCCAGAGCGATCGCTTACTGCACGTCTGAGCGTTAGAGCTTGGTTGTAATATGAAAGTGCTTTCTGCTTTTCTCCTAAATCTGAGTAGACTGAACCGATATTAGTGAGATTAGTGGCAATGCCTATGCGATCGCTTACTGCACGTCTGAGCGTTAGAGCTTGGTTATAAAATGACAGTGCTTTTTGCTTTTCTCCTAAATCTGAGTAGACTAAACCGATGTTATTAAGAATAGTGGCTTCCCCAGAGGGATTGCCCACTGCATGAGATAGAGGCAGAGCTTGGTTGTAAAATGACAGTGCTTGCTGCTTTTCTCCTAAATCTGAGTAGATTCGACCAATATTATTAAGAGTAGTAGCTTCTCCAGTACGGTTACCCAATACCTGAAATAGGGACACAGCTTGGTTGTAAAATGACAGTGCTTGCTGCTTTTCCCCTAAATCTGAGTAGACTGAACCAATGTTATTGAGAGTAGTGGCTTCCCCAGCACGATCATTCAATGCCCGATCTATGGTCAGAACTTGGTTGTAATATGACAGTGCTTTCTGCTTTTCTCCTAAATCGGAATAGACTGCACCAATGTTATTGAGAGTGGTGGCTTCCCCAAAGCGATCGCCCACTGCACGACGTATAGGCAGAGCTTGGTTGTAATATGACAGTGCTTTCTGCTTTTCTCCTAAATCGGAATAGACTGCACCAATGTTATTGAGAGTAGTAGCAACGCCTGCGCGATCGCCCACTGCACGACGTATAGGCAGAGCTTGGTTGTAATATGACAGTGCTTTTTGCTGTTCTCCTAAATCTGAGTAGACTGCACCAATGTTATTGAGAGTAGTAGCAACGCCTGCGCGATCGCTCACTGCACGAAGTATAGGCAGAGCTTGGTTGTAATATGAAAGTGCTTTTTGCTGTTCTCCTAAATCTGAGTAGACTAAACCGATATTATTAAGAATAGTGGCTTCTCCAGAGCGATCGCCCACCGCACGACGTATAGGCAGAGCTTGGTTGTAAAATGACAGTGCTTGCTGCTTTTTTCCTAAATCTTCGTAGATTCGACCAATATTATTAAGAGTAGCAGCTTCGCTTGAGCGATTGCCCACCTCACGCCATAGAGGCAAAGCTTGGTTGTAAAATTCTAGAGCTTTCTGTTTTTCTCCTAAATCGTCATAGATTCGACCAATTCCCAGTAGAGTCAAAGCTTCCTCAGATTTACCGCCTAATTTCTGCCACAGGGGTAAGGCAATTTGCAATTTTTCAAGTGCTTGTTTTAAGCTTTCGGCTGTACCTTGCTTGTACAACTCTGTTCCTTCACTTAATGCTTGTTGTGCTGCGGCGCGGGTTGCGTCTGGTTGGGTTGGTTGTTGTGCTATCTGTAAGGTTTGATTTTTTGATGTTGCGCTGACTGTATCTGACAACAACAGCGAACTCAGCAATAAAGGTAAAAAAAGATAGTGGGGAAAAGGATTTTTCATAGTTTTTTGTATATCAGGTGTAGGTTTGGTTGAGGAACAAAACCCGACATCTTTGAGACTATGGCGTACATACAAATCTGGGTTGAGTGCATCTATCCCGCCTTGGAATCAATTCCGAGTCTCATAGCGCAAGTCCTCTCAAGAGGACTCAACCAGAAGTTCATTTCAGTCCAACCCCACCCCGCGTTTGCGTTAGCAAATGCGGGGTGGGGTTCCGACTGTATTACAAGCAAGTAAGAACCGCTATATGCAATGCCTGAGCCTGACCATATCAGCATTAGCTCACAGCTATGACATTTGCTAATGACAATTGTTGATTTGTCATCAGCGAGATTGCGGAAAATCTTTTGTTATTTTACTAATTTGCTGAGATATTGCTGTTGCTGTTACATTTTTTGTAACGCTTAGTTTTGTATAAGCTAGGGGCTAGGGGTTAGAGGGTGTAGGGGTGTAGATGTTCAAAACTCTTACAATGTTTGGCTGATGTTCACACCCTTATCCCCTCACACTCTCATTTAACAGACAACCTTTGTGGGTACTTTATTGCATAAGAATTTGCCTAGTTAAGATGCTCATGACTTCGCCTTCGTTGGTGGTGGGTACTAGTGGACTCCAGTCGCCGACGCTGGCGTAGCCGATAACTTGCAAATAATGGATTGTGCTGGTGACGGCTTTGGGGGAACCAATGAGTAAGTGTTTAATTGGTTCTCTTTGGGAAACTGGTTTTTCGGTAACTTGTGCCATGATTGTATTCATCTCCTATATATGGGAGCCAGATAAGGCGATCGCACACTTCTTCGCGGGATGAGGCGATCGCCTTTATCGTGCTGAATATATTATAGAGTATAATTTTATACTCGTAAAGTGGTTTTTGAAGAATTTTTCCGAGAAATTACTGACAATATGAAGAGTGCTGATACCAATTCTCAATTCGCAAGTCGCAATTCACAATTAAAAAACTTAGATACATTAAACCTTTCAGGGTTTACATCTGTATCAGATTTTTCGTGAAATGGTATGAGTAGTCTTTTTCTGACTGTTGTTGAAAAACAATATCCCCGACTTCTCAAAGAAGTCGGGGATCTGAAAGTATTAATTTTTACTCTATATAATTAGCGTAATTCACAAATTCCAATTGCGGCGGAAATGGAAGAAGCCTTCTAATCTATCTTGCACATCTGGATGGTTATTTAATCTTTGCTGATATTCTTGGGCAGTTTGGGTGAGAATTTCGGAAAAATTGGGATAGATAGGCGCTAAGTTAGCTAAATCTTTGACTTTAATTTTTTGGTTGATAGCTAATGCAATTAAATTCATTAATTCTCCAGCATTTTGACCTAAGATAGTTGCACCTAAAATTTCGCCATTACGTAAAAGAATTAATTGACAAATACCTGTGATTTCGCTGTTAATTTGGGCTGCTGCTAAAGATTTAAAATATTGTCGTAAAATTAAAAATTCATCGGGGCGAAATTGCCTGATTGCTTGGGTTTGGGTTAAACCAACTTGCGCTAACATTGGGTGAGTAAATATTCCCCAAGGTATGTGTTGATAATTCACCTCCAATCTAGGGAAAAATAGGGCATTGTTGGTAGCGATTCTCGCTTCATAATGAGCAACGTTGATCAAGTCATAACCACCAATGACATCACCACAAGCGTAAATACGTTTGTTGGTGGTTTGCAGTTTATTGTTAACTACTAAACGATGCTGATACCATTTCACGCCGACGGCTGCTAAATTGAAAGATGCAAAATTTGGTTGTTGTGCTGTGGCTACTAAAATTTCATCAGTTTCAATTGCTTTATCTCCGGCTTGCACCCATTTTTTATCATCAATTTGTCTAACTTGGGTGACAGTTGTTTGTGTCAAAATATGTACACCATCAACTTCTAATTGTGCTTGCAGCAATTGAGCAATTTCTGGATCAATATTTGGCAGAATATGAGGATGTTTAATGACTAATGTCACAGTACAACCCAACCGGGCTAAAGTTTGGGTGATTTCAATACTTTGAGGCACGCCACCAAGAATTACCCAATTTTGGGGTAATGTTCTTTTTTTGAGAGATTGCCAAATATTATTTAAGGTAATGTAACCAGTGTTTTGTAAACCTTCAATATTGGGAATTTTGGGACGGGAACCACTGGCTAATAAATAGGTGCGTCCCCTTAACAAGCGGAGAATTTGCTGATTTGCTGATTGGGTTGATTGTTCATCATTTTGATAAACGGCAAATGCCAAATGTGGCGAAGGTTGAAATTCACCTTTGCCAAAAATCACATCAACGCCTTGTGCGGCTAATGTGGCTGGAGAGTTGATTTCTTGGATGTTGGCGGCAACTGTGTCAGCATATAGCATTGCCTCTTGCCAAGCGAGGGATATATGGCATTTTTCGGCGATGTCCGCATGATTGGTACGAATCCCAAAACCATCAGCTTGATTGAGAGACTGTAAGCGGTTGGCAATTTCGCTGAGGGTGTGATGATAAATAAATCCGTAATTTATTTGTGGTTCTACTAGGGCAACTTTAGCGTGCAATTTGGTTGCAGCTAAAGCCGCATAGCGTCCGGCGGGGCTACCGCCAATAATCACGACATCATAATCAATGGTCATTAGTTGTTAGTCAATGGTCATTTGTCATTAGTTAATTGTAGAGACGAAATAATTAACGTCTCTACAATTGTTAGGTGACGAATTACTTACTAATTGTTCAGTAATGCTTGCAGGGCTGTTAATAAACGTTGGTTATCGGACACAGAACGCACAGCGACACGGAAGAAGCGATCGCCTAATTCTTTAAAGCTTAGGCAATCTCGAATTAAAATCTGATGATCTTGGAGTAATTGTTGCTGTAACTGCAAACTCGATTTTTGTGATGTCACTAGTAAAAAGTTGGCAGCACTGGTGTGGGGTTGCAGTCCGGCGATGGCGGCTAAACCTTGAAACAGTTGGTTTCGGGTAGGTGGTAGCCATTGCCAAGTTTGCTGTTGAAAATTTTGGTCGCCGATGACAGCAATGGCGGCGGCCGCAGCGAGATTGTTGACAGGCCAGGGATCGCGCCACGACTGCCACCGTGACAAACGATCCGGGTGGGCGATCGCATACCCCAGTCTTAGCCCCGGTAGACTGTAAAATTTGGTCAGCGATCGCAACACAACTAAATTTTTATGTTCCTGCACCACGGAAATCAGGCTTTGTTCTGCTTCTGGTGGCACAAAATCCATAAACGCTTCATCCACTACCACTAAGGCAAACTCTTCTAACAGTGGTAAAATTTCCGACCGCGAAAACATTTTGCCTGTAGGGTTGTGGGGATTGTTTAACAATAACCCATGTTGTTTGGTGAGTGAGCGAGGGGGCAGGGGTTGAGGGGTGTGGGGAAGAAAAACTTCATTTTGTCTCCTTGTCTCCTTGTCTCCCTGTCCCAAATTGATCGGGAACTCCAGAACTTTAGCGTTGTAAGCCGTCAAGGTGCGGTAGTAATCACCAAAGGCTGGAGTCAGCAAGATTGTTGCAGATAGTTCTGCTAATTCTCTACCTACCAAAGTTAATAATTCGGCGGAACCGTTACCCGGCAAAATCCACTCTGGCGGTAATTTATGGAAGTGACTGAGAGCAAGTCTCAGTTCACTATATTCTGGTTCGGGATAGTGCCTCAGACTACCAATTTGAGATTGAATCGCAGCGATCGCACTATCCGGCGGCCCTAATGGACTGATGCTCGCAGAAAAATCAAGAATAGCATCACGGGGACAGCCAGCCAGTGCTGCTGCCCAGGCTAAATTTCCCCCGTGTGCTGGTTGCTGCATCAAAATCAAAATTCCCCAAACTAAACCTAAGATTTTGGGGGTGCAACTCTTTCTCTAAAGAGTTTACCAGCAGAGAAAGCAGGCACTTTAGTTGCAGGAATTTCCATTTTTTCGTTTGTTTTGGGGTTACGACCTTCACGGGCTTTGCGTTCCCGTGATTCAAAGGAACCAAAACCTACCAGTGTCACTTTATCGCCAGAAGAAACCGCTTCAATAATGGTTTCCAAAGCAGCAGTTAAGACTGCATCTGCTTGTTTTTTGGTAACGCTGGCTTTTTCTGCGACTGCATCAACCAATTCGCCCTTGTTCATATAAACTCCTTCAGGTTTAATTGAGATTTCTTTCAGATGCACTGTGTAGCATCTTTACTAAAACCTCTGTTTGCGGAACTACAAAAGTCGTGTTTCGGGAGTATTTTTACTCAAAATCGCTACACATCCCTTCCGCTCGACTTTTCAATGAATCATTCTAAGGTGTAGTAGCCTGAAGTGGATAGATGAAACCGTTAATTTATATGGATTTCAGGATTTTTTGTGTTTTTTGGGGGTGTGTTGCACTCAAAACCACCCTGAAAGTAGGAATAAATACTTAGTAAAAACCCCTGTTGTGAGCGCAACAATTAAATTATTGGACTAGAGAAAAATCTGTGTAGATGTTTCTTTGCTGCCTAATTTCGCCTATTTTCCCAGGTATGTTTTCCCTAGTAGCGATCGCGCTTAATTTCTCTGGATTCAGGATAGTAAGCCGATTTCGCTCATTCGTAATCAGCCGATTTTTGGCTTTGGCATCAGTTATTTACGCCCTTGGGCAGTGATTTTAAGACTCCGTGCCGTGTAATTGTAAAATAACTTAACGTTTTACAAAGCTGGACGATGCTGAATCCAAGGTTTTGCGGCTTCAATTTGGGCGGCGAGACTAATTAAAGTAGCTTCTGCCGCAGGTTTACCCACCAGTTGTACACTCATAGGTAAACCATGACTATCAAAACCCACAGGTAATGCGATCGCAGGTTGTCCGGTGGCGTTGGCAGGGGGACAAGGGGCAACCCAACGCATAATATTTTGAAATGTCTCTTCAGGACTCAACGCCGCCCACTCTCCGACGCGAATGGGTGAATGTAAATAAACTGGCAAGACCAACACATCAAAATTCTCGAAAAATGCCACAATTTGCCGGGAGACGATTTGCAATTGAGATAAAGCCCGGAGATATTCAGCCACAGAACCAGTACGCGCCAATAGCCAACGATTCACAGGCTGCAACGCTTCCACAGGCAATCCCGATGCAGCAACTCCCGCTTGCCAAACCATTTGGAATGGTTCGACTAAGCCACTAAAATCTGGGCAACTTTCGGTCACGGTGTTACCCAATTGTTCTAATAACTGGACTGTTTGCAACACACCTTGCTGACAGTTTGCGTCCGCCTTTCCCAAAGGCAGGATTTGCGTCGAGAAGGCAATGCGTAAGCCCGAAACTTTGGCTTGGGTAGCAGCCAGAAAAGAAGGTTCAGGATCAGGTAGCCAGTAAGGATCACCAGTGAAGTAACCAGAAATAGCATCTAACATCGCGGCAGCATCAGCCACAGTCCGGGCAATAGGGCCGTTGACAGCAATTCCCCCCAAGCGATCGCCGACAGGGGCTTTGGTGACTCTACCCCGTGATGGTTTAATCCCCACTAAACCACAACAAGCCGCAGGGCCACGAATGGAACCACCACCATCAGAACCTTGCGCGATCGCACATAATCCGGCGGCGACGGCGGCGGCGGCACCACCACTAGAACCGCCGGAAGTATATTCTAAATTCCAAGGATTTCTAGACGGGGGAAAACCTGTGGGTTCGGTGTAAGGAAAAGAACCGATTTCGGAAGTGGCAGTTTTACCCAGAATAATGAACCCTGCCTGTTTAATCCGCGTTACCACCCCATCATCATAATTAGGAATATTGTTTAATAACGCCGGATTGCCGTAGGTACAAGGCACACCAGCGACGGTGTTGAGGTCTTTAATGGAAATTGGCACACCAAAAAAAGGCGGCAGTTCGGCAGCTGTTGCCAACATTTCGGTTTTTGCTTGGGCATCAGCGATCGCGAGTTCTGCCGTCACCGTAAAATAACTTCCCAATTGGGGGTTCAACCGCTCAATTCTTTGTAAATATATTTCCACCAACTCCAGTGGCGACACCTCCCGATGGCGGATTAATCGCGCCAACTCCACCGCCGGAGTAAACGCTAAATCAATTTCATTCATATTTGACTTTTATTACTGATTGTGCATTTATTGAAAATTTTTCAATTGAGTTTGTTACTTTCGCAGTAGTTTCGGGAAGTATGAATCAATAGCGCCTCAGATTTGCTATCAATCAGGACGCTGAATCTACCACCAACTAAGACGAAGCTTGTTTTCAAGCTACCACCTTGCTGCATAGTCATTTTAATTGTTTCACATCAACTTTCGGCAAATCCCCAAGGGATATTTATGGCTGATTTAGAAACTCTGGTAAATGAACTACCAAAAATTGTTCATAGTCTGAGGCTAAATATTGGACATGCTCATGACATCATGCAACAAATTGTCATGATTAATCATGCTCAAGAACAACTCCGCAATATTCAAGAAAAAGTCAAGTCTAGCCAGTTAGAGAAAACACCGATAACGACAGTTGCTAGTTTAGATGTAGTGCCAAAGCCAGTTATAGATGAAGATTACACAGTCTACATTTATAAATATGATTATCCTGGTTTGTTGACAGCTAAATTTGGGCAATTACCAGTAGATATTTCCCTCAAGCAAATTCAGTCTAAAATCGAAGTTTGGGTTGATTGGGGTGATTTAATCCAAGCGATCGCGGCTGATATTCTAAGTGATATCCAATTAGTCCAACAACTCAACCTTGATGCTAGTCACGATAGTATTCCTGCCACATTTCAAGCTGTCGAAGAGGTTTTAAAAATCCAACTAGATTTGAATAAGCCAAAAATCTTACAACAGCAAATTCAGCAGATTATTCAAGCTCAAGAAGATGCTTTTAAAATTAAGGAAAGATTAGAGTTTATTTTTGACAATATTAAGCAGAGCCATAATTTATTGAGTATTTTACTGGGAGTCTCTGCTTTTTGTGGAAAATCCGGCTTTGCTCTAGAGTGGTTAGATGATGATCAAGAATTAATTATATCTGGTGATGGCAGATTACAAGAATTAACAGATATTATCAATGATTGTGAGTTTTATCAAAGTAAAATCGATGCTTTAATTTTGCAGATTAGTACTTTGAGAGTGAAATCAGAAAAAAAAATACCTAAACCCAAGACTGAACAATGGAAATTATTTGAGTTTAACCCGCCAAAAAAGTTTAAACAGCAACACTTAACTCATTATGGCGGAATATTTGTGGTGAGTTTATTAGCTTTAGGTTTTGGGGGTTGGATAATTAAAGCAGAACTTCCCAAACTCCAACAAATTCGCTCTAAAATTAATCAAGAAGAAACTGCGATCGCTAATTTAAAAGCCGCCCAAAATCTAGGTTTAGAAGCATCTGGATTAGTACAATCACCACCCCATCCTTTAGTTGTTTGGCAACAAGCCGAATCTAAATGGCAAGAGGCAATCAAATTACTAGAAAACATCCCTCAAAAGACATCAGTTTTTATTAAAGCGAAAGATAAATTAGTTCTTTATCGCTTAAATCATCAAGCAATCAGTCAAAAAGTAATTGTAGAGAAACAAGCTCTCAATAATTTAGCAACAGCCCATAAATTAGCTATAGAAGCCAACTTCTTGATTCAAAGTTCACCTCATTCTCGTTCAATCCGCCGACAAGCCAAATCTAAATGGCAACAGGCAATTAAAATTTTAAAAACAATTCCTGCAAATACATTTGTGTCGCAACAAGCGAAAGAAACACTAATAAATTATCAAGCAAATTATCGAGAAATTAGTAAAAATATCTAAATAATATAGGACTCATTTTGGACTTTTAAAAAATACGTATAAATGTAGGATGTGTTAGCGACAGCGTAACGCATCCCTCAAAGCTTTCGGTGCGTTACGGCTTACGCCTAAAACACCCTACTGGCTATCTCCCTTGTGTCCCTTTTAAACCATGAGATATTATCAATTAGATAACAAATGTCCTGCTAACCAACTTTCTAAATCAGCTAAAACTTCTTGATAATTGAGGTCATCTTGTAGTTCATGATAAGCCTCTGGATAGACAATTCTCGTCTTATCTTGACAAGCAGTTAGTTGCTCATAAAAAATCTGACTTCCTTCTGGTAATGTGATTTTGTCTGCGCCACCGTGAAGAATTAATAATGGTAATTGCCATTCATTAGTATGGTGATTAATCCAATTAACAGTATTCAAAAACTCCGTTGCTAAACGAGCCGTTCCTAAAGTGTGTCTTAAAGTATCTTGAACATAGATAGCTAAAACTTTTTCATCTCTTGCACCAGCAGATAAATCAAGACCAGTATTTAAAGTAAACCTTGGCCATATCCGTGATAGCAATTGTCCCAGTAATAGCTTAATCTTTGACACACCAACTTTTCCTAAGCTTGGCGCAAGAAGAATTACACCTTGTAGGATAGCCGCAGCTTGGGGATAACGCAAAACATAATCTAAAACAATAATTGAACCCAAACTATGTCCTAATAGAAAAATTGGTAATTTTGGATGTTGAGATTGAATTAATTCTAAAAAAGTTCGCAAATCTTCGCGGAATTCTGCCCAAGAATTAATATACCCTCTTTGCCCTGGGGAACGTCCATGACCACGCAAATCAAAGCTATAAACAGCATATTGTTGAGGGATAAAATGCTGAACTATGTTATTGTATTTGCTACTATGACCTCCCAAACCATGCACAATCACTAATATAGCTTTGACATTACCTATTGGTTGCCAGCTTTGGTAATATAAGTCAACTTCACCAATACCCCGAAATGTACTTTCGCTGTGGTTAATCATAAAATTAACTTTGTAATTTCTCTCTACAATTTATAAGAGTAATTTTTCACTTTTCACCAATAATTAAAATTTGTATATCCTTCTTTAGTTTACAGAGGTACAAGTTTATCTGTTTACATCTGCGTAGCTTGTGACAAGCTGCTAAAGACTCTACATCTGCGTTCATCTGTCTTGAAAAGTTTGCTCAAGTCGGCAAAGCCGCCCACGCAACGCCAGTGAGGGAGTCGGGGAACCCGCCCAACGCACTGGCTCAACTTTTCGCTGCGTTTATCTGCGGTTAATTATTCTTGCTCATACCTCACTAGTGTAAGAATTTCTAAAATTACACAGTTGAATATTTTGTATTTATAAAAATTGCTAAGTTCCGATCCCCGACTTCTTAAAGAAGTCGGGGATCTTTATTTCCAGGGATTATCTATGATTACTATAGATTTTTCAAATGATTAAAATAAGGTTATCAAAACAATTAAAACTATAAATGATTATTAATGATATTTTTTTATCTAAATAGTATTTACTAGATTTTATGATCTACGGTAATTACTTATGAGAAGCAAGATGGTTTAGTGCAATCCACTTGGCAATGCTTCATAACTGTCAAATATCGTAGATAAATTTTTTTAATATTCTATATCTGTGAGGAGTGGTCATGGCTAAGTATCTCCTAGCTTCTGCTAGTGGGGCTAGTTTTTTATGTTTAATTAATGGATTGTTACCCATACAAGCCCTAGCTAACTCCGTACCAATAGATAATAATTCATTGGTAAATGTTCCGCAAAAATCAGCAATTATCAACAGTCAAGTTGCTGCTCATGAAACTAAGTTGATTCTAGCCGATGGTAGCCAACCAGAATCCCCAGCTATCAAAGGTGAGCCAGAGTTACAAGATTCATCAGTGTCTAATGAGTCGCAGACATCAGACAATAACGACAGCGCCCAAGTAACATCTGTATCACAATTATCTGATGTGCAACCAACTGATTGGGCTTTTCAAGCCTTACAATCTTTGGTTGAACGCTATGGTTGTATTGCTGGTTATCCCAATGGTACTTATCGTGGCAATCGTGCTATGACTCGTTATGAGTTTGCAGCAGGCTTAAATGCTTGTTTAGAAAGAGTTAACGAACTCATCGCCACAGCCACTGCTGATTTAGTTAAAAAAGAAGATTTAGCAACCTTACAAAAATTACAAGAAGATTTTTCGGCAGAACTCGCAACTCTCCGGGGACGAGTGGATGCACTAGAAGCACGCACCGCCGAACTAGAAGCCAATCAATTTTCTACTACTACTAAACTCAATGGCGAAGTAATTGTTGCCGGGATTGGTGCAACAGGTGGCGCACCTAATCAGGGTGATCCTAATATTATCTTAGTGAACAGAGTCCGGTTAAATCTCAACACTAGCTTTACTGGGAAAGATTTATTAATTACTGGTTTGCAAGCTTACAACTTTTTGGGTGGTATAGATGGAAGTGGTAGCTTGCAACAAGGTTTAGGATTAGCTTCGGATTTACTAACTGCTAGTAGTGCGAGAACAAGTTTTGAACCGTTGTTTCCTGGTTTGGACGTGAAAACGTTATCAGAGCAGTCAGCTAACAGTGTACAATTATATAAATTACTGTATGTTTTTCCAGTCGCGGATAAATTAACTTTGTTTGCGGGAACTGCGGCGGAAGCGACAGATGCTTTTCCTGCTATCACACCTTTTTATGGTGAAGGAAATGAGTCGATTTCGCGGTTTGCAGGTTTAAATCCTGTGGCGCGAGTTTCTGGCGGGACTTCAGGAACTGGTTTAGCATCGGCGGCGGGATTTATTTTTAGTATTTCTCCCCAATTAGATTTAAGAGCTTTATATGGTAGTGTCAACGCTAACTTACCGCAAGAAGCAGGTGATATTGTTCCTGGGGTTTCTAACACGCCTTTGGGAGCGGGTGTGTTTGGTGGTAGTAGTGTAATCAGCACTCAGTTAACTTTTAAACCTACTAATTCGATAGATGTTGGTTTAAATTATGCCCACAGTTATCACGAAATTAATATCTTAGGTACGGGACTAGTTCGTGATGATATTGGTGCGTTAGCTGGCGTTGATTTAGGAACACCTGTCACACTTAATTCTGTTGGTGGTACGGTAACTTGGCGCTTTTCTCCCAAGGTAGCTTTGTCTGGTTATGGTGCTGCAATGTTTGTGGATGCTTCTTCTGGTGGTGATGTTGATGCTTCCACTACCTTTACTAGCTGGATGGTAGGGCTGCACTTTAATGATTTATTTAAATCAGGGAATAATGCCGGGATTATTTTTGGACAACCGCTATTTCGCTCGGATGCTAATGGTGCGGCGCAACTGGCTCCAGATGGGGTAAATCGTGCTACTCCTTATCATTTAGAGGCGTATTATCGCTTTAAGCTCACAGATAATATCAGCATTACTCCTGGTGCTTTTGTGTTGTTTAACCCTGAAGGTGACAGCAGAAATGAAACTACAACTGTTGGTGTTCTGCGGAGTACGTTTACTTTTTAGGGAAGAATTCAGGAGTCAGAATGGTTAGTAAATCAAGCTTTTGCTAAACAGAGATGCTTATAGTCTAGAACTATGAGCCGTTAAACTGCGATCGCTTCTGAGAGACGATTGATAAAGTAAATCTAAGGTAGTGGCGTGGCAACACTAAAGTAGTGCATAAATATAATTCTTGTGATGTGGGCATCCTGCCCGCACCGGACGGGCTAGAACCTGGATTTCTCACAAGAGAGAAATCCAGGGGTGTGGGAAGGGTGGGAAGGGTGGGAGGTGGGGGAGGGGTGGGAGGATGGTGAAGAAATCTTTCCCCCCACACTCCCCACACTCCCCACACTCCCTACCCATACGTGAGAAATTCGGGTAGAAGCCCATCCCACAAGAAATTTGTCATGCAATATTTTAGCCTTGCCACACCATTACAAGAATGTTTACTTTGATAAATAACCTCTGACTTCTGTATTCTGTATACTTACCTTTTGAAGATTTTGGAATTGGGAAGTGCCTAAAAAATATGCAAAATCAAGAATTAGATGTCAATAAATATGTTGAGCAAGCTGCTTTATTATTAGATTTGCCAATCAAGGATGAATATTATAAGGGAGTGGTAGCAAATTTTGCCAGGATTCAAGCGATCGCTCAACTAGTCAATTCTTTTTCTTTACCCGCCGAAGTTGAAGCTGCACCAGTATTTGAACCATAGTTAATCATCTTTTTCTTGATGCCTCACGTAAATGCACTGAGTTTTGATGATAACTAGCAAGACTAAGATATTAGCCGATAATGCCATTGGAAAAATGCTATGACGAATTTCAATGCTGCTAGTTCTTTGAAGTCTGCGGCTATCGGCAAATTTTTGGTGCGGGTGCTGTGGGTAGTGGTGGGAGTTGGGATTGTTTCGACGTTGTTATCGTTGTTAGCTGTCATCGCGCAACCAGTTTATCAAGTACTGGCAAGTTTAGATGGAGTAGTATCAATAGTTGCGTTGCTGACAAGTATCGCTTCAATTATTATTTTTTTGATTTGGCTACATCGTATCCATACAGATTTAAAAAATCTCTTTCAAGAATATCCGATTAGCCCAGGGGGTGCGATCGCTAGATTTTTGATTCCTATCTACAGTCTTTGGGGTATAGCTAATACTTTATCTACCTTTGCAGACAAATTTAAAACCGAAGGTGGCGATTTAACCAGTGCCAGTGAACAAGTGCGATCGTTAATAGCGCCTCTTTATGGTTTTATGATAGGTTCAAGAGCAGTCAATCGCGTTGTTTTTGAGGCTTATAAACATCCTGAAGATAAATTTCTGCCTGTGTGGCTGTTATTATCTTGCTTTTTAGATTTAGGTTTTACCGTTGTTTTATTGCAACTCATCAAAACTATGCGAACTGCTGTGACTCAAAAAGCTAAACGCACTGTTGCCTAACTGATGAATTTAGATTTAGCTGATGCCTTATCAATAGCGGCTGCTGTATGCAGTGGTCAAGTAAGTGCAGTTGCAGTCACTCAAGCTGCACTCACAAAAATTACCACCATAGACCACAAAATTAACAGTTTTACCACTGTCACCACAGAAACAGCTTTAGCAGATGCAGCCAAAATTGATCAAGAAATCGCCCAAGGTAATCATCCAGGGTTACTAGCTGGTGTACCTTTTGCTGTGAAAAATCTGTTTGATATTGCGGGTGTCACTACCTTGGCGGGTGCAAAAATTAACGCCGAAAATCCCCCAGCTACCCAAGATGCAACCGCAGTCACCAAGTTGAAACAAGCTGGTGCTGTGCTGGTTGGCGCTTTAAATATGGATGAGTACGCTTATGGATTTGTGACAGAAAACTTTCATTATGGTGCTACTCATAACCCTCATGATTTACAACGCATCGCAGGTGGTTCCTCTGGTGGTTCGGCGGCGGCGGTGGCGGCGGGGTTAGTTCCCTTCACCCTCGGTTCTGATACCAATGGTTCTATTCGTGTACCTGCGGCTTTATGTGGTGTATTTGGTTTTAAGCCAACTTACGGTAGGTTATCCCGTGCAGGTGTCGCTTTATTTTCGAGTAGTTTTGACCATATTGGCAGTTTCGCCCGTTCGGTAAGGGATACGGCGGCGATTTTTGATGTGTTGCAAGGAGAAGATGAACGTGATCCGATTTGTAGCCAACGTCCGCCAGAATTGTGTTTACCCCAACTCCATCAAGATATTTCTCATCTGCGAATTGCCCTAGCCGATGATTATTTTATCCAAGGTGCAACAGCAGAAGCTTTAACCGCAGTTCACAAAGTTGCTGAGGCTTTGGGAGTCATTCAATCTGTCACCATACCCGAAGCTAAACGCGCTCGTGCAGCAGCTTTTGTAATTTCCGCCAGCGAAGGTGCAAATCTGCATTTAGATAAATTGCGATCGCGCCCCCAAGATTTTGACCCCGCAACCCGCGATCGCTTTCTGGCTGGGGCGTTAATTCCTAGTAGTTGGTACATACAAGCCCAACGATTTCGCCGTTGGTACCGCGATCAAGTCCGTGCAGTTTTTCAAAATGTCGATATTATTCTCGCCCCCACCACACCCATTTCTGCACCATTCATCGGTCAGCAGACAATGATTTTAGATGGTGAGGAAATCTTAGTGCGTCCACATTTAGGATTATTTACCCAACCCTTATCTTTTATTGGCTTACCTGTTTTATCAGTGCCAATTCACCATCCCAATGCTTTACCTTTAGGTGTGCAAATTATCGCCGCCCCCTACAATGAAGCATTAATCTTGCAAGTAGCAGCATTTTTAGAGTCCCAAGGAGTACTATCGTTTCCTGTAAAAAACTGATCATCAAGACAGCAGGGGGCAGAAAGCAAAAGTTTCTCTAATTTTTGACTTTTTCAGCAGATTTCGCAATCTCGTAAATAGCATTAATCGCAACATCAATATCAGCCCGCGAAACATCTAAATGCGTAACGGCTCGAATCGAATTACCGACTGCTCCCATTTTGACACCACGCTCTTGTAATAAAGCCAGAAATTGAGCTTTGTCAGTTCCCAGTCCAGACACATCAAAGAAAACAATATTTGTTTCTGGTTGGGCATTTTTGACGGTAATTCCCGTAATGTTACTTAGTTCTTGAGCCAAGTGAGTTGCATTGTCGTGGTCTTCTTGTAAACGTTCAATATGATGGTCTAGTGCATACAGACAACCTGCGGCCACAATCCCCGCTTGACGCATTGCACCACCAAAAATATGTTTATATCGGCGTGCTTGGGCGATAAATTCTTTGGTACCTGCTAACACTGCACCGATGGGTGCGCCCAGTCCTTTAGTAAAATCAATCCATACAGAATCAACACAGGCGGCAAAATCTTTGGCTGGAGTTTGAGAGGCAATCACAGCATTTAATAATCTTGCCCCATCCATGTGGGTAGCTAAACCTTTTTGTTGGGAAAACTCGCAAACTGCACGTAGTTCATCAAGTTGCCAAACTGAACCACCACCAAAATTGTGAGTTTGCTCAACACATAATAAGCGGGGATTTGCTGAGTATAAGTAAGGTGCAGTCGCAATTCTTGCCAATGCTTGCGCCACAGCATCGACTGTAAAAATTCCCTTCTCGCTGGCAATTGCTTCCATTAACACACCAGAAGTCATGGCTGCACCACCCGATTCGGCGCGGATGATATGTGCCATTTGTTCTACTAGCACTACATCCGCAGGGCGAGTGTGAGTTTTAATGGCGACAAAGTTGCAAATGGTTCCACAGGCGAAAAACAGAGCCGCTTCTTTGCCGAGTAAATCTGCAACACGTTCTAGTAATAAATTAACAGTCGGATCTTCCCCTTTCTGCTCGTCGCCTACCTCAGCATTAGCGATCGCCTGTCGCATCGCCTGTGTCGGCTTTGTTTCAGTATCGCTGGTTAATAAAATCATCAGCACTCCTAGAACAGAAATATATTAGTTTGATCTTGCATAAATTTGAAAATAAGACTGCCTTTACATTAATCCAATCAAAAGGCAGTCCAGATTCAGTTGTTATTTCGTTCTAATTGCATCTATAACTTTCGCGGAAGTTTTTCCCACAAAAGTATTATTTAACATTGTATGAGAATCATCCGTTGGGCCAACATCAGAATCTGGATGATAAATAATAATTCTTAAGGAATCATCAATTGCCGAGAAGCTATGTAACTTGTTTTCAGGCAAACAAAAAACCGTTCCTGGCTGCATTTTGAATGTTCCCTCATCTACTTGACAAGTTCCACTACCCTCAGCCACAAGTCCAATTCGTAATGAAGGATGAGTGTGGGGAGTTTGCGACACACCAGGAGGAACATAGAGGAAATTCAAACAAGGTTCGCCACGTTTTAAAGGATTAATCAACACCGTTGAAGAGCAACCATCAATATAATTTAATCGCCCTAATGGTTCAATTGGCCCGCCAATGGTGAAAAGTCCAGTGTAATTAAGTCTTGTTGCAACTAATACTTTTCCTGAACCATCTAAAGAAAAATTACCTGGAACTGCGGCAAATGTGTTTCTCTGCAATAAAAACTCTCCATTACAGTTTTTGAGAGTAACTTCGCCTTCAGAAACAAATAAGTAGTGTGTGTCCTGTTCACTTTCATTAACTTCAATAGAATTAATCACCCAATAAGCACGCGATGGATGATTTGCCATTGTATAGTCAAGTTTTCTCGCTTCTAGAAATTGCTGACAATAAAACTTCTGCTCTGACTGCATAGAAATGCTGAATAGCTCCGACTCAAGCGCAATATTTGCAACTTGTTCTTGTCGTGTTGTTGCGATTATTTGTTGCATAATCTATTGATGTTTTTTTTGCCTTAATTAGATCAAAATTTCCGAATACAATATTGAAATAGATTCTTTACCTGGAGTTTAAAATTGAATCGAGACTTACGTGAAATATGCTGTTATAGCTGGGAATATTTATTTGTTAATAAAAAGCATGAAAATTGCCATATTCCTCTTTCTCTACTGCTAGAAAAGGCAATATATCAAAAGTTGATAAAGCATGAATTTTCAAGATTATCGACAAACGCTAATAAATATCAAAAAATCAAGCATCAAACTTTAGATTAATAATGCAAAATCTAGTATTTGGCTTGGAGTTATTTTTTCTGAAAGTGACAGAGGAATAAATATTTTCGATGATTTTATCTTGGACAGAAGACGTTAGTAAAACTACTGATGTACACAAAATTATCATAGTACATTTACTTAAGTCGTTTTCTGAAGATTACATGAAGAATAAGTATAAATATTTTTAATAATTGTATTGATTTTATGTTATTGTTTTCACAACCCGTTTATATATAAAATTTTAATAATCCTAAAAGCAAGTTGCATCAAGCAACACAAGCTATTCCTTGTCTTGGATTTATTTCAGTATCATATTCAAGTTCACAAAACCAGATGCTGTTAGACTTGCGTAATTTAGAATTAGCTATTGGTATAACTAACTCCATCCTTGCATTTCCACTAAGTCTATACATAGTTGATTAATTTGTTCCAAATCAGGTTTCGCAGATAGAGTTGATTTCTCATACCCAGCATCCATTTGCGCTACTAAATTTTCTGCCATTTGCATCACCTGTTCATAACTGTATTCGCCTTTGAGAATAGCTTTTAAATCATCAACATCTCCAGCCATTCTTCTATCAACAATTAATTCTCCTCGCTGCAATATTTCTAAACCACTGCGAAGTAATCTAATGCAGTGCATTCCATGTTTCAGATCAAATCCAGACTTTCTTTCCATTTCGGCTCTCGCTGGATTGCGATTTTCTTGCCAAGATAAATATGCTTTCCATTCTCGTACAGCAATTTGATAGCTTTGACTTTTTTGCAGCAGTCTAATAAAGTCTTTCCGACCATAAGTTAGTTTTTCTGTATATTCTAAAGCTTCATTGGGTAAAGCATATTGTTTGAGTACACCTTTAAAATCAATATCGGCTGTTAATAATTGATATAGTTGTTCGGCTTCTTCTAAAAATTCAATTCGTCCTCTAATTAATAAGTAAAGATACTCCAAAAAAGCGTTTAACTCATCTTTACTGAGTGGTTCTTCATTTTCTATCCCATAATCAGCAGGTAATGGCTTTTTTTGTGGTGGATTTAATAACCATTTGCGATGGGTTTCCATCTTTTTGATTTGAGCAAAAGCATAACCTGTATAAGTATGCCTAACTTTCTTCGTTAAAAATAAATGTCTGTGTTTAATTAAATATTGACCAACTTCTGTTAATACCGGATATTTATGTAACCACAGCAATTCCAAAACATTAGGATTTGCCCCTGCTAATAATTGCAGGATTTTTCTTAATTCATAAATAACTGTATCTTTATTTCCATCAATAAACGGAAATATCCCCGGTTCGTCCCAGCCAGTATCTTTTTGTTCGATATTATCAAATCCCAAATAATATCTTTTAGGCGCAATAAATATTCCCCGGAAATCAAAATCTGAATCGGGACGATTTAACCCATAGCCGTGACTACCTGCTAGACCAATCAAAATGCTTCTTTGTTCGACTTCTATTCTTTTCATATCAAATGATTAAAATAGTGATCGTAACTCATTCCATTTGAGATTGGGATGGTGCGCTGCATTACGCAACAACACACTCTACTAAAATTTAAACGCAAAGGCGCTCAGAAAACTCTCTGCGCCTCTGCGTCTCTGCGTGAAATTATTCTTTCTCTATTACACCATCTCAGATGATGTTTGCACCATTGGCTGCGGTTGCGGTTGGAACATGAACAAGGAGTAAACTACATCTCGGCGGATGTTGACCATCATATCGAGGAATAGTTCATAACCTTCGCTCTTGTATTCAATTAGCGGGTCTTTTTGACCATAACCACGCAAACCTACAGACTCACGTAAAGCATCCATTTGTTGCAGGTGTTCACGCCACAAGGTATCAATACGCTGCAAGATGAAGAAGCGTTCGGCTTGGCGCATTAGTCCTGGCTGCACTTGGTCAATTTGTGCTTCTTTCATATCGTAAGCAATTCGCACTTGTTCGTGGAGGAATGCTTTAATTTCAGTGACAGACATATCCTCTAGCTGACTTGCCTGCATATCCGAGAGCAAGTAGACGAATTCTTTGACTTTATCAACCAGTTTTTCTAATTCCCATTCTTCTGAGGGCAAATCTGGGTTGATGTAGTAGTCAACGATGTCGTCCATCGTTTTTTCAGCATATTTGATGACTTGTTCTTTTAAGTCTTGTCCTTCTAATACCCGACGACGTTCGGCGTAGATGGCGCGACGTTGGTTGTTCATTACCTCGTCGTACTCAAATACTTGTTTACGGATGTCGTAGTAGTAGGTTTCGACTTTTTTCTGTGCGCCTTCTAAGCTGCGAGTCAGCATTCCCGACTCAATTGGCATATCTTCTTCGACTTGAAAGGCGTTCATTAAACCAGCGACGCGATCGCCACCAAAAATCCGCAACAAGTTATCCTCTAAGCTGAGGAAAAATCTGGTGGAACCAGGGTCGCCTTGTCGTCCGGCGCGTCCCCGCAACTGGTTGTCAATGCGGCGTGACTCGTGGCGTTCTGTACCAATTACATGCAGACCACCAATTTCGACAACGTTATTGTGTTCGCTGTCGGTGAACTGTTCGTACTCGTGCTTAATGCGGTTGTATGCTTCCCGCAATTTCTGAATTACTGGGTCGGATGTGGGTGCTTTTTCGGCTGCCACTGCCACCTTATCTTCGGCTTCTAGTTCTGGTAAACTGCGATCGCCATATTCCCGTACTGCAACATCTACCGCTTCTTTCAGCAGTTTTTCGGTTTCTTTAGAAAGTTGGGTGGGGAAAATTTCTGGTGAAGCTTTCCAAGTTTTGACTTTTTTCCCTGGGGCAAAACCTTGGCCGCCACCATGTCCACCAGGTAGACTACCGCTCGCCCTCTGTACACCAAACACATCTTCGTCTTCTGGTTGAACGATGCGCGGCATAAAATATTCCCGCAATTTCAACCGCGCCATGTATTCCGAGTTACCACCGAGGATGATGTCTGTACCGCGACCCGCCATGTTGGTTGCAATGGTAACAGCACCTCTGCGTCCTGCTTGGGCGACAATTTCCGCTTCCCGTTCCACGTTTTCGGGGCGGGCGTTGAGTAATTCGTGGGGAATACCAGCTTGTTTGAGGAGTTGGCTGAGATATTCTGATTTTTCTACACTAGTGGTTCCTACGAGTACAGGGCGACCAAGTTCGTGCATTTCGGCACATTCTCTGGCGATCGCTGTCCATTTACCCGCCTCTGTCTTAAACACCAAATCCGACAAATCTTGCCGTTTTCTGATGCGGTTAGTCGGAATGATACTAACTTCTAGTTTGTAAATTTTTTCAAACTCAGCTTCTTCAGTCTTAGCTGTTCCAGTCATCCCGCCTAATTTTGGATACAGCAAGAACAAGTTTTGATAGGTAATTGTGGCTAGAGTTTGAGTTTCCGGCTGAATTTCTACGTGTTCTTTGGCTTCAATGGCTTGGTGTAGACCATCACTCCAACGCCGTCCCGGTAATACCCGTCCGGTAAATTCGTCTACAATGACGACCTCACCATTCCGAACGATGTAGTTAACATCCTTTAAGAATAATTCTTTGGCTTTAATGGCGTTAAATACAAAGTGCGCCCAAGGATCTTCCGGGTCAAATAAATCTGTGACACCTAAAAGCTCTTCTGCTTCCGCAAAGCCTTCATCAGTCAACAACACGTTACGAGCTTTTTCATCTACCTCGTAATGGTCATCTTTTCTCAACGTCAGGGCAATTTCCGCCGCTTGTAAATATTTTTCTGTTGGTCTTTCTACCTGACCAGAAATAATCAGTGGTGTACGAGCTTCATCAATTAAAATTGAGTCTACTTCGTCGATGACACAATAGTTAAACGGACGTTGCACCACATCAGCCATTGAAGTAGCCATGTTATCGCGCAGGTAGTCAAAGCCGACTTCACTATTGGTAACGTAAGTAATATCACATTCGTAGTTCTTCTGACGCTCGCTGGGGTTCATGGTCGCCTGAATTAGTCCCACACTCAAGCCGAGGAAGCGATGCACTTGTCCCATCCACTCAGCGTCCCGACGAGCTAGGTAGTCGTTGACAGTCACGACGTGTACACCCTTACCCGTGAGAGCATTTAAATAGCTAGGTAAGGTTGCTACCAGGGTTTTGCCTTCCCCAGTTTTCATTTCCGCAATTTGCCCAGAGTGCAGGATGATACCGCCCAACATCTGGACATCAAAGTGTCGCAACCCTAAGACTCGCCGTCCTGCTTCTCTCACCACGGCAAATGCTTCTGGCAAAATATCATCCAGGGTTTCGCCTTTAGCAAGACGCTGTTTGAATTCTCCGGTTTTACCTTTTAATTCATCATCAGAGAGAGCTTTAATTTCTTCCTCTAAGAGATTAATTTCCGTGATGTAAGGTTGGTATTTTTTCAGTTTACGAGCGTTGGGATCGCCCAACAGGAGTTTTAACATGGCGGTTATGGAACTAAATCAAGGGGGATGGGAAATATAGCTTTGGTATTGATTATAAGAATTTAACCTAACCCAGCTTTTTTAGTAGGAGATGGGTAGGAAATGAAAATTCACTCAAAAACACAAAAACGTAGATGAAATAAATCTACTAAAAGATTTGCTTTTATTTTACGTTTGATATCGAAACTCTATTAATACTATCATTTTGCCCGAAACTGAAGCAGTGAACCCCGATCATGCTGGAGTAGCGATGCCCGACTGAAGTGTAAAGTTTAGGAATGATGTGGGGTTAGGGGCTAGGGGTTAGAGGCTAGAGGCTAGTATTTTTTCACTCAGCGAGTACTTATAAAGCCGTAAAGTAATATTTCATACTTCATACTTCACACTCGGCATTAAATATTGCGTCAATGTATGGGCATCTACACCTAGTGCTGTGCGTTCTTGGGCTGCTAAAATTCCGGCTTGGGAATGCCACCAAGCAGCAGTAGCGACGATATCTTCTATAGGAATTTGTTTTTTCGTTGCTTGTGCTAATAAACCACCCAGTAAGCCAGTTAACACGTCACCACTACCACCACGGGCTAGGGCTGGGGTACTTTCGGGATTAATCCAGATGTTACCTTGAGAATTGGCAATGGCAGTCCTAGCACCTTTTAACAATACCACTGCGCCACTTTGGGCTGCGGCTTCTCTCACTGCTGTGATTCTGTCGTGTTTGGCATCTGATACGTTGGAAAATAACCTGTGAAATTCACCTGTGTGGGGAGTGAGGACGGTTATAGCTTGGCGTTTTTGTAAAGTGGGAATAGTGTATAGCTGTGCCAAAATATTTAAACCATCGGCATCAAGAACCAAGGTGCGATCGCTCTCGATAACTTGCTGCACAATGGGAGTAGCTTCGCGGGTTAAACCAGGGCCACAGGCGATCGCACTAAAAGCACTTAAATTAGTATTCTCTGGTAATGTTAATTCTAAAATTGCCCCTGTCTCGGTTTCTGGGCAACCAATAATTAATGCTTCCGGTAAATGTGACACCAAAAGATATTTTAATGATTCAGGAACCGCTACAGAGAGCATTCCCACACCACTAGCCCGCGCCCCCAACGCTGTTAAAATTGCCCCGCCAGCATAACGCCGCGAACCGCAGATTAATAATAGATGTCCTTCTTTATACTTATGGGTTACGGCTGGACGCGGCAAAGGTAAAGTAGAAAGTGCAGTTTTTCTAGTAATTCGTCTAATTCTTGGTGTATTTCCTAATACAGCTTCTATATCTGCCAATGGAATATCAAAATCAATTAACTCTGCTTTGCCGACATACTCTAAAGCATGATCTTGCAATAAACCCAACTTCCACAAACCCAGGCATACTGTGTAAGTAGCGCGAATAGCCGTCCCTAAAACTTCCCCGGTATCGGTATGTAAACCGGAAGGGATATCAATACTAATAATCGGTTGCTGCCATTCATTGAATTGATTAATTGTAGAAGCGATCGCATCAGTAAGCGGTCTTTCTAACCCAAAGCCAAATAATCCATCAATTAAAAAATCACAATTTGGTAATTGTTCAATATTTTCATAACAAGAAATACCCAAACTTTGAGCATATTGTAAATGCTGTGCAGTTAATTCTTTTAACTTAGAAAAAGGCGAATATATCCAAACTGCATACCCCCGAAAGTGCAATTCACGGGCTACAACCAAAGCATCACCACCATTATGACCAGGGCCAACTAAAATACCTACACGACATAAATTATTAGACAAAGGAAATAACTGTTGCACTCGCAGGGCAATCAGTCCGGCGACCTTTTCCATCAAAGCGGCTACAGGCATCCCTGCGGCAAAAATCCGTGCTTCAATATCCCGCATCTGCCCAGCCGTGACTACAACTTGTGCAGTATATTCTTGTCTGTTTTGCGAGTGCTTGATCTGAATAAGAGACGGGTTTTGCATTGTTATAAATTTCCAGATTTAGTTGCTGATAGGAGTTGAGTTAAAAGCTAGAAAATTTGGATAAACTTCTCACTCTTTACTTTTAACTCATAACTCATAACTCATAACTTACCTAGCGTAATAAACCCTCGCATCACCAAATCCTAAATCCCGGACATATCTATTCCATCTGTCTGCATCACCTCGTTCCACAAACGGCCCTACAGCTACATGGGGGCCAAAGGGTCTTTGTCTTTCTTGCACTAAGCTAGAATAGCCACTTTTACGGATGATGGTATTAGCAATTACAGGTAAATCTTGGGTTCTTCCAGGAATCACAACATAATACCGATTACTTCTATTTTGAGAATTACTACTGCTACTACTACTGTTAAAATTTTGTATTTCTTGCCCGTTAGAAAAGCTGACAACTCTTGCACCACGAATACCAGCATATTCTAGTTGTCTCACCCGATCCTCAGCATTAGATTGTCGGCTAAACACTCCTGACTGAATAATCGAACGTCCTTGATATTGACGGATGTAAGCCTCTGGTTCGATTTGTCGGACTCGTTGTAGAGTTTGATAATTATCACTGTCAACATAGACAAAGTAGCGTTCAAAGTTTTGACTATATTGATTGGGCTGACTCGGTTGAATTAATACAGGAATTTGTTGAGACTGATTATCTGTAGATGGATAGGGAAAAGGAGTAGGATCATACTGCTCAATTTGCCCTGGTTGTATTTGGGGTAAAGTTTGTTGATTATCTGGGGTAACGGAAGTATCTGGTGGTGGCGGTAAGGTTTCAATGACTGTTTGTTGTGACAGCAAAAGATGATGATTGTTGATTTGCGCTTCGGCTGGATAAATCTGGGAAATTATCGCCAAGGAGCTTCCCAAAAATAAGGGCATTATCGACAATGTACTAAACTGACCTGATAACTTTATGGACATAGTAGTAACAAAATTTTTCAAACCATATAGTTTAAGGATAAAATCCGCAGACACAGGTGGCAATGGATACATTAAGTATATTTTGCGTCCACTGCCTTTGCACGCAGTTACGTTGATTTTTTCATATAAATAGCCAGATGAACTTGTACATCTGGTTTACTAGCCTGTTGATGTACAAATTTACCCACTTAGCCTGCGGCGAGACACTTATGCGTCCACATCTGCGGTTAATCATTCTTGTTTGTCTCCCGTGAGAGACAGACAAGATATATACCCTCATTTGTTCACAACTTCTTCACAAGTTTTTGCTACATTAACAACAAAATCAATTTAGATAGGATAAAACTCCGTTTTTCCCAGTTATCTAAAGGTTTTTGTCTATTCATAAACAACAATTAATTATAAAAACAATATGACACACATGAGTAACTTAAAAAATCACCCAAAACAAGAAGTAAGCACAGTAAAAGAATTACCTAATTTACTGTCTGATTTTTTGGAAATTTACAAAACCAAAAATTTATTAGAAAAGGAGTATTTATTAATTAATAAGGCTAAGAATTCTAATTGGTCATTAGAAGATTATCGGCGTATGTTCGACCTTTACTGCGAAGTAAAAAGGCAATCCCACTTGACTTATTACTTGAAATATCTTATTCAAATAATTCAAGCTTGTGGCTTCATCGCCATCATCTTTACAGCTATCAATTTTTACTGGGGTGCAGCAGATAGACAGAGAAAGCATCTCTTTGAAAATTGGGATGTTATTGCGTTAAATAATAACTCAGACAAAAAAATAATCACGGTAAATCGTGGTAGAAAAGAAGCACTTGAATATTTGCATGATCATAACGAAGATTTGTCTAGAGTCCAGGCTCAAGGAGCGGTTTTAAATGGGCTTAATTTACCTGGCAGAGCCAGATTACAACAATCTGATTTTCAGGGAGCTATGCTTTTTAGAGCTTATTTATCAGGAGCGAATCTTTGGAGTGTGGTTTTTGACACTGCTAATTTAGATACTGTTAATTTTAAAGGAGCAAATCTGCAATATGTTGATTTTAAGAATGCTGATTTACAAAAGGCTTGTCTTCGTGAAGCAAAACTTGACAATGCAATATTTAACGCCAAGACTAATCTTGATAAAGTAGACTTTCGTGGTGCTACAGGTTTGAACTTAGATGCTATCAAAAAGGCGAAAAATTATCAAACTGCCATCTACGATAAACAAGTGAGTCTACAACTTGGCTTACCTGTTAAGAATGTGGCTGATAATGTAAGTGAAGGGTGTCTTGTTACTCCTCGAACTAAAAATTGGTGGATAAAATTTTAATTAGTAATCCACGGTAATGTATAGCCACAATTATATGACTAGCAATTTGGGTGACAAATTATTTATTAGTCACCCAATTGCTTGACTAGCAAGGGTTTGAGATATATATGCTACAATTGAGCAGTCGCGCAGCTGTCTTTAAAAAAGCCGATCGCTCAGTCAGGGTATTTAGATCCGCTAGTCAGGGATCTTACAGCCCATCAGAATTAATGGAGACAGTTTTAATTGCTGTCCTTAGCAGCTGCTAGTCTAAAAACATTAAAGATATGAAAAAAGTTGTCGTTGGTCTTTCCGGTGGCGTTGACAGTTCTGTTGCTGCTGCTATCTTACATAATCAGGGCTATGAAGTAATTGGTTTGACCCTTTGGCTAATGAAAGGCAAAGGGCAATGTTGCTCTGAAGGAATGATCGACGCGGCTGATATTTGCGAACAACTGGGTATTCCCCATCAAGTTGTTGATATTCGGGATGTCTTTCAGAGCAATATTGTTGATTATTTAGTGTCTGGTTATAGTGCTGGAATTACGCCGTTACCTTGTTCGCAGTGCAATAAAACGGTGAAGTTTGGGCCGATGGTGGAATATGCGCGTGAACAATTGGGATGCGATCGCATTGCCACTGGTCATTATGCCCGTATTAATTATGATGATGCAACTGGGCGTTATCAGTTACTAAGAGCAGTTGACCGCAACAAAGACCAGTCTTACTTTTTGTATGATTTGTCTCAAGATTTACTCGCGGCTTCCGTATTTCCTCTTGGTGAACTGGAAAAAACAGATACGCGCCGGATTGCTGCGGAATATAATTTGAAAACTGCCGATAAGCCAGAAAGCCAAGACTTGTGCTTAGTGGAAAGCAATGGTTCGATGCGGGCGTTTTTAGATAAATATCTTGCGCCCAAACAAGGCGATATTGTGGATACCACAGGCAAAATTTTGGGGCAACATGATGGTGTCCATCATTACACCATCGGTCAGCGCAAAGGTTTAGGCATTGCGGCGGCTGAACCATTATATGTGGTGGAATTAGATGCTGTGAATAATCGGGTTGTGGTAGGCGATCGCACCAAGGTAACTCAGCCAGAATGTACAGTTGGGCGAGTAAATTGGGTTTCCATCGCTGAACCCTCCACACCAATTCAAGCTGAAGTTCAAGTCCGCTATCGTTCTCAGCCTGTACCAGTGACGGTAATTCCCCTAGAAAATTCCCGTGTCCGCTTGGTATTTGATGAACCCCAGTTCAGCATTACCCCAGGACAAGCAGCAGTTTGGTACAACGGGGTAAAAGTGTTAGGCGGCGGAATTATTGAGCAGTTTAGTTAAATGCTTGTGTAGAGACGTTAAAATTCAATGTCT
The DNA here is from genome assembly GCF_014698475.1 of Nostoc spongiaeforme FACHB-130. Classification (GTDB taxonomy): domain Bacteria; phylum Cyanobacteriota; class Cyanobacteriia; order Cyanobacteriales; family Nostocaceae; genus Nostoc_B; species Nostoc_B spongiaeforme. Next base: position 122,417 of record NZ_JACJTB010000009.1, on the reverse strand, counting down.
CTACTCATCGTCAGTATTTAGCTGTTAAGCATGAGTACCCGTGCCTCTACGTGGTTCATAATTGGGATACTTTTGATTGAATTCTTCAATAAGTGTGCATATCTCATTTTTTAGTTGCGTTGATTGATTACGGTATAACCAAGGTAGCCAGTAGAGAGTTTTATACACACACAATGGCGCAATATCTATCTGAGCTTTGATAATCTCAAGTACTCGCTTGTAACCTAAATTGGGCAGAACAGCTTTGATATACCATTCCACTGTGCTTGCGTCACCATAGACTAAACCATTTGCGAGAATCACTTCTAAAAAAATAGGTTTAAGTTGCGATCGCTTGGCTAACTTACATCCCTGCCAAGGATTTGCGTTTAATACGCGCCAAACAAAGGTAAATTTTTCCTCATCATTAAGTTGACGCAACCACTTCAATAACTCATTTTCCTGTTTTGAATCAATGAGTTCATCAGCGTACTTGAGAGGGTCAAACATACTTGATGGGCAATAACTAATTTTGAGTTTCACTGCATTCCACCCAACATACATTCATTTTTCCTAATCTGATAGGAGATGTGCTATTGTGCGTTATCCTCTTCTAAATCTTCATACAATATAGCTTCAATATCTCGTCCACCGTAAATAACGCGAAGAATTTCTACACCAGAGTCATTAGAAAGGTAAAAAACAAAATATTTTGGAAATCCTTTGATTGCTTGTTGTCGAATACCAGCTAACTTGGGATGAGATAATTGGCAATATCTTCCCATTCCTGGCATTTGTCCTAGTTGTTGAAAGGTTTTTTCTGCTGCTATCAGAAATCGATCTGAAGCTTCTAAGTTATCTTCTCCAATATAAGTTGCTATTTCTAGCAAATCGTGAATGACTTGCGGTCTTTTACTGACTTTATTCATCAACTTTAGTTTGATCGTTTATGCTTGGCGATTCTTTCCCGCACTGCTTGGCGAATGTCTTCCCAATCTTCAGATGTCATCTCAGTTGCATTGCCAGAATTTAACCCTTCTAAAAGCATCTTTTCCAAACGTTCAGCAGCTTGACGCTTTTGGTCTTGGCGTACTAATTCACGAAAATACTCACTAACGCTACTGTAACTCCCAGCAGCTACCTGTTCCTCTATGTAAGTTCGCATCGCATCAGGAAGAGATATATTAATGCTTTTCATGGATATAACTTTCCTATTGTTTTTTGATATCTCTAATTTTATGGCAAAAAATGGCATTTTTTGCCATTCGCAGTGTAAAAGTGTTTTGGTAAGAAGCAGCTATGATTCTGGTTCAATTCAATCTAGCTTTAACTTATCGAGGTCATAGATCCCCGACTTTTTGAAAAAGTCGGGGATCTGAACAACCGCAACCTGTCAAAATTCATCGGGTGGAGTAGTAGCTTGAACTTATCTATATTAATTTTCAGTTCTGCTTACCAATTTTCAGAAGTATTTTTACTCTCTGCACCAGCATTTGATAAGTTAGTTAATACATAGTTTGCAACAATTACAGTTATCGCTAAGAGGGGATTACGTTGAGTTACCATCAAGATGCTATTGCGCCACATGGTGGAGAGTTAGTTAATCGCATCGCCACACCAGAACAAAAAGAGGAATTTCTGTCTAAGGCGGAATTTTTACCTCGTGTACAACTAGACGAGCGTGCGGTTTCTGATTTAGAAATGATTGCGATCGGTGCTTTTAGTCCACTCACTGGTTTTATGAATCAGTCAGACTACGATCGCGTGGTCACAGAAATGCGTCTCGCTAACGGCTTAGTCTGGTCTATTCCAATTACTCTTTCGGTAACAGAAGAAGTAGCTGATCCCCTCAAGGAAGGCGATTACATCCGGTTAGATAACCCCCAAGGTGATTTTATTGGGGTTTTACAACTCAGCCAAAAATATCACTACGACAAAATCCACGAAGCTGTTAATGTTTATCGCACAGATGACGCTAAACATCCAGGGGTACAAGTAGTTTATAACCAAGGTTCCATCAATCTAGCTGGTGATATCTGGTTACTCCAGCGTGATCCTCACCCCTACTTCCCCAACTACCAAATTGACCCCGCAGCATCACGTCAGTTATTCAAAGAAAAAGGCTGGAAAACAATTGTTGGTTTTCAAACCCGCAACCCCATTCACCGCGCCCATGAATATATTCAAAAGTGCGCTTTAGAAACTGTAGATGGTCTATTTTTACATCCATTGGTTGGGGCAACCAAAGAAGATGATATCCAAGCTGATGTGCGGATGCGTTGCTATGAAATTTTGCTAGAACATTACTACCCCTTAGACCGGGTGATTTTAGCAATTAACCCAGCCGCTATGCGTTACGCTGGCCCCCGTGAAGCAATTTTCCATGCTTTAGTTCGCAAAAACTACGGCTGTACTCACTTCATTGTTGGGCGGGATCATGCTGGCGTTGGTGATTACTATGGCACTTATGATGCTCAATACATCTTTGATGAATTTGAGCCAAGTGAAATCGGAATCGTACCGATGAAGTTTGAACACGCCTTCTACTGCACACGTACCAAGCAAATGGCGACGACTAAAACCAGTCCTAGCAGACCAGAAGAACGTATTCACCTTTCAGGTACAAAAGTCCGAGAAATGCTGCGTCGTGGTGAATTACCCCCACCAGAATTCTCCCGCCCAGAAGTTGCCGCCGAGTTGGCGCGGGCGATGCGAGTTCCCATTCCTGTTCCAGCTTTGACTTAATAAACCTTGTAGAGACGTTGTATACAACGTCTCTACAAGGTTTATTAAGGATATTTGCTCATCGAACAACTATAAGTTTTAAACTTGTCAAGATGTAAATAGTAAAAACTTTAACTTTACAGTCACGACTTCAGCCCTTTAAGCTGTTAGCTGACAGGCTGAGGACTGATAGCTAACTTTATGCAGCGTCGGACTTTTTTAAAACGGATTGGCTCAATACTGGCGGTATTGGGTGTCACGGAAGCGGAATTGTTTACTTGGAGTCAACACTACCAAGCTTTGGCACAACCCACGCCTCGAAAACTAGCTTTATTAGTCGGCATTAATCAATACCGCAAAAGTCCTTCGCTGAGTGGCTGTCTTACCGATGTGGAATTGCAAAAAGAACTGTTGATTCATCGGTTTGGCTTTTTACCTGCCAATATTTTGACGTTAACTGATGAACAAGCTAGTCGGGAATTTATTGAGGCGGCTTGTTTAGATCATCTTGGTAAACAAGTTAAATCTGATGATGTGGTTGTTTTTCACTTTAGCGGCTATGGCACTCGCATCAAGGCAAATGAGTCTGATGAAACACTACAAAATGCTTTAGTGCCAACAAACGAGAATTTAGAAATTCAAGATGAGAAGATAGCCACTTATCTTTTAGAAGAGACACTGTTATTGTTGCTGCGATCGCTCCCTACAGAAAAAGTCACAGCAATATTAGATACTAGTTATGATCTGCCTAGTACAATTCAACCCACAAGTTGGCGAATTCGCGCCCGTCAAGAGTTAGCCGCCAAGTTAGCCACAGCCGAAATTGAATTTCTCGAACAACTCAAAACCAAAGCTTCATTGACCAATGCAGTTATCTTATCTGCCACTACCGATCCCAAACAAGTCGCCCAGGAAGGACTATTTTCGGGGTTTAGTGCAGGCTTATTTACTTATGCTTTAACTCAGTACCTCTGGGAAACCACTCCCGCTACCACACTGCAATTTAGCCTTGCTCATGTAGACAGTGCCATGTCTAAATGGGGTAGCAAACAGCATCCAAGTTTAGTCAATAGCAAAAAGGCCTTAACCAGCGAAAGCTTGCTGTTAGATCAAAATCTTGGTGCTGAGGGAGCAATTTTAAACATAGAAGAAGATGGAAAAACCGTCCAAATTTGGCTAGGAGGACTCCCACCACAAGTATTAGAGAACTACGGTGTCAATTCTCGCTTGACTTCTGCAAATGGAGAACAGCTAATATTGCGATCGCGTACAGGGTTAACGGCCAAAGCTCAAATTTCTGGGTTAGAATTGGCAACGCCTTTGCAAGTCGGGCAACTAATTCAAGAAGCAGTTAGGGTCTTACCACGCAATATTAGTTTAAATATCGGTTTGGATGCTGGGTTGGAAAGAATTGAAAGAGTTGATGCTACTAGCGCCTTTGCAGCAATGGCATCTATGGTTAGTGTCGTAACGGGAGAACAACCACCAGATTATATATTTGGTAAACTTTCGCAAACTCCCAGCCGTTATGGTTTATTCGCTCCGGCTGGACAATTAATTGCCAATGGCGCAGGGGAAGTTGGGGAAGCTGTGAAAGTAGCAGTTACAAGGTTAGCTACAAAATTGCCACATTTACTAGCAGCCAAGTTATGGCGACTCACAGAAAATGAAGGTTCTTCCCGCCTACCAATTAAAGGCAGTTTAGAGATAGTGAATGGGATATCACCAAAGGTCATTCTACAAAGAGAAACCTTACGCACTGTTGACACAAAAACTACAAAAAAACCACTCAGCACTCAGCACTCAGCACTCAGCACTCTCACTATACCGATTGGTAGTCGGATTCAATACCGCATCCAAAATAAAGGTGATCGCACAGTATATTTAATGCTAATAGGATTGAAAAATCATAGAACTGCGATCGCTTTTTACCCTTGGCAAACTGTTGAAGAACCCAACACTTCCGAAACAAAACCTGTACTTCAACAAGTAATCATCCCGGCTGGCGAAACCATAACTCTGCCACACAATACAGCTACATCTGGATGGCCGATTTCAGGGCCTGCTTACGAATGTGAACACCAATTAATTTTGAGTCTTGCACCCTTCACCACCACCCTCAAAGCTTTAGAAACTGCTAAATATCCCACAGGCGACCAACAACCAATCGGTGCATTAGTCAATCCTTGGGAAATCGCCCAAGCCATCTTACAAGATTTACATAACGCCAGCATCACAACGGCCGAAATGAATGGTACAGCTAACGATTTATATCAGTTAAATGTCAATCATTGGGCTAGTTTTAACTTTAGTTTTCACGTCAATTGAAATCTGAAGTCTAACACTACAATAAATAGTTATGCCAAACCGATATATCCATTAAAATTGTCAGTTTTTACCAAAATTAGGCAACCACAAGTGGTCAGGTTCATTTACAAAAAACATAATATAACAAGATAATTGAGCCGCAGTATGGATTAGACTTTTGGCGTAATTTTGTATCGAATTTCAGGTACTTCAATTCCTATGTTCAAAGTAAAGTTAAAATTTTCAAGGTTTCTCGGATTGTTGCTGATCGTCTGCTTTACCTTCTTCACAGTATATGTAGCGAATTCTCAACAACTCCCTTTAGTTGAATACCAATCAAAAACACCTCTCAAAGCAACCTCCAAGTATAAATTAGCAACTGAGGTACTACAAGAGATAGGAACTGCACAAAGATACGATCTGCATTTCGACCACTTGATTGGCACGTTAATAGGTAAGGGCGACGATTTTAAGCTTTATACAAGGTTTAGGAAGATGTTTGTACGAGAAATTGGTTGGAGATACTTCAAAGATGCCTATGCAGCAAGATTGGAAGCTGATTTTTCGGAAGATGAATTAAAGAAATTGTTAAATTTATCAAAGCAACCTGTGATGAAAAAGTTGTTGCAGTCTGAAGTTAAAGCATATATGGATACGTCTAAACAAAGGTTCAAAATGGGATTTGAATTGTGGGAGAACTATAATAACGGCAAAATCAGTTTACCACCAGACTAGATTTCCAGCCGCATTCAGAAAGGCTATAACAAATCATTGGATCTGATTTTTCTGTGTTGATTTAGAGTCGTTCAATTGCCGCTCAATTAAGCCGTTGATCAATATACAAAGGTAGGCGAAGATTGATTTCTTCCTTCAATAATATATTAATCATTCTGGATTCTGACTTCTGAATTTTTACATCAATCTCAAATTACATGGTTCCAACTGTGGGTACTGTCAGCCTTAACACCTACGTTCAAGGTCAAGGATTTCCAATTTTAGCGATACATGGTCATCCTGGTTCTGGTCGTAGTCTTTCTGTCTTTACTAATCACTTATCTCAACGCTTTCAAACTTTCGCTCCAGATTTGCGTGGTTATGGCAAAAGCCGCTATCAAGGTAATTTTGCCATGACCGACCATTTAACAGACCTAGAAGCCCTTTTAGACCGCTTTGCCATTGAAAAATGCTTGATACTGGGTTGGTCACTAGGTGGCATTTTGGCGATGGAATTAGCTTTCAGGATGCCACAGCGTGTCACAGGGCTAATTTTGATAGCCACAGCCGCTAGACCTTACGGTAGTCATCCGCCAATAACTTGGCAGGATAACTTATACACAGGTATTGCTGGTTTGTTAAATTTAATTAAGCCTAGTTGGCAATGGAATATTGATACATTTGGTAAGCGATCGCTGTTTCGTTACTTGATTCAACAGCATAATGCCACTGCCTATAAATACATTGCCCAAGCAGCAGTCCCAGCTTATTTACAAACCTCACCTGCGGCGACTCGTGCTTTATCCACTGCTTTGCGCTCTCGATACAATCGTCTAGCAGAACTAGAGCAGATTCATTGCCCTAGCCTCGTACTAGCAGGCGATCAAGACCGCCACATCACAGCCGAATCTAGTTTAGAAACTGCTAGACATCTCAAAAACAGTCAGTGGCAATGTTACCCCAACACCGCACATCTTTTCCCTTGGGAAATTCCGCATCAAGTACTGGGCGACATCGACCACTGGTTAGAAGCGCACCAAGAAAATTTTAGATTTTAGATTTGCGATTTTGGATTGCAAGTTAATCTAACATCCAAAATCCCAAATTGATTGCCTAAATTACATCTGACCGCTAAAGGCAGGCGTTACTTTGCGGTCAATCCGTTCCCCCAGGTCATCGGCAATGGTCAAATTATCTGGCTTGCAGCGTTTGACATTCACTTGTATTCCTTGCGCCCCTTCCAGTTCTAAATCTTCCACATAGCCTTTTAAGGCTAATTTGGCATCAGCAGAAGTGAGAAATGGCCCAAAGTAGTAAGTGCAACGGGGGTTTTGTGTTAATATTTCTACCCACCACGCTAATCCGAGGCTATTAAATGTGTTGATTAAAGCTTCTTTCATGTCGTACCCGATGGTTTTCATGGTAGTTGCTGATTGATCAATCTGGTAGTAGTTGTTAGATACTACTTTGCGATTGTGGTTGCTTTACATTTCTTTATACTCTTTTGCTCTTTTTTTTCAAAGAGGTTTTGGTAACTTATTTAGATACAAAGTGTTCAAAGAACGTTGGCGATAAACCTCATAAAGTGCCATTCCAGCAGCAACAGAGGCATTTAGACTGGGGGTTTTTCCTTGTAAGGGAATTGACACCAAAACATCACATGCACGTTGAGTTAACATGCTTAAGCCTTCACCTTCAGAGCCAATGACTAAAACGATAGGCCCGCTAAATCGTACTGTATGTATGGGTTCGCTCCCGGTAGCGGCGGTACCATAAATCCAAAAACCGGCTTCTTTGAGTTCTTCTAAGGCACGACTGAGGTTAATTACTCTTGATACTGCAAAGTTTTCTAAAGCGCCTGCTGCAACTTTAACGACTGTCGAGGTGATCCCTACGGCTCGTCTTTGGGGGATAACCAAACCTTGAGCGCCAATTGCTTCCGCAGTGCGGATAATTGCTCCCAAGTTATGTGGATCAGTGATCCCCTCCGCGACAACAATCACGGGATCATTGACAGCAGATTTAGCTTGAGCAACTAAGTCTGGTAATTCTAGGTAGGAATAGGGGGCGATTTGGGCTGCTATCCCTTGGTGATTAGCGCCTTCGGTAATTTGGTCGAGACGCTTGGGTTCTACTTCATCAATAACTGTGCCATTTTCTTTTGCTTGTAGTAGCAAGTTGTGAAATCGGGGATCGTAGCGTAACCGCGCTGTCACCCAAACGCGATTGAGTTCCCGTTGACTTTCTAAAGCACTCAAAACTGGATGACGACCGTAGATTAAATCACTGTCGTTATCTTCGGTTTTTTTGAGAATGGGAGATTGATAAGAAAACTGAGAATTTGCAGAGGAATTGCTTGGTTTGGCGTGGTTTTCACGCTCTCCTGGTTTAGCTTTCCGAATCGGACTACCACTAAAACGTTTCCCTTTAATTTTCACAGTCCGCCCACGATTGGGTTCGCCAGATGTCTGGAGCTTTTTAGGTTTGCTAGTCATATTGAGTTTCAATGTATGAGCTTATAAGTAGGCATCCTGAATGCTTAAAGGTGCTGAACCGAACACACCAATTTTTAATTGTTCAGGTGAAATGTCTCACTCTTGTTCGAGATGAAGTTTCTGCAACAATTCGGTTAAGCGAGGGATATCGGTAAGATACAAGTAACCAATCAAAGTTTCTAGGCTAGTTGCTTGTTGATAAATTTCGGGAGCAAGGCGTTTAGGCCGTCCTGTAGAGGCGTTACGTCCCCTGCGGACAATTTCTAGTTCGGCTTCCCTCAGATGAGGAATCAGCGATCGCAAATGTAGGGCTTGTGTTTCTGCTCTCACCTGGGCCACTACCAAACGGTGATAAGTTTCTAGCCGTTGTAATGGCAATAGATAGAATATTCTAGCATAAAGCTCATAGATTGCATCTCCTACATAAGCAAGGGCAGCCGGAGAAATTTGCTGCACTTGGCTTGGGGAAATTGTTTGGTGTAGTTGTACATTGCTGGCTAGACAGGCTTGCACCCAAGATAAATCATCAGATGTAGGAGGTTCATCTTGTCTATCTATTGCTTCTTCCTCATGGGAGTCCACAAATTCATCATTCCTTAACAGAATACTTTTAGACGGTTAATTTTTCTGGAATATATTTAAAATATCTTACGTAGCACAAACTATACTATCAGGATTACCCAATTAATTCTATCTTTTTAGGGGAGATTTTGTACTGGAGTTGGAATTTCTTAAGAAGAGGAATGGTTGAGGCTGGGTGTAAGGGTGTAACCCGAATTTCTCTCGTATGGGTAGCGGGTGTGGGGAGAGAGGGGAGTGTGGGGGGAGATTTCTTCATCATCCTCTCACACTTCCCACCCTTCCCACACCTCCCACACCCCTGGATTTCTCTCTTGTGAGAAATCCAGGTGTAAGGGTGTAAGGGTTTTGAACAAAGACAACCGACTACACCCTTTTTTCGATAAAAGGATTTGTGAAATATGTCAGTTTTGTAGATTTCAATCAAAATGGCTGGCTTTGATACCTCTCTCACAAGGAGAGAGGTTAGCGTCCAGTTTTGATAAAAATTAAGCTATCCAGATAAACTATCGGATAGCTGAATTTCACCCCCAGTCAAACTATCAAGACCCTTTGATATTTTCGAGAGCCGCGTCCACTGTAGTTTGCAGAGAGAGAAACTTCTCTAAGCGAACAAGTTTGACTGTTTGGGTGACACGGGCGTTTGTAACAATTTGCAAGGTGCCTTCAGCATTTTGAGCCTGCTTGGCTAGCTGTACCAAGGCTCCCAAGCCAGAGCTATCAACAAAGTCAATTTGAGAGAGATCCAGAATAATGTGCTTTGGCCCCTCGTCAATTTTGCCGCCTAGTACCTTGCGAAATGTCGGTTCAGAAAAGGCATCTAACAAACCTGTGAGGCGGAATAGCTGACAGTTATCCCGGATTTCACGAGTGCCTCTCAGGCTTACGGTTAGATTAAGTGGCTCAGCAATAATTCCCTCCTCATCATTAAAGTGAACGCTCAAGTATAGATGGTTTTTATGCACGTTGTCTACAACCTGCTGAGATAGCAGAGTTTAGGCAAAGTAAAAAGTAAAAAGTGAAAAGTAAAAATTTTTTGACTTTTGCCTTTTAACTTTTAATTTTTACAGATCCCATCTAGCACTTTTTATATTTTTACTTAACCTCACCATTAAACTGTGCGTAGTGATCGCATTGCTTGGACAAATTGCTCAAATAGATAATCAGCATCATGGGGGCCGGGGCTGGCTTCGGGGTGATACTGTACCGAGAAGATGGGCAAAGATTTATGGCGGACACCAGCAACAGTGCGATCGTTTAAGTTGAGATGGCTGATCTCAACCAATGTTTGGGGTAAAGTATCTGGATTAATGGCGAAACTGTGATTTTGGCTGGTAATTTCGATCCGCCGTTGTAAACCCGCAGGCTGATTTAACCCCCGATGGCCAAATTTAAGTTTAAAGGTTTCTGCACCCAAGGCATGACCTAAAATTTGGTGTCCCATACAAATACCAAACATGGGTTTTTGGCTTTCTAAGAGGGCTTTGACGGTTTCAATACCTTCTGTAACGGCGGAGGGATCGCCAGGGCCATTGGAAAGAAAGATGCCATCTGGGTTGTAGCTGAGAATTTCTGCGACGGGTGTATTGACTGGGACAACAATCACGCGACAACCATAACTAGCCAACCGCCGCAAGATATTGCGCTTCACTCCAAAATCAATGGCGACAACTGTAAAGGTTTCTTGACCATTTGCCGTAGTTTCGGGATTAAATTCCCATTCGGGAATAGTGGGTTCTGACCATTCATAAACTTGGGGTGTGCTGACTTCCTTGACGAGATTCAAGCCAGCCATATTGGGAAATGCTTGGACTTGTTCTAGCAGTTCGGCTTCATCCAAAATTTCTGTAGAAATTCCACCATTCATTGCGCCGAACATCCGAATTTTGCGGGTGAGGGCGCGGGTATCGATGCCGTAGATACCGGGAATTTGGTTTTGTTTGAGGTAGTCGGGTAAGGATTGGGTCGATCGCCAGTTACTCGGTTTATGACAAATATTGCGGGCGATCGCACCTCGCACTTGCGGCCGCAATGATTCTTCATCTTCAGGATTAACGCCTGTGTTCCCCAATTCAGGATAGGTAAAAATTACTATTTGACCGCAGTAACTAGGGTCAGTCAAAACTTCTTGATAGCCAGTCATGCCAGTGTTAAACACCACTTCCCCGATTGTGGTTCCCGTCGCACCGAAAGACCAACCACGGTAAGCAGTGCCATCTGCCAAGACAAGTAAAGCGGGTATTGCGTCAGACAGGGACATAAGCGATAGATTAGGGATGGGGTAAGTATGAAGTTTGAAGTAAGAAGTCTGAAGTATTAAGTCTGAAATCTGAGATTTTTACTTCGACACTGCGTCTTCATCCTAAAAAAGTGTAAATCATCAAATGCAAAGTCTGACACTTCATACTTCATAATTCATACTTCATAATTCTGAATTATTTTCCCAGGGTGATTCGGTGGCAGGAGTAGTTTTGCAGTTGTTTGGCTAGGTAAAATAGATATCAATTATGCTTCAGTCTTTTTTATCTCGTACAGCCCCGATTTTTCTCGCAAGTGCTTTAGCTGTGTTGGGCGTTGCCTGTAGTGAAGACCAACAGACTACTGAGACTGTTAGTAATCAACAATCTGTGGTTACTGACAATTCATCAGTGGCACAACCTGTTGAATCAGCAGCCCCAGTCACCAACCCAAAATCAGCAGCATTGCCGCCGTCGGCGCTTGAACCCGATGCTTTTCAGTTGGGATTAGACAAAGCCGCAGGTGCTGTAGCGATCAGCCAATCGGCTCAATCAATTCAAGATTGGAATTTGGTGGTACATCAGTTTCAAGAGGCGATCGCTCTCATGGAACAAGTCAGCCGCCAAAGTCCCGATTATGTGTCGGCTCAAGGCAAAATTGTCGAATACCAGCGTAAGGTAACGTATGCGCGGCAAAAGGCGAATCCCAATTTGCCACAGCTATCAGCTGACAATCAAAACGTAGTCGTGGCAGTTCCCACGCCAAAAACTGTGGCTAAATTTGTGCCACAACAAACTGTCCCAACCAGACAACAGCCAGAACAACGAGTTTTTTCCTCAACAGAAATTTTGCCACGGGAAAAAAATGTGTTTGTTGCGCCAATTAAACGCCGCGTGGGTGGTACGCCGATTGTGGAAGTCACTTTTAATGGTCAGCAGAAATTCGACATGATTGTAGATACAGGAGCCAGTGGCACTGTGATTACTCAGGAAATGGCGAATGCGTTAGGTATTATACCTGTAGGCAAAGCCAAGGCGAATACTGCTAGTTCTAGAGCCGTAGAATTTCCGGTGGGTTATGTTGATTCGATGGCAATTAGCGGGGTAAGGGTGAATCGAGTGCCAGTAGCGATCGCTGGGATAGATTTAGAAACTGGCTTATTGGGACATGACTTTTTTGGTAATTACGATGTCACCATTAAGCGCAATGTTGTAGAATTCCGTCCCCAATCCCATTCTGAAGCTAATTCGATAGAAATTGAACTAGATCCTCCAACTTCTGCCACGGACTCCCGCTCTGTAGAATTTCCCTAGCCACACTCACGCCTTGAGCATGATCTAACAACGGGATTGCTCCTGCAACTTGTAGAGCTAAGGAAGCATTTAAGGCTACAGCATCTTGTTGTGCTGTGGTTCCTTTGCCTTGCAGCACAGCCTTGAGAATTTCGGCATTTTCCTGGACATTGCCACCTTTGAGAGCATTAATAGACACAGGTGTTACACCCACCTCTTGAGGATTGAGAGTTGTTAACTGCACTTTGCCATCAGACAGCACAGCTAAATCAGTTAAATCCCCCAAGCTGGCTTCATCAATTCTTTCCCGCCCGTGTAAAACGATCGCTTTTTGTTTGCCCAGATTATGTAAGGCTTGAGCCACAGTTTCTAAAAGTTTGGGTGTAAATAACCCCACCACTTGCTCCGTCGGACGCAAGGGATTAACTAACGGCCCCAGTAAGTTGAAAACAGTGCGAATCCTCAAATTGCGCCGCAATTGAGCCACCGCCTTTAAGGCTGGATGCCAACCGGGGGCAAATAAAAAGGTGATCCCGACTTCTTGCAAGGCGGCTTGGACTTTTTCACTAGGTGCGCTTAAGTTAACACCCAATGCTTCTAAAACATCCGCGCTACCCGTCAGACTAGAGGCGGAACGATTACCATGTTTGGCTACAGGGACACCATAAGCCGCGACAACAAAAGCCACCGCCGTGGAAATGTTGAAAGTCGATGAACCATCACCGCCAGTTCCACAAGTGTCAATGATAGGGAATGGGGAGTGGGGAGTGGGGAGTGGGGCAAAATGTTTACTACTTCCTACGCTTTGAGATTGTAGGACTTCAGCCATACCCGTTAATTCTTCGGCGGAAACGCCTTTAAAATTGAGGGCGGTTAAAATTGCTCCTGATAATTCTGGGGGAACAGCTTCACTCAGCCACCCTTGCATTAATTCCGCAGCTTGGGGGCGTGTCAAAGATTGGCCGTCTATTAATTGCTGTAGCAAAATATACCAGCTTGTAGAAATTTCTGAGGAATTTGTCATAGCTAGGGTTGTAAGTGATATGTTCACATCCTGCACCTAGCGACTGAAGTCGCGGCTACACAGACAAAACCCCTTCGGGTTAGGGGGTGACGCTCCTGCGTCGCTAACGCTGCGCTAACGCAATCGACGGGAACCGACAAGACTGCGACCCCCTCACCGCCTGCGCGGGTTCCAAACCCATCATTTTACGTTAGTCCGCGTAGGCGGACTTTGTTTGTATAGCCACGAATTCCATTCGTTGGGGCTAGATGCAAGATATGTATATGGCAGCTATCGTACCGGAAAATGAGCAGCTATCAAAGTTAGTTATTCATATAAATTTCTCTATTTGATAGTTAGTAATGAATAATTCTTTCCCTTTCGCAGCACCATTTTGTTTGTAATTATTCATGCCATATTGCAATTCCCACTCATAAATATTCGCCCATTTAAAATTATCCCGAATTTGATGAGAATTATCGTAAGTAATCAGCCAAGGATGGTGACATTGTTTTAAGCTTTCAGCAAATCTCTGATGATCAAAAGAGGTGTGTAAGTCTCCATCCTTACCATAGAGTCTAGATTTAGTAGCACTAAAGTATGGTGGATCTAAAAATACAAATACATTCTCACTTTTCTTTTCCAACAAATAGCTATAGTCTAAGTTAGTAATTTTGATATCATTTGTTAAAATAGACTCTAGCTTTTCTAAACGATCAATTGAAGAATGCGTAAATCTTTTATGAAAAGATTCCTGAGAAAAACCACCAGATTCTATAGTTCCTGAAAAAGTAATTCTGTTAAGTATAAAAAACCGTACTGCTCTTTCTAAATCAGACAAACTTTTTGCGTCTAGAGTAGTTAGCTCCGTGAATAATAACTTACCATCTGTATATTGATTTTTTATCCTGCGTATTTCTTGAACTAATACAGATATATCAAATTGTGCAAGTTTCCAAAATAAGAATAGTTCTGGGTTTAAATCATTAATCCAAATTTTTAAATCAGGATATTTCTGCTTTAAATAAATGAATACAGAACCACCGCCAACAAAAGGTTCTCGAAATTCTGAAAAATTATCTGGTAAGTATTCAATAATCTGTTTTATCGCTTTAGATTTACCTCCAGGATAGCGGAGGGGACTTTTGAGCATAAGTAAAAAATCGCGCTTTGGCTTAAAATATCTTTATATTTGTTGTAGAGAATAAATGTTTTTATGTCTCGTTCTGTTCCCTATCAACCGTTGTGGTTGCGACTACTGCATGGCGTGAGTGGAATTTTTGCGATCGCAGCCATCATTACTGGATTTCTAGTTTACAATACTTACGATGGTAGATTTGGTAAAATTCCATTTCCGCAACTTGGCGATATTCAAGGGATTCATGGCACTTTTGCCTTATTTTTCTTGATTATACTGCCAGCATTTGCACTTTACAGCTTTCATCCTGGGAATAGGCGACTTATCCAAGCTAATTCATGGGAACAACTGCGCCAAGTTGGTAAACCAATTTGGTGGGTGAGTTTGCAAAGACTAGCTAACACTCTCATGCTAATTGCTTCAGTTTTTTCTGTAGTTTCTGGCAGGATGATGAAAGAAGAATGGCTTCCTGCTGGAGAAATTAATCAGATTTGGTATACCCTACATCTTATCGCTTGGTGTGTGATAGTCGGCTGTTTTGCTATTCATATTTTAATGTCTATTAAAGTGGGTGGTGTGCCATTATTATTGTCTATGTTTTCTTGGCAAGTTCGACCAGAATATAGTCCAAATCAATGGATGACTCGTTACCGTACTTGGTGGAGTAGCTTGCAAACTAACTTTGGCGAAAGAGTTAATCAATTGCTAGATAATAATTTAAGTTTGAGAATTATTGAAGGTTTTGTATTGCTTGGAGTTGTTGTTGCATTTCTCCTACCTCTATTTTTCTCGGAATAAATATATACTAAGTGGAACGATGGTTAATTTTAAATTAAATATCAAAAAGTCCTCATTGAGGACTTAAAATTAGGATTTAGTTTTGTAGATAAATCAACACTGGCAATTGAGATTGACCCAAGGAAGTCTGCTGAAAAAATCTTGGCATAATTTTAAGATTTTCAAAATTCCTTCAATACGCTCTTTTGATTCTGTTGTAGAGGCAGTTATTTCATCAATATGTTCAAGATGTTTCTTCCAATCACCTTCTACTACATCAGCAACTTTTTCAAAACCATTAGCAGTGTCCTCCCAGAATTTATCAATCCCTTTAAAAAACTGTTCACACACAGGCTGTTTTCCAAAATCTTTAACTACTTGTTTAGCTAATCGCTTTTGCCATGATTCTGTCAAGGAACTCCATAAGTTTGCAACTGCCAAACCTAATGTAACAGACAGACCTATTCCAAGCACGATTGGCCCACCCATAGCAGCTACGATGGTCATTATTCCAGCCGTACCACCACTGAAACCAAAACCAATACCAATTGCTGATAAAAAACTGACGAACTTTGCAACTAATATGTAACCACCAAGATTACCTAACGAAATTGCCCAAGCAGCCAAAGCACCAAAGCTACCTAAACCTGCAATTGCACCCATTACAGATGCTTCCCAATCAAAACGAAAAGTTTGAGAATTTGTATAGTCTTCGGCTTTGTATCCATGAAATTCTGCTTCAGTGTAACCTTGAAAGAAAGTATCAATTTCTAACTTAAATTCGTCAGCGTTAGATTTAATAATGTTCTCTAACTCATTTTGAAGTTTTTCTACTAAGTACCCTACTAAATATTCCTGTGCATCTTTTTTATTATCATATTTTCCATAGATAATACTTTCCACAGCATTAACATTTAGAAGCTGCTCTGCATATTTTTGAAACTCTGTTTTTGTACTTATTTTTAACTCATGTATTCTCTTTAAAAGATTGTGCCTTTTCAGTTGATTTTCTTGTTGCCGAATATGATCATTTTCTTTTAATAAAATTAACTGCGATCGCCGAGAAATTTTTACTTCTTCATCAGCAATATTTATTTCATATTTTTCAATCAAACTAGCATACTTTTTTATAGTATCTTCCTTGAGTTCTATAATTTCTCGATTAATTCGGCATAGACGTACTTCAGGGAGAAATTCACCTAGTATTTCGGTTATATTATCAAATAAGTGCTGACATCTATTAGGACTTTCCGACCAAAAAGTGAAAAATCTTTGTCGTAGTTCTGCCTCTGAAATATCACGATTTGTGTTTTCTCTACGACGCTCTATAACAGTTTCCGAAATATTATTGTAGAGTCTTTTTGACGCTTTATCTGAAATTTCCTTGAGTTGATAGTCAGAAATACTCGGATCAGCATGGGTCGCTACAATAAAGAGATTGCCTAGTGTAGGAAAATTACTACATTCCTTTTCTGGTGCAGGAAGTGAACGTAACAAGCTACCAAGGCGTATCATATCTTGACCATTAATGTGACCCTTGGCTGGTGAAGCATAGATCAGTCCATCGGCTATCTGTGCGGCACTATTAGCTTTCTCAACATCTTTTGAAACTTCATCAGGTTGATCTGAATAACCAGGTAGGTCTATTAAGTTGCAGGCTTGTAGTAAAGGAGAATCCATATAAACTACAGCTGCATGGGCTAACACATCGTCATTGCTGCCATGTACCCCATATTCTTGCAAAATATGAAAGCTTCCTGCTTTTAAGCAATACTGCTCACAACGTTCCTTATCGTCAAAAAGTAATAAGTCAATAACTTGCTTACCGCCTTCATCCTTTAACCAAAAATCCTCGTCAAAAATCAGAACATCTTCTTTAAACCATTCAGGACGGTCTTCTACATGACGAACAAATGTAATTACTCTTGTGGCAGGTTGATAACCAACTGGTAGATTTTTACAACCTAATAAAGCGTTTGCTAAGTGTGATTTACCAGCGTCAAAGCCTCCTGTTAACGCTAAATTAGGCTTTTGCTTATAGAACTTCACTAGCTTTTTAAAATCACTGGGTGTCTTAGGGGGTGTTGGTATGTCTATTTGTTCTACAGTTGGAGCCGCATTGATATACTGATTTAATAAATTTATATTGTGATAGAGTTCAGTGTAAGGATTACCTGGGTCAATTCCTTTTAATGCTTGTGTTGGTGGTGACATAACACTAGCAATATCAAGATTAAATATTGCTAACCATTGCACTAAAAGCCCCATTGGAACTGTTTCAGGCTTCTGTTCATAAAGACAAACTTCTTCGTTAGAAATACCCAATATCTTCGCAATCTGTACTTGACCTATACCTAATTTTTGACGATAGCTAAGTAAGTCAATATTCATTACTGTATCTCCAAACCTAAATACTATTACTTATTCAGTTTTGGTATAAAAATTAAATTTACACGAGTAGAGATAACCGTCCATGAAAAAGGGTGCGTTTGTTAAAGAGAACTGTAAAAGTCAACCAAAACTATCGTAATGAACGAAATATTACCCGACCGGGAAATTCTTCTTGATTAATGCGTGCATAGACTCGCAAACAAGTTAAAACTTCTCCAGGAATACCGCCACAATTTAGCTGTAAATCATCTTTGGAAAAAGCACATATATCAGCATAAAGTCCTGACAGTTGACGAATTCTGACATTGTGTCCTGATTTATTGGCTTTGTCTGCAACTTTTTTTAAGGTTCGGCGTGATTCTTGTTGTAATTTTCCCCACCATGAATAACGTTCAACGGGGGGAATAAATACTAAAGAATGTATGGCTTCATCTATATCAATCCATGCACGTACAATGGCTAAAATATCGTTATTTTCTTCAGCTTTTTGGGTGCGGTGAAAGCGGTCTGTTAAGGCTTCTATATATTGTTGTTGCTGTTCTGATTTGGAGCTTAAAGGAATAATATCAAAGCTAAAAATACTTTTTAAGGCGTGATGTAAATCTGGCTCTATTGCTATAAATTTGAGATATAAATTTAAAAAGCCAGCAAGTAATTGTAAATCTTCCGATTCAGGAATGGGGAAAATTTTTGATTTTAAAAGTGCTTTTTGAGATAAACATAACCCCTGAATATTCACACTACCTTTGAGTCCAGGGTAAATGATTTCATCTTTGATAAAGGGAAGTTGGTAGAAGTTAGAATCATCTTCTACTGCACCAATTTCTTGAGCTAAATCTAAGGTGCGTTGTTGCCAAAATGCAGCTAAATCATCAGGTATTCGTAGCAGTTTACGGTGAACCTCATGCCATAAATCAGCATCAGTTTGGCTTTGTAATGGCGAATCTCCTAAATATAAACTTAGTTCTGAGTCAGCATTCCAAGCATCACGCAGATAATTTAGTTTTAACTCATTTGAAGATTGGATGATAGTCGTTTCTTCTTGATGTGGAGGCTGCAACAAATCTTGGATTTCTTGCAGCAATTCTGCACAAATTTCAGTACCAGGATCATCGGGTAATTCTGTATAGGCTTGGTTTAATGCAGCTTCTAGTCCATACAGGCTACACCGCAATAATCTGGCTAATTCGGAATTTTCTGTTTCTAATAGCTGACGTAGATGCTGCATGAATTTCACCTTTTTTATCTCACGCAAAGACGCGGAGACGCGGAGAGTTTTTACATTTAGATACGGAGTTAGGCGGAGAAAATTAATGTATCCCACAGAAAGGATCGCGTTCTTTATCAACTTCGTTAGGTTGCAATTCTAATTCCGCACGATAAACACAACCTTCTTGTTTTAAACATTCTTGACTTGTGGATGTCCAGTAGGGAACTTCGCCGGGGTGCATTCGCAAAATACCTTTGTTGTCGAGGGTGACGCGATATTGACAAGGGTAGTCTGTGGTGACGGATGGTTTACTGAGTGAACCGATACGTATCCATTTTTTTCTGTTAGTTTCAGTATCGGTTTGATAGACGTAAAATGTATGTTGTCCAGTGTAAGGAAAGGGTGGTAAGGGATTACTAATTAAACCTTTTCCTGGCTGGGGTGAACCATCGCGGAGGTAATGAAATTCGTGTAGAGATTGATTATCATTTGAGTCGATTTCAAAGACTAAATGATAGGCGTTTGGTTGATCTACGGTTGCTGATTCGATGACATTAACTGCGATATCGCCATCGGTTAAATCTTTATTTGGTCGTTCTACGGCGATGTTCCATTTTAGTTTGCCGTCGGCAAATAATGAGGTTTCGGAAGCTGCTAGAATTGCGGAACCGACATCAATACCGGGAACATCGATTAAATAATGGGGATTTCCTTGACATAATAAAACGCTAAATTGTAATGTCTGGTCAATTTCAAATTGCACTTTGATTTTTTTGAGAAACTCTGCTTCTTCCATCCCTAATTTTTCCATGAGATGTTTACCGTCGAAGCTTCCCCAAAGTCTTAAATCACCGTCTTCGTAGTCTTGGCGATAAATAATATTAGTTAACTGTATACCTTGCCAAGCTGTACGCACTTTGGCGACTGTTTCCCAAGGTGCAATTTGATGGAGTTCTTGTCCTGCTTTAAAGATTGGTAGTAGTTCGTTACTTTGGGTTTTGCGTTTGAAGTTACAAGGTAAGTAATAAAATAGATTTTTCACGTCTATTTCTAATTGATTTGCGCCTTTTTGTAGGAGTGCTTTTGATTCTTCGGGGTCAAATCTGAGTCGGCGCAATTTTTCGGCGTAACACGCACCTGCGGAGGTGGCGAGTTTAGTAAATTCTAAAACAAAGGTGATGCGTTCTGGGTTCCAAACGAAGTAGGGAGACTTGCTAAATTCTTGGTAAATATGACGTTGTACTAAGTCGAGATTACAAGTTTTTCCAGAGAGAATTAACCAGTCAACTTTGTGAGTATTCCAAGCATCGATGGTGTTATCGTCGGAACGTAAGCGGCTTTCCATTAAGCCTTTTGCAATACCAATGGCTTCTTTGATAGCGGAGGTGGCGACACGTTCAAATTGTTGATTATCTAGGGTGACGGCAATATTATCGGGGTTATGAATTTGATATTTAATTGCGCTTTGAGTGAGAAGTTCGGCAATTTGTTGTTCAGAGATTGTAAAGGTTAAAAGTGAATTATCGGCTGGTAATTTTTGTCCGAGTTTGAGTTTGGCGGCTTCTGCATAATCCCACAGTGTGTAGAAGGTTTGTAAGCGTTGTGGTGCTTGTTGCCAACGGGTCGGTAAGACTTTTTCGGCTGTATCTAAGGCATCTTTATAAGCTGTATCACCTTCGGGATTTTCTCTATCTAGGCATTTTAATAAGCTGCCTGTTTTGAATTTACCTTGGTCAAGAAAACGCTCGTTTAATTCAGAACTAATTAAGTCTTCGAGTTTTTCGCTGTTGATATCACCACGGGTAACTGCTGTTAGAAGAAAATCTGCGATCGCAACTTTTAATAACCTAAATACTCGCAGTGTAATTAATTCGCCACCGAGTTGTAAATGTCCCGATGAACCTAATAGTTTTGGCGTTAATTTATAATACCTGCCACCTAATCCTCGGTCTTCATTATTGGCAAAGAATGGGGTTTTATCTTCTAAGGTTAGTTCAATTAATGCTAAGTCTGTTGTACCGCCACCAATATCTAAAACTAATACATTTTGCGACCATTTATTGCCATCGCGGCGACAACGAGTTTTAAAAGATTCAATCCCAATATTTAAATTCCCACCAAATTCTCGCCACAAGAAAAATATCGCTACAGAAACAGCTTCATCATAAGCTGTTTGCACATCATCAATACCTAATTGTTCAACTAATTGCTTCACTTCTTTACGAACTACTGGCGGTGCAACGGTGGGATAGGTAACAACGGCGGTTAACAGTTCACCTTCAGAAAATCTGCGTCTAGCGCGTTGGCGGTAATCTTCGGTTAAATCAATTAAATGCGCCCAAGCGGCTTGAATTAATTGGTTAACATTAATATTAACTTCGGTATCATTTAACATTACGGGGAATGTTTTGTTTTGCCCAAAATACCGCTTTGGT
Source organism: Nostoc spongiaeforme FACHB-130 (assembly GCF_014698475.1). Classification (GTDB taxonomy): domain Bacteria; phylum Cyanobacteriota; class Cyanobacteriia; order Cyanobacteriales; family Nostocaceae; genus Nostoc_B; species Nostoc_B spongiaeforme. The sequence continues at coordinate 101,135 of NZ_JACJTB010000009.1, read as the reverse complement.
GAATGATGAAACCGACTGATAATTTCTTTTAAAGAACTGCTGCTTCCTTGGGCTATTGCTTTTTTTCGATTATCTCTTGCTTCTCGCCCCATTTTCAGTTTTAATACTTCTAAGTTGGAAATTTCTAACTCGCTGGGAATTTCACTATCACGGCGGTCAATATCTAGAACTACGGGAATTAAATTTTGCGATTCTAAGGTGGGAACGCGAAAAACCTCGTGATAGATTTGATATAATTTCTTACTAGCGGCGCGTTGAAATTTTTCGCTATTACCTAAAGATAATTCGATTTGGCGAATTGCTTCTAAAAATCTTTCTCTGTTATCACTTTCAAAAATTTCGCTTAAATGACTAGGTTCTATTTCTAAGTTTTTACTAATATCAATAATAAATTTTTGCCACTCAACTTCGCTGATATCTGGTAATGCTTCGGAAGCGGGAGAATTGAGCCATTGCAACAGGCGATCGCGCAATCTTAATTCCTGCTCTCGTGGTAAAATTTCGGCAATGGGAATCTCTATCGGGTCGAACAAAGTCACGGTAGAATTCGACGTACCAAAATCTAAAGCAAACCATCCCGGAAATCTTTTGACTGGTTGATATTTAACTGGTTCTTCCGGCGGGTTTGGTAGTGACTCAGAATTCATAATTTGCGCTTCAGCAGTAGATGGTGTCCATAAATAACAAACAGCCTGAACTTGTCGCGGTTCAGATAATACTGGTTCCCCTGAAAAGTCGGAATCAAAATATTCAACAATTACTTGTAAGGTACAGTTGATTGGTTCGGTTAAAGGTTTCTCTAATTTACAAGGATATTGTTCTAGCTGTCCGATTTGGGAAATTTTTGGAGTGACAGCATCAAAGGGTTTATATGCTTTTTGAATTTGGGTGATTAGTTCGCTGGGTGTACCTTTAACGGAGAAGTTGATCCGGGCAATGTGGGGTACATTATTACCAATAGCGACTAGTTGAATGGTGGGAAGTTCTAAATATTCGTTGTCGTTAACTTGGACTTGAAAGCGTGGAGGGAGGCGAATTTCTACTGGCATTTTTAGTTTCCTTTTTTTTATTTCGCGCAAAGGTATAATTTATCGATAAATAAATTTACTATCTCACCATTAAACTATCTACATTTTTTAAACGAACCGCAAAGAACGCAAAGGACACAAAGGAAGAAAAGAAAGAAGGAAAGAAGGAAAGAAGGAAAGAAGGTATGAACTAGGAAATAAATTTCCTAGTAACTAGGGATATCTAAATCAGAAGTGGTGGCGATTTCTGCAAGAATATTTAACCAAGTGGGAATAGCCAGTTTTGGTGGTGAGTCGCCAGCAGCAAGATATCTCAGTAATGCTTCTTTTTTGGAAATATTTTGCAGTGTGGGAATAATTTGGTCTAAAATGCCTTCTATTTCTGAATTGACTTGTTGATTCACTTCACTGACATACTGCACTAAATGTAAGCTGGCACTAGCCGTAATTTCATCACGCAAACGTAATACTAACATTTGATGATGGCTGGCTCTGGGTGAATTTTGATTTCGTTCTGGTGACCAATCAAATATTTGACCAATGTTGTGTTTTTCGTCTTGGCGTGCGAGAGGAAATATCAATTCGGGAGCAATTTCTTTGTCTTTACTATTCAGTTCTGCAAGAATAGCTTCTTTCCATTGGTTGGGGTCGGAACCTAACAGTAATTTATAAAATAAGTCGGCTTCTTCTCCACCAAAACCAATTTCAATTTCTTGTTCCATTTCTGGAGAGAGAAGAGATTTGAGATAGTCCCGTGCTTCGGCTACTTGATTGGAGAGTTTATTTAATAAATCTACCACTGCTTGCCGGATGCGATCGCGGGCAAATATCTCGACTTCTTGCACAGTTTTTTCAAAGGTGGGATAGAAATCATCACTCTTCGTTGGCAAAGTATTATTAGTTCTGTTTCCTCTTTCAAATAACTTCCCGGCTGCACCTTTAGTTTCAGCGATAGTAATAGCGCCGTTGTTGGCTTTGTTAAACAATAAAGTCCACTGGTTCCAGTTGACAATTTTAAAGGTGAGTTCGTCTTTCACTACTTCACTCACGACAGTTCCGCGACGGTCTTTGAGTGGTTCTTTGCCTAATTCTTTTTGGAAGTTGCGGTAGGTTTTATCTAAACTATCAATGGCATGACGCAAATCAATTAATGTGGGACTATCGAGAGTTGGTATGCCTTGTTCGTGAATTTCGGCGATGATATTTTTCAGGTTTTCTTGTTGTTGACGGAGACTTTCAGCCGCGCGACGGGTGTCTTCATACAGTTGCTTGAGTCCGTGCATAGCAACGTGATTTTGAATTAACTCGCGCAGTTTGGCAATACCGCCATCTTGAGCAAAGTAACCTAATTGTCTCCCCAGTTGACTACGTGCATCCGACTCTAGCAGTCTTTCGCTGAGGCGAGTCCATTTTTGCTGCAAGCGTTTCGAGGTTTCCAGGTAATTAGGATAATCTAAGTTAGATAAAAATTCTGGCGAACCAGCTTTGACACTACTGGAACGTTTGGCTAATTCTGCTAGTCCCAACAAGGGTGATAACAACACAATGCGGTCTTTTTGAGTGGTGAATGCACTCGCGCCATCGATGGTTGTTTGCAGAACTCGGAGTTTTTTGAGAACAGCATCTTCAGATAAAGGTGTGTTGGCGGTGTTCTCAGCAATGAATTGGTCGAGTTCTCGTTCGCCGCCTTCACTTTCTAGGGGTAGTTGGTCAAAACGACCGACACCGACCAAAATCAAATCTTTCAAGTCTTGTCCCGGACGCTGTTGCTGCATCATGGTAAAAATTTTGTGAGCGCGATCGCTCCCTGGCGATTTACCATTGAGCAAGATTAAAATTGTCTGGACTTCCGCCAACTCTCGTAGCGATAAAAATGTATCCCTCGCGCCAGAGTTCGCCGCACCCAAACCCGGAAAATCTAACAAAATAAATTCAGAAGCATCGGTGACATCCCAAATTTCCCGCGAAATTTTCACTTCAATATCAACGCGGCGAATTAAGGAGAAGCTATTTTGTAATAACTTTGATGCTAATTTATGCGGTGGACTGGGTAAGCGGATATGCGCTGGCGGTAAGTCTGTAAACCGGAAAGTTTGGATAGCCATTGGCTGTTCTGGCAGCTGTAAACCTTCCTGGGCTGTGGCATGATCAATTTGATAGCGTCCACCACACATCGCCTCACCATAAGAAGCGTAAGCACGCACAAATAACACCAACTCCCGCAGCAAATAGCGCAACTCTAAATTATTACTTTGGTTCCACGCTTGCTCACACCAAGCCAGAATTTCTTTACCAGAGTTTAACTGCGCGAGTTGTACAGGTACAAGTCCGGCGGCGGCGGAACGGCGACTCGCTTCTGCTAACATAAACCGCAAACACTCTTTCACCCCTTCATGGGAAAGATACTCTACCGTAAAATTGCCGACTTGGGTTGTGGCAAATTCATCTTGGGCGACGAGGTGAATGGCTGTAACATTCCCCGTAGTTGGGTTTTCGTTAACTGGTAAAGCATCGGCATAGCCAATTAAACTGCCCAAAAGTAAGGTTTTACCACTACTAAATTCTCCCATCACGCCAATTTTGACTGGTGAGGTGGCAAGTTCTATGGTTTTTTCCGCAGTTTCTCGCAGACGCGCCAGACATTCATCTAAACTGGCGGGAACCCAGTCTTCTTGTTGAGAAGGATACTGCGGGACAGAGTTAATTTTTTGCAGTATAAATTCACCGTATTCTTTAAAATATGCGAGTCTTTCTAGTTCCATAGAATAGTTACCTTTAAAAATAAAATTTATGTGAGTTTTATAACATAAAAGTTGATAGCAGATGTTATGTTGTTTCGGATTTTAGTGAGTCATATCTGATTGATGTCAACACAAGTAAATTTGGAAATCAAACCGGATGCCTACATTGATTGGGAATTGGGTAGCATTCAGGTATAACATTTCTCAAGCAAATAGATATTTATTCTATGTAAAAACTCAATTCCAGTAATTTTTAACCAAAATTTAACTTTGTAACCTAGATTCTCAGATATATGAGTCTGGATGCACAACTTTGCACTTTAGCAAAATCACTTTTTGATAATTTTTGTGTTTTAAAAATGGTTCATAGAATTATGGCAAAAATCAAGTTGGGATTAACTTCTACGGAGATTTTTTGTATCAATGGTATAAAATTTATTAAGTAAATGATTAAAAATATTATTTCTAAAAATTAAATCTGTTGGGTGAGGTTAAGATATAGAGTAGATTAACAGCAGTTGCATAGCAGGTGATTTTGATTTGACTGGTGAGAAAAAGCTATGTATTCTAGGAAACTTGTATATTGAGGTAGTTAAAAGTTACCCATTGTAATTATCAATATCAAAAACCTTTAATTTCTGTAAATCTTTAGCATCAAGTATCAGCTATTCTGATTCTTGGCTTATTTTCATACAAATTTCAATTTTAATACTTAAAAGTTTAAGCATAATTGATTTTGCTGCCCAAAAACTATGATAGATTTTATTTACTCAAAATTTTATTTAATCAACTTGATGACCATTCTCAAGATAGATGTTTTGCTGAGGTGATAGTCAATAACATTAATATCGGCTAGGATTGATGGTTTCAGTGCAGTTTATAAAATTCTAAAATCATTATTTTATCGACAACTAAATATAGTTTTTGACGAGTTTTCTATAATATAAATCTCCGCATAACTAGGCAGGTAAAAGTGTTCTCTGAAAGGGTGCAGAAGTTAAATAATAAAGATGAAAGCGCGAAAGTAGTGCCGAAGCGCAATAAAAAAAATACGAGCGATCGCAAGTTAATTAATATAACACGAGCCGGCGCTAATCATGAGCTAGAAGCGAAAACCGCTAATCAGTCAAATTATCAAGTGCAGGCAATTTTACAAAAGCTTGCAGATATCTACTTTCGCATTGATACCCAAGGCATTATATTAGAACATCAAGCAAATAAGACTTTTAATTTTATTAACCAAGCAAAAATTACTCCAGGTAAGCAATTATTAGAGTGCTTCCCAGCATCTGTGGCTATTCGCTTTCATCAAGCCATCAATCAAGTTCGGCAAACACAATCTGTAGTTAGTTTTGCATATAGTTTGTATGTAGGCAACAATAAAGCCCATTGTGAAGCTCAATTACTGCCCGTAGAATCAACCGAAATTATTGTGTTGTTGCGCGATATTACTCACATAGTCCAAGAAGCTTTTTTAGAATGTGGTGATCATTTTCGGACTATTGTAGAAAATGCCAACAATATTATTTCAGCCCTCACTCCTGATGGTTTATTTTCTTACGTGTCTCCTAACTGGAGTGAAAATTTAGGGCATGAGGTGTCAGAAGTTGAAGGTCAGCCATTTGCTGCTTTTTTACATCCCAAAGATTTATCAGCTTGTACAGATTATTTCACCAAAGCTTTAATTACAGGTGAACAGCAAGACGCGATTGAATATCGTGTTAAACATAAAAATGGTACATGGCGATGGCACAGTTGCTACTTATCAGCCATAAAAGATGCCAGTGGTAGTATTATCTACTTTTTGGGTATTTGTCACGATATCACAGTCCGCAAACGCGAAGAAATCCGCAGACAGCGGATAGAAAAAGCTTTAAGAAAATCAGAAACTAAGTTTCGCACCAAAACTCAGCAGTTAGAAGAGGCCTTGCGACAACTGCAACAAACCCAGTCTCAACTCATTCAATCAGAAAAAATGTCGAGTTTGGGACAATTGGTAGCGGGTATTGCCCACGAAATCAATAACCCGGTGAATTTCATTTATGGCAATCTGAAATATGCCAATGATTATGTTCAGGATTTATTACATTTAATTGAAATTTATCAACAGCAATTTTCCCCCCGAACACCAGAAGCTCACCAAGAAATTTATGCCATTGATTTAGATTTTATCCGCCATGATTTGCCTAAAGTTCTCGACTCGATGAATACTGGAGCCGAGCGTATTCGCCAGATTGTTTTATCTTTACGCAATTTCTCACGAGTTGACGAAGAAGGTATGAAATTGGTGAATATTCACGAAGGTATTGATAATGCCTTGTTACTGTTGCAAAATCGCTTGAAATCTCAACCAGAATCTACTGGAATTGAAGTGATTAAAGAGTATGGTGATTTGCCACAGGTCATGTGTCATCCTGGACAGATGAATCAGGTATTTATGAGCCTGTTAACCAATGCCATTGATGCTTTAGAAGAAATTGCTATAGCTCACCCACAAATTCAGATTCGTACTCAACTACAAGCAAGCGATCGCATCAAAATTAGTATTACAGACAATGGCCCCGGAATCAACGCCAAAATCCGCGATCGCATCTTTGACCCCTTCTTTACCACCAAACCTGTAGGCAAAGGTACAGGTATGGGCTTATCTATTAGCTATCAAATTATTGTCAAAAAACACCGTGGAGAATTACATTGTGTTTCGACACCAGGAGAAGGAACTGAGTTTGTGATTAGCATACCCATAAAAGTACTAGAAGAAGCTTAAATTAACATTTCTAACATTCTGACTCCCAAATTCTGACAATTTAAAACTTATGCTTCACCATTAAACGCACACCACCAGCAGGTGTGAATACTATGCCACGACGTACAGGTTTGAGGGGAGCTTTTTCTAACAGTTCTAATGAGTAGTGAGAGATGATAGTCGCCAGCACTAATTTCATTTCAAATAAAGCAAACGCCATACCTAAGCAGCGACGATTTCCACCACCAAAAGGCAAAAATTCATAAGGAGAAAATTGGCGTTCGAGAAAACGTTCTGGTCGAAAACGTTCAGGTTCGGGGTAAATATCTGGACGATGATGAGTTGAATAAATACAAGCAGAGATTGTCATGCCTTTGGGTAAATCGTAACCCATCAATTGCATCGGAGCTTGTAAAATCCGCGGCAAACAAAAGAAAACAATTGGATAAATTCGCAGTGTCTCGGAACAGACAGCATTGAGATATGGTAGTTGCGCGATAGTTGTGGGGTCTGCATTTGCAATATCAATAGAGTTGAGTTCTTGCAGCAGTTTTTCGAGGACTTCTGGTTGATAATGAATCCAATATAAAGCCCAAGCTAATGCGATCGCAGTAGTTTCATGGCCAGCAAACAACATAGTCATCAACTCATCACGTAATTCTACATCACTCATGGGTTGATTATTATCATCGCGTGCCGACAAAAGCAAACTGAAGATATCTTCACCTTGGGATTCTGGTTGCTGACGACGTTCTCGAATTTCTTGATAAATTAGCTCATCAAGCTGCTGTCTGCGGCGAATAAATTTACCCCAAGGACTCCAAGCGCCTAAATCTTTTTGTAATGATGGGAAAAATAAGAAAACAACACTTAAAGGTTGATTAAAAGTATCCAACATTTCAATTAAAATGCGTTGAATTTGTTGGTAACGTTCGCCTTCTGTTAGTCCAAAAACAGCACGTAAAATCACCTTCAAAGAAATTTCTTGCATACTCGGACGAGCGAGAAATACTTGTCCAATTTGCCATTGACTTGTGGCTTGAGTTGCAATTTCACAAATCAAATTACCATAGGCTTTCATCCTTTCCCCATGAAAAGGCGGCATTAAAAGTTTACGCTGTTGTAAGTGGCGATCACCATCTAGTAAAACCAAGGAATTGCTACCCAATAAAGGTTGAACAATTTTACCCCCTGAGCCAGTTTCAAATAACTTAGCATCAGCCGTAAACAGTTCTTGAATTGCTTGCGGATGACTAATAATAACTTGTGAGGGCAATCCTAAAAATCTAGAAATAAAAATATCTCCATATTTTTTCTGATGCCAGTCTAGATTTTCAAGTGGTTGGAGAATCGCCCTTGCTGTCTGATACCATGCAGGCTCAATTACCTGTGGTGGTAGTTGATAACTGGTTTGAGAATTTTCTTGAAGAGTAATCATTTGTTATGCTCCTAGTTAGGAAGTTAGTAACGCAGAGGAGTATGAAGTAAGCGCAAAATAATGCAGAATTTGATGCTGATGTAGTGCTAATAATTAGGTTTGTTGTTTTATCAAAACTACTGGTATTCCTAGATTTTTTCGCAATTCATCAATGGGTTCTAACCAATGTTCTTCAAAGCGATAGGCTAGAAGAAAATCTGCGGTTTTTCCTAATTCTTTTCCTTTTTTTAAGTTAGCGAAAATTTCTCTAATTTGTTGAGGTGCCAGAATTGGATAGAGAAACTTTGCTAACCATAAGCTGATTTTTAGAGAATTACTATAATTTTGTGCAGCCGCGAAGGCTAACACACCAATTTCTCCGGCGTAGGTAGTATCAAAGCCAAGTAATACATGGAAAATATCGTGGGTGACAACATAGCGCAAAGCAAATACATTACGTTTTGCCACATCATCTAGTCCGGAACTAATGTTGAGTGGTTGAAGATGATTAGCTTGCATGTGTTCGGCATATTCTCGACCAAAAGAACCTGGAGGATATTGACTTAATTGCTCTAGATTAATTGGAGGATAATAGCCGACTACTGATTGTAATTTAGTAGCAATTTTTTGGTTAATTTCTGCACCAAAAATATCAGACTTAAGAATAGCAAAATCGCCTAAATTACCTGAGTTTTTGTCAGCCCAAATAGCTTGAATTTGTTGGATTTTTTTGAGCATATAAAACTGATATATCAAATATTTCTCCTAATTTTTTAACACTTCTGACTCCTGAATGCTCACCTAATTCTTATTTTTGTTGCTGTGCTTGGGCGATTGTAAAATTAACTTCTTGACCATAAGCAACCTCAAGTTGATAACCATCAGGGTCACGGATAAAAGCCCAATAACCCACAGGCGCACCATAGTCATGCGGCCCTTCTTTTAATAAACCTTCTGATTTTGCTTGCTGACACAGATAATCTACTTCTTCACGGCTTTTACAAGCTACGCCAATATGAAATCCCGATGAAGGTTGGCATTGTGATTTATCTAATTGCAGTAGCACAATCACAAATGGTCGAGTTAAATCACTAATCCAAGCAACTTCAAAATTACTAGTTTCATCAGTGCGGCGATGTACCACTTTCATACCAGCATACTTCTGATAAAAAGTAATGCTTTTATTAATGTCGGTTACTCCAAGTGCAATATGAGTCAAGCCAATATCTGCCATGAGTGCTTCCTTGAACGCATCAAAAATATCTTTTATATTTATGATATTGCGAGTTTCAAGTACGCAGAGTTTTAAATTATTTCTGTAGGAAAGCAAACCTCAATTGCTTTTTCGATTAAATCAAGACCTTTGCACACCACCGTATTCCGCCAAGTCATATCTGCGGGTGCAAACACTTCTTCTAGTCGTTGGCGCGTCCATATTCGAGAAGGGTGTTCTGGTGGAGAATAAAGATAAGCACGATTTTCTGCCCGTAATGCTTCAACAACTTGGATAACTGGGTAAGTCCCAAATTCTGCCGTGAGAAATTTGTAATCACACTGGGGAAACATCGCTTGACACCAAGTTCCTAAACCCCCGCGAATTTTATAAATCTTCCCGTCTGGTTGGTAGGTTTCTACAACATCAGCACCAAACTTTTCGATTAACCATTGGGCTGATGCTGAATCTGGGGGATCATCAATAAAAAGTTTATAAGTCCCCTTTTTACCCAAACCAGTGTGTAAATCAATATGCAGAACGTTTTTGGCATTACCAATCCATCGGAGAAGATTGTCCGCTAAGATTTGATATGTTTTAGCTGGCCTGTGTCCCCCAAAAAATAACCCTTGGGGAAAATCGTATTGTCCTACAGGTAAAGTATTAATTAGAGAGTCAATGCCGTAACGGAAAATAGTAGCGATCGCTTTGATAAAAAACGGTTCAAAAGGCGAAGGTGGTGAAGTTGGGTTAAAGAAGCTATTCAATTCCCCGTACTTTTCTGGACTACCTGTATATTCCTCATGCGGTAGCAGAAAATTACGGTTCAGGTCGATATTTTCTTCATTCCCACGCCTTCCCCAAGCAAACCCATAAGGATTTAAAGCGTGTAACAATACTAAAGCCGTTCTGGAACTGGGACACCAACCAATCAGACGTTCTTCTAACAAAGCACATTGAACAGCCGAACCAAAAAAACCCTCCACCCCATGCAAGCCACTAGAAACAACCAAAATTTGCTCAGGTTGAACGTCTCCTAATATTGCCACATCGATAGTTAAGTCTTCCTCATCCGGGCCTGTTTGGTCAATGGAATAAGTTTCTAATTGACAACCCAAAGCCTGCACCGCCGCACAAAACCGATATCGTGCAGTAGCGTAGTTGGGACTAAAGGCGGAAGCGTAAGACATAGGAAGTGGGGAAGAAGGGGGGAAGGGGGGACAAGGGAGATAAGGGAAGGCGGACAAGGGAGACAAGGGAGAAGAGTTAATGACTACTAGTTAAAACTGATCTTTCATTCCGCGAATGCGGGCGAATGTTTGCACTGCATCGTTACTTTTGGCGGCTGTTTGTAGGGATGGTTGTTCGCAACGCAAAAAAGGATTGGTACGCTTTTCTACTCCCAGCAGAGAGGGGACGGTGGCTTTACCTTGATCGCGAAAAGTTTTTACTTCTGCGTAGCGTTGTTGTAAGTCAGTATTCTCACCATCTACAGTCAAGGCAAATTGTAAATTTTTTAAGGTATATTCGTGGGCGCACCAGACACGGGTATTATCTGGTAGGGAACGAATTTTTTCTAAAGATGAGACCATTTGTGTAGGTGTGCCTTCAAACAAGCGACCACAACCACCAGCAAATAAAGTATCCCCACAAAATAATTCTCCCGGTTCGTCTGCTGTTTGGGGCGGAAAGTAATAAGCAATATGGGCGCGAGTATGGCCGGGAACAAAGATGACTTCCGCAGTGCGATCGCCAAACAAAACGCGATCGCCTTGTTGCAGAAATATCTGCTGTCCAGGAATCCTCCCTTTATCCTCAGCCCCACCATAGACTGTGAGTTTCAGGAAGCGTTGCATTAACTGTTGATTGCCACCGACATGATCATGATGATGGTGAGTGTTGAAAATAGCGACTAACTCAGCATTCAGTTCTGCAAGTTTGTACAGCACTGGTTCGGCCTCGGCTGGATCGACAACTGCGGCAATATTTTCTTGACTATTGTGCAGTAAGAATATGTAGTTATCTGAGAGTGCCTCAAGACGGAATACCCGCATTTCCTCTTAACTCCCTGAAATAATTAATTCTTGGTACTTTTTGAGATACTGTAACCTTGTGGTTTTATTTATTCTAGCGGTTAAATTGCATGAGCTATATTCATCTACAACCGTGCTTATACTGAAAACATCGTAAAAACTCCTAAAAAACTATGATTTTTCTCAGTAAAAATCCTCTGGGAGTATCAGTAAGTCCGAAGTTAGATTGATTGTATTCTTTTTAGTTCTAAAAATCGCTAAAAAGACCGTTATCAACGGGTGTACATATTTGCTATTGACTACCGAAATTAATCTTGAGCTGGGGTGCATTTACCTATACTTCAGTGAACAAATACACCCGTAATTTTTTGGATTTTTCAGGAGAAATAATGAGCGATCACCCGTCTATCTACATTAATGTTGATAGTCAATCAGAAATTGCTATTAAAAAAATCGTAGATAAAATCATTTCGTCAGGAAAGATGAGCCGCCAAGACCATACATTGCTGCTTTCTCATGTATTTGCAAATGGTCAATTCAGCGATAGAGTACGCCGCCAGATTAACCGTATACTAGACGAAATTCAAACAGGGCAGTTAAAATTTATGAACTGGTAGCCTCTGGTTTAGCAGAGCATTGCTCATTTCATATTTCGCTGACAAAGATTACAAATATAAGATATTGTGAGTAAGCAACCAAGCAAAAATAAATTAAAAATCTCAATTCTTGTCAGTGACCTCTCAGGTGCTGGAGCAGGAAGATGGGGAGGCGGAGGTGTTCGTTCTTTTTTATTAGCTCAAGCACTGCAAAAACTTGATCATCAAGTAGAAATTATCGGATTTAATTTTGGTGATGAGCCAGCAGTAATATCTCAATCGGAAATTTTAGTTAGTCAGATTATTGGTTATAAATATCCACAATTTATTCAATCAGCATATCAACTTCTAAAAAAACTAGATGGTGATATTATTTATGCTATGCGACCTAAGCCCACCACTTTCGGTTTAGCTTTGCTGCAAAAATTAAGTAATCATCGACCAGTAATTTTAGATATAGATGATTGGGAATTAAGTTGGCATGGAGGTGAAAAATGGCAATATCGCCCTCCAGCCAAGCAGTTTTTACGAGATGTTCTTAAAAAAGATGGTGCATTAAGATATCCAGATCATCCGCTCTATTTAAAGACAGTGGAAGGTATGGCAAATAAAGCCGATGTGATTACAGTTCATACTCAATTTTTAAGAGAGCGATTTGGCGGTGTTTACTTGCCCAATGGAAAAGATACAAATCTGTTTAATCCTAATCTTTATGATCCTGAAGAAAGTAGGGCGCTTTATGGACTTTCTGGCTATCGAGTATTAATGTTTCCTGGTGCGCCTAGACCATACAAAGGTGTTGAAGATGTATTGATAGCATTAGAAAAATTGAATGAGCCTGATTTAAAGCTAGTAATTGTTGGCGGTAGTCCCTATGATGATTATGATGCTCAACTTATGGAAAAATGGGGGCGTTGGATTATTAAGTTACCCACATATCCTTCTAGCCAAATGCCTAAAATTGTTGCCGCAGCTCACGTTATAGTTGTCCCGCAGAGAAATACGCCAGCTGCTCTAGCTCAATTTCCATTGAAATTGACAGATGGGATGGCAATGGCAAAACCAATATTGGCGACTAAGGTCGGGGATATTCCCGAAATTTTAGGAGAAAACGGTTACTTAGTTGAATCTAGTTGTCCTGAACAAATAGCTGAAAAAATTCAAGAAATATTTCTGCATTTAGATGATGCTAATGAAAAAGGAAAGATGGCTAGAAAAAGATGTATTGAATATTATAGCCTTGATACTATGGTTAAAATTTTATCGCAAATCTTTTCTGATTTTATATAAAACATATTTTATCAAATATTTGAATATTTTAATAATAAGTTAATGACTAATATTAAGCAATTAATAAACTTCACTAAACCTTACCCCTACAGAATTGTCTTAACAATAATGTTGGGATTTTCTGGAGCATTATTTAATGGTATAGGCACAGCAATGCTAGTGCCTATAATTCTAAGAATTGTAGGTCAAGATATAGATTTAACTAATGCACCACCTATTATTAAAGGTATCATGTTACCTTTTAACACTGTCCCGGAGAATTACCGTAATTTAGTAATGGCAGGGGTAATTATATGCACAATTTTTTTAAAAAATGCTGCTGCATACGCTAGTAGTTTATCCTCCAGTTCTGTATCCCGCATATTAATATCAGATATGCGAAAAGCTGGTGTAAAAATATTGCTAGATGTTGATATTAATTATTATACCAAGGCTAAACTTGGTGATTTAATGAATAGTCTGAATTCAGAAATTCCCCGTGCTGCAAATTCGCTGAATAATTTAATTAAATTATTAATTATTGGAATTACAATTTTAGTATTTATATTTTTATTATTATCAATTTCTTGGCAATTGACAATTTGTACAACAGCTTTACTAGCTTTTATTACATTAATCAATCAGTATGCAATTTCGAGATCAAAAAGTTTTGGAAAATTGCTATCTGAAATATCAAAAAAATTAACAAATACTTTAATCGAAACTTTAAGCGGTATTCGTTTAGTAAAGGCAACTGCCAATGAAGAAAGAACATATAACAAAATTAATACACTAATTATTGAGCGGGAAAAAGCTGAATTTAAATCTCAAATTAATTCCGAAATCATTGCACCAAGCAGCGAAGTTGCTGGAGTGATATCTTTATTAATAATTATACTTATAGGAAGAGCATTATTTGCAGATCAACTAGCTTCATTATCAACAGTTTTACTTACATATTTATTAGTGCTGCTTAGACTACTACCTTTTGTGTCACAGTTAAATACTCTCCGTAGTAGTTTTGCTAATAATTCTACTAGTGTAGATATTGTTGCTGACTTTTTACGACGTGACAATAAGCCTTTCATGCTCAATGGTAAAGAGATATACACAAAAATAGAGAAAGGCATACATTTTAATCAGATATCTTTTGCTTATCCCCAACATGAAAAGTTGGTATTAAAAGATGTAGATTTATACTTACCAAAAGGTACAACTTTAGCTTTGGTAGGTACTTCCGGTGCAGGTAAATCAACTTTAGCTGATTTATTACCGAGATTTTATGACCCTATATCTGGTTGTATTACTATCGATGGGGTTGACTTGCGTCAATTTGATATACAATCTTTACGAAAAGCAATGGGTATCGTTAGTCAAGATACTTTTCTGTTTAATAACTCAATCAAAAATAATATCGCCTACGGTAAACCAGATGCCAGCGATGAAGAAATTCTCATAGCAAGTAAACGTGCTAACGCCTACGAGTTTATCTGTAAGTTACCCCAAGAATTTGAAACTATGGTAGGCGATCGCGGTGTGATGTTATCTGGTGGACAGCGCCAACGTCTAGCTATAGCTCGTGCTTTGCTGCAAAATCCTGAAATTTTGATTTTAGACGAAGCAACAAGTGCATTAGATACCGTTTCTGAACGTTTGGTACAAGGTGCTATAGAGGAACTCAGCCGCGATCGCACAACTTTAGTGATTGCACACCGCCTTTCTACCGTACAAAAAGCTGAACAAATTGCTGTATTCGATCAAGGACGTGTAGTGGAATTAGGAACCCATGAAGAACTTTTACAACAAGGTGGTTACTATTCACGTCTCTATTCAATGCAATTTGGTGAACAGGAAGAAACCTCAAAACAATCTAATCTAGCTTTTATTCGTGTCTCCTATGAGATTAGGACGCGACTAAATTCTATGATTGGTTGTTTAAGATTGTTAATGGATGGACTGATAGATGATGCTCAAGAACGTCAAGAACTCTTAAATGAAGCATACAAGTCTGCATTAAAAATTATGATTCACATTGAGATTTTTGAAGAAACTATCAGATTACAAATTACTTTACATTCATCTTCATTGGTAGCACAAAAAAATAGTAACGATAAAAATGATATTGATTTGATGCAAAAATTTGAGCAATTTCCAACCCAAATAAATAATATTCTGAGTGATTTAGTTTTACTTACAGATGGTTTAGTAGATAATAATGAAGAACAAAACAAATTAATTACTGAATCTTATAATTTGGCTATTTATTTATTAGATAAGGTCGAGTTAATAGAAAAAATAAAATTATAAAATAAAAGGCTTTATAGTTTATTAATCAAGTAAAAATAAAATTCTGGTATTGGACTGTCTATACTAAAATGTTGCATTAAAATTATCTTGTAGGATGGGCTAGAAGCTCGTTCAGTGTGGACAAGATGCCCACAAACCAAGAACTAATTTTTGCACTACTTTAGGATTGACACGCCACTACTTGAGATTTACTTTATAAATCATCTCTGAGATTAAAAAGTAAACAGTAAAGTTGTTAATTTATACTTGTAAATCGAAACTGATTCTTACATATGAATTATTAGGTGTTCGCTACCTTGACGCTTATTTTTATACTGGATAATATTAACTATTATCTGTCAGAGTATTAATTTATGAAAAAAATAGCTGTGTACTACCCATATTTTATGGGTGGTGGTGCTGAAGCAGTAGGGCTATGGATTATTCAAGCATTAAAAGATAAATATGATTTAACTTTATTTACCCTTGGAAAAATTGAACTTGATCGATTAAATTCGATGTATGGAACTAGTTTATTAAATGAAGACATTAAAATTAAAAATCTTCTTCCTGCACCTATCACCAAACTTTGCTACTTCATGATGGCTAATAGCAAAGATATTAGAATGGCTTTTTTTCATCTTCTAATCCGCTTTTTTAAACAGCATAGTCAGCAATATGACTTAGTTTTATCTGCATATAATGCAATGGATATGGGTCAAGTTGGTATTCAGTATATTCATTGGATTAAAGTTCTTGAGGGTAAAAAAATCCATCGAAAAATATCTAATTTCTCTGAAGAGCAAATTTTAAAAAATATTTCTATAGTAAATTCTTATTGTGTTGCAGATATTACTAAAAAAATCTATGGTATTGATGCCAGGGTGGTGTATCCTCCTGTTGTCATTGATGTACCGAATCTAGCATGGAATGAAAAAGAAGAAGCATTCATTTGTAGCGGTAGAATTGTTAAAGCGAAAGAACCACATAAAGTAATTAAAATTCTCCGGCTAGTTCGTGAACGAGGTTTTGATATTAAACTTCACATCACTGGTGGAGGAGGGGGTATTTATGAATGGCAGTACACGAATTTAATGAAAAAATTAGTGTCTGAAAACTCATCATGGATAACTGTACATAAAGATTTGCCTTATAAAGAATATGTCAAAATTCTTTCTAAATGCAAGTATGGAATTCACTTTAAGAAAGAACCTTTTGGTATATCGATTGCAGAAATGGTGAAAGCTGGTGCTATTCCCTTTGTGAAAAGTGAAGGTGGGCAAATTGAAATCATTGGTCAGCATAATGAAGAATTATTTTTCAATACAGAAGAAGAAGCTGTAGAAAAAATCATTGAAGTTTTAAGTAATTCAGATAAACAAAACAAGCTGATTGAATCTTTAAACAATCAAAAAAATTTATTCTCCACTCAGAAATTCATGTCGGAGATTAATGAAGTTGTCAACGATTATTTAAATCACAAAGTTGAGTTAACACTATAGCTATGTTGGTTTTTATATCAATTAGGTAAATTAGAGATAATTTAATGCTAGTTTTAGTTCTTAAATGAGTGCTTGTATGAAATCAATTATCAATTACCATGTCATTGATTCAACCAACATAGGAGATTTATTTTCTGTTCCTACAAAATATTTTAATTTTCCTGGATATACTGTTGAGCAAGCTGATATCAGAACCATCAACCTTGAAGATGCAAGAGATAAACACATTATTGTAGGTGGAGGTGGACTACTATATTCTCCATTTTTGCAATCATTTTCAAAGCTTGTTGAATCTCAAGCAGGTACAAAATTAATCGCTTGGGGTATTGGTCAGCAACTCTACGGTAATTCTTATACACTCGCAGAATTACAGAACTTTAACTATTCTCAATATCTGGAAAACTTTGATTTAATTGGCGTTCGAGATTTCGTCAATAAATATAATTGGGTTCCTTGTGCTAGTTGTATGCACCCAGCTTTCGACAAAAAAAGAGAGATCAAACATGAATTTGTAGTTTTTTCTCATAAAAAATTCCAAATAAAGATTCGGGATTTTCCCAAAATGACTAATAATAATCAAAATATTGAGGAAATTTTAGATTTTTTGGGTTCTGGTGAAACCATATTAACAAGTTCTTATCACGGAGCATATTGGGGGACTTTACTGGGAAGAAAAGTTTTATGTTTTCCATTTAGTAGTAAGTTTTACACACTCAAACATACTCCTGCAATCTTGCCTGTACAAAAGTGGCTACAACAAAAAATTAAGTTTTCACTATTTGGTAAAACTTTTTTTGAGTTGTATTATAAAAATAAATTTTTTTGCAAAACGGATGATTGGCAGAATTATCTAAAAGACTGCAAAGCTTACCCTGAAAGCCTTAATGAATATCGAGAACGTAATCATTGGTACTACTCTCAAATATTAAATACTTTAGCTAATTCGTAACAATATGATTTCCAAGTTACACAGTCTACTAGGTTGGGATTCTCCATAAAATCAATTGCTTACCGATAAATTTTCGCATGAATACTAACAATTATGCAAGAAATCATAGCTCAAATAGAAAAACTTGAAGACAAAATCTAACCATTATGAAAACAAAAATTTTGCCAAAAAACTATAACTTCTTTTTTCTGGAAAAATTGCCTGAACCTACAGCTTCTAGTGTACAGGCTGCTAACGCCGCCAATGGAGCAGCTAACTTAGGTTGTCCGACAGTTTTGATTTATCCTCAGCAAGGATTGCAAGCAATTAATCTGATTCATTTGTTGCGTCCTTGCCAACCACAAAAACCACCAGAAAGTGTTATTAAATATTATAATTTCCAAGATAAATTACAAGTAATAAGGCTACCAATGCCTTGGCCTATTGATCACTGGAAAACTAAATTCACTAACTCTAACACTGTCGCCACCAAGTATTATTTTCCATTTTATATCCGAGCAACTACGAAAATTGTTCATGCTTGGAATTGGAATTTTATCAAAGCCGCAATAAAATATGGGATTCCGGCAATTTATGAGCATCATCACCATGAAGATAAGCAATTTGAGCCAGAAATAGTAAATCATCCTTTGTTTCAAGTTGCTGTGACAGTTGCAGATACAGTCCGCGAAAGTATGATTCAACATGGTATGCCACCGGAAAAATTGATTAAAATCCATAATGGATTTAATCGTTTATTTATGCAGAGACAGCCCGAAAAAGCAGCAGAATGGAGGCAAAAATTATTGCAAAATCAGCGATCGCAATTGGTAGTTTATGCAGGAGCATTAAGGAAATTTAAAGGCATTGATATTTTAATTGATGTTGCTAAACAAATGCCTAATGTCCAGTTTGTCTGTGCAGGTGGTGAAGCAAAAGAAGTTGAGCATTATCAAAAATTAGCCCAATCTCAACAGGTAGATAATATCACCTTCTTGGGTTATGTTCTCCATAATGAACTAGCTTCTTTATTACAGGCTGCTGATGTTTTAGCTCATCCCCATTGTTCTGGGCCAGCATCTACTTTTACTTCTCCCTTGAAACTCTTTGATTATCTAGCTTCGGGAAACCCCATTGTTGCTACAGAAATTATCTCATTAGAAGAGTTCAAAAATACGCCAGCGATCGCGGCTTGGTGTGAACCAGATAATCCACATCAATTTGCCGCCGCCCTGCAAAAGGTTTTAGAAACTCATCCTAAAAAAGCTGATGGTTATCCAGAAATTTTGGAATTTGTCAAACAGTTTTCTTGGGAAAATCGGGCTGCCAAAATCCTCAGTTACGTTGAGGAGCGTTTTCTGCCGCCCATGATGACTTAATTAGGACTTACGCAAGAACTCTCTCAAACTCATATAACTTCGTGTCTATGCAACTTTTGCGATACCCTGCTGTAAGCCGCTTGCGCGTCTAAGTTTTTCATCATTGTGCGTCATACAAAATTGAAAAATGATTGCGACAGATGGATGGCTAAAAAGCTTACCAATCAACCCTTAATACCATTTCACTTAAAAAATGATACAGATAGGCAAGCAGAGGAGGCAGAGGGAGCAGAGGGGCAGAGGAAGCTATTTGTATCAATAATTTCGTGAATTGGTATAACCAATCGAAAATCTAAAATCCAAAATCTAAAATTGTCAGATGAATATCAAAACTGTTGGTATGATTAGCAGCTATGGCGCTCTGAAAACTAGAGGCGATTGGCTGTGGCAACAAACACCACATTTTTTTGGGATTTGGGAAAATATTCAAATCCAGGCTTTAGCTAGTCAACCTGATTTTTTATTAATGTATCAGTTTGATTTTCCCCATACACCCCAAAAACAATCTTTATTGGATAAACTGCGTCAAAAACCAAAAAAAACAGAAATAAATATCAATTCTTTGCTACGGGGAGTGAATAAAGAAAGAGTCATCTACCTGATGCGAGAACCACCCTTAGATGAAGTAGTAGAAAAACACAAAAAAGCTTATCAAATAGCACAACAATATTGCGGTTATATCTCTGGCCCTGATGATTTTGCCCCAGTTCCAGAATATATGCCAGCTATTTGGTATCACAGCAATTCATTTAAAGATTTAAACGAAATGCCGCCTCCAGAAAAAGTTGCTCCCTGTAGTTGGATTACTTCTGGAATTAACCGGACTGCTAATCATCGCCAGCGTTTAAGCTTTTTACATTCCATGCAGGCGAGTGAAATTAAATTTGATTTGTATGGACGTGACTTGCCAGCAACAGCAAAATCGCGGGGAGAGCTTGGTAATAAATGGTATGGTATGGCTCCGTATTATTACAATCTGGCAATTGAAAATTATGCAGATAATAATTGGTATGTAAGTGAAAAACTTTGGGATGCTCTACTAGCTTGGTGTTTGCCAATATACTATGGCGGCCCGGCTGCGGATAAATTATTACCACCTGGGAGTTTTTTAAGATTACCCAGCTTAGATGAAAAAGGCATCGCTTACATTCAAGAAGTCACTGCTACGCCTGATGCTTGGTATGCAGCCAAAGATGCGATCGCCGAAGCTCGTCAAATAATTTTACATGAATTAAATCTGCTCAATTGGTTAGCAAAGTTTGTGAAAAATAACGGATAAAACTTATGACAAATGGCATTTATACTTTGGCTAATGATTATGTCTACAACCAACTTGTAGCCTTACTCAATAGCATCGAAGTTAATGCTGGCGATGTGCCGGTATGCGTTATTGCTTATAACGATCAGGTAGATTTAGTTCGGGCTGAAGTTGCAGCGAGAAAAAATGTCACCCTATTAGAAGATCCAGAAATTTTTGCGAGATGGGAAGAATTTTCCCATCGTGTTTGGCAATCTCACCCGACAGCCATTGAAACTTGGCAAACCAAAGGTATTAAAAAGTTTTATCGAGTGGGTGAAAATCGTCGTTATTGCGCTTTTGACTCCAATAGTTACTTTGAAAAGTTCATTTATTTGGATGCTGATACCTTAGTCATGCAGCCCTTAGATTTTGTCTTTGAGAAGTTAGATAATTACGATTTTGTTGTCTACGACTTTCAGTATAAAGACCCGACGCATATATATAATGTGTCTTCGTCTAAGCTCTATGAAGTGTTTAGTAAAGAGCGCATAGAATCGGAAATTTTCTGTTCTGGTTTCTATGCTTCTAAACGCGGTGTATTTCCCGCAGAACAAAGAGAATGGATATTAGAACAATTAAATCAAGGTGACTCGGAAGTATTATACATGGGTGCGCCTAACCAGTCCGTTCTGAACTATATGCGGATGAAAACCAATACTTCTATTTACAATTTTGCCCTGAATTTACCTAGCGATCAAGCTACTGGTTGTTCTGTAACTTCCTCACATTTCCAAAATCAAGATCATATTCTCTACGATAAGGGAAATAAACTCACTTACCTGCATTATATTGGCTTGTCTTCCAAAATATTTAATCAACTCTGTGCGGGTGAAAATATAGATTTTCCCTACAGAGATATTTTCTTACATTATCGCTATTTGTATGCACCAAATGAGCGACCACAATTTACAACTAAACTCAAAGCCCATAACGCGCCACCAAGTTTAGGTAAACGGATTCTCAAAAAATTAGGATTAGCAGGTTGAGGTAGAGAACATGAGTCGCGGAATTTATATTATTGCCAATGATAAGGTGACAGATCATGCGATCGCACTCCTCAACAGTATCCGTACTTATGATACGAATACACCAATCGTCATGATTCCTTATGATGATAACTATCACAACATAGCTGCCACACTAAATCAATATTATGGTGTACAGCTATACGAAGACTTAGAATTTATCGACCGTCTTTCTAGAAGATTACACGAAACTTTCGGTGGTCAATTTTTTGCCCGTCCTAATCAATTTCGGAAACAGGCTTGTTGGTTCGGACAGTTCGATGAATTTTTGTACATTGATACAGATATTGTGGTCTTTGAAAAGATTATTGATAATCTCAATTACTTGGCAAATACAGATTTTATTTGCTGTGATTATCAACATTCAGGTGGCATTAAAAACGTCTTCAGCGAGAAAGTGTTAACAGATCAAGTATTTACTGAGGCTGAAGTCAAAGATATTTTCAATGGCGGTTTTTGGGCTTCCAAGAAAAACCTCATTTCTGAACAAGATTTGTACGAAATCTTTGCTGAATGTGCCGCCCATCCAGATTATTTCGACTTTTCGGAAAAGACTTCTGACCAACCAATTATCAACTATATGTTGCTCAAACGGATTCCGCGCCGTTTTAATGTGGTGCGTCGCCCAGGAAAAGCACCAGGAAATTGGGCAGGTAGTCCACAATTTCAACGGCAGGGTAACATTTTGATTGATCCGGCTGTTAATCAACCCCTGCAATATCTCCACTGGGCGGGGATTCGCATTCAACCAGGTTGTCCTTATTGGGATATTTGGGAATATTACCGCAATTTAAATCCCGCCATACCACCTGCGGCAATTCCCGCCCCAGCCAGACCAAGCCAGTGGGAAACAACATTACGGACGATTAAAAAGCAAGTTCACAAAATTTTTAAGTAAGATTTAACATTGCTGTTGATGATTTTTGACTTTTGATCGGCGAAACAGTTGCGATCGCCCCCCGCCTTTCGCTAGGATCTGTAAGCTTTAGGGTATAGACAAAGCCCCTTGGGATACAGCTACACTCATGTAGGTTATCCGGCTGCAACCCAAGTTATTGAGATTTTACAGGAAAAACAACAAAACAATGGCGAAACGTGTCCAGTTAGTTTTAACTCAAGATGTCAGCAAGTTAGGCAAATTAGGTGACTTAGTAGAAGTTGCTCCTGGCTATGCTAGAAATTACCTTATTCCCAAGAGTTTGGCAACCCGTGCTACTCCTGGTATTCTCAAACAAGTAGAACGCCGTCGTGAACAAGAACGTCAACGGCAATTGGAACTCAAACAACAAGCCTTAGAACAAAAAGCAGCTTTAGAAAAAGTTGGCAGTTTGAAAATTGCCAAGCAAGTTGGTGAAAACGAAGCCATTTTCGGTACTGTCACCACTCAAGATGTTGCCGATGCAATTCAAGCAGCTGCTAACCTAGAAGTTGACCGTCGTGGTATTACCATCCCCGACATTGGCAAACTGGGTACTTACAAGGCTGAAATCAAGTTGCACTCAGAAGTAACAGCGCAAATCGATGTTGAAGTTGTTGCTAGTTAGTATGTTTTGAGATTTTGACCTGAGTTATTGTAGGTTGGGTGCAGGCGCACAAGGGTATTTGTAGAGACACACTAAATCTATGTTGCGCCGTAACCCAACACCAAATCATCATATTTTAAGAGAATATTGCAACAGGTAAAATAATTGTGGCGTGAATTTTACCGTTGGAATTGAGATATTTTGGTAGTTGAAAGTTTTGTAGTTTTCTTTATGGCATTTGTTGGGTTCCACTTCGTTCCACCCAACCTACAAGATCAGGCGATCGTACTCTGACCATCCAAAGCAACCCCAGCAACGGGGCGATCGCCATCAACCCGGATGGTACAGTTATATAACCCCAAACCCCACCTTTGTCGGCACAGACACCTTCAGAAACAGGATACAAAGGCAATTCCCTATGTTTTAGCTAAGGTTAACTTAAGTGATATCCTAAATTACTCATCCAAAATTATATATGGCGGAAGAATTAAGTTTTCAAGGCGATGGTAGCGATCGCCTACCACCCCAAAATATTGAAGCAGAAGAAGCGATTTTGGGGGGAATTTTACTAGATCCAGAAGCGATTGGGCGAGTTAGCGATCGCTTAGTTCCTGAAGCATTTTACATTAGCGCCCATAAAGATATTTATCAAGCCGCCCTGCGCCTCCACGCCCAAAGTAAACCCACAGATTTACTCTCTATTACCAGTTGGTTAGCAGATAATGATTTACTAGCGCGGATTGGTGGGAGAAATAAACTAGCCACCCTCGTAGACAGGACAGTTTCTGCTGTTAACATCGACGCTTTAGCAGGCTTAGTCATGGAAAAATACCTGCGGCGACAGTTAATTAAAGCTGGTAACGAAATTGTTCATTTAGGTTACGAGACAGAAACCGAATTACCCATAGTTTTAGACAAAGCAGAACAGAAAGTTTTTGGTGTCACCCAAGAACGACCCCAGTCAGGCTTAGTGCATATTTCTGATACTTTAGTCAATACTTTTCAAGATATTGAAACACGCCATCAAGGTGTCGCTTTACCTGGGATTCCTTGTGGCTTTTATGATTTAGATGCTATGACTAGCGGTTTTCAGCGTTCTGATTTGATTATCGTCGCTGGCAGGCCGTCAATGGGTAAATGCCTCAGCTTTGATGCGGAAATTGTCTTGGCAGATGGACAAATTACAACAATTGAACAATTGTACAAACAACGCCAAGGCTCGTTGTTGACGTTAAATGATAACTGGAAATTTAGCTTTACCCAACCATCTGCATTTGTCGATGACGGTATTAAACCTGTTTTTCGGGTGACAACTCGTTTGGGAAGAACCATTGAAACCACAATTACCCATCCCTTCTTAACCATTCAAGGCTGGCAAAGATTAGAAAACCTGCAAGTTGGAAATCAGATTGCTGTACCGCGCAAAATAGATGTATTCGGGACAAAAACTCTGCGTGAATGTGAGGTGAAATTACTCGCCTATTTAATTGGTGATGGTGGTTTAACTAATAGCAATCCCAGATTTACAAATAGTAATCCGTTACTACAAGCAGAATTTTCTCAAGCTGTGGCTGATTTTGGTGGTTTAACTGTGCGCTGGGAGACTTCCCAAGGACAACGCACACCATCACTTTGTGTTCGAGGTGATTTAGAATTTATTGCTAGTCAAAGACAGTTGTTTGCTCAACGCTTAAAAACTTTAGTTCAATCTCAAAGTTTAACTGCTAGACAATTGAGTTGTGAGTTAAATGTCAGTCCATCTTTGTTCAGTATTTGGCAGCAAGGGCTGTGTGTACCAAATTTTGATACTTTTAAACAACTGTGTACACTTCTCGAAACTGAACCAGAGGAATTTGCACCTCATGGATTTACTAGCATCAGCAAAGCCAGCCGAAATTCTTTAGCAAATTGGTTAGAAGAGTTAGGGTTATGGGGGAAAAATGCCCATAGCAAAACAGTACCAGCCATTGTATTTCAATTAGAGCGATCGCAAATAGCTATGTTTCTCAATCGTCTGTTTGCTACAGATGGTTGGGCAACTTTACTGTCAAGCGGTCAATCACAATTAGGTTACTGTTCTGTTAGCGAAAAACTAGCAAGACAAATACAACATTTATTATTGCGATTTGGCATTATTGCCAGACTGAAAAAACGTTCGGTAAAATATCAAGACACTCGCAGACAAGCTTGGCAATTAGATATTACTGATGCCCAAAGTATCAAAACATTTATTTCGGAAATTGGGATTTTTGGTAAAGAAGCAGCCTTAGAAAAAGTGGCAGAAGCAATATCACAAAAACGATATCAAACTAATTGTGACTTAATTCCTAGTGAAATTTGGGAACAGATAGTAATAGCTAAAGGTAACGAATCTTGGGCAAGTTTAGCCAAACGTGCTGGCATTCAAAACTATACAAATATGCACGTCGGTAAACGTGCTTTAAAAAGAGAACGGCTGTGGAATTTAGCAACTGCTTTAGAAAATTTACAACTACAAAAGTTAGCTACTAGTGATATCTATTGGGATGAAATTGTAGCCATTGAGTTAGTAGGTTATAAGCAAGTTTATGACTTAACAATTCCTGAAACACACAATTTTGTTGCTAACGATATCTGTGTTCACAATACAGCCTTTTGTTTGAATTTAGGTCATAATATCGCTGCTTTATATAAATTACCAGTTGCTGTTTTTAGCTTAGAAATGTCCAAAGAACAGCTAGTACAGCGACTATTAGCCAGTGAAGCGGGAATTGAATCTGGTTATCTGCGGAGTGGACGTATTAGCCAAACCCAGTGGGAACCGTTAAGTCGGGCAATTGGTATGCTTTCCGAGATTCCACTTTACATTGATGATACGCCGAATATAACAGTCAACGAGATGCGATCGCAAGCCAGAAGATTGCAAGCCGAACAAGGCGCAGATTTAGGCTTGATTATCATAGATTACCTGCAATTAATGGAAGGCGCAGGCGATAACCGCGTACAAGAATTATCTCGCATCACGCGCAGTCTCAAAGGTTTAGCCCGTGAGTTATCTGTACCTATAATTGCATTATCACAGTTAAGTCGCGGCGTAGAAGCACGTACCAACAAACGCCCAATGTTATCTGATTTGAGAGAAAGCGGCAGTATTGAACAAGATGCGGATTTAGTCATTATGTTATACCGCGATGAATATTATTCACCAGATACCCCCGATCGCGGTATTGCTGAAGTCATAGTAGCAAAACACCGCAACGGCCCAACAGGTACAGTAAAACTCTTATTCGACCCGCAATATACCAAATTTAAAAACCTAGCCAGACCAAATTATTAACTATGAAATATGAAGTCTGAAAATTTTAGACTTCATACTTCACACTTCAGACTTTATTTAACATCAAGCAATTCCACATCAAAAATTAGGGTAGCGTTGGGTGGAATCACGCCACCTGCGCCACGGGAACCATAGCCTAAGTCTGAAGGAATAATCAACTCACGCTGACCACCAACTTTCATGGTGCTGAGTCCTTCGTCCCAACCTTTGATCACTTGTCCTACGCCGATAGTAAAGCTAAAAGGACGGCCGCGATCGCGGGAACTATCAAACTGAGTCCCATCTTCTAAAGTTCCAGTGTAGTGAACTACAACTGTTTGACCAGGCTTAGGAGTTGCCCCAGTTCCCTCTTTGATTTCAACGTATTTTAGTCCAGAGGGAGTAGTGACAACATTTTTATCAGACATAGTGTTATTCGCTATCAGAGTATCGTTTTTTGTAATGGTAGCGGGGGATGATTGCGCTTGGGTCAAATTAGCCGCAATGGCAGTATCCGGTTTACCGCCTAATTGTGCTAACACTAAAACCACAACACAAACCAGCATGACACCCACGCTGAGTAAAATTGCTTTCAAAATTAGTCCTCCATACTGAGGTCGTTTGGTAAAAGCAATACCAACAGGACACATTTAGTTTAAATCAGAAAGCACATTTTAACGCCAAAGCTTATTTTCTAAATCCCGTACTTGACGTTCTAAACGGTCAATTCTCCCCCGGAGTTCATCAACTTCAGACTGACGCGCCACTCCTAAATCTTGCAACATATTCCGCATTTGCCGTTGCATTTGAGCATCCCAATTGCCTTGCTCCGACTTCAGCTGCTGTACAATATCGTCCATTACCGCCTTAGCTTGCTCAGGGTTAAGCTTACCGTCTTTGACTAATTCATCACTCACCTCACGTAGCTTTTCTGCCACCAAAGACGTTGTACCAATTCCCACCATCATTAGTTGTTGCAACCAGTTGTTGCTATCCATACATCCTTCCTGTTATTTATTTCAAACCAGCCTCCTTGCTCTTGAGTGTATGCAATCAAGCTATGCTGGAAGCGGAGTTAATTCTAGCCTACATCTCTATTTTGACAAATTAGCAAACATAAGGAATCAATGGGTGTAGTTATAGAACTGCTAAAATTTCAGGTTGACCCAAATCTGCGAGAAACTTTTATCCAAAAGGATGCAGAAATTTGGACGACAGCATTAGCAAAGTATCCTGGTTTCCTCAGCAAAGAAGTCTGGATTAACCCAAACGACCCCTCAGAAGTAACTTTCATTATTCGCTGGGCAACAAGAGAACAATGGCAAGCTATTCCTGAAGCAGATTTAATAGCGATTGATAGTCAATTTGCTCAAGTAATAGGAGATAATTATCAACTAATAGAATCAGAAGAATATCAAGTAAGAGGACTTGTGAATACGTCAAGTTAATGAAAAATCAAAAAATTTAGCTTGTGATGCAGTTAATAATACACTTGTTTACTATGTAAGAATGATACTAAATGTAAATTGCTGTTTCAAACCTTTATGTGCATTTTTTCGGATTAATTACTTTTTCAACTCCATATACCTATGCTTCCACCATCCCTGCGCGACAGTTTAACATCTCTTAACCAAAGTATTGAAGAAACTCAATCTGTTATCACAGATTTAAGGCTTGCAATTAACGAAACAGAAAACCCAATTGAACTACGTCGGTATAAAAGTGCTATTAAGAGACTCAAAGGATATATCAACGAATATTTACAAGAATATCAAAACTTATCTCAGATGTTTGCTGCAAATGGACAACCAATAGATGTCACTATGCAGCAAATTCCTACCCAAATCCAAACTCTTCATACTGAACTACAGCAGTTACAGAACACAGTTGATCAAGTAAATGTAAAGGCTGATCGTTTAGTGAATGAACAAAAGATTTTATATCAATCTTTGACTCAAATAAGGTATGAGTTTTTTTCCTACTATGATACAAATGAACAACGAATCATCCAAACTGTAGTCGCAGCATTGAATCAAACGCAAATCGAATTGATGCGAGCATTATTAAGTTCACTAGATCGCGTTTCTGAATCTCAAATGCAGCAAATATTAAGTGCTATTGAGACAAGAGTATTGCCAACTCTGCCACCCGCAACAAGCGAAGCAGTAGAAATTGTGAAAGATTCTAGTTTAGATATCAAGCACCGCCTGAAAGTCGCTATTCCACTTATTCCGTTTATAGAGTTAGAAAGCGAATTTGAGTGGGGAACAGGTATGGATCTGTTGGCAGTTGTGGAGAGAGTACCTGGAGAAATTTGGAAGCAAGTCCTGGCTGGTTTGCATCGCAGGAGATAGGTTATGGACTTTTCTTCCCAATCACTACAGAAACCTAAGTATCCGCCTGATTTAGTTATGCAAGTTCAGGATGATTGTGCTGATATCCGCAAGACACTAAAGGAACTCCGTGATAAACGTACACAGACTGACTATCCTGTCGAACTTAACCGTATTGATGCTGATATTAAAAGGTTGACACAAGATTTATCAGATTGTGAAAAAATTGCTAACCAACTGGATAGACGGTCAGGAAATCTTAATCGGATTCTTGGTGATTGGTCTGGCAACATCCCTCGACAAAATCCAGAGACGTTAGTTGATCAAGAAGAACTCAAAGAATTAGAAAAATTTTTGATTCAAGCCAAAGAAGGGCAATGGACTAACTTAATTTGTATTGATGGTTCAGTAGGTGTTGGTAAATCAACACTCGCTTTCTTATTTGCTGAAAAACATTGGAAAGATTTCTTTCCAGATGGTGCATTCTACCAAGATGTCAGTGGTAAGACAATCGAAGAGGTAGCTCTACAATTTTTGCGCTGTTGCAATATAAAACTTCAGAGTGATGATGATCCAGTTTTGTTTTTAACAGATTTATTTCAACAAAAACGTATGTTGTTCATTTTTGATAATGCCGACAATGAGGAAATTCAAGAACTATTTCCCAGTGGGCAAAAATGTGCAGCAATTGTTACTACACGTGATAAACGTTTTTGTGATCGCCTACCGATGAAACGGATTCATCTGAAGCCACTTTCTTTAGAAAATGGTTTAGACTTACTAACTAAAGAAATGGGTGAAACAGGTAGACAAAGAATTCTGACAGAACCAGAGGCAGCTAGAAAAATTGTCAAACTAGTTGGAGGTTTACCACTAGCATTGAGTATAGTTGGCTCATTTTTGAATGTGGATACTGCCTTCAGTCTTTCTGAGTATGCTAACTATTTAGAACAAGCAAAGTTAGATTTGTTGAGTCAAGAGGAAAAACCAAATCGAAATGTCAGAGCCTGTTTTAATTTGAGCATTAATCGATTATCTTCTGAGGAAAAGGATCTCTTTGCTTGTTTATCCGTTTGTGCAGCTGATGGATTTACAGCAGATGTGGTAATTGCAGTAGCAGGTTATCCATCAATACTAACACGTCTAAAGCTGGCACAACTTTGTCGATATTCACTTATAGATATCAGTGAAGTTCGATATAGATTGCAAACCCTATTACGAGAATTTGCACGAGAACTAGGACAGCAACGCTCTTTATTAAGACTTGCAGAAGATAGACATCAAAAGTTTATTGAGAAAATTCGAGAAATTCAAGAATTAGAATCACTGTTAACTGAAGGTTCACCCCACAAAATTATCAAGCAACTAGATAATATTATCTATGCAGCAGAATGGTTAAAAGAGAAAAAAATTGCAGAATATTCCTTTGGTTTTAATTTCTGTGAGGATTTTTTTGATTATCACAGTGCCTACAATTCCTATGCTGTTAAACTAATGTCTATTTTTAGGGAACTTGCTGAAAGTCGTAGAGATTGGGAGTATGACGTTCGTTGCCGAGTGCAGCAAGCTAAGTATATGGATCACAATAAATCAGTTGGAAGAAGACAAATATTACAATTGCTCAAACCAATAGAACAATTGCTGAAAAACTTTGAATCTGAAGAAAAGTTAGTAGTAGAAGGTCGGTATCGCAATACCTATGCAGATGTTTTAGCCTCTGATGGGAAGTACGAAGATGCAATCAAACAACTCCGTCGTACAATCTTAATTTATCAACAGCAAAATTTCCAACAAGGGTTAGCCAAGGCGCATACAAATTTAGGTAACATTTTGCGAAAGAAAGGTAATTATAAAGATGCAGTCACAGAACACCGTCTAGCTGTTGCTTTGGAAGAAAGGATGTTATTGGAAGGTGTTACCAAAACTGAATCGGGTTTGGCAACTGCACTAACAGATTTAGGAATTACGTTAGGATATTTGGGTCAAGAGTACTGGTTAGAAGCAGTTCAAGTTCTGGAAAGAAGTAATAATTTGAAAAGAAGTTTAGGCCACAAAATGGGAAAAAGCTTATCAATGGGTTTAAATAGTTTAGGAGATATTTTATGTAAATTGTGTCAGTATGATTTAGCGATTGCAGCCTTTGAAGAAAGTCTACAAATCAAACAGAGACCTGACATTAATGATATTAGTGGTATTGCTATAATTCGTGAGCGTTGGTTCAGTTTACTTCAAGAGATGTGTCAGCAAGGAAACAGACAGCAAGCTATTCTCTATTGTAATCGAGCTATCCAAATTTTGCCTGCAACTCATCAAACCAAGTTTTTAAAGTTCCAGACTCAGATGAAAATGAAATAATACCAAATTGAAAAATAATGGAGGCAGATGAATGGCTGAAAAACTGAACAATCAACTCTTAGCTAATCCAAAATCAGATGATAACGTTTTTCGGTCTAATTGAGGTACGATAAATAAGAGGTACATCTTAAAAAGATAGAAATAAAAACGTACGCACTCACTCAATTTTCGACAAAAAATAATTGATACTTTCTTAGAATGTGGAATATCGCAGTTTTATGAGTAAGCTATTTCTCTGGATTTACTAATGATTTGAAACTACAGACAGATAATAGGATATAGATTCGTAAATAATATAAAAAATGTGAATATATTATGTAGGAAATTTAACAATAGAACTTTATCCTAGCGATAAAACTGAAACTGCATATAATGGCAAAGATCGTAATGCTGCTGAACTTGGTTTCACTCCTCAAGCTGAACTTTATAATGGTCGTTTTGCGATGATTGGTTTTCTCGCTTATTTACTATGGGATTTAAATGGTTTTACTGTAGTCCGAGATGTACTGCACTTGGTTTCTGACAATTCCTACTAAGAATTAGGCTGCATATAAAAATAGATTATGAGGTAAGTAATACCCATAATCTATTTTTATATGCAGCGATCACTAGAGTAAAATTATCTATTTATTACTGCAAATTCCTGAGTAAGATTTGTTTGTAAAGATGGACGTAAACTCAGATAAGCCAATATATTAACTAAAGGGATAAGTGATACTGTTCAAAAGATTGCAGGACTATTCCAGCGACGACGCGCCATATCATCACCTAAAACGGTGGGGAATAAAATACAGAATAGGCAGAATGCTAAACTCATACTATTAATGAAGCGATCGCTTTGAAATTGTTGCACAAAATCTGCCCAATCACCTAATAAGCCATAAGCAATTATCACAAAGGAAGAGAAAAATTTGAAGTATAAAGTATGAAGGATGAAATGAAATCTCAGATACCCAACTATTCAAAGAAGTCGGGTATCTTAATTTTTAATTAACAGTCACTTGTTGCTTGGATATACCTGTTGTCTCAATTTCTGGTAAAGCTGGACGTACACATAAATAAATTAATGGGCCGAATAATGGAACCAAACTAATTAACCAGAATATTTGATGATGGTTCCAACCTCGACGCGCCATATCATCTCCTAGTAATAGCGGAAATAATATGCACAATAGGCAAAAATCTAAACTCATCACATGGATAAAGCGGTTAGTTTGCCACTGTTGGATAAAATTTTGCCAGTCTCCACCTTGTACTCCATAAGCAACTAATATGCTTGCAATTACGGTGAGGATAATACCAGTCACACGAGAATCTAACAGCTTGATGAAAAGAGTTTTTTTGCCAAAAAACTCTTGATTTGGTTTCCGGAGAAATAAATAAGGTAACAAAGCAAAAGCACCCACACCAAAAGATGCAGTCGCAAATGGCCAAGCTGGAATTTTTTGACATCTCCCGTCAGTAAATACTACTGCACTATAAATAAGAGGCCAGACTCCCATAATATTGAATAAGGAAATAATTAAAGGGTTAATTCCTTGCCATTGCCCAAGAGAAAGTTTCTTGATTAACTCGAATGTATCGGGTTGATCAGGTGGTGCTAAAAAGAAAGCATATACAACAAATCCCACCCAAAGGGAAAACAGAGATACTTTTCGCAACATAAACTTAAAAATAAGTTTATTTTAACGTTTTATGGTTCTTAAGAGTTTTGCTGCTTTACTGACAAGTCGTTTACGTTTGTAGTGGAAGTAGGAAGATTCTTGAATTTTAACAATAATTGTTTCGAGATAATTACATGCAGTCTGTACATCTCCCTGGAGAGAGAGAATTTCAGCCAAGATGATATAAGCTTGTGGATGGTTCCAATTTTGAATGTGGTTTTCTAGATGCTGTTTAGCGGCTTCAAATTCTTGTAAAGCAAACAATGTTTCGCCATACATTAAAGAAGCATCACCATATTTATAATCTGGATCTATTTTTAATATAGTTTGTAAATAAGACTTGGCAGAGGTGTATTTTTTATTTTTAATATCAATAAATGCTTCATCCCAAAGAGTTTGGAGATTGTCATCGGCGTTGTTGAAATCTTGCTGATTTGAGGCTGTTGGTTGATCAAAGCTTTCCACGTCATCTGGGAGATGATGACTGAAATTCACATAATGAGCAGCTTTTTTGATACTTTTTGCTTTTACTTTGCGCCGTTTACGGCTACTTGTCAAGTTTTTCCAATGCTTCTGAACTGGGATATATCCTCGCGGTATCCAACGTTGAAAACAGTAAGCGATCGCCCCAAAAAAGTTGACAATAATTAAAACCCACAGCCATAATCGCTTGTCTGGTTCGTTGCGAATACAGTCATAAAGCATGAATAACCAAAATCCGGTCATTAACAACAATCCCACAACCTTGATCATTGACTGAATTCCCTAGCCTATCTGCAAGTTTTAGTCTTCCTCACAAAATACGTTTCACTTGTTTGGGAACAGTTCTAGTTTCCGAGATGATACCCTAGGATTTCTGTAAAGTTGAAACGTATAAAGTAGGAAATTCCATTAAAACCTAGATTCAGTCAAATCATCAAGGGTTAGTAAAGATACAAACTTAGTCCGTGGGATTGCGAGAAAGCTGTTAACTGAAAGCTTCAGACAGGTAATCGGCGGCGGCGGCTACTACTGCGATCGCACTTTCGTAATCTAGGCGCGTCGGCCCTAAAACCCCGACACTACCAATCGGTACAGAACCTCGACGGTAGGTAGAAGAAATTAAGCTGCAAGTACGTATCGGCTCTAAAGGATTTTCTGCACCAATTCGCACTGTCACTCTAGATTTACTTGCATCTTCTGTCTCTGGGTCATCAAAGATTAATTGACATAATTTGTCTTGTTCTTCTTCTAGCAATTGCATAATTGTTTTGACTTGCTGCAATTGAGAAAATTCTGGCTGACGCAATACTTCTGTGACACCACGCACCATAATTTGTGTTGTGGTGGGTGCTTGAGTACGACGGCTTAATTCTGCAACCGAACTTTTCAAGAATTCGCCATACAGTTGAAATTCTTGATCTAATTCACTCCAATTTAAGTTAGCTATTTCTAATAAACTCCGCCCGCGCAAATGGCTATTTAAGAAGTTAGAAACTATCTGCAACTCCCGATCAATTACTTCAGCATCGAGTTGCAAATTTTCTTTTCCTGGAGGCAAATCCATCACTTTAGAATGGGTTTCATAGCCATCTGTGACTAAAATTAGCATGATTCTACCAGCTTCAATTTGCAACAGTTGTAAATGTCGCACTAAGGCTGTTGAAGTTTGGGGCATAGTAATCAAGCTAATGCAACCACTTAATGTAGCTAAAATCTGTGCGGCTCCGTGAATTAGGGCTTCCAAACTCCAATCTTCCCAATGCAGGCGTTGTTGGAGTGATAGTTCTACTTCCTTGGCTAAGGTTTCTGTTCGTGTAGCGTCTCGCAAAGAAGGTGTAATTAACTGGTCAACATAAATGCGATAACCGGAGTCAGAAGGTATTCTTCCGGCTGAGGTGTGTGGTTGATAAAGTAGCCCAGATTTTTCTAATGCACCCATCACATTGCGAATTGTGGCCGAGCTAACGCCTAAGTCATACTCTTCCACCAAAACCTTTGATCCAACAGGTTCTGCTGTCGCAATGTAGTGACGTATTGTTGCCCAAAGGATGTGCTGTTGTCGATTGGTTAACTGGACTTCCATAAGGTGTGTATTACCGAAAGCAAATTTAAGAAAAGTTTGAAAAAAATTTTTTGAGCTAATGCAAAAAAAGATTAATATTAGTTAATTAAGATAGCAAAATTTTTATCTATATTATAGTTACCGACAGCAACATTAATTTAGTTGCTCATTCTGAACCTATTAATCTTTTCAGCTAAAAAGCTGGTTGACAATTTAAAATTTTTTAATTATTAAGTATCTTCCCACAAATTTTATAGATAAGTTGTATTGTTAGATACTTATTTTTCTCACCATTTAAGTTAGATGTCGTCAGGATAAATGCTGATTGTGGGGAGTGGAAGAAGAAGCAGGGGGCAAGGGGGGAGAAGAACCAATGACAAAGGACAAATGACCAATGACTATTGACTATTGACTAATATTGTGGGATTGCTGGGTCAACTAGTTGGGAATAAGCTGCAATACCACCTGTAATATTTTTGACATTGGTAAATCCTTGAGCAATCAACCACTGACACATCTGAGCAGAACGCACGCCATGATGACAAAGGACGAAGGTTTCGGCTTCTGGATTCAACATCGTGAAAATTTTTTCATTCCAGTCAGCATATTCACTCAAAGGTAAGTTAACAAACCCTGGGAGACTGGCGATCGCTAATTCTTGGGGTTCACGCACATCTACTAACTGAATATTTCCATCGCCAGTAGCTAAACGTTCGGCTAATTCCTCTACACTAATTTGCATCATAGGTTGACCAAAGGATTTATCTGTCATGAAGTTTTTGTAAACGATCCTATACATTTATGTTGACAGAAAATCTCTCCCTTAGCATGAGCAATGATTCTCAGTGATGCTCCAAATGAGGGTGGGGAGTGTGGGGAGTGTGGGGAGAGCGGGGAGAGCGGGGGGAAAGATTTCTTCACCATCCTCCCACACTTCCCACCCCTCCCACACTTCCCACACTTCCCACACCCCTGGTTACACCCCTAAACCCTACACCCTGTTCATTAATTCTGCTTAAATGGCTGTGAAAGTCAGTATTGAATAGCTTTATGGTAAATCGGCAAAGTTCATTTTTTGGTTTTATAGCGGCTGGTGCGATCGCACTGGTGTTAATTGCGATCGCAGGTTTTTGGTTCTTCACCCGAACTCCTGTTACCCTCATCACTTCCACCACCTCCCAGCCTGGTGCAGCTATTTTTGTGTCCAAGCTTTCCCCGGTGATGGTATCTTTACTCACTAACCCTGACCGTTTGCAAGCTTTAGAGCGGGAAGGGGAAATTTCTAAAATCAAAACTAGTTTATTGGCTAAGAGTGGCATTGATTATCAAAAAGATATTCAGCCTTGGTTAGGTAACGAAATTACCCTAGCTGTCACCACCACCGATTTAGACCGTGATTCCGCCAATGGACAGCAGCCAGGATATCTCATGGCTTTAGCTACCAACAAACAAGACAAAAGCCGCGAGTTTGTGGAGTTGCTATTTTCTAAGCGGGTATTGGCTGGCGCTAACTTAGATACCGAAGAATATCAAGGTGTGAAGGTGCTTTATGATAGCCAACTTGCAGCCGCAGTGGTTGGTGATGGCTTTGTGTTATTTGCGAATAGTCCCAGCGTTGTCAAGGATGCAATTAACAACGTCCAAGCACCAGACTTGAATTTAACAAGTTCGCCCCAATACCAAAAAGCCCTCCAGCAATTACCGGAAGCTTCCTTAGCCGTGGCTTTCTTAAATTTTCCCATCATTGCTCAATGGCAAGGTTTAGAACTACCAGAACCAACCTACGACAGTGAAATTGTGTCTTTGGGCTTGAACTCCAAAGGTTTATTAGCAGAAACCAGCTTTTTAACAGCATCCGAACTCACCCCGTCAGCAACACCACTCACAAAACCAGTCGAGGCGTTGAAATATATTCCAGCATCGGCGGGTTTAGCGATTTCTGGTGCAAACTTAAGCAACTTGGCTGACAGTGATTTAGCAAAATTCTGGACGCAAATCAAAACAGCCATTTCTGGTTCAGAAACAGATGTGATTTCCCGCTTGCTACAACCATTAACAGAAGTACAGAAAACCTTGGGGATGAACTTTACTCAAGATATTTTTAGCTGGGTTAAAGGAGAATATGCGATCGCACTTTTACCACGTACAACCCAAGTTCTCCCCGATTGGATTTTTGTCGTGGAGAAAACTGAGGAATTACCCGAAGGAATTGCGAAATTAGATGCGATCGCATCCGCAAAGGGACTTAGCAGCAACACCCTGAGTTTAAACAAACAACAAATCTCGGCTTGGACAGAGTTAACCGCTAAAAAAACAGCAGCTAAAGACCAACCATCATTTACCATTGAAGCTACAGCCCAAGGGATACACACCACCCTCGACAATTACGAAATTTTTACTTCCGACTTGGCGACAATGGATGAAGTTCTTGCTGGTAAAAAATCATTACTAGACAATCGCAATTTTCAATCCAGCGTCGCGGCGATTCCTCAACCCAATCAAGGTTATGTATATCTAGATTGGGCAAAAAGTCAAGGAGTTTTAGAAAGGCAAATCCCTGTGCTGAAACTCATAGAAGTCTTGGGTAAACCATTTTTTAACAGATTGCGATCGCTCACAGTCAGTAATTACAGTAGCGAAACCAACGCACTCAAAGGCGGGATTTTCCTGCAACTGCAAGAGTAAGAAAAAGTCTAAAACCAAAGACAAATGACCAATGACCAATAACTAATCCTTTCTGTGTCACATTAGGATGTGGCACAGCTAAATCAAAATTTTCAGGAATGAATTAATTACAATATGTATATATAACTACATTTAGTCAAGCCTGTTGGAGGGCTACTATGAAAGACCGTCGCCCCCGACTTCAGAAGCGAATCGGCTGGGTTTTAGCTATCTTAGCAGCTGTAACAGCAGCACCAGCGATCGCCGAAACACCCAACTTTGGTAAGTTTAGTCTAGTACCAGGGTTTGAAACTGCCCAAGGTAAATTTTCGGGTTATACGGGTGGTTCTTTTTCCTTGTCGGCGATTAGTAACCGCGATCGGGATAAAAAAGCTTGTATTGGTTTTGCAGATCCTAAACCAGATTACACAATGGTTTTAGAAAAAGACTTTGAGCAACTAACAATATTAGTTAACACTGGGAATACAGATACAACATTGCTAGTGAAAGGCCCAGACAATGACACAATTCGTTGCGGCGATGACACTGGCAGAAGTAAAGATGCTAGTATTAGCGATCGCAACTGGAAAAAAGGTATTTATCAAATTTGGGTCGGCACATTTAATCCTGATGCCAAGCATAAGTATACTTTGACAGTCCAGCAGAAATAATCAGGAAATAGGGGCTAGTAAGACAAAAGGAAAAAGTCAAAAGTCAAAAGGTAGAAGATTAGTTCCTTTTTACTTTTGCCTTTTTATTTTTTACTTTCTCAATTCCATCACCACTCCCCAACTATGACTAGTCGTTTAGTAAAAGCAACACTCATCGCCACAGAACAAGCTGCGCCAGATATCGAGTTTATGTTTAACCCTTCTCAGTTAGACTTCTCGCAGCAAATTAATTTGACCAAAAGTAGCGGTGCGCGTACAGGGCGAGGTTTACCAAAAGTTAGTTTCGCTTATCCCGAACCATGTAGGCTCAGTATTAATAACATCATATTTGATACCTACGAGAGCGGTACTAGCGTCCTCACCCATCTAAAAAAATTTGAAAAAGCCGTTAATTTTGCCGAAGCTGGCGCAGGTAAAGAAAAACGTCCACCAGTGTATATATTTACCTGGGGCGACCAGCAATATTTACGCTGTTTTGTCCAATCTCTTAACTACAGCCTGACTTTGTTTTTACCAGACGGTACACCAGTACGAGCCAAAGTTAACCTCACCCTAGAAGAAGTTGATGAATCAATCTCCCAGCCAGGGATGGGAACATCTAGCAGCGTAGACCGCACTGGCGACAGCAGAAGTAGCCGCAGTTAATTCGACCTTTGGGGAATAGCCTGTAATACAATATCTTCACTAGGCTATTGGCAATCACCTCTTGCCAATGTGTATGCCTGTTCTTTACATACCTGAGCCACTATTACAAATAGATAGCACTAATGCTTCTGCTGATTTGCTCAATGATATTTTGCAAATCACAGTTGAAGAAAGTCTACATCTACCAGGAATGTTTACTTTAGTAATCCGTAATGATTACTTTCCAGGACAGACAACAGAAGCAACTTGGAAGCATCAAAGTTTATTTGCTATTGGTAAGAAAATTAAAATCGGTTTTGTTTCTAGCACGACGCAAAACGCAGATTTTGAAGATGCAGAGCAAGGTTACGTCTTAGAAGGGGAAATTACAGCCATAGAAACTGAGTTCACCAGTGGTTCTCAAGCTCCCATCATCATTCGTGGCTATGATATGTCCCACCGCTTGCACCGAGGACGTTACAATCGCTCCTTTCAAAATGTTACCGATAGCGATGTGGTAAACCAAGTTATCGGTGAAGCAGGTATTACAGCAGGTACAGTTACCTCTACCACTATTGTTCATGATTACATCTTTCAAGAAAATCAGACCAATATGGAATTTTTGCGCGAACGAGCCGCCCGTCTCGGCTTTGAATTATATGTGCAGGATAGTAAATTAAACTTTCGCCAACCTGCCCAAAACGAATCTTTATCGCTCAAATGGTTAGAAGATATCCATAACTTCCGGATTCGTGTTAGTAGTGCAGAACAAGTCAGTTCTGTAGAAGTCCGAGGATGGGATTACTCTACCAAAAAATCAATTGTTTCTACAGCCTCTACAGAGCAGGTTATTACCACCACAGATAACGGCAAAGGCAGTTCAAGCAGCACAAAATTCAGCAGCCAGCCGAAAATGATTGTAGTAGACCAGCCTGTGTTTAGTGTGAATGAAGCTGCAAAAATCGCCCAAGCTTTGTGTAATGAACTGGGTGGCGAGTTTGTGATGGCTGATGCTGTCGGTGAAGGAAACCCCAAGATCAGGCCAGGGAAAGTCATTAAGTTGACAGATATGGGTAGTTACAGTGGTAGTTACTATGTGACCGAAACTCGCCATCTGTTTCATGAGCGAAAATTTGTCACAGAGTTTAGTGTGCGGGGTTTGCGATCGGGAGATTTATTAGCAACTCTCTCACCCCAAACACATCTGCAAGCAGGACAAACTCTACTAGTAGGTGTGGTTAGTAATAACAATGACCCACAAGGCTGGGGTCGTGTGCGGGTGAAGTTTCCGACCTTAACTGAAGAACATGAAAGTAATTGGGCAAGAGTTGTGAGTGTTGGTGCAGGCCCAGGTCGAGGTTTTGACTGTTTACCAGAGATCAACGATGAGGTTTTAGTCGCCTTTGAACACGGTGATATTCATCGTCCTTATGTGATTGGTGGTGTGTGGAATGGCACAGACGCACCACCAGAAACAGTTAGTAACACTGTTGTTGGTGGGAAAGTGCGTCTACGAACGTTTAAAACCCGTGTTGGACATAAACTCCAATTTGTTGAAGAAGATAAAGGCACTAAAAAAGGCGCATATCTGCAAACAGTAGACGGTCATAATTTGCGGATGAATGACAGCGATAAATTTGCTGAATTAGAAACTACAGGCGGTCACAAATTTCGCTGTGATGATAGTAATAAAACTATTAGCTTGACTTCTACAGGTGACATCACCGTTAAATCTGGGACAACCGGGACAGCCAATAAAATTAGTGTCAACGGTGGTGAAATTGCTTTAACTGCAACACAAAAAATTTCTTTAACTGTAGGGGGTACAAGTATTGAACTTACACCCAGTGGTATTACGATGAGAACGACGGGAACTGTGAGTATCCAATCTGGTAGTTCCATCAGTGTGCAAGCTGGAGGTTCTTTGAGTGCTAATGCTGGTGGCGCAATTTCCGCTAATTCTGGTAGTTCGGTCAGCGTAAATGCTGGTGCTACGGTGAGTATCAACGGTGCAGCTTCCGTCGGCATTTTAGGCGGGGTAGTTCGGTTGAATTGTTAATGGTCATTGGTCATTTGTCATTGGTTCTTCTCCCCCTTACACCCTTACTCCCTATTCCCAACTCCCTACTCCCTAAAAACTTATGTTTCCCGCAGCAAGATTAACTGATTTAACTGTCACAGGCGATCCAATTACTGGGCCTGGTGTGCCGAATGTTTTAATTGCAGGTTTACCCGCAGCTTGTGTTGGCGATTTAGTAGCGGGGCCTGTGGTGACTGGTAGTATTGTGCTGGGGTCGTTTACGGTTTTGATTGGTGGTAGACCTGCCGCGCGAGTTACATCTCAGGTAGCTGGTGTGAATACTGTTACAGGTGTGCCGTTAACTACGGTTGTGGGTATAGGTGCGCCAACGGTGTTAATTGGTGGTTGAAAGGTAAAAGAGCCTTTACTCAGCATATTTTTTGGGACTTCCACATTCTTGCGAGCGGAGATGGGAATGTGAATGCAGAAAATTGTGCCTTGTCCGGGTTCAGAGAAGCATTCTATTTGACCGTTATGCTTTTCGATGATTTTACGACAAATGGGCATTCCTAAGCCTGTACCTTTGCCGATGGGTTTGGTGGTGAAGAATGGTTCAAAAAGGCGATCGCGCACATCTTGGGTCATTCCTGAACCATTATCTTGAATCCGAACCACTATATATGGAGAATGGGTAAATGATTTGCCATTTTCCAATGAGGTGCTAATAGTAATAATCCCTTCTTTTTCCTGACCATCTAAAGCATCGATCGCATTTGCCAGAATATTCATAAATACCTGATTTAGTTGGCTGGGATAACACTCAACTAAAGGTATTACATCGTAATTTTTGATGACTTCAATTCCTAAGTTGCTACAGCTTGTCTTTAAGCGATTATCTAAAATTAGCAGAGTACTATCAATACCTTCATGAATATCGGCTGGGGTCATTTGTGATTGCTCGGTGCGAGAAAAGTTGCGTAAGGATAATACAATCTCTCGCACACGCTTAATACCTAAACTCATGGAACTGATTAGTTTCGGTAAGTCTTCTGAAACAAAGTCTAAATCAATTTCTTCGCTGAGTTCTTGAATTTCTGGAAGATAGTCGCAGTTGTCTTGATAGATATGGACTAGACGCAATAAATCATCAACATATTGTTGAGCATGATTAATATTTCCACTAATAAAATTAACTGGATTATTAATTTCATGGGCAATACCAGCGACTAATTGCCCCAAACTTGACATTTTTTCACTTTGAATTAACTGTGCTTGCGTTTGTTGTAATTCATGCAGTGTAGTTTGGAGTTGTTGCGCTTGGATTTGGGCAATTTTTGCCGCTTCACAACTTTGTTCATAAAGCAAGGCTTTTTCAATCGCCACTCCCGCCTGCATTGCCAATATACTTAATAATTTTAAGTCTCGGCTAGTATAATTAACCGCAGTTTCGCTACCAATGACAATTGCCCCAACTACCCGTTCTTCAACATTTAACGGCACACAAATCAAGGAATTGAATTGTTTCTTTTCTCCAAGATATCTGGGATAAGCAACAATATTGTTCACAATTTCCCCGCGTCCCATCTGCACTATATTACCGATAATGCCTTCGCCTAGCTTTATCGGTTGCTGGAGATAACTGCTGCTGCCAATTTCAGCGAGGATTTCAAAGACATTGGTTTTTTGATTTAATAATAAAATCGCGCCACCAGTAGAAGGGATTAATTGAGCGGCTTCTTGGATGAGCAATCGAGAAACTGGACGGAGATTAAGACTAGCAGTTACTTGAATGGAAATATCATGGAGTAAATCAATTTCTTGATATCTTTCTAGCAGTTCATGGGCGAGATTTTTTTTCTCAGATTCTTGTTTGAGTGCATAAGTCAGGAATGAAGCAACACCAGATGCCTGTTGTGAACCACGTACCCAACCAATCACTTCACCAGCAAATTCTATCGGATGAGCGATCGCACAGGTTCCTCCTGCTTGCCCGAAGAGTATTTCGCCTTCCGTATTTTCTATAGTAAACTGACAATCTATCGCTTGAGCAAAATCATTCAGAAGAGCTAATACATCCTTTTTTACAATCAGATTTCTGAAATTGCTTTTAACCATTTGCTCTCATCCTGATTTTATTTCAGATTTTGCTTAAGCATCAGTCTTGGATACCTAATAGATGGATATTTTCATTTATTCTTGGCTATTTGTCACCTCTATAATTAGTGTCAAAC
Organism: Nostoc spongiaeforme FACHB-130; assembly: GCF_014698475.1. GTDB lineage: Bacteria > Cyanobacteriota > Cyanobacteriia > Cyanobacteriales > Nostocaceae > Nostoc_B > Nostoc_B spongiaeforme. The sequence continues at coordinate 58,248 of NZ_JACJTB010000009.1, read as the reverse complement.
AACTGCCATTTTTTAGGTATTAGCTGGGATTTTGCAAAATTATAATTTTAAATAAAGTTGATGCAACTCGATTATAAGTTACTCATTTCTGAGAGTTCACCGTAAATTCATTGATTTTTGTATATTCGGTAAATCTACTTAGAAAAAATACTATATATAAAGTGATACACTGAACAGAAATATCACGGCATTAAGTTGACATTGTTTGAATACGTCTCATAGTCATCGTCACCAGCAGAGAATAGTAGGTTGGGTGTAGCGATAGCGTAACCCAACAAAGCCTTGAAAATGTTGGGTTCCGTTCCTCCATCCAACCTATACCAGTCTAAGTTGTCGCCTTAACTGAACTGTATTGGGATGTAGGTTAATCACAGACGATGTTGCCAAAATGAAAGTTAACTCGACTTTTGGCGAATGGTATTAGTTTTAGCGATCGCCATAAAGTAGCGTAAACTGCTCATCACTTTGTACCTACCATGCCAGAACTCAATCAAAATCAACACCTGGGTGCGGGCTGGTCGTTTCCATTGCGGGTGAATGTCCAAGGAGGTCTGCAACTTAGTAAGGCTGATCGCAATATTGAAGAGTCGATGATGCTGATTCTGCGTACCGAGTTGGGTGAACGGGTGTATCGTCCTAACTTTGGTTCGCGGTTGTCTGAGTTGACTTTTGCACCGATGAATACGCAAACTTTATTACTTTTGCGTCTACACGTCCAAGAAGCGTTGGAAATGTGGGAACCGCGCATTGTTTTAGATGCGGTGCGTGCTGACCCAGATCCCCTGCGAGGTCGTGTAGATATTGTGATTGAATATCATCCTAAAGATAGCCATGATTCGCGGAGTTTAGTATTTCCGTTTTATTTGAATGGGCAATAGTTAATTGTCATTGGTCATTGGTCATTTGTGTTTTAACTAATTATTTTTAATATTGTGGAATTTGATTTTTTACCAAAGTTACCAAAGTCTAATCTAGACGATCGCACTTTTAAAGATTTAGTTGATGAGTGTATTCTGCGGATTCCCCGCTATTGTCCAGAATGGACGAATTATAACCCTAGTGACCCAGGTATCACGCTAATTGAGCTATTTGCTTGGTTAACTGACCAAATGTTGCTGCGGTTTAATGAAGTACCAAAGCGCAATTACATTACTTTTTTAGAGTTATTAGGCGTTAGGTTGCAAGCACCTGCACCTGCAGTGGCGGATATTACTTTTTATCTTAGTGCGGCTTTACCGGACACTTACACGATTCCGGCTGGGGTGGAGGTGGCGACAATTCGCACGGAAACAGAAGAGGCGATCGCATTCACCACAGATCGGCCTTTAATAATTGATAAACCGCAAATTCGCCACTTTCTCACCTGTCCCACCGCCGATCAAAAACCGGAAATTTTGCGCGATCGCTTTACTAATTTATGGACGATGCGCTCTGATGGTGAGTGGTATGGTAGAGAGTTGGCACTGTTTGAAGAACAACCCCAACCCGGAAACACTTTTTATTTAGTGATTGATGGGGAATCCCAGTGCGAAGGTAACGTTCTCGCACTGCAATTAAAAGGAGAAGCCGCCACCGCCACGGGGATTAACCCAGATATTCCGCCGCGCCGTTGGGAAGCTTGGAACGGTGTGGAATGGGAAGCGGTACTGTTGCAAGAATCGGACGATAGCACTAAGGGTTTTAGTTTTAGCGAATTGCTGACTCAAGGGATTAATCCCCTGCAAGGTGCAGATATTGTCCTGCATTTACCGCAATCTTGGCCTGTGACGACTTTCACCGCCTATCAAGGGCGTTGGTTGCGTTGCGTTTATACTGCACCTCAACCCAATCAACCAGGATATAGCAGTTCGCCTCGGATGATTGGTTTGGCTGTTAGATCCATTGGCGGAACGGTGGGTGCGAGTCAAAGTGAGTTGATTCGCAATGAAATTTTAGGGGAAAGTGACGGTACACCGGGACAGACTTTTCAGTTACAAGGTGTTCCGGTGTTGAACCGTCGAGAAGATGAATATTTGATCATTTCACCACCTGGAGGAATCCCTCAAAGGTGGTATGAAGTCAGCGATTTTGCTAATTCTCTCCCCCAAGATTTGCACTACACAATTGATTCGCGCACCGGGACGGTACAGTTTGGCCCGGTGATTCGAGAACCAGCCCAACTCCAGCAACAGACAGAATTAAGGAGGGGAGTAGGTAATTTTGCCAATATTCAGGAGTTAGAAAGGCAATATGGGGCTGTACCGCCGCGTGGGTCGGTAATTCGGATGGTTGCATACCGCACTGGTGGAGGGCGTAAGGGGAATGTGCAACGGGGGACGATTACCGTAGCGAAAAATGCGGTTCCGTATGTGGCGAGGTTGATTAACCATACACCCGCGCGTAACGGTTCTGATGCGGAATCTTTGGAAGATGCGGTGATTCGAGTTCCGGCGATGTTGCGAACCCGCGATCGCGCTGTGACTCCCGAAGATTTTGAGGTGCTGACGCTACAAGCTGGCGGTGGTGCGGTGGCGCGGGTGCGTTGTTTACCACCGACATCAACAAAGGAAGCCGGAACCATCAAATTATTAGTTGTCCCGGCGGCGAATACAGATGCAATTATTCGTGGCGAAGGTATCGAACCGGAATTATTTAGTTTGAGTCCGCAATTGCGCGACCAAATTATTGCTTATTTAGATGAACGGAGGTTATTAGGAATCCAAGTTAAATTGCAAGCCCCGGAATATGTGGGTGTAGCAGTGCAAACAGAAGTCTCCCTGGAACCGGAATACAACCACCCTGCCGCCCAGCAAGAGATTTTGGGTAAGTTACGGGTGGCGTTGTATCGATTTCTCAACCCGATTACGGGGGGTCAGGATGGGAGAGGCTGGCCGTTTGGGCGACCTGTTTATCCTTCGGATATTGTGAATTTGTTCCAGCAATTTCCGGCGGTGCGGTATTTGGGGGTAGTGCAGTTGTTTGAATTGCGCTATGTGGGTTCAACTTGGGTGCGATCGCTTCCCCAAAATCCGGTGATTGATCCAGGGGCGTTGGGTTTAATTTGTTCTTGGCAAAATACTCGTTTACGTTCTGGCCATGTTGTTAATTTAATTCAGTAAAAAAAAGGCAAAAGTAAAAAGGCAAAAGGCAAAAAAATTAATTACAAGAGAAATAAAGTTATGAACATAGGCTACGAAGGTAAACCAAAAGATATTCGTGAGAGAACTTTTAATTTTGCTATTCGGATTGTCAAAGTATGTCAATTACTAGATGAACGGCCAGGAGTAGGAAGAACATTAAGTAAACAACTCTTGCGTTCTGGAACATCTATTGGAGCTAATGTTGAAGAAGCTAAGGCTGGGCAAAGTAAACCTGATTTTATCAGTAAAAATGCTATTGCTTTAAAAGAAGCACGCGAGACTCATTATTGGCTAAGATTACTTGGTGCTACAAAAGTCTTACCTCAAGCACGGCTTTCAGACATACAACTTGAAGCTGAAGAATTAATGCGGATTATTGGTGCGATCATAGTCTCTGCAAAAAATAATCATAACCCTAAATAAGTTTATTTTTACTTTTACCTTTTACCTTTTTACTTTTGACTTTTTATGACTAGTCAAATTCTGCACCTGCAACTTACATCAATGCAATTACCTAACGCCATTCAAACATCGGCGGTGGATAAGGGTGCAGATGATTTTTCGCAAATAGCACTTAGTAGTCAAACTACGGTACGTGCTGGGTGTGATTTGGTAGTTCATCCGCCGGAACCGAGTGAGATAGTTTTACAGCTAGAAAACTTGGGTAGTCGGATGTTGCGGTTGAATGTGCGGGTGGAGGGGAATTTCCCGGCTGAGTGGTGTCGCATTGGGATGGAGGGTTATGAACTCGCGCCGCGATCGCGGATGGATGTGGTGTTATACTTCCAACTTCCCGCCGATTTTTTTGAAACTCCCGCGTTGGCGACTGGTCAATCTTTGGTGTTGGATTATCACAGTCGCATTCACGTTAATTACACCGAGGAGGGTACTGGTAGACAGTTAGTTGAAACGGCTGGTTTAAATTTGTATGTCCGTCCCCGCAGTCTCTATCCCAAGTTTTTACCTGCGGTTTATCGAGAAGTTGATTTTATTGGGCGCTTCTTGAAAATTTTTGAACAGGCGTTTGAACCCTCAGTGCAAACGCTGGACGTGTTGTGGGCTTATCTCGACCCCATGACCGCACCGCAGACATTGTTACCTTTTCTCGCGCACTGGGTAGCTTGGCCTGTTGACCGCCGTTGGACTATCGAACGACAACGTTATTTAATTCGTTCGGCGGTTGAACTGTATCGCTGGCGGGGAACACGTAGAGGTTTGCGTTTATATATACATCTTTATACAGATTTACCTTTAGATGAACACATTACAAGAGAAGTTGATAAACATATTTGTATTGAAGAAATTCGCGGCGAAGGTTTTGTTTTAGGAAATACGCGCTTAGGTGAAGATGCAATGATTGGCGGCGGTCGTCCGTATCATTTTATAGTTCGTTTACATCCCCAACGCCCAAATCAAGTAGATGAACAATTAGTGCGACATATTATTGAGCAAGAAAAACCCGCATTTTGTACTTATGAAATTTATATAGATGAGTCAATAACTAATGGTCAATAGTCATTTGTCCTTTGTCATTGGTTCTTCCCCCTAAACCCAAGGTTGGTGAGCGAACTTGTACTGAGCGCAGCCGAAGTAGCCGAACCACACCCCTACACCCTGACACCCCTAAACCCCCAATTATGGAAATTCACCCCCTAGAACGACTACAAATTCAAGATGGTTTATTAATTAACGCTGAACGGTGGAAGCGATCGCATGATTATCACCGTCAACGGCAAAATATTCATTATCAATCACTTAATGAACCCGGAATAGTTGAAGGTTTGGGTGTGAGTTTGATTCCTGCACCGAAGGATGTACCATCACAATATAATGATGGGCGATGGTTACAAATTCAGCCAGGAATTGCTATTGATGTGAATGGGAATCCTATTGTGGTTCCGCAACCGATAGATTTTCATATTTCGGCTGATATTACGGAAGAGAAACCCCGATTAATTTATTTAGTTTTGCGTTATGTAGATCCAGATACTTTACAACGCAAACAAGTTAGTGAATTTGAAATAGAAACTTTTCGCATTGATGAAAAAACAACGCCGCCTGATGCTTTTGAGGTAGAGTTATGCCGAATTTTATTACAACCGGGATTAGTAACTTTAGAAAATCCCCAAGATGTATTTTATCCTAGTTTGAATAGTTTAGATTTTCGCTTTCGGAAGCTGGCGCGATCGCGTCCTACGGCGGTGGTGCGTGTGGCGCATCTTGATACCCATGAAACTAAAGAAGGTAATAGTTTTGCTAATCTCGCTTCTTTATTAAGATATACCGCAAGTCTTACCTGTACTCTTCAAGGAGATGAGCAAATTCCCCGCTTAAATTTTCCGCTTTTAGATCCAACGATAGCAATTAATTATGATTTGCTATTTATTAATGGTAGTGAACCATTAATTTTAAATGTGCAAGAATTAGCTAATCTTAAAAGCTATCTAGATAGTGGGGGGATTTTATTAGTAGAAGCACCTACCGATGCAGTTGATAGATTAGAAAGCGTTTTAGAAATTACTGAAAGTTTAGCCACGCCTTTAGAAGATTTACGCCGACTTGATAAACATCATCCATTAAGAACACAACCATTTTTATTTGCTGCTTTACCAACCATCAATCAAAAGCCTCTGCAAATTTTAGTTGCAGGTGGCATTGTTTTAGTTATTGGTGATTTATCACTAGCTTGGGGATTAGATGAAAAGTTAACCTTACCACGAGAAACAATTCGCACCGCCCAAGAATTAGGCATTAATATTCTCAACTTTGCCTGGAAGCGTAAGCGAATGACTCAATTAAGGCAACAAACTGCAACACCTGTCTCAACTAAACCTGATGCTTTAAAAAGCATTTTCAACAAATTAGAATAATTTCTTAACTTTTGCCTTTTAACTTTTTACTTTTAACTTTTTTTATATGGCAGTTAATCTCGTTAATACTAAAATTTCTACTCAAGTATTGAACTTTCAGCCAGGTGGTTCGCCAGCTTCTTTTGAAGTGACTGTAGTCAATGAAAGTAATCAGTTTGCCTCTTTTCAAATCGAAATCATTGCGGCTGGTGGTGGTGAAAGTTTGGGGACTAATTGGTACAGTATTAAACCTGCGGTAAGTGCAAAAAATCCGCCTGGAGATAGTACAAAATTTGAAGTCACAATTACTAATACACCTGTTGCCGGTTTTATCGGCAAAATGAATCTGATAGTGCGGATTTTTTCGCTGGAATTGCGAGATGAAGACAGACAATTGCTGCGGTTGATAGTTGAAGCAGGTATTGGTGCTGTACCGATGCAGATTGAGTTACCAATCCGAGAATTTACAACTCAACCACAGGGAACAATTGAGATTCCAGTGCGGGTTTTTAATCCTACTCAGCTACCTGCGAGTGTTTCTTTAAAACCGATAGGACTTAAACCCCAATGGTTGATTAATGGTGATGAAAAACTATTACCAGTTCCGCCAGGGAATAAGGCAGAAACTTCATTTTTATGTCAGTTACCAATTGCTGAAGAAGTACCGAGTCAAGCTTATCCTTTTACCATTGAGGCTAATTATCCCAATGGACTTCTATCTAGTAGTCGAGAAGGCGTAGTTAATGTTACTCCAGCAGGGTTTGTTGACTTTCAATGCACACCAGAAAAACAACATATACCTGTATCTCGTACTTGGCTACCGCAATTAAGAGTTAATTCGGCAACTTATCAACTTGAATGTCAAAATCACAGCAATTTAAGTCAAAAGGTAAGTATTGAAGTCAAAGAGGACTCGGAAAACAAGCATAAATGTTTTTGGGAAGTTCAACCAAAATTTATCCAATTAAATCCAAGAGAAAGTCAGAATTTACAACTATTAGTAAGTAAGCGACGCAGGTGGTTAGGTTTTAAGCAAAAACTAGCATTTAAAGTTAAGTTAACTGTATCAGAGACCCGCGTAAACGTTAATAATGAGAATCAATATTTACAACTGATTATTCATCCGATTTTGCATCCTTGGCTACAGATGGGATTAGGATTTTTGTTGTTGTATCTCCTGTGGTATATATCATGGCTAAATCCCAATAACCCATTTTTTGGACATCGTGATGCTGTAACATTTGTGCAGTTTAATGGAGTAGGCGATCGCGCCGTTAGTAGTTCCCAAGACCAAAGTATTATTAGATGGAATATTGCTGGTTTTACTAATCCCTTGATTAACCAAGACGACGGGAGAATGGCTAAAAATGCTGGTAAATCTGTGCGAGTTGTGCGCTATAAACCTGTAGATAATGATGTAGTAGCCGCAGGTTTAGAAAATGGGGAAATTCAAATTTGGGATGTCCTTGGTGGGAAAAAAGATCCAAAGGCAACTTTTTCACTGAATAAAGCAGACCGAGTTTTAAGTTTAGAATTTAGTCAAGATTCTCACTTTTTATTTAGTGGTCATGGTAGTGGCTTAGTGTTGCAATGGGATGTTAATAATGCTTTATTAGGTGATAATCGTAGTTTAGAAAAACCTATAAATATTAAAGATGTAAATTTTCCTGTGTATGCTTTAACTTTAGCAGGACATGATAAACAAAATTTAGTAATTGGCGGTAGATATAATAACTTAGCTATATGGAATTTTCATCAAAATAAATTATGGAAGTTACCATATAATCCGCCTGGTAGTCAAAATGATTATATTGTGAGTGTCGATAGTGCAGATTACAAGCCTTATATATTAGCAACAGCAGATAATTTAGGGCAAATTACTTTATGGAATATGAAACAATGTTTGAAAAATAATAATAGTCAATGTCAAGTTATAGATAAATGGTCTGATGGTCATGGAGGAAAAGCAGTACGTTCTGTATCGTTAAGTAGAGATGCTTGTTATTTAGTTAGTGGCGGTGATGATCATCGAGTGATGTTATGGCCGTTAACAACAGAAGGTAAACGTGCTTTTCCAAATGGGAAAGAAATACGTCAAGAAAAACGAAGATTTAATAGTGTGGATATTAAAGTAGTGAGAAATAAAATTTTGATTGTTAGTGCCAATGATGACCATAAAGTTAGGTTAGATATTAGAGATTTAAATAAAAATGATGGTTGTAAACAATAATGATGAACACTAATAGACGTAGTTAAAATCTTTTTTAATTTTTAATTTTTACTTTTAGCTTTTTGGGGTGTAAATATGACTGCCATAAATTCAAGAACTAGTAATTCCCAACTCGGTTTGAGTATGGCAGATGTGTTACTATTACCGCCACAACAGCGCAAAATTGTCCAGTGGTTAATTAAGCATCCTGATAGCGTTACCCTCACACAAGTATCAATTCATCTAGATTTAAATCAACAAGCAACTTTAGCTTTATTAGATGAATTAGTTGACGAAGGTTTTGTCCAGCAAATATTAACTGGTGGTGAGGTGAAATATCGCGTTAATTTGGCAGCAAAACGCGGTATTCAACAACAAAATCTGCAACAAACCCTTGCGCCGGGAAATCCTCTAGCAATTATTTTTAATCCTTCTGGTGATTATGCAGTTCAGGCTGGAGGCAGCTTTGAAATTAATGTCACGGTAACAAATAAAGGCCAAGAAAGTGCGTTAATTGATATTTTTATTGATGAATTATCACCGCAATTAATTCAATGGTGTGATGCACCAAAGCAAAGGTTAGCACTAAGTCCTAATTCTGTGGGTGAGGTGTTATTTGAATTTCAAGTACCTGTAACAGCAATTCCTAGTACTTATAACTATGCAATTGTTGTTGATGCGCCCCTACATTATCCTGAAGATACGCCTATTCGACATGGGGCAAAAATTCAGGTTTTACCTGCAATTGAAGCGGTAGTTAGAGTTAGTGACCCGACTTTTAGCTTACTACCTTTAACAAGTTCGCGATCGCCTGCCAAAATTCCCCCAGGCGGAATCTTGCAAGTTAACGTCAATGTTCACAATCGTTCGGATAGGGTAGACAGATTTCGCCTCAGTTGTCTCGATTTACCCGAAGAGTGGGTGAGTATCCGCTATCCCGAAGGTTTGGAAACAGCCGGACTTGTCATCCCCAACATGGGTTTGAACCTCAACCCAGGCGAGAAAGGAGAAATCTTACTTCAGTTTCAACCACCACTAGGCGCAAACGCCGGACTTTATTATCCCAGCATCCGCCTGTATTCCGCCAACAACCCTGATTTGATGCTGTTGGATGTGATTTATTGGGAAATTTTACCCTCTTATCTGCTAAATGCAGAAATGCTGATTGTGGTAAATCGGGTGAGACGCAAAAGCGGAACTTTTGAAGTTAAATTTACGAACGCGGGTAATACTGTCAGGGAAATTACTTGTCAAGCGGTTCCTGTTGATGAAGATAAGGTGTGTACTTACGTAACCTCACCAGAAGTTTTACGTGTGTTCCCTGGGGAAAAAGCTGCAACCCAAGTGACAGTCACACCTGTGAAATGGTGGTATCGTCCGATGTTTGGCGCGGGAAGATTGCTGAATTTTCGCATTGAACTAGTAGATCAGCAACAAATACCTTTACCAAACCCCGCTTTACCCGGAAGCTTAATTTGGGAACCGCGTCCTTGGTGGCAATTTTTACTCGTATTACTGACGGCTTTGGGAATTATCGGTGCGATCGCATTTTTGATTTGGCTGTGGTTATTCCGTCCCCCCGCAGTTCCCAAAATCTTGCAATTTCTCTCCTCTGACGCTACTTATCAAGCATCAAACAATGATTTTATTCGCTTAAGTTGGCAAATTCGCCACCCCAAAAAATTGCAAACATTAGCTTTAACTGGTTTATTTGCTGATGGTACGGCGGCGGTACAACCAATAGTTTATACCTTCAACGGTAAACTTCCGGCAGAATTACAACCATTTTGTCAAATGGGTGCAGTATTAACTTGTTCTAACGTCCCTACCGATGCGCGTAAACCAGGAGATTATACTTTTCAACTGCAAGCATTTGCTAATAATAATCCTGACTTACCAGCCGACACAATTAAAACTAATACGATTAAAATTGTCCCCATTCCCCCACCGCAAATTTTAGAATTTTCCCCAGCACAATCTGTTTACCAAGAAGTGAAACCTAGCACTACCAAAATTAGTCCCGATACCATTCGCCTCAACTGGAAAATTAACGATTTAGATAAAATCAAAGAATTACGAGTAATTGGGCGATCGCCTGAAAATTTAGTTAACAGTCCACTACAAACTTATAATGTCAGTCAAGGTATACCCGACAACATCAAAGCCTTCTGTAACCAACAAGAAAATCTACTAAATTGTCGCAAAATTCCTGCTAATAATCGCGGCGCAGGTGACTATATATTTGAACTGCAAGTTTTTACTAAAACTGACACAGATAAACCAAGTATTTCTCAAAAAACAGACTTAGTAAAAGTCCAACCCCTACCCAGCAAAATTCTCGAATTTAAAATTGATGGGAACAACCCCTTACCAAAATATCCTATAGTAATTAATCCCCTTAAACCTAATAAACTTCTCAACTTATCTTGGAAAGTTGAAGGTAGTAATAACATTAAAGTCGAACTTCTTCCCGCACCCGGAGATATCCCCCGTAACGGTACAATACCATATCCAGTAAACCAACAACCCGGCAGCGAAACTGTCACTTTACAAGTCACTAATCCTACTGGCGAAAAAGTAACTCGTTCCGTCACCATCGAAACTTTTTTACCACCTAATTTCCCAACCAATCAACCACAACTACCACAATTAGAAGGCGCAAAACCAGAAATCCCAGCCACACCCCCACCACCCACAACCCAACCCCCCGGAACCTCACCATCTCCAACCAACAACACCGTACCTAGTCCTAACTCTCCCACACCATCCCAACCAGATAAACTCTCACCCTTAGAACTCCCCCCAGGATTTGATTAAAAATTAACCGCAGATTAACGCAGACGAACGCGGATTTTCCTTTGCGCCTTTGCGCCTTTGCGCGAAATAAAAAATACTATGAAACTCCATCTATTATTAACAATAACCCTCCTTCTTCTCTTCCCTCTTCCCGCCAAACCATTAGACGCACAACAATATCGCGCCAACTTACTCTTAAACCTCGGTAATAGACAACTCACAAACGGACAATTTAAATCAGCCTTAGCATCCTTACAAGAATCACTCAAACTATATCAAATAATAGGCGATCGCACCGGAGAAGCCACCGCACTATTTCGCATTGGTGACGCTTACTTTACTCTCGGTAGATACCAAACTGCAATTAACTATTACAACCAAAGTTTACAACTAACGCAAAATTTTCCTAACCAATCGCTGACAGTCCAAATTTTTGAACATCTCAGCAATACATATATTAATCTGGGCGATGAAAAGTTAGCGAAAAAATATCAAGCACAAGCCACCGCACTTAAAAAAGAAATTGGTAATCCCGACAGAGAAGCTGCTTTTTTAGGTAACGTTGGTTTAGATCATGATGCGGCGACTGAGTATAAACAAGCGATTGCTTTTTATTCTCAACAATTCACAACCGCCAAGGATAATAATAACTATCAACTACAAATTGATTCCTTACAAAACCTCGCTGCAACTTATCGTAAATTAGGGCAATTTCCCCAGGCGATCGCAACTTATCAACAACAGTTAAAATTAGCCCAGCAATTAAACAATAATACCATTGTCAGTTTAACCTTTAAACAAATCGCTGAAACCTATCGAACTCAAGGAGACTTTAAAGCGGCGATCGCTTTTTATCAACAACAGCTACAACTTACCGATAAAACCCAAAAATCTGAAGTCATCCGACAACTCGGACGCGCTTATACTTTTGCTAAAGAATATGAGCAAGCGATCGCATTATATCAAGAACAATTAACCTCAGCCAAAGCTAATAAAGATAATTACACCCAAGGGACAGCTTTAAATAACTTAGCCTTTGTTTATCTCAACTCTAACAAATTCGATGAAGCTAAAACAACCCTACAAGAGAGTATTAAAACTTGGACATCTCTGCGATTAGATTTAGGTAACACAATTGATTATGCTGCGGAACAAAGTAATACATATCGATTACTACAACAAGTTTTAATTACCCAAAATCAGCCAGAAGCCGCTTTAGAAATAGCTGAACAAGGCAGTATCATGACATTCTTACAATTAATGGGAATGCGGTTAGCTTCTGAACCCAAAGATAATAATTTAAAAACTGCACATAAATCAATTATTTTACCGACAATTATTGATATTCAAAAAATTGCTAAATCACAAAAAGCTACCTTAGTTAAATATTCTCTTATTCCTGATGATGGCTTATACATTTGGGTAATCCAGCCTACGGGTAAAATTACATTTCGCAAAGTCAAACCCACACCAGAAAATACATTTACTTCAACTAATTCTATCCCTAAAATAGTTGCTAGTATTCCAAATTATCTGGGCATCAATAGTCAAGAAAAACAATCTCAAAAGTTTGTCAATCCGTTATTACAGTTACATCAACTATTAATTAAACCTATTGCTGATTTATTACCTGATAATCCGCAGTCTCAAATAATTTTTATCCCCCAAGATGAGTTATTCTTTGTACCTTTCTCCGCTTTAATTGATATTTCTGGTAAATATTTAATTGAAAAACACCCAATTTCAACTGTACCAGCAATTCAAATCTTGCAGTTAGCCAAAGAACAACGAGGTAGAACAGGCGGAAGTAAAGTTGTGGTTGTGGGTAATCCTACCATGCCAAAAATTTCCCGCGCAATTAATCAAGCACCGCAACCTTTACCACAACTGATAAATTCCGAACAAGAAGCTTTAGCCGTTGCTGATTTCTTTAAAACCAAAGCTTTCATTGGTAGTCAAGCAAGTAAAGCCGCAATACTTCCTTTATTACCCAAAGCTAAAATCATTCATTTAGCAACTTATGGTGTATTAGATGATATCAAAAGACAAGGTATACCTGGCGGAGTTGCGTTAGCTGGAGAAAATACCGGACTCCTCACCGCCAGCGAAATTCTGAATTTATATAACCAACCAAAAGGTAAACGTTTACGCGCGAGGTTAGCTTTTATCAGTGCTGGCGAACCTGGACATGGTAGCATAGGTAACGGTTTACTGGGTTTATCGTTAGCACTGATGACATCTGGCGTACCTAGTGTGATTGTCTCCCAATGGGCAGCACCAGATACACCAACATCTGTGATAACTACTGAATTTTATCGCCAATTAAAGCAAAACCCGAATAAAGCCCAAGCATTACAACAGGCGATGTTAGCAACTATGAAGGAGTACCCTAATCCCAAAGATTGGGCAGGATTTAATTTAATTGGAGACCTACATTAAAAAATAATAAAAAAGATCCACAATCAAGCAAAACCAGAAACAATAAATCTTACATAGGAGTGATTTTTTATAACCAAAATTTAAAATGTCAAATTTAAAATCTACCGTTTATTTTGGGTCATTCAAAAAACACATACATTGGCTATCTATTAGCCTGATTTTTAGTTGTGCTTGTGTCATTTTAGCTTCGCCATCATTAGCACAAGCACCAAATCCCCAAGGAGATCCAAACCAAGACCGCTTTCCCCAGCCAGGAACAACACCAGAACCCTTATCACCAGAATCACAACCCCCCATACAACCAATCCCAACCCCAACGCCCGAAAACCCACCCCCAGAAAGTTCTCAAACTATTAAAGTAGAGAAAATCAATGTTACCGGGAGTACAGTTTTCCGTCCAGAGAGATTCCAATCAATTACTCAGTCTGTAGAAGGGCGTGAAGTCACAGTCGAAGAACTCCGCAAAGCAGCCGATGCAATCACGCAACTGTACCTTGACCAAGGCTACATTACTTCTAGGGCAATTTTGGTAGACCAAACCGTTAATAATGGGGTAGTAGAAATTCGGGTCATTGAAGGGACAATCGAAAAAATCGAAGTTCAAGGTACAAGACGGTTAAATCCTGAATATGTGCGTAGTCGTGTAGCATTAGGCGCAGGTAAGCCGCTTTTGACTGCTGCATTAGAAGACCAATTAAGATTACTCCGGGCTGACCCTTTATTTTCTAATGTTGAAGCTAGTTTAAGGGCGGGTAGTGGTGTTGGTCAAAGTATTTTGATAGTGCGTGTTACCGAAGCACAACCCTTTAATGCAGCTTTGACTGTTGATAATTATTCTCCTCCTAGCATTGGTTCGGAAAGATTGGGTGTGAATGCTAGTTATCGCAACCTCTCTGGTCTGGGCGATGAATTTAGTGCGGCTTATTATTTAACCACTAGGGGAGGCGCAAATATTTTTGATTTTAATTATCGCCTACCACTGAACCCGATGGATGGGACTTTACAACTGCGAACCTCATTCAATGATACGAATGTGGTGCAAGAACCATTTGCGGCTTTTGATATCAGAGGAGAATCACAACTTTACGAAATTAGTTTTAGACAACCACTAATTAGAACACCCCGTGAAGAATTTGCCTTATCTTTAGGTTTTGCGGTGCAGAATGGTCAAACCTTTACCTTTGCAGGGCCTACACCCTTTGGTATTGGGCCAGATGAGGAAGGTAACAGTCGTACTCGTGTAATTAAATTTGGTCAAGATTATGTGGTGCGGGATCTGAATGGTGCATGGGCATTGCGATCGCTATTTAGTTTCGGTCTTGGTATATTTGATGCTACCAGCAATCCTAACCCGATTCCCGACGGACAGTTTTTTAGCTGGTTAGCACAAGCCCAACGAGTCCAACGCCTGGGTACAGATAGCGTATTAGTCACCCAAGCAGAATTACAACTAACCCCCAATGCTTTGTTACCCGCCCAGCAATTTGTAGTCGGTGGTGGTCAGTCAGTCCGTGGTTATCGTCAAAACGTCCGTGCTGGTGATAACGGTGTGCGCCTCACCGTCGAAAACCGCCTAACAGTCCAACGTGACGCATCCGGTAATTCCACACTGCAAGTTGCGCCTTTCTTTGATATGGCTTATGTCTGGAATGTGGAAGATAACCCCAACATTTTACAACGACAAAAATTTATTGCAGGTATTGGACTGGGCGTATTATTTCAACCCATACCACAGCTTGATATCAAACTTGATTACGGATATCCCTTGATAGACCTAGATGACCGGGGAAGCAACGCCCAAGATGATGGTTTTTACTTCAGCGTTGGCTATCGGTTGTAGGTGTTTTGAAGAGTTAGAGTGCGCGAGTGCATCCACTTTCAACGCATAGCCCAATACGGTTCAGTTAAGGTGATGAGAGTTGATTTCTCAATTTCTGCTCTATCTATCAGACAATAAGCAAGATTTGGGGGAGAATCCCCCAAACCCCCGATTGGGGGACGGTTGCGTCCCCCAAGCCCCCTCCAAAATTATTCTTGCGTTTTTTGTTGAGTAATTATTTGTTGGTTTTGTTGTGATTTGTTTTTTTATCTGAACCGTATTGGCACATAGCCCTCAGACTGAAGTCTGAGGCTATACAAACTAAACCCACCTAGGCGGGTTCAAAGTCCTTGATTTGATGTTAGTCCGCGTTCGGCTTTACTGTTGCCGCAGGCTAGGCGGACTTGGTTTTTGTAGCCGCGAATTCCATTCGTTGGGGCTAGGTGCAAGATATGTGTCAACGCAATTATTTTCTAAAGAAAAAATAAAGATTGTAATCACAATTTTTAAAATATAGTAAATTAAAAATTAATCTCCTGTATAAAGTCATTTCAAGTTAAAATTTAACAGGGGTTGCGCTACATTTAAAACCTAAAAAACTAGTATTTCAGCATTATTAATCATCGAAAAAAGTGTTCTATAAAACAAAATTGAGTCTTTAATTATCAGCTTGCAAAAATTGATTTCATATTGCCGAATTGTTGTCAAGGTGAAATATCTACTGCATTTCAATAGAAACAAACAACTTTAACAATTCACCTTATTCCTCAGAATTGATATGACATCAATAGCAGGTAAAACAGTACTCTTAACCGGAGCATCTGGCGGTATTGGTTCATTTATTGCGCGTGCTTTAGCAAAAGAGAAAGCGACAATCATTGCTGTTTCTCGTTCCCAAGCAAAGTTGGATGAAATCTGTACAGAAATAGCGGCTTTAGGTGGTAGAGGAATTGGCATTGAATTTGATATTAGCCAAGTAGCAGAATTACCAGACTTAATTCAGCAAATTAATCAAAGCGCAGGTCAAATTGATATTTTAATTAATAACGCTGCTGTTGAAAAATATCGACCATTTCAGGACTATACTTTACAAGATATTCAGTCTACTTTGACTACAAATTTAGTTGCAGGTATGGAATTAACACGCTTGATTTTGCCAAGTATGTTAGCTCGTAATAGTGGTCATATTGTGAATATTGCCTCTGGTTCCGGTAAAAAAGGAATGCCATACAACAGTATTTATTCAGCTAGTAAAGCAGGTTTGATTATGTGGACTGATGCTTTACGCCAAGAGTTAGCTGAGACAAATATTGGTGTATCGGTAGTTTGTCCTGGTTATACTGCAACGGGGATGTTTTCGGCTTTGGGAGTTCCTGCGCCTAGTTTAGCGCGTGTTGCGCCACCACAAGAGGTTGCGATCGCAATTTTAAACGCCATCAAGCAAAATCAAGCCGAAGTAATTTTAGATGGCTTTGTTTCCAAACTTTTATTTTCTAACTTCCAGCTTTTTCCCAAATTTGGTGACTTAGTTTTTAAATTGATAGGTGTTACTAAACTCAATAAAACTTGTGCTGAAAAGCAAATGCGAATTTGATAAAAGCATTCAGAAGTCAGGAGTCAGAATTAAATCCTATATAACTGTCGGATGAATAAACGGTGAAACATCATAGTAAATCGCAGATTTACTGGTCTTAAATTAGTGAAGACTCTTACCTATGACTTACGCAATAACTCTCTCAGATTCTTATAACTTCGTGTCCTTTGCGCCCTTTGCGGTTCGTTTTTTCATAGTCTTGTGTAAGTCCTGTTACCCTTCAACAAGCTCAGGGCATCGTTCCTAAATTCTGACTTCTCCATTCTTATTTAATTAACAGGTTTAGATATCAATGTCGAATAATCATTATGATTTTATCATCATCGGTACTGGGGCTGGTGGTGGAACTTTAGCATACAAATTAGCCCCTAGCGGTAAGAAAATTTTAGTTTTAGAACAAGGTACTTTCTTACCCAGAGAAAAGAATAATTGGGACACAAAACAAGTATTGCAAAAAAGCTATTACCGTACTAGCGATATTTGGTATGACCAAAATAATAAACCCATCAACCCAGCCGCACATTATTATGTAGGTGGCAATACAAAATTTTATGGCGGTGCTTTATTTAGATTACGCGAAAGAGACTTTGAAGAAGTAATTCATCAAGGCGGAATTTCACCTGCATGGCCATTAACATATCAAGACTTTGCTCCTTATTACGACCAAGCAGAAAAACTTTATGAAGTACATGGAAAGCGCGGTTTAGATCCGACGGAGCCAGCAACGAATTGTGATTATCCCTTCCCTGCTATTAGTCATGAACCTTATGTTCAAGAACTATATTTAGGGCTAAAAAATCAAGGGTTACATCCATTTTCTTTACCTCTTGCCATTAAACTCAATGAAGTCAACCGTCATTTAAGTGCTTGCATTCGTTGTGATACTTGTGACGGTTTTCCCTGCGTGGTTCATGCTAAAGGTGATGCGGAAGTTAATGGGATGCGTCCAGCGATCGCCTATAATAATGTCAAACTAATTACTCAAGCCAAAGTTGTTCGCTTACACACTAGCGCATCAGGACAAGAAGTCACAAAAGTAGAAGCAGAAATTCAAGGACAGCCGCAAATCTTTTCTGGCAATATTGTGATTGTGGCTGGAGGTGCAATTAATTCTGCCGCATTATTACTCAAATCTGCTAACGATAAACACCCCCAAGGTTTAGCTAATAGTTCACAACTTGTAGGGCGAAATTATATGGTACATAATTGTGCAGTCGTTATGACTTTAAGCACAAAACCAAACCAAACAATTTTCCCTAAAACTTTAGCACTAACTGATTTTTATTGGGGCGAACATGATTTTCCCTATCCAATGGGTAGCATCCAATCACTGGGTAACATCCATAAAGATAGAATTATTGCCTATGGGCCGCCATTAATGCCCAATATTGTTGCCGAAAAAATAGCGAATCATTCTCTAGCTTGGTGGGTAATGAATGAAGATTTACCTGATGCAAATAATCGGATATCTGTGCAAGGCGATAAAATTGTGATTAACTATCAAAATAACAATCAAATAGCTTTTAATCGCTTAATTCAACGCTGGATTAAAACTTTAAAATCCCTTGACCAAGCTACAGAAAGTCAGCATTTTTCATTACACATCACTCAACATCTCAGCTTAGATGCTGTCGGTCATCAATGCGGTACTTGTCGTTTTGGTGAAAATCCCCAAACCTCTGTCTTAGATATTAATTGCCGTACCCACGATATTGATAATCTTTATGTTGTTGATGGCAGCTTTTTTCCTTCTAGTGCTGCTGTTAACCCATCTCTCACAATTATGGCTAATGCTTTGCGCGTAGGCGAACATTTATTAGGAAGAATTAAATGACTCTCCAAGAGTCAGGATGTAGGGGTGTAAACTGGATTTCTCTCTGGAGAGAAATCCAGGGATGTGGGACGAATGGTGAAGAAATCTTTCCCCCCACACTCCCCACACTCCCCACACTTCCCACACTCCCCACACCTCCCACACTCCCCACACTCCCCTCTCTCCCAACTCACCAAACCTAAGTATTATTTCCTTCACAAAAAGACACAATTGGGTAGAATTGGTTAAAGCCATCTCTGCTCATCTGAACTAAAGGTCTCAGCAAATCCATGCAACTGAAACTCAGTGCATCTCGTCTACCCTTCGCACCTCTATTGTTAATTGCGCCGTTTTTCCTCTGGGGAACAGCAATGGTCGCTATGAAAGGTGTCATCCCCCACACTACACCACTATTCATGGCGGGTGTGCGCTTGTTACCAGCCGGGGTGTTAATTTTGGTCGCAGCCGCACTGATGGGTAGACCCCAACCACAGGGTTGGAAAGCCTGGTTATGGATTTCTTTATTTGGGTTGGTTGATGGGACGTTATTCCAAGGCTTTTTAGCAGAGGGTTTGGTGCGAACCAGTGCCGGGTTAGGATCGGTGATGATTGATTCCCAACCTTTAGCAGTGGCTTTATTATCGCTGTGGCTATTTCAAGAACATATTGGTTTTTGGGGATGGTTAGGACTGGGTTTAGGAGTCACGGGGATTAGCTTAATTGGCTTACCGGATGAATGGATTTTTCATTGGCTGGGTACGCCAGGAAATATCATCATTGGTAATTGGCAAGATTTATTTGCGAGTGGTGAATGGTTAATGCTGTTAGCGGCGCTGTCGATGGCTATTGGGACAGTGTTAATTAGATTTGTGACACGTTATGCTGACCCGGTAAGTGCTACTGGCTGGCACATGATTATTGGGGGTTTGCCATTATGGGGCGTTTCGGCGGTGACAGAATCTCAGCAATGGCAGAATATTGTCACACCCGATTGGCTGGCGTTGGGATATGCCACAGTATTTGGTAGTGCGATCGCCTATGGTTTATTCTTTTATTTTGCTTCTAGTGGTAGTTTAACTAGCCTCAGTTCCTTGACGTTTCTCACACCAGTCTTTGCCCTATTGTTTGGTAATCTCTTCCTCTCCGAAATTCTCAGTCCGTTGCAATGGATAGGCGTTGCGCTAACATTAATCAGCATCTATCTCATTAATCAGCGTGATAACCTAGCCGGACAGAAGCAAACTCTCAATGTCACCGAAACAACTACGACACAACAGCCACAAGTTTTAGAAGTATCATCAAAAAAGCTCAATTCCGTTTCTCTCAAGGTGAGAGAATCTGAAACCGAAACTTTACCCTAATTTGTGTACATAGCTCAAGTACTGGGGAAGAATAAATAATCACAAAAGTCTGTTAACCATACTTAACATTTAGACATAATAGAGGCTATTGTGGTATGGATAATTTCAAAATTACCTTCAGGCTAAAGCTTGCAATATGAGGCGATGTCCTTCCTCTATCCTGGTATTCATCTGGTTTACTAGTCTGGGTTTTTACCCCAACCGTCCAAGTACAGCCACATCTAACCCTACATACCCAAAAATTGCCCAATTCAATTCCCCCCAGCCCACCAAGCAGGCTGTTTTGAAATTGGGTAGTCAGGGGCTGGAAGTACAAAAATTACAATCTCAATTGCAAGATTTAGGCTTTTACAAAGGGGCGATAGATGGAACTTACGGTTCTAGTACCCAACTGGCTGTATCTCAATTTCAAAAAACCAAGGTTTTAAAAAGAACAGATGGCGTTGCTGACCAAACAACTCAGATGAGTCTGAAATCTGCCACTGTTTCACAAAATCCGTTTCCCACTTCGCCAATTGTGGCATCACCCACCCCAGAGACTCAATCTAAGCCTCCAGCCAAGTCCAAGAAAAAAGATTTTATTTGGTGGTCGTTGCTAGGTGTGGGAATTTTTGGCAGTCTTGGGTTACTGCTGTTTTTCTTAAAAAGGTTGCGTCAGTCCAAGCAAGCCCAACTACCAGAAGACTCTCCACTACCCGCCTTGAGTCCAGCAGATGAAGAGTCAGTTCCCGAACCGCTACCAGAGTTAGAAAGTACAACCGCTACTCCAGAAACCACTACACCAGAAACTACATCAGCACTACCAGCAAAAATTATCCCCGTAGAAAAAACTTCTCGTCTCGCCAAGCTGAATATTGTTGATGAATTAATTAAGGATTTACACAGTAATGACCCAACCAAGCGGCGCAAAGCAATTTGGGACTTAGGACAACAAGGAGATTCTCGCGCTATTCAACCTTTAGTAGACTTAATGATTGATGCTGACTCTCAGCAACGCAGCTTAATTTTGGCTGCTTTGTCCGAAATTAGCACCCGTGTTCTTAAACCAATTAACCGGGCTTTGGCTGTCTCTTTGCAAGATGACAGTCCCCAAGTAAGACAAAACGCCATCCGTGACTTAACTCGTGTCTACGATACGATGGCGCAAATGAGTCAGATATTAAGCCACGCCCTCGAAGATCCAGATGCAGAAGTGCAAGCAACCGCGAAGTATGCGTTAACTCAGATGAAGCGAATGCGTGGTTTGGCAGTTCAACCAAATCTACCAGAAGATGTTCCAAAAGATTCTGGGAAATCAGGCTTATAAATATTTTAGATGAATTTTGATATCTGTATTTGCTCCTGCAACGAGAACCGCAGCTTCGTCAAATTTGGGCGCTCGGCTACGAATTTCGGGGTTTTGCGAAAATCCAAAACCTTCCAGGGGAAAACCTATGTCACTACGATTTACGGTGAAGTCGTTGTTTTCATCGTGCATGACAGCGACGGCGTAGTTACCTGCTTTTAAGTTGCTAAAAGTGATGGTGACAGATTTTTCTGTGATTTTAGTACATTGTCTTTCTAAAACCCGATCGCGATCGCTCGGAAATCCTTGACTACTGGCAAATATACTGGCGCAAACTTGCCCCTCTGTATTTTTTAAGCCATCAATTTCTACAGTGAGATTACCGTTAAAACTAGCCCTAGCCATCAATGGCAAAGCCAAATTTCCCAAAGCTGCAAGCACGACAAGGCTTACTTTCAATTTTTTGCTCATAAAATTTCTTTCAAAAGAACAAATATTACTACTGTGATGAGTACGTGCAGAGTTATACTGCCATGATTTGATTAAGATTGGCAAGTATATTGGAGGTAAAAATCAGAAATAACTTAGACATAAATCCACCCATAGACATCTACTTCTGAATTATTCTTCAAAAATAGAAATACTATAGTAATTCTCAAAATTGAGAGCTTTATATCCCCGACTTATTTGAGCAGTCAGGGATATTTTTATTCACGAATAATTTACTACTACTATATGTTATGTCCCAAATCTGATGAGAATCTTACAGGGATTTGAATGATAAACTCAGTTCCTTTACCTACAGTAGATAAACACTGTAATTCTCCACCATGTTTTTCAACAACAATTTGGTAGCTAATCGATAATCCTAACCCTGTACCTTTACCAACTGGTTTAGTCGTAAAAAATGGGTCGAATAAATGTTTTTGAATTTCTTCAGGAATCCCTGTACCATTATCAATTATCTGAATCTTTACTTGGTGATCATCAGTCAATTCTGTACGAATCCAAATAGCTGGTTTGTTTAATAAACCGGAATTGTGATGATTTAATTCTGAATTTTTGACAATTGCCTCTTGTAGTGCATCAATAGCATTAGACAAAATATTCATAAAGACCTGATTTAGTAGTCCAGCATAACACTCGATTGGCTGAATTTTTCCATATTCTTTGATAATGCTAATTCTTTGTCCGTTAACTTCTTCTTTGAGTCGACTAGATAAAATTAACAGTGTACTATCAATACCTTCATGAATATCAACTATTTTCTTCTCAGCTTCATCAAGTCGAGAAAAATTGCGTAAAGATTTGACGATTTGCTGAATGCGATCGC
Organism: Nostoc spongiaeforme FACHB-130; assembly: GCF_014698475.1. Classification (GTDB taxonomy): domain Bacteria; phylum Cyanobacteriota; class Cyanobacteriia; order Cyanobacteriales; family Nostocaceae; genus Nostoc_B; species Nostoc_B spongiaeforme. The sequence continues at coordinate 35,631 of NZ_JACJTB010000009.1, read as the reverse complement.
ACCCTAATTTCATTGATGTCAGCAAATTTGGGAAATCAGATGCAACATACTCTAAGTCTATATCTGAAATCTTATGTTTAATTTTTTTGGCTGGTTCTGGATATTTTTGTTGATACAAATAAATTAGTTCTAGTAAATCTTGAGTGTAACCAACAGCATGAACAAGATTGCCTGCAATAAAGTTGATAGGATTGTTAATTTCGTGAGCGATACCAGCCACTAATTGTCCTAATGCTGCCATTTTTTCATTTTGCAATAAACGAGTATAGTTATTTTGCAAATCTTGAAAACCAGCTTTAGCAAGTTGTGATTGTTCCTCCGCAAACTGTAGATGAGCTAAAGTTAAGGCATAAATTTGAGAATAGGCTAAGAGTAATTGATGGAAATCAATAAGACCATACTTTCCTGATGTAGCTGCTACTAAAATCGGTTCATAGGCAATATGTAAGGATCTTTGTAATGCTTTCTGAGTGGCTTCTACAACTGTCGTTTCTCCAGGAATCATCAATAAATCTGGCTGAAGAAAGTTATATAAATTTTCAACGGGTCGGCGCGAAAATAATCCAAAACTATAGGGACGGCTCATGTGTTCAAAAAATTTTTGCCGCGAAATCATACCTCGAAAACCTTGGTTTTTAGTCAAAATAATGCCTGGAAGTAAAGGTTCTTGACTAAAAAGTCTAATTAACTCATCTCCAGGACAATCTAATTCAACCTGAATTTCCCACATAGGTAATTCTTGCAAAGTTGACTCTAACCGCAGATTAAGCTCATTAGTATTTGTCATGCTATGTATAGCAAGCATAAAATCAATCCTTTGCATTTTTTGGATTACATTTCCCGGCTTTGTCCTGAACTATGGTTACAAATTCAGGTACGAAAAAAGCCAGTATTGCCGTATATAGTTTTCCCAAATTTTGATAATAAATCTTTACTTTATATAAAGTTTAAAATTCTGCTAATTTATCTAGTTTTGCAGCGCGATCGCTCTGACATACACAATCAATCTGAATTTATCATCTCTCTAATGTTACTAAACCATCAATTGCTGCTTACTTCTTCAGCAAGATAGCAGAACTTTTTAGATTGCTCAGAATAGGTGTCATAAATCTCTGCAAAAAGGAAATTGTTATGAAGAGTATAGCATCTGTGGTTGTAGCGGTGCTTGTAAGTACTGCTGTTGGTGGGATTTTATTTTCCAATTTTCCAAATGCTAATCAAGCAAATGGTGAAATTGCACAGCAAAGCCCGTCTCCTAGCCCTAGCCCTACCAGTACACCTACTCCTACTACTACACCTCAAAGTTAATTTATCGTTGATTTTGCAGGATAACTAGAAGGCATCAAGATAAACATTGAATACTTCTTAGACATCTTCTAAAGTGTGTTTGATCAAAATATCCTGTGCAACAGAGTCGATAATAACGATTGACTCTGTTTTTGTCATGAAATGGTATGAGTGTACATCGCAAAGACTAAAGTATATAGTTGGAGTTCTATTAATTATTGAATTCTGAATCCTGAAAAATTTATTGATGAAATCAGCCATATTACCTGCACCCTTAAAACCTGGAGACTTATTGCGTGTAATTGCGCCTAGTGGTGCTTTGCGAGAGTTTGATGCTTTTAATCAGAGTATAGAAATTTGGCGATCGCACGGTTATCGTGTAGAAATTAGTCCGAATATTGAGCAAAGTTGGGGTTATTTGGCAGATAAAGACGAAATCCGCCGTCATCAATTAGCCGCAGCTTGGTGTGATCCTGACTGTCGTGGGATTCTCTGCGCTAGAGGTGGTTTTGGTAGCACCCGCATTTTAGAAAGTTGGGATTGGCAGAGTCACTCAACAACGCCAAAATGGTTAATTGGATTTTCGGATATTACAGCTTTGTTGTGGAGTTTGTTTAATGTGGGAATTTCTAGCGTTCACGCGCCTGTATTGACCACATTTGCTAATGAACCAGATTGGTCAAGAGAACGGTTATTACATTGGGTAGCCGGAAAACAGATAAACTCACTTAAAGGCTGTGGTTGGGGTGGGGGTGTGGTATCGGGAATTTTGCTTCCGGGTAATTTGACAGTTGCAACTCATCTTTTAGGTACACCACTGCAACCTGATTTTACAAATGTGATTTTGGCTTTTGAAGATGTCACAGAAGCACCATATCGGATTGACCGGATGCTAACCCAGTGGCGATTGAGTGGAGTTTTATCTAAAGTGCGTGGGATAGTTCTAGGAGGCTTCACTCGCTGCGAACCTCCCGCCAATGTCCCTAGCTTTAGTGTGGAAGAAGTATTGCGCGATCGCTTGGGCGATTTAGGCATTCCCATTGTCTCAGATTTACCCTTTGGTCACGGCGAAGAAAATGCAGCTTTACCAGTGGGTGTAGAAGTCACATTAGACGGCGATCAAGGAATATTGGATGTTGTAGGGATTAGATAGTAGGTGTTCAAAACCCTTACACCTGGATTTCTCTCTTGTGATAAATCCAGGTGTGTGGGAAGGATGGGAGGAGAGGGAGGCTGACAGGTGTAGGTATTTTACAAACGTGGCTGAAATGGGGTTTTTCCGTTAGTTGAAAACTCAAATTTTAGTCTTTGATTTTTTACCTAAGAACGAAATTTCGTTATTTGAACCACGTTTAGAACTCTGTCTGAGAGTGTCCACTCATACCCACATCAAAAACCTACACCTGTCAGGGAGAGGGAGGACAGTGAAGAAATCTTTCCCCCCACACTCCCCACACTCCCCACACTCCCCACACTTCCCCTACCCATACGTGAGAAATTCGGGTTACACCCTCACACCCATGATTAAAAATGGAGGTTAGCGGACTCGAACCGCTGACATCCTGCTTGCAAAGCAGGCGCTCTACCAACTGAGCTAAACCCCCGTACAATTAAAATGGTAGTCGAATTTGGCTACTTTAAACATTGTACCTGAAGATTGTTCCATTTCCAAAGGGATGAACCAAGAAAATACCCAAATTGTTGCAGCATTTTATAAATTTGTCAGTTTGCCTGACTTTGCCGAGAAACAAGAACCCTTATTGTCTTTCTGTCTAGCACAAGGTATTAAAGGGACAATTTTGTTAGCAGCAGAAGGTATCAACGGCACAATTGCCGGTTCGCGTCAAGGAATTGATGCTGTTTTTGCTTATCTAGGTAGCGATCGCCGTTTAATAGATTTAGAATACAAAGAATCTTACGCTCAAACCCCACCTTTTGAACGAATGAAGGTGCGTTTAAAGTCGGAAATTGTGACTTTAGGTTTGCCAGAAGTTGATCCCAATCAACAAGTAGGTATTTACGTCACTCCAGCCGAATGGAATGAATTAATTTCTGACCCAGAAGTGACAGTAATTGATACACGCAACGAGTATGAAGTCAGAATTGGAACTTTTCAAGGCGCGGAGAACCCCCACACACAATCTTTTCGGGAGTTCCCAGAATATGTCCAGCATCACCTCGACCCAAATCAACACAAAAAAGTAGCTTTGTTTTGTACGGGTGGGATTCGCTGCGAAAAAGCTTCGTCTTTTATGCTGGCTCAAGGATTTAGCGAAGTTTATCACCTTAAAGGTGGCATTTTAAAATATTTAGCAGAAATTCCTGCCACCGAAAGCTTATGGGAAGGCGAATGCTTTGTGTTTGATGAGCGGGTGGCTGTGAGTCATGGTTTGGAAACTGGTAGCCATGAATTGTGCTTTTGTTGTGGACACCCCATTTCTGACAAAGATAAAACCTCGCCTCAGTATGAAGAAGGTATTTCTTGTCCCTACTGTTTTGAACAACTCACGGAAGAAAAACGAGTCCGTCAACAAGAAAAATGGCGACAGTATCAACTTCTGCAAGCTAAGGACTGATGTTTGTTGAAGTCGGGGGTAAGAGTTTAGGGGTGTATGGGTGTAAGGGTTTTAAACACCTACACTCTTCTGAGCGCAATCGACGCAGAGGTTATTTATGGTTGAAACACCTGAGAATACCGGGTTCCTACTCAGCACTCAGCACTCAGCACTCAGCACTCACCTATCCATCAGAAGTATATCTTGCCTATCTTCCGTGTAATTTTTAATTCATCCCATTGCCGCATGACGAGATAGTGCAATTCCAGGTATTATCACTACCAAATTTGGTAGATGATTACTTATATCAAAGCTGTTTCAAAAATTTTTGCTTCGGAGTTGTAAAAATGTACGACAAAAGCGACATAGAGATAATGATTGAGAATATGAGTTTATCTGGTGTGCTTAGTATACTTTCGCAGGTCTGTTACGAGAAAGCCGAACATTTAAGAACTAATTGGCAAGACGTAGAAACAGCTAGAACATGGGAGAAAGTTGGTAGAGCCGTTGGTAAAATCAAAATCAAAACTGATTTATAAGTTCTCTTGACCCCAAAAATCGGGTTTTTGTTGGTAGCTGTGACGATACGATGAGTGCAGTAGTTCCCACAAACCCGATTAAATTAAGCGTGTTGAATTAAAAGACCGTTCATCTAGGGCAGAGTACAAGCTCCGTCTCAGACAATCCCCCTTGCTACCTGCTCCCTTGCCTCTTTTGACACCCTTACACCCATTCTCAACAGCCAAAACTTTGGGCGTAAATCCTAAATATATCTGGAAGTCTTGACTTTTTGCGTAATCCCCGACGATATTAGTGTACTAATCAATAGACAATTTTCCGTCAAAAGATGAAGTCAGATAGTTAAGTAAAATTAATTTTTGCAAAGTAATTAAAAAAAAAAGTTAATTTGTTATCAAAATCTGGCTCCATCCGTATGATTATACAGGATGATCCTTGTCTATTTCTTTAGTAAGACTTTTAAGGGGTTCCAAAAGATGATGAAGTTAAAATTTGTTGGTGTGATTGCGAGTCTTGCTCTGGTGGGTAGCTTAGTTGCTTGCTCTGGTGCTAATGATCAAGCTGCTCCTGGTAGTTCACCTTCGGCTGCTCCTGCTTCTAGTACTGGCGACGCTATGAAGAAAGAAGGCGACGCTATGAAGAAAGACGGTGACGCTATGAAGAAAGAAGGCGACGCTATGAAGAAAGAAGGCGACGCTATGAAGAAAGAAGGCGACGCTATGAAGAAAGAAGGTGCTGCTCCAGCGCCAGCTAAAACACCCTAATGTTTGCGTTGCTGAGGATACATTGACTAAAACAACAGTTTTTACATCTTTAATTAAGAAGTTTGTATCCTGAAGCCACTTGTCCCGAATTTCTCACGTATGGGTAACGGGTGTGGGGAGTGTGGAGAGAGGAGGGGGAAAGATTTCTTCACCATCCTCCCAAACCTCCCACCCTTCCCACACCTCCCAAACCTCCCACACCCCTGGATTTCTCTCTTGTGAGAAATCCAGGTTGTGCATACAAGCATTGCTGAAAAACTTTTTGTAACCGTTCTGGAAAATCATTGATGTAAATTGGTAATTTTTTATACGTTGAATTTCAAAGTCAAAAAACTTTGTCAACACAGATAAAAATTACCAAAGCAATTAATCTATCTATGGGTGCGTTATCTACGCACCCATTTCTCCGAAAAGTTGTTTCGGTATCTCCGTAATAATCCGAAACCAAAAAGTATTCAACTATATCTTTATAACCGCAAGGATGGCTTTATGGATAGACATTTCATCAAGCGCCGCCGACTGCTTACCTATCTGGGTTTAGGAGCGATAGGAGCAGGTGGAGCAGCGATCGCATCTGGATGTTCTGGGAAAAGCATTATTTCCACACCAACTGCGACTCAACCTGCTGTCAATAGTACTCCGGCTGAAAGTACCAGCGCCGCCTTACCTCCTAATGCCCAAAAGCTCCCAGAATTCCAAGGCATTTCTCAGTGGCTAAATTCCTCACCCTTAACAACTGCTGACCTCAAAGGTAGTGTAGTGTTAGTGCAGTTTTGGACATTTGCTTGCATTAACTGTCAGCGTACCTTGCCTTATGTGACCCGTTGGCATCAAGAATATGCCGATAAAGGCTTGAAAATCGTCGGTGTCCACACACCAGAGTTTGCTTATGAAAAAGTGGTCAACAACGTCAAACAAGCTTTGAAAAAACACAAAATTAACTATGCAGTGCCAATAGACAACGAATTTCAAACTTGGAATGCTTATAAAAACGAATACTGGCCGCATTTGTTTTTAGCCGATCGCCAAGGGGTAATTCGTTACGACCACATCGGTGAAGGTGCTTATTCCGATACAGAACAAATGATCCGTCAGCTTTTAGGATAGGTTGAGATGGCAATCACTTCCCTATCAGCCGGGTTAGCAGTTTTGGCAGGGGCGTTAACGGTACTGTCACCTTGTGTTTTGCCGGTTTTGCCTGTGTTAGTGGGGCGATCGCTTTCTACCCACCGTTATGGGCCTGTAGCCCTAGTAGCGGGTTTAGTAGCTGGATTTGCCACAGCCGGGAGTTTGCTAGGAATCGCCAGCAGTTGGTTAGCTGGGTTGGCTAATACTCTGCGTTATGTGGGAATATTTATTTTATTGTTCATGGGTGTGTTAGCCATCTTTCCCAAGTGGAGTTATCTGCTGCTGAGTTATTTGCAATTGGGCAGAATTAAAAGAAACACAGGGGTAGGATTAGCGGGAGAGTTTTGGTTAGGCACTCAGCTTGGTTTATTGTGGACTCCTTGTGCTGGGCCTGTACTGGGGAGCATTTTAATTTTGGCAGCCAGCAAGCATGAAATTTTTGGCACCTTTGCACTATTATTGGCTTTTGGTGTGGGGGCTGCATTACCGTTATTAGCGATCGCTTATGCTGGGCGTTATGCCAGTAAATCTTTGCTAGGTTTGCGATCGCGCAGTGAAATGTTACATAGAGTAGGCGGTGTTTTGGTAGCCGCATCTGCGATCGCCATTCTCTTGGGTTGGGATGTGCAGATTCAACTGTGGTTAGCTCCCATGTTCCCCCGCCTGCCACTGTAAAATCTCTAACAAGCAAATAAAATTTTTGAGGCAGTTTATAAAAACTTGCTAAATTTTCAGGGTTTACCGCTACTTTCAGTGTAGTTAATAGTAACTTCATGGTAAGTTGCAATCATGACTACATAAAAAAATGCAACATCAATGAGCGTAGCTACTAATGCAGACTGCGCTCATGTTTCGATGAGTATTGGGTATTGGGAGGCTTTGGCGCTATGCACAGACAATTACTAATTTTGAGTTTGGCAACTGTGGCGATCGTAGGTTGTGCAGCACAGGTAGGAACAAAACCGACAGAAAACTCTGCAACCCCAGGAGTGGAAAGCGTTCAAGCCACAGAAACCGCAACTCCCACAACTGCAACCCCAACTACAGTTGTCAAATCAGGTAACTTTGTCAAAGGAGAACATATCACTCAGGGTAATGCCCGCATCATTACCGAAAATGGTAAAACCTTTTTAGAATTTGATCAAAACTTCAAAACCGACAGTGGCCCAGATTTGTTAGTCATTTTACATCGGCAACAGCAACCTAAAATTTACGGCATCACTGAAAAAGAGTACGTCAGTTTGGGGCGGTTACAAAAAACCTCTGGTAGTCAACGCTATGACATTTCCGAGAATATCAAGATTGCAGATTTTGCCAGTGCAGTAATTTGGTGTCGGACTTTTAACGCCACCTTTGGTTATGCAGCCTTCAAGTAATCATCTGCCGACAAATTAATCCTTGAATCATAAATATTCATTGGAAATAGATAAATAGTTTTGTAATCATTTTATTACCAATCTCAATAACGCATAAAGTTGCGAAATAAACCTGATATAAGTATTAGTGAGTAATTTTTCAACAATAAAAATAAGGCAGTAGAACACCTGAAACATTTTAGATTTGAATACAAAAATTAGGATTTTCTATGGCTGCTTCTAAAGCTGGTAAACGTAGCAAACCTCCGGCGGGGCCGAAACAAGAGTTGGCGGCTAAAATCTTTCATGGTCTCAACATCATCAGTTTAATCGTGATGATTGGCAGTGGCTTGCAAATTTACAATGCTAACCCTGTGTTTGGTGGTAGGGGCGGATGGACATTTCCCCGGACATTCTTACTGGGAGGATGGTTAGGCGGGGGACGCAATTGGCACTTTGCAGCGATGTGGCTATTTTCGCTGAACTTATTAGTCTATGGCGTTTACATATTTTCAACAAAGCGGTGGGAAAAGCGGTTTGTTTCCCAAGGTGACTTACAGGTTTTACAAAAAGGGCAGAATCCCAAACGGAAAAACTATGCTTGGCATCGGTTAATTTATACCGGAATTGTACCAGTATTAATTCTGGCGATCGCCTCCGGTGTGGCAATGTACAAACCAGCCCAACTGCCTTGGTTATCTGGATTATTTGGCAGTTGGCAAACCTTAAGAGTAATTCACTTTATCACCGTACCCATAGTTATCATCTTTGTCATTGGTCATTTTCTGCTATCCCAAAAAGTTGGGGGCTATCGTTTAATTAAATCAATGTTTACTTAAAAGAGGTGGTATGGAAGAATTTAAAGCACCGCGCCATCTATTAACGCGCCGCCGCTTGTTGCAACTATCGGGAGTGTCCAGTATGGGTTTACTCCTGAGTAGTTGTGGTACAGGTTTACTCTCAGAGTCAGTCGGTAAATTAACAGAACCACTGAACCTGAAAGTCGGGGAATTATTACTCAAACCCCAAACACCAGTCCCCGAATTTCCCATTAGTGCGATCGAACCAAATGCACTGTTAATCAATAGCTTTAATGGTACGCCTCAAATTGATCCCGATAAATTTCGTCTAATTATTGATGGCGAAGTTAATCAGCCAATGCAATTGAGTATGGCAGATATCCAAAAACTGCCCTTTAACTCAATGGTAATTCGTCATATATGCGTCGAAGGCTGGGCTGCGATCGTCCAGTGGGGGGGTGTACGCTTGAGTGATTTGATCAAATTAGCCCAACCAAAATCTCAAGTGCGTTACGCCTACTTTGAATCTGCTGATACCTACTACGAAAGCTGGGATATAGCCTCCACATTACACCCTCAAACCTTGTTGGCTTACCAAAAAAATGGTCAGTCATTATCACCAGAAAACGGTGCGCCATTACGTCTAGCTTCTCCCATCAAACTCGGTTACAAACAATCTAAATGGGTAACTCGCGTCACATTAACTAGTACTCTCAGCAGCAGAAAAGGATATTGGATTGACGAAGGTTATGAATGGTTTGGGGGAATATAGTTGAATTTATGCAAATTCCGCAATAGTAGGAGTATATTTTGATGCCTGTTACCATGCTGCAAAAAATCTGGCTCATATTTCTCACAGCAACTTTTGGGTTAACTGTTCTCTCTCCTACTCATATTGCAATAGCCCAGCCAAAAAAAGAAACTTTGCCAAATAATCAGGAAAAGCCTAAAAGAACAGTCCAGTCTGCTAGTCGTCTGAGATTAAATCTACCACCATCTTTAGGCAAGCCGAATCGCCGAGTACCAGCAGCCACAAGAGGAGGAAGTTGCATAGCCAACAACCCAAAACTCACAGCCTTAATTCCTAAGTACGATACAGCATTAACAACCGTCGGCAACCCAACTTTATATTTCTTTATTCCACAAAATACTGCTGCTTATCTTGAACTAGTGATTCAAAATGAAAATGACAATGAGCAAACCGTTTACCAGCAGAAATATCAAACAAATACTAAAGCCGGAATAGTGGGAATTAATTTGCCACCAAATGTTTTAGCCCTAGAGCAAAAGTATACATGGAATTTCGCAATCATCTGTAATCCCGAAAATCCTGCTTTAAGCAAAGTTGTCAAAGGTACTATCCAACGTTTTGAAAACCCTTCATTAATGAAAAAACTAGCGCAAGCTACTTTGCAAGAGCGTGTGCAACTCTACGCAGAAGCTGGAATTTGGCATGATGCTCTTGATACTTTAGCAAGATTGAGAGCCTCAAGACCAAATGATTTCAAAGTCAAAGCTGATTGGGAAGCATTATTAACAGCACCAGGAGTAGAGTTTGATAAACAACTAGCACAGAAACCTTTAAGTTTCGCAAAAGAAACTCCAAAACTGTTGTTAAATAATTGAGAAACATTTCCCCATAGTAAAACTCAAACAGATGATCTCCCTCAAACTACAAAAAATCGGGATAACAATCTTAGCCACTACAGTTGGTATGACGGGCTTTTTGTCAGTAAATACCGCAGTAGCCAGAGAGAAAATTATCTTTGTTCCTCCGGTTCTTGGTAGTCCACGGAGATTGATACCAGCAGGAACAAGGGCTTATGAACCCCCATTGAACGAGAATGCAAATATAGAGATCCAACCACTGCCCGCACCGATAGTAGCACCTCCTGGTCGTGTTAGAGGTAATCCTAATGATCTTGAAAGGACAATTCCGCCACTGCAAAACACTAACCCACAACCTGCACCAGTTACAGGCAAGTGTTTGCAAGGTAACATACCTTTTACAGCTTTAATTCCCGAATCTCAACTAGGATTAACCACAGTTTCCAATCCCAGCCTGTTTTTTTACGTTCCCCAAACTTCTGCACCAGAGTTAGAGTTAGTTGTTCAAAATGAAACTGAGCAAGAGGTTTACACACAGAAATATAAACCAAATAACAAAGCTGGCATAATTAGCATACGACTACCTGTTAATTCTTTAGCAGTTAACAAACAATACAAATGGACATTTTCTGTAATATGTAATCCTACAGATAAATCTCAAAATAAAGTTGTAGCTGGCGTAGTGCAACGTGTTCTACCAGATTTGCAACTAGTAAAAAAATTACAACAAGCAAACCGACAAGAACGTGCTGTTTTGTATGCAGCAGCAGGTATTTGGCATGATGCCCTGGCAACTGTGGCACAAAGACGTTACTTGTTTCCGAATAATCCAGAAATAGCATCTGATTGGCAAGAACTGTTAACTACACCAGGTATTCGCTTAAATCAAAAAATCGTCCAGCAGCCTTTAATTTCTCCGCCAGAAGCATTACAACCCAACAACAAGCACAAATTTTAAGCTCTAACCCACAAGTACATAACCATGAACAACCTTTTACCACGAAAATTTTTGTCTACCGCAATCTCTGCAATTGTCGGATTAGTAATTGTCAGCCCTTTAGTACCAGTACAAGCAGAAGTCAAGATTAATTTACCAGACTTGGGAAAAGGCCCTGGTCGAAGAGTTCCAGGGGGTTCACGCGGGGTAAATTGTGTTGCGAAGAATCAGTATTTAACCGCTATTGTGCCGATTTCAAATATTGGCTTAACAACTGTAGCTAACCCTACCTTATATTTTTATATCCCGGAAAATAAAGCACCGGAAGTTGAATTAGTAGTTCAAGATGACAATGAGCAAGAGGTATACAAACAAAAGTACAAACCCAATGGTAATGCTGGTGTAGTTGGTGTTAGCCTCCCAGATAATACCCTTGCTAAAGGTCAAAAATATCGATGGAATTTTTCAATTATTTGCAATACTCAAGACCGTTCTTCGGATAAGTTAGTTCAAGGAACTATCCAACGGGTTGATAATCCACAGTTGATGAGTAAAGTAGACAAAGCTTCTTTATCAGAACGCTTGAAACTTTATGCTGATGCTGGAATTTGGCAAGATACTCTAAATACTTTGGCACAGTTACGCTACTCTAGCCCTCAAGATTCAGCACTCAAAGCAGATTGGGTAAGTTTATTAACAGCAGATGGCGTAAAATTAGATACTGAAGTGGCTGAAGCACCATTAGTTCTAGAAACAAATCTACTGCAACCAATTAACCACACCTCGGAAGTGACTACACCTCAATAGAGAACATCCATATTTCAAAAAAATCGACCTTAATTAGGATTTAAGCAATTTCATCATCACATTAACTATAGGGTGCATCAGCAGCGATAATTCCCAAGAAATCTAGGAATTTTTCAAATCTGACGCACCCCAAAAATTTATAAAGTGCATACTCAGACAATGTTCTCCCTATTAACAATTGTGGCGGTAGTGCCAGCATTGTTTATCAGAGGAGAATATTATGACAACACAATTCTACTCTCAGTTAATTGCCTCCTCTCTGGCATCTGGATTAATTGCTTTTGGTTACTCTGTACCTGGCTTCCATACCGCCACTAATCTCACTAATATGACTTCCACATCTGAAATCAATCACACATCATTAAATCAGATGTCTGCGTCTCATATAAAATCAGATTTGACGGTAGATGGGGGTTTTCCTGAGCGACTAGTTGTTGCTGGTAGTCGTTAGTCAGCCTAGGGGACTTGGCATCAGGACTTAGGCACAAAGATTGTCTGTTAAGAATGGGTGTAAGGGTTTTGAACACCTACACCCTTAGATTTAGATTGTTTCTTCGTGACGTGGTTTAATCAATCGTTCTGTCAGTGACTTAATCACAATGTACAAAATAGGAACAACAAACAAACTTAAGAATGTCGCAATTAGCATTCCACCAAATACGGCTGTTCCTAAAGATTGACGGCTACCTGCACCTGCACCAGTGGCTACAGCTAAGGGAAAAATCCCCAAAAGTGTGGAAAAAGCTGTCATCAAAATTGGACGCAACCGTTCTTGAGAAGCTTCTATAACGGCTTTGGTAATTGATAGCCCTTGTTCTCGCAATTGATTGGCAAATTCTACAATCAAAATTGCATTTTTACTTGCCAAACCAATCAACATGACTAAACCAATTTGACAATATACATCGTTAGGAAAACCCCGCATTGATTGGGCTAACAGTGCGCCAAAAATTGCTAAAGGCACTGACAGCATAATAATTAAAGGGTCGATGTAATTTTCATATTGAGCAGCTAGTACTAAGAAGACAAAAGTCAGACCTAAGCCAAAAATCAAGGGTGCTAAACCACCAGAGGCGAGTTCTTCTAAAGATGTACCTGACCACTCGTAGCCATAACCAGGGGGTAAAACTTGTTGTGCTACCTGTTCCATTTTCTGGATAGCATCTCCAGAACTAAAGCCTGGTGCGGCGGCACCGTTGATTTCAATGGAGCGGAATAGATTATAGTGGTTGATGGTTTGCGCTCCTGTAGTGGGAGTAATTTTCACCAAATTACTCAAAGGAATCATTTCATTTCTGCGAGAACGGACGTAGAGTTTACCGATATCTTGGGGGTTAGAACGAAACTGTTCATCAGCTTGGACATATACCCGATAGTTGCGCTGCTGGAGGTTGAAGTCGTTGACATATTGCGACCCCAAGGCAGTTTGTAGGGTAGTAAAGATATCATCTACGTTAACTTGCAGGGAGTTGGCTTTGTTTCGGTCTACTTCTACAAGTAGCTGGGGTGTATTGGCGGCAAAGGTGGTGAATACACGTTGCAGTCCGGGTGTTTGATTGGCACGACCAAGCAATTGACCCATTGATTGCACTAGATTATCTAAGCCGCCGTTACCTCTGCGGTCTTGGAGTTGAAAGGTAAAACCACCAAAGTTACCTAAGCCTTGAATGGCTGGAGGGTTGACAGCAAAGACTCTGGCTTCAGGAATAGCAAAAAACTTGCCTTGTAGTTTACCGATGAGGGCTTGGACGGTTTGATCTGGTCGTTCACGCTCACTCCAAGGTTTGAGGGTGGTAAAGATAATACCACTATTGGCGGTACTTCCACTGAAACCAAAACCGCCAACGGCAAAAGTTCCCACGACTTCTGGGAGTTGTAGAATTTCCTGTTCAACTTTGGACATGACATCGCTGGTGTATTGCAGCGATACTCCTTGCGGCCCTTGAAGAATTGTGATGAAGTAACCTTGGTCTTCGTCGGGGAGGAAAGCTGTCGGGACGCTAGTATATAACCAAGCAGTCATCCCTAAAGAAACGATAAATAGCCCGATAATCACACTTTTAATGCGTGTGAGAAAACCAAGCGATCGCTGATATCCTAGTCTTACCCACTCCAAGAATCTGTTAATCTGGTCAAAAATCCAGCCCAGCCAACCTGGCGGTTTTTGCCCTTGGCGCAGTAATAAAGCACACAATGAAGGTGTGAGAGTCAAAGCCAAAAAAGTGGAAATGGCAATGGAGAAGGCGATAGTTAAGGCAAATTGCCGATACAATGCCCCTGTGGTTCCCGGAAAAAATGCCACTGGAACAAACACCGCCATCAACACCAAGGAAGTCGCAATTACAGCACCAAATAATTCCGCCATCGATTCACTCGCAGCGCGGCGGGGATTAATGCCTTTATCTTGAATAAATCGGCTAATTTGCTCCACTACCACGATCGCATCATCTACCACCATCCCTGATGCAAGTGTCAAACCAAACAAGGTCAAACTATTAATCGAAAAGTTAAATACTTTAACAAAAGCAAACGTCCCCACTAAAGCTAAGGGAATCGTCAGTGCCGGAATTAGTGTAGTTCGCCAATCTTGCAAAAACAAGAAAATTACAATCACAACCAACACTACAGCTTCAATGAGAGTTTTCACAACTTCGGCTAAGGACTCTTCCACAAACAAGGTTGTGTCAAAAGCTACCTGATATTTCATCCCTGGTGGAAAACTGGGAGCCAGTTCCGCCATTGCGGCTTTCACACCCTTGGCAACATCTAAGGCATTACTTCCCGGAACTTGATAGATACCCAAGCCGACAGCATCCTTAGCGCGGTATCGCAGAAATGTGTTGTAATTTTCTGCCCCTAATTCTGCCCGACCAACATCTCTGAGTTTAACTAAAGTTCCATCATCTTCAGTTTTAATCACGATTTCTTCAAATTCTGCGGGTTCTGTAAGTCGGCTGGCTGCACGCACATCAATTTGATACTGTTGTCCCTGGGGTGCAGGTTCTTGACCAATTCTGCCTGCACCAACTTGCAAGTTTTGTTGTGCTAATGCTGTGGTGACATCTTCTGTCGTTAATCCGCGAGTCGCTAACCGATTGGGATCTAACCACAAACGCATAGCATAGCGGCGTTCACCAAAAATCCGTACATCACCCACACCTTTAACTCTTTTCAGCGCATCGGCTATGTAAAGGTCAGCATAATTACTCAAAAAAGTGTTGTCATACTCTTTATTATCGGTATACAAACCAAGCCCTAAGAGAATATTGCTTGATTGCTGGCTGACTCTAACTCCTGTACGCTGCACAACATCTGGTAATTGTGCCTCAGCAATAGAAACCCGATTCTGGACATCAACAGCAGCTAAGTCTTTATTTCGGGAAGCATCAAAGGTAATTGTAATATTGCTGGTTCCATCGTTACTGCTGCTGGAGGTCATATATCTCAGACCTTCAACACCATTAATTTGTCTTTCTAAAATATTAGTGATGCCACTTTCGACAACTTCAGCACTGGCTCCACTGTAGTTGGCTGTAACGTTAACTTGTGTGGGACTAATATCGGGAAATCGCGCAATGGGTAGTGTGGGAATACTAATTAATCCCACCAGCAGGATAATGATCGCACAGACTGTAGCAAAGACTGGTCGCTTGATGAAAAAATCAACAAACATAGGTATTAGGGAGTAGGAATGATGGGTGCGCCGTTGGTTAAGTTGAGGATGCCAGAAACTACAATTTTGTCTCCGGCTTTGAGTCCTTCTAGCACTTGGTAATTACTGCCTTCAATGGCTCCTAACTTGACTGGTTTTTGCAAAGCTACTAAAGCTGGCGCTCCGGGTTTAGGATTTTCTGGTGCTTGAGCCACAAATACAAATGCTTCTCCACCAAGGCGGGATACTGCTGTTACAGGCACTAAAATTCCGGGACGTTCATCCCAAATGATTTTTGTTTGGACTAACTGACGATTCAATAGTTGTCTACCACCATTTCTAAAGGTGGCTTTGGCTAAAACTGTTTGCGAAGTAGAGTTGGCGTTGGGTGAAATAAAACTAATGTTACCTGTAGCGGTGGCTTGCCCTTGAGCATCGAGCATCTGCACAGGTAAACCAACACGCACTCGCTGGGATTGGGTGAGGGGGACAGAGATATTTAATTCTAAGGAGTCATTTCTGGTAAGGGTGGTGAGGCTATCGGCTTTGCTGACAAATTCGCCGACTCTTACGGGGATATCGCCTAACAGTCCAGTAAAGGGAGCGCGGACGTTGGTGTATTGCAATTGTACTTCGGCGGCTTTGACTTGAGCAGCAGCTTGGGTAACTTGCGATCGCGCTTGGGCAATTTCTTCTTGACGGGGGCCGTTTTCTAATTGTCTTAAGTTTTGTCTTTGCTGCTCAACGGCTGCTTGTAACTCATTAATGTTAGAAGTTCTACCTTTGCTGAGTTGCTCTAGGCGTTTTTCGGCTACTACTAAGGCGGCGGCGGCGCTACGTTGTTCTCTCAGATAGCCTTCCATCTGATCCTCAGAAATCGCGCCTTGTTTTTGTAAGTTTTCGTAGCGTTCGGCACGGGATTTGGCTAATGCTAAGTCAGATTTAGCAGCTTCTATTTGGGCTTCGGCTTGAGCCATTTCTTCAGGACTGGAGCCTGTTTGAGCATCTCGTAAACGCGCCTGGGCTTGTGATAGCTGCGCTCTGGCTTGGGCAATTTCTTCTGAGCGTGTGCCTGCTTTGAGTTCTGCCAGACGTGCTTGGGCTTGTTCAAGGGAGGCTTTGGCTTGGAGTAACTGCGCTTGGGCATCATCACTTTGCAGGCGAATCACTACTTGTCCTTGAGAAACGCGATCGCCTTCTTGAAATAAAATCTGGGTGATGCGTCCGTCAATTTCTGGCTTGAGTGTAACTGAGCGTGGTGCATCTAAAGTCCCAACTAATTCTGACGTTTCCTGAATCGTTGCATTCTCCACCGTGGCTAATTTCACAGGAACTCCCATCGCTTGAGCCGCCGCAGCCCCAGCCGGTGCATTACTCCCTTGACTAGTTTGCCACCAGCGCCAACCAACACCAACACCTGCAATTAATAGCACCACACCTAAAATTACAGCCCAAGGTCGCTTTTTATTAGCTATGGAGATCAGTTTTGGTTCCGATGGAGAATCTGTTGGTTGAGCCTGATGAGAGTCCGTAGTAACAGGCTGTTCTATTTCAAGCGGAAACTGTGAATCAGGTAACTCAGATTGGGACATAGCTTTTCATGCAAGTACTTGCTTGCATTATATCTGGAGGAGACCAAAATGTGTATAAACTAAGTCAGGCAACGGCGATCGCGGCAATATCAGCTTTCGTAGTTTTAACCCCTAAATTTGGCAGTGTAATAATAAGTTTTGATTATTTATAATTTCAGTAAAAACCTTATTTATAGGTATTTATCGGTAAAATTGAGATAAATAAAAACTATTCTTGCCTTAAGAGTCTCATCGAGACTACCTTAAACAACTCAAGTAATCAACACCAGCATAAAAGTACGCTAATTCCCAAAATCCCGCGTCCTTCTGACGATAGAAATGTGTGTCAGCAAAACAGGCAAGAAAAAATGCTGAGTTCTGAGTGTTGAGTATTGAGTGATGAGTAAAAAATTGAATCTTATTGACTAGTACAGGTCGGATGAAATCAACAGACCATAAGAAATTGCTAAAAGGCTTGTGGTATAGTTATTCTTCCTTTTGACTTTTGCCTTTTGACTTTTGCCTTGTTGTACTAACCTCTAACCCCTAACCTTGCTGAATATATTCCAAAGAATTTTCGATGTGTACGATATTACCCTAAACTGATTGATGAGTATTCAGCTAATTTTTGGAGGTATGGTGGAATTATGGATGTCAGCTTGATTGTATCCAACATCTTGAATCCACCTGTGTTAGCGTTTTTTTTAGGTATTTTGGCGGTATTAGTTAAAACAGATTTAGAAATTCCCGCACCAATACCGAAATTATTATCTTTGTATTTGTTATTTGCCATTGGCTTTAAAGGTGGAGTGGAACTGGTTAAAAGTGGAATTACTCAATCAGTAATACTGACGCTTTTAGCCGCGATGTTAATGGCTTGTGTTGTTCCTGTTTACACATTTTTCATTCTGAGAATTAAACTTGATACTTATAATTCAGCTGCGATCGCAGCTACTTATGGTTCAATTAGTGCTGTAACTTTTATTACTGCCAGTTCTTTTTTAACGCAACTGGGAATGAGTTTTGATGGGTTTATGGTTGCAGCCTTGGCATTAATGGAATCACCAGCGATCGTTGTAGGGTTAATATTAGTTAAGGTTTTTACAGTTGATGAAAACGAACGGGAATTTAACTGGTCAGAAGTATTACAAGAAGCTTTTCTGAATAGTTCAGTATTTTTGTTAGTTGGTAGCTTGTTCATGGGTGTTCTTACCGGAGAACATGGTTGGCAAACCTTAAAACCCTTTACCCAAGATATGTTTTATGGCGTGCTGACGTTCTTTTTATTGGATATGGGACTGTTAGCTGCTAGAAGAATAAAAGATTTGCAAAAAACTGGGTTTTTCCTGATTTTGTTTGCGATACTAGTACCAATTTTCAATGCTGGCATATCTTTATTAATTGCGAAAGCGATCGGAATGTCCCAAGGAGATAGCTTGTTATTCTCTGTGCTGTGTGCCAGTGCATCCTACATTGCTGTACCAGCAGCTATGCGCCTCACCGTCCCAGAAGCGAATCCTAGTTTGTATGTTTCGACGGCGTTAGCTGTGACTTTTCCTTTTAATATCATTGTCGGCATACCGCTCTATTTATACGGCATTAATCTATTTTGGAGGTAAGATTATGCAGCCTGTAAAACGCATAGAAATCTTTGCCAATTATGTTGAACTCGGTAAAATTTTAGAATCTTTAGAGAAGGCAGGCGTAAGGGGACATTCAGTTATCAAAGATGTAGCCGGCAAAGGTACAAGAGGTACAATCACCAATGATTTAGCCATGACAATGCTAGACAATGTTTATATCATTGCCTTTTTTCCACCAGAAAAATTGTCTTTGGTAGAGTCAAATGTCCGACAAACTCTAAATAAGTTTGGCGGAGTTTGTTTTATTTCTGACGCAATTGAAATTGAGACTACTAGATGTGTGGGGTGAGTGAAAGAGGCTAGTACAAAAAGGCAAAAGTAAAAAGGCAAAAGGCAAAAGTAAAGAATAACAATACCACAAGCATTTGATCAATTTCTTATGGTCTGTTTATTTACGCCGTATTGTACTAGGGGCTAGAGGCTAGTCAATAATTATGATTTTTTACTCAGCACTCAGCACTCAGCACTCAGCACTTTAACTATTAACATCACTTAATCGTGAGGTTGTAAATCTATCCATCCACTTTTCTAGGTAAATTCGATTGGCATTTTGTTCAGATGGTTCTTGTGTGTCCGCAGGGTAAGGCATCAATCCTAAAATTGCGGCGGTAGTGACGCAAAACATGGACTTTTGGAAACTAATACAGATTTGGACTCGTAAATCATCTTCCCCACGCGGACGACGACGATAAACAGCGTGCAAGTATTCTGGTAAATAATGGCGCATATCCTGCATCAGCAAGGTAGGCGGAATACCAGCACCACCAATCGGTAAAGGATCAGCGTACAATGCACCATACTGGAATCTTCCTTGATCTGGGGGAATTTGATAAGCTTGGGCATTGTAAGAAACTGTGCCGTGAAATGGAGTTCCCCGGAAGAAAACGGCCTCAACATAAGGTACTGCTGTATCAGCTAAGAATGTTAAACCAACACTTTTAGGGATAATGTCGTAGACTTTATCTTGAATTTTGACGGAATATGTAATTGGCTTGAGGGCATCGGCAACTAAACCTGCTTTAATGTGGTCTACAACTTGGGCAATTGATGTGATTTCGCCGTTGTCATAGCGGTCAGATAAGGTGAGAAAAATATCAGCCATGACGCGCCAAAATTGACCTAAGCCACTGTAGTAAGCCGAAACTCGCAATTGTTCAGTTAAAAAGTCAGGGAATAATTGGTTTAATCCTAAAACAAAGGGATTATTTTTAAATTTAGCGGTGATTACTGCTTTGGCACGTTCTTGAAATTCTTTATTATCTAAATAAGCATCTAAGCCACCGCCACCATGCCACATCATGGCTTTCATACAATATTCGGCATATTCGTAATTTATGCGATCGTGCCACCAGTGACGCAGTAATTTTGCCCAAGAAAATTCGTCATTAAAGTATTTAAAAAAGGGGAAAAATACTAAAAATTGATGGTCAGCAATGTAGATAAGATTGTTAGAGTAGGCATCTAAAACCACACCATAACTTTTGAGGATGCCAACTACTTCTAATACATTTTCCTTGCTGTCAGGTAATAATGCCCCACCTGTCTGTAATCTTTCTACATACTCAGCTAAAGGATGAGATCCGGGTTTATTTTTAATAGTTACCATTGCCAGTTCTCCAAATTGGGAATGAGTCAATAAGAAGGTAAAAGTAAAAAGGCAAAAGTAAAAAAATTTACTTTTTGCTTTTTTACTTTTTACTTCAATTTTTCTACCGAGACTGTTGCCACCACTTGATCTACATTCATCATGGCGGTAATTGTGGGTTCACTCCAGCGAGATAACCAAGCAGGTTGAATACCAAAAATCACAATGATTATGGCTAACACGACAGATGGCAGGCGATCGCTCCAATAAACTCGTGGTAAATTAACTACTTGTGCAGACAAGCGCCCAAAAAAGGCTCGATTCATCAGAATTAAGAAGTAAACCGCCGTTAAACCAGTCCCCAGCATTGATAGTAGAGTTTGCACTGGGAAAATAGTAAAACTGCCCCGGAAAATCACAAATTCTGAAATAAATCCGACCATTCCTGGTATACCTGCGCTGGCCATCACTCCCAAAACCATCAAACTACCAATCACCGGCATTCCCCGTTCAGGATTTAAGAGTCCGCGAATCACGTCTAAATCACGGCTACCTGCTTTTTTGTATATTACGCCAACCAACAAAAACAGCAGGGCAGAAATCAAACCGTGGCTAATCATTTGCATCACAGCACCCAAAACACTCAGAGGTGTGGAAGCAGCAGCAGCCAACAATACATAACCCATGTGTCCAATTGAACTATAGGCTACCATTTTTTTCATGTCAGTTTGGGCGATCGCGCAAGATGCACCATAAAGCACACTCACTACTGCCCAAGTTGCTAACCAAGGTGCGACATAACTCCAAGCATCGGGTAACAAGTTCATCCCAAACCGCAGTAAGCCGTAAGTCCCCAACTTCAACAGCACCCCAGCTAACAATACAGAAATGGGTGTGGAAGCTTCAACGTGGGCATCAGGCAACCAAGTGTGGAAGGGAACCAAAGGTATCTTAATCCCAAAGCCGACCAAAATCCCTACCAGCAATAAGATTTGTGTGGCTAGTGGTAAAGATGCTGCATTCAAGTTAGCTAACGCAAAATTTGAACCACCACTCAGCCAAACCATCCCCAGGAAACTTGCCAAAATCAAAATCCCAGATATGGCTGTGTAAATCAAAAACTTTGTCGCGGCGTAACCTCTTTTCGCACCACCCCAAATGGCAATTAAGAGGTAAAGGGGAATCAGTTCCAATTCATAAAACAGGAAGAACAATAGTAAATCCTGCGCCAGAAAAGCGCCTGTTACCCCTGTGCTTAACAGTAATATAAGTGAGTAATACAGTCGGGGACGTTGCTGGGAAATATCGCTGCTAGAGATAGCAATACAAGTCAACAGTCCATTTAAAACCAGTAGGGGCAAAGATAAACCATCAATTCCAAGGTTGTAACTTAACCCGATGGCATCTACCCAAGGAATAAACTCACTAAATTGTTGACTAATTTCTCCTGGGTTGAATTGAATGGCGAGAAAAACTGACCACAAAAAGGTAGTAGCAGCACAGACAAACGCCATAACACGGGCAAGTTTGCCATCCAGAACAGCAGGCCAAAAACCAATGATGATTGAGCCTAACAATGGCAGCACAATTAATGCACTCAGCATAGTTTAGAGAGAATTAGGGAATGGGGAGTAGGGAATAGGGAGTAGGTATTGTTTACTCAGCACTCAGCACTTTTAAAAATGCAAGTTATTCAGCAGTCCTAATGACCAACTGATGAAGAAACCCAAAATGCTTATCACTACGAGGATGGTGAACATATAGCCTTGAGATTGCCCAGAAATGCTGTACCTTAAACTTTGCCCACCAAAAATGGTGAAAATACCCACCAAGTTAACAAAGCCATCGACGATATAGCGATCGCTCCAAGCAGATATCTTAGACAGTAATGCTACTGCTCCTACTACTGTCAATCGATAGATCCGGTCTATGTAGAAATCGTAACCTAATAAATCTTGTAAGAATCGCCATACCAAAATTCTGGATCTTGACCAAGCTTTATGCAGGTACATTGTTGAGCCAACACCTACTCCGACTACAGTCGAAACCAGCAAGGTTACTACTACGTACCAATTGATACTTTCTCTACTGGGCAGTAAGTACCATTGCTGAAGCATCAGGGGTACTAGCAGGGTCAGTATGGTCAGCGTCACCATTGGCACTGCCATCTGCCAGCCGACTTCCGGTGTACGGCGAGTTTTTTGCTGTGGTTGACCCCAAAAGATTAAGCGGAAGACTCGCGTTAAGTTTAAGGCTGTGAAACCATTCACAATGACTAAAATGGCTATTACCCAAGGGCTAATAGCCACCAAACCATCAGCCCATGACAACATTGCCCAAAAGCTGCCCAGTGGTAGTAATGTAATCATGCCAGCCGCACCGACAACAAAGGCGGTAGTGGTAGCTGGCATCCGTGACCATAAACCGCCCATCTCAGTTAAATCTTGGGTGTTAGTGGTATAAATTACCGAACCCGAACTCATAAATAATAATGCTTTGGCGATCGCATGGGTCAACAGCAACATTAAGGCTACGCCTCCTTGCTGCATACCTACCGCCAAAAACACCAGTCCCATGTATGCGCTAGTAGAGTGGGAGAGCGATCGTTTAATATCAATTTGAGCCAAGGACACCAAAGTTGCCCCTACTGCCGTCACTGAACCCATGACTATCAGCGCATTTAACGCCACTGGTGATAAAGCCAAAATTGGTTGCAGTTTGTAGAGTATATAAGCACCACCAGCAACCACCAGCGAATTTCGCATCACCGAGGCTGGGTTTGGCCCTTCCATCGCTTCATCTAACCACAAATGCAAAGGAAACTGAGCGCATTTACCTGCTGGCCCCGCAATTAATCCTAAACCTAGTAATGTGGCGGCCAATGGGCTTAATTCTGCGGTTTGCGCCCACTCATACAAATCCGAAAAATTCAAACTGCCAGCCCAACTCGAAAGCGTCACCACCGACATCAGCAACAACAAGTCGCCCACTCGCTTAGTTAAGAAAGCATCCCGCGCTGCTGTCACCACCAAAGGTTGTGCGTACCAAAAACCCACCAGCAGATATGTAGATAGGGTTAGGACTTCTAGCAAAGCATAACTGAGAAATAAAGAGTCACTGACAGCTAAACCACTTAATGCTGCTTCAAAAAATCCCAGTAGCCCAAAAAAGCGTGCTGTAGACCAATCTTTTTCTAGATAGCCCAAGGCGTAAATTTGTGCCAACAAACTTAAGCCAGTGATTAAAACAGTCGCCCCAATACTCACAGGCGATAGTTCTAATGCAAAGGATAAGTTTAAATCCGCCGCTTGAAACCAACTAACCAGTAAATTCTCTGGTTCTCTGTCCCAAACATCTTTAAAGACAAACAAGCTATGGGCAAAACCCAAAACAGTAGTCAACAAGTTGATATAAGCTGCTGGTCTAGGGCCTGTCCTTCTAATGATTCCCATCGCCCAGGGCAAAGTTAAAAGTGCGCCTATCAAGCTATACAAAGGCACACACCAACTTGTTGAAAATAGAAACTGATTCATTTAATTTGCTTACCTTTACAACTCTGCCTGAATTTTTTTACCTTTTGAAAAATCACCTTTGACTTAGTTTTTTGGATGAAAATCTATGTTAAATTTGGTTTCTAAAAAATGTGTAATAATTTTTAGGATTGCAAAATTACCGCCTAAACTTCAGCTAAGATAATTGATTTACATATTCAAATTCTCCACCTTTCATTTGAACTATACTCATTTGTAAATTTCTATTTCTGATATTTAGCAGAGATATTTATTAGATATATTTAAAAAAGTTATATGCTTTTTAGATATTCCTATTTACGTACCACAAAACGGAGGAAAGATAGAAACTGTAAAAGATACAGTAGTTTTACCTTCCTCACCAGAGACGATTAGTCTTGGCTATGAACAGCGATTTGGATATGTAATAAAAAAATTATAAAGCATAAGCGCCTGCTCTTGGAATCAGTGGACTTAAACAGAGCAGAAACACCGTATGACAAAGAATTAAGTTTTTTAAAACTTTTTTATTATAAACTATTATACTAATTTATATTGCCAGGGGAGCCAAGCTTTCCTATGCTTATTTTTGGAAGTGTCTTTTAGCTCAAGATGAGCTTCCCCGTCACAATTTTCAAACCACAGTACTGATTGGATTAAATTTTTAGGAGTTTCTGCGATGCCAATTGCAGTTGGAATGATTGAGACAAAGGGTTTTCCAGCAGTAGTAGAAGCTGCTGATGCGATGGTGAAAGCCGCCCGTGTAACTTTGGTAGGGTATGAAAAAATTGGTAGCGCCCGTGTCACCGTCATTGTTCGGGGTGATGTTTCGGAAGTGCAAGCCTCAGTTGCAGCTGGAATTGAAGCAGCCAGAAGAGTGAATGGTGGTGAAGTGGTTTCCACTCACATCATTGCCCGTCCCCACGAAAACTTGGAATATGTTTTGCCGATTCGTTACACAGAAGCAGTGGAACAGTTTCGCACTTAACAGCCGATAATACAAAATGACTAACGGGGTTGCTTGCTTGAGCTGGGCTTTTGTTTGTTTGAGAAAATCTAAATAGGAATTAAAACTAATGTCAATTGCAGTGGGAATGGTAGAAACCCTTGGCTTTCCAGCAGTAGTAGAAGCTGCTGACGCGATGGTGAAAGCTGCTCGTGTAACCTTAGTAGGTTACGAAAAAATCGGTAGTGGTCGGGTAACAGTAATTGTTCGGGGTGATGTTTCCGAAGTCCAAGCTTCTGTAGCAGCAGGCGTGGAATCAGTGAAGCGAGTTAATGGCGGACAAGTGCTATCGACACACATCATTGCGCGTCCCCATGAAAACTTGGAATACGTCCTGCCAATTCGTTATACAGAAGACGTAGAGCAATTCCGGGAAAATGTGAACGCAATTCGACCTTTCGGCGGTAGAAGACCATAACATATAATGCAAATTGCCAAAGTACGTGGCACAGTAGTTAGCACTCAAAAAGATCCAAGTCTTCGCGGTGTCAAACTACTGATGTTGCAATTAGTGGATGAAGAAGGAAATACCTTACCAAAGTACGAGGTAGCAGCAGATACCGTAGGCGCAGGAGTAGATGAGTGGGTGCTAGTCAGCCGTGGCAGCGCCGCTCGTCAAATTCTTGGCAACGAACAACGCCCTTTGGATGCAGCAGTGGTGGCGATAATTGATACTATTCATGTTCAAGATCGCCTGATTTACAGTAAAAAAGACCAATATAGATAGTCATTAGTCATTAGTCATTAGTCATTGGTTTGAGACAAAGAACAAAGGACAAAGGACAAGTGACCAAAGACTAACAGACAAAAAGCTTAATTCAGGAGGAATCTCGCAATGGCAGTCAGCAGCACGGCGGCACCCCCAACCCCGTGGTCACGAAGTTTAGCTGAGCCAGAAATCCACAAAACCTCATTTGTCCATTCCTTCTCCAACGTGATTGGAGATGTACGGATAGGTGCAAATGTAATCGTCGCTCCAGGGACTTCGATTAGGGCGGATGAAGGTACACCTTTTTACATCGGTGAAAATACCAATATCCAAGATGGTGTAGTGATTCATGGGTTGGAGCAAGGCCGAGTCATCGGCGATGATGGCAATGAATACTCGGTGTGGATTGGCAAGAATGCTTCCATTACCCACATGGCTTTGATTCATGGCCCAGCGTATGTAGGGGATAGCTGCTTTATTGGCTTTCGCTCCACAGTATTTAACGCCAGAGTGGGCGCAGGTTGCATCGTGATGATGCACGCTTTAATACAAGATGTAGAAATTCCCCCAGGTAAATATGTACCGTCGGGAGCGATAATCACCAGCCAGCAGCAAGCTGACCGTCTGCCAGATGTGCAGGATCAAGACCAGCAGTTTGCCCATCATGTCGTGGGAATTAATCAGGCGCTGCGGGCTGGTTATCTTTGTGCTGCTGATAACAAATGTATTGCACCCATCCGGGATGAATTAGCTAAATCTTATACAAGTAGTAATGGTTTAACTGTTTTAGAGTTGGAAAGGAGTAGTGAAGTGGCGAGCAATAGCTTGGGTGCAGAAACAGTCGATCAAGTACGCTATCTACTGGAGCAAGGTTACAAAATTGGTACAGAACATGTAGACCAAAGACGGTTCCGTACAGGTTGTTGGACTAGCTGTCAGCCAATTGAAACCAGATCATTGAGTCAAGCCTTATCAGCCTTAGAAGGCTGTTTGGCAGACCATAGTGGTGAGTACGTGCGTTTATTTGGGATTGACCCCAAAGGTAAGCGTCGGGTGTTAGAAACAATTATTCAACGCCCAGATGGTTCAGTCCAACCAACTACCAGCTTTAAAGCTCCCGCAAGTACAGGTAGTGCTGGCTACAACGGCAATGGTCATAGCAGCAGTGCTGGAATTGGTTCCATCAGTGCAGAAACTGTAGACCAAATCCGCAAACTCTTGGCTGGTGGTTACAAAATTGGTACAGAACACGTAGATGAGCGTCGTTTTCGGACTGGTTCTTGGGCTAGTTGTAAGCCAATAGAAGCTACTTCAACCGACCAAGTTGTAGCGGCTCTAGAAGAATGTATTGAAAGCCATCAAGGTGAATATGTCCGCCTGATTGGTATTGACCCGAAAGCTAAACGCCGGATATTAGAAAGTATTATTCAAAGACCGAATGGCTCAGTTGCGCCCTCTAATGGCCAAAAATCTTACGCTGCTACCAGCAGTTATAGCTCGGCTACTGCAACAGCCACAGCGCCTGTCAGCAGCAACCGCTTGAGTGCAGAAGTTGTAGACCAGTTGCGGCAATTGCTGGCTGGTGGTTACAAAATTAGTGCCGAACACGTAGACCAAAGGCGTTTTCGGACTGGTTCTTGGTCTAGCTGTGGGCAAATTGAGGCTAGATCAGAAAGAGATGCGATCGCAGCTTTAGAAGCATACCTGTCTGAATATGAAGGTGAATACCTGCGCTTGATTGGCATTGACCCCAAAGCTAAACGTCGTGTGTTAGAAACAATTATTCAACGTCCGTAGTAGTGCTGAGTTGAAAGTGCTGAGTCACCGAAGTTCAGATCGGCGGAAGCCGCCGCTCCGACTTCTCGCTGAGTTAAAGGCAAGTCAGTTTAGTAAACTACTCATCTGATTTCTAAACTGAAGATGTTGTATGTATACTCAGCACTTAGAACTCAGCAACGCCAGTTGCTACAACGGAGGGAACCTCCGCAACGCACTGGCTCCTCAGCACTTCTATCTTCCGAGGTTTAATTTTCCATGTCTGTGCCGCCACTGCGCCTCCACAATAACTTTGACCCTTATATTAGTGGCGAGGTGATCATTCATCCCAGTGCAGTGTTAGCACCTGGTGTCATACTCCAAGCGGCTACCAACGGCAAAATCATGATTGGCCCTGGTGTTTGTATTGGTATGGGGTCAATTCTTCAAGTCAATGAAGGAACCCTGGAAATAGAAGCAGGGGCTAACCTGGGAGCCGGTTTTTTGATGGTGGGAGCAGGCAAAATTGGTACCAATGCTTGTATTGGTGCAGCCACAACAGTTTTTAACTGTTCTGTTGCACCAGGAACAGTCATACCACCAAGCTCAGTGTTAGGAGATACTAGTCGTCAGACTAGTCTTGCCGAAGCACCAGCACCACCCATCAGTGATGCTGCTGTTCCTGATACTCAACAACAACTACTAGCAGGCAATAATTTAGGAGAAACTGAGGCAAAACCGATTTCTATCTCCTCTACTAATCTTTCCGCTTCTGCTTTCTTGGAGTTAACGCACCAGTCGATTTCGATTCCTCAACCTTCGCCCACACCCTCTGCCCAACCACCTCCGAACCAGAATGATGAAACTGCTGCTAGTTCATCAGAAGTGAGCGCGGAAAATTCTGAATCTTCTGATATTTTTGGCACTCAAATTTATGGGCAAGGAAGTATTCACAGGCTATTAACAACATTGTTTCCCCATAGGCAATCCTTGAACAATCCTAAGTCTGACGAACCGCCTGAATAAGTGTTAATTGTAAGTTGTCCCCTAAAGTTATGAAGTATGGATTATGAAGGATGAAAAAGACCGCTTTCATCTTTTATTCTTGATTCTTCAGCCTTTCGCTTACCTTTAGCATAGACTGTGAGTATCCTGGAGAATTCACATGGACACATATAATCAACAGTCCCTTAGTACTGTTCGGGCAGCATCACGTCGACGAGATAGAGATAACCTCAAGGACACTGCCTTGGGTATGGTATCTACCCTCAGCTTTCCAGCCATAGTTGGCACGGCTGATATGATGTTAAAATCTGCTGGGGTTCACCTAGTGGGATATGAAAAAATTGGCAGTGGTCACTGTACAGCAATTGTACGGGGTGGTATTGCTGATGTCCGCCTAGCAGTAGAATCAGGTGTGCAGACGGCTGAACAGTTTGGTCAGTTGGTTTCTAGTTTGGTAATTCCTCGCCCGTTTCCCAATCTAGATGTAGTACTGCCCATTACAAATAGATTAAGTAAATACATGGAGGAAGGTAGTTACAGCCGTCTGAGTAATTTAGCGATTGGATTGGTGGAAACACGGGGTTTTCCGGCGATGGTAGGAGCTTGCGATGCTATGCTCAAATCGGCTGATGTGCAGTTGGCAGCGTATGAAAAAATCGGTGCGGGTTTGTGTACAGCCATTATTCGTGGTTCTGTGGCTAATGTCGCGGTGGCAGTGGAAGCTGGAATGTATGAAGCAGAACGGATTGGGGAATTGAACGCAGTGATGGTGATTCCGAGGCCTTTGGATGAGTTGGAACAAACTTTACCTGTGGCAAGTTGTTGGATAGAAGAACGACAACCCATTAAGATGCCAGTGAATATTAAGGAGCAAGTAGCTGAGTTAGAGGTACTTCAGTTGCCAGATTTAGCCAAGTTGCCCGCAAAAGTTACTGAAGAATTATGGAAGGATGAATGATGAATTGTGAATCATGAGTGATGAATCGTGGGAAAATTCTCCTCAGCATTCAGTATTCAGCATTCATCTTGGCTGGAAGGCATCTTACGCTTCGCTTGTTGTTTTGATCATAACTTTTACGGACTATAAATCAAATATCTTTCTTTTAATAGCGAAAATAGATTTTTCTCTATACTAAAACTCATAACTTTGTATGAGCGACACTGCTTGATTGGCAGGTGTTTAGTGATACTAGTTTTATATCTATAGATCGCTATTAGAGGAGAATCACCCTTGAACCAAGCGACGCTACACCAGTTGAAGGTATTTGAAGCGGCGGCTCGGCATGGTAGCTTTACTCGTGCTGCGGAAGAATTATTTCTGACTCAACCCACAGTCTCTATGCAAATTAAGCAATTGACAAAATCTGTAGGGTTGCCCTTGTTTGAGCAGGTGGGGAAACGTTTGTATTTGACAGAGGCTGGTAGAGAACTGTTTGCCACTTGCCGACAAATTTTTGAGACTATTGCTCAGTTTGAGATGAAAGTGGCGGATTTGAAAGGGCTAAAGCAAGGGCAATTGCGTTTAGCAGTCATTACCACAGCCAAGTATTTTATTCCGCGTTTGTTGGGGCCATTTTGTCAGCGTTACCCAGGAATTGATATTTCGCTGCAAGTCACAAATCACGAAAAAATTATTGATCGGATGATGAATAATTTGGATGATTTGTACATTATGAGTCAGGTTCCAGAACATTTGGATGTGAATTGTGAGCCGTTTTTAGACAATCCTTTGGTAGTTTTTGCACCAGTAAATCATCGTCTAGCAAAAGAGAAGAATATTCCAATTCACGAGTTAAACGATGAGCCTTTTATTATGCGTGAACCCGGTTCAGGAACTCGCCGCGCTGTGCAGGCGTTGTTAGAAGAACATGGGGTAAAGGTAAATGTCAAGCTGGAATTAGGGAGTAATGAAGCAATTAAACAAGCGATCGCAGGTGGTTTAGGTATTTCTGTTTTATCCCGTCATACTTTACTCTCAGATGCTTCGGAGTTTAGTATTTTGGATGTGCAGCACTTCCCGATTAAACGAGCTTGGTATATGGTTTATCCGGCAGGGAAACAGTTATCAATTGTGGCTCGGACTTATTATGAGTATTTGCTGGATGCTGCTAAAACATTTGTTGAACAAACTGAACTCCCTATTTACAGCACTGTTGATTGAGGTTTGATATAGCAGAAGGCAGTGGTTCGACTTCGCTCACCAAGCAGGCAGGAGGTAAAATTGTTACTCTTTCTTGGCATTCGTACTTTTTAATTCTCCTAACCCATACTTCCACTGCTATATCTTCCACTTGCTTGACGGAAAGTACCTGAACCATTAAAAAATTAACCAGCAGAGTCATTTGATATGGGGGAAAGCTGGCAGTGACAAACCTGGAAACTCCTTCTTTGAAAAAAACAGTCCCAACCCAGGTAGTAGCAGTGACGGTTTACAGTAATCAAGCCCTAGTTACACGCCGAGGCGTAGTTGCTTTGGTAGGGGTAGAAAGGGAATTGGTGATTAATTCACTGCCAGTCACTCTCGAAACTGATTCTGTGCGAGTGAGTGGTACAGGTACTGTAGGAGTTAGCTTGTTGGGAGTAAGTAGCGATCGCATCTACACTACAGAACCAGTAGGCGAACGAGTAGCACATTTAACCCGCCAAATTCAACAAATAGAAGCGGAAAAACGCAATCTCCAGGCGCAAATTGATGCCTTAGCTTTGCAGGCACAATTTATTGAGGGTTTGCGGGAAAAAACCGCAGAACCATTTGCTCAAAGTTTGTCCCGCAAAAATCTCAGTCTCAGCGAAACCTTAGATTTTTTGAATTTTTTGGGCAGCCAGTATAGTGAATATGCGATCGCATCTGGTGATTGTCACAGTCAACAGCAGGAACTAGATAAGCAACTGCAAGCACTCCGCGCCACATTACACAACATTCAAACACCCCATCCCAAAGAAAGTTTTAACTTGGTGGTTGATATTGAAGTTGCTGGCGCTGGCGAATTTGAACTAGAAGTGTCCTACATTGTCAATCGTGCTGGCTGGACTCCACTTTATGACTTACGAGTTGATAGTGCGAGTCAATCAGTAAATTTAAGCTATCTGGCAGAAGTCACCCAAAATACTGGCGAAGATTGGCAAGATGTGGCACTCACCCTCTCCACCGCAAAACCAGGATTAGGCACTCTACCACCAAAACTAGAACCTTGGTACATTGACACCC
Organism: Nostoc spongiaeforme FACHB-130; assembly: GCF_014698475.1. Taxonomy (GTDB): domain Bacteria; phylum Cyanobacteriota; class Cyanobacteriia; order Cyanobacteriales; family Nostocaceae; genus Nostoc_B; species Nostoc_B spongiaeforme. Next base: position 4,228 of record NZ_JACJTB010000009.1, on the reverse strand, counting down.
TCCGTTCACGCTCATTGCAACGAGTCTTACCCCGGCCATCATTACCTACCATAGCGGCTGCGCCTGCGGCGGCTGAAGCTATGTTTTCCCCAGAAGAAGAAGATTTAGAGGAGGATGCTTTCATAACCGCAGAAAATGTCAAAGCGACAGTTGCTAAAGAAGGCAGCGTCGTGACTTTTAAACTCAATGGTGGTGGCAAAATTCCTAGTGACGGTGCGCCCCATAAAACGACAATTTTTAATGATGATTATCCTTGTGTTTTTCATTATGTCGCCATGCCGCGTTTAGTCAGCTTTGCTTATTTACAAGCTAATGTCAAAAACAGTGCTGATGGCGCAACTTTATTACCAGGAAAAGCCAATATTTTTCGAGATAGTATTTTTGTTGGTAAAACTCAATTAGAAAATATTGCGCCAGGACAAGAATTTAGCTTGAACTTAGGCATTGATGAAAATTTAAAAATTGAACGTAACTTAGTTGAGAGACAAGTAGATAAAAGAATCATTGTCAATCAACGCCGCACTACTTACGCTTATCGGTTATTAATTACTAACTTACTCAATCAAGAAACTAATTTAAAAATTACCGAACAATTACCTGTGAGTCGCAACGAGCAAATTAAAATTCGCCTCACTCGCATTCAACCACAAATTCCCCTGGGAGAGATGGGAATTTTAGAATGGGAATTAACCGTTTTACCTCAAGAGCGACGAGAGATATATTATCAATTTACCCTGGAACACCCACCGGAAGTAACCGTGGTTGGTTTAGATATGTAGAAATTGCTCCAATCCAGATGAGATGGCTTTATACTTGACCTGTATCGGATCTTACCTCTTAAGTGTTACAAATAAAAAATACTACAAGTAGCATAAGTAGCTAATTGCTAAGTGTTACTTGATTCAGGAGTTTTGGTGATGATTCAATTCCGTATTCAGCCAGACAGTGAAATTCCCGCCTCTACCCAGTTATTTAATCAAATCCGGTTTGCGATCGCATCTCGCCAATATCCACCTGCTTACAAATTGCCCAGCACAAGGGCATTAGCTATGCAAACTGGGTTACACCGCAACACTATTAGTAAAGTTTATCGACAGCTAGAAGACGAAGGCTTAGTAGAAAGTCTGGCAGGTTCAGGAATTTATGTCCGCGCTCAAGGACACGAGGGCGGTAGTAGATTACAATCACCCATTCTCCAACAACACCCCGAAGCATACAAAGTCGTACAGCAAGCCCTTGACCAACTCCTTGCCCAAGGCTGTTCTCTCAGTCAAGCCCGTGAGCTATTTTTGGCAGAAATGGATTGGCGTTTGCGTTGTAGCGCCCAGGTACTGGTTGCAGTCCCTTCTCAAGATATCGGCGCTGGGGAATTGATGGTATATGAATTAGAGCAGTCACTCAAAATTCCCATTCAACTCATCAGAATGGAAGAATTAGCAGCAGTGTTGGATAAAACTAACTCTGCTACAGTCGTTACCAGTCGCTATTTTATTGGTGAGGTTGAACAAATTGCCGCACCAAAAGCTGTGCGAGTCATTCCTTTAGATATCTATGACTACAGTAAAGAACTGAATCTAGTTAAAAATTTGCCCAAAGATAATTGTATCGGTATCGTCAGCCTGAGTACTGGTATTGCCCGTGCGGCTGAAGTTATTCTGCACGGTTTACGCGGTGATGAACTACTAGTGATGACTGCACAACCAAAAGATGCTTATAAACTTCAGGCAATTGTCAAGCGGGCTGAAGTTATTATTAGCGATGTCGCCAGTTTTCGGGCAGTACAATTAGCAGTACAAGCGGCGGCTGAAGATATTATTCGACCACCAAAATTAATGAAGGTAGAGAATTATATTGGGTTAAATTCAATTAACTTACTAAAACGCGAGTTAGGTTTGAGTTAATCAGCAACACCGATACAATACCTCAGACCAATTAGTTGATGAAGAATTAAAAGGCGTTGCATAAATGCGGGATGAATCAAATAAATACAGGTATTTCTCTATACTTCAAATAATGAAGTAACAATCGAATTGAAGATTTGAGCATATTTACTGATTTGGAATAACATAATGTTTTTCGATGCAGTCGTGCTAGATAATGACGTAAACGTGTATTCTCGCCTTCTATTCTTGTCATATAAGTTTTGCTGACGATATGGTCTCCTGGCTCGATAAAACCGGGGTAAACTTTCCATCCATCTGTGACGTAAAAATAGCACTGCCAACAGCAAACAATATCCCACAAAGGTTTAAACGTTTCGGCGCTATGGTCTCCCAATACCCAAGCCAAAATTCCTTGACGGAAGTGATTCACTGCTGTCCACAACCAAATTTTGTTTTTTTTGATCCTACGAAAGTTTCTAACTCGTCCAGTTCTCCAACGGATGGTATCTCCTCAATTGGTGGTGCATCTGGCAATTGTTCGCCAATTTGTTTGAGCCAATAAATAATCGTTGTATGATGAACCCCCTTGTCTCGCTCAATTACTCGGAATCCCATCCCATTCACGTATGATCTTAAACACTCTTGTTTGATCTCATCTGAGTACCCTTTTGGTGGGCTATAGACATCGATAAATTGACGACCACAACTGACACAAATGTGATTTTGCTTACCTCTGCGTTTACCATTTTTTCTAATGTCAGTAGACTTACAGTATGGACAATGCACAGTAGAACACCTCAATTCATCCCTATATTATGCAACGCCGAATTAAAATAGTAACTATTTGGAGGTGTGGCGATGGCTTCACCATTTCCAGGGATGAACTTGTATTTAGAGAATCCGCTAAATACCGCATCCAAGCAACTCTAGCGATTCAATAACCAGAATTCTAAATCTGTCAACTGTCTAAAATCAAGCAAAGCTTCACCCAACGCCTCTAACTCATTGACAGAGAGTTCATCGAATTGCGATCGCATTGTTTGTGGTAAATCCCCTATTTGACGAGTTAATAGTCGCAGGATGAGCGATCGCGCCTCTTCCAGTCTACCTTCCTGACGACCTTCTTGAAGTCCTTCCTGACGACCTTCCTGAAGTCCTTCTTGAAGGATCTCTTGATAAATCAAAGATTCGCGCATCATACCCTCCCGAAACATTTGCTGAATCAAATTCTTCTCAAATTTTAACCCAGCTAAGATTTGAACATAGCCCGATACCTCTCGTCGCTGTTCTGGCTCAAGTTGAGTAACTCTTTGAGCAACTTTTTGTAATAAAGCTTCCGGTTTTGTTGTAGCTGCTAGTGGTGCTAAAGGTAACAAAGCTATATTCTTAAGTAATTCTGTTGGGTCTTGCTGCCACATCTTAATTACCTGATACTCATGGCGTGTAGACTCTAACTCAAAGCATGTTTCAATTATCGTTCCTGCTGCTGGTGGTAAAAGCAACACTACTACTTGTGTAATTGGTAATCGATACAAACGATATAGTCTCACCCAATAATCCAGCATTCGCAGTGGTAATGGTGGCTCCGATTCTATTTTTGTTTGAAATTCCAAATGGAGAATTCGCCCTTGTAAACGCATAAATGTTACATAGTCTGCTCGAATTGGCTCTATACTCAATTCTGTTTTTAATACTTCTGCGGAAGTTTGTTCGCCACCCATTACCCAAGTAGCGAAGCTGTCTGGATATTTTTCTGATAGTAGTTTACATAAGTTATCGTAGGACATTCCGAGCAAGCCTTGGTAATTCAAAAAACACTATATCACTTGCCAGAAAGCCAACAATCAGTTCTATTAAGCAAGTTAACGTTTGTACTGAGAAAAGCGATAATATATAAGCATTGGCTCTCCAATAAATCATGTATAAATAATAGTAATAATAGTCGGATATATCTCATTCATATTCGAGAAAATGTGAATAAAAATTACAGATAACTTCAACAAGCGATCGCCCATAGTTTACCATCTCCAATCACCAAGTGATCGCTCTTTTCCATAACCCCGATTTTTTCAAAAAATCAAGGTTATAATTTTTTCTACTGACTCGGAATTCTTATATAATCAGAATATAAAATTAGGGTGTGTCATCAATTAGATAAACTGGAATCAAAACTGTTGAAGAAAACATAAATAACAGAAAAAGGATGACATGCCGATACGCTCTTGCGTGATAACCAGTGGGAGAGAATCAAAAACCTGTTGCCAGGGAGAGAGGGCTATGTGGGAGTCACAGCTAAAGATAATCGATTGTTTGTAGAAGCAGTGTTGTATCGTTACAGAGCAGGT
>NZ_JACJTB010000089.1 GCF_014698475.1 Nostoc spongiaeforme FACHB-130 | reverse complement strand
TTAAAACTGTTGTAATACTTACACAGTCTATGTTTTCAGCCTGAGCATCATTAAAATATAGTTACTAAAATTTACTAAACTTTATTACTCACCATAAAAATACCGGAAGAACCAATTATTTTTCTATCTTCCCAAAACTGCGAAAACTTTTATACAAGGATTTGAATTGATTGTACAAGATGCTGATAAAAAAGTAATTTATCAACAAAAATACAAAGTTAATCAAAAATCTGGAATTTTTAGCCTTGATTTACCTGCTGATAAAAATCAACCATTACTTGAAGTTGGCCAGGAATATGATTGGATATTCTTAGTAATTTGCAATAACTCAGACCGCAGCTTAGATCAAGCTGTGGCTGGAACTGTCAAACAAATCGTTCCTGACAAAGATTTGACTAGTAAGTTAAAAAAAGCTTCGCCAAGAGAACGTGCGGCTTTATATGCAGCCAATGGCATTTGGTACGATAGTTTGGCTATCCTCGCGCAGTTACGTCGTCAGCGTCCAAGTGATGCTGCTTTGCAAAGAGATTGGCAAAGTCTTTTAGAGTCAGTCAAGTTAGCAAATATCGTCCCAGAAACTTTATTGGGTGAATTAGAAGTAGATACAACAATCTAGTACCGCGTAGCGATACTAGCCCCTAAGCCTTCTTTCAGGTAGATATAAAACCCATACCTGTGGAAAAGACGCTACCCTTGTACTATGGTTTAGAGTAGAATTAGCAACTAAGCTAAAAAAGACTGCCAATGGTGTTTGACCCTGACTTTTTGAATGACAACTCCGAGGAACACCCGAATCAACTTCTAGGCGAGAACTTTGAGGAAAATCCCAATCAGTTACTCCAGTATTTGCAACATCAGTCGCCTGATGTGTTAGCGCGTGTCGCCCAGTCTGTCAGCCCTGAAATTAAGCAAATAATTTCCCAAAACGTCCAAGGGCTAGTGGGAATGCTACCCGCAGAAAACTTCAATGTGCAAATTACTACAGACAGAGAAAATCTGGCTGGGCTATTAGCATCAGCAATGATGACGGGGTATTTCTTACGGCAGATGGAACAAAGAATGCAGTTAGATTACTTGTCTGAGGGGCAATAGTCAATTTTAGATTTTAGATTGGTTAAATATCCAAAATCTAAAATTGTTGGACGATTGACTATTTTTTCGGATAGACACCTGACTGCACTTTTAAAGTCTGTATTTTGCCACTGCGGTTGATTTCAAGTACGAGGATATCGCCGACTGTGCTGGATTCGACTAGCTTCTGCACTTGGGCGGCTGTTTTAACTGGTTTTGCATTCACTTTTTGAATTATGTCGCCAGGAAGCAGTCCAGCCCGTTTTGCTGGCGAGTTATCTAATACGCCCTTAATCACCACACCAGAATCTTGCTTGATGTTGAGTTTGTGTTCGAGATTAATTTGCTGTTTTTTGGTGGGGTTTAAGTCTGCCATTTCAATTCCCAAGAAAGGATGATCTACCCGCCCTTTAGTAAATAATTCTTTAGCCACACGGGCGGCGGTTTCGATTGGAATGGCAAAACCTAATCCTTGGGCATCAGCGCGAATGGCGGTATTTACGCCGATAACTTCGCCTTGGGCGTTTAACAATGGCCCGCCAGAATTACCAGGGTTAATAGCTGCATCAGTTTGGATGAAACTTACACGTTTATCCGGTACACCAACTTGGGCGCTGGTGCGGTCAGTGGCGCTGATAATGCCGATGGTAACAGTGTTATCTAAACCCAGAGGATTGCCAATAGCGATCGCCCATTGTCCAGGAATCAAATTTTGCGAATTGCCCAGCTTCACCGTCGGCAATTTATCACCAGGAATTTTGACAACCGCTACATCTGTAATCGTATCAATACCTATGACCTTGCCCTCAAAAGTCCGACCATCCTTGAGGGTGACTTGGACTGTATCTGTATCAGCAACTACATGGGCATTTGTCAGCAATTCACCATTTTGACTCAAAATAAATCCTGAACCTGTACCGCGTTCAATCCGTTCCTGGGGAATGGCTTGTTCCTCGTCACCAAAAAAGCGGCGCAAGAGGGGGTTTTTTAAAGCATCCGAGATGGGATTTGCGACTTTCCGAGTTGCATTAATTCGGACTACAGCCGGGCCGACTTTCTGCACTGCTGTAGCAATAAAATTCACGTTATCCCCGCCAGTCGCTCCTAAACTACCACTGGGCGCATAAGGGGTGACAGATTCTGGAGGTAAAGCTGCTGTCACATTTCTTAACTCTCGAAACGAGCGATTTTGTGTCAGGAGATAGCGACTACCAAACAGACCTGCACCACCACCAACCAATAGTAAAGATAAGTAAATAGCCAGTTGCTTCAAAGATAAATTCATAATAATTACGCTTAAGGACAGCAATGCAGTTGCTAATTTCTAAGTGTAGTCAAGCAATTCGTAAGTGGACAGATAAATTTAACATACAGTTGCTTAATAAATATTTAAATTGAGAAATTGGTGATTAACAAAGAGCTTGACTGTTGGAAAAATCACCAATCTTCACCTAATAGTTATACAGCTAAAATTTCTGGGAAGACTAGTCTTAATTGAGCAAGATGAGATCCCTAGACTGTGATGACAATTCCTAAGTATATAAATGGTTATGCTGATGCAACTGTGCAGATTCCTAGTTTGAAAGTGTTGAGTCACCGAAGTTTACAAGGGTGGGGGAAACTTCCGAACTTTGCTCAACGCGGGTTTCCCACGTACGCAAGTTCTCTTTGCAGGCAACTTTCTTGCTGAGTGCTGAGTAAAAATCATAGTACCTAGTCAAGAGTTCCTCTTTCATGTTTGGTTACGAGATGTTCTCATGAGTAGCTGACTAGATCATGGCTTGGAAGATTGATGCTGGGGGTCGTACTTTAGTTTATCGGGTATTCGCTGTGCTGACCAATTCCCCATTGTTTTCCAACATTTTATGGAAGTATTTACACGCGATCGCCTGAAAATCCTCAAGAACTTGTACATTCAAGGCTTGATTTTCCCAAAAAATGTACACCTTGAACGAAATACTCAACTGCTACAAAGCAAAAACTTAGCAGCAAGATTCCCAAAAATTCCTCACTTGCTTGGTTGGCTCACAGGTAAATATCCAAGTTCTTTAGAGGAGGTGAGATATGTCTATCATTAGCTTAAGAAAAATTCTGAACAAAAAAGAATTATTATCCCTGCTTCAGAACTTAGCCAACCAAATCAACAGTGCTATTCATATTGAACTGTTAGACGGTACACCACTGTTCAGTATTGGTACGCAAACTACAAACAACCGATATCCAATTGAGGTTGGACAAGAAAACATCGGTTGGGTAGTTGGACAAGAACAAATACAGACAGTTGCAAGTTTGCTATCGCTGTTAGCCAAACAAGAAGCCGAAAAAAAAGAACTAGCCAAGGAATTACTAGAGCGATATCAGGAAATTGATTTATTTCAGGATATCTCGACGCAACTGACAACGAGTTTAGATACCAAACAAATTGCTCAACTCGTGCTTCAGGAAATGAGTCAATTAATTGACTCATCGGCGGGGACGATTTTACTACTGAATGAAGATGCAGCAACTTTGGAAGTGATTTCCGAATTTGGCAATATGTTTGAGCAGAGCCAAATTCCCTCCACCAAAGGCATTATTGGTCACATTATCCAATCTGGGCGTGCAGAACTGATTAATGATGTGCAAGCTGATCCAAGATTGGGAGATGAAAAAAACATTCACGGGCTGATTTGCGTTCCCTTGCGTGCCAAAGAACGGATACTAGGTGCGATCGCCCTTGGTACAAATAAAATCGACGCATATAAAGCCGAGCATCTCAAACTGGTAAGTATTTTTGCTTCCCAAACCGCAGTCGCCATTGAAAAAGCTGTGCTGTATGAACAAAGCATCCAAGCAACCGCCCAAGCCAAAGCCCAGACTGAAAAACTCCAGCAAGCCTTACAAGATTTGCAACTAGCGCAAACTCAGTTAATTCAAAGTGAGAAAATGTCCAGCTTGGGACAACTCATAGCCGGCGTTGCCCATGAAATCAACAATCCGGTTAACTTTATTTGCGGCAACTTGCGCTGTGTTTCTGAATATGCTGAAGACTTGTTGCACTTATTACAAGAGTATCAGAAGAATTTTCCTGTAGTGCCGGCTGAGTTGGCATCAAAAATCGAAAATATCGATGTGGAGTTTATCAGTGAGGATTTACCCAAACTACTAGATTCTATGAAACTAGGGAGCGATCGCATCGTAGAAATTGTTAAATCCCTGAAAAACTTCTCCCGCCACGACGAAGCCCAAATCAAAACCGTCAACATCCACGACGGTATTGACGGGACACTGATGATCCTCCGCCATCGCCTCAAAGCAACTTCTCATCACCCCGAAATTCAAGTGATCAAAAACTATGCCCAACTTCCCCCTACTGAGTGCTATCCCGGACAGTTAAATCAAGTGTTTATGAACATCTTGGCAAATGCCATTGATGCTTTAGAAGAATCAATTGTCCAAAGTCAATTAACTAAACCTCAAATCACCATTCGCACCCAAAACCTAGACAATCAGTGGATTGTGATTTGTATTGCTGACAATGGCCCAGGGATGAAAGAAGAAATCATCCAACGGATTTATGATCCCTTCTTCACCACCAAAGAAATTGGGAAAGGTACTGGCTTAGGTATGGCCATCAGCTATCAAGTGATTGTCGAGAGACACCAAGGAATTCTCAAGTGTCTTTCTCAACCAGGCCAAGGCACAGAATTCTGGATTCAAATTCCAATTAATTCTCCAGCAGTAGCCAACGTTGAGAAGCATCAAGATAAGACAAATTTTGCCGCTAACAGTGTTTTAGCGCCACCCACCAAAGAAACCAAAACATCCCCAACAGATGGTTTCATTTCATCTACAAACCCTATGCTCAAATCCCATGAAATGCTGATTCGCCACAGTCAACTGATCCGGCGACTTTCACAGCAGAGTCCAGATGTCAGCACAACTTCCGCCAGTGAAATTTATCAAATGTTTCAACGTCATCCAATTGCCTTAAAGCTCTACTCCACCTTGTTATCCTGGTTTGCTTGTCCCACCCCTACTCAAATTCCTTATTAAGTAAATCCAAACTATGTGGAAAAAACTAAATAAGGCTCAAATTCTTTCTCCCCTGCCTTATTCCAACAACAATTATTTACGCCGACCTACTTAATCTCCCATAGATATTAGGAAACTCTAAATTATGTCTAACCAACTTGACGAATTTAACCGTTATCTCTTGGAAAAATGTCCCGTTGGTCTGTTACTCTACCGCACAGATGGGACTTTAATTCATACCAACTCCGCCTACGCTGAGATTTTGGGGCGTACTGTTCCAGAAACTCTTAACCTCAACAATTGGCAGATTACTCCTGAGCATTATGTTGCCACTGAGCAAGCCATCATAGAAAACTTAGAAAAAACTGGTCGCTACGAACCTTATGAGAAAGAGTACATCCACAAAGATGGACATTTAGTGTCGGTAAGAATTTCTGCGGCCATGATTGAGCGAGATGGAGAGAAGTTGATTTGGTCGAGTGTCGAAGATATTACTGACCTCAGACAAACTCAAAAAACAGATCAGGAATCCGAAAAAATCTTAAAACAGAGTGAAGCGCGATACCGTTCTTTGATTAAAGCTAACACGCAAATTGTCTGGGTGAGTTCACCAGAGGGAATTTGCTTTGAACTTACCGACTGGATAGCTTACACCGGGCAAAGTTTAGCAGAAGCAGAAAACGGCGGTTGGATTGATGCTGTTCATCCCGACGATCGCGGCTACACTGGAGAAGCTTGGGGTATTGCCGTAGCCAACCGCAGCCAATATCAAATTGAATACCGCATTCGTGGTCAAGATGGCAACTATCGCTACTTTTGGGTCTGGGGTGCGCCTGTGATTGAAGATGATGGTAGCGTCAAAGAGTGGATTGGCACTTGCACAGATATTCACGATCGCAAACTCGCAGAAGCAGAAAATCAAAGATTAAAAGAAAAATATCGCTCTTTAGTCGCCGCTACTTCTCAAATTGTTTGGGGCGCAACAGCCGAAGGTTTAGGGATTAGCAGTGAAATGATCACTTGGATTGCTTATACAGGGCAAACTGAAGAAGAAGTTGCAGGTTGGGGTTGGATTGATCCGATTCATCCTGACGACCGTAGTCAATCCCAAGCCGCCTGGAAGACAGCCGTAGCGAACCGCAGTATCTACCAAACTGAATATCGCCTGCGGGGCAAAGACGGGATTTACCGCTATTTCTCCGTTTGTGGCGCTCCTGTTTTCGCCGCAGATGGTAGCATTCAGGAATGGATTGGCACTTGCACAGATATTCACGCCCGTAAACTGGCAGAAGCAGAAAATCAACGTTTATTAGATATGCTAAATCACTCCAGTGACGCGATTATTGTCCGCGATATGAGTGATAAAGTTGCCTACTGGAATCAAGGTGCAGAAAGGCTTTACCATTGGACGCGAGAAGAAGTCAAAGACCAATATATTTACACATTTCTCAAAAAAATCTTTCCCAAACCCAAAGCAGAAATCACAGCCGAGTTATTACAGCAAGGCAATTGGGAAGGAGAAGTCCAACATATTACCCATGATGACAAAATTATTACTGTCCAGAGTCGATGGACTTTGCAACGAGATGCTGCTGGTGAACCTTGTGCAGTGTTAGAAATTAATACTGATATTACCCCCCGCAAACAAGCTGAAATTGCCCTCCGCCAACTCAATCAAGAACTAGAAACAAGAGTTGCTGAACGCACAGCCGCTTTGCAAGATACCCTAGCCGAAGCTCAAGGGTTAAATGCCATTTTGGATAACTTAGCGGATGGTTTGTTAGTGGTAGATATGTCAGGGCAAATTACCCATTTCAATCCTGCCTTTTTAACCATGCAAGGATTGACAGCCAACGCTGTCAAGGGCAACTATCAAGAACTACCGATCGCAGGTTTAGCACATCTGATTCAACAAACTCAATCTCATCCCCAAGAAGTATTTGCGGCGGAAATTGAATTAGCCAAAGAACGCATTGGTCAAGCCGTCGCCACCGCCATCTTTAAACAAACTATAGCTAACGAACCTGCAACCTGTTTTGGTTCTGCACTGCTAATTCGGGATATCACAGCCGAAAAAGAAGTGGACAAAATGAAGACCGATTTTATTTCCACAGTGTCCCACGAACTGCGGACACCTTTAACTTCGGTGTTGGGTTTTGCCTCTATTATCAAAGAAAAACTCGAAACCGATGTCTTTCCTATGCTGACTACCGAAGACCGTAAACTGCAAAAAACCGTTAAGCGGGTAGGTGACAACCTCAACATTATTGTATCGGAAGCAGAACGACTCACATCCTTGATTAACGATGTTTTAGACATTGCCAAAATGGAAGCTGGGAAGGTGGAATGGCACATGCAGCCGCTTGATCCTGGTGAGTTATTAGATTGGGCGACTACAGCCACCGCCGCCTTGTTTGAAACCAATGGCTTGCAACTGGTGAGCGAGATTGATTCTGGTTTACCGCAAATAGTGGGCGATCGCAACCGTTTATTGCAAGTCCTGATTAACTTAATTTCCAATGCAGTAAAATTTACTCAAGCTGGTACTGTTACCTGTCGCGTCCAAAAACAGCACGAAGGTGTTTGCATCAGCGTCATTGATACAGGTATTGGTATTACCCCAGAAGACCAACCAAAAGTCTTTGAGAAATTCCGCCAAGTTGGTGATACCCTCACCGACAAACCCAAAGGTACAGGATTAGGATTACCCATTTGCAAACAAATTGTTGAACATCATAGCGGCAGAATTTGGGTAGAAAGTGAACCAGGAAAAGGCAGCACTTTCTCGTTTTTGATTCCGATTTATGCCAAAGATGACCAAGCCAATGGACAAATTAATTTAGAGGCATTGGTCAAACAACTCAAAGAACATGTCATTACTAGTAATGCCGTACTCTACGAAAACCGCAAAACCATTTTAGTAGTAGATGATGATACCAATATTCGAGAATTACTCCGACAGCAATTAGAAAATGAAGGCTACAAAGTGCGAGAAGCAAAAGACGGTATGGATGCAATTCATCAAATCAAAATTGCCCGTCCCGATTTAATTCTTTTGGATGTGATGATGCCACAAATTAACGGCTTTGATGTAGCAGCCGTCCTAAAAAATGATCCCCAAACGGCAGATATTCCCATCATCATTTTGTCAATTATTGAAAATAAAGAGCGTGGCTACCATATTGGTATTGATCGCTATCTCACCAAACCCATCAACTCAGAACAACTTTTGAGTGAAATTGGTTTACTACTTTCTCAAGGCACTTCCAGTAAAAAGGTATTAGTTGTTGATAAAAATTCTTCCACACTCAAAATATTATCCGATGTTCTGCAAACTCAGGGATACAGCGTAATTGAAGCCTCAGATCCCCAAGAATGTCTGCACAAAGCGCGAGCCGTTAAACCTGACATGATTATCATTGATTCCATCTTTTCTGCGGAAACCGACTTAGTGAAAACCCTACGGTTTGAAAAAGATTTAGAAAATGTGTTTTTTATCATGTTGGCTGATCACTGAATTAAGAGAGGCTAGGGTCTGGGGACTAGGATTTTTACACTCAAAAACTTGCTTTTATAATTCCTAACCTCTAACTCCTAGTATCTAATCACAAATCTCTTATTTCCCTACCTATAAAAATAATTTTTAGAAGTTAAATTGGATTTATATATGTCGCAAAAAATTCTGATTGTTGATGATGAACCTAACATCGTAATTTTGATGGAACAAGCTCTAGAAACATTAGAAGATGAAGGTGTAGAACTCTTAACAGCGAGAAATGGTGAAGACGCACTGGAAACTATTAAAACAGAAAAACCAAATCTCGTTTTTCTTGATGTTATGATGCCAAAAATGAGTGGTTTAGAAGTTTGCCAGATAGTTAAGCATGACTTAAAAATGGATGATGTTTACATTATCATGTTGACTGCTAAAGGACAAGAATTTGATAAACAAAAAGGTATAAATGTTGGCGCTGATTTATATTTAACTAAACCATTTCGTCCGAAGGAAGTGCTTGAAAAATCAATGCAGGTATTAGGATTTTAGATACAAAAATTCCAAACCGTCGTTGTCATTTTAATTATACTTATACGCCTTATGTGAATGAAGCCAGAGGATGCTGTTCAAAAGTAAGCACATCAATACCAAAACGCTGACGCAGAAAAAGGCGTAGAGTATGACTGGTGATTTTAGCGGCAACATG
>NZ_JACJTB010000088.1 GCF_014698475.1 Nostoc spongiaeforme FACHB-130 | reverse complement strand
ATTCAAAAACCAAGTCAACTCGCTTGAAGTAAGGCTTGAGCCGTGTGAGTACGAAAGTCTCACGCACGGTTCTCAGGGGAGGGGAGAGCGGTGACGCTCAAACCTTACCCAACGATAGGTGACAGGTGACAGAGTTAAAAGTCTTTTATTGTCTAAATTTTATCGGGTAGTCGAATCTCAGTAACCGGCGGCGCAGAGAAGGAAATTCATGACTTCTCGACGTGAGATTGTTACAATCCTTTTATCTTCGTAAACCTCACGCAGAATGCAGCCAAAAAAGCGATCGCTATGCTTCAGTATCCTAATCTCGAACAGGCGCTAAAATATCACTTCGGTTATGATAATTTCCGTCCTGGACAGCGAAAAATTATCGAAGATGCGCTACAAAATCGGGATTTGCTGGTAGTTATGCCCACGGGTGGCGGTAAGTCTTTGTGCTTTCAATTACCTGCGTTGATCAAGAAGGGATTGACGGTGGTGGTATCACCGTTAATTGCGTTGATGCAAGACCAAGTGGAAGCACTGCGAAATAATAATATTAGCGCCACGTTTCTCAATAGTAGTTTGAATCCTTATCAAGTTCGTTCTCGTGAAGAGGCCATTCTAAATGGTAAGGTAAGATTACTCTATGTTGCCCCAGAACGGCTGATGAGTGAAAGGTTTTTGCCGTTTCTCGATTTAGTACATCACCAAATTGGGATTTCTACCTTTGCAATTGATGAAGCGCACTGTGTTTCGGAATGGGGACATGATTTTCGTCCAGAATACCGTCAGTTGAGGTCATTGCGATCGCGTTATCCCAATGTTCCGACAATTGCGTTAACAGCAACGGCGACTGAACGTGTTCGTTCGGATATCATTCAACAAATTGGGTTAAGGCAGCCTAGTATTCATATTGCGAGTTTTAATCGGCAAAATCTGTATTACGAAGTCCGCCCCAAAACTAAATATGCTTACGCGGAATTATTAGAATTAATTCGAGAAATTGACGGTTCAGCGATTATTTATTGTCTGACTCGCAAAAAAGTTGATGAATTAACTTTTAAACTGCAAAATGATAAAGTTTCAGTTTTGCCTTATCATGCGGGATTAAGTGACGAAGAACGCAGCAATAATCAAACGCGATTTATTCGAGATGATGTGCGGGTGATGGTGGCGACTATCGCTTTTGGGATGGGAATTAATAAACCAGATGTGCGGCTAGTAATTCACTTTGATATTCCCCGCAATTTAGAAAGTTACTATCAAGAATCTGGGCGGGCTGGGCGAGATGGTGAACCTTCACGCTGTACAATCTTTTTTAGTTTTGGTGATATTAAAACTATTGAGTGGAGTATTAACCAAAAAACCGATGCTCAAGAACAGTTGATTGCTAAACAACAACTGCGACAAATGATAGATTATGCTGAGGGGACAGATTGTCGCCGAACAATTCAACTCAGTTATTTTGGCGAAAGGTTTCTGGGAAATTGTGCTAACTGTGATAATTGTCGTCATCCCAAACCCGTGGAAGATTGGACAATTGAAGCGATGAAGTTTTTATCTTGTGTGGCGCGTTGCAAAGAAAGATTTGGAATGCTGCATATTATTGATGTGTTGCGGGGGGCGAAAAATCAGAAGATTACCCAATACGAACACGACAAATTATCTACTTACGGTATCGGTAAAGATAAAAGTGTGGAAGAATGGCGAATGTTGGGGCGATCTCTTTTACATCAAGGTTTGTTAGAACAAACTAGTGATGGTTATTCTGTTTTAAAATTAAACGCCCACAGTTGGGAAGTGATGCGACGACAGCGCAAAGTGGAAATTGCTGTGTCTGCAACCCAAAAATTAACTTTAATCGAAGAAAGTCCCAAAGCTGCTGAGGCTGAAGAATTATTACATAAATTGCGATCGCTGCGTAAGCAATTGGCTGATGAACAGTCGGTTCCACCTTACGTTATCTTTCATGACTCGACGTTAAAATTGATGGCACAGGTACAGCCTAAAACCTTAGTTGAATTTGGCAAGTTATCTGGTGTAGGGAGTCATAAACTTGCCCAATATGGCGAAAAATTCTTAGCAGAAATTCGGGCTTACCGCGAGGCGAAAAGTTCAGTGAGTTCTGATGTTGATGTCATACCTTCAGTCAGCTTAATTTCTGGAACGGAATTACAAACACTGCATTTACATCAACAAGGTTTAAGTGTCGCTGAAATTGCCAAACAACGCAAACTCAGCCCAACGACAATTGTTAGCCATCTCGCAAGATTAATCGAGAAAAATCAGCCTGTAGACTTATACCAAATTGTACCTTTAGAACATCACCAAAAAATTTGGCAAGTGCTAGAAGTTCTCGGTGATATTCCTCTCACACCCCTGAAAGAACAACTGGGTACAGCTTATACTTTTGATGAAATTCGCTTAGTCAAAGAAAAATGGCGACAAGAAAAGCGTAAATAATCTTTTTAGCGATCGCACCAACACATATTATTCCATGTTTTTCTACAGAGCGATCGCCCGAAAGCAGCAATCAGGATTTTAGGAAATTTCAGAACTAGATACAGGTTGTGTTGCTACTTTAGCTTCATTTTTGTCAGTCAAAATCACAGACAACAGCTTTGGCAACATCAAACAAGCCACAGTATTTACCAATGTCAGCAATAAACCGTCTGTAAAGCTCATGTATATGCCCCTTTTTGCAAAATTTTGTTTGCTATTTACCTAGTGTGAAACATATTTTGTCAAATGAACTACATTAGTGCTTTTGATTTTCTTTTGATCTCCATAAGCTAGTTCAATATTTAGTTTTGTAAAATTTTGCCAGAATGATATTCCACGATCAGATTCTCCTCTGCTGAAGTAAAAATTCATCTGCGTTTATCTGCGTACCCTACCCTTCGGGAACGCCTGACGGCGAACGGGAAGCCGCTACCGCGTCTACATCCTCTTGAATCGGCGGTTAAATTTATATTGCTGTACTTCACCAGTATGATAATAGTTATAAATAAGTGTGAATTTATGGATGCTATAGGACTCATATTTGATTTATGAAAAAAAATCCGTACACCCAAAAATCCCTCTTTCCTACTCCCCACTCCCTACTCCCTACTCCCTGCCTACACAGATAATTTCAAAAATCAAACCGGATTCCTATAGATACTGATTAAGCAGTAAAACCCAAAAATATTAAAATAAATTGTAATTAGAGTAATTTTATCTGTTCATCAAGCACTTAAAGTATGAGTTCGATAATATGACTCAAGCACAAATCGAATCTAAACTATACAGTTTCGATGAATTTATCAAATGGTATCCTGAAAATTCAGAAGTTCGATATGAACTGCATGATGGAGTAATTATCGAAATGCCAAAGCCAAAGGGAAAACATTCAAATCTCACAGGTTCCCTAATCGAGCAACTATTGATAATTATTAGACAGATAGGCTTTGGTGGAGTTTGGATTATTCCCAGAGAATCGATTATCAAACCTAAACGAGAAAAATCAGGTTATGAGCCAGATATCATCGTTTTAAACAAACAAGTTCTTGGGAATGAACCCCGATGGGAAAGCGAATCAATTATTCAAAATCCTGATTCAGTCAAATTAATTGTTGAGGTGGTTTCTACTAATTGGCGTGATGATTATTACGATAAATTTCGAGATTATGAAGAAATGGGGATTGAGGAATATTGGATTATCGATTATGCAGCACTAGGGGCGAGAAAATTCATTGGTAATCCGAAGCAACCCACAATTTTTGTTTGTAGCTTGGTTGATAAAGAGTATCAGATGGCGACCTTTACAGGAAATATGACTATTGTTTCTCCTATCTTGCCCCAATTTAATTTAACTGCACAGCAAATTTTTGATTTGGCTTCATAGGAGAACTTTAATTACCGTAGAAGTATTTAATTGCGTGCGGATCGCTCATAGATTTAGAAGCCCAACTTCTGTTAGAATTTGGGCTTCTAAGTGTTCTGGTGCAGAGATTAATTAATAACTAGAACATCTGGAACAAAAATGGGGACTGAATTTACAATATTGACTGCCTGTTACTGCATAAACCGTACAATAAGGGAAACTAGTAACTGCAACTGTAGCTTTTGTTGATGTGGGCGCTGTTGTAGATGCTTGATTAGACCTGATTTTAGCTAGAATCCCAGACAGTAATTTAGGTAATACCAAACAAGCAGTCGCATTGAGCAGGGTGAGGCATATTGCATCTGTGAAATCTATAGGTAATCACCCCCATTGAAAAGTTAGGTGGTCACTGTTTTTGATGTTTGCCATCAAAATTAAGCAATCTTAGTGATGTATTGCTTAAAGTTTATATAACTTCACTCTAACATAAGTTTTTATCAATGCAACGTTGACCCGACTCAATAACTGACACAATCCGCGATGTAGAAATTTAGGAGAGTATTGTAGTGTGGATAGCAGAATAAACTAGAACTTAAAAATTACTACACTTTAGGTAATGTGTTATGTCCAAGACCCAATCTGCATCTTCAATATTATTAAACATCAGTGAGAGAGAAAGACTGGCATTTCAAGGTTATGTAGATTACTCAAAAGTAAATTTACTCTCGGAGATTTGGCCTTTAGCTGCAAAAGAATTTGGGAATATTGTGGCGTTGCGAAATCCCCATTCCAAACCAGAAACAGTTGTTACATATACTCAATTAGCAGAACAAATTCAACAATTTGCAGCAGGTTTGCAAGCTTTAGAAGTCCAAGCAGGCGATCGCATTTCCTTAATTGCTGATAACAGTCCTCGCTGGTTCATTGCTGACCAAGGTATTATTACGGCTGGCGGTGTGGATGCTGTGCGTAGTTCTCAAGCCGAGAAAGAAGAACTACTGTTTATTATTGCCAATAGCGGCAGTACAATTTTGGTAATTGAAGATTTAAAAACCTTAAATAGATTACGCGATCGCCTGTGTGACTTACCAATTCGCGTCATTATCTTACTGTCTGACGAAACGCCACCAACTGATGACGCACTGAAAATCCTGAATTTCAACCAGTTACAAGAACTTGGGGCAAAGCATACCTTAGTGCGACTGCAACAGTCTCCTGATGACTTAGCAACTTTAATTTATACATCTGGAACCACAGGAAAGCCCAAAGGAGTGATGCTGTCCCACAGCAATTTAATGCACCAGGTGAAATATTTGCGGGCGATAGTCCAACCACACCCAGGTGATGTTGTGTTGAGTATTTTACCAACCTGGCACAGTTACGAACGTAGTGGTGAATACTTTTTGTTATCACAAGGTTGCACTCAAGTTTACACAAACTTGCGTTCTGTGAAACGCGACTTGAGAGAATTTAAACCAAATTATATGATTGCCGTCCCCCGGTTGTGGGAATCAATTTATGAAGGTGTGCAGAAGCAGTTTCGAGAACAACCAGCCAACAAGCAACGCCTGATCAACTTTTTAGTGGGGATGGGTGAAAAGTATATCAAAGCGCAACGCATTGCCCAAGGCTTGTGTTTAGATCATATTCAAGCTTCCAGCGTAGAAAGAATTTTGGCTAAAATTCAAGCATTGGCATTGTTGCCGTTGCATATTTTGGGAGAAAAGATAGTTTATGCCAAGGTAAGAGAAGCCACAGGCGGAAAGATTAAGCATGTAATTAGTGGTGGTGGCGCATTACCAAGGCATATTGATAACTTTTTTGAAATTATTGGTGTAGAAATTTTACAAGGTTACGGTTTAACCGAAACTTCTCCCGTGACGAATGCGCGTCGTCCTTGGCGAAATTTCCGTGGTTCATCCGGTCAACCAATTCCAGGAACAGAAGTAAAAATTGTAGATCCTGAAACTCGCCAGCCTCTCCCAAAAGGAAAACGAGGTTTAGTGCTGTTGCGGGGGCCACAAATCATGCAAGGGTATTACCAAAACCCGGAAGCAACCGCCAAAGTGATTGATGCTGAAGGTTGGTTTGATAGCGGTGATTTGGGTTGGGTCACACCAGAAAATGACTTGGTGCTGACTGGCAGAGCCAAAGATACAATTGTTTTGACAAACGGGGAAAACATCGAACCACAACCAATTGAAGATGCGTGTTTGCGATCGCCTTATGTTGACCAAATCATGCTCGTAGGGCAAGATCAGCGCAGTATTGGTGCTTTAATTGTTCCCAACCTGGAAGCCTTAGCAAAATGGGCTGAAAGTCAGAACGTGCAACTAAGTCTACCAACTCAACTCAGCACTCAGGACTCAGCACTCAGCACTGGTGTTGACCTAGAGAGTAAAATAATCCAGGATTTGTTTCGCCAAGAATTGAATCGGGAAGTTCAGAATCGTCCAGGTTATCGTTTAGACGATCGCATTGGGCCATTCAGGCTGATTCTAGAACCGTTTTCTATTGAAAATGGCTTGATGACCCAAACACTAAAAATCCGGCGACACGTTGTTGCAGAACGCTACCGCGACCTGATTAACGAAATGTTTGCCTGATAAAGCAGAATTCAGAGTCAAGAATTCAGAATTCAGAATTGATGAAAAACAGTTACATTCTGAGTTCTGACTACTGACACCCTGATTTCTTTGTTGATAATTTCCAATGCAAACTTTATAGAGTGAACGCGAAATATGGATCTTTCCAACCCCCAACTACTTTTGAAGCGCATCGTCAATGTCAAAGTGATTGTAACTCCTTTGTGGAAAGAGGAAGTACAACAGCAATTACAAGCCCAGATCAATCAACTTGATCAGCAATTGCAGCAACTCGACCTCGAAGGACAAAGAGCGATCGCAGCCATTCAAAAGCAAAGTATCCAACCACCTAGCCCCCAAACTCTGCAACAAATCGACAACATCCAACTGCAAGTTAATCAAAAGAAAAGCGAATTCCTAGAGCAGAAAAACCAAATGCTGCAAAACCTTCAGCAAGTACAACTGCTGGAGTTAGATCAAGAAGTTAACCAATTTCAAATGGAAGGATTTTTCCGTGTCGAAAAAGGTGATAACTTAATTAGCAAAATGCAAGTTGAAATCGTCATCCGTGACGGCATTATTGAAGATATTCGCGGAGATATCTAAATAAAGTGTGAAATATGAAGTATGAAATCTGAAAATTTTATACTTCATACTTCACACTTCAGACTTTTACTTTGGCGACTCCCAGATTTACATTGTATCTGGGAGCCAGCCCAGATAATTTCCCAGACAGGCGGAGAACTAACTAAAAGCGATCGGCCAAAAGTATTCATCTCCACCCGATATTTAATCGCCGTTACAGCAGCACTGTTTTGGGGAATATGTGTAATCGTCACTAAAGCTTGATTATGTTGCGGATAAATCACTTCAACCTTACGTGTTCCTTTCACTTCCTCCACATCTTCAATCGCATTTAACGCCAGAGTTTTGGGGTCACTCCCTTGCAGAGCCGAATTAAGACTTGTTAATGGTATAGATTTATAGTTAACTCGCTCTGGATAAACCAGATGATTTTCAGAATGTTGTATCACTGAAAATTGTTCTTTTTCGGGATTTTCAGTATTAATAACTGTTGCCGGAGGTTGATGTTGAGTGATATAAACACTAGTAGCAGCAGTAATAAAAATACTGAGTAATAAAATCCTCAGAAACTTCCACTTGCCTGACAGCATAAGCTTACAAAAATTTCCTACAGAACTAATTGTTAATTCTGAATTTTAAATTCAAGTTAAACCATTGATCCTATACACGTCCCTAAGAACAAAATCCTGATAAGTAAGTTTACATAATTATCTAGAAGACGCATTTCGACTTCGCTCAAGTTGTCAAAAAGCAATACAGACGGACTCTTATTGCACCTGAAAGTTCCTGTAAACATTTATCCACAAATACTAAAAGATTAATTCCTGTAGGGTGTGTGAGGCGCAGACTGTGTAGCTCATTCATCACCAAAACTATATACCAGCGCCTCACGCACCATCATCTGGCTACTTACAGCACTTTTGAAGCAAGCGAGGTACACCGTGAGTATTAAGTAATGAGTAATAAATAAATTTCTGACTCGTTACTCATTACTTAATACTCATTACTTTTTCCAATCAGTTGCTGTACCTCATAAACATCGAATCTGCTGTAAGATTTACTAACCTACCTATCTCCGCAAATTTGCGATAATATGACGCTAAATTCAGCGACTCATGTTTATGACCTCGAATTTTGCGCTTTTAAAGCGGATATATAATGTTTTTGACCCGTTCCGCCCTCTACCAGCAGGAGATCCGGCTTATGTTGATTGTTCAGAAGTGCGGGGCGACGGCGATATATTAGTAGAAATCGGCAGAGAGATTTTATACTCAGACAGAATGACCTCGCAACTGTATGCAGGTCATCGCGGTGCGGGGAAATCTACAGAATTGCTGCGGTTACAGAAATTTTTAGATGACGAAGGTTGCTTTGTAGTTTATTTTCCCGCCGATGAAGAAGATATTGACCCAGAAGATGCTCAATATACTGATATTTTGTTAGCTTGTACCCGCCACCTAGTAGAAGCATTAAAAGATAGCACTCCCCCAACTGTTTTGTTGAATTGGTTACAAGAACGTTGGCAAGATTTAAAAGATTTAGCACTCACTAAAGTTTCTTTAGAAAGTTTAAGTATAGAAGCTCAGATTTCTCAATTTGCTAAATTAACAGCAAATTTGCGAACAGAACCAACTCAACGCCAAAAAATTCGAGAACAGATTAACCCCCATACAGTTACTTTAATTGCGGCGTTAAATGAGTTTATTCAAGATGCTAAAAAGCACTTACCTGAAGGATATTCTCAACTAGTATTAATTGCTGATAACTTAGACCGAATTGTACCCATACCGCAAGAAGACGGACGCAGCAATCACGACCAAATTTTTCTAGATCGTAGCGAACAACTCCAAGCTTTAGATTGTCATTTGCTGTACACAGTACCAATTTCTTTACTGTATTCTAATCGCGCCGCCGACCTCGCTAATACCTATGGTAGTACTCAGGTATTGCCGATGATTATGGTGCAAACGCCTGATAATCAACCATACCAACGGGGTATTAATAAAGTTACAGAAATTTTACAAAAACGCCTGAATTTGATAGACCCTAGTTTATCTATTGTCGATATGTTTGAAGAGCGAGGAGCATTAGAAAGACTATGCTTAATGAGTGGAGGTCATGTGAGAAATTTATTATTATTAATGAAGGAGGCGATTAAATACACTAACTCTCTACCCATCCCTACCAGAGCCTTACTGCGTTCTGTTAGCGAGTTGCGAAATACTTATCGCAATACAGTTTTTTCTAATCAATGGGAAGCACTGGCAACTGTGCATTATTCTAAAGAGATAGTAAATGATTCACTGTATCGAGATTTATTATTTAATCGCTGTATTTTAGAATATCGTTATTTAAATGGAGATGGAGAAAGTCAAGTTTGGTATGATATTCATCCTCTGATTAAAGGAATTAAAGAATTTCAAGATACCTTTAATCGATTGTATCCAGGATAGATGAATGCAACACTGTTAAAGATTTTTACCCCACCCTAACCCTCCCCTTGTAAAGGGGCTACGGTGTACACACAAGTGGTAGCTGCAAGGATTTCAGGCATAACAGACCAGTTAAATTAAGTTGTACACATAAATGGATGTCTATTAGTAAGACAAGGAAAGTGAGGAGAAAAAACAGATGGAAAACCCAATTTTAATTCATGCACAAGAGTCTCAGGGGAAAACATTCGGCGACCCCAGGCTGGTAAA
>NZ_JACJTB010000087.1 GCF_014698475.1 Nostoc spongiaeforme FACHB-130 | reverse complement strand
TCAACAGGGTCGAACCGTCTACCATATTCATTGGGAGACCTCAAGCTTTGGTGTCGTTACCTTTATCTTGTGGTTTCCCCTTCTTTTTTGCTACCCCATCTCACATAAGGCGTATAAAATATCTTGACATAAAGCAGGTCATGAACGAGTATTCAGGGATAAACAACAGGGTAGAGATAGTTAGCCAAAAACTACCACATTTGAGTTAGTCACAGGCGAAGGTACTGGTACTATTGAAGGTTTAGCTCGTCAAAAAATTTGGTTGCAAGATAATCTAAACTTAGGGAGCATCCACTTTTGGAAGAAACACCGGGCGATTGGAAATCGCGGCTACACAAACCAAGTCCACCTACGCGGACTATCTCAAAACCCGCGCAGGCGGGTTTAGTTTGTATAGCCCCAGACTTCAGTCTGTTCGCGTAGCGTGCGCCTTAGCGCAGGGCTATTTGCCGAAAGTGGATGCACACTAAACTTAGTCTTGTATAGCGAAGATTTAGAAGTTGATGGAACTGTTCAATATTCTCATGAAGAAAATGTTTGGGTGGCGGTAATTGATTGGGATAATATCAGAGGATGAATATTCCTAATCTTCTTCTTCTAGCAATTGTTCAATGAATATTTGCACTAAAGGCACTTGAAAAGCATTACCTTCTTGAGTCAAAATTTCTTTGCGGGTGAGTCTTCGTACTGTTCCTTTATCTTGTGGTGTGGGAGTTTGACCTTGAATTATTCGCTGGAGTAAATTGCGGTCATTCTCTGTTAAATTATTCCAGATTTCCCGAAAATATTGATCGCCTCGCTCTAGCACAATGGGAATAATTTCTTGTACATCTTGCGCGGTGGCTTTGATTGTCTCTAGTTGGCGGCGGTTTGCTCTAATATCTTTGTTGAAAAATTCTACTAACTCATAACACATCAACTGCACAAGATAAGGTTGACAGCAAGTTAGTTGTATAATTAAATCTACAGCACTTGATTCATAAATATTAGAAAAATCTTCGATAGGACGGGTAATTAATTCACGGGCTTCTGACTCTTGCAAGTAACTCATTCGCAAAGCGCGAGTATTAATTAGATAATCAGTCCAGTAAGCATCAAGTTCCGATAATTGATGGGAACCACTAAATAGTAAAATCCATTGTTTTTGATGTTGCAGCAAATTGCGAATAAAGTTGAGTGGCGCACGGCTATTTGTGGCTGTAACTACCTCACTCAAACGTTCATATTCATCTAAACACAAAAGAAATCGCTTACCAGAATTGCTGCGTTCGATTTCTGCTAACCAAGTTTGCAATGCCGGAAATGGATCTTCAGCTAATTTATAAGCATCTGGATTTGGTAAGAAGATTTTGCGGGGTAAGCGGCGTGCAGTATTGATAATTTGTTGAGATAGATTTTCGGCGAATCCTTTAAGTGTTGTGGCTGATGCTGCACCTTGTAAATCTACCAACAAAGGCACAATATTAGGAACAACTTTGTCTGGTAAATATTTGAGTGCAGAGGTTTTACCAGTTCTGCGCCCGCCGTAGAGTAATAAAATTGGTGGCTGGTCGGAAAGTGTTAAAGTTTCAATTTCTCGAAAGATATCAATTCGCCCTTTAAAGCGATTTGTAGCTGTGGCGGGGTCTAAAGAATTACCAGCAATGTAAACTTGGCGAATTTCTTGTGATTGTTTTGCTGTTTCTGCTAAAGTGCGTTGTGCTGTTTCTAATATTGTTAGCCAACGGTTGGCAATGCTGCCAAATTGAGTAGCTAATGTAGCGTTTTTTGCAAAAGTTAGAGTGTTTTTTAGTTCCTGCAAAGCATTGATAGGAGGTTTTAATAATTCATATTGTCTATACGTTGTAGTTGCTTGTTGTGATGCTTGTACGCCTTGGCTAATATCTAACAATTGGGGCAGAATTGTACCAAATTCTGGTGGAGGTGGTGACGGAATCCATGTTAGTTGATAGGAAATATCGGCAATATCTCCTAATCTTCGGCATTGATTGAGAATATCTATAGCAATTTTGATAATTGCTTGTGTTGCAACTTTTTGTTTGTTTGTAGATGTAATTAAATAATCAATGGTTTTACGAGCAATGACTGGGTTTTTTGCATAAGCTTCCGCTATCATCCAATCCATGAAAGGCAGAGGTAAAATAATCAATTCATCAAACCGAGGAGGTAAATATTGTAAATAACTTCCTGAATTTTGCCAGCGAGAAATAAAAAAAATAATGAACATCCAAATCAATTCCGGCAACCAAAAGTAAACTCGTAGTACACCAAAAACAAACGCCACGCTGAAAGCCACGCCGAAAGCCACGCCGACTGCCACACCGAAAGCCATACTGAAAGCCATACCGAAAGCCACGCCGACCGCCACACCAAAAGCTATGCCTCTCGCTATGCCTACCGCCACGCCAAAAGCCATGCCTCCTGCCATACCTCCCGCTAAGCCAAAAGCCACGCCTCCTGCCACACCTCCCGCCACACTTCCTGCTACGCCGACCACCAAACTGACTGCCACGCCGACCGCCACGCCGACCGCCGCGCCAAAAGCCACGCCGATCGCTACGCCTACCGCCACGCCTGAAAAAAATCTAACTGCTAAAAATAAAGTAAGGATGGCAACAACTAAAATAACTAATCTATTCCTATAGCTACCACGGTCTAAAACTCTTCCTATTATCCAGCCCAACAAAAAAATTAAGCTTTGGAACCAGTCAAAAGACTTACCACTCAACAGCGGATACACTGGTGCAACTAGCAATACGGCAAATATTGGTACTAATGCCGTTAACCACCAAACTTGCCCAGCATAGCGACGCAAACGGGGATTGGTGCAAAACTCAGAGCGTCTGTTAAAGGGGTTATCTATAGGTTTTAGTTCTGGATGGATATCACGCAGCCAGCGTTCAAAGGTAAAAGGCTTGAAGTAAATCCAATACAAAAGGCGCAGACATTCAGCTACATAATTCCACAAGCCTAATTTTGGTGAGGTTTGACTCATATCATGTTTTGTAAATTATTTTTCTTACGTCATTGCGAGGCGTAGTGAAGTGTAGCTTGGGTTAAGGAATGGAAACTCAACTATAGTTAAGACTTTGTTGGGTTTCGCTATCGCTCCACCCAACCTACTTTTTTATTTAATTCCTAATTGATCACGCACAAAATCCCAAACTTCATTCCAATTGATGACTCGTGTAAACACCAAAATAACCATTACTAAAATTGCCATTCCCTTAATCCAGCTACTCACATCATCTACAGTTCCGCCCAGAAATTTAACTACGCGCCCTAGACGTATTGGTAAATTCCAAACTAACCAACGCAGTCCAAGCCACCATCGGCGCGAACCTAACCGAGACTGTGGTAAGCGCCGAGATTCTTGAACGAAACGAGTTTTTACCCAGTTTTCATCGTGTCCCTGCTGACGTGCTTCACACACTAAGCCTCCTGCTATCTGGAGTAAAAATGGATGACTCCCGGCTAATTGCTGAGTTAAACGCTGTTCATCCATACTTAAAGCAGGTGCGGCATTATTAACTGTACTAGCTGGTAGGCGTAGCAAATCTTTGACTTCATCTTCTTGCAGTTCTCCCAATTTAATCACATGACCTAAGTTGAAAAAAGAAGAAGTTAATTGATGTTTTTTGCTGTAAAAATCTAATTGATGTTGTGAAGCGATTACCAACATTACAGAGTTGTGATTCATCAAAGAACGCAAGTTGTTGTAAAAGTCATTATTAAATTCGCTCTGGTTGTCAAATAAGGTTTTGAAATCATCCAAACATAAAACTGGTAATACACCTTGCCTTTTCCATTCTCTAATTGCATCAGAAAAAGCTACACGGTCAAGGGGTCTAATTCTCAAAGGGTCACTTAAAGCTTGGTTGGTCGCCACATTAGAAAAATTGAGTAACTCTTGCGCCACCGCTAAATAAAAATTTTCCTCTCGTTGACAATGTACACTTTGCAAAGAAAGGTAAATCACAACGTAGCGGCTAGGGTTCTGCACTCGCTGTTCCCAAGTTAAAAAAAAGTGATAAAGCAGCGAAGATTTACCAATGCGCTTTTCACCGACAATGTTAATACTTGTCGGCTGTGCGCCACCCATCCGAGATGCGATCGCGTGTAATTCATCCTTCCGACCAACAAACAATCTAGAGTCTTCAATCATCCCCGCAGCCACAAACGGGTTAGCAGGCAGCGATCCAGAAGTCATGTAAAATTTTATATTAATTTAATTTATTTCAGTGTAATTGCTTAAAAGCATAGCATTAGATTTTGTTCAGTAAAAGACTTATCATCAAAGCTGCAAAATTTGTAAGGAAGGCGGACATTACAATTGTGATGGTAGAAAGATGAAGTGCGATCGCTCTCATTGTTATTGTGATAGTTGAAAGATGAATTGCGATTGCTCTCATTGTGATTGTGATGCTGGAAAGATGAATTGCAATTGCTCTCATTGTGATTGTGATGGTGAAAAGATGAAATGCGATCGCTCTTATTGCTATTGTGATGTTTGAAAGATGAATTGCGATTGCTTTCATTGCTATTGTGATGTTTGAAAGATGAATTGCGATCGCCTGCAATAAAAAAACCGGGATAGCCCCGGTATAGTTTTATATTAAACTTGCACTCGCACTGTTAGCAAAACCGTAGTTGTGAGCAATTGAGGGATGCGCCAAGAGATGAGCGATCGCCTGATAATATCAATTAAAGACTGTTCCTTAAAAGTAGAAGCTTGCTCATCTAACAACACCTGTCTGACTCGTCCCTTACTTATCTGCAACTCAAACACTAAATCACCACTGTAAGCTGTATGCAATGGGATAGATTCTAAATACTGAGTCAGCAGTGCAATCATCTGCTCATTTAATCCCGTTACATTTACAACCTCTAGATGTTGGACAGGTGCAATTTCCGCTAAAAAGGTTTCTTCATCCTCAAGACTTTCATCAGCAAAATGATACCGTTCTTCAGCTTGTGACATTTTTGGCGGTGCTACAGGAGAAGACATCACCGCTTCCGGTGCGCCTGAAGATTCTACTCTCCGCTTACGTTGCAAAAATTCAGGCGCAGGAGACACCATATTTGCCATCATGGGAGGAGGCGCAACAGCACTAACAGCACTCCCAAAAATACCTTGATAACTAATACCTTCAGCCATTTCTACAGGTACTTGCACAGAAACTGAACCCTGAAGCGGATTAACTCGCACATCATCACTCACAGCCACAAAAGCTGTATATTGCGACAACAGTTGATAAGTCAAAGCCGTATCTGTCACCGCTTCCACACCCAACTTAGTGTCACCATGCACCATCTGATTCATCAATTCCTTAATACGGGAACGTCCCCAAAGTTGAGCAATAGCCGGGTTTCCAGTTTCCTCAAAGTCCAAGTTAAAGGTATGCTGATAACGTGTACCACCCGCAACAATTCCCGTAATATGCAGTTTTCCCCCACACCCATCAGGTTTTTTACCAAATAAAACTAACGGCTGTTCCGCAAACAAATCTGGTGGCGTGGCAGGATAGATAATTGGCGCATCACCATCGCCTTCCCATTGCAAATTAATGTTAGTCAAAACTGGATTGTTGATTTGACGGTAGAATTTATCGACTACCTCATCCGTTGGTTCATCGTGGCGAATTATCTGCGCTATCCCTCGTCCTAATTCTGCAATGCGGTTGAGTAGAAAACGATTAACAGAACTACCCGCACCAAAACTATAAAGGCGGTTTCCTGGTTGCAGATGTTGTTTCACCTCTGCAAGAATTTGGTTTTCATTGCCAATATAACCATCCGTCAACAATACAATACTCCGCAACCGTCCAGAATCCGTAACTGGAAAATTCAACACAGCACGAATTCCGCGTAACATCTCCGTGCCACCATTAGCTGTCAATCGATTAATATAATTGATGGCGCGTGTGCGATTTTGAGAACTATTAGCGAGGGGAACAGGCGATAGTTGCCGAGTCGTATCAGAGAAATCAATAATACTAAAAGTGTCATCAGGGTTAAGTCCATTAATAAAGCGGCGCATCAACTCTTGACACTGCATCAATGGCGCACCCATTTGTGAACCAGAAGTATCAATGAGAAACACCACATCTTTAGGAACAACCTGATTTTGACGGTATTGGAGTGCAGGAATTAGATATAGTGCAAAATGTCCACCCCGTTCATCAGCTTGACTGAGTACCGTCGCTTGGGTAAATTCCCCAGCTACTTGATAGCGTAAAATCAAATCTTTATTCGGAATAGTATCCCCACCCGCCAACTTCACCAACACCCGCTTTTCTGCATAACTTATCTGAATTTGGTGAGAAGGAGACTGGACATTTTGCACCTCAACCCCCGCATCAATTTCTACCGTTACATTAATATCATGGGGCGATCGCGTACCCGATGGTAAGATAGGTGCATTCAACCGTGAACCATCGGGAACTATATCTGTATCTTGATTTTGCGTCATCGGTACAGTAGCCGAACCTACACCACTTGCATTTCCTTCAATCGGTATCCCTGGAACGTAACGCGGAGCAACCACCATCGGGAAAACAAACTCATAATTACCCGCAGTAAATTTCAAGCTTTCAGAGTAGCGAATAATCACATCAATTTGCTCACCCGGTTGAATGTTAGCGAGAGATTGAGTAAAAATATTGTCCCGTTCTTGTTCCAACAGTCCGGCGGTGCGTCCTTGTTTCTTTGCTTGCTCGTAAATTTGCTGTGCTTCTTGGCGTTTTTTAATACTACCTTTAATAGTCTTGTCACCAATCCGAATCAGCATATCATCAACAGCAGCCTCATCCGGTAATGGGAAGATATAAACAGCTTCTAACGTAGTTGTGAAAGGATTTTCAAAACTTTGGGTAACTTCCACCCGTGAGATATTCCCCGCAATTTTAGCTTTCACCTCAGTATGCTTGAGGGGAAAAGCAATTTGCTGTTGTTCAGGAGTTTGAACATATAAGCCACCAGCTTGGCGTTCTAGAGTTTGAGTCATATACGTTACCTCACGCTTTTATGTTATGTCTCTAGCGTAGGCGTGTTTACTCGGCAGATATGCTCAGTTTTGTGTTCAGTCGATGCTCAATGATGGGTTCATTGCCAAAAGCCGATTTTTACCAGAATATATGCTGAATATCTTGTGTTTAGTTGCAGTGAAAATTAGCGATGAAGATTGTTCAAGAAGTTTCATTAATAAGTATAGGGAATTTTGAAGAATCAAACGATTGGGCGATAATTCGTGCTGAAATTCGTGATGCGATCGCTCTAATTGTTCACCCTCCTGGGACATCTAGTTTTACAATTAATCCAAAAAAGCACGGTAATGGTGTCAAGCCTATTAAAGAAGCTTGCATGATTGCATTAAGAGATAAATTCGAGTGGAGATTAGAAACTCCTATTACCTATGCTACGAAATCACCAGGAAAAGTTGATGCTACAAAAGTAATTGACAATTATTTGTTTGCGCTTGAGTGGGAAACTGGAAATATTTCTTCCAGCCATCGCGCAGTTAATAAAATGATTCTGGGATTAATACGTGGTGTTTTTTTAGGTGCTGCTTTAGTTCTTCCCAGTCGGAAAATTTACCCTTATTTAACTGATAGGATTGGTAATTACGAAGAGTTAGAACCATATTTTGATGTTTGGCGTTCTGTTCAACTCCAAGAAGGGTTTCTGGCAATTTTTGTAATTGAACATGATCAGCTAGATAGTAATGTACCAACGCTTACCAAAGGAACAGATGGACGTGCTTTAGTCTAAATTTTCTGACTTATATATTTATTGAGAATAGGGGATGGAAAGTTGTGAAGCATTGATTTTCTTTTGCTTTGATTTCTTATTTCCCCTTGCTGATTCCCATTGTTCGATAATTCCGTTAGCGAGATCAGTTAATCTTTCTACAGCCGGATCTGTATCTCCCAGTTCTGAACCTATCCAGTAACGCTGTAGCTTTTCTGCTGCATAAAATGTAGTCCCAGATCCAGCAAAGGGATCGACTACAATTTGTCCTGGATGAGAGGCCATTGCGATAATTCGCTCTAGCATAATGGGTGCAAGTTCGTTAGGAACTCGCTTTTTGTGTTGACGATGGCGCACTGGGGGAATGTCCGTCCACATTTCTTCTGCTAATGTCCATAAAATATCTTGAGAGTTAGCTTCGGAAGTTTCTTCCCAAACCTCTTCCGGCGTATCCCAAACATCCATTAAATTAATACCCTGTGGATTAAGTTTTTTGCGATGTCCACCATAGTCACGAATTTCTCCACCGCAATGTCGGCAAACTTGAATGGGTGTATAAACTTTATTAAAAACTGCTGGTTCTCCTTTAGTGTAATAAAGTAATCCATAATGAGCCGGAGACATTTTTTTTCCTCTGGGAAAAGCTTTTGGCATTCTACAAGCAATCCAATGCCTAAAATTCATTCCTTGTTGATTCAAATATGCACCATATTCTATACACCATTTAGGTAGATTAAATACAAATAAGCTGCCACCATTCTTCAAAACTCGAATACTATGGCTCAACCACTGTTTTGACCACATTAAATATTCATCATCTGCCATCTGATCACTCACGCCTTTACCATATTCTTTACCAAGGTTAAAAGGTGGATCAGCAAATACAATATCTACAGATTCATTCGGTAAGGCTGAAAGAAATTTGAGACAATCTCCTTGATAGAGAATTCCATATTCACTTTTGTAGATTTCTTTTAATTCTTGTTTTTCTACATCATCAGTAGCAATCAGTTGAAAAGGTAGCATTACTGTATATTTGAGTTTTGCTGTATATAACTAGTATAAAAACTCTATTAACAATTGTCAATAGAATTATGGTGTATTTGTACTACGAGGTTGATAAGGTTTTCCCATCGGTTGATTTTGATATCGCTCGATTTCAACATTTTCTATGTAGTAATAACGTCCAAGTTTACAAGCTATAATTTGACCATTCTTAATTAAGTTGTGTACTCGTTGGCGTGTAACACCAAGTAATTTGGCAGCTTGAGCTACAGAGAGTAGTTCAGCACCATTTTTAGCAATAGAGTCTGTCATACGTTATTCGAGAATAATGCTTAAAATTAACAGCGTGATCCAATCAATATTGCATTTTCAAGCGTAACTCAGTCTTACTAGTGAGGAAAGCTCAAACCTTCTGACTTTTAAATCATCTGCTAAGTTAACAGATATATGTCAAACTCGCTCAAAGCATCAACAACTGGACTGGGAATTGTAGACAAGGCGCGAAAACGTCTTGGCTGGACTAAAACTAGTACGGCGCGTTGGTGGCAAGATGCTCATACTTCTAGAGCTACTTTACGGCGATTTTGGCAAGGCGATCGCTTACCCTATCCTGTGCGATCGCATTCAGGCTTTAGAATAAAAGAGCGATCGCATGGATTGATTGCCGATATTTAAGGTGCGTGGCTTGTATTTGTGCGTGTTAGGATATCCTACAAAATCTGGTAGAGCCAAGATGAAAGCGATCGAAGTAACTGGTAAAATTGATGCTCAAGGAAATTTAATTTTAGATCAGCCGATTCAGGGAACAACTTACCCTGATCAAGTACGGGTGATTGTGTTAATTCCAGAACAGGAAGAAACAGAAGAGTTTGACCCAGACGATACACCAGTTGAGGAAATTAAAGCCAGCTTGAGAAGAGCTTTACAGCAAGCAAAGATGGGTCAAACAAGACCAATTAGTGAGCTATGGGACAGAATTGATGCAGAGTGACAACACAGTATCAATTCGTTTCTCCGACGAGTTTGAGGCAGAACTTTACAGACTCTCAAAAAGATTTCGCAAGATTCGCTCTGATGTCCAACCGATTATCGAGCAGTTACAACAAGGGGACTTTGTAGGCGATAGAATTAGCGGACTTGGGGAAGAATATTTTGTTTACAAGGTGAGAGTTCGCAACAGTAATATTCAAAAAGGTAAAAGTGCTGGATACCGACTGATTTATCAAGTTGAGTCTCCCACAAGTATTTTGTTGCTAACAATCTATTCTAAATCTGATCGAGAAGATATTGGTGCTAATGAAATTCGAGATATTCTGGCTGATTTTTATGGTGATTCAGGTTAAAACTAGGATACACAGCAGATTGTGGCAAGGCGATGTTAAAACAGCATCTAGTAGAAATATATCAAGACAATCTGCTCATTTAACAGATATATGTCAAACTCGCTCAAAGCATCAATGGTTGGACTGGTAATTATAGACAAGGCGCGAAAACGTCATGGTTGGACGAAAACTAGTACGGACTGTTGGTGGCAAGATGCTCACACTTCTAGAGCTACTTTACTGCGATTTTGGCAGGGCGATCGCCTACAGTACCCTGTGTGAACGCATTCAGTATGCTCGAAAGTTGGGTTTCGTTCCTCAACCCAACCTTGTATATTGAGGGAAGTAGTAGACCGTCCCAACCTTGGTCACAATAGACCGCTATGTAGCACGGGTCACTACAAAAATCTCTTTGACAGAACTCGAACAGTCGCCAGGGG
>NZ_JACJTB010000086.1 GCF_014698475.1 Nostoc spongiaeforme FACHB-130 | reverse complement strand
CCAGCCAATATATAGGCGGTTGTTGGTGCTGGTGATCCAGTTGCAGAACTGCTCCCATACGTTGGCGCTTTTGCGCTGCTGTAAGGTTGCTGTCATGTCTTTATGATTGCTTTGTTATGTATGTTTCAGGTGTTTTCACCTGTTGTTACATATCTTAAAGGTATCTATTGCGTTTTGTAAAGTAATCTGAGGAAAGATTTACTGAATAAATATATAAGTAAAATTTATAACTACTGGAGTTATATTGGCGTTGGTAATTTTAGGCATAAAAATGAAAAGTCAAGGGTTGAGGAGAAGATGAGGGGTATAGATGTATGGGGAGGGGTGTATGTATAGGACTAAGATTTGTAGGACTTAAGCAATAACTCTCTCAAACTCTTATAACTATTGGCTGCCAACTTTCGCTAAATTGGAACAAGGTAGACTTAAGGAAGTGTTAAATGTCAGCACAACTGTTACTGGTAGATGATGAACCAGGATTAAGAGAAGCTGTAAAGGATTACTTACAAGAAAGCGGCTTTAGTGTTCAAGTTGCCAGTAATGCCCGTGAAGGCTGGGAGTTGATGGAACAGAACACACCTGACTTAGTGATTTCTGATATTATGATGCCCCAAGTGGATGGCTATCAGTTTTTGAAGCAATTGAGAGAAGATCCACGCTTTCAATCACTACCAGTTGTCTTCTTAACTGCTAAGGGTATGACAGGCGATCGCATTCAAGGCTATCAAGCAGGTGTTGACGCATATCTACCAAAGCCTTTTGATCCAGATGAGTTAGTAGCAATAGTAGAAAACTTACTTGCTCGTCGTCTTGTTAAGCCTACGTTTACAGGTGAAGACAGCGAAACTCCGGACATTGCCGAATTAGCCAATCAAATCGCGCAAATCAAAGCTCTGTTAACACAAAGAAGTGCGATCGCTCAATCTCCTGCTCCCTTCAAAATTGACTTGACCCCTAGAGAGCAAAGTGTTTTAAACCTAGTAGCTGAAGGGCTGATGAATAAAGAAATTGCTCGTCGCTTAGAAACTAGTGTTCGGAATGTAGAAAAGTACGTGAGCCGCTTGTTCAGTAAAACTGGCACCAATAGCCGTACAGAATTAGTGCGTTTTGCACTAGAACACGGTCTGGCTAAGTAAAAATTTTGGAGTAATTTTGGAATTTTTCAGTCTCAATTAGGAACTAATACTTATTCCAGCCATCTTAAAACTTAATATAGGGAAGCTACACAACATAATTACTTCACGCTTAAACATGACACAACCAGGAGCTTTGATGATCAACAAGCTCCTGGTTGAAAAGTCTATAAAAATACATTCCTAATACTATACTAAACAAGTATTTTGCCAAACTGGAAAGGTAATACCATTTTGAACTTGAGATTCTAGATTTTGGAAGGTTGGATTGGTAAGCTGCTCTGTAATCTAGCTTTCGCAATCATTTTCCAAGTTGGTGCAACTTTTTGAGTCTAGCGTCTTACCCAAATTATTCAACTACATCAGACATCAATCAATATCTGCCAGATATTTTGGACTTTTGAGATAGTCAATAACTATAGATTCATCCGGAATGCTATCTCTTGCCAAAGCGACACCCTGGTGAGAAAAATTTTACAGGTAGATAAATCTTCCTAAACTGTAAGCATCAAATTATTGATTAGCAGCTTATCTTTTTCCTTGATGTCAGGGTTGGAGCTACTTTTAGATGCTTGATAAAGTTTTTGTAAGGCAACAGAAATTAAGCTTGCAGCTTGGTAGTGAGGTTAAAAACCAACTTCATGATGCTATGGCACAGCACAGGGAATGAGCGAACTGCAAAAATTACCTTAATTATGCTTCATTCATCAACTATCGCTATTCAATTGCTGGAGAGCTGAAGAACCGACTATTGAGTGTTATCAGCAGCATTCCGTAAGCGCATCAGTTGACGACGCATTTGGGGTGATGCCTTAAATTCTGAGACTTCCTGAGCTTTCACCGAGGCTTGCAGCGTCTCTAAAAAATCATCAGAACCTTCAGTTAAAGCGTCTAGGAGTACTTGCAACAGTTGCTCGCGATCGCCCAGAAGGCTCTTTTCCTCAATCAATCGGAATTTGAGATGAATCTCGCATTCATAAACACCGACTTCAATATTATTTATTTGGCGTGGTAATGCTTTTGAGTTCATAAGTTTTGCGGATTTTTTTACTTGGTAGTCATGAAATTGAGGAACTATTATCCTCAGCAAACATCCTTTATCTTTTTTTTGAATCTATACCGCTGTAAATTAAGATTTTTAACTTATCTCATTCTGGGGTTCATTTTTATCTCCTATGTTTTTTCTCACTAGTCTTACACACCTGAAGTTATAATCTTCTTCCTTCAGAACTGGTTTAGGTAAACCATCACTATTATTCAGTTTTTAAGATTCTATACAATAAAGTTTCTGTAAGAAGTTGTTCTACCTTTTTAAAGGTTTTTACATCAACTTCATCTTAACGTCAATAACAGTTCGAGTTTTTACTGACTTTTTGGTAATTATACGTAAGTAAAATCGCTGTATTTTTTCAATTTAATTAACCCTAGAGGAAGCTTCACCATAATTACGTGAAAACACTTGATGTTAGTTTTTTTCACCAATAATTTCAGGAGATTTTGATGAATAAATTTATTAAGAGTAAAATATTGATTCTGAGTAGAGAAATATACAGCGTTTGGTAACTTATTTTAAGTACAAAAGTCAGAATTCATCTGCATCAAAAACCTGTAACTTTGTGCATTGTGCAAACGAAAACCGCAGCTATGAAATTTCGGTAGTCAAAAATCAAGTAAGAACTGACGTATAAAAATCAAAGATTAGCAGTTTAAGTAATGGTATGTAGGTATAAATGAGTTATTTGCACAAAAAATAAGTCCGGCACTACTAGCAATAGCAACACTCAAAAATCTCACCCAAAAATAAAGCAGTAAGAGGCAGTTATATGGGGAGAATAACAATTAACTACTGATGAATTAATGAAAGCTTATGGATAGAGCAGATTTTAGGGCTGGCCAACCGTCTACAATGATTTCAGTGTAATCAACTGAAACCTTTACACCATTCTATGGAC
This sequence comes from Nostoc spongiaeforme FACHB-130, assembly GCF_014698475.1. GTDB lineage: Bacteria > Cyanobacteriota > Cyanobacteriia > Cyanobacteriales > Nostocaceae > Nostoc_B > Nostoc_B spongiaeforme. Next base: position 9,047 of record NZ_JACJTB010000086.1, on the reverse strand, counting down.
AACCCAATGCTGCTCAAGTCCACAACCCGGCATATCCGCATTTTTGCGGCAGAAATTGACCGGGATGGCGAACTAGTTCCCAGTAATCAAGTTTTAACGTTGGATGTTGACCCAGACAACGAATTTAATTGGAATGAAGATGCTCTACAAAAAATTTATCGTAAATTTGACGAATTGGTAGAATCTTCTAGTGGTGCAGACCTGACAGACTACAACTTACGCCGCATTGGTTCAGATTTGGAGCATTATCTGCGATCGCTCCTCCAAAAAGGCGAAATCAGCTACAATCTATCTGCTCGCGTTACAAATTACAGTATGGGAGTTCCCCAAGTGGCTGTAGACGATAAGTAGTAGCAACCTGCACAGCAAGCACAGAGTTACCAATCAATAGCGATGAAGACTTTGCATCCTTAGCAGCCAGAATAAAAGTTGTCAGATTCAGCTTTGGTTGGCGCATAAGTCTGATTATTCAATAGCCAAGAGATTAGGAGTGATGTGTATTCTCACTCCTATCTCTTTAGAGATGTCAATTTGTCGCTGCTATATTTCACCTAATAATCGATATATATTCATCAAGCTATGTTTGGAAACCATATCTTAGAAAATAGAGATTTTTACTTTTTTGATCATTAGCAAAATTACATCGTTTGATAGAAGACAAAATCATCAGAATTAAGAACTCTGGAGCCAGAAGTCAGAATTTAGAGGTGATTTCACAATTTTTTCTGGTTCTTGTCACTATTCTGACTACTGCATTCTGAGTGATACTTTCTTACACAACAACTTTATCCACAATCATCTAATTGGAGTGCCGCAAAATTTTTGACCCTTTACTGAGAAAGTAAAAAAATTTTTCAGATCCTGGCTTTAGCAGAGTAATAACTCCAATTTAGCTAGTTTAATAACTAACTTTTTAATTCTTAAATAAAATTAATTTACAGTTTGTAACCGATCAGCCCATATAGTTCAGTAAAACACATCAGCTTAGTTTAAATTGAGGTTTATCACCCAGGTTTCTAGGTAAATTTGGAGATTTTTAACTTTAACTAAACCATATTGACTTATAAATTAAAGAAACGGTTGTATTATGTAGGGCTTTCTAATGCTCTAATTAACTCAAAGCAACCAATTACACATAAGTAAAGGTTAAGCTTTGTTGACAGGCTGAAAGTTAGTTGCACTGGCAACGGAAAGTCATAGAACAAGAAAAGTTATGATGAGGCTGTAGAATTGGCCAAGGAGTGTGATATTTGCATAAATTCTCTCAATTAAGTATTAGCATTGACTGGTGTTTCCCAGCTAGAATCATGATCCCCAGTGGGATATGTCTGTCTGTTTGCAGAAACAAGAGCAGCCTAGTACTGCTCACTGCCTATGGTTTTGAAGAAATTGCCAATCGCTAATCAGTGCGAACACTATGGAAAATGATGCGGCAACCCTTTACTGCCCAAATGAACTTTGTCAGGCTGCCAACCCCCTGACTCATAAGTTTTGTCAACGATGTTCTACACCCTTACCCAAACGATATCTCTGGGTTGTGGGTGATGTTCTAAATGTGGGTAGTCCTGGAGAAATATTAGCCGATCGCTATTTAGTCCTAAATAAATCTGTTGTTTTAGATACTAAGCCTGGATTACTCCCTCACGGATTAGAAACAGAAAACTTAGAAGCAATTAGAGCTTATTTGAGATTAATTCCCTACCGCTTACATATACCGCAGGTATATGGGGTACTATCTTTCAAAGATGGACGCTCTCGTAAAGAAATTTTACTTTTAGAAAAACCGCCTTTATTCACAGAACCGACGACAGATGCTCAATTAAGGTTGTGTCCGCAGTTAACTACTGCCTGGCGCAATGCAACCTCCATACGTCAACTGAATTGGCTCTGGCAATTAGCACATCTCTGGCAGCCTTTGGTGAGTGAAGGTGTTGCTTCTAGCTTGCTGGAAGCTCACTTGTTAAGGGTGGAAGGGCCTTTAGTGCGCTTGTTAGAATTGCGGTTTGACACTGCAACACCAACATTATCTGACTTAGGAGAATTTTGGCAGCAGTTATTACCAGACACCAAACCAGTCATTGCAGAATTTGTGAACCAAGTTAGTAATTATCTGATTCACGGAGAAATCAATTCTGCGGAAGTGCTAATCTCAGTTTTAGACCGGGGATTAGCAGAATTAGGCGAGTTACAATCGCCAAAAATTAAAATTATCACCAAAACGGACACTGGCCCAAAACGCCAACGCAACGAAGATGCCTGTTATCCACCAAGTGGCACAATGTTGAGTAAACCACCGCAAGCTACAGCATTGGCTATTGTCTGTGATGGCATTGGTGGACATGAAGGTGGGAATGTCGCATCTAATTTAGCAATTGACACTATTCAGCAACAAGTTCAACAACTCACCAAAGTTCCTTACAACCATATAGATCCCTCATTGCTGCTGGCAGACTTAGAGCAAGCTGTGGCAGTTGCTAATGACAAAATTAGCCAGCGCAATGACAGTGAAAATCGCCAGGGGAGAAAACGTATGGGTACAACCTTGGTGATGGCGTTGCCAGTAGCCCATGAGATGTATATTACCCATGTTGGTGATAGTCGTGCTTATTGGATTACACGGGATGGTTGCTACCAAGTTACTTTGGACGATGATGTTGCTTCTAGGGAAGTACGCTTGGGGTATGCCATTTACCGGGAAGCAGTGCAGCAGAGTGGTTCGGGTTCCTTGGTTCAGGCATTAGGGATGAGTTCTAGTACAGCATTACATCCAACAGCGCAGAGGTTTATTTTGGATGAAGATGCTGTGTTTCTGTTGACATCTGATGGCTTAAGCGACTTTGACCGCGTGGAAGAATACTGGGAAACAGAAATTTTACCAATTTTGACAGAAGAAACAGATTTAGTCACAGTTGCTGATAAATTGCTGGAAATTGCCAACACTAAGAATGGCCATGATAATGTGACGATCGCTTTAGTTCATTATCAAGTGAAATATGTTGAGCCAGAACTTACTTTAAAAGCAGTGATTGTTGAACCTCCTAGTATTACAACTGCTAAAGTTGCACCTAAGCCCTTACAACCAACTTTACTAGAAGATATTTCTGAGCAGAAAACTTTAATTCCCGAACATAAGTCGAGTTCTCTTCAACAACTGCCACTGCATTTGATTGTGCCAATGATTATTGCGATCGCCGCAGGTTCTTTAGGGCTGTTGGTGCGTGGATTGTTTATGTCATCGCCGTTCTTAACTACAGATCCTAGCCCCACTGTACAGCCAACTCCTACCGCCACGAATGAGCGATCGCTCAATAACCTGGCTCCTGGTTGGGTAATTACTAATAGCCAAGCAATCACCTTGGATGATCAGAAGTTAGAAGGTGGTAGTTTTATGCAAGTGGTGGAAATTGAACCAGGAGATACACCCAATGTTCAGGAATCTGTAGTTAAATTGCGGCTTTGCCCTTTAGGAAATACCTCATCTCCTCAACCTGACAAACCACTGCGAGTTAAATTAGCCCAACTGCAACGTCAAGGCATTTCTGTACTCCAATCAACCGACACCAGTAGTTGCGACAACTTATCTCAATCGTCAGATAGTTAAACTCCTGCATCTACCAAGGTGAAAATGCAACAAATACTCGATAAACTTGTAAAAGCCTGGAATAATACATTTAATAACTAGATTTAAAATTTCCAGGCGAAGAGTTTTCCTTACGGAAAATTGTTATCGCAAGTCCTTGGTTTCTACCTTTTAATTTAAAGAACCCATGCCATCCCTGAACTTAGCGATCGCCCGTCTCATCAATACTGGCACAGATAGCTTTGCCATTTGGGTGGTCAAAGCTCCCTACCCTAGTGGCTATGTTCTGCGTGACTGTGTATGGCCTGCTGAACTGAATCAAGTTTGGCAAGAGTGGCAGCAAATGTTTGCTGGACACAGTGGTTTAAATGTTACAGCCAACACAGCGCCTCAACCTGCTAACCCACTCGCCTTGAATTTAGGTAGCACTACTTCCGGTCACATGCCTGGTTACAGTGGTCGTTTAATGCAATACTTAGGGCTGTATTTGTGGCGCTGGGTATTTGACGGGCCAATTCTCAGTAGTCTCGAACGCAGTTGTGGAATTGCGATGGGACAACATACCCGTTTACGCTTTCAACTCGAAATTCGTGACCCAGATTTGATTGCTTTACCTTGGGAAATTATGCAGCGTCAACCCGGACAATCCGCGATTTCGCTTTCTCAGGACTTGCTGTTTAGTCGTACCACTAGTGAAGTTGAACCATTACCATTTTTACGTACAGATCAGGCCTTAAATATCTTGCTGGTATTAGGTCATGATGAAAACTTGGAACTAGAACAAGAAGCAAGTATTTTGCAACAAATCTTGGAGAATCAGCCGCCAATCAACCGCAATTATTCTGGGTTTGCTCCTTGTATGGTTAAAACGCTGATTCAACCAACACCGCAAGATTTGATTCAAGAATTAGAAACTAAAGCTTACAATATATTTTTTTACGCTGGTCATGGATTGCCTGGGCCAGATGGAGGATTATTATTTTTGCGTCCCGATAAGACACTCAATGGCATAGAATTGGCGCAAGTCTTAACTCGGAGTGGGTTAAAATTAGCCGTTTTTAATGCTTGTTGGGGAGCGCAACCAGCAGCAGTTAATCACCAAGCAATTCCCGCCAGCAGTTTAGCAGAAGTACTAATTAGGCATGGTGTACCTGCGGTTTTGGGAATGCGGGATGTGATTGCTGACCATGAAAGTCACAGTTTTATTCAAGCTTTTGCTGAAGCTTTGCGATCGCGCAAACCCATCGATGAAGCTGTGGCAGAAGCTCGCCAAGAAATGTTAACACTGTATAAGTTCAACCAACCTGCTTGGACTTTACCAGTTCTGTATTTACATCCAGATTTCAATGGCGAACTTGTTAAAAGCATTGATGAGGGAATTACAGAGTTACCAGATATCTCAATTATTAATGTAAATCGTGCTACTTCTAGAGCTTGTTTGCGATCGCTCTCCCCAGGAGGTAGAACTTGGTTTTTACGTGTCGGTGTAACTCGCATTGGTCGCACTCAAGACAACGATATTATAATTCCTGAACCATCAGTTTCTAAGCGTCATGCCGAAATTTTATGTCGTAATACTTATTCTGGTAATACTCCAGTACAAACTTATTATTTACAGGATCTCTCAACTTACGGTACAACTTGGTGTCTGAGTGCTAATGGCTGGCAACAAATTCTCCGGGAAGAAGTACTATTACAACCTGGAGCTAAGTTAAAGTTTGGCAATTCTGGCAATGAAACTTGGGAGTTTATTATTGAAAATTAAGCCTTCTTTCAGAATAAAAATTACAGTGAACTGTATACTTCACGCTTTATGCTGACTTTATGAAATTTTTTCCGATTCAATTACTAAATAAAAATCAGGTTCATTTTTGCGGAAATTCTAATTTCCAACTTGTAGCAGTCAGTACTGCTAAATAATTCATCAGGAGTCAACACAATGATTAACAAATTCGACAATTCCAACAATATCCCATCGTCGCCCACTCAAGCTGAATTAGAATTCCTCGAATTACTGCTAAAACCCGAAGATGTGGCTTATCCTTGGAATCCTGCCGATGAGCAATCTGAAGCATATTTTGATGAATTAGAACAGCAGTTTGCGATGCAAGATGTCCTAAAGGAAGAACTACATACTAGATCCCAATCTTTTTACGCCAAGCTAGATGGGTTATGGTCTCAGGTGACAAACTGTGCTGATTACAAATGTAATACAAAAGTCAGCATTTTTGACAGTCTTTGTGAAACTTTACATAGCACCTTTGCGGCTGGCGTACCCACAGGTTGGTTAAATGCGATCGCCCAAAAAGCCACAGAAGTGACAGCTATGCAGCAATCAATCAGTGAACAACTAGTGCAATGTGTTCAAACAGTATTACCTGCATGGGAAACCGACGATATAGAAATTTTTGCTCGTCCTTATGCTTATGCGATGCGTAGTAGCGACAAGCAAAGTCTGACATCAGTTATGAATAAAATTAAAAATCGAGATTGGGCAACTTTATCAGAAATTGAGCAAGCCAAAGTGAGTGTAGCGATCGCTTACTATGCACTCAGACAAATAGATAAGTTAGAAACGGAAGCATGAACTAAGATTCAATTTCTGTCGATAGTGTGAATGTTGTTAATGCTAAAGTTTCGATATGAACTTCATTTTAGATAAAATACTCCCAGAATAAAGTCAAGTTAAGACAATCTTCCCAACAAAGCAATCTATCTTGAGATAGAAAAAACTGGGCAGAAAGCAAATTTATGACTTCTACCCTGATCGGTTAGGTTTGCGAGAGATTTATTTAGGGCCGAGAAAGCGAGTTGCAAAATTTTGCGATCGCGTTGGTGATAATGCCCTCGCCTTTAAAATTGCTGCCATCAACACAGCGTAAGCTAAAACTCCAACCACCACCAATAAAAAAGCGTTAATCGAACCCAGCGCGTTCCATAAAGCATGAAGTACAGATGCACTTAAGTAGCCGATAGAAAGAATTTGCCAACCCTGACTGGGTTTGAGAACAGCCAACCCAATAAAATATCCCAGATAGCCACTGTAAGCCATGTGACCCGCAACCGAGCCTAAAACACGCGGAATCAGCAATTGTAACCCGGCTAATTGACCAGCCGCACCAATACCAACTTGTTGACTCACATTTTGAGTAATATCTGGTACATACTGTCCCAGAGTTTCTAAAAGTGTGAAACCCAAAGCTGAAGCTGTGCCGAGAAGAATACCATCCAGAGGTTCCCACACACCAATATTTTCGCGCCAAGGTGAAGGTAATTTACTGCCAATGAAATATGCGCCTAAGATTGGCAAAGCCTTGAGCAGTTCTTCCATCAACCCTGCACCAAAGAACATTCGGATGAAAAGTTCTGTAATCGTAGCATCTTGAGCGGCGGCTAAGTTCCCTGGCAAGACGACACGAAAAATAAAGATAAATAAATCTAAAATTGGACTCAGCAAAATTAAAGCTGTAGTCAGCGCCGTACCAATGAGAACCCACCAAGGTTTAGGCTTACCACAAAGTTGATAGACAAAGTAGTAAACTACAAAGCCAATGTAACTAGCCACAATCACTTGGTTAGCCTGTGGTCTACCAACAGTAGCAAACATCAGCACTACAAAAACTACTGTAAGTATTCCGGGGACAAGGTAAGCTTTACGAGTTAAATCCTTACCAGTAGAAATAATGGGAAAAAGTTGTGTAAAGCTAACTGAATCAGGCTGTTTGATTTGGGTATGGTTTTGAAAGTTAGCAGCAGAAGGCAATGATGCGTTTTGTTTCGTCATCATTGTTGGTTGAGGTATCAAGTCATACTCAAAAATAAATTGTGGCCCATCACTACCTAAAGAAATGCGATCGCCTGATTGTAATTCTTGACATCCATAAAAACGTTGACCATTGAGATAAGTACCATTAGCACTGTTTAAATCGCAAATTACCCAAGTAAATTTATTATCTGGAGATGAAGAGAGAGGGCGAACCGCAGCATGACGACGAGATACCATTCGATACATCATGGCATCCAAGACAACCTGACAGCTGGGGTCACGTCCAATTACCATCTCTTTACTTGCGTGTAGCGGGTAACGAGATTCTGAACCAAAAGCTGCTGCATTACCAGACACCAGCCGCAGAAAAGCGTTATGTCTTGCGTTTTTGCCTGTCATCGAGTTAGAGTGTCTTCCCAAACTAATTCATAAAATATTCTGGTAGGATGACTTAACCTTAGCCATACCGACAGCAGAATTACTAAATCCACTATAGCTTTAGTTTCTGCTCAGAAATTCAAAATTTTCTCATGCAAAATTTAAAATTATCTCACTTCATATTGACAAGCATTATGGCTATTTTTAGTGTCTTATGTACCTGTTTGTTGGTAAATATTTCTCATAATACATAGATTTTATGTTATGCAAAGCCCCCGACCAAAAAATGTGCAGTAATGGTTGAAATTTTTAGTAGTATTTGCAACATATTGAGACATTTATCGCAATCTCATTTTTTTTCAGAATTCTGACTCCAGAATTCTGAGAAAAAATGAAGAAAAAACCTTATACTTTTTTGAGGTATAAGGCTTGGCTAATTTTATATTTCATCCTTAAACTTGGGTAAATTCTGGATGTTCAATTTTAGTGCCAAGTACTTTGAGAAACTCAGCCAGCCAACGGGAATGTGCAGGCCAAGCTGGTGCTGTGACTAAATTTCCGTCTACAATGGCTTCATCAACTGGGATTTGGACATAATTACCACCAGCTGCACGCACATCTGGACTACAAGCTGGATAAGCTGTACAATTTTTGCCTTGCAACACATTAGCCGCAGCTAATACCTGTAAGCCATGACAAATAGCAGCAATTGGTTTATTGGCTTGAGCGAAATGACGAGTAATTTCTAATACCTGTTGATTTAAGCGGATATATTCTGGTGCGCGTCCTCCTGGTATAACGAGTGCATCATAAGTATTAACATTTACCTCAGCAAAAGTGGCGTTTAAAGTAAAATTGTGTCCAGGTTTTTCAGTATAAGTTTGGTCGCCTTCAAAATCATGAACTGCGGTTCTGACTTTTTCACCAGCTTTTTTGTCTGGACAAACAGCATGAACAGTGTGTCCTAGCATTTGCAAAGCTTGGAAGGGAACCATCACTTCATAATCTTCCACAAAATCGCCTACAAGCATCAAGATTTTTTTAGCTGCCATTTTGTTATCCTCAATTTTTCATCAATGGTCATTTTTTATTTGTTAACGGTACTCTAAAAAATAAATGATTTAATTTATTTACTCAACAAAACTTATATCTACATAACATACGTAAGTGTCACAATTGGTAGTCGGTGCGTGACGCTATCAATCTTATAATACCAAGTCTAAATGAGCGTGCATAGAACTGTAGAATAAAGAACATGGAAGAAAAAGACTCATGAGGAAGCAATGGCACGCCCTTTCAATCTAGAAGTTCAAGAAAGTGCTG
>NZ_JACJTB010000085.1 GCF_014698475.1 Nostoc spongiaeforme FACHB-130 | reverse complement strand
ACAGCACAAAATAGTGCTTGCTGGCTTACTCATTTTTGACTGTTTTTATTGACAGCAAAAAATAAGCGCATTTTCAGCACTTTCTTTCACATTTATTTATTTTTCTGTTAGCCGTTACTCCCAAGTCGATCTAGCCTGCCTACCAACACTGAGAAAAACTCAGATATGCGACATCCAGAGTTGAGGCCTTTACAGTTTGTTAACGACGCTTTGAGCTTGTCCCAACCGCCTTGATGGTTACTAGACCGTTCGAGGTGTTGCATTCCCCAAAACTTTGGGCAGTTACACAGTCAGTCGTTGGCTCACTGTACGCATTGAGGGCATTCTAACGCCGACCACACTTAGCTTCTAGCAGATGAGGCAACAAGTTATTAAATTCTAAAATAAAAACACTATAAATTGTAAGGCTTATATTAATATTTACCTATAAGCTTTTTATAGTTGTACTTTTTTATAAAAAACATAAGTTGTTATTGCAATTATCAAGAATTATCATCGTTAGAAAATTTAATCATGTTAAATAATTCTCAAAATATTAGTAGCAGAATTCAAGAAGTAAAAAATAATAAACTGAAGAAATTAGATTTAAGTAATGAACATACAACTCCTTTTAATGAGAAATTAACAGAAATTCCTCTAGAAGTTTTTAATCTTGAATGGTTGGAAATTTTAAATCTTAGTTACAATCAAATAACGACAATTCCAACAGAAATTAGTCGTTTAAAATATCTTACTGAGTTAAATTTAAGTGATAACCAAATAACCAATTTACCAGAAGAAATTACTTATCTGCGAAAGCTTACTTCTCTAGATTTAAGTTCTAACAATATAACAAATTTTCCAAAAGTAATTACACGCTTGTATAACCTCAGAATACTAGTTTTAAACTATAACCAAATAACAACATTGCCAGAAGATATAGTTTTACTAGAAAACCTTGAAGAATTTTATTTAAAAAATAACAAATTAAAAATTTTTCCAGAAGTAATTACACGTGTAGAAAAACTTAGTTTATTACACTTAAGCTCTAACGAAATAACAACATTACCAGAGACAATTACACGCTTAAAAAATCTAGAACATTTATATTTAAGATATAATAAATTAAGAGAAATTCCAGACTATATTGGTAATTTACAAAATCTCAATATACTTGCTTTAAGCTCCAATCAAATAACCAATATACCATTATCGATTTCACATCTACAAAATCTAACTTATCTAGATTTAAACGATAATAAAGTAACAATGTTGCCAGAATTAATAACTCATCTAAATAAACTTAATCGTTTAGATTTGAGTGATAATCCTATTAAGAAGCCACCGCCTGAAGTAGTTGAGAGAGGTTTTGAAGGGATTAAAGATTATTTCCGGCAACTGGAAGCAGAGGGTATAGATTATATATATGAAGCAAAATTATTGATTATAGGTGAAGCGGGAGCAGGAAAGACAACACTTGCAAAAAAAATTGAAGACCCTAATTATCAACTTAGAGAGGAAAATTCTACAAAAGGAATTGAAGTTATATTGTGGAAGTTTTTAATGCATAATGAACGTACTTTTCGAGTCAATATTTGGGACTTTGGAGGACAAGAAATTTATCATGCAACCCATCAGTTTTTTCTGACTAAGCGTTCCCTTTACGCCTTAGTAGCCGATACACGTAAGGAAGATACAGATTTTTATTATTGGTTAAAAGTAGTTGAACTATTAAGTAATAACAGTCCACTATTGATTGTTAAAAATGAGAAGCAAAACCGTCATCGTGAGATTAATCACACTTATTTACGAGGAGAATTTAGTAACCTGAAAGAAACTTTGGCAACTAATCTTGCTACGAACAGAGGGTTGCTAGAGATTTTACATCAAATTAAGCATTACATTACATCTTTACCTCATATTGGGAATCCGCTCCCAAAGACTTGGGTTAGAGTCCGGGAAGCTTTAGAGAGTGATTCACGCGATTACATTAGCTTGGATGAATACTTGAATATCTGCCAGCAAAATGGTTTCACACAACACAAAGACAAGTTGCAGTTAAGTAGTTATCTACATGATCTAGGTGTATGTTTGCATTTCCAAGATGATCCTCTTTTAAAGAGAATAGTTATCCTGAAACCTAAATGGGGTACTGATGCAGTTTATAAAGTCTTGGATAATGAAAAAGTGATTTGTAACCAAGGAAAGTTCACTCACTATGATTTGCAAATCATCTGGTGTGAAAAAAAATATGAAACTATGAGAGATGAACTCTTGCGCCTGATGATAAACTTCAAGCTCTGCTACGAAATACCAAGAAGTGAGACTAAATCATATATTGCTCCACAATTACTATCTCCTAATCAACCTGAATTTGATAGTGAAAGAAAGTGGGATAAAAGGAATAACCTTATATTACGGTACACTTATGAGTTCATGCCAAAAGGTATTATTACCCAGTTTATAGTTGTAATGCATGAGTATATTTATAGCCATTTTGTCTGGAAAAGTGGAGTGTTCCTTAACAAGGATCACACAATGGCAGAGGTGATTGAAAATTACACTAAACGAGAGATTAAGATTCGAGTTTCAGGTCGTCATAAAAGAGATTTGATGACAATAGTTACACATGAACTCGATAAAATTCATAGTTCGTATAAGCGACTGAAATATAAAAAGTTAATACCATGTAACTGTAATAATTGTAGAGACAGTCAAGACCCACACTCCTATCCTTTGGAAGTTCTGCGTAAGTTTGTAGAAGATAAACAAAATGATATTCAATGTCAAAAAAGTTACGAAATGGTAAATGTATTAGGGCTAATTGATGATATAATGGAAAGAAGTAATTTCCTAAAAACTACAAATCATAAAAGTAATGATCTACTCGCTAACGCTTCTGTAACAATAGAAGGAAATATTGGAGTATTTAATATAATTCACTCACTAAATAAGAAAAATAAAATTATGTCAAAACCACCTAAATCAAGCGGAGAATCTGATCAGGAAGTACAAGTTATACTTCCTTTTGCTTTTCGTAATGGAATGTTCTATTTATTTATATTTGTGGTTGTATTTTGCCTAATCGCTTTTTTTGGGAGTGTATTACCGTTCCATTATCTAGTTTTAGCAATTATTGGTACAGCAATCTTTATTATTTTAATAGGTGTTTTGCAATTACGGCAAGATGATAGATTAAAGGAGAAAAATTTTATAGAATTGATCAAATTAGTAATTGAACAGTTACCTTTATTTGGTAATTTAATCAAGCAATTTCAAGGGAAACAATAAAAAGTATAGCAGTTATAATGATTTATAGAATTTTGTGCTTTGAATGATAAATTGCTTCTTGGCAACTTTACAGTGACTTTTTATTTTGTCACTTAAAAGATAAAGTGGTTCTTGGCAGATTTTGGTCACGTTATGGTTCAAAATTTGGTCACGCAGGGGGTAAAATCACAAAAAGTGTAGTAAAGCTTTACGCAGTATAGGATGAAAGCTAATTTGGTCACGAACCAAAAATGGCGATCACTACTCATGGCTACTGCAAAAGTTATGCACTATTAGTTTATTACGGCATAACTTTCAACGACACACAGGCGCGGTGATCTCTCACTTTTTGCTCTACCCTTTTATACACCTATATTCAGATTTGTCACTTACATAGCTATACAATTCCTTTAGTATAGTTATCGTGGAGCAGACGATCGCTACACCATATTTAACCCATCAGGTACAAGCTCGACTAAATTTATAGCCTGATCAATTTTTATCCCTGGCTTACGATTATCGTATGGGTTTAATTCATGCTTGGCGTTGTGGTCATCTAATCGAGTTTGGTAATTCTCCAAAATTTTCTTGATGGTCGCTGGCTTGCTACCTGTGAGTGTTTGTATTGCAGTTTGGTTAATATGCCATTTCTGATTTCTTTCAGTGCAGTTATTGTTATGAACTTCTAAGGCATAGATAGCGCGGCGTGTAAGTTCATCAGCCCTACCAGGATGGGTTTTGTATTTTTCGCTCATCAGTTCTGCGGTAAGCACTGAGCTTAAGTCTTCATCAGCTAACTTGACTTTACCCGTTACGGTCTTGGCATAAACTTGGCAAGCTTTTCTGACAAACTCAGCCAGTGACATACCAGAGTAGGCGATCGCGTCTTCTACAACTTTTTGGGTATCTGCGTCTAACTCCAACTGTGCAATATTCATAGTTTCTAATGAGGGTACTGTAGCTGTAGCTTCTGGTTGTAAAGTAATTTGCTCTGTCGGTTGGGTCTGTTCTGTCTGTGCTGGTTGCTCAAAACCAGCTTTATAGGCATCTCTTGCTTCATCTCCGATAATATCCCAGCGATCGCGGTTGCTGGTGGCATACCACAAAGCTAAATGTTCCCAGTGAGGAGCTTTACCGCGTGGCTTAGTGTGGTAATATCCTGGCTTTGGCTTACTTGAGTTAGGAAACTTTTCGTTAATTGCTTTTGCAAAGGCTGTTCTAGGTCTTTTAAGGCTGTTATCACTGGTTATAGCTGTTCTAATTGGTTCCCAGTATTTGAGTGTTATTTCTCTAATAGCTTGTTCATCCTTGACACCTTTTAACTGGTTCGCGGCAATGCTACCTAGCCTAAATGCCCAAACCTCATTACTTTCTCTTTCTAATTTTTCAATCTCACTCATAATAGATGTGTGATTAAACTCACCATATCCCTATACTAAGCCTCTTGTAATATAACGTCAAGACGTTTAGTATAGGGATTTAGCAAATTTTGGTGAGGCTTCCAGGCTTAATTTCATAACGCTTGTAACTGTTGATTGTGGTTTCATCTCGGTCAATTAAAATTCGTTCTGCGTAGTCGATAAAGTCATAAGAATCAATGCCAGCATTAACTACACAAGCTCTAAAATAAGCGGCTCTAAATTTGTGATATGTACGCTCATCTTCTGGAAAAATATCAAATTCTTTACAATGTTGATTAAGTGTTTTTGAAAAACGTCTGTTTACCCGTTCCGGGTCTTCATCTTTTGGAAATCGTTTACCTTTTTTATCAAGCCAGTCCAGAGCATGACATACTAAATCAGAATTAATTAATGTGGGTATTTCAAATACTACTTCTTTAATCGGTAAAGCTTTCTCACCTATTTTTACACGTCTAGATTTACCTTTTAATTGTCCTTTAAAAGCTACTGTATAATCATTAATTTTTTCAAAACTGGCTGATAAATGAACTTCGCCCATACGACGACCAGTAGCCAAAGCAATAGAACAACTCACATCCATCCAATTAGCATCATTACCATTTTTGATGTCAGTTAGTACAGTATGAGCAAATTTGAGAGAGTGAGTTAAATCAATTTCTATCCGGTTTTCTGGCTGTCTACGCTCGGTTACTTTTTCTCTATACTGTTCTGATTGGGAAGCTTTATAAGGTGCAAAATGCTCTGACAATGCTCGACCAAAATTAGTAATTATCGTATTTACTGCACTATGTAAAGCTTCATCTTTTATAGAAGTTTTGATTGAATTTTTAAGTGCTTTTTTAATTGCTGTAATTTGTCTGAGACAAGTACCATAAGTTTTTAATGCCTCTGGCTTTTCATCTGGATATGTGACTTTCAATAATCTAATTTCTTCAGTTGCTAACTTTTTCCATCCAGGTATCTTACCTACACCATTTTTACGCTCTGTTTGTTTGCGGTAGGGTGCTAAAGCTTCAAACTTTGGCATTAGATAACTTACGCGCTCATCCACAAAGCTATTTTCTATCTCATTCTGTGTCTTCAATTCCCTGCTCATACCAATTCCTTACTTACTAATATTTCCATATTAAAGTAAATAAGGACTATACACAAGGGTTTATATATAGATAAATTACCTAAAACCTGGATTATTACACTAGCTATCCCTATACAAAGTATCTTATTAGTTTTTCTAAATCCTTTAGTATAACGATGCAATTATTCATGGTGAGGCAGCGTGAGGATTTCTCTAACAAGGCATTAATGGTTACACCTGCTCTAATTGCTCTTTTCTAGTACAGCCTATTATAAATAACTAGTTCTAAAAATATATAACTAGTCATATAAGCTATTTTGATAATACTGGTTATTGATTATTTTAACCAGTTCTTTTATTATAGAACTAGTTAGCTAAAGGGGGATTTTACTTGCCCTACATAAAAAGGATATCTGTATGCTAGTTCTACTTATTCCTAAAAACCAAGTTCACACTAAATCTAATAGCTACTTCGACGGTGAATTTGATGCTGCTATTGGCTTACCTCCTCAAAGCTACTCAGGTGACTACTGGCAAGGCTATTTAAACAAAGTTACCGAAACAGGTAACACAGCTTTCTAATTTTACAAGGGGAGGCTGAACCCTCCCTAATCTCCTAAGTAATCAAAAAAATTCCATATATCTATGCTGAATTCATCTCAACAAAAACTTTTTTCTTTACTAATTTATTGCCCTAATCTTCAACATCTAGCTCAACTTCCTCCAGAAATTTGCGAAGTGCTTTGTGAGTTAGCATTGGCATTACGTACAGGAGGCTTTGATGCAATTCAAGCATCAGTAAAGCTTAAAAAACTGGCAGAAATGACTCATGAAGAAATCTTGTATGCTTTTGAAGTTTACCGTCAAAAACAAATAGGCAAAAATTAAGTAATTCGGCAGAGTTAAACAAATTTAAGATTATCAATGTAGGTTAGATATGCTACGTAAGTTAGAAGAACTATCTAATTCTGAACTCATCCAACTATTTGAATCAGCTACAATATTCGATGATGAAGGTGATTTAATGGATGAACTTGAAAATTTTACTAAAGAAAGATTTGGAAAATGTTTTACTATACAAGTTGATGTCTCTGTTCATGATATTTACCGAGAATTAGCTAGAAGATTTGTCAACCACTTGAAAAGTAATAATTTGTAACTGAGATTTTCAAAATACTTATATCAGTTCTAAATTAGAATTATTTAATTTAGAACTGTTTACTATTAATAATTAAAATAATCAAAGTCTAAAAAATTTGTTTAACTGTGGATAAAACCGAAATTAAAATATTTTTTGATTTATATTTATGTGATTTTCTCTTAACAATCCAGTTTATTTAAAAATTATTTTTGATTAATGAATATTACCAACTAATAACATCATTAATTAATTTACCCTTGTGCCGCTTATTATGATACTGTCCTAAACTATATTTATTATTGTGATCGCTGACTAAAGTTTGATGACGATTAATCCAATCAGCTATAACTTGGCCATTGGCTCCTGATAACTCTCTTAAAGTTACATTTCCGATATACCATCTTTCATCATTACTAGATGCAACATTATCGTTGTAGTTAGCGATCGCCTGAAAAACTCTCTTGAGTTTTTCCTCCACTGCTGGCCTAGCTTTCATCTTGCGTAATTCTTCACTGGGTACACTTTGCCAGTCCTTCTCTTCTTCTTTAGCTTGTGGTGGCTGTGATTTGGTTATACCTTGGGTTGTTAATGGGAACTGACCATCTTCCAATTTTTTTAACAGTGCTGTTACTAAATTTTCCAGATGTTCTACTCTTGCAACTAATTGATTAGGTTGTGACTCAACTAGTTCTTTTCCTTCTGTTTGTGGCATTGCCTGTCTCTGCTGTAATTGTTGTTCTAACTGACTAATTCTGTTCTGTGCTTCTAACAAATTGCGCTGTAAGTTAATAACTTCTTCCCCAGACATGACTAATTTGCTTACTGCTTCTTGTTGAGTACGCATCGACCAAAGTTTTTGTAATTCTTTGAGTTTTTCTAAATCTGATTCATAAGCTTTAATGCTAACAAGTTTTTCTTTTTGCATTTCTATTAATGGTACTGGTTTGGTGACGTAACTCATATTTGACTTTCTCCTGGTTCTACATTAAAAGAACTAGTTTCTCAAGTCAATAACCAGTTATGATATCACCCGAAACCAGTAATTAACTCTATAACTAGTTTTCTTAAGGCACTTGCTAAGAAACTAGACTCATCTGTTTAACTGTTGAACTTTCCAGGTACTCTGGTTTGAGTTTGAAGAAGCAAATACACCATCTCGCGCTTTGCACTCGTTCAATGCCATGCGGCTGCTTGTTGTCAAAGCTGATGCAATCTCCTTCCTCAAGCCAGTATGACTCTAGGAGCCGCACATTCTGACAACCAGAAATAAAAAATCGCGCTCGACCCATCACGTTTATCTGTGCTGCCCCCGAAGCGTAAGCTGGAGAGTCACGGTGTACCTTAATTTGCGTCCCGGCTGGGTAAAACAAAACTAGTGCTTGATGAAAATTCGGCAACAATTTCTCTCCTAATTCCTCAATAACAAACGAACCAGGATACAACCCAGGTTCGATTAACTTAACCTCAGCCTTGTTTCCCGACTTCGCACTAGTAAGACTAACGAACCGCCGCAGATGCAACTCCAAACGACCATCAGCGTATTTTGAAACAGACGGAAACATCTGATTTTTAATCCACTTGCACCAATCCTGAATCTGGGCTAACTCTTGCCCCTCCAATTTCCCAAGCCTCGTAATCAAATTGGGAGATTCGGATTTAGCTGTTACAAACTCCTGATTTTCTTTAACTTTAGCGATCGCCGTAGTATTGACCAATGACGGTACAAGACGTTGCCGATAAAACTCATGCTGCAAAGAAGACAGAACACTTAAAACTCCTAATTCTGACCATTCGCCTAAATCCTCACCGTGCAGAGATACACGATAATATCCACAAGGGATGCGATCGCACTGCACCGGATAACCCGACGAATGACATTTTTCAATCAGCGACAACACCAGGGGCGAATATATCGCAGAGTGGTTGATTGTTGCACCTTGTATAAAGTTGAGTTGTGGTGTTGAAGAAATTTCAACTTCCCCGCCCCATAGCTGGGGCAAGTGCTTTTGTAATACTTCCTCTGCAACAAGATGTCGATGGCAGAAATCGCTACTCTTTTCAAAACAGCACAGCGTCATATCTTGTGGATTAGACTGCTGTTTGTTTACCCACAACTGGATCAACTGTTGCCGAGAATCCAAAATTTTTCTAAACACCCTCTTATATTCTGACTGCGCGGCGATATCTTTAGCTGAAGATTTCCACCAACGTAACAATTCAGAAGTTGGAGCGAATAGGGGTAAGTGCTTACCTTTCCAATTGGGGGGAGGATTCAGCGAAATAGAAACAGCTTCTCCCTTAATTTGACCTGCGTAATACGAGGTGAATATAGGCATATAAAAGTTCCATCAAGCTATTATTTGCTGAGACAAGCTGGGGAAAAATGAACTAAAATGCAATTGGTTAAGCGAAATTTGTACAGAAAAATTAAGTACAAAAGCGTAGTAGCTCACATATTAATTTCAGGTGTTGGTAGAAACTTTTTTGAATGCAATAATCTTGCATGATTTTTCTGCTTTTTCAGCTTTCTTTCTAGCTGTCGAGCTTCTTGTAAAGTCTCTGTTGCCCAGACTCGGACAACTTCAAAAAATATTCCTCTATCCCTGGCAGCACGGGTAAAAGCTGCGGCTGTCCCTTGTTTATGCTGTTTTAGACGTTTATTCAGATTAGTGCAAGAACCAAGATAATATCTAGCCGAATGTTTTTCTGTACCTAAAGGTGCGGATAGTTTCAGTAGATAGCAGCAAGGCTGTTTCATGCTCCGTTACTTTCTGTGCTTTGAGATTGAGCAGATTTAAAGTTTTCAATGGACTCTTGAATTTCACCCAATGAATTAATTAAATCCAACAAATTAAAATCGTTGGAAATGGTAAATTCTTCAGTGGCTTCTATATCTGTATATTCCTGCCTAGCTTGCAACATTATTAGGATTATTTCTATGGCTCTAAGAATTATCTGAATTTCCTCTATGCTTAAACTTTGAGTCATCTTTACAACTCCATTGAATTTCTAGTAATGTCCGAATATTTATTGCTACTACAAATAACTTCTTGAAGAAATTGAAGCGGTTTTTCTTCAAATTTTTAACAATTAACAAAGTTGATTTTACTCACTTTTTAATTGTTCTTGTGATTGTGTCACAGGTTGAACAGTCAATCTTCCTGTTATTATTCCTACACTCAACAATCCTAATAGACATAACAGAATTAATTGAACTGGCAGTTCATCAAAAGTGAAAACATGAATGTCATATTTGGCAATTGCATATCTTACCATCGCCATTTGCAAAGGGTTAAAGTCAAACCATTCGCGGCTTTTGACTAAGCTTTTAACCTGACAATGTTTAAACTGATTGTGCAATTGTGTCTCGACTTCTGCCATGTCTTGAACGTAAACAGTAGTGAGAATTTTAATGTTGCATGGTGGCTGATTGGCGTGAAAGTTTTCTAGTCTCAGTTGAGGATTTCGAGATAAACCAATTTTGCAACGACGCAGGTAGAAACCAGGGATTAAGCCGTGATAACCTTCTGCCTCCATTAAATAAATGTACCCTGACTCATGATCATTTCTAGGCTGATATCCATTGCTAAAGTACGAAGATTCCATAGCTACACCTCCAGCCAGTTTTTACCACAGTCACGACATGAATAACGCTGTTTACTCCCAGATCGACCGTTCTTCTTAATGTTCTGGCTTTGGCATTGGGGGCAAGTTGTAGATGTATCAATTAAAGGATTCTGCCTAAGCCTTGCTATTTGAACTTTTGACTCTTGATAAGCAGTTAAATCAATGTCAATGGTATCGAAGTAGGGTAACTGATAAAACACTGGTGAACGGTCAGCCACTACCATAGCTACTCTAAATTCTCTGGCTGTATCGCAAATAGTTTCATTTTGTTCTTCAATCTCTAATTCAAGCTGTTCCAGTGTGGCTAAAGCTTTTTCTACTGTTGATTTTGAGTAAAACCTTTCACCATATTGAGTCAGAAATGTTCTGATACTTACAGGGTCAATATAAACGTTGGTCAGCATTTTTTGGTCATCAATTGTCAGTCCTTTCGTACTGGCAACCATTCCAGATTGACCCATAATTATGACACCCATGTTAATATGGCCGCCATCTTTGAGGACTTGCTTAAACTGTTTACCGCCGTCACTTCCAACAGTATCAATAGCATTATCAAACTCGTCACAAACCCAGATGTAGCCCACAGAATCCTTATACTGGGAATTGGTAGCAGACTTGCGAAAGTTGTATTCATCAGCCAAACCTTTAAACCCTTTACTGGCACTTTGCCAACTTAGGCAGAAGTCTAAATCATTGGAGTTTTTGACGCTAATTCCTGCCAATGGATTACAAAAACCAAACTCTGTAAATTCCAGTTTTTTACCATTGGGAGTGTTGCCGTTTAAGAAGCCACGCTTTAGTAGATGTGACATTAAAACTAAGACTGTGGGAGTTTTACCCGCGCCTGGCTCCCCGACAATTCGCCACCTAATCGGCTGAGAGAGTAGATAGTTGATAAAATCCTGCTGACTACGGTACAGACTACCTTTATCAGCTTTTCTTACTGGCCTATCCTTGCGGAACTTAACTACAAGGCAATCAGTTACAGCCAGCTTCTTAGCAGACTCAATGCTGTAAATCCCTAAATTTCTGGTTATTTCTGATGAGCAATCTTTGATTAATTTGGCGAGGGCATGGGGTGAAATTGACCGACTATAACAGTAGCCAGCTGTTATTACTCCGTCAGTCTCCTCTATGCCCGTAACTAAAAGAGGTATTTGTTTTTGAAACCATAGCCAAGAGGCGATCGCGTTTGCTATCCGTCCGTTGGCATCAAAGCCAAACTCACCATAAACAGGTTCCAGTAGATCCCCTTGCAGTTCCCGTTGCAGTTGGGCTATGCGCTCATTGAGTAGTTCAATTTGCTCTAGATAGTTTTGACGTTCAGAAGCGATCGCCTTGCTGACTTCATCTAAATTTTGGTTGTAACCACTGGCTAAACTTTTGATAATTTCAGCTTTGGAGGTATGGCCATGAGCTACCTTCTCACCCCAATTTTGCAGCCGTCTAAACAACTGCATTGCCTCAGAGGTAATAGAATCATGCTCAAAGTAAATTTTCTCTAACTCGGTTTGTTTAGCCAGTTGAAAGCGTTTGTTAGCTTCTATGTCAACCTGAGATTTAAAATTAGCTTCCCATTGCTCAATCTCAGTTTCCAAATACTCAATTCTTTGTTTATCTTTCTGGGATTGGGTAAAAATTTGAGTCAGTTTAGCTTGATATTCTTCTAACCTAGAATTTAAGTGAGCAACCATTACACCACTTTCAATCTTGGCATGACCTAACGAATTGATAGTTTTTCTGGCTTCTTTTAGCTCATCTTTTAAACCTTCTAATTGATGCACTAGTGTATTTACTTGAGCTTTGGAATCTTCATATTTATTGATTACACTGTGAAGGTTATCGCTGGCACTTTTGGCAACTTTAGCAGCCTTTCTCAGCTCTTTCTGTAGCTTGGCATCAGCAACTAAGTAAGTGACAAAACCACCACAAATCGCACCTAAGCCGAAATACAGCGAAATCATTTTGCTTACTCCTCAGTTTTTTTAAAGTAGTAAATTAAACTACTTTCAATCCCCCAAAATGTATCGATATCACTTGGGTATCCATAGCGCAAAACATATAATTTACCTAACTCTGTTGCCCAATTTTCTGAATCACTATCTACCTCATCATAAATGTGATTCATTGAAAGTTTTAATGTATCCCCTCAATACTTCGGGGTAAGGAATTATTATGGTTGCCACGACCAGCCAAAAGGATTCAAAAAAGATTTCTCAGAAATAATAGTACCAAGAGAGGGGATTTTCTCTGC
>NZ_JACJTB010000084.1 GCF_014698475.1 Nostoc spongiaeforme FACHB-130 | reverse complement strand
TTTACCAGCCTGGGGTCGCCGAATGTTTTCCCCTGAGACTCTTGTGCATGAATTAAAATTGGGTTTTCCATCTGTTTTTTCTCCTCACTTTCCTTGTCTTACTAATAGACATCTATTTATGTGTACAACTTAATTTAACTGGTCTGTTATGCCTGAAACCCTTGCAGCTACCACTTGTGTGTACACCGTAGCCCCGCTTGCGGGGAGGGGAGCGTTTGCGTCAGCAAATGCGGGGTGGGGTTCCGACTGCATTACAAGCAAGTAAGAACCGCTATAACAGTCATAACAACCCCATAACCTGTAACCTGTAACCTGTAACCTCTAACCTATCCCTTCTTTTTGAAAAAACTGTAGCTACTGCGGATGATTTGGGAATACTCAACGAGAGTGGGTGTGAGGATCAGTAAGTGGTAGAAGAACGCGCATATTGGTTAGCTTGGGGGCAAATTTCGGGAATTGGACCAGTTTTATTGCAACGTTTAAAACAGCATTTTGGCAGTTTATCTACAGCTTGGGAAGCTAGTAAAGCTGAATTGGGGGAAGTTGAGGGTTTTGGTTTGCAAACTTTGAGCAAAGTCATTAAAATGCGATCGCAGTTACATCCAGAACAATTACTTACCCAACACCAACAAGAAAACTCGCATTTTTGGACACCAGCCGATGCAGAATATCCCCGCTTATTACTAGAAACACCGAGTCCGCCGCCTGTTTTGTACTATCGGGGTGAAGTCGATTTAGCCGAGAATTTTGGACAAAAACCGATGGTGGGAATTGTTGGGACTCGTCAACCTTCAGAGTATGGGATTCGTTGGACTCGCCAAATCAGTACAGCTTTGGCGAACAATGGTTTTACCGTGGTTTCTGGGATGGCGGAGGGAATTGACACCGAAACCCACAGCGCCACAATTAAAGCTGGCGGACGTACACTCGCAGTTTTAGGAACGGGTGTAGATGTGATTTATCCCCACAAAAACCGAGATTTGTACAAGCAGATTTTAGGCGCAGGTTTAGTTTTAAGTGAATATCCCGCCAAAACCCCACCTGACCGGACTCATTTTCCGCGACGTAATCGAATTATTGCCGGCTTAAGTCGGGCAATTTTGGTGATGGAAGCGCCTTTAAAATCTGGTGCGTTGATTACTGCTACCTACGCCAACGATTTTGGCAGAGATGTTTATGCACTACCAGGAAGATTGGATGATTATCCATCCCAAGGTTGTTTAAAGTTAATTTCCCAAGGTGCTTCGATGATTGTTCGAGAATTAGATGAACTATTAACTTTGTTGGGTGCGGTACCCCAATTAGATACAGTCGCGCCTTCCCAAACCACAGAACAGTTAAGTTTGCCGAATTTATCACCGCAAATGCAACAAATAATTGATGCGATCGCCTGTAATACTTTACCCTTTGATGCGATCGTCCAAACAACCGGCATTCCTGCTAGTTCTGTTTCTGGTTTGTTATTACAACTCGAACTCATGGGTTTGGTTTCGCAACTCCCTGGAATGCGCTATCAGAAAATGTAAGAAGTCAGAACGCAGGAGTCAGAAGTCAGAATGTTGAATGAATTATTCTGACTCCTAAATTTCGACAGTTAAGTAAGTCGGTGGAAAAAAACAAAACTATATTAAGAAAGGCTAATTAACCTAAAACCCTCTTCCCTTCTGACTCCTGACTCCTGACAATTAATTTACTTTCGTCTCAGTTTTTAAAGCAGTAGAAGCTTCTGCGGATTTAATAATTCTTCTACCCCAAGGTTTCAATACAGAAACAGCAATAATCGCCAGTATAAAGCAAGTTTGAATAGCACCACCGATTAAAACACCTTTGATATCAAAATTGTACAGGGGATTGCTCAAGGCTTGCGATCGCTCAACATCTGAAATACTAGTAGCAGCGTTCAACCAAGGCCCTAACCACACAGTTCCAGTCGTAATCAAAGTCACTGTCGCAACCCATTTGAAGATGACCCAGTAATGTTTAAAAAAGCCCCAAATGGTTAGCCAACAAAGCAGTCCACCAGTCAGTAAAGACAGGTTTGCTGTGGGAATAATCACAAAATCATCCAGCAATTTCAAAGCAGCATTAACCGCATACAATTCATCACCGTTAGTAGTATGACTATTTTTTAAGGCGATCGCTATCATACACACAGCCGTACCAAACCAAATACTACCGAATGCAACATGGGCTGAAAGTAACCAGTTTTTCTGTTTAACGTTGAGCTTGGGCATAAAGTCTCCAAATTCTACTATTTTTGATGAATAATTGCTGTCTGCGTCTAGATTTTATCAACCAATCTGCCACAATCGTTCAGATGACGACACTACAAGACAATATCATCAATTGTAAAGAAAAATTACAGTTAACGTAATTATTACTTAACAAGCAGTAATTAATGACAAACCACAAACATACAGCAGAATTCAGAATCACAATCGTCTTTCTATCTCAATTCGAGAATTAAACTGTGTACTTCAGTCACTTATCATCTGCTGTAAATTACTGCTACTTCCGAATCAAATGAGATTCTGAGAAGTTATCAGTCATCTCATCTTATCTTTCTCAGGCGTGTTCTGATTCATCAGCACACCCTCAATTTATACTGTTTATCAAGCACAAACATGAAGAATTTAAAATTGAGATTTAAACCAGTTTCCTTTAGCTGGATAGCACTACATCCCCAACCTAAAGGCGTAATTCAATTCATTGGTGGAGCTTTTTTCGGCACATTTGGGCCAATGTTCTTTTATCGCTATTTGCTGGAATGTTTATATCAGCAGGGCTATACAATTATTCTCTTGCCGTTTAATTTTACTTTTGACCATTATAGGGAGTCAGGGTTTCTTATTCGAGAACAATATAAACTCATTCCAGAATTAGTCAGAATGGCAGAAGTAGCAGGTTATGAATATAAAATTTATCTAGATGATGCTAACTTTTCTTGGATAGGTCACAGTATTGGTTGTAAGTATATTGCACTTCTAGAAGCGTTTAGTGCTTTGCCGAAAGAGCCAGAAAAAATAGAAGCTTTTGTTTGGGAAATAGTCAAAGAAACTTCAGGAAATTTATCCCCAGAAAAACAAGCTAAAAAAGTTCAAAGTATCGTCAATGATTTATTAACCCTAATTCGTGACTTAGAAAAGCAACGTTCTAATGCTAAAGAGTTAACTTCTTATTACGTTAATCAAGATGTAAACCAGAATCAAACAGATTTTAATTCATCAAACGTCAAGATTAACAGCATCTTTATTAAAAGCCAAGCATCTCTACTATTAGCACCAGTGAATACTGGACTAGACAGCGCCATCAAACCCAAAACTTTAGCAGATTTTATTATCAATCTGGGTTTTAATGTTAAACCAACCCCCCAAGAAACCGAGGCTTTAATTAAAAACAGTAATTTGTTTAATTTGCTGGGTTTAGTTTATTTTCCTTTAGACAATATTGGCAAATCTACAAGGGAATGGTTTTTTAATAGCTTGCAAAAACCCCCAGAAAATTTCCGCGACAAACTCAAGGGTGGACATTTAAGACCATTAGGAATACGTATCGGTGATTTAGTTTTTAATTTTCCCGATACTCTTTCTGTACCACCTATTGAAGCCGTCAACAAAAGAAATACCGAATTTGAAACGCCTGTACTGAAATTACTGGCTGCTTTAGAACAAAAGCGCCGAGAAATGCAGAAAAAATAATGTAAGTATCAAAACACTATTGGTATTGTTGAATGTGGAGATAATTTTTTTCATTGATCACACTGCTTTCACCAATACCAATAGATAGCTTACTTTATTTTCCTTGTCTCCCTTGTCTTCCTTCTCACCCCTGTTATTCTACATACCTACACCCATTCTCAAAAAATAGTAATCCTTGACAATTATTAGATTTACTAGGAGTCTGTGCTGAAAAATAGCGTTGAATTCTAATGATTTTTCCCTCTGTGGAACAGGCAGGCAGGTTTACAATATTAGAAAAAACTTGATTGCAAACCTCAAACAGCCGTGAACCAAAACGGGGCAATGCCACAAAGTAGTGAAACCTCCTACTATTCTTTATTAGGACTGCATCCCTCAGCATCGGTAATCGACATTCGTCGTGCTTATCGGGAACTGAGCAAACGCTATCATCCAGACACTACAGAATTACCTGCGTCCCTTGCTACTGCTAAATTTCAGCAAATTAATGAAGCTTATGCTACTTTAAGCCATCCAGACAGGCGACTCAGTTATGATTTGAAAATAGGTTATTCCCGCTTTGGTGTAATTCAAGCGCCTGCGGATTTGCATCGTCCGGTGCGTTATTCTTATGATTACTCGAAATCAGCTTACCTGGATGCCAGCGATCGCCCCCTTTCTTCTGGGGAAATTTTCGCTTTATTTATTCTGGGGCTGACTTTTGTGGGATGTTTATTACTGGCGATAGCTATCGGATTCGCGCGTGGTGAGGCGGCTTTTCCAACTCAATCACCCCAACTAACCCCAAAACAGCAAATTTCTTCTCTTCCCCAATTCCCTAGTTCTGGGGAATGCCAAAACTATAACTTTCCCATCTTCAAATCAACCATTTCTTAACGCACCATCTCAAATTCTTATGTCTCTTCTGCCAGCAGATACCCCTTTATATAATCATCCTCTGCCACAAATTGAACAATGGCTAAAAGACCAAGGTTGTCAACAAGATGAAACACAACTTCATTGTTGGCGCGTGCAAAGACCTGATTGGCAAGCTGAACTGTGGCTAGATATTGAACAAATCGTAGTGAGATATCTCGAAGCTGGCGAAAATCGCCAAGAAATCCAACGCTCATTCAAGTATTCTCTCAGCCGCGAAGATATCGAACAAGCCGTATTTTCTGGCCCGTGAACTGGGGAGTGGTGAGTAGGGAGTGGGGAGTGGTAAGAGACAACGGGTCAGGGAACAGGGAGAAGCGGGAAAATCTCTGCCTTTACCCTATGTACCTTGTTTCCTTGTATCTTCTTTCACTACTCCCCATTCCCCATTCCCTACTCCCTTTGTTACACTTTCCCAAATCTCCGGTCGCGTTGCTGATAAGCACACAAAGCCCGGTGAAATTCAGCCCGGTCAAAATCTGGCCAAAGCGTCTCAGTAATGTAAATTTCTCCATAAGCCATTTGCCAGAGGAGGAAATTTGAAAGACGCATTTCACCGCTAGTACGGATTAATAAATCAGGATCATCAATTCCGGCTGTATACAAATGGCTTTCAAACACCGCTTCATCGATTTCATCTGGTTTGAGGATACCTTGCTCGACTTTTTGCGCGATCGCCCGACAAGCTTGTAAAATTTCCTGCCGTCCGCCATAATTAGTTGCCACAGAAAATTTAATACTGCGATTATTCTTTGTAGCTTCCATTGAACGGGTAATTTCTGCTTGCAGCGACTTTGGTAAAGCCTGCAAATTTCCCACAAACTGAATTTGCACATTTTCCTCGACCATTTCCCGCAGTTCTTGACGTAAAACTACTTGGAATAAAGTCATCAAAAAATCCACTTCTTCCTGCGGTCTTTTCCAGTTTTCCGTAGAAAAAGCATAAGCTGTCAGTGCTTCAATTCCCCAGTCTTTGCAACAACGTAGCAAATCCTTCAAAGCATCGACACCACGCTTATGTCCCATAATTCGCGGTAAACCTTGACGTTTAGCCCATCGACCATTGCCATCCATAATCACCGCAACGTGTTTGGGCAGTAGTTCCCGTTTCAGGTCGGGAGGCAAATATAGCAGTTCAGTTGGTTGTACAGTCATTTTTTGTCTCGTGAAGCGGTCGATGGTAATCCAAGTAAACGTGAAAATAGTACCAGTGCTTTACTACCAATCTGACGCACCCAGCTTAACAGACCAGGAGCAACTGCTTCCCGATCTACAGTTGGAGATAATCGAGCCTCTAAGGACTCTTTTAGTTTTCTAATGGTCAGTGGTCTATTTAGAGTTCCCCGTTCCGCTAAGGAAATAGAACCAGTTTCTTCTGATACAACTACACAAATACAATTTTCGACCCGCTCAGTAATTCCCATCGCTGCCCGATGGCGTGTACCCAACTGGCGCGAGGCTGTGCGTCCCGAAAGTGGTAGAATTATACCTGATGATACAATTCGTGAGCCGCGAATTAACGTCGCTCCATCATGTAACAAAGTTTTTGGTTGAAAAATTGTTTGTATAAGTTCCTTAGAGACTTCAGCATTCAGCTTAACTCCAGGCACAGAAAAATCTCGCTCGTCAATTGGGCCAGTGGTTTCCAAAATTAGCAAAGCTCCAATTCGGTTTTTGGAAAGTTCTTTCACCGCATCCACAATTTCATCAATCACACTATCAGATTTGGGGATGGATAAACTTGATGTTTGAAACAACTGGCGTAATTCTCCCCGCCCTAATTGTTCCAAAAAACGCCGAAATTCTGATTGTAAGGCTACTGCCATCGCCACAGCACAACCAATCACTAATTTTTCTAAGACAAAGTTCAGCAGTGGTAAGCCTAATCTACCACTGAGTGCTGATGCCAACATTAAAATAATAAATCCTCGCACCATCCAAAGTGTCCGGCGCTCACTAATAATCACTAGTATCATGTACGTCAGCGCCAGCACTAATACTATATCCAGAGTCCCAAGTAGCAAGGACTGTGACCATCCTAGGTTTGTCAGCCAATGCTTTGACCAATCTTTCATGACATCTGGATTATCTTTCTGTCTTTAATACTGTAGGTCATTTGTCATTTGTCATTAGTCATGAGTTTTTTGCAAATGACTAATGACCAAGGACTAATTACCTCTTTTTAGTCTTTCCGGAAGGCAATCTTGCCGAATCAAGTCTTGATAAGTTTCGCGTTGCAAAATCAAATTTGCTTCGCCGTTGGCTACTACGACGGCTGCGGGTCGGGGTAAGCGGTTGTAGTTAGATGCCATACTGTAATTGTACGCACCAGTCGCCATAACCACGAGAATATCTCCTGGTTCAGTCTTGGGTAGTTGGGCATTTTTAATTAGGATATCTCCTGATTCACAATGTTTACCAGCTACAGTGACTGTTTCTGTTACATTAGCAGACATTTTATTAGCAACTACAGCCCGATAAACAGACTGGTAAGTGATGGGTCGGGGATTATCGGACATCCCACCATCAACAGATACGTAGGTACGAATGTCTGGTACTACTTTGGTCGCGCCAACAGTATAGGCAGTAACACAAGATGTCGCAATCAGCGATCGTCCTGGTTCACATAATAGCTTTGGTAAAGGCAAATTTTCCGCCGCACAAGTTTCTTGAACAGCTGCACAAATTATTTTTACCCAATCTTCAATACTTGGGGGATCATCGGATTCTGTATAACGAATGCCTAATCCACCACCAATATTGAGTTCCGTTAAACTTAAACCATACTTAGCAGTATCGCGGAACCACTGCACCATGACAGCCCCTAAATCTTGATGGGGTTGCAGTTCAAAAATTTGGGAACCTATATGGGCGTGCAAACCTACACAATTTAAAGAAGGTTGCTTACTGACAAAGGTAAATACTTCTTCTAAGTCGTTGGGGTCGAAGCCAAATTTACTATCTAAGTGTCCTGTACGAATATATTCATGGGTATGGCATTCAATACCCGGAGTTAACCGCAGCATGATCCTAGTGCTGAGTGCTGAGTGCTGAGTGCTGAGTTCCACCAAGGTTTTTAACTCATACCAGTTATCGACAACAATTGTCACACCTGATTCAATTGCTAAAACTAGCTCTGGCTGGGATTTATTATTACCGTGGAGGTAAATTTTTTCAGGACTAACACCAGCAGCTAAAGCTGTGTAAAGTTCACCGCCAGAGACAACATCAATTCCCAAGCCTTCCGAGGCAGCGATCGCACAAACGGCTAAACAATTCCAGGCTTTAGAAGCATATAATACTTGAGATACACCAGGGTAATATTGCTTAAAAGCATCTCGGTACTGCCGACAAGCCGCACGGAGAGTTTCTTCATCTAAAATATAGAGTGGCGAACCAAACTGCTGCACTAGGGTTGTGACATCACACCCACCAATTTCCAGACAGTCATTACTGTTAACCTTAGCTGTTAAAGGTAACAGTTCCTGGTTCGGTGAAATAGTTTCGTTTGGGTTACGCTTTTGAGGCAAATACTGAGTCCCAGTATGTTGAACCTCAGTGGGGTGAGTCGATACCATAACTATGTAAGTTGTCCTTATACAAATTAAGAGCTTGAGGAAGTGTCCCGATTTTCAGTTTACCAACTCAGTGCTGAGTAAAAAGTACAAGAAAAGTTTCCCATAGCCGGAAATCAACTCTTAAGGTCAGTTAGTTTGAATGCAGCACTTTTGATCAACGCTGTTTCAGTTCACCATGATCCTTTTAATCTATTGATTATTAGGGTTTATGGCTCACGGTCAAAGTTTTGGAGAAAAAATTATGACGCTTAGTTCTCCTATGACTCTTCTATCAACCCTGCCACCTTTGGAAAACGGCGATAAACTCACCCGTACAGAATTTGAGCGTCGTTATCATGCTATGCCCAAAGAGAAAAAAGCGGAACTGATTGAAGGAATTGTTTATATGGCATCTCCGTTACGAGTGACTGGTCATGGTGAACCCCATGCTGACGTTATCATTTGGTTGGGACTTTATAAAGTAGCTACACCTGGGGTTAAACTGGCTGATAATTCCACTGTCCGCTTAGATGCCGATAATGAACCTCAACCAGATGTATGCTTGAGAATTGCCAATGGCGGACAGACGCGCGTTAGCGATGATGATTATATTGAAGGTGCGCCAGAGTTAATTGTAGAAGTTGCCGCTAGTAGTGTTTCTTTGGATTTGCACGAAAAGTTAAAAGTATACCGCCGCAATCAAGTGCAAGAATATTTAGTCTGGCGTGTGTATGATAATGAATTTGATTGGTTCAAGTTAGAGCAAGGGGAATATATCAAACTTGCGCCTAATCATGAGGGTGTGATTTACTCTCGTATCTTTCCGGGTTTATGCTTAGATAAAGCGGCATTATTAGCCGGGAATTTAGCAAAAGTTTTAGCAGTTTTGCAGCAAGGTTTGGCTAGTCCAGAACACCAAAGTTTTGTTGAAAACCTTGCCAGTAAGTCCCCCTTATAATTTTGATCAGTTAAATGTGATTTCATCAGAATTAAAATTGCGATCGCTCACAACCGATGACCTTAGTACCATCCTCGAACTCGATCAAGCTTGTTTTGGTGGTCTTTGGACTTTAGCAGGTTATCAACGCGAATTAGAAAGCCCAAACAGCGAGTTACTGGGTTTGTTTGCGCCATTGTCGAGCATTAAACTTTTGGGTATGGGCTGTTTTTGGTCAATTGTTGACGAAGCCCACATTACTATATTGGCGATTCATCCCCAATATCACCGTCAGGGTTTGGGGCAAGCTTTATTGTACGCTCTCTTGAAGACAGCCTGCGATCGCGGTTTAGAACGCGCCACCCTAGAAGTGAGAGCTTCCAATGTTGCCGCTATATCCTTATATGAGAAATTTGGCTTTAAAACGGCGGGGCGGCGACGGCGTTATTACAAAGACAACGATGAAGATGCTTTGATTTTGTGGTTATCAGAATTGCAATATCCACATTTTCAAAAAACTTTAGACCAGTGGCACACTATTGTCAGCCAACAGTTGAGTGAATTTTCTTGGCAATTGATTTAGTTAGAGGCTAGGGACTAGCCTCTAGTTAATTCATTAGAATTTTTAATAAGAAAAATTTTTATATTTTAAATAAAAAATAGTTTTAGAAAAATTTTGACTTTTAGATTCAAAATGTGCTAATAATTAATATTTGTGACTGGTAAAATTAAATTATCATAACAACGGCTAACTATTTACAACTCAAGCTGAAAAGCCAGTAAATCAAAGCTCCTCAAGTCAGTAGCCGTAGCAAAATTCATCAACAGTTGACAAATCCACCCATCAATTTGAGTAGTCTTCCTTGGATGTTGATTATCTGTGATACAGGCACCCAAAACCTTAGCCTGTGCTAAAATCAGCGTACCGGCACGACGCAGGTGATGGGAAAAATGCCATGTTTGAACGCTTCACAGAAAAAGCCATTAAGGTAATCATGCTGGCCCAAGAAGAGGCCCGCCGTTTAGGTCACAACTTTGTCGGAACCGAGCAGATCCTCCTGGGTCTGATTGGGGAAGGCACAGGAGTTGCGGCCAAGGTGCTGAAATCAATGGGTGTCAATCTCAAAGATGCCCGTATTGAAGTAGAAAAAATCATAGGCCGGGGTTCAGGCTTTGTGGCCGTGGAAATTCCGTTTACGCCACGGGCAAAGCGGGTTCTGGAACTATCCCTAGAAGAAGCGCGCCAATTAGGGCATAACTACATTGGCACCGAGCATCTGCTGTTGGGCCTGATCCGGGAAGGGGAAGGTGTAGCAGCCAGGGTGCTAGAAAACCTTGGGGTGGATCTATCTAAGGTAAGAACCCAAGTCATCCGAATGCTGGGAGAAACAGCAGAGGTTTCGGCGACCGGGCAATCGGGACGCACTAAGACTCCTACCTTGGATGAATTCGGCTCGAACCTAACCCAGATGGCGACGGACAATAAACTTGATCCAGTCGTAGGACGCGCGAAAGAAATTGAGCGTGTAATTCAAATCTTGGGTCGCCGGACAAAAAATAACCCAGTGCTGATTGGTGAACCAGGGGTTGGTAAAACCGCGATCGCCGAAGGTTTGGCGAGCCGCATTGCCAACAAAGATGTCCCCGACATCCTGGAAGACAAGCGTGTAGTCACGTTAGACATCGGTTTGCTGGTAGCAGGTACCAAATACCGGGGTGAATTTGAAGAACGCCTGAAGAAAATCATGGATGAAATTCGTCAGGCGGGTAACGTCATTCTCGTAATTGACGAGGTTCACACCCTAATTGGTGCAGGTGCAGCCGAAGGTGCGATCGACGCAGCAAATATCCTCAAACCCGCCTTGGCAAGAGGTGAATTGCAGTGTATCGGTGCCACCACCCTCGACGAATACCGCAAACACATCGAGCGCGATGCAGCCTTAGAACGCCGCTTCCAGCCAGTCATGGTAGGTGAGCCGTCAGTCGATGAAACTATAGAAATATTGCATGGACTACGCGATCGCTACGAGCAGCATCACAAGTTGAAAATTTCTGATGAAGCTTTGATTGCAGCAGCGAAATTGTCTGACCGTTATATCAGCGATCGCTACTTGCCAGATAAAGCCATCGACTTGATTGATGAAGCAGGTTCGCGCGTGCGGTTAATCAACTCCCAACTGCCCCCCGCAGCTAAAGAGTTAGATAAAGAACTGCGCCAAATCTTAAAAGAAAAAGATGATGCAGTGCGTTCCCAAGACTTTGATAGAGCCGGGGAACTGCGCGATCGGGAAATGGAAATCAAAGCCGAAATCCGCGCGATCGCCCAAAGCAAAACCAACGGTGCAAGTGGCGACGGTGTAGAACCCGTTGTTACCGAAGAAGACATTGCTCACATCGTTGCTTCCTGGACAGGTGTACCAGTCAACAAGCTCACCGAGTCTGAATCCGAGAAGCTGCTGCACATGGAAGACACCTTGCATCAGCGCCTCATCGGTCAAGAAGACGCAGTGAAAGCAGTTTCACGGGCAATCCGTCGGGCGCGTGTCGGTTTGAAAAACCCCAACCGACCCATCGCCAGCTTTATCTTCTCCGGGCCGACTGGGGTAGGTAAAACTGAATTGGCAAAATCCTTGGCTTCCTACTTCTTCGGTTCCGAAGAAGCAATGATCCGCCTGGATATGTCGGAATATATGGAACGCCACACCGTCAGCAAACTCATTGGTTCGCCTCCAGGTTACGTTGGTTATAACGAAGGTGGTCAATTAACCGAAGCTGTACGCCGTCGTCCTTATACCGTGGTGCTGTTCGACGAAATCGAAAAAGCCCACCCCGATGTCTTCAATATGCTGCTGCAAATTTTAGAAGACGGTCGGTTAACTGATGCTAAAGGTCGCACCGTTGACTTCAAGAACACCTTGCTGATTTTGACATCCAACATCGGTTCCAAGGTAATTGAAAAAGGCGCTTCCACCATCGGCTTTGAATTTAATGAAGATGCTGGTGAATCGCAGTATAACCGCATTAAAACTCTGGTTAACGAAGAACTCAAACAGTACTTCCGTCCAGAATTCCTCAACCGTTTGGATGAAATCATCGTCTTCCGTCAACTCAACCGCGAAGAAGTCACCCAAATCGCCGACATCATGCTCAAAGAAGTGTTTGGTC
This sequence comes from Nostoc spongiaeforme FACHB-130, assembly GCF_014698475.1. Classification (GTDB taxonomy): domain Bacteria; phylum Cyanobacteriota; class Cyanobacteriia; order Cyanobacteriales; family Nostocaceae; genus Nostoc_B; species Nostoc_B spongiaeforme. The sequence continues at coordinate 1,399 of NZ_JACJTB010000084.1, read as the reverse complement.
GCCTGACAGAAAAAGGTATCACCTTAGAAGTCACCGAACGCTTCAAAGACAGGCTCATCCAAGAAGGTTACAGCCCAAGCTACGGTGCAAGACCGTTACGTCGGGCAATTATGCGCTTGTTAGAAGATAGCCTTGCTGAAGAAATTCTCTCTGGTCGCATCAAAGATGGCGATACAGCCTTAGTTGATGTCGATGAAAACGGCAATGTGCAAGTCAGTTCTCAACAGCGCCGGGAGTTGTTACCTCAAGGAATTGAGTCGTAATTAACTTTTGGGATTGAGTCTCAAATAAATATTAGAAAACGGTAGAGGATAAATTTCTCTACCGTTTTTATTTCTTTGATTCTATTGATATAGCAATCCTCTCTGAGTTTTGAAAAAATCTTCTTTTTAACGAACCACAAAGGACGCAAAGGACACAAAGAAGGAGAAGAAAGAGAAGAAAGAAAATTTCACAAATGATTTAGGATTGCTATATCAGCCACTATGACTCATATACATCTACTGATTTTGACTGCTTTAAACTATTTTGAGTGAGATATTTAGCTCTATCCTTTAGAATTTCTACTAATCCATAAATTTCATCTAGATTTGAAATGGATTTTTTAGCTTCTTTACCATCCACATCAATAATACCGATATATTTTTTACTGGACTTAAACCAGAGTCGGCAAATAGTTTTAGATACCTTATGATCAAGGTTAATGCCAAAATAGTTTTTTGTAGCTCTGGATTGAAGTTGGCTAATATCAATAACTTCTCGTAAAATAGCCTTAACAATTAAAAAACCTTCCATTTCTTCCTCTGTTATCGAAATTTCATTTTCAGATAAAGAAGAATCTGCTTCTGTGTCTAATTCTGTGTCTTGAGTAGAAGTAGATTGTGCGCCTGAAGTTATAGTGTCAGGAAGATCAATAGCTGATTTTAATCTATCTGTGATTCGGTCATTAATAAATTCCTTGAGCGACCGCTTTGTAATTTCTGTAAATTTAGTTGTGACTGAGACAGTTAATTTTCCGGTGTATACTTGGCTGGCAAAGAATTTAACAAATTCTGGTGATGGTTCAGTAAGCTGTTCTGCCATAAGGCGTTTAATCTCTTTTGTATAAAGAAGATTTTTGGCAAAATCTGCCATCTGCTCAGGATTAAACGCTATTTTAGAAAACCGTTTAAGCTCATTCACCATAGATTCATTAAAATCCATCATGTTGAACTCGAAGAATGGTTTCTCATCCATAACATTAGTTTTCTCTGTATCAGTATAAAACCTATAGAGAATACCATTAGACGCCTTATGTGAATGAAGCCAGAGGATGCTGTTCAAAAGTAAGCACATCAATACCAAAACGCTGACGCAGAAAAAGGCGTAGAGTATGACTGGTGATTTTAGCGGCAACATG
>NZ_JACJTB010000083.1 GCF_014698475.1 Nostoc spongiaeforme FACHB-130 | reverse complement strand
CATGTTGCCGCTAAAATCACCAGTCATACTCTACGCCTTTTTCTGCGTCAGCGTTTTGGTATTGATGTGCTTACTTTTGAACAGCATCCTCTGGCTTCATTCACATAAGGCGTAATACCCAATTTTTTATAATTCAGGCAGGCTCAAGTTAGTCAGTAATACGAATTTACCCATCAAAACTAAATCTCAAGTTTTTTAGCACGAGTTTAGGGGTGTATGTATCTAAAATTCTTTGACACCTAAATCCAATCTTCGCAGACTATCTTAGTGCCTAAGACCTATTACTATACAAACCATCAATGTAATTTGATATTACAGAGGTTAAAAGCACAATTATTGAACTTATATCAAAAAATGTTACAAAAACTCATTTTGTTGCCTCAGTATTTTAATGTGATATTTTGAACAATTTGAATTTAAAATTCCAGCAACTTTATAAGACAGTCTGTATATGTGAAAATCCGCAAAATTTCAGATTAAATACTGAAATTTATCAACACCATAAAATTGTCTTAAAAGAATAAGATTTGTTTAAATAAAATTTGTTAAGCTGCTCAATTAGCTCTCATCCTTCGCATTTCAATTTAGTCTTTTAACTGATGAGAGTGCCTCAGCCAAAGCATAATCAGGAACCTTGGCATCATAGCTGGATGAGCCAAGCTGCTTTATTTAAAACATCTACTGAGTCAATTTTGTGGGTGTAGATATCAAAATTTATAGTCAAAATAGCGAGATAAAACCGTGAAATATTTTTTTCTTTCGGAAGGATGGAATATTGGTAGAGTTTGGTCGTCTGATGGGTTGTGGCAAATCACCGCATGGCGACGGCAACCAGATATTCAGAGGATGAATATTTGTATAGTAGAAAACAATGAATTACTCTGGCTTTATCGTACAGAAGAAGCAGTTTTAACAATAGAAGTTAAACCCTCAACCTCAGAAATTGCCACTCAAACAATCGGTCAAGTAGTACTTAAGCGTTTAATGAGTGCCGAACAGGTAATTGAACGTCTCAATACAGCCGAAGCCAAGTGTCAGCTACAAAACATCCATTTGGTGACACAGTAATTTGTCGTAGCAATCGTCAATAGGGATTAGGGAAAGATTGGGCAGGTATATGGCAGATCCCGAATTTCTCACGCATAGGTAGCGGGTGTGGGGAGAGAGGGGGAGTGTGGGGAGTGTGGGGAGTGTGGGGAGTGTGGGGGGAAAGATTTCTTCACCATCCTCCCACCCCTCCCACACCTCCCACACCTCCCACACCTCCCACCCCCACTCCCTTAATCTACGTAAATGAAATTCTGGTAGAGATTTGTGAGAAGATAACACAGATGGAATACCGATCGCATCGATTTACCCGCTTGCAAACAATTCCATCAATAGTTACACTTTTTAAAACATTCTCATTTTTGCATGGCGATCGCGTAGACGACTACAAGGCTGCTGCCAACAAGGTTAGCTCGCTCGATTACCCGAATACCAACCCGGTATTTGCCGAGTTCTATTAGAACCAGGGAGAGTTTTATGAAAAAATTCTTGGAGAAGACAAGCGATCGAAACCCCAAAAGGTCAAGCAACCGCAGCGTCTAAGTGTTGCCAAAGCCACACAGTCTGTCTTGTAAAGACTGAGCCGTGGTTAAACTCAGAACCCTGGCAATAAAAAAACTCAGAGAATTCTTTAAAAAAGCGGTCTTCGCCAATTTAAAGAACTCAGTAAATAAATTGCTTTGTAAACATAACTCTTCGAGGAGGAGCGTAGTCGATGGGACTACCTTGGTACCGAGTACATACAGTTGTTCTGAACGATCCAGGGCGGCTGATTTCTGTACACTTGATGCACACAGCCCTGGTGGCAGGCTGGGCTGGTTCAATGGCGTTATATGAACTCGCTATTTATGACCCCAGCGACCCTGTTCTCAACCCCATGTGGCGACAAGGGATGTTCGTGCTGCCCTTCATGGCACGTCTAGGTGTTACCCAATCTTGGGGCGGCTGGAGCGTCACTGGTGGCCCTGCTACCGACCCTGGTTTTTGGTCTTTTGAAGGTGTAGCTGCTGCTCACATCGTACTTTCTGGTTTATTATTCTTAGCCGCAGTTTGGCACTGGGTTTACTGGGATTTGGAACTCTTTAGAGATCCTCGGACTGGTGAACCAGCACTAGACTTGCCAAAAATGTTTGGTATTCACCTGTTCTTATCTGGTTTACTTTGCTTTGGCTTTGGTGCATTCCACCTCACCGGACTTTACGGCCCTGGGATGTGGGTTTCTGACGCTTATGGAGTCACAGGTAGCATCCAGCCAGTAGCACCAGAATGGGGGCCGGATGGCTTTAACCCCTTTAATCCTGGTGGTATTGTGGCTCACCACATTGCCGCAGGTGTAGTTGGTATTATTGCTGGTTTATTCCACCTCACAGTTAGACCACCCGAAAGGCTATACAAAGCCCTACGGATGGGTAACATTGAAACCGTACTTTCCAGCAGTATTGCGGCGGTATTCTTCTCGGCTTTCGTTGTGGCTGGTACCATGTGGTACGGTAGCGCAACCACCCCCATCGAATTGTTTGGCCCTACCCGTTACCAATGGGATCAAGGCTACTTCCGTCAAGAAATCAACCGTCGTGTACAAGCCAGCGTTGCTGGTGGTTCAAGCTTGTCTGAAGCTTGGTCACAAATTCCCGAAAAACTGGCATTCTACGATTACGTTGGTAATAGCCCCGCCAAAGGTGGTTTGTTCCGTACAGGCCCTATGGTTAAGGGTGATGGTATTGCTCAGTCTTGGCAAGGTCACGCAGTATTCACAGATGCTGAAGGTAGAGAATTGACTGTCCGTCGTCTACCTAACTTCTTTGAAACCTTCCCCGTAATTTTGACCGACAGCGATGGTGTTGTCCGCGCTGACATTCCTTTCCGTCGGGCAGAATCTAAATATAGCTTTGAACAAACTGGTGTCACCGTTAGCTTCTATGGTGGTGACTTAGACGGTAAGACCTTCACAGATCCTGCTGATGTGAAGAAATATGCTCGTAAAGCTCAAGGCGGCGAAATCTTTGAATTTGACCGCGAAACCTTGAACTCTGACGGTGTATTCCGTACCAGTCCTAGAGGTTGGTTCACCTTTGGACACGCAGTCTTCGCTTTATTGTTCTTCTTCGGTCACTTATGGCACGGCGCTCGGACAATCTACCGAGACGTATTTGCTGGTGTAGAAGCCGACCTAGAAGAGCAAGTCGAATGGGGTCTATTCCAGAAAGTGGGTGATAAGTCAACCCGCCGGAAGGAAGCCCTCTAATTATTTAGTGCTGAGTAATGAGTAAAGAGTTCTGAGCAGAGTCTTGAACTCAGCACTCAGCACTCAGCACTCATTACTCTAAGGAGCTTTTGAAATGGAAAGCGTTGCATACATTTTAATTTTTACTTTGTGTATAGGCGTTCTGTTTTTTGCGATCGCCTTCCGCGAACCTCCCCGCATTGAGAAAAAAGACGAGTAGTAGGTTACTATTACCAAGCTTTGCAAAACACAAAATATCCGCCGTTAGCTATAACGGCGGATATTTTACTGAGTTTGGAAGTTTATAAAAATCTCTTCTACCTTATGGCTGATAGCCAAATGCCATTGTTTATATGATATAATCTTCTATCTGGAAGTTGATATGTGTTAACACTAGCTTTCTACGCTAGGATTAATAAGGGACGTAAGCGTATACTGGTCTTCAGTGGCTTACACAGGCATTATCATTATGTCACAAAACTTTACGGAGACTAGAACCAGGAACAAATCAGCATGGTCAATCAGAACATAACCGCTACAGAAATTGGATTTACTCACGAAGATTTCGCTGCTCTACTTGACAAATACGACTATCACTTTAGCCCTGGAGATATTGTACCAGGAACGGTTTTCAGTATAGAGCCGCGCGGCGCTCTGATTGACATCGGTGCTAAAACAGCAGCATATATCCCCATACAAGAAATGTCTATCAACCGGGTAGATGCCCCGGAAGAAGTTTTACAATCAAACGAAACACGGGAATTTTTCATCCTCACCGATGAAAACGAAGATGGTCAGTTGACCCTCTCAATTCGTCGTATTGAATATATGCGGGCTTGGGAGCGTGTACGTCAGTTGCAAGCAGAAGATGCAACTGTTCGTTCTGGCGTATTTGCGACAAACCGTGGTGGTGCATTAGTACGGATTGAGGGATTACGTGGATTTATCCCTGGTTCCCACATTAGTACCCGCAAACCCAAAGAAGAATTAGTGGGTGAAGAACTACCCTTGAAGTTCTTGGAAGTAGATGAAGAGCGTAACCGCCTAGTTTTATCTCATCGTCGGGCGCTGGTTGAACGTAAGATGAACCGCCTCGAAGTTGGCGAAGTAGTAATTGGTACAGTTCGCGGTATCAAGCCTTACGGTGCTTTCATCGACATCGGTGGTGTCAGTGGCTTGTTACACATCTCAGAAATTTCTCACGAACATATCGATACACCTCACAGCGTGTTCAATGTCAATGATGAAGTGAAAGTGATGATCATTGATTTGGATGCTGAAAGAGGTCGGATTTCTCTATCTACCAAACAGTTGGAACCAGAACCCGGTGATATGATTAAAAACCGTGATTTGGTTTACGATAAAGCTGAAGAAATGGCAGCTAAATATCGTGAGCAACTGTTAGCTAAACAACAAGGTATTACCTTACCAACTAGTGAAGAAACTGTAGCTGAAGAAGAGATTCCAGCAGCTGTTGAAGAAGAGATTCCAGCAGCTACTGAAGAAGAGATTCCAGCAGCTATTGAAGAAGAGATTCCTGTAGCTATTGAAGAGTAAGATTAATAGATAATTGCATTCAAGCTTGAAAAAAGAGGGATATTCCCTCTTTTTTTATTAAACAGAATTCAGGAGTCAGGAGCTAGAATTCAGAATGAAATTTTGGCTTCTAGGTGGTGCGTCTTTTTCCCCTACTGATTTTATTCTGACTCCTGAATTCTGACTTCTGAATTCTTCTTCAAGGCATTTTTAAACAGGGTGAAAAATTTTGGCAACTATTCAATGTAAGAATATTACTTTTGATAACATACAAGCGATTTTTTTTGACAAAAACGGCACGTTGGAAGATTCAGAAGTTTATTTGCGATCGCTGGGACAAAAAGCAGCCAGAATTATCGATGCTCAATTTCCGGGAATCGGTGAACCGTTATTAATGGCTTACGGTATTGATAGTAATTCTCTCGATCCGGCTGGTTTAATGGCGGTGGGTAGTCGCCGCGAAACTGAAATCGCCACAGCCGGCTATATTGCGGAAACTGGTAGAGGATGGTTTGAATCTCTCAAAATCGCCCGTCAAAGTTTAAACGAAGCCGAAAAATATCTCGAAGCATCTCCCGCACCGCTTTTTTCTGGGAGTTTGGAGTTATTACAGTCCCTCTCCACCGCCGGACTGAAACTGGGAATTATCTCAGCAGCCACCACCGCCGAAGTACAAGCCTTTGTGGCTCGGTACAATTTGGGTGATTATCTTCCAGTCCAAATTGGTGTGGATGATGGCCCTGGTAAACCAGATCCAACATTGTTTTTACAAGCTTGTGAAGTGGTAGGAGTAGAACCAAGCGCCGCACTCATGGTTGGCGATGCTGTTGGCGATATGCTTATGGCAAAAAACGCCAAAGCCGCAGGGTGTATTGGGATTACATGGATTGGTAAATCAGATCATGTCCAAGGTGCGGATGTGGTGATTAATCAACTGAGTGAAATTAAAGTTTTGGAGTAAAGTGCTGAGTGCTGTAAACTGCGCTCAACCTTCTTTTAGTAAGCTGATCGAGCATTGAGCGGAGTCGAAATGCGTCTTCTATGTGTATCCACCTACTTATAACTCTGATTTGATTTGAACTCCAGCTTGAACTGGGTCAAAATCTGGGGGAAAATGGGTGTTGCGATCGCAATCTGCTTTATCTAGCTTTGTACCTTGAAGATTGGCTTGGCGGAGATTGGCTGACATTAATAAAGCACCCCGCAAGTCTGCATCTGTGAGGTCAGCTTGGGAAAGGTCGCAATAACTGAGATCACTTCCCCTGAGATTTGCACCTCGCAAATTGGCTGTACTTAAGTCCGCGTAACTCAAGTCAGACCCTTTGAGATTAACACCTTGTAAGTTGGCATCACCAAGTTCAGCCCTCTCAAAATCCCGTTGTCCCTCAGCGTACTTTTCTAAAAGAGTAGCCACCGCATTAATTGGCTGTTGATAATTGACTTCAGACATAAAACAGCCCCAAAGATTGTTGATTCAAATTCATCATAAAACTGCTGATGCCAAAAATCACCAGAGAAATTGCATCAATTTATCAAATTATAGTAATAGTAATTTACAAGAATATTCTCTATCCTCACAAGTTCCTCAAATTTTTTTTATAAGTTCAAAAATAAACAATCATCGCCTTTCCTCATCTGTTGAGGTACAAATTTATCTGTGTCTATCTGTGTCCATTTGCGGTTAGTTTTTTATTTCCATCACATTGTAAATTGGCAAATTTATCACTAATTTTGAGTGCATTAAAGCAAACGAAAAAAATGAATGCAACTGTCATGGTGATTGGTTACGGTAATGACTTGCGGAGTGATGATGGCATTGGTCAAAGAATTGCTGATGAAATTGCCTCTTGGCATTTATCGGCGGTGAAATCCTTAGCAGTCCACCAACTGACACCCGAATTAGCTGATGCTTTAGCAAATGCAGAATTAGCAATTTTTGTGGATGCTTATGTACCTTCAGAATCTTTTGATGTGCAGGTACAATCGCTTTCACCTGCTGTTGATCATGCGATCGCTGGACATACTGCCGATCCCCAATCACTGTTAGCTTTGACTAGAACTCTTTACGGCCATTGTCCGCCGGCTTTGTGGGTGACAGTTCCCGCAGTTAACTTTGAATTTGGCGATCGCTTCTCAGAAATCACCGAAACCGGCAAAGCGATCGCCCTCGGAAAAATTATGCAAATTTTAGACAAGTTTAAAAATTTCTGGATGAAATCAAACCCGTGCTGAACTCACGCATAGACTGAAAGCAAAAGTCTAATACTAATAATCTAGTTGTGTAGACAGGGAATAGGGAATGGGGAGTAGGGAGTAGGAAAGAAGCTTTGTCTAAATGTAATGAATTTTTACCAAATCAAATCATACTCCCATACCAAAATTGCTTTCAAGAAGACTGTTCCCACTCACCACTCCCTACTCCCCACTCCCAACTTAACTATCTTTGACCCCAACTCAGCACTTTCAACTCAGCACTCAGCACTTTAAAGGAGGATTAATGCAGAAATCTCTCAAGCCCACAAGCGATCGCGCCTTTGATATCTTGCAGGCAGAGAAGCTTAATCCCCTTGATGCCATCTTTGCACCCAAAACTGTAGCGGTGATTGGCGCGAGTGAAACACCAGGGAGTGTGGGACGCACTCTCTTGTGGAATTTAATCACAAATCCCTTTGGTGGGACTGTGTTTCCTGTAAATCCCAAGCGCCATAGTGTGTTGGGAATCAAAGCCTATCCGAAAATTGCCGATATCCCCGAAACTTTAGATTTAGCTGTAATTGCCACACCAGCACCCACAGTTCCGGGGATTATTGCTGAATGTGTTGCTGCTGGGGTGAAAAGTGCGATCGTCATTTCTGCTGGTTTTAAAGAAGCTGGTGCAGCTGGTATCGCTTTAGAACAGCAAATTCTCGCCCAAGCCCGTCGCGGTAACATTCGTATCATCGGCCCGAACTGCTTAGGGGTAATGAGTCCCTTGAGTGGGTTAAATGCTACCTTTGCCAGTGCAATGGCGCGTCCCGGCAATGTGGGCTTTATTAGTCAAAGTGGGGCTTTATGTACGGCGATTTTAGACTGGAGTTTTCAAGAAAACGTCGGTTTTAGTGCCTTTGTTTCCATCGGTTCAATGTTGGATGTGGGCTGGGGTGACTTGATTTACTATCTCGGTGATGACCCACACACCAAAAGTATTGTGATTTACATGGAATCTATTGGGGATGCGCGGTCTTTTATTTCTGCGGCGCGAGAAGTTGCCCTCACTAAACCGATTATTGTGATTAAAGCCGGACGCACAGAAGCAGCCGCCAAAGCCGCAGCATCTCATACAGGGGCTTTAGCTGGAAGTGATGCGGTGTTAGATGCAGCTTTCCGGCGCTGTGGGGTGTTGCGAGTCAATAGTATTTCTGACTTATTTGATGTGGCGGAAGTTTTGGCAAAACAGCCACGTCCCAAGGGGCCACGCTTGACCATTTTAACGAATGCAGGCGGGCCGGGAGTTTTGGCGACCGATGCGTTGATTGAAGCTGGTGGGGAATTAGCGACAATTTCACCAGATGCGATCGCATCTTTTGATAAAATACTCCCGACTCATTGGAGTCATAATAACCCGATTGATATTCTGGGGGATGCTGACCCCCAACGTTATACCCAAGCTTTAGAAATAGCAGCCACAGATCCCAATAGTGACGGCTTGTTGGTTATTCTCACACCCCAAGCCATGACCGACCCTACCCAAACTGCGGAACAATTGAAACCCTACGCCCAAATTCCTGGTAAACCAATTCTTGCCAGTTGGATGGGTGGTGCAGAAGTCACCGCCGGCGAAACAATTTTAAATCGTCAATCTATTCCTACTTATCGCTATCCAGATACAGCCACCCGCATATTTAGTTATATGTGGCAATCTAGCTATAACCTGCGGGGTATCTATGAAACACCAGTTTTGCCAGCAGTTGATCCGCAATCGGGGATACCAGACCGAAACTTAGTCGCAAAGATTATCACCTCCGCGCGTCAAGATGGGCGAACCATTCTCACCGAGTTTGAATCAAAGCAAATATTAGCAGCTTACGGCATCCCTGTTGTGGAAACTTGCGTGGCTACAACTGAGGATGAGGCGGTTAAATGTGCTGAGAGTATTGGCTATCCCGTAGTTGTCAAACTTTATTCTCATGTCATTACCCATAAAACCGATGTCGGCGGTGTGCAATTAAATCTGCGGGATGCGGAAGCAGTCAGACAAGCCTATCGCACCATCAAATCCTCCGTTGAAGAAAAAATAGCCAAAGACCCCCACTACTCAAAACTCAGCACTCAGCACTCAGCACTCAGCACTCAAAACTCAGCACTTTTTTTAGGTGTAACAGTACAGCCAATGGTGAAAACCGACGGCTACGAATTGATTATTGGTAGTAGTCTTGATCCCCAATTCGGGCCAGTGTTGTTATTTGGTGCAGGGGGACAGCTAGTAGAAGTATTTCAGGATCGAGCGATCGCTCTACCTCCCTTAAACACAACTTTGGCACGACGGATGATGGAACACACCAAAATTTACAAAGCCCTCAAAGGTGTGCGGGGACGGCAAAGTGTAGATATGGCAGCCCTAGAACAATTGATGGTTGCATTTAGCCAACTGGTAGTAGAACAACCGTGGATTAAAGAAATTGACATCAACCCCTTGCTGGCAATTCCGCCAACCGCCGTCAACTCTGGAGGATTGATTGCTTTAGATGGGCGTGTTCTCCTTCACCCACCAGATGTTACAGAAGAACAACTACCAAAATTAGCCATTCGTCCCTATCCCACCCAATACATCGACAACTGGACGATGAAAAATGGGATGTCAGTGACCATCCGTCCGATTCGTCCAGAAGATGAGCCGTTACTGGTACAGTTTCACCAAACCCTTTCCGAAGAAAGCGTTTATTTTCGTTACTTTCACCTGATTAAATTGAGTCAACGCATCACCCACGAACGCCTCACCCGGATTTGCTTTATTGATTATGACCGGGAAATGGCATTGGTAGTAGAACATCAAGACTCAGAAACCGGAATGCGGCAGATTTTAGCAGTTGGGCGATTGAGTAAACTGCACGGTACAGATGCGGCAGAATTCGCTATGATTGTCAGCGATCGCTATCAGTGTCAAGGTTTAGGTACAGAACTCGTTAGGCGCTTACTGCAAGTTGGTCGTCAAGAACATATCGGCCGAGTTACAGCCAATATCCTCTCTGATAATTACGGAATGCAGCGAGTTTGTGAAAAATTAGGCTTTCATCTGCAACCTACCAGCGACACAACTGTGATGCAAGCGGAAATTGCTTTATGAAGAGTGCTGAGTTAAAAGACCGCCCACGAGGGACGGGGCATTTACCGAGTGCTGAACATGGTAAATTATTTGATTCCCAAATCATGTATGCTGTGGGACTCGAAGTCAAAACCCATCTGGCAGAAAATACGGTGATTCAGGAAGTAGTCAAGGGTTATTTATGGGACGAGAAAGTCCTGCGAGAAGCACAAGTGATTGTAGCAACACAAATAGCTTAAAATGCGGAGAATTAAAAATTACAAATTTAAGCTATCTACATAATCAGGAAAGGCATACACAAAAACGTAGAATCATCCAAATGTAGCGATCGCATTATTCGCTACATTTTTTAATTTCCAACAAAACTGCTAAAATCCCCTTATTCCCGATAGAGAATGTGAATTTTTGATTGAATTTGCGATCAAACATGATTAATACGTGCAATCATCCAGTAACATAAATCTTATATAAACACATACACATCAATTTACCGTAGATTAAGAGGAAGCAAGGAATGAAATTTTGGCAGCGTCCCATGCAACGAACTCAGAATAGACCATATCGGTTCAGACTCAATTCCCTTAAAGGTTTTATATCGCTCACCTTGGTAGGAGCTATTTTGAGTGTGGCGCTGGCCGCCTGCTCTGGTGGAAATAGCAGCAGTAATTCTGGCGATGGCAGTCCTTCGGCTAGTACAGTTTCAGCAAATAAATCCAATGTGGAAATCACATTAGTTTCCTTTGCGGTGACTAAAGCAGCTCACGAAGCCATTATTCCCAAGTTTGTAGAAAAGTGGAAACAAGAGCATAACCAAACTGTCACCTTCAAGCAAAGCTATGGCGGTTCTGGTTCTCAAACTCGCGCCGTCATCGATGGTTTAGAAGCAGATGTAGTTCACTTAGCATTGGCTGGAGATACAGAAAAAATTCAAAAAGCCGGACTAATTCAACCAGGATGGGAAACTGAAGTTCCCAATAATGGTATTGTATCGAAATCTGTTGCGGCGATCGTTACTCGTGAAGGTAATCCTAAAAACATCAAGACTTGGACAGATTTAGCAAAAGACGGCGTAAAATTAATTACTGCTGACCCAAAAACATCTGGTGTAGCGAAGTGGAACTTTTTAGCACTATGGAATTCGGCTATTAAAACCGGTGGAGATGATGCTAAAGCCACGGAATTTGTTACCAAAGTGTATAATAACGTACCACTTTTGACTAAAGATGCCCGCGAAGCGACTGACGCATTTTTCAAGCAAGGTCAAGGTGATGCTTTAATCAACTACGAAAATGAAATTGTTTTAGCAGAACAGAAGGGCCAAAAAGTAAATTACATTGTCCCTGATGTGAATATTTCTATCGATAACCCAGTTGCTGTGGTAGATCAAAACGTTGATAAGCATGGTAATCGAGAAGTTGCAGAAGCTTTCGTAAAATTTCTCTATACTCCAGAAGCACAACAAGAGTTTGCCAAATTGGGATTCCGACCAGTTGATGAAACTGTAGCCCAAACTAAAGAAGTCAAAGACAAATTCCCCAGCGTTAAAACATTAGGCACAGTGCAAGATTACGGTGGTTGGAGTGAAATTGACAAGAAATTCTTTGCCGAGGGCGGTGTTTTTGACAAGATTCAAGCCCAAAAGAAAAGATAAATAGTCAAGAGTCAACGGTCAAGAGTCAATGAACAATAAACGGATATTAAGGCTTTATTTTTCAATGACAAATGACCAATGATCAATGACCAATCACACAGGAAAAATTGATATTATTTATGGCTGTATCTTCCCCATCCTCACCTCAAGACCTTGTTGCTGAAACTCCTGTTTGGCAGAAATTTCTGCATCAGTTGATTCATTTACCTTGGACATGGCGCATTACTTTGGCATACCTAACAGTGATGTTGTTTCTGCCCATAGCAGCTATGTTCTTAAAAGCCAGTACAGAACCACCTGCTAGATTTTGGGAAATTGCCACTAGCGATGTTGCCTTAGCTACTTATAACGTAACTTTTGTGACATCTATCGGGGCGGCGTTACTCAATGGTTTATTTGGGACTTTAATCGCCTGGGTTTTGGTGCGTTACGACTTTCCATTAAAAAGGCTAGTTGATGCCACAGTAGATTTACCTTTTGCCCTACCAACTTCTGTAGCGGGTTTAACATTGGCAACAGTTTACAGCGATAATGGCTGGATTGGTTCACTGTTAAGCCCATTGGGAATTAAAGTATCTTTCACTCGCTTGGGTGTAGGTGTAGCCATGATATTTATTTCCCTACCTTTTGTGGTGAGGACTGTCCAACCTGTATTGCAAGAAATGGAACATGACATTGAGGAAGCGGCTTGGTGTTTGGGTGCTTCCCAATGGCAAACCTTTTGGAAAGTCATTTTACCGCCTTTATTTCCGACAATTTTGACGGGTATTGCTTTGGGTTTTTCCCGTGCAGTTGGTGAATATGGCTCAACAGTAATTATTTCTTCTAATACACCCTTTCAAGATTTAATTGCGCCGGTGTTGATTTTCCAGAGATTAGAGCAGTATGACTATTCTGGCGCTACTGTGATTGGTGTGGTTTTGTTGACAATTTCGTTAATACTGCTATTGGCAATTAATTTCTTACAAGCGTGGGCTAGAAGATATGACAGTAAATGAGCCAAGATTTAACCGCAAACAACAGAAAAGTTGGGTTCCGACAGTTTTAATTGCGATCGCAATTGGTTATTTAGCTTTAATTCAATACATCCCAGCAATTAACGTTTTTGTCCAAGCCTTTAAAAAAGGAGTCGGCCCGTTTTTTGCCAACTTAACCCACCCAGCGTTTCTCCATGCAGCTTGGCTAACGTTAATATTGGCTTTAATTGCGGTGCCATTAAATACCGTATTTGGCTTGTGTGCAGCTTGGGCGATCGCGCGGCATAAATTTCCTGGTCGTGCCATAGTTTTAAGTATTATCGACCTACCCTTTTCCATCTCACCCGTAGTTGCCGGGTTAATGATTGTTTTACTTTACGGCAGAAATGGCTGGTTTGGCCCTTTTTTGCAAGCCCACGATATTAAAATTATCTTTGCCTTTCCGGGGATGGTATTGGCGACAGCATTTGTCAGTATGCCCTTTGTCGCACGAGAAGTCATTCCTGTGTTAGAAGAATTTGGTAGCGACCAAGAAGAAGCAGCTAAAACCTTGGGTGCAAAAGATTGGCAAATATTTTGGCGCGTCACACTACCTAGCATTCGTTGGGGATTACTTTACGGCTTAATTTTGACCAACGCCAGAGCAATGGGCGAATTCGGTGCTGTTTCGGTAGTCTCCGGTAACATTGCTGACAAGACTCAAAGTTTACCATTGTTTGTGGAAGATGCTTACAAACAATATGAAACCGAAGCCGCCTTTTCTGCTGCTGTATTATTAGCACTGTTAGCAGTCGTCACATTAGTACTGAAGGAAATTTTAGAACGGAAAACTCGCATCAAAGATGTTGAATGAAGTCTGAAGTAGGGGAAATTAGGGAATTCAGAAAATAAATTATCCAATTTATCTGCTTCAAAACAACTGTCTTTCCCCCTGCTTCCTGCTCCCTTGGCATTAACGTGATTGTATATTTTACGCCTTATGTGAATGAAGCCAGAGGATGCTGTTCAAAAGTAAGCACATCAATACCAAAACGCTGACGCAGAAAAAGGCGTAGAGTATGACTGGTGATTTTAGCGGCAACATG
>NZ_JACJTB010000082.1 GCF_014698475.1 Nostoc spongiaeforme FACHB-130 | reverse complement strand
CCTGATTGCTAATTTACTCAACCATCTTCCTATTCAACTTCTTCGCTGGAGTTCTTTTCCTTCTACTCCTGTTAACGATTTCTACCGTTTTAACTCCTCCTAATTGTAAAAAATCTACACCTGTCAGTCTCTCCCTTGTCCCCCTTGTCTCCCTTAATTTAATTAAGCCACTTGCAACGGTTTTGTAGGCAGCATTCGGGGTTCTGGCAGTGGGATATTATCTTCCATCAGCATTTCTACAAAAGCTTCAATTACTTCCTGACCATTTTTGGCAGCTTCCTCGTAAGTCCTACCATGAGTATGAAATTGTTGCCAGGGAAACTCAGGCAAGTGAACCAAGAAAAGTTGATCCTCTTGTGACCATTGAATCACCATGCTGTAGTGATAGATCATTCCTCATCTTCCTCGTTTGCAAGTTTTTCGAGTTCTTCCAACTTTTTCAGTACTCGTTGAATACCTCTTTCTAAATATAGTGGAGCATCATCACCATCTTTGCCAGGAATAGTCAGAGGTTCTTCCGGTAGCATTCGATGTTTCCAAAATGTATGACTGCCTTTGCCTCGTCCTGGCTGAAGGATATACCCAGCTTTTGCCACCATTGCTTTTAATTCTCTGATTTTTTTTTGGCATTGCCCCTTAGCTATCAACTTCTCGCGTATTATAATCATCGAGCAGAACAGTGCGATCGCTTGTGCGTTACTTCACTAACTAAACTAAGCGATCGCACTAAAGCATTCGTTGATAGCAAATAGTATTAAGTTGGGTTTTGCCTCGCCTCAACCAACCTACATAAATTCTCTAGACTTTACTATATAAAGTAATAGTTTAGGAATCTTAATAATGACCTTAACAACCCAGCAACTACCATCAGTCGATTTAGAAAAATTTATTTGGACTTGGCAGGGGCATAAAATTCAATATACCGTCATGGGTACAGGCAAGCCCTTAGTATTGGTGCATGGCTTTGGGGCTTCTATTGGACATTGGCGGAAAAATATCCCGGTGTTAGCCGAGGCTGGTTATCGGGTATATGCTGTAGATTTGTTGGGTTTTGGCGGTTCTGATAAACCACCATTAAATTACTGTGTAGAAATCTGGGTAGAATTACTCAAAGATTTTTGGACGGTGCATATTCAAGAACCTGCGGTATTTATCGGGAACTCCATTGGCGCACTGATTAGCTTGATAGTATTAACAGAACATCCTGAAATTAGTGCTGCTGGGGTGTTAATTAATTCAGCAGGTGGTTTGAGTCATCGTCCCCACGAATTAAACCCACCACTACGTATTGTGATGGCGACTTTTAATCGTGTGGTGCGATCGCCTCTTACTGGTAAATTTGTCTTTAACCGCATCCGCCAAAAATCTCAAATTCGCCGCACTTTATATCAGGTTTACCGCAACCGGGCTGCTGTTACTGATGAATTAGTTAATTTACTTTATACACCTTCTTGCGACCCAGGAGCGCAACAAGTATTTGCTTCCATCCTGACAGCGCCGCCAGGCCCTAGCCCAGAGGAACTTTTACCCAAAGTCGAACGTCCTTTATTAGTGATTTGGGGCGCTGATGACCCTTGGACACCCATTACAGGGGCGAAGATTTACGAAGAGGCGCGTGGGAATGGCAAAGATATCAAAATTATTCCCATTCCTAACGCCGGTCATTGTCCCCACGATGAAGTTCCAGATATTGTCAACACCCAAATGATCAATTGGTTGACACAAGTATAAAGTCTGAAGTGTGAAGTCTGAAGTGTTAACTTCTGTATTTACAGAGAGTTTCAAATTAGTGAAGTAGACTATCTAGGTTTTCTAGTCCGACATCAAGATGATTTTACTTCTGAATTCTGCTTTCTCTTTCAGACTTCATACTTCATTTACCGGGTGAGTACCTTTTATTTTGATTGCACCTTGACAGAATCAAACTCAGGTGGTACTTAATGGAGCTTGATGTGCGTAATAAAGGGACAATTCCCGTCAGTCACTATGCAGATTTTTCTGTGCAAGGCTATCAAGTGATTCGAGAACTAGGACGGAATCACGCAGATAAACGCATTACTTATCTTGCAACTGACTGTAAATCTCAACAACCAGTAGTCATCAAAGAGTTCAATCTTGCCCATGAAACTACTGATTGGGCAGGTTCAAAAGCTTACGAACGTGAAATTGCTATCCTGCAAAAACTCCAGCATCCCCGCATTCCCCGCTATATAAATTCTTTTGCAACCTCAAATAATTTTTATTTAGTCCAAGAGTATAAAAATGCTGTACCTTTGGGGACAAAAGATAACTTTTCTCCGATGGAAGTTAAGCAGATAGCCATCTCACTTTTAGAAATTTTGGTTTATTTGCAACAACAAATTGACCCAATTATTCATCGGGATATTAAACCAGAAAATGTTTTATTTGACGAACAACTAAATGCTTATTTAGTTGATTTTGGTTTGGCTCGCCAACAAAATGCCAAAATCGCTTTCACTACCTTATCTGCTGGTACTCCTGGTTTTATTCCTCCAGAAGAACAGTTTGGTTATGCTTTGACAACAGCTTCAGATTTATATAGTGTGGGGACAACATTGATTTGCTTACTCACCAATGCCCAAACAGCGAATATTGGTTATAGTGGTTTACAATTTCCCCAATTAAAAAATCAATTCCATCCTAGTTTTAGGTCTTGGTTATGGAGGATGGTACAACCTAACTGGAAAGACCGCTATCCTAATGCAGCATCAGCTTTAGCAGCACTTAAATCAATTCCTGTTACGGGTAAAGCTTCTTTCATTGAAATTTTACTAGCTGCCATGAAGTTGAAAAAACGCACAGCTATGTTAGCCTTAGCTGGGTTGGGAATGTTAGCAGTAGGACTAACAACGTTAGTTTTTTCGCAACCGGGTGGTGCAGCCCAGCAGTTAGAAGAAAGCCAATCTTTAATTGATATCAAGTAAACCTGGTGGCGGTAAAATTTCCACGCGCCGAGATGCAATATCTACGACTGGTGTGATTTCTTTGACAAAGGGAATTAAAACTTTTTTGTTAGCTTTTTCATGATTAAGTAATTCCACTTCGAGTAAATCATTACCCGCAGGGATGACATCTACCACTTTCCCTAACAATTCACCGGATGTTTGTAAGAAAACTTCCAAACCAATTAAATCCACAACATGATATTCATCTTCGCCTAATTCGGGGCGATCGCTTGCCGGCACAAATAACCTACAATCACGCAATTCCTCAGCTTGGTTACGATTGTCAACCCCAGCGATGCTAATCACATACAAGTTTTTTCCTTCCAAATACCGCCCGTCTAATAATTCTATTGGTTGCGGTTCTTTCTGGCCAGGACGCAATAACCAACGTGTTCCCGGTACTTCAAAGCGTTCGGGAAAATCCGTTTCTGGATAAACTCGTAATTCCCCAGCCAACCCTTGAGGCGCAACAATTTTTCCAATTGCCAACCAATCATCTAAATTGGGGAGTGGGGAGTTGGGAGTTGGGAGTTGGGATTTTTTTTCAGTTTTTTGATTCTTCTGTTTTTTGGTCATTGGTTAATAGTCAAAGGTCAATAGCACATAGCCCCGACGAATGGAATTCGCGGCTATAAAAACAAAGTCCGCCTGCGCGGACTAAAAAAATTAAGGTTTTAGAACCCGCGTAGGCGGGTTTCGTCCGTGTAGCCGCGACTTCAGTCGCCTGGCGCGAGAATATAGCAGTCAAAGTATAAAGCACGAAACCAGGCATAGTAAGACTTTTACCTCCTGCCTTCTGCCTCTTGCCTTCCTTACGCACTCACCACAGCACGCTGATAAACTTGCTCGGCGACTTTGGCGAGACGTTGCATCGCAGCTACAATCTCAGCATCGCTACCAGTCAAACTAATGCGTAAACATTGGTGTTTGTGTGACCATTCTTCTTGCAAACCGGGGAAGAAGGTACTACCAGGAACAACAATAACTCCGACTTTTTTGAGTTCTTGGTAAAATTCCCAATCAGTGATGGGTAAATCTTTTAACCATAACCATGCAAAGATTGCGCCTTCACCACGGTGGAGGAACCAAGGTAAATCTTTAGGCATAGCAGCATCTAGAGTAGTTTCCAGAACTGCAAATTTGTTTTGGTAAAAAGGTCGAATAACTTGTGTAGCAATTTCTCCTAGTTTACCGGAGTTGATCGCACGAGAGGCGATCGCTTGTCCATAACGAGAAGCATGAATACACAAGTTTGTCTGGAAGCATTCGAGAACTTGAATGAATTTTTCATCACCAATAGCGACACCAATACGTTCCCCTGGTAATCCTGCTTTCGACAAACTCATGCAGTGAATAATATTGTCCCCAAATATGGGCTGCATCTCTGTAAAGTTCAACGCCGGGAAAGGGGGCGCGTAAGCAGAATCAATCAACACAGGTACATTATAATTTGCCGCGAGGGCAGCAATTTTATTGACTTCATCGGCTGTGAGGACGTTACCAGTGGGGTTGCATGGACGGGAGAAGATAATACAACCAGTTTGTTCTGACACCGCCAATTGGCTAAAATCAGGGCGATACTTAAACTTGTGGTTAGCTGCGTCTATATCCAGCGTTGGTTTGTAAGCAATTAACGCCTCTGGTTGCAAACACACGCCGCCATAGCCTGTGTAGTCGGGGCTAAGTGGTAAAACAATTTGGCGCAGTTCACCGTTGCTGGCGGAACCACCAAAGGAATTTGCCGCGTAGAAATAAAGGCTTTGGCTACCGGGAGTAATTAAGATATTGCGAGAGGTTAAGTTTAAACCATAGCGTTTGTTGAAGTCATTAGCGATCGCTTCAATTAACGGCGCATAACCTTGACTTGCGCCATAGCGACAAACCACTTCCCCATATTCCGCACTCGCCAACAGTTCCGCCGTTGCATCGCGCCACAACTGTTCCACCTCTGGCAAAATCAACGGATTTCCCGCACTTAAATTAATTAACTCCTGCCCCTGACTCGCTTGCAACGTTTCTACAATGTCCTTCATAATCGCTCGTACACCAGTGAGGTTGGACATTTGAGCGCCAATTTTCGTTAGGGCAGGGTTCATAAGCTTTGTAGAATTAGAATTAACTGAGATGTTGACAAAATTATAAAATTCATGCGGTAGATAGATATCATCTTCCAAGTTTGCCGCCTGTAACTAATGTACCAATCTCACAAGAAAATGCAATTTTAGATAAAAAAGATTCTTCTCAGCATCAATCGAGATAAACCCATAAGATTTTATTAATACAACTGATATCTAGGAGGGCTAACTCGTGGAAGTTAAAGCCGCAGTAGCTTATGGCGCGGGAAAGCCGCTAACTATTGAAACTGTGCAATTATCAGGGCCACAAGCTGGAGAGGTTTTAGTAGAAATTAAAGCATCGGGAGTTTGTCATACCGATGCTTATACGCTGTCTGGTGCTGATCCTGAAGGTTTATTTCCGGCAATTTTAGGTCATGAAGGCGCTGGTGTAGTTGTAGAGGTGGGTGCTGGTGTTACCAGCGTCAAACCAGGAGATCATGTCATCCCACTCTACACCCCAGAATGTCGTCAATGTGAATATTGTCTCAGCCTCAAAACCAATCTCTGTCAAGCAATTCGCTCTACCCAAGGACGCGGTGTAATGCCCAACGGTACGAGTCGTTTTAGCATTGGTGGCGAAATGATTCACCATTATATGGGTACATCCACCTTTGCTAACTACACCGTACTACCAGAAATTGCTGTCG
Source organism: Nostoc spongiaeforme FACHB-130 (assembly GCF_014698475.1). Classification (GTDB taxonomy): domain Bacteria; phylum Cyanobacteriota; class Cyanobacteriia; order Cyanobacteriales; family Nostocaceae; genus Nostoc_B; species Nostoc_B spongiaeforme. The sequence goes on along the minus strand of NZ_JACJTB010000082.1, from coordinate 9,030 downwards.
CTAAAATTCGAGAAGATGCACCCTTTGATAAGGTTTGTTACATTGGCTGTGGTGTCACCACAGGTATAGGTGCAGTGATTTATACCGCCAAGGTAGAACCAGGCGCAAAAGTTGTAGTCTTCGGTTTGGGTGGTATTGGCTTAAACGTCATCCAAGGTGCGCGGATGGTAGGAGCCGATATGATTGTGGGGGTAGATATTAATTCCAGCAAACGCGCCTTAGCCGAAAAGTTTGGAATGACGCACTTTGTCAACCCTAATGAAGTGGAAGGTGATTTAGTTAGTTACTTAGTTGATTTAACTAAAGGCGGCGCAGACTACACCTTTGAATGTATCGGTAATGTCAAAGTGATGCGTCAAGCATTAGAATGCTGCCATAAAGGTTGGGGTGTCAGTGTCATTATTGGCGTGGCTGGCGCAGGACAAGAAATCAGCACACGTCCGTTTCAATTAGTCACAGGTAGAGTCTGGAAAGGTTCAGCCTTTGGTGGTGCAAGAGGACGCACAGATGTACCGAAAATTGTTGATTGGTATATGGATGGCAAAATTAATATTGATGATTTAATTACCCATGTAATGCCAATTGAAGAAATTAATCATGCTTTAGAATTAATGCACAAAGGTGAATCTATTCGCAGTGTTGTAACGTTTTAGATTCAGTTAAGAGAATAGTAGGTTGGGTGTAGCGATCGCGTAACCCAACAAAGTATGCGTGAATGTTGGGTTCCGTTCCTCCACCCAACCTACACCTAATTAATTTAATTACTACCAAACTTGGGAGATGCAAATGATTACTACCAGTGAAGTGATAAGCAATCCTCAAGAAACACCACTTGCAGAAAAGCGTGTCACGCTGCATAACATTAGTTGGGATGCTTATGAGCAAATTCTTGATGCTTTGGGTGATAATCGTGCAGCCCGACTGACATATTATCAGGGAATGTTGGAGATTATGACACCTTTAGAAGAACATGAAAGTGGTAGTGAAAATATTGGTATATTGATTCATCTTTTGACTGAGGAACTGAACCTTAATATCAAAAGTATGGCTTCAACTACACTAAAAATACCAGGATTAAAAGTAGGTGCAGAACCGGATAAATGTTACTACATTCAAAATGAGCCTGCGGTGAGAGGTAAAATAGTCAATTTAGCAATAGATCCACCTCCAGATTTAATTTTAGAAGTAGATATCACCCATACAGATATCAATAAAAAACAAATGTATCAGGATATGAAAGTTCCTGAATTTTGGCGTTACAACGGGACAAAATTAACTATTTACCTTTTAGAACAAGGCGAATACAGAGAATCAGAAACTAGTAATACATTTGCGATATTAACTAAATCAATGGTTTATGATTTTTTAGCCCAATGCAAAACTCAAGGCGAAACTCAAACTAAACGCGCTTTTCGGAAAATGCTGCAAGCACAACTTCAGCAGTAGTTTAGCTATTGACAATGATTTAATGGCAGAGAAATAGAATCAAGTTTAATTATGCAAACACCACAAAATAAACACACAAATCTCTATGAAACTGATTTTTATGCTTGGAGTCAGCAACAAGCTGATTTACTACGTCATCAACAATGGCATCAACTTGACTTATCCAATTTAATCGAGGAAATTAAATCATTGGGGAGAAAGGAACGCCAAGAATTGCGAAATCGCCTCAGCATATTAATTGCACATTTATTAAAATGGGAATATCAATCGACAAAACGCAGCCGCAGTTGGTTAGCGACAATTCGCATTCAACGTTTAGATACTGCGGAAATACTCGCAGAAAATCCTAGCTTACAATCATATTTACTAGAGATTGTGGAGAAGGCTTATATAAAAGCGATTGCTTTAGCTGCTGGAGAAACTAACCTCCCCATAAAAACTTTCCCCCACAATTGCCCTTATTCTTTAGAAGAAATTTTAAGCGATCGCTTTTATCCTGGTGAACCTGCAAGCGATGATTTAATGGAATAATAGCGATCGCCACAAATTCGCTATACAAATCATGACGCATCTGCAAACTATCTCCGAATATAAATGCTTTGACGGTAAACTCGGCTTTTACTCTCATACTTCCGCAACTTGTCACAGTGAAATGCGCTTTGCTGTTTATCAGCCTCCCCAAGCCGCACAAAAACCAGTACCAGTCCTCTACTTCCTCTCTGGTTTGACTTGTACAGAAGAAAATTTTATGGTCAAAGCTGGGGCGCAAAGTTACGCCGCCGAGCATGGTTTAATGCTAGTAGCACCAGATACTAGCCCCCGCAATACAGGTATTCCTGGTGAAGATGATGCTTGGGATTTCGGCACAGGTGCAGGATTTTATATTGATGCTACCGCAGAACCTTGGCGATCGCACTATCAAATGTATAGTTACATTGTCAAAGAATTACCTGCGGTGATTGCAGCTAACTTCCCCATCCAAGCAGACAAACAAGGTATTTTTGGTCATTCTATGGGGGGACACGGGGCGTTAGTTTGTGCTATACGTAATCCCCAACAATATAAATCAGTATCTGCTTTTGCACCCATCGCTGCACCAATGAATTGTCCCTGGGGACAAAAGGCTTTTAATGGTTATTTAGGCAATCATCAAGATAGTTGGCGTGCTTATGATGCCAGTGAATTAATCAAACAATTAGGCTATCATAGTCTCATTTTAATTGACCAAGGCACGGCAGATAAATTTTTAACTGAACAACTAAAATCAGAAATATTTGAACAAGCCTGTGCTTCTGTAAATCAACCCCTCAACTTACGTTACCAACCTGGCTATGACCATAGTTACTATTTTATTGCTAGTTTTATTTCTGATCACATTCGCCATCATGCAATCGCGCTGAATTAAAACTTTAACACTGACCAATTTCTTGATAATATTGCTCAAGCTGATTGGGTAAGTAGTTTGTCATTTGTAAACTTTGCTGTTTCACTTGCCAACTGTGGTTAATATTGATGCGACTTAAAAAATCAATATCATGAGAAATGACTAATAAAGCGCCTTGATATTCATTGATGCCGATGACCATTTGTTCTACAGTTTCAATATCAAGATTATTAGTTGGCTCATCGAGAATTAGCAAGTCAATTTCGGATATGCTAATCATAGCGATCGCTAGTCTAGCCAACTCGCCACCACTTAACACAGATGCTGATTTATGCACATCATCATATTTAAATAAAAAGTGTCCTAGTTGTTGACGCAATAACTGATAACTCAAATTGGAATTAGCAGATTGCATATTTTCGAGAATTGTCTGCTGACGATTTACGAGTTGATAAGTTTGGTCGAGATAAACAGCTTTCATGACAGGTGTAATTAAAATCTCACCTGATTCTAATAACACTGTTTCCTTCTCCATTCCCAAAATAGCTTTAGCAAAAGTCGATTTACCTGAACCATTTGCCCCAATAATAGCAATACGTTCACCAGAAGAAATATGTAACTGAATATTTTGGATTAGTAGCCGATTAGCCACCCAAAGATTGGCACCTTGAATAGCAATTAAATTTCTGTGTTTATAGTTTGTTTCCTCTAAATTAATGCTGGTGACTTTGGTAGTTTTAATTTTTGTCTCTGCAACTTTTTGGGTTGCTTTAGTTACAGCCGCTTCATGTTTTGTTTTAGCTGTTCCTGCTGCGGCTTCGGCTTTAGTTTTAATTAATCCAGCCGCCATTCTATCAATACTACCATTCAGAAGCTTGGCTCGACCTTGACGTTGTGCTTGGGCGGCGCGTTGCTGTTCTTGCATTGCTGTAGCTTGGGTGCGTTTCAGTTCCTTTCTTGCTACTTCGTGCGATCGCATTGCCACTTCTAATTCTATTTGCTTTTGTCGTCGATAATGAGAAAAATTGCCTCCATATACTTTTAATTGATGGGGGGTAAGTTCCCAAGTCACATTAGTTACTTGATCTAAGAAAAAAGGTTTGTGGGAGACAATGACATAAGCACCAGCAAAATTTACCAGAAACTGTCTCAAGTTTTCTAATGTAGGTAAATCTATATGATTTGTTGGTTCATCTAGCAACAATAAGTTTGGCTGCTGTGCTAAACCAATTGCCAAAAATAATTTTGTCAATTCTCCACCGCTTAAATTAGCCATTGGTAAGGATAAATCAATGGTTGTGTTGAATTGGGTTTGCAAAATTTCCGCAATTTCCCACCATTCATCAGAAGTTGAAATTAAATAATTCAACACTGTATCTGCATTAATTGATTCTTGAATAGTGCTAATTTGAGGTAAATAGTAAACACTACCCTGCCGAAATACCGAACCGGATTTAGGCTGAATTTGTCCTGCAATTATCTTCAATAGCGTTGATTTACCAATACCATTGCGACCAACTAAAGCAATGCGATCGCCTATTGCAATACTAGCTTGAATCCCTGAAAATAATGGCTGCATATCACTGAGTTCACAACTTAAATTCTCAGCGATTAATATTGATTTTTTCTGCATTCTTACCAAACCTCAAATCATCAACTTTCACCCATCTATGCACGAAGATTCCGGGTGAATTGAACAGACAAAATATTCCGATGCAATCACATCTGCATGAAGAATCAACCACAGATAAATGTGGTTAAAATCAAAATATTGAAGATAAAAACAAAAATTCTAGCTCATTATTATTTGAAGTAACCCTGTCAAACTTGGCGTATTTATTCGGTTTTGAGAATTTTTGTCTGGTACTACTTCATTTCAGCTATCTCGATGATATGCGATGAGGTTTGATATAGACTACAGTGTAGCACAAAAGCATTACGGAAAGCGAAAAATATTCACAAAGATGTAGTATGTGTCACAAAAATTAAATCTCTTCTCCAACTGTGGACAAATTCACACCTTCATAAATATCACTCAAAGAAATAGCAAAATCTACTGTTTGGAGTGATAAAACTGCGTCTAGTGACTCATATTCTGTTAATACCCATTGATTATTAGCATTTTTAGCATAATGCTCAACTAAATATTCATATTGATTAACTATAATATATTCTTTGAAGTTGGAAATAGAACGGTAAAATCTAAATTTATCAGTTTTATCATGGCTCTGTGTCGACTTAGATAATACTTCTACAATAACTTGAGGATTTGTGACTGTAGTAGTACTATTGCCTTCATATATTGGTTCTCCTTCAATCACCATAGCATCAGGATAAGTATAGATGCGGTAACGAGATATCCACAATCTCACATCACCCATATAAATTTTGTAATTTTTACCCCGCATATTAAATTTGAAATTAGTGCAGAAATTTAAAGAAATTTCGTTATGGTTTGTAGTTCCACCTGCCATTGACACAATTTCCCCATCGTAGTATTCATGTTTAAATTCGGATGTCTCTTCTAGTTGGAGATATTCTTCGGGAGTGTAGTGTTTTTTTGGTGTTTGGATTTGCATAATTTCATCTATAAAATAACTGGTTATTTGGGATAATTTGTACTTAAAAACTGTTCTGCTTCTATTTTATTTGTAATTACTCTATCTAACGTAGCGGCAAGAATATCATCAAGAATTTGACGATATTGGGGGCCTGGCTTGTAGCCTAATTGCTTCAGGTCGTTACCATTTAGAATGGGTTGGATGTGAGTCAATACTGTTAAGTAATGCCAAATTTGTTTTCTGAGCGATCGCGGGCTTTGCAAGGCGATTAAAATCAGCATTGGCAAGTCATATTTTTTTAGTAACTGCACAATTTGACTAGAACGCTGCAACTGAGGTAATAATTCCCTAACTTCTGCTTGCGCTTGGGCTAAATTTTGCAGGCGGTGAATGCTATCGTCTTGTAATTGCAGATTTTTGGCGACTTTTTTCCAATATTTTGGTTTGAGGTGGGCAATTAAAGCTTCTAGGCGCATTTGCCAGTGGACAAGGGTAAGTTGAGGATCAAACCTGTGCAGACAGCGTTCTAATAACCGCAGTTGACGCAGAAGTTCCGCATCTAAGGTGAGGGTGGAATGAATGCACTGCAAAGCTTGTAAATTATCGAGTAATTCCAAAGCTGATTTCCAGTACGGTGCTTCCAAGATATGTTTCAATTCGGTTTTCAGCCGAGTTTGCAAAGCGGGAGTTCTGCTATTGTGTTGAGCAGTGCGATCGTAAACACCACTATTAATTGCATAACGAATATATTCTTCTGTTCGCGGTTCAAAATCAAATCCAAAGCGCACAGCAAAGCGCACACCGCGATAAATCCGCGTAGGATCTTCAATAAAACTATTGGCGTGTAAAACCCGAATTTGTTTGGCTTGTAAATCTAATAAACCACCAAAGAAATCGAGTAATTCACCCGCACGAGGAGAAGTTAGCCGCAATGCCAGTGCATTGATAGTAAAATCTCGGCGATATAAGTCTTGACGAATAGAACTCGCCTCAACTTCAGGGTTTGCGGCTGGGTAAGGATAAAATTCTGTTCTAGCGGTGGCAATATCCACCCACAACGAATCTAATTCTGCATCTTTGTGCCATAACAAAGCCGCAGTTTGAAACGCACCATGAATTTCTAACCGCGCGGCGGGATAAAGTTCTTGCAATGCTTTTGCTAATTCCACCCCAGCACCAACATCTGCTGATTTATGAAAGCCATCTACAACCAAATCAATATCTTTGATCATTAATTGGTCTGCTGTTTCGGCTAACAGCAAGTCCCGCACAGCACCACCAACTAGGTAAAGATGCCAACCGCGTTTTTCTGCTGCTTGGGATGCTTTGGTGAGTAATTGCCACAGTTGAGGCGCAAGACGTGATTGTAAGTTAGTGGTGAGTAGGGAGTGGGGAGTGGGGAGTGGGGAGTGAAGAGGATTGAAAGTTTGAAACTCCTCACTGTTTTGATGTAACTCCCGTAGGACATCGGTACGAGTAACGATACCAACTAATTGCCCATCTTCTAAGACTGGTAAACGCCCGATATCATAAGTCACCATCAGCGACTCGATTTGAGGCAGGGTGGTATCTGGGGTGATGGTTTTGAGATTGATAGTCATATAACCTTTGACTGGCGCATGACTAAAGCCGTGGTGAAAGGCAATATCTAAATCTCGCCGGGAAATAATGCCGACTAACTGTCCTTGGGCATCAACTACAGATAAACCAGAATGTCCATAACGTAATAAAATTCGCTGTGCTTCGGCAATAGTAGTTTCTGGGCGAATGGTGCGGACGGGGGATGACATCAAATCTCTGGCTGTGAGGGGATGGGGAATGGAGGCTTTTAAACCTTCTAAAAGTTCTTCTAAGGTTGCTTGTGTATCCACTCCCCGCAAGTTGAGTGATGCAGCTTGGGAATGTCCACCCCCGCCGAAAGGTTGAAATAACAAGTTAAGATTGACACCAGGAATTTGCGATCGCCCAATTACAGTTAATCTTGATTCATCTTCCCCTAATGGATATTCATTGACTAACAGTAAAGCATCAATTTCGCTTAATTCTACTATTTGGGATGCTAAACCTGATAACCCAGGAACAAAAGCCTCAGTTTTTAAAGTTACCCAAGCGATCGTATAACCCCGTAAGCAAAGATATTCCAACTCTTGTAAGGCTGTGGTTAATAACTGTTGCAACTGTGGTGATAAACCAGGATCACGATAAGTCGAAATCACAGGTAAACTTGCGCCTTGCTGCATTAACCAAGCCAAAGCTAAAGCATCCCTGGCTGTCGATAAATCATAAGTTAAGGAACCCGTATCAACATGGATACCCAAAGCCATCACCGTAGCTTGGGACGGGGTGAGGGAAATTTGCTGTTGTTGTAATTGCTCCACCATTAAAGTTGTGCAAGCACCCACCGGGGCAATATGCAATTGCGTCGCCGGAATATCGCCCTCTTGCCCTAAGTGATGGTCATACACTACAATTTCTTTCACGCTGGGTAAATCTAACCATTCAGCTGCTTTACCCAGGCGATCGCGCTTTTGTGTATCAACTACAGTAATCGAACGAATCGTTTGCGGATTCACTGAACGTCGTTCAATCAGCGGATACTCATCTCGATGTAACGCCAAAAAATCTCTCACAGGTGGATGTGCGCCGCCTGTTAACACAATCTTACTTCCCGGTAGCAAGCAAGTCAGCCCGACCGCCGCCCCTAAAGCATCAAAATCAGCCGTTGTATGGCAAAGAATTAAATCCATAGTCATTGATCATTAGTCATTAGTCTTTAGTACCTAAACAAAGGACAAATAACCAAAGTGTATCAATTTCTGCTAGGTTAACAAATAAGGAAAAACTGCCAGTGTCGCCCTTTAGGATATTCTATCTTTAGTATTACGCTGTCTTGGGAGAAGCAAAAATGACCATAATATTCCAGTTCGCTTTAGTAGCTCTCGTTTTGATGTCTTTTGTATTAGTTGTTGGCGTTCCTGTTGCCTATGCCACCCCTCAAAACTGGGTTGAATCTAAAAGATTATTATGGCTAGGTTCTGGAGTCTGGATTGCTTTAGTACTGTTGGTTGGTATATTAAACTTTTTTGTAGTCTAGACACTTGACAAAAGTTTCAGACAATAGCATAAAGCTGATAGTAAAAGAAAAAGGTAAATGGTTTTATTTACCTTTTTTCTCATTTTTGGCAGACATAGCAGATTTACCGAAGCGTGAAATACACTACGCCTTATGTTGAGATGGGGTAGCAAAAAGGAAAGGGAAACTACAAGATAAAAGTAACGAAATCAAAGCTTGAAGTCTACCGATGAATATGGTAGGCAGTTCAACCCTGTTGACCAAAATTTTTGTGCTACTCTCCCATATCCCTACGCTGTATACACAAGTCTTGAAATTACGTCTATAGCTTGGTTTTGTCGTCTAGCTCTAAGCTTTGCGATCAATTCATTAACCCGTCTACCGCGAGGAGAAACGATGTAGGCGGAGCCTCCCCATAGGGTAGCAATCGCAAAAACTAAATAATAGGGAGTGAAAATATTTTTTCCAAAAGAGGTTGACAGTGAGGGGAAGGTTAGATATATTGGATAAGTGCCTGAGAGAGGGGGCGCTGCAAAGCGAAGCTCGCTCGAAGGAAACCGAACCAT
>NZ_JACJTB010000081.1 GCF_014698475.1 Nostoc spongiaeforme FACHB-130 | reverse complement strand
CAGCACTTTCTTGAACTTCTAGATTGAAAGGGCGTGCCATTGCTTCCTCATGAGTCTTTTTCTTCCATGTTCTTTATTCTACAGTTCTATGCACGCTCATTTAGACTTGGTATTAGCAAGGAAATCTATTCACGAATGGATTACTTGGTGTACCAAAAGCTGAGGGCTTGGGCAAAACACCGTCATCCCAAAAAGAATCATGATTGGGTGTCAAAAAGATACTGGCAATCAGTAGGCGGTGACAACTGGGTCTTTGCCAGCAACAGCGAAGGGAAATATTCGCTTTGTTTACTCAAACATGACCACACCCCGATTGTGCGCCATGTAAAAGTTAGAGGCTCATCGTCTCCATACGACGGCAACCTAGTTTATTGGAGTACAAGAATGGATAAAAATCCACTTGTTCCTGCTCAGGTAGCCAAACTCCTGAAACAGCAACATGGAAAGTGTACCCACTGCGGTTTGTTTTTTCGTGAGAATGATGTGATGGAAGTTGACCATAGAATTCCTAAATCACTTGGTGGCAAGAATTCTTTTCCTAATCTGCAACTTCTTCATAGACATTGCCATGATACAAAAACTGCTAATGATGGCAGTCATGGCACTAAATCTGGCTGTAACAGTGCCAAGCCTAAGCCCACCAAAAGACTTGAAAAAGTCATGGATAAATGGGTAATGAGGTATGTATGACAAACACCTTTTCACTGAGGAGCCGTGTAACGGGAAACTGTTAAGCACGGTTTTGGAGAGCAACGGCTCTCGTGAGGGAGTCGTTGACTTTAATCAAATAGCCCGCGAAGCCGAACTTGGCAGAAGATATGCAGATAAATTAGTCAAAGTTTGGCAAATTGATGGGGAAGAAGTTTGGCTGTTAATTCATGTCGAAATTCAGGCGAAACCAGAAGATAACTTCGCCGAAAGGATGTTTTTGTACAACCTGCGAATTTTTGATAAATTTGCCAAACCAGCCATCAGCCTAGCAATTTTGTGTGACGCTGACTCTACTTGGAGACCGAATCAATACAGTTACAATTATCCTGATTGCAGTCTGGTTTTTCAATTCGGCACTGTCAAATTACTGGATTATCAAAATCGCTGGACAGAATTAGAAACCAGCGATAATCCTTTTGCGACAGTTGTCATGGCGCATTTAAAAACGCAGCAAACCAGCAAACAGCCAGGAGAAAGGAAAAATTGGAAATTCAGCTTAATTCGCCGACTCTACGAAAAAGGGCTAGAAGAAAGAGACATTCGTAACCTCTATCGTTTTATCGATTGGGTTATGATTTTACCAAAAGCATTAGAAACAGAATTTTGGCAAAACTTTAAGTTATTCGAGCAGGAGCTTACTATGCCTTACATAACCACAGGCGAGCGCATTGGCTACGAAAGAGGCAAGGAAGAAGGTAAACAGGAAGGTAAACAGGAAGGTAAACAGGAAGGTAAACAGGAACAAACACAAATACTTGTCTTACGACAACTGCAAAGGCGGGTGGGAAATTTACCCGACGAAGTTCGTCAACAAGTTCAAAGTCTTTCTTTAGAACAATTGGAAGCACTGAGTGAGGCTTTATTAGATTTTAGTGCGATCGCTGACTTACTCAACTGGTTACAAGCCAATCAAGCAGTATAGTTTAACTTGTGAATTAAACTACCACAGGCGATCGCATAGGGTGAGGCTTTATGAGATTTTAGTGCGATCGCTAATTTACTCAGTTGGTTACAAGCCAATCAAACAGAATAGTTTAAGTTTTGTAACTAATAAAAGTAAAAAATAATCCTCACTTCTTTTGGTGAACCTAAAGCTAAGAGTTTCTCAAAAAAATAATCAAGAAATTCAGAACCAACAAATCCTCTATAACTTTCTACCCAACTGACTTGTACAATATCCGATTTAGGAAGATAATTCGAGTTTAGAGAATAGCAGTGCGCGTTTTCTGGCCATTGTTCGTAAGGAAATGGTTGATTACTAGAAAACAAGTTTGCGTACTGTGGTTCAACCAAGCCGTAAAATTTAATGAGTTTTTCCCAATTAAAACTAATCAGTTCTTGAACCAAAAGCCAAGACGCATTCCAACAATTATCATCTTCAATTTCAATATAAGTTTTTAAGAAAGGTGAAAGGTCTTTTGGCAACCCTCGTGGTCGAGATATAGGTATAATATCTACACCATACAACTTTAAAAATCTTTCCCGGCGCACACCTGCTAGAACAGCAAAAAACCCATAAGGTCTGCCGATATCTATGATTTCTAAAGTAGATAAATCTTGATGTGACTCCTTACTTAAATCCTCAGTTATTGATAATAGTGTCCATTGTCCATCCTGTAGACGTTCTGAAAATATTTTAATATCAGTACCCATAATTCGTACAGCCAAATTTAATTTTTGGTAAAGGCAAAATGAAAGTAATCAAAAAGCATAATATAAGTTAAATTACTACAGACGATCACATAGGGCGAGGCTTTATGAGATTTGAGTGCGATCGCTGATTTACACAACTGGTTACAAACCAATCAAGCAGGATAGTTTAAGTTTTGTAACTAATAAAAGTAAAAAATAATCCTCACTTCTTTTGGGGAACCTAAAGCTAAGAGTTTCTCAAAAAAATAATCAAGAAATTCAGAACCAACAAATTCTCTATAACTTTCTACCCAACTGACTTGTACATTATCCGATTTAGGAAGATAATTCGAGTTTAGAGAATATAATTTCGCTTCCTCTGTCCATTGTTCGTAAGGAAATGATTGATTACTAGAAAACAAGTTTGCGTACTGTGGTTCAACCAAGCCGTAAAATGTAATGGGTTTTTCCCAATCAAAATTGAGCAATTCTTGAACTATAAGCCAAGAAGCATCCCAACAATCATCATCTTGAATATGTGATTTCAAAAAAGGTGAAAGGTCTTGTGGAAGACCTCGTGATCGAGATATAGGTCTGATATCTGCACCATACCACTGTAAAAATCTTTCTCGACGGACACCAGCTAGAACAGCAAAAAACTCATAGTGTGTGCCGATATCTATTTTTTCTAGAGGTGAAAATTCTGCTGTTGATTTTTTTAGACCCCGACCTTTTGGTTTTAGCACTGCTGTCCATTGTCCATCTTGTAGAAACTCTACAAATATTTGGATTTGAGTACTCATAATTTGTGCAAATAAATTATTTTTTTGGGAAAGGCATTTTGCCTCTCCCTATTTATCAACCCACTCCCAAATAATTCTTTACAATTTGCAAAATTCTCTCAGCAGCATGGCCATCACCGAAGGGATTAATTGCATTAGCCATTGCATCATACGCCGCACAATTACTCAATAACTCAGCCGCCGCCGCCAAAATACTCGCGCTTTCAGTCCCGACTAGTTTAGCTGTACCCGCCGTTACAGCTTCAGGACGTTCTGTGGTTTCTCGCAAAACTAACACTGGTTTACCTAAACTTGGTGCTTCTTCTTGCAAACCACCAGAGTCAGTTAATAAAAAATGCGATCGCCCAATTGCACCCACCAATTCGGCATAATCTAAAGGTTCGGTCAAAAATACGCGCGGATGTTGCCCTAATAATGCTTGCAATGGTTCCCTAACTGTGGGGTTGCGATGCAGTGGTAACACCAAAGCAGTATCAGGAAACTTATCTAATATTTGCAGAAAACCTTGGGCGATCGCTTGTAATGGTTCTCCCCAATTTTCCCGGCGGTGAACTGTGGACAACAACACGCGATATTCATTCCAATTCAACCCAGGGACATTACAAGCTGGCTGACTCGCCGCCACATTCAACAGTGCATCAATCACTGTATTCCCAGTCAAGTGAATTTCGCCCAATACTCCAGAACGTTGCAAATTCTCTACCGCCAAAGTTGTTGGCGCAAAATGCAGTTGCGTAATTTGCGAAATTAATCTGCGATTCGCTTCTTCTGGATAAGGATTGTAAATATTATCCGTTCTTAACCCGGCTTCGACATGACCCACAGGAATTTTTTGATAAAAAGCTGCCAAGGCTGCGGCAAAAGCTGTGGTTGTATCTCCTTGGACAATGACTAAATCTGGCTTACTTTTTTGAAATAACTCTTCTAGTCCGCGCAAACTGCGGCAAGTAATATCACTTAAAGATTGTTTTGGCTGCATAATCTCTAAGTCATCATCGGCTTTGAGGTTAAACAGTTGCATTACTTGTTCAACCATTTCACGATGCTGTCCAGTTAAAATTACTTGCAACGCAAATTCAGGAGATTCTTGGAAAACCTGAATCACAGGCGCTAGTTTAATCGCCTCTGGACGTGTACCTAAAATAATGCCAACTCGCTTTTTATTTGTCATGGCTGGTAGTCATTGGTCATGGGTCATTGGTCAATAGTAAATGTTTCATCCCTACAAATGACAAATGACAAATGACTAAGGACTAAAAATGAAAAAACCCGGCTGAACCGGGCAGATGTACTGTTTGTCGTGTTTAACGCAATAGTTTTATTTGATTTCACAAGTTAAAGGGCAAGCTGCATATACAGAGGTCTGTTGTAATTCTTCAGTCTCTCCATGTAACCAGCTTAACCATTTGATGTCACTGGGATGTACACCTTTGAGGGTGAGAACACCAGCTGCGATCGCCACTGCCAAAATATTGAACAAAATTAACCCACCGCCTACTAGTAAAACCGCACTAACAGGCATGACAGATTGTAAAACAATCGACAACAGACATCCGACCGTAGCCATCAAAACAACTAATGGAAAACCGACAACTAACAAACATACTGCCAACGTGAAAGTCCATATCAAGAAGCTTTTAATCATCATTAAGGAGTAGGTCTTTCCGAGATTAGAGCCTTGAGCCGAAACCATGACTTTTCCTCCTAAGTACACAGCAATCAATTTAATATCAGTGAGATAACGCTGTTGGCGAATCAACTGATTGTTTCAGTGAATCCCAGTATATAAAAAGGAATAGGAAAAATGAGCATTTAGTAACTTAACTTTACAGTTAAGTTTTTCTAATTATGAATGTAAAGTTCCGTTGATTTCTTGGTATGGAACTGGTTTGTGCCATCTATCTCAAGGAGTAGAAGCTGGTTCTTAACAGCCTCATCAGAATGTTTTCCACCCCTCAAATTGATCCCCTTAATATTTCTTATAAAAAGTGGGGTTGTCTCTCATAATTCACTAATTTGTCTGAAAAAAATACCTGCTGCTGATTTGGCTTTTAGCTGCTAGTCAATTGCCGGAATTTTGCGGAGAAATTTCTCATCTAATAGTGGGATGTTTTCACATTTTATCAAATGTATTATATATTGCTTTAATTTATAAGTATTATCACTGAAGGATATATAAGGATGCAGTGTGCTAAACAAGTTTATATGGACTTCAGGATTTTTTAACCTAATGGAGAGATTTGCACATTATCTAAAAAAATATACTAATAGGCAAATTAGGTGTAACGAAATGTTGCGATAAAGTTCTCAGCTAAGGAACAGCAACAAACCTGCTGTCTGCCGTCCTTAGAAGCACCAAGACAGATTTTTTGCAGATTCAAGTTCATAACTCCCTAATTTTGAAGATATATGACAGAAACACAGCACTCTGCCAATTCCCATCCTGCTGCTCCTCGGAATGTGCCGCCTATGCCGCCGCCACCACCATCATTAACGACACAACGGCAGCATACACAAACATTAGATATGTCTGCTCATCGGAATACAACTCAACCTGCACCACCGCCACCAGTTGCAGGTAATCGTCCCGCAAGTCCCCCACCAGCAGCAAAAAATCCTTCTGGGTTAACCTTGGGAGCAATTATTAAAGAAGCTTTTGATAACGGTTATTCAGATATTCACCTGGGCGTAGGTGAAGTTCCCCGCTACCGCAACCGTGGCGAAATTAGTCCCACAGAATATCCCGAAACAGATCATGAAACTTTCATGAGTTGGTTACGGGAAGTGATGACAGAGAAAGAAATTCAGCAATTTGAAGAAAACCTCGAATTTGATGGTGCAACTCAATATGAATTCGCCCGTGTTCGGTTGAACGTTTTTGGCTCACTGAAAGGCCATGCAATGGTACTGCGGTTGATTCCCTTGAAAATTTTATCAATGGAACAGTTGCGCTTACCGCCTGTTTTCCGAGATATCTGCCATTCTCATAAAGGCTTAATCTTAGTCACTGGGCCGACTGGTTCTGGTAAATCAACCACAATGGCGGCGATGATTGACTATATTAATCGGGAAATGGCCAAGCACATCATCACCATCGAAGACCCGGTAGAATTTGTTCACCAAAGTCGCAAGTCATTGGTCAAACAACGGGAAGTGGGGATGCACACCCGCAAGTTTGATAATGCTTTAAAAGCAGCCTTGCGGGAAGATCCAGATTTGATTCTGGTGGGGGAAATGCGGGATAAAGAAACCGTCAACACCGCCTTAAAAGCTGCCCAAACAGGTCACTTGGTAATGGGAACACTGCACACTAACAGCGCGGTAAAAACCATTGAACGGATTTTGAATTTATACTCTGGTGCAGAACAAGATGCGATGCGGGTCGCCTTGGCAGAATCGTTAGTAGCCGTCATCGCCCAAGGATTGTGTCGAACGACTGATGGTAAACGAGCTGCATTCCACGATATCTTAATTAACACTGAGGCGGTTAAAGAATGGGTCAAAGACGGTAAATATGATGAAATTACCGAATTGATGAAACAAGCCAGTTTCGACGGCATGATTACCATGAATCAGTCGTTGCTCAATCTTTATCAAGAAGGTCGCATTACTGAAGAAATCGCTTTAGAAATGTCACCAACTCCTAACGAAATGGCTCAGTTTCTCCGAGGACGAGTTTAATTACAGTAAAGGTAAAAAGTTATCGCCTCGGCTTTTTACCTCCAAGTTCCCCAACCCCTGTAACTAGCTTGACTACACCTAAACTCTTTTTACCTAAAGTTTTTAAAGGCATTGCCTTATTTACACCCGGAGGCGATTTAATTTATTGCATCGACCCGAATAAACAGGGTCGATGGCATTTGCATTTGTGTGCTGCTTTACAAGAAATTCTCGATTTATCGGAACCGCCACATTTTTTAGTTCCTTGTTATACTGCCACAGTTGACCACTGGTTAGATCCCCATACGCAACAAATTCGGACTTTTGCCGAGGCTTATCCGGCAGTACTACAACATCAAGCTTTACTGAATACAATTTTTCATACGGGCGATTTAATCTGGCAAGCTGCACCTTGGCAAGATGGTTTGTGCGATCGCATGGTGTTAGGCACTTATCGTTCTACATTTCCCCAACTTTGGGAAGACCACGACTTAATTGTGAATTTAGATTTATCAGAAAAGGCTCCCAAATACTATCCACCAGTCAGAACCACCCAAAACCTGCAACAAAAAAACCAATGTTATGTTTTGCGTTTATTTATTGCGGGTCATAGCGCCAATACCGAACGGATACTGCACAATTTACACGAATTGTTAGAGCGATCGCTCAAATATCCCTACACTTTAAAAGTGATTGACGTTTTAACTCATCCAGAACAAGCAGAAATTGATCAAGTGTCTGCAACTCCCACTTTGGTGAAAGTTTGGCCGCAACCAATTCGACGCATCGTCGGCGATTTAGATAACGCCGAGAAAATTTTCCAAATGTTAGGTACTAAAGAAAAGCTATCTCCTTGAAGCAAAATTCAGGAGTCATAAGCTAAATTTTTTTCATCCCTAGTACAGGTCGGCGGAAATAAACAGACCATAAGAAATTGCTAAAAAGCTTGTGGTATCGTTATTCTTTCTTTTTCCTTTTGCCCTTCGGGTTCACCATTTGACGACAGTTGCCTCAAGTCGGGAGACCCTTTCAGCAGTTCCTCCTGGGGGAAACCCCCAAGACCGGACTGCTTCACCACGGCACTGTCTCCTTTATGCCGGGAAACCCGTCCACCGCAATGGCTCACCTTTTTACTTTTGCCTTGCTGTACTAGTAGTTCACCAACCTAACATTGCCGTGTAGACCGAGCAAGGGTGCAGGGAGCAGGGCGCAAGGGAGAGAATCTTTCCCCTCCGCTCCCTGCTCCCTGCCCCGAAGCCTGCCACCACGCAAAGTTTTCTTGGCAGACTACTAGCCTCTAGCCCCTAGATTTACAAACAACGTTCAATTGTCGCTAACACAGATTGAGAAAGTGATGAAAAATCATAACCGCCTTCTAAACCAAACAGAATTTTCCGCGTGATACCCAAACAATAATCAGTAAATAAACCATAATCTTCTGGAAGTAAATTCATACTTGCCAAAGGATCGGCGGCGTTAGCATCGTAACCTGCGCTGACAATTAATAAATCCGGTTGAAAGTTTTGTAAAAATGGGAATATCTTACTTTCTAACAGTGGGCGATAAGCTGTGATATCGCTACCTGGGGGTAGTGGCACATTTAAGACGTTATTATGATAGCCTCGTTCAGAAGCTTTACCAGTGCCAGGATAACAAGGATACTGATGAAGAGAACAGTAGGCAATTTGGGGCTGATCTTCCACGATCGCCTGAGTTCCGTTACCATGATGTACATCCCAATCGAGAATTGCCACACGCTCAACATCTGGTTGTTCTAGTGCATAAAAAGCTGCGATCGCAGCATTAGAAAATAAACAAAAACCCATCCCCGCATCACTTTCAGCATGATGTCCCGGTGGACGCGCCAGCACAAAAGCCGGATTTTCTGTAGTTAAAACAACATCAACACCATCTAACCAAGCACTCACCGCCAACAACGCCACATCATAACTATTGGCTGAAACGGGTGTATCACCATCAAGATAGCCACCGCCACTAGCCGCAATTTCTCCCAGTTTTCTGACGTAGGCGGGACTGTGGGCTTGTAATAATAAAGACATCAACGATGGTTTATCAGCAACGGGAGTAGGTTCGCGCCAAGCAATCTTTTCTGCAAACGTCGCTTCTTTTAACGCTGTGACAATCGCTATTAGACGTTCTGGGTTTTCTGGATGATAATTTCCCGTCTTGTGATTCAAAAACTCATCCGAATAGATGACTGGTAGCATAGGTGGCAATCATCAAAGTTACTGAATGCCATTGTATAGCAGAAGGCAGAGAGCTATAATTACCCAACACTCACTATCTTGAGACTGTCATTAGTCCAGGACTTACGCAAAAATTCTCAAAAAGCTTAATTTATCGAACCGCCAAGTCGCATTAGACGCGCAAGCGGCTTCCCGCAGGGTAGAACGCCAAGAAATCGTAGAGTCTGCGTAATTCCTATAGTCATTGGTCATTAGTATTGACAAATGACTAATGACTAATGACCAATGACAGCCTCAACTAGGAAATGTGCCACTTGAATGCAAACTTGTTTATTTGCCCATTTCGCTAAGTAACCGTTGAATTACCACTGCATCTTCAGCATCAGGAACCTTGGATAGGTAATTTTGTAAGTCTGTGACTGCTTGCGGGTAATGTCCTAATTGATAGTAAAGCAGACCGCGATCGCGGATTTCTAACATCGCCGTCGGAAATAACAATAAAATTCGTTCTACAGCAGAGAGTGTTTTGCCCAAATCTTGCTGTTTAAGATATATGTATTTTAAATTAGTTAGCATCCTAGCCAAAAATTGCCGATTGCTGACAGTGGCTAAAAATTCGGGTTTGAGGTTGACAGGTTGTTGAAACATTTGGGTGAGTCGTTCCTGACAATCTTCTGTAAACATTACCTCACCCCGATTAAAAGCATCCACAAAAATCTCCATATCAGGAATATCAGGACGGATGAGAAAATGTCCTGGTAGTCCTATACCCACCATCGGGAACTCAATTCTGTGGGCAATCTCTAGATAAACCAGTGCTAGAGTGATGGGAATTCCCATACGGCGGTCAATCACATCATTTAAAAAGCTGTTGCGGGGGTCGTAGTAGTTACTACTATTGCCCGTAAATCCTAAATCATCATACAAATACTCATTCAAGCTTTGAATCAACCGCAACGGATAGCGTGGAGTTGGTAAACGTTCTTGAACCTCTTGTGCCATTGTATCGAGGGCATTGAGATATTCTTCTGGGTCAAGATTGGGATATTCTTCTTGGGCAATGTATAGTGCGGCCTTGGCCAAGTTGATATACTCGTCAGGTTGCTGAATCTCTTGGTAAAAATATTGTCTGGCTGACGAGAAATTCATAAGCAAATTCTGCTTTAACTTTAGAGATGAAGCTAGGGCAAATAGGGACTGAGCGATTTTTGCACTTATCTTTATCTTAAGTGAAGAGTATGAAAGTAAAACGCCGAATGCAAAATCGCACAATTTTATCAAACAGCATTCAGGACTCAGCCCTCAGAATTCAGAATCATAAATAAGTTAGGAGTCTACTAGTAGTCTGCCAAGAAAACTTTGCGTGGTGGCAGGCTTCGGGGCAGGGAGCAGGGAGCGGAGGGGAAAGATTCTCTCCCTTGCGACCTGCGCCCTGCACCCTTGCTCGGTCTACACGGCAATGTTAGGTTGGTGAACTACTAGATAGAAATTTTCATAGCCTGACACAGCAATCATCAATGACTTACAGGACTTACGCAAAAATTCGCAAAAAGCTTAATTTATCGAACCGCCAAGTCGCCGAGAACGCCAAGAAATCGTAGATTCTGCGTAAGTCCTAACTTACAAACATCTCTCTACCTTGTCTACTTTGTCTCTCTTGTTTCTTTTGTTCATATCTTAAATATGACTGATATCGTACTGATTTTCAATCTCTCTCACCATTCTGAGTTATCACTGAGAATGTAATTTTTTCCACTCAAAATATTTACTATAACTAGATCAATAAATAACAAAAATTATTAAAAAATATCGTTGATTATGATTTTGTTTTATTTTTATAAAAAATTGATTTATAGAGAGATTATATAAAGATTTATTTATATCAATCTAAAACTCGCTTCATATTTTATTCATTTTATTTTTATACTTTAATATAAAAACATTTTGAAGAAATTGAATTTATTTACAAAGTTTTATCGATAAAATTAGCCTAACAATTGTCTCAAGGTATTGTAAAATCGTCTTTTGCGAGTATATATACAGAATTAGAAATTTAATTATTGTGTAAACAACCGTATTTCTACTATCCAAAAAAATAGTTAAATACTAATCTAATTACATAGACAAGCGAGAGAAGAATAAAGATTAACTCGCTAAAATTCGGCAAAAAATGTGTTTTCACGGTGTAGTTACAGCACCATATTGAGGATTAGCGATCGCGGCTAGAGATAAATTCAGTTTGTGACCATAGCACTTGCAGCTTTATGGCATAAGTTTTACTGGCTTTACCTAAATTTTAACAAAACCAGTATTGCCATTATTCACTTTCGATTGGTAGAAAAACATGAATTCTCTTAAAAGCTTTCTCAAAACTGGTGCATTTTCTTTATTAGGTTTAGGATTATTAACTGCGCCTGCTCAGGCTATCAATATTACTACTAGCAGTGACCCGAATGTTTTAGTTAATAACATTTTAGGTTCAGGGATTACAATCTCTAATGCTACCTATCAAGGCGCACCCATAGCATCTGGAATTTTCACAGATGGTTTAGCTTCAGGTATCGGCATAGATAGAGGAATTATTCTCACTACTGGTAATGCCAATTTGGCATCTGGGCCAAATACGACTGAAAGTGCATCTAGTAATAACAAATTATCTGGCGATGCTGACTTAAGTGCTTTAATTTCTGGCGTAAAAACCTTTGATGCCAGTGTACTGGAATTTGAATTTACATCCACAACTGGCAATCTATTTTTTAATTATGTTTTTGCTTCCGAAGAATATAACGAATACGTAAATTCTCAATATAACGATGTATTTGGATTTTTTTTGGATGGTAAAAATATTGCCTTAATCCCCGGAACTAATACACCAGTTTCTATTAATACCGTTAATGGTGGTAATCCATTTGGCAGTAATGCCACTAATCCGCATTTATTTAATAATAATGCCTTCAGTGATGGTGGAATTTATAATCTGCAATATGATGGTTTTACCAACATCTTTTCTGCACAATTCTTGGGTTTGAGTGAAGGCGTACATCGACTGAAAATAGCAATTGCAGATGTGGGAGATTATCGTTACGATTCTGCGGTGTTTATTCAAGCAGGTACTTTTTCTTCTGGCGAACTGCCAAAACCAGAAGTACCAGAACCTACACCCGTACAACAAGTACCAGAACCCACCACGGTTTTAGGTATATTGGCTAGTGCTGCTTTTGGTCTAACCTCCCTTCGCAAGCGGACGTTAGCAGTAACTAAAACTCTCCGCTAAATTTTATGTAAAAATACGGAAACTTCATTATTAAATTACGAAGAAAGAAGTACTCTATAAAAGTAACTTCACAGGAATAACACGTAGTAACATGACTAATAAGCCAAAACTTGTAGTCAAACTCATTGTTTACCAGGATTTGCTGCGTGTTCTGTGATGCGATCGCCGATCAGGAGTAATTGTCCCCTAAAACACAGTACCCCTAGACAAGTTACTTAACAAACCGCCCGTATTACTACTGGCTTCTTTCTTTGGAAAAACATTCTACTTAAAGTATGGCTAAATCAAATTTATTTTCCACATTCAGTAAATTAGGACTCACATTAACCACCATCACAGCCATAGGCATAGCAACATCTCATACAGCCAACGCCGCCACCCTGTTGTCTGACAACTTTAATAGTGAAAATGGTGGTGTGGGAAGTTTAAACTACAATGCTTTTACCAACTGGAACGTTTCTGGTGGCACTGTTGACTTAATTGGGAATGGTTTTTTTGACTTATTCCCTGGTAACGGACTGTATCTTGATACAGATGGCTCGACCCGTAATGCTGGCAGAATTACATCAAAAACAGCATTTACATTTAATCCTGGAGATGTAGTTGACATCAGCTTCGATCTTGGTGGTGCGAGAAGAAGAAACCAAACTAACTCAGTAATTGTATCTTTGGGCAGCTTGTTCAACGAAACATTCACCTTACCAGCCAACCAAGCTTTAACCACCTTTACCCGCACCATTAATGTTGCTACACTCTCCACTGCTAATTTAGCCTTTGAAGGCGTTGGTGGAGATAATGTTGGTTTAATCCTGGATAACATTACTCTGTCGCGCACTCCCACATCAATTCCTGAACCTAGTGCTTGGTTAGGTGTATTAGCATTGGGGGCTTTAGGTACAGTTTCAGTATCTAAGCGTCAACTCCAAAAACTCAAAGCTAAAGCATAAATAAATTTTCACTCAACTTTGTAGCGCCCGTGTCAGAATACATCTGACGCGGTGTTTTTTGTTTTTAGCCTCATTTCCAAAACAAAACACTGGTCTTAAGGAATTACTAACGGAGTTATGTCCCCTTCCGGTGCTACAGTGAAAGATGACATTGCTTAATCTTTTGTCATCAAAGACCTCATCTGAAATATAGCTTCAATCATTAGGCTCAGCATGGTCACCGCAGAAAAAACAAACATAGGCTACATTACCCAAATCATTGGTCCTGTTGTAGACGTTAAATTCCCTGGCGGTAAATTACCGCAAATCTACAACGCTTTGACCATCAAAGGCACTAACGAAGCTGGACAGGAAATCAACCTAACCGTCGAAGTACAGCAACTGCTGGGCGACAACCAAGTTCGAGCCGTGGCGATGAGTTCCACCGACGGTCTAGTACGCGGTTTGGAAGTTGTCGATACAGGCGCTCCCATCAGTGTACCAGTGGGTAAAGCTACCCTGGGTCGGATTTTCAACGTTCTTGGCGAACCTGTGGATAACAGAGGGCCAGTCAACACGGAAGAAACCTTACCTATCCACCGTGATGCTCCCAAGCTAACTGAACTGGAAACCAAACCTTCCGTTTTTGAGACCGGAATTAAAGTCGTTGACTTGCTAACTCCCTATCGACGTGGCGGTAAGATTGGTCTGTTCGGCGGTGCAGGTGTCGGTAAGACCGTGATCATGATGGAGTTGATCAACAACATCGCTACCCAGCACGGTGGTGTATCCGTATTTGCTGGTGTGGGTGAGCGTACCCGCGAAGGGAACGACCTCTACAACGAAATGATTGAATCTGGGGTTATCAACAAAGACAACCTCAACGAATCGAAAATTGCTCTGGTTTACGGTCAGATGAACGAACCACCCGGAGCAAGAATGCGGGTTGGTTTGTCTGGTTTGACAATGGCTGAGTACTTCCGTGATGTCAACAAGCAAGACGTATTGCTGTTTGTTGACAACATCTTCCGCTTTGTACAAGCAGGTTCCGAAGTATCCGCGCTACTAGGTCGGATGCCCTCTGCGGTAGGTTATCAGCCTACATTGGGTACTGACGTAGGTGCATTACAAGAACGGATTACCTCGACAACCGAAGGTTCTATTACCTCCATTCAAGCTGTTTACGTACCTGCGGACGACTTGACTGACCCCGCACCTGCAACCACCTTCGCCCACTTGGATGGTACTACAGTACTATCTCGTGGTTTGGCGGCTAAAGGTATCTACCCTGCGGTTGATCCTCTGGGTTCTACCTCAACAATGTTGCAGCCCAACATTGTAGGTGACGAACACTACAACACTGCTCGTGCTGTGCAAGCAACCTTACAACGCTACAAAGAATTACAAGACATCATCGCAATTCTCGGTTTAGACGAATTGTCTGAAGATGACCGTCTGACTGTAGCACGCGCTCGGAAGATTGAGCGTTTCTTGTCTCAGCCCTTCTTCGTAGCAGAAGTATTCACCGGTTCTCCTGGTAAATACGTAAAATTGGAAGACACCATCAAAGGCTTCCAGAAGATTCTGTCTGGTGAATTAGATGCTCTGCCAGAGCAAGCCTTCTACTTGGTAGGCGATATCAACGAAGCGATCGCCAAAGCTGAAAAGCTCAAAGGTTAATACTCAGTGAACAGTCATCAGTGAACAGTCATCAGACATGAAAACTGTTCACTGAAAACTGAAAACTGAAAACTGATAACTGAAAACTGAAACATGGCATTAACCGTTCGTGTAATTTCCCCAGACAAAACAATCTGGGATGCTGAAGCTGAAGAGGTAATTTTACCCAGTACAACTGGTCAGCTAGGTATCCTCAGTGGACACGCACCACTGTTGACAGCTTTAGATACAGGTGTAATGCGTGTTCGTGCCGGCAAAAATACCAACTGGCAAGCGATCGCACTTTTGGGTGGTTTCGCAGAAGTAGAATCTGACGAAGTGACAATCTTAGTCAATGGCGCAGAACGTGGCGACACCATCGACGTAGACAGCGCACGCACAGCTTACAACGAAGCCCAAACCCGCCTAGCTCAAGTTCCAGCAGGCGATCGACAAGCTCAAATCCAAGCTAACCAAGCATACAAACGCGCCCGCGCTCGTTTTCAAGCTGCTGGCGGTTTGGTGTAAACATTGCTCATAATCTGCAATTTTGTAGAGTAGGCTATCTGCTTGCTCTACAAATTTTTTTGGGGATATGAGCGATCGCTTCCTGAAGTCTATAGCGGTTCTCGGTTGGATGAAGTACATTCAACCCCACCCCCAACCCCTCCCCGCACGCGGGGAGGGGTTGGGGGCTGACAGGTGTAGGTTTTTTACAAAGGTGTGAGTAGTCAATCACTCTCGACAGAAAATAAAAGCAGAATCATAGAGTGAAACAGAGGCTCAAATGCTAAAAAATGAGTACCTC
>NZ_JACJTB010000080.1 GCF_014698475.1 Nostoc spongiaeforme FACHB-130 | reverse complement strand
GAGGTACTCATTTTTTAGCATTTGAGCCTCTGTTTCACTCTATGATTCTGCTTTTATTTTCTGTCGAGAGTGATTGACTACTCACACCTTTGTAAAAAACCTACACCTGTCAGTGGGAGGTGTGGGAGGTGTGGGAGGATGGTAAAGAAGTCTTTCCCCCCACACTCCCCACACTCCCCACACTCCCCACACTTCCCACACTCCCCACACCCGCTACCCATACGTGAGAAATTCGGGGTATTGTTGCCTCCTGACTGCTGCCATAACAGGCGGTATAACATAGAGTAGACAAGAATACTAACTTTAAATTACTTTACAAAGGTCGGAAAAAATGGGTCGCATAAATCCCTACACCCTGCAAATGCAAATTACCCGGATGTTTGACCAAGGACAATCATTTTTCGCTACAACCAAAGTCCAGGAATGGTTAAAAGAACGCAATCAAAATCCCCTAGACTACGATATTATTTTCCACCAAAAACCCGCTCCTCCTGGCTCTAAAGAAGTCATGGTGGTAGAAATTGAACTGCGCCGGAAAGATGGACAGCCTGTAGATGCTTGGTTGCAAGAACAAGCCAACCTTCATGCGTAAGTCTTGAAAGTGCTGAGTACGGAGTGCTGAGTGCTGAGTGCTGAGTAGTAACCCAGTTCCTCGCAAATGCTTGGTGGACTGCTATAAAATTTAAGATTTTGGATTTTAAATTATCCGTAAGAAGGGTGGACAAAACTTTGCCCACCCTTCTTGCTATGGAAATGATTAATTCTGACTTCTGACTTCTAACTTCTTCATCAATGATGATGATGGTGATGATGTTCAGTTAAGTGAGGATTCACTGTCACAGCTTGTTCTGACAGCAAATCGGCAATATGAGAATTTGCCCATTCTGCCGCCATTGCCAAAAATTCTGGATTGTCGTTCACACAAGCCATCTGCACATAATCCACACCAGAATGCTGCTTTTCTAAATCATGAATAATGTGGTGGACATCTAATAAAGTTTCATGGTTTTCCGTAGCAAAACCAATGGGCATAAATACTATGACTTTTGCCCCTAATTGAATCAGGTTTTTAGCAGCTTGTTCAGCGTTCGGCTGTGTCCATTCAATTAAAGGTGTATCGTGATTCAACCAACCCACCGATATTAAAGGATAGCGGTTAATCAACTTATCTCGGACTAAATCATACAACGCTTGGCTTTCGGTGATCCCAGAGGTGAAACCTTTGGCTTTGTGGGGACAACCGTGATTCATTAATACAATCCCGATTTGGGAAGGTAAGTAATTTGCGGCTAAATCAGCATCGATTTTTTCTTCCACCAGATGCGCCATCAAATCGATGTATGCTGGTTCGTTGTAAAAAGACGGAATGTAACGCTGTCCTTTCACCCAGTGTTCTTCTCCGGCTGCGATTTCGGCTAAAGCGTTATTTACTTGCTCGATCGCAATTCCACTGGTAAAAATCGAATCAACAACCAACAGGGGGTAAATTAACAGCTTATCAAAACCTTGGCTTTGGATTTCTGCTAAAACTTGCTTGGGTAAGAAAGGCGCACAAAAGTTAAATGCTTTGAATACTTTAACGCGATCGCCCCATTTCGCCTGTAAATTCTGTTCAATACCGACTCGTTGTTGCTCAAATATGGCGTTGTGTGGCGAAATAAAATCATGGTGTGTATGACCCCATTCATGGCGATCAAATAACGCCAAAAGCCTTGCTAGAGGCGGATAAATCCAAGTGGGAACGGGTGCAAACTTCGCTGTCAGTAAATTTAAAGCCTGTTCATTATAATTGGCAAAATCTTCGTAGCTTTCGACTTCACCATAGCCCATCAATAATACAGCTACACGGTCTTGACCAGGTAGATGCTCATGGGTGTGTTGCAATTTTTCTGGGGTAGCAACCACAATACATTCCTCAATATAAATTCAGAGTCAAGAGCTAGGTAACGCCGTGTGCCGCTTTTTCTCAAACCTAACCCCCAACCCCTTCCCTACGAGGGAAGGGGGGCAAGATTCAAAGCCTCTCTCCGCTTCGGGGAGAGGTTTGGAGAGGGGTTTCAAGAATAACTCGCACATCGCGTTAAGTAATAACTCTCGTGTATTTTTCTGAATCATAAATCATTATCCCTTCCGGGGGGATAGGATAACTAGAAAATTAACAACAATACTTCAAAAGACATACTTAGAATTAATCCTAGATACTGAGTATGACAAAATAATTACCGAGTATCCTCAAGAAAAATTTAACTAATTCGTTCTATTTATGTAAGATTTTTAAGTGTTTTTTATATCTTTTTGTTTATATAGAAATACTTAATCTAATTCTGGATTAATGAACAAAAACGCCAGAACAAGCAACTGTAACTTGTGAGCAGAAAAGATAAATGATGATCATCCTTTGCCCAGGAATTCATGAACCCGAACTCACGGAAAACTTTATTTCAGGCTGGTTAAGCCAAAAAAGAGATAAAATTATGGTGTTTCCGGGGCAAGGTGTTTTAGCATTATCAGCCCCACATATTTTGCAATTTTTAGGCGATCGCTGCAAAAATCGTCAAAATACACCTATTGTATTTATTAGCTTCAGTGCGGGAGTCTTGGGAGCGATCGCCGCCGCCTGGAACTGGCAAATCTGGGGAGGACAAGTCAAAGCGTTTATTGCTATAGATGGATGGGGTGTACCTTTATGGGGGAATTTTCCCATTCATCGCCTCAGCCACGATTATTTTACACATTGGAGTTCTTTGTTACTCGGTAGTGGGCATAATAATTTTTACGCAGAACCAACCGTTGACCATTTATCTATGTGGCGATCGCCCCAAAATGTCCAAGGTTGGTGGGTAGACTCTTCAAATGAAGATTCTCCCCAACAAATGCGCTTGACTGCTGCTGAGTTTTTGCATTTGTTGCTAAAACGCTATGAATAAAAATAGTCCGGAAAACAGCGTCAGCAAACAGGAGTGAGAAATAGGAAGCAGCCAGGGAGCAACTCTACTCCCCACTCCCTACTCCCTACTCCCCCAGCTGTTCTATCTACCCTAGTCGTTATCACTAAGAACCGATGTTTCCAACTGAACCTGCTGCTGTCAATAATGGGTTTAGCGCACTGCTAAAAAACCGTGGCTTCATGCTTCTGTGGATTGGACAACTCATTTCCCAGTTGGCAGATAAAGTCTTTTTCGTGTTGATGATTGCCTTACTGGAATTTTATCCAGCCCCATCAGGATTAGCCGAGAACTCGATGTACTCAACCTTAATGGTGGCATTTACCATCCCCGCCATTTTATTCGGTTCTGCGGGTGGTGTGTTTGTGGATCGGTTGCCAAAAAAGCTGATCATGGTAGGCTCCGATATTGTGCGTGGGCTATTAACACTGTGTCTGCCCTTTTTACCAAGGGAATTTTTTATTTTATTAATTCTCACCTTTTGCATCTCCACAGTAACGCAGTTTTTTGCCCCCGCAGAACAAGCAGCCATCCCTTTGTTAGTGCGGCGAGAAAATTTAATGGCAGCCAACGCCCTTTTTAGCAGCACCATGATGGGCGCGTTGATAGTAGGTTTTGCCATTGGAGAACCCATATTAAGTTGGGCAAAAACTTTAATGGGAGAAGAATACGGGCAAGAAATCATCGTTGGCGGACTATACATTTTATCGGGTGTGATGATGCAGCCGATTCAATTTAAAGAACATAAACCCCATCGAGAACATCGAGTATCTGTGAATCCTTGGGCGGAATTTAGAGAAAGTGTGCGATATCTCAAGAAAAACCGCTTAGTTTTAAACGCAATGCTGCAATTAACCACCTTATATTGTGTGTTTGCAGCTTTAACAGTCCTGACAATTCGATTAGCCGAAGAGTTTGGTTTAAAAGAGAAGCAGTTTGGCTTTTTCTTAGCTGCTGCTGGGGTTGGAATGCTCATTGGGGCAGGAATTTTAGGTCACTGGGGAGATAAATTACACCACAAACCCTTACCTTTGATGGGGTTTTTAGCAATGGCACTAGTTTTGGGAGTCTTCACATTTACCCATAACTTATTGCTGGCATTAGGCCTATGTACATTGTTAGGTATAGGTGCGGCTTTAATTGGCGTACCCATGCAAACTTTAATTCAGCAGCAAACACCGCCAACCATGCACGGTAAAGTATTTGGTTTTCAAAACCATGCCGTAAATATTGCTTTATCTGTACCTTTAGCCATTACTGGGCCATTAACAGATGCTCTGGGCTTGCGTGTGGTACTAGTAACAATGAGCGTTGTAGTAGCTGCCGTTGGTGTTTGGGCATGGCAAAATACCCGCCGAGTTTTACAGGATGTGATTTAAAGAGCTTGATAATCATGCTTAATTGTCTATGATTAAAACAAGCGCAACTTTGTTATTTCATATTTTTAAGATATTCAGCACAAACAGATTTATCTGTTTGTCACTTCTACCTTGTGATTGATATTTAAAAAATCGGTAGGCACTAAATCGAACTTTTCCATTAAAATGAAATCTTAACTACAGAATTTAAGCGTTAACTTAGCTATTATCTGAGGTTCGACCGTGACCTTGAGCTTGCCTTCCCCGATTAGTCCTGCAAAAACCGAGAATCAAAACCAGTCTGCTGCTCAATCGTCAGTTGTGACACCCAAAAGGGCAACTGGTGGTTTCGCTTTACTAGATAGCCTACTACGCCACGGCGTTGAGTATATATTTGGTTATCCTGGTGGGGCAATCCTGCCGATTTATGATGATTTATACAAAGTAGAATCAACTGGTGCGCTCAAGCACATCCTGGTAAGGCATGAACAAGGCGCAGCCCACGCCGCAGACGGCTATGCCCGCGCCACTGGTAAAGTCGGAGTGTGCTTTGGCACTTCTGGCCCTGGGGCGACAAACTTGGTAACAGGCATCGCTACAGCCTACATGGATTCAATTCCAATGGTGATCGTCACGGGACAAGTACCCCGGAAAATGATCGGTACAGATGCGTTTCAAGAAACCGACATTTACGGGATTACTTTACCCATAGTCAAGCACTCTTATGTGGTGCGTGACCCTAAAGATATGGCCAGAATTGTGGCTGAAGCATTCCACATTGCCAGCACCGGACGGCCAGGGCCAGTTTTAATTGATGTCCCCAAAGATGTCGCCTTTGAAGAATTTGATTATGAGCCTGTAGAACCAGGTACAGTCAAATTACCAGGCTATCGCCCCACCGTTAAGGGAAATCCCCGCCAAATCAATGCGGCAATTAAGTTACTGAAAGAAAGCCGTCGCCCATTGTTGTATGTTGGTGGTGGTGCGATCGCATCTAACGCCCATGAAGAAGTTAAACAGTTAGCTGAGTTATTCAATATTCCTGTCACTACCACATTGATGGGAATTGGGGCATTTGATGAACATCATCCTCTGTCTGTGGGGATGTTGGGAATGCACGGCACAGCCTACGCTAACTTTGCTGTGAGTGATTGTGATTTGCTGATTTGCGTGGGTGCGAGATTTGATGACCGCGTAACAGGGAAATTAGATGAATTTGCTTCCCGCGCTAAGGTCATTCACATCGACATCGACCCAGCAGAAGTCGGGAAAAACCGCATTCCCGAAGTACCCATTGTTGGTGATGTCCGCAACGTACTGCTTGATTTGTTGCGACGCTGCAAGCAATCTGGGATTAAACCCACACCCAACCAAAACCAAGAATGGTTGAATTTAATTAACCGTTGGCGGGAAGAATATCCCTTGGTTGTACCGCAGCACCCCGACAGCATTTCACCACAAGAAGCCATTGTCGAAGTTAGTCGCCAAGCACCCCACGCCTTCTACACCACAGATGTGGGTCAGCATCAAATGTGGGCGGCGCAGTTCCTCAAGAATGGGCCACGCCGTTGGATTTCCAGCGCGGGTTTAGGAACAATGGGTTTTGGCTTACCTGCGGCTATTGGTGCAAAAGTCGCCTTCCCCAACGAAGAAGTGATTTGTATCAGTGGTGATGCAAGTTTCCAAATGTGTTTACAAGAATTGGGAACAGCATCACAATATGGTATTAATGTCAAGACGGTAATCGTGAACAATGGTTGGCAGGGAATGGTGCGTCAGTGGCAACAAGCTTTCCACGGTGAACGTTACTCTTGCTCAAACATGGAAGTCGGGATGCCAGATATTGAGTTGTTGGCGAAAGCTTACGGTATCAAAGGCATTGTAGTTAAAGAACGGGAGCAATTAAAAGATGCGATCGCCGAAATGTTGGCACATAACGGCCCCGTCATCTTAAATGTTCACGTCACCAGAGACGAAAACTGCTATCCAATGGTAGCCCCTGGTAAGAGCAACGCTCAAATGGTGGGTTTACCCAAGCAACCACCAACCAGTTCTGTAGAACCTGTTTGTTGTAGTCACTGCGGTAGCATGAATGCACCGAACCATAACTTCTGTTCTGAGTGTGGGACGAAGTTGTAAGTTAATTAACTTTGGGTGTAAGGGTGTAAGGTAGGCAGGAGGCAGGAGGCAGCAAGGACAATTAGAAAGGTTCTCAGTCCATCTAATAAAAAAACCAAAGCGCCTCTTTTCCTCACACCCTTACACCCTCACACCCTCACACCCACTCAATAGGGATCTGAATTAAACCTCCCTCGCTTCACACTCCTAAAGTAATAACCCCGACTTGGTGGGTTTCTCAGGTCGAATGTGTCGCCACTGGGAACCCGCCAAATTTTATAGTCATGGTAAGTCAGAGGTGTCCGGGGTTTACATACCTCCGGTGGGTGGTCGCCCAAGACAAAGTAGGCGGCGTTTCTCCCCATCACCTTGGCTAGACCATATTTATCTATGACAAGGGATGTCTCCTCACTAATAGCTATTCCTAAAACCCGGTTAGCTTTACCATCCTGAATTTGTCGCGCAATAAAAGCCATAATGCGACCCATACGTTTGCGGCTATCGAAGTGGGTATCGATGATGGTTCCGCGCAAATGACCCCATTGAAAAAAATCATAAGTAAAGGTGATATTTCGATAAGGGTCTTCGAGTATTTCTCTGGTTTCTATGCTGTCTTCGCAAGCACAAGAATCGTAGATATACTCACTGTGAATCATTGCACCTGCACTCGTCCCGCCAATTGCACCGCCTCTGGCGTAGACTTCTCGCACAGCGTTTTCTAGTTTGGTGTTTTTCCAACTGCGGATATATTGACATTGGTCTCCCCCAGCAAAGAAAACTACGCCAGCTTTTCTAACTTTGGTGACGATATCTTCGCGGTTGGCATCATTGCGGTTACTGATGATGAGTGTTTTGACTGAGTTCACACCTCTCATACCGTAAATCAGGTGATTGTAATCTTCACTGCCATAGGCGCGGAGAACTACCACATCAACTTTATTGGCGCTGCTACTAGTATCTCCACGAACTTGGTCAATCATCCATTGAATAGCCTTCTCAACATCAGGGCCACCGCCGCCTAAATTAAATACGGGGCCAGCTAGACGAGGAAGGTGGGAAATGGGCGGAACAACATCAACAGTGTTGTCAATGAAGTGGCGTTTCAGGTATGCTGTAAGACGGGTTATTAAACTGGCACCCATTCTTAACAACACAGTTCCCAAATTCTTCCAGAACTTTGCTATATCTGGGAATGCCTTCGTCATACTAACTTTATAGAGCAAACTGCATTTACTGTTTACTCTCGCATCAGAAGGCTTGAAATTCCCAGCGTACAGGTCTTGTAATGTTTTTTAACGTCAAATAGTCCAGAGTAATCATTTTTTCTCTGGTTTAGGGGCAGTATGCTCAGTTTTACGCTGTGTTTAATTACCAGATAACTTGCGATCGCTCCTGCACCACTCGCTGATAAACTGACTCTGTTTGCTGGGCTAGTTTTGACCAGCTAAAGCGGCGTTCTAAATCTTCGTAAGCGTTATCTACCAGCCATTGCCGATATTCGGGGTTTTTCAAAACCTCCAAAATTCCCCATGCTAAAGAATCAGGATCATTTACCCCAGTGACGATACCTGTTTTGGTATGCTGAACAACTTCCGGGAAACCACCCGTGTCGGAAACTACCACGGGGACGCGCGATGCAAAGCTTTCTAAAGCCACAATCCCAAAGGGTTCATAAAAACTAGGGAATACAGCACAGTCAGCAATGGTTTGAAATTTATCTAAGTATTCATCAGATAAAAAACCAGTAAAGTAACATTTCTCCCAAATGCCTAAATCTGCGGCTTGGCGTTTAAGATGATCGGTATTACCGCCACCAATAATCACAAATTTGACGTAACCACCCATCTCTGCAAGAACTTTGGGTGCAGCATTTAATAATACTGGTACACCTTTTTCATAAGTCATCCGCCCGACATAGTAAACAATTTTTTCACCATCTTCGGCAAATTGGCGGCGAAAATCTTGAGCGTGAAAATCTTGGTGATGCTGTTTTTTCTCTGGACGGATACCGTTATAAATTACATCGATTTTATCCCAAGGGCTGCTGAGGGCGCGTTCTACCTCCCGGCGCATATAGTCTGTACAAACGATAACGCGCCAAGCATCGAAGGCAAGTAAGTTTTCTTTGCCGTGAATATAGCGTTGAATATCGTTATGAATCCCGTTATAGCGTCCATGTTCTGTGGCGTGAATTGTTGCAATTAAAGGGATTTTAAAAGTATGCTTGAGAGCGATCGCTGCATCACCCACTAACCAATCATGGGCATGGATCACATCAAATGGCCCTTCCTCCAAAATTAACTTACCACCGTGATGACCCATGCTTTGGTTAAGATTGACAATCCAGTGAAAAAAGTCATTACTATGTCCCACTGGTACCCGATGCACATTTATGCCTTCCACGACTTCATACATCGGTGCTTGACCAAACTCCACTGTAATTAAGTGAACTTCATGCCCTAACTTAGCTATTTCTGGATACAACTCAGCTACGTGTCTCGCAATACCGCCGACTATTCTTGGTGGAAATTCCCAACTTAATACAAGTATTTTCATGTACTAAAATCTCCAAATTTTTATAAATTTCTCAAAAAACTAGCTGTATCTCAAAAATACAAGGAGAAGAAATCTATTGAGTCGGTATGTTTACCAAAGTTTTCTAATTTTTTAATAATTTTAGGGATAGATCACAGGTTATCAAGGTTGAGCAGATTAGCAAATACCTTATGAAACTTACTAGATTAATTGATAAATGTTCCTCTAGGGATGAAGTCTCTTACCCCTTTGTTGAGTTTTATAACACTACTATTTCAAGGCTGGGTGTAAGGGTATATAGGTTACACCCATCCCGAATTTCTCACGTATGGGTAGCGGGTGTGGAGAGAGAGGGGAGTGTGGGGAGTGTGGGAGGAAAGATTTCTTCACCATCCTCCCACACTTCCCACCCCTCCCACACCCCTGGATTTCTCACAAGAGAGAAATCCAGTCCATACATCTGGATACCCTAAACTAAGTTCTTCTTAATTTCCAGACTTAAGTAAAAACCATCAGGACATAAATAAAGGAATGTCAAGAGAATCTTCCCTTAGACATTCCTGGTAGTTGCTGTATACAGTTAATAACAGTCTTTATCCAACAGAATTCAGAATGGATTCTGACTCCTGAATTCTTCTTTAATTTTGATCTAACCGTAACACTGCCATAAAAGCTTCTTGGGGTACATCTACTGTACCTACTGCTTTCATCCGCTTTTTACCTTTGGCTTGCTTTTGCAAGAGTTTTTTCTTGCGGCTGATGTCACCGCCGTAACACTTGGCGAGTACATCTTTGCGTAAGGCGGGGATATGTTCACTAGCAATGACTTTACTACCAATGGCGGCTTGAATTGGCACTTTAAATTGATGGCGGGGAATCAATTCCTTGAGTTTCTCAGCCATTGACCGCCCGACGTTATAAGCCTTATCGCGGTGGACAATCATTGCTAAAGAATCAACGGGGTCGCCGTTAATCATGATATCTAGCTTCACCAGGGGATTTTCACGGTAGCCAATGATATGGTATTCCATACTGGCATAACCGCGCGATCGCGATTTCATTTGGTCAAAAAAGTCGGTGACAACTTCCGCCAAGGGTATCTCATAGGTCAAGGTGGTGCGTCCTTGGGTGAGATATTTCATGTCTTTGAAAATACCACGGCGATTTTGTGACAACTCCATCAATGTGCCGACAAAACCCTCCGGTGTAATCATTTCTACCTGCACGTAGGGTTCTTCGATTTTCTCGCGGTCATTAGGTGCAGGTAAATGGCTAGGATTATCAATATATAATTCTTCGCCCTTAATAGTAGTTACTTTATAAACCACCGAAGGCGCAGTAATAATTAAATCCAAGTCATACTCACGTTCCAACCGTTCCTGCACAATTTCCATGTGCAGCAAGCCCAAGAAACCACAACGGAAACCAAAACCCATCGCGCTCGAAGTTTCTGGTTCGTAGTGCAGCGCCGCATCATTGAGTCTGAGCTTTTCTAAAGCTTCCCGCAAGTCTTCAAATTGGTCAGCATCGATGGGGAACATCCCACAAAAAACCATTGGGTTGGCTTCGGTGTAGCCTGGTAAAGGGTCTGCGGCTTTGGCATTAGACAACGTAATGGTATCGCCTACCCGCGCATCGGCTACGGCCTTAATGGCGGCGGCTAAATAACCTACTTCCCCGGCGTGGAGTTCATCAACTTGCTTTTGGGTGGGAGACAAGACACCCAACTCGTCGATTTCGTATTCCTTACCGGATGCCATCAGATAAACGCGATCGCCTTTTTTCACGCGCCCATCCATCACCCGGAAGTAGACAATTACCCCCCGATAGGGATCGTAATAGCTATCAAAAATTAACGCCCGTAAACGTTCATTAACTCTATCAGGTGCGGGTGGAACCCGTTCCACAATCGTCTCTAAAATCTCATTAATGCCAATTCCTTCTTTGGCTGAGGCGAGAATTGCCCCACTGCAATCAAGACCAATAATTTCTTCAATTTCGCTAATTACCCGGTCTGGTTCGGCACCAGGAAGGTCGATTTTGTTGAGAACGGGAATAATTTCCAAGTTATGCTCTAACGCCAAGTAGACATTCGCCAGAGTTTGGGCTTCCACACCTTGAGACGCATCTACAACTAACAATGCCCCTTCACAAGCCGCCAAACTGCGCGACACCTCATAAGAAAAGTCTACGTGTCCGGGAGTGTCAATTAAATTTAATACATACTGCTGGCCATCTTTAGCAGTGTAATTCATCCGGGCAGCTTGCAGCTTAATGGTAATGCCGCGCTCCCGTTCTAAATCCATATTGTCGAGAAACTGCTCCTTCATCTGTCGTTCATCAACAGTGCCGGTAGCTTGCAACAAGCGATCGGCCAGGGTTGATTTCCCGTGATCAATGTGAGCAATAATACAGAAATTGCGAATGCGAACTGCGGGAACGTCAGTCATATACTATCTTTGCTGAAGCAGCAACCAAGGTTATAAAGAGCGATTTACTTAATGTATTTTAATGCTTTCTTTGCCAAGACGCTGCTATTTAGGAGAGGGAGTGGGGAGTTGGGAGTTGGGAGTTGGAGGGTGTGGGAGGTGTGGGAGGTGTGGGGGACAAGGTAGATAAGTCTGTAGCATGGCGAATGACTAATAACTCATGACCAATGACCAATTACTGTTGAAGATTGACTCTTAAGTATTTTGCAAATCTATATAAAGTCTCTATAATTAAGTCTATTTTTCCTTGCAGGTATTGAACAATCAGCAGCGTACAATAAAGATATATAAGTACATAGTGTAGGGATCGTGGGCAGTTACACCTCGTAAATGCTCGGATCTACTGATTTACTGACAAAACTTCTAGAGCATTGAAAGAGTGAGTTCTATGAAAATGGCCACTTAAAAATCTCAAGCTGTTATTTTTGGTGAGAGTTCGGGGAACTATGTATCTATACCTTTAAGATTTGTCAGTAAACTAACCCGAAACTTGAGTAGAACTACTTTACAAAGCTTTGGAAAAAACAAATTCAGAGTATATAAACCTATGAATATGAAAGAGAGAGCTACCGAAGGGGAGCAAAGACAAGGCGATAAGGTAGAAATTGCTGTCCGCCTAGATTCTGAGTTATTAGAACAAATTCAGCATCTTACCAATGATCCTAGCAAAGTCATTGAGGTGGCAATTCGCCAATGGTTACGGGGTGAGATTCCTAGAGATGATGAACTGACACGGACTCCTTATCGCACACCTGTACCACCTAGAGGTGAGTGGAATGATTGACAGCCACAAACAAGCTTTTCATAGACAAGAACACAAAGGTCAATCATCGTGTTCACAACAGTCAAAACACCCAATGTAAGTCTGCAAAAGCATTAGCCGAAGCAAACCTGTATTGAGTTGCCACTTGTCTACCCAACTCGATTAAATGACTATTACTGCCAACTCCCAATTGCCAAACTTATTTTCTCAAAATCTGGAAGACATAGCTAATCAAACAAACGGCTCTTCACCAGCTCTCGGTGCTGAGTTGGTGTATATGCAGGATGGATCAGGCCGCTACCTGACATTTTATTGGCAGCGTAGTGAAGTTCTGGGATTAAACCCTGAGCAAGTAGTCAGCAGCCATGAAGA
Source organism: Nostoc spongiaeforme FACHB-130 (assembly GCF_014698475.1). Taxonomy (GTDB): domain Bacteria; phylum Cyanobacteriota; class Cyanobacteriia; order Cyanobacteriales; family Nostocaceae; genus Nostoc_B; species Nostoc_B spongiaeforme. The sequence goes on along the minus strand of NZ_JACJTB010000080.1, from coordinate 4,800 downwards.
GGAAATTTTTGCTCCTGCGGATAAGGTAGCTTATTTGGAACGATTACACCGAATTTTAGCAAGTTTGGTGCCAGAAAAGTTTCAATGTTGGTTTCGCTACCAGCAAGAGTTGTATGAGTTGGAAATAGTAATGTGTCCAATCATACCGCCACTGGGAACTGCCGCCACTACAGTTATAGTGATGGGGCGGTTATTACAGGCGACAGTAAATCAACAAGAAATCAGTAATATACCCAAAGCGCCTACACCAATCGAGTTGGCTTTACGTTCGCAACAACATCAAAAACTAGTAACGAAAATTACTAGAAATATTCGGCGAACTTTGGATTTAGACATTATTTGGCAACAAACAGTAGATAGTTTGGGTAAAGCCCTCAAGCTAGAACGTTGCATTATCTGTCCCTATCAGCCCTCTAGCTCTAAAGTGCGTGTCATAGCAGAGTACCATCAGCCAGAACGCAGTTCGATGCTTGGCTTAGAAATAGATGTTGCTTCTGAGCCAGCATTTGCCCAAGCATTAGCCACTTTAGAACCTGTGGTGATGGAGGTATCAAAATATGCACTGTGTCCAGAGCAGAAAGTTTTAGTGGTTGCAACTTGCTATCAAGACCAAGCCAATGGTTTGATTGCTGTGGCTGTGCGAGATGAATGTTATCCTCTCACAAATGCTGAACTAGAATTAGCGAAAGAAGTAGCCGATCAATTAGGAACGGCGATCGCTCATGCTACTTTATATAAAGAATTAGAAGCAGCCCGACAAAAAGCCGAAGAAGCATCACGCCTCAAAAGTGAATTTTTAGCCAACGTTTCCCACGAAATTCGTACTCCCCTGAATGGAATGATTGGCTTTTTAAAGCTGATTCTAGAGGGGATGGCAGATGATCCAGAAGAACAGCATCAGTTTCTTTTAGAAGCCCATCAATCATCCATTCACCTGCTGAACATCATCAACGATATTTTGGATATTGCCAAAATTGAAGCAGGCAAAATGGAATTAGACTGCGCTCCGGTCAAATTAGATGAGCTATTTTGTGGTGTAGAAAGTTTTATGCGTCCCCAAGCAGAAATGAAAAACCTCAGCTTTCGGATGCAAATTCCCACAACCTGCGATGAAATTGTTGTCCAAGGAAATTATCAACGGCTACTCCAAGTCATGCTGAACTTGGTAAACAATGCTATTAAATTTACCCATGAAGGTGGTATAACCATCACATCCGAAATCGTCCAGAAAAAAGTCACATTCCAAGAACAACAATTTCCCGGTATGGTTAGAGTCCGGGTAGCTGATACAGGTATTGGTGTTTCTTTAGACAAGCAAGATAAATTATTTCAATTGTTTTCTCAAGTAGATGGTTCCCGCACTCGCCAATATGGCGGTACAGGTTTGGGGTTGGCAATATCCCAAAAGCTAATTGAAGCGATGGGTGGTGAAGTACATTTTTACAGCTTGGGTGAAGGACTAGGTTCAACTGTCACCTTTACCGTACCTTTGTATCAGCAACCAGTCATTGTTTCTTCCAGTGACGGTAACATAGATTGTGCTTGTTGATATAGGTTACAGGTTACAGTAAAAATACTAGTACAGGTCGGCGTAAATAAACAGACCATAAGAAATTGCTAAAAGGCTTGTGGTATCACCATTCTTTCTTTTTCCTTTTGACTTTTGCCTTGTTGTACTAGTCCCTCTTACAAATCGCGGTGGATAAATGCTTTGGCATTTGAGCCGGTGTAACTAGCGACAATGTGACCATTACCAGTCATTTGATATTTGTAAGTTACCAAGCCTTCTAAACCAACAGGGCCGCGGGGAGGCATTTGTTGAGTACTAATGCCGACTTCTGCGCCAAAACCATAGCGGAAACCATCAGCAAAGCGTGTGGAACAATTGTGAAAAACGCCAGCAGAATTTACCAAGCCAAAGAAAGATTCTGCGGTGGCGATATTTTCTGTAATAATTGCGTCGGTGTGGCGAGAACCATATTGGTTAATATGAGCGATCGCATCTTCTAAAGAGTCTACAATCTTAACTGACAAAATTAAATCGCTATATTCTGTTTCCCAATCAACTTCGGTAGCTGGGGCAATATTTGGTAATATTTCTAAGGTGCGTTGATCACCTTTTAATTCCACATGATTGGCGGCTAAAGCTGCGGCAACTTTGGGTAAAAATTCTCCGGCAATTGCTTGATGTACTAATAAAGTTTCAATGGCATTACAAGCAGCCGCATATTGGATTTTCGCATCCACAGTAATTTCTACAGCTTTGTTAATATCAGCAGCTTGATCAATATAAGCATGACAAATGCCATCAGCATGACCAAGGACAGGAATGCGGGTATTTTCTTGCACAAACCTGACAAAAGAATTAGAACCTCTAGGAATAATTAAATCTACATATTTATCTAATTTTAAAAGTCCTACAGTTTCTTCTCTTGTGGTGAGTAACTGCACAGCGTCAGGACTGACCGCAGTTTGAGATAATCCTTGTTTAATTGCTTTGACTATGGCTTCACAAGAACGTACAGCTTCTTTACCACATTTAAGAATTACACCATTACCAGATTTAATCGCCAAAGAAACAATTTGAATGGCGGCTTCGGGACGGGCTTCAAAAATAATGCCTAACACACCCAAAGGACAAGAGATGCGTTTGAGGACTAAACCAGTATCGAGTTCGCGGTGAATCTGGACTTTACCTATTGGATCAGCCAGTTTACCAACATCTCGGACTCCAGCGATCGCATCTCTTAATTTATGTTCATCTAACTGCAACCGCTTATACAGAGGTTTAGCAATTCCTTCCGCCGCCGCAGCTTGACAGTCAGCCACATTTGCCTGCAATATTTCCTCTCTGGCTGATTCTAACCCTTGAGCGATCGCTGCGATCGCTTCATTTTTCGCCTCAGTGGACAGAATTGCTAACTTACTTGCAGCTGCGCGAGTTTTTTCGGCAATGCTAACTAGGGATGGTGCAACTTCAACAATGGTCATGAGAAAAAATAACTCTTAATTATGGTAGAAACATATACAGCAGAATCCAGGAGTCAGAATAGTCTTGCTATCTAAGTTTGAAAACTAAATTGTGTACTTCATCCACTAAAAATCTGCTGTATTTTCCATCCTATAGCAATCTGATTTCCACTGTTGCCTGTTACCTGTTACCTTTCATCTTGCCCATTGCTGCAAGATATAAGCATAAAAAGCCTCTTTATCAACAGTATCCATTGCATAAATCTTCCGCCCACCAGGAACAACTTTCGTCCGTCCTTGACTTAAGCCAGTGGTAATAATTTCCGTTTCCCACTGTCGCAGTTGATAAAATTCTGGGTGTCCTAAATAAGCCGTCGCCAACACATCCCAAAAATAATAATCTTGGGGAATTACCAGTGCATAACATTGTCCGGCTAAATCAGAGATGAGATAGTGACGTTGTTTGCCCATTTTGTACACAATATCTGATGTCACTGGGACATTGTTAGTTAAATCTAACGGACACATAATAATTTCAATTTGGGTTTGCCAAACTCGCGCGGCGGAAACTGCATCCCAATAAACATTCCATTCCGCCGAACCATCTTGTCCGGCTTCTAAACTTTTTTCCACATTACCACCAACATTCAACGCACCACCCATCCAAACAATTCTGTGAATTTTGGCTTCAATGTCTGGTGCTTTATCTAACGCCACTGCAACTGTCGTTAATGGCCCTGTTACCATCAGCGTTACTGGTTGGAGTGCTTCTCGTAACACCCGCACCATAAAATCCTGTCCAGGTTCAGCAACCAAAGGTGTATTGATAGTATCCTGCTGGTTGAGAATGGGGAGATGGTCAACAATAAATGAATCACGCCGATAGAGACGGGGAAAAGGATTTATCCCGCGTACTGTACTTTCGGCAACTGGGATGTGAGAAAATCCCATCAAATCAATGATTTTACGTGTCGCACTAACGGCAGGTTGGACATAACAATCAGCAGGAGTGACGACAACACCAAGCAATTCTAGATGATCCATCGTCAACAGCAGCATAGTTGCTAGATAATCATCTACACCACCATCGTGATCCATTAATACCAGTTGTTTTGACATAAAGGAGAATAAGAGAATGGATGAATTTATGCAAGCTGCGATCGCTCAAGCTAGACAAGGTAGACAAGAAGGTGGAATTCCCATCGGTTCCGTTCTCGTCAAGGATGGCGAGATTCTTGGTAGAGGACACAATAAGCGCGTCCAAGACGGCGATCCTGTTACCCATGCCGAAATTGATTGTCTCCGTAACGCTGGCAGAATTGGCAGCTACAGAGGTACCACCCTATATTCAACCTTAATGCCGTGTTATTTGTGCGCCGGGGCAGTTGTGCAGTTTGGTATCAAAAAAGTCATCGCCGGTGAATCTCGCACATTTCCTGGCGCGAAAGAATTTATGGTATCTCACGGCGTAGAAGTAATTGATTTAAATTTAGATGAATGCGAACAAATGATGAGTGACTTTATTCAAACGAACCCAGAATTATGGAATGAAGATATTGGGAAATAGTCATTTGTTATTTGTCATTAGTCCTTTGTCGTTTGTCATTAGTCATTCGTCATGCTACAGACTTATCTACCTTGTCCCCCTTGTCTCCCTCGCCCCCTCGCCCCCTCGCCCCCTCGCCCCCTCGTCTCCCACACCTCCCACACCCCCCACCTGACAGGTGTAGGTTTTTTACAATTAGGAGGAATTGAAGCAAAAGAAATCGTCAACAGGAGTAGGAGGAAAAGTACTCCAACGCGGAAGACGAAGAGGAAGATGGTTGAGTA
>NZ_JACJTB010000008.1 GCF_014698475.1 Nostoc spongiaeforme FACHB-130 | reverse complement strand
CATGTTGCCGCTAAAATCACCAGTCATACTCTACGCCTTTTTCTGCGTCAGCGTTTTGGTATTGATGTGCTTACTTTTGAACAGCATCCTCTGGCTTCATTCACATAAGGCGTTTCATTAGAAATTTTAATCATAAAAAATTTTGGTATACATTACAACCTGCTTGCGTAAATATCTGCCCACATCAAGCCCTGAAGGACTTTTAACCCTGTAACTTTCTCACTACTATTTGCCCAAAATTGCCCAGGCGATTGATTAAAATATTTGATAAACTATCGTTCGAGACAATCTGGTGTGATGTGAGGCTAATTAGAATAGGCTATGTCTAAACCGCCTAAAGTATTTTCGGTGCTGGGAATACCAGTTCATGTTATGAGTAACTATCCAGGCTGGTTGCTAGAATGCCTGCAACACAGCAGAGGTACTCATGTAGTGACGCTGAATGCAGAAATGACCATGCAAGCAGAACGCGACAGCGCACTAGCCAAGGTAATTCACGATGCTGAGTTGGTGATACCCGATGGTGCTGGTGTAGTTTTGTATTTGCAGTGGCTATTTTGGCAAAAGGTTCAACGTTGTCCAGGAATTGAACTAGCAGAAACATTATTGCGAGAACTAGGACAAAAGCAAAAAGGTACAAAAGTCTTTTTTTACGGCGGCGCACCAGGAATAGCAACCAAAGCCGCAGATTTTTGGAAGCAGCAAGCCCCAGATTTAAACATAGTCGGTACTCATTCTGGCTATCATTCTCCCGAAGAAGAAGAGATATTACACCAAACACTAACTCAATTACAGCCTCAAGTTATTTTGGTTGGTTTGGGAGTACCACGTCAAGAATTATGGATTGCCCAAAATCGTCATTTATGTCCCCAAGCAATTTGGATTGGTGTTGGTGGTAGTTTTGATATTTGGTCAGGAAGCAAAACCCGCGCTCCTGCTTGGTTAGGCAATAATAATTTGGAATGGCTATATCGCTTATATAAAGAACCTTGGCGTTGGCGACGGATGTTAGCTTTGCCAGAATTTGCTGTGAAAGCATTTGTTTACCGCTTGACAGCCAAAAGTGCGTTCTAGGGAAGAGTAGGGAGTAGGGAGTCGGAAACCTGGATTTCTCTCTTGTGAGAAATCCAGGGGTGTGGGAGGTGTGGGAGGGGTGGGAGGATGGAGAAGAAATCTTTCCCCCCACACTTCCCTCTCTCCCCACACTCCCTAATTGATGACTTGCGGATAGTACTGAAAACTTCCAAAAAATTTAATTTTTGCTTTTGAACTTGAGATTCCTGGGGTTGTCCTGGGAATCATTATTTTTAAGAGAATCTTAAATTGAAGTTTTTCGAGCTTTTAGTTCTAAGCAAGTGTATATATTCTGCCAATGAGAACCGTTGTTAAAACTGATCAGCATATTCCCGCAAAGGATAGTACATCTTCGCCACAAAGTAGTAGTAATGCTCCCATTGTGCAGTTACGCTCTGTAACTAAAACATACAACAATGGCTGTCACGGATTGTTGGATGTGAGTTTAGAGGTGAAACAGAAAGAATTTTTGTTTATTACTGGCCCTAGCGGTTCTGGTAAATCAACTCTTTTGAAACTCTTGTATGGCGAAGAATCGGCTACTCAGGGAGAGGTGATTGTCAATGAGTGCAATGTAACAGATTTGCGGGGCGATCGCTTATCACTGTTGCGGCGACGCATTGGCATTGTATTTCAAGATTACAAACTGATTCCCCAAAGAACTGTAGCAGAGAATGTGACATTTGTACTGCAAGCACAAGGTTTCACTCGCAAAGAAATTCAAAGACGTTTAGAACCAACGTTAAAGCTAGTGGGTTTACTTTCCAAAGCTAACTGTTTTCCTGATCAACTTTCGGGGGGAGAACAACAACGGGTGAGTGTTGCACGCGCCATTGTGGGAACACCGCCATTAATTTTGGCTGATGAACCCACAGGAAACCTCGACCCTGATAATTCTTGGCAAGTCATCCAAATTTTGCAAAAGTTAAATTCTTTTGGGGCTACAGTAATTGTGACCACCCACGACGAACAACTTGTGCGGCGGTGCAATCATCCTGTGGTACAAGTCCGTAATGGCAGATTGTATCGGAAATAAGTTAATAGTTCAAAATTTGAGATTTTTGAGTTTGGACTTTTAACTTGACTGGTTTAAGGGGAGTGGCTGTGCTGGATGGTAGATTCGATAGTTTGTCTAAAATTTGTAAACTCTCAAAAGCTGCCTCTCGAATGATGACTTCTTCCTCCTTAGTCAAAAGCAGTTGCAAACATTGGATGACTTCTTGCTGTAACGCCGCATTCACTGGTTGGCGCGTGATAAATTTGGTAATTCGACGTATAGCCAGCAACCGCTTTAAGGAATCTGATTCTGTTAAATTGAGTAACAATTGCTCAAAGGCATCTTGTTCTTGATTGCGATTACGGCTGAGAAGTTGCCAAAGTAGCAAAACTAAAGTTAATAAAGTTCCCAAACCTTGCAAAATTGTGCCAGTTGCTATCCAAGGGCTATGAGAGTCAACCCAGATAGCCGCGGCCATATAAGTGTTAATAGTTGCCAGACCACCAATAGCAACAGCTAAAACTAACCGACGATTTGGCCCGTTGAGGAATGTTTGAATTTCTACCCAACGTTGTTGCCAGTTCCATTGTTGGGTGGAGTAGGTAATTAACATTACTCCCACACCAACTATCAAAGCTAATAGCAGTTTCCAGTTCCATAAAAGCATTGCCACGACTATTGTCAGGAAGCCGAGGACACTTCCAGAACCAGAAAAAGGCTTGAAATTTTGCTGCTTGGAACTTCCTGGCAACAACGCTGGAAGCGACCAGTTGGGTATCTGGTTAAGTAGTTGCTGCAAAGAAAACGAAGCCTTTGCCACAGTATTTACCTAATTTTGTTAACGAGATTTTCTAATATATCTTTTACCAGGGATTAGGTGCATGAAGAAGTTAATATTACTCATTCTTGATAGTCTTGAGAGCTGGCCTTAAATACAAAAACGAAAGTCGTCAATGGTGAATTGACCGTCAAAGGCACAGAAGGTAACAGAGTGAATATTGTTGGCTGTCACAGATAATAAGATGTTGGGGGGTACTGCTGAATCGGAATTAGCGAGATTAGCGCCAGGAAGTACGGTTTGACTGAGCAGTTGGCGATCGCTATCATAAGCAGACATTACCAGCCGTTGGGAACTAGTTACATAAGCACTAACATAATTGACTGGATGTACAAAACTAGCTTCCAGAAACCCGCCTTTGGGCGAACCCATTAATACTATCAGACCAGAATGGCTAGGAAATGCGGGGTTAGAAGGTTGTATGGCAATTGAGTTACGGAAAACGACACCCCAGCGTTCATATTGTGTTTCGACCAATTCAAAACACTTTAAATCTTCTAAGTTTAAACATACACAAATAGGAACACCTACTTTGGAGGTTTCTAGAGTGTCTGCCAACTGTCCCCGCCAAGCAGAAGCTATATGCACGTCACAGTTTTCTAATACGTCTTTAAAATCTGCCAACGCTGGTGCTTTATCCGATTGAAGAGTAGCCTGCTTTACCACAACGCCCCGCCTTACCATTACCTAGAGAACGATTTAGATAAGTAATTATATCTAAAGGTGTTTTTCCTAAATCCAGAATCGTTGCTAATCTTAGGTATTTCAACTATTCTGGACGCTCAAAACTTTACGTGAGTTTTCTGATAGATTACCATAAAAAACCAATGTCTTTTATATAACCAAAGTAATACAGGCTACTTCATAAAACCCTTGTATAACAGTATTTTCAGGCAAATACTCTGCTATTTAGGGACAAAAAAATTACTGAATCTTCACACGTAAGCCAGTGATTTTACATCCCCTTAATCTGACGGAGGCTAGAGGTAGAAAAATTTCAGGTCTGCTAAACAATAGCAATGGATAATTTGCGGGAAATCCCCTAAAAGTACGGCGTGTTTGGGGTGAAAAGATTGCTACCAGCAATTAATCATCTAACACACATATACTTCGCATAAGCACGTGTAAAATTGGTTTTTGGTCATTGGTTATTTGTGAAGACAAATGACTCATGACAGTCTTAACCAGAGAATTTGCGGCTTGAACACATACCAAAGGAACGGCACATATATATGTTTCAACCACAGGGATTTGAACAACGCTCAATTACAACTTCTTTAGGGAGAATAGTATATTACACTACCACAGGGTCATTTTGGCAAGGGAGTGCGATCTCTGAACCGACAAAGGAAACTTTAGTATTTCTACATGGTTTTGGTGGTGGATCTTCGGCTTATGAGTGGTCGAAGGTTTACCCAGCTTTTGCTAGTGAATATCACATTCTCGCACCAGATTTAATTGGATGGGGTAAATCAGAACATCCAGCGCGAAATTACCAAATTGACGATTATTTAACGATGATTCGGGAATTTTTGCAGCAAAATTGTACAGAAGCAGTTACGGTGATTGCTTCTTCTTTGACTGCTGCGTTGACAATTCGAGTTGCGATCGCTCATCCTGAATTATTCAAATCTTTAATTCTCACCACACCAGCTGGACTATCTGATTTTGGTGAAGACTACTCCCGCAGTTTTTTTGCTCAGTTAGTCAGCGTACCGATAATTGACCGCTTGCTATACATTACTGGTATTGCGACCGAAGCAGGCATTCGCAGTTTTTTAGAGCAAAGACAATTTGCCCAAGCTAATCGAGTCTATCAAGAAATTGTTGAGGCTTATCTTCAATCGGCCCAACAGCCTAATGCGGAATATGCTGCACTTTCTTTTGTGCGTGGTGATTTGTGTTTTGATTTATCCCTGGACATTGAAAAGCTGACCACTCCGACTGCGATTATTTGGGGGGAGAAATCCCAATTTACTGGCCCCGAAATTGGTCGTCGTTTAGCAGAGAAAAACCCCCAAGCAATTCGTGTGTTTCAACAATTAGAAGATGTGGGATTAACACCCCAGTTGGAACTACCAGCCGTCACCATTGGATTAATTCGCCAATTTTTGCCTTTAGTTAATAGTCAATGAAGAGTGCTGAGTTGAAAGTGCTGAGTGCTGAGTTAGGATAGCGCCTGTGGCGCTAATAATGTGGAGATGCGTTTCACTACTAACCACTCAGCACTCAGCACTCAGCACTGGAAATAATTTCACACTTCAATTATTTATTTTCTACACGGACATCAATTACAGTGGCATTGAAGTTGTAGTTATAACCTTCTAATTCAAAAGGCATACCAATTTTGACTTTGCTGTTACCTAAAACTGGGCCATTTTCCGTGACTTGCGCCTTACCTTCCAAAGTTAACAGCATATCTGTACTGTAATTGTTCTTTCGAGGATCTTTGACTTCCTTAACTGAACCATCTGGTTGGGTAGCTGTGATTGTTCTCTCTAGTACTTCAATAGATTTAATTCCAATTTGACCGTAAGGCTGATTACGGATAATGACGTTTGTTTTACCACCTTTCTTAAATCCACTTTCAAATAAGCGTTCTGGGTCGCGGACATTCAAACCCCGCACGGCTAAATCTACCTCAATGGGTACGGTTTTTGAACCAACTTGAGCAACAGAACCAGAGGTTCCCGGAAAAAAGAAGATACCAACTATAACTAGCAGAATTACAAGTGCAGCGCCTACATCGAGAATATTGACTTTACCGAACAAGCGACCTTTGGAATCAAAAATAGCCATAAAAACTTTTCCTAAATACAAACAAAGTATTTGATTGTAGCAACAAAGTTAATCAGGAACATGACAATTTCCCGACAGAGGTATGACTGAAAGATGGCTAGTACAACAAGGCAAAAGGAAAAAGGTGAGCCATTGCGGTGGACGGGTTTCCCGGCATAAAGCAAATGGTGAACCCGAAGGGCAAAAGGAAAAAGAAAGAATAACGATACTACAAGCCTTTTAGCAATTTCTTATGGTCTGTTTATTTACGCCAACCTGTACTAGGTCTTTGAGTCTGGCGACAGTGTATCACGAGTTGAAAAAATCGGCGTAAAGTCGGTACATCCTTTAAATTAGGACTTACAAAAATCAAGGGTTTGGGTCAGGGTGAAGAGGTATAGGGGTGTAAGGGTATAGATAAATCCTTCTAGGGATGATTTGGGCGATCGCATCCGTAGTCATAAGATTAAAATGCAACTTCAAGCGCAGTAAATCCGTCTTGTATTTTGTCTTGTGATTGTTGCTTGTCCCGAAATTATTATCAGAAATGCTTATGATGGCTTGGAAAGGTTTGATGGCAAATTATCGTCGTTGGCGGCGTAGTTGGTTATATCCAATAATGTCGGTGGTAGTCGCCCTCAGTTTATGTTTGAGTACACCCTTACCTGGACGGGCTGTAGATTTATTACCACTGTTGTTCCAAGGAGCGCAAATACTTCAGCTGTCTAATATATCCTCTCGCCAAGAAGTAGAACTTGGCAAACAGATGAATGATGAATTACTCGGTCAAGTTCGTCTGTACCGCAATGCAGAAGTGAATCGTTATGTGCAGGAAATTGGTCAACGATTAGCAGCCAATAGCGATCGCCCCAATCTTCCTTTTACCTTTCAGGTGGTAGAAGATAATGCTGTGAATGCTTTTGCCACAACTGGGGGTTTTGTTTATCTCAACACAGGTTTACTCAAAACCGCAGAAAATGAAGCGGAACTAGCCAGTGTGATAGCTCATGAAATTGGTCACATTGGGGGGAAACACTTGGTTAAACAAATGCAGCAAAGGGCTGTGGCGAGTGGGTTAGCTACAGTAGCCGGTTTAGATCGTAATCAAGCAGTAGGAATTGGTGTGGACTTAGCCCTCAACCGTCCTCGTAGTCGTCAAGATGAGTTTGATGCAGATAAAAGAGGTTTAAGGACTTTAGCAAGAGCTGGTTATGCTCAATCTGGTATGGTTTCCTTTATGCAAAAGCTTCTAAGTAAAGGTTCTGGGCCGACCTTCTTGAGTACGCACCCGGCTACTAGCGATCGCATCACTAATCTTAAACGAGCAATTAATGCTCAACCCAGTAGTGGGCGTGACGGTCTAGATAATGCTGCTTATCGAGCTAGAATTCGACCATTACTTTAGTTTTTTCACTGTGCCAAATCTACAACTAAAATTTATGCTCGCTGCGGTTGGCGGCGAGCTTTGATTTGGGAAGGTTCCACTGTCACCACCCCATTTTCTAGCGGCAAGGTACGCTGGGTATTTTGAAATACATTCACTTGATAAATTAAATGATTGGTAACATCAAATCCAGTTAACCAACCACTACGGGGATGATAGGCTCCGGTATCGATATCTAACCATCCTCTGCCTTCGGCTAGTTTACCCGGCGGGACGTTTGGTAAAGTAAAAGTTATAGTATGCCCAACAATAATCAGCTTATCAGGAAAATAAGGCTTTTCCATGCTGTGAAATTCATCTCTAATCCAGCAGAACTGCTCGGCAGTTTGTTCGGCTAGAGGCAGATTTGGGTCTAATCCGGCGTGAGTTAACCAAATATCGCCCAAATCTAAATAAGTAGGTAAAGACTGAAACCACTCTAAATGGTCTTGGGGAATAGTGGATGCTTGGTAACTGCTGAGAGTGGCTTGTCCACCGCTATATAACCAAGCTTGCATAGCTGGGGCGGGAATATTTTTTTGGGTGAGAATATTCAGTAACATCTGCTCGTGATTACCTAGCAGACAGGGATAATTGCTCTGTCGGACAAAATTCACGACATTGTAGCTGTGGGGGCCACGATCAATTAAGTCACCGAGAAAATAAACTTGATCTTCTGATGTGGGTGCGATCGCCTCTAACAAAGTCATTAAGCCTTCATAATGACCATGCACATCTCCAATAACTATGCGACGTTTCCTAGTTCCGCTCATTTGCATTTAGCTGAAATGAAATTAGTTTAATATTTTTGCTACACTATAACCGCAGGTTATTCCGTAAATAAAGATAAATATTACTTGAGTAAATTTAAATTTTATTTAAAGTTTTATCTGCACCAAAAATCATCAATTTGCTTACACACCCTAACTTAAAATTTAGGCTGTAACTTTAATTTTAGTTTGCCCAATGTCTGAACAATTTTCTCCTGAAATTAGCACACGCATCTGCAATCACATGAACGAAGATCATAGTGATGCTGTGCTGTTGTATGCCAAGATTTTTGGTGATGTCACTGAGGCAACATCAGCCAAGATGTTAGCAATCGATTCGCAGGGAATGGATTTAACTGCACAGGTGAATGAAGAATCTATCCCAGTGCGTATCCAATTTGACCATATTTTAGCGGATGCGGAAGATGCTCATCAAACTTTGATTGCAATGATTAAGCAGGCGCGGGTGAAGGGGTGAGATGTTGAGTTTTCAGTTATTTAGAAGGGAGAGAAGGGAGAGAAGGGAGACAAGGAAGACAAGGGAGAGGAATTAGCTTGGATTTTTTGAACCATCAAGATAATTTCCTACTCGGTTTGTAATAACCAAAAACCACTGTAAGTCATACCAGAATCATCGGGTTGAACTAATAAAAAGTGCAATCCCTGGCTTTGTTGTTGGCGTTGTTGGTAAATTTTAGCGGCGGCGGTGACTTCTGCATCTTCAAAGGTGGCTAATACCCATCTATCAACTAAACCCGCTTCTAAAATTAAGCCATCGGGCGCACCTGGGATGTAGTTTAAGGCTACAGGATGTGTTGTGGCTAACCAACGTGCCAAACGCATAGATTGTTTCCCGCCATAAATGACTACACCAGGAACGGGTACTGTGGAAGCTAAACCCAGATTTATCGGTTTAAGAAATTCTGGCATAGATAAAATCGGAATGGGGCGATCGCTAAATTCTATTTCCAAATCACCAGCCGCTAAAGTCGCAAAGCGCCACTGTTCACCCCAGAGATTTTCCGGTAATGGTAAAGGTGCGGGTTTTTCTAAACTAAAATCAGAATGTCTTTCTTTTAACCACTGTTTTAATGCTAAAGTCCGGCGAGTTGCTTCTACTGCAACACCTAAATTGCGTCCGGCTGTTTCCATTAAACTCAACGACTGGGGACGGAAAACTTGAATTACATCTGGTAACTTTACACCTGCGGCTTGTTGAATTTGAGTAGTCAGCCAATTTGAATTTGCTTCTGACTGCAAACAAGTAGCTGTATACTCAAAACTGCGATTTGCATCACATATCAACAATTCCCATAAAATTTGTCCAGATATATCTTGTTGCGAACTCCGATAAAAATCAGCTTGCCAAATTTTCATGATTTAAAACATTTTTTCATAAAAAAAGGGGTGGATAACCCACCCCTCTATTGAACCAGGAAAATTACAATTCTTTTAAGACTTTAAAACAGAACCTTCGCCAAAATTGGTTCAACACGGGCAGCAATTTCTGGGACATACACCTGAGAAACGTAGTCAGCAATCATTCGATCTGTATTAAACAGTGGTGCATTGGTCTTAATGGATGCTTTCATCATCTGTATCCAGCGATGAGGAATACCTTGAGCATCTTGGTCGTAATATAGGGGAACAATCTCAGATTCTAAAAGCTGATACAGTGACTGGGAATCGATGCGGTCTTGCAATTCTTGGTCGCTTGTGTGAGCATCTTCACCAATAGCCCAACCGTTAATTCCTTTGCCATTTGCGTCAGCTTGGTAGCCTTCACACCACCAACCATCAAGGACGCTGCAATTTAACCCGCCATTAAAGCAGACTTTTTGACCGCTTGTCCCGGATGCTTCTAGGGGACGACGGGGGTTATTTAACCAAACATCAACACCTTGGACTAGTTTTTGTCCGGTGTAAATGTCGTAATCTTCAATGAAGGCAACACGGTGGATAATGCCGGAATTACGACACCACTCCATCAAACGTTGGATAATGCGTTTACCTTCTTCATCGGCTGGATGTGCTTTGCCAGCAAAAATAATCTGGACTGGATGTTGGGCATTGCCAAAAATCTTCACAGCCCGTTCGGCATCGCGTAAAATTAAATCACCACGTTTATAAGGGCTAAAGCGTCGTGCAAAGCCAATGGTTAATACATTGGGGTCAAGTAAACTATCTACAGCTTGAATGCTTTGATAATCTTCACCGCGCTGTTCTCGTGACTTTTTGACTTTATAACGAGTGTAGGCAATGAGTCTTTCTTTAAGAATTTGGTGCCTAGCCCAGAGTTCTTCGTTGGGAATGTCGTCAACTTTCGCCCACATTTGGGGATCGATGGCGCGAGTTTTCCAATCTTTACCTAAATATTGGTCATATAAGTCTGCGAGTAAAGGTGCAGTCCAAGTGGGTGCATGAACACCGTTGGTAATGTAACCAATGGGGACTGTATCTTCGTTATGTTGTGGGTAGAGAACAGTCCACATTTTGCGGGAGACTTTGCCGTGTAATTCACTTACGCCGTTGCAAGCACGACACATCCGCAATGCTAAAACTGTCATCCCAAAGGGTTCCCAAGGATCACCCAGTCGTCTAGCACCCAAGGCTAAAAATTGTTCGCGGGATAGCCCTAATTGCGGCCAGTACTGGGCAAAATAAGAGTCAATTAAGTCGGGGGAGAAGACATCATGACCGGCGGGAACAGGTGTGTGGGTGGTAAAGACACAACTTTTCTTGACGCTGGCTTCTATGTCGTAGAAGGATTTCCCGGTGCGTTCAATTTCTTGACGGGCAATTTCTAGGGTACAAAAGGCGGCGTGTCCTTCGTTGAGGTGATGTACGGAGGGTTTGATTCCCAAGGCAGTTAAAGCCCTGACTCCACCAATACCTAAGACGACTTCTTGGGCAATGCGGGTTTCTAAGTTACCGCCATACAAGTGGCCTGTTAGCCAACGGTCAATGGGATCGTTGTCTGGGCGATCGCTATCTAGTAAATATAGAGTTACACGCCCGACTTGTACTCGCCAAATTTGTACTTTTACTTGGCGTTGGCGAATTTCTATCTGGATGGTGAGTGGTTCCCCTTGCTCGTTTTTAATTAACTCTAGGGGCATTTTGTGGAAGGGGTTATCCAAATAGTAATCTTCTTGCCAACCGTGGCGGTTTAAGCGTTGGCGAAAGTACCCTTGGCGATACAGTAAGCCTACACCCACCATCGGTACGCCTAAATCGGATGATGATTTCAGATGATCCCCGGCTAAAATACCCAAGCCGCCAGAGTAAACAGGTAGAGATTCATGGATGCCAAATTCGGCGCAAAAATAAGCAATGGGATGTTCAGCCGAAACTTGTGGTGCAACTCGATTCACCCAAGTATCTTTCTGTGCCATGTACTGGTCAAATTCGCGGACTAAGGCAGAAATCTGCTTCAGGTAAAGGGGATCTTCTGCCAAATGAGTCAGACGTTCGTAACTGGCTGACTCTAAAATTGCCACTGGGTTATGCCCACAAAGTTCCCATTCTTGGGGATCAATGCTTTGAAATAAGGATATGCGATCGCTACTCCAACTCCACCAATAGTTATAAGCTAAATCTGCTAAACGTTTGAGGGGAAAGGGCATCTTTTCGCTTAAACGTACCGATGCTGTCATTGCACTGCTGTTAGCCATACAAGTCTAAACTCTCTGTTAACTTTTTGCGATTTCATCTATCATTTGCTGCCACAAAATCACCTTCAGGTTGATTCGTCCGGAGTCTTCATTCGTGAATTCTCCCCTGAAGTCGCAGCAGCTTTTCTCATCTATGCTCTGTCAAAATTAATGATTCTTTTTGCTCTTACGTTTTTAGTATTATCCCTGGATTTAATACATTCTGCCCATCAATTTGCATCACTTTTGTTTACAATAATTTCTGTATTATTAAGTTTTGTTTACTATCAATTTGTAATGCTTAAGAAAAGCCAAAGAGAGATAAATAAATTATTAAACAGAATTCAGGAGTCAGGAGATGGAATTCAGAATTGAATTAGTTTCAAAATATGTGATGATGCGATCGCACCCACTGTTTCCCTTACACTGATACAGCAAGAGCGATCGCATCGCCAATTCTCAAAAGTCTTTTAATAACCAGAGTCGCGCTGATTTTTGGACTCTTGAATGACGATTCTTGATTCTCTGCTGGCAATTTGTTGCTGAGTAAACATTTCTCTTAGCACCAATGCAGGATCTACATAGTTATTGGCATATTTCAAACCCCAGTGGAGGTGCGGCCCGGTGGTGCGTCCTGTCATCCCTACACGACCAATTCTGACTCCGGTGGGAATGACTTGACCTTCCCAAATTAAAATTCCGCCAGCCCTATCTATTAAATAGCGACGACCATCAGCAGTTTCGACATGGCCTTCTAGATGACAGTAGGTATGTTCCCACTCACCAGATTTTATAACGATGTGAGTCCCACAAGCGGTGCGATCGCCTACTTTTACTACTTTACCTACCCACCAATTCCGAATATAACTGCCTTGTGGTGCGGCTATATCTAAGCCTCCGTGAAATTCCCAATTCGCTCCACCAGTCGCAGAACGGCGATAACCAAAGGGTGATGTGTATGCTTGAAAGTTTTCTACAGGGAAAGAAGCCGCTAACCAACCATTGTTTCTGGCGGCTGTTCTTGGTTGCACTTCTCTGGCTGTAACTGTTTCGACATTTGACCCGAAAGTGCTAACACCAACAACACTCAAACCCAATACTAATAATGTTGCTCCAGAAAGCAATAATTTATTTGGTCTTTGACCCATTATTTGATTCCTTATTATCACAGTATTATCTATAATTTTTTGAAAATTTAGCTATTTCTAGCCTTTAATTATTCCAGGGAAATTGATTTTTTAAATTGGTATTTTTTATACTATCTATTCATGTGACAACATAATTTTGTACAATTGATTTTCTAACATTGCCTAGAGGTTATTTGAAAAGTATTGGGCGAATAAAATTCGCTACTACACAAGCAAAGTCCACGTAGGTGGACTAGCACAAAATCAAGGTTTTCAAACCCACGTAGGTGGGTTTTGTCTATGTGGACGCGATTTCCAATCGCCCAGTGAGTAATAATTTAGACTTTCCAAACATCCTCTTAGAGACTCAATCTGTTAGCTCTTGAATTGCACTGTTTATGTTATCAGACTTTGCGATTAAAAAAATAGTTGGAATTTATCATTTTGCAGATTTTTTAATTGATAAATATAATTTTTACAATATGCGCTTAGTTGCAGTATCATCAAAAATGGCAGTTTAAATTTATGGCAACTATAGCCATACTTATGTATATACTTAAGTAATGCCCAAGAATCAGGAATTTTAGAGAGACAAGGGAGATAGAGGTTGAGTGTTTCCCTTGTGCTGAGAAGGGTGACTTTCTGCCCTAGATAGTTGAAATAGTGCAAGCATTTATGCTTAAAATTGCTGAATAGGTCGATGGAGCTTGAAAAAAGGCCAAGATGACCATTTGCAGGACGCACCCAAGCCATGTTGACTGATATATTGCCTTTCTCGTTTGAAATTGATACCGTTGCGATCGCTGGCGCTAGTCTGTGGTCTTTAGCGTTGTACTTAGGTTTTTTCCCCTGTAGTGAATGGGTGATTGAGCAGTTAAACCGTTGGTTCAACTTTGCCGAGCGATCGCTCTACACTAGCCAGACGGAATTTGAAAAGACTCGTAAAGCCAGAGAATCCCAAAATGCTTTTTACGCCTCACTATTTAGCATTGTGCCGTTTTTGGGGATAGGTGCTTTATTTAACTGGGGCGTAGAACTCAGCTTAGGGCGCAGTTGGGCAATTAGTATGGGGATACTGGCTTGTATTGGTTCTGGGATTTATGAACTAGGGCGACGGGATGGCCAGTCAGATTAATTTTTAGCTCATTTCTTTAGTCAAGCTTAAAAATCGAACCGTTAATTTGGGAAATTTGGTATTTTCAATTGGTGCTTGAGAATTCTGACTTTGATGGGAATCTCAGGAAATTTATCTATGTCACTCATCCGGCTGGAAGACAGAATTAGTAATTTTGCGATCGCACCCTAATTGTGTCTCGTAACTATGCTAGTTGAGAAAATTATTCTCGACTAAAAGCAGTAAAAGCTGGGTAAATTCAAATATGAGATGAGAATACTAAATGAACAAAATAACGGTCAACGATATTAAATCTATTTCATTTCCCCAGGGTGATTATGTATCACCAGGGCTGGAGATGGTTCAGCCAGATTTATGTTTTCCTAACATGGTTTTAGGAAATAAATATGATTCTTCTTGGTTATATTTACGACGAGATATTCCTCATAATTGGTATGTTGATCAGCGACGGTCTGATGTGGGATTTGTCAGCCGCGATGAAGCGCATATTCTCTACAACACCGCTTTAAAATTTCAAGGTAAAAAGGCTTTAGAAATAGGTTGTTGGATGGGGTGGTCAGCTTGTCACTTAGCTTTAGGTGGAGTAGAACTAGATGTCATTGATCCGATGTTATCTGAACAATTATTTTATGAAAGTGTGACAGATTCACTCAAGCAAGCAGGTGTGAGAGAATCGGTGAATCTAATCCCCGGATATAGCCCACAAACAGTAGCAGAAACAGCTAATAAATTACAACGAAAATGGTCATTAATATTTATCGATGGTCATCATGAAGCGCCAGCACCACTTGATGATGCAATCATCTGTGAACAATTTGCCGAAGCAGATGCTCTCATTTTATTTCATGATTTGACTGCTCCTGATGTCGGCAAAGGATTAGACTATTTGAAAGCTAAAGGTTGGCAGACAATGGTTTATCAAACTATGCAAATTATGGGAGTTGCATGGCGGGGAAATGTTGAGCCTGTAATCCACCAGCCAGATAATACAATTAATTGGCGCTTACCACCACATTTGCAATCTTATAATGTTAGTGGTGTAGCTCAAACTAAAACAACAGATAAATTTTCAATTTTGTTACAAATAATTCAACCATATACTTTATTGAGTGAAACAAAATTATTTTCTTTGTACAGTCAAGCTCAACAAGTATATGATTATCTTTTCTGGATACCAAAAATATTAAAACAAACACTTTCTCGAAGAAGAAATTTTCCTAGTTAAATCATAAGAGTGCATCTAACTTCAGCCCTCAGACTGAAGTCTGGGGCTATACAAACTAAACCCGCCTGCGCGGGTTCTAATACCATATCTAAAATCCAAAATTGTGTGACTCCTGAATTCTTCATTCAATTTCCTCACAGACAATTTGAGCGATTTTTTCGGCTGCGCCACTTTCGCCGCGAACTTGTCTTAGCTTGTTACGCATCTCCTGTAACTTTTCGGGATAAGTTAACAATTCTAAGACCATTTCGCCAACTTCTTGTGCTTGGAGTTTCCCTACTAATTCGGGAACTATTTCTGACTGCGCCCAGATATTTGGCCAGGCTAATAAACCCTTGCGTCGTAAAAATAGCCAGTTAATTAATTTGGCAAATGTTGTCCCTACTCCTGGTAAATTTGCTAATAATCCTGGTAAACCATCCCAAGAACGCATAGCATCAAGCTGTTGAGTCGGCAATAACACAATCATTGGTACACCTAAAGAACCAAGTTCGGCTGTGTTTGCGCCGACTGTAGTTAAGCAGATACTACATTGGGACAAGATGCTGTATGCGGGATTTTCTTGGTATAGTTCGACGTTTAATCCTTGGTTGGTTTTCAGTAGTGGATACTCATAATTTTGTTCTGGAATTATTAAAGAACCGCCAGAAAATTTAAAAGTTTCGACAAAAGAATTTTTTTGAGGATCAGCAAAGCTGGCTAAGGTTTGTAAATCTAAAGTTGGTGCAACCGGAATAATAAACTTGGTTTGGGGGAGTTTGGCGTAGATATATTCAGCAATAGCTAAAGTTAATGGAACTCCTTGGGTGAGTTTTGCGGCTTTTGAACCGGGGAGAATACCGATAATGAGGGAGGGGGGAGTGGGGAGTGGGGAGTGGAGAGTGGGAATTAGGGAGTTTTGGGCTTCTAGCATTAAGTCGCCGACGACTGTGAATTTATGGGCGTATTTGGGGGAGACTTTTTGGGCGACTTGTGATTTCATTACGCCGAAGCGGTCGATTAAATTATGCCAACGGGCTTCCCATTCGGCGTAGACTACGGTGCGATATCCGAGTTTTTTACCAATGATTACCGGGAAAATTTGATCCCCACCGAGGAAAACGACAACGCCGCGAGTTCTCCAGTCCCAATTGTCAGAAGTTTTTCCCCAGAGTAAAAATTGCCAAAAATGTTCTACTCCCTGAACTCGATCAACTTCTGGATAGGATAGTGCGATCGCCGCTTCTTTACCACTAGCATTGGGACAAGGTGATAATACTACAGAAATTCTGACTAAAGAACGGTCATCTCCTAGTTGTTGGCGTAATGCTTTGACGACTGGACGCACCCAGGTTGTGACTTCTCCAGGGCCATTAGAAAGAATGAGAATATCTACTGGAGTCATGATTTATGGCAAAAGGCAAAAGGCAAAAATATTAGTGGTATGTGTGAGTGCAATTCTCTACTTCAACTAACTAGATGGTAGTGGTTGTTGATTTTCGAGTGTTGGGCTACCAAGTGTCCGGGGTATTTGGACTGCTAAGACTGTCAGATTAATTGCCATATAAGCTACCAGCGACATCCACAGTAAGGAGTTATTGTGAATATACCAAGCTGCGATCGCTACAGGCACAAAGCCACAACTAAAAGCAATTAAGACTGAATTACGTAAGGTTGCACCTTCTTTTAAACCAATGAAATAACCTTCTAACATAAAGGCAATGGCGGTTAATCCCAACAATGGCAGCAACCAAATTGTATAATTACTGATATGTTTGTTGACTTCGGCGTGATTAGTTAATAGCCCAAACACTGTATCGGGAAACAGCACTGAAACAACAGCAAAACCCAAAGCAATCACTAAACTGGTCAATACAGAAACAGTCAGTAATGCAGTCATTTGTTCTTTTGCACCTTTGCTATAAAAGTTACCAGTCAGGGTTTGAGTGGTCATCCCCACACCTTGGACTGTGAACTGACTTAATAAAGCAATTTGTAATAGCAAACCGTTCTCGGCTAAGATTTCCGTTCCCATTGCTGCACTCAAATTGGTGAAGATGGCATAAGTGGAAATCAGCACAATAAAGCGGATGAGAATATTACTCTTCAGCGCCACCGTATCTTTGAGAGCCACCCAATCAAACACTTCTTGGAAAGCGGCGGGTAAGGTTTGCCAGGGAATAGTAAAGCAGGCATATATAATGCCAGTTAATAATGCCAAATATTGACTAATGGCTGTGGCTAGTCCAGCCCCCATACTTTCCCAACCCCAAAGCGAAATCATCAAATAGTCCAGCACCACATTCGCACCGTTACCAATTACCGACATGGCGAGGACGATGCTATTCTTTTCTTGCCCCATAAACCAGCCAATAAAGACAAAATTCAGCAATACGGCTGGCGCTCCCCAAATTCTGGCTTGGAAATAATCAGCCCCAGCAATTTCAATTTCTGGGGAACCGCTCAGAATCGTAAAGCCAATTTTTTGTAAGGGGTATTGTAACAACAAAATTAATAAGCCAATTCCCAAGGCTATCAAGCCACTGCGTATACCTGCCAAGAGTACAGCTTTGTGGTCATCCAGTCCAACAGCTTGTGCAGTCAGTGCATTGACGCTAGAACGCAGAAATTTCAACACCCGGTAAAGGTAGTCAAAAATAATTGTTGCTAAAATCACTCCCGCCAAGTGACGGATATCTGCCAAATGTCCCAAAAAGGCAATATCCACCAAACCAGCTAAGGGAACCATCATGTTAGATAGCATACTAATGCTGGCCAGTTTGTAAAAGCGAGGCAGGAAGTTGTACTTGGGTGAGACCGCAATTGTCATAGATTGTTGTCTGTACTGGAATTTATCTTCCAGTCTGTACTATTTCATGGAGAAATGACATATCATATCGTTTCTGGTGAAAGAATGTTCCTTGATTAAAGTGCCTCAGATCCCCGACTTCTTTGAGAAGTCGGGGATCTTGTTGTACAACGAGCCTGGATAAGCCCCCAGTTAATTTCCTTGCAATGGTGCATTCAAGGCTTTGGTAATGCGATCGCGTGTTTCGAGAATATGAGCTTTGCTATATTCATCTTGAGAACTTACTTGAGCAAGTTTTTCATCTAATTGCTTGAGTTTGTACCAAGCTAAAGTCCGCGCATCTTCAGGGACATTATCTTTCCGCAACACCATACTAATTAAAATATCCAGGTATTCTCTCTGCAAACCTCGTCGCATACTGGATATTTGCAAAGCTGGTTTTTTCGGTGTGATGACTTCTGTCCAAATTCCTGATTGGAGAGTATCAAATAACTCTGGTAAAGTCAGTGCTTGTCCCGATTGAGCTTTAAGTTCCAAATCCTTGAGACGGTAGAGGCGATCGCTTGAAAGTAAATCGCGCAAAACTGCACTCTGCAAGAACAAAACCAATTCATGAATCGGATAATCTAAACGTCCGACGCGGGGATAGCTGCCCCAGTGCCGCCACCGGGAAGGTGCTAGTTTATTCAGTAAATCTGGAGAAAATTTTAAGGCATCTTCGGCAAACACATACTTTTGTAGGGTTTTTAAAGCTTGCCTTTGTTCTTCTACGGGGACTGGTTGAAATGGTAAACGATTTTGTCCACTCAGTTTACTAGAGTCCACATCAGCACCTTTAATGCGGTAAAAAGATTGTCCGCCAATATATTTACTCACATAATAAATTTGCTGAAAATAATTGCCCAACACCGTACTAAATCTTTCGCTGACATCGCTGTAGCTTTCCCCAGCAGTCGGATAACCCCGGTTGAGACGTTCCCACATCACCCGCGAGTTATCTAACTGCCATTGGGCATAAACCAGCACGTTGTTACTATTGTCCCAAGCATCGGCGGTGGGGTCGAGGTCATAAACATCCTCGTCTGTGGAATAACTCAACTCTGGTTTAGAGGATTGGTTGGCAATTTCCTGCAACAATGGTTTTTCGGCAATAGGAGTACTTGCCCTAGTAGAGATATAACCATATTGAATTGCCCATTCATCATAAACCCCCACCGCACTGGGAAAATAATCACCCTGTTTTGTGCCTTGGGGTGCAATATTCGGGGGAATGTAATCCATCACCGAAGATGTCAAACCTTTACGGTGGGTGACATCTTTATTATTCATCTCTTGGGGTGGTAGCAGGGTACTACCGCGAAAGTTATGGCGCAAACCCAGTGTATGACCAACTTCGTGGGCAATAATTAACCGTAAATATTGATTGATATATTCTTTTTGTTGTTCTTGGCTGGGTGTCCCATCTTTTAACAGTGTCATTGCCAAAGAACCAAAGGCAAATTGATTAGCGGCTTCCATGCCATAACACAAATCATATTCCCCAGCAAGTTTCGATAAATTTCTGAGTAAGCCATTTTCTTTGGGCTGGGAATTGTCGCCACTGCAAAGAAAGCGATTTTGCATCCAAGCTGATAAAGATGTACGATTTTGGTTTTGGTTCGGTTGAACAATTTTGCGGTATTCACTTTTTAATGCCCGCACAAAACTCGCATCAACTAAAATGTCTGCATCTAAAATTTCTCCTGTGAGGGGGTTAACGCGGGATGGCCCCATTGCAAAATAACCATCGACGGTGTTTATCCAGCGAATTGTGTTGTAGCGAATATCTGCCGGGTCCCACGTGGCGTTATCTGGCATTTGTTTGGCTTCGATGGCATCTTTAAATCCGGCTTTGAGGAAGGCTTGATTCCACATTAAGATGCCTTCTTTAATGGCATCACGGTATTCTAAAGGAACTGCATTATCAATCCAGAAAACAATCGGTTTTTTGGGACGGGAAATCGCGGCTGTGGGGTCGGCTTTTTCTAAATTCCAGCGATTAATATAACGCACAAAGGGATCGCCACTATCTTTAGTTAAATCTTGGTAAGCGGTGATGAAATAACCAACTCGTTCATCTGCTAAACGTGGGCGATAATTATTATTAGGTAATTGTGAGAGGCTGTAGTGGACACGCAAGGTAAAGCCACGGTCATCAGCTAGAGAGGCGAAATTCAGTCGTTGATTATCTCGAATGCTACTAGCACTACTAGAGAAATTTAACACCGACTCAATTTCGATGTTGTGGGGAAAAGCTTTGGCATTACCGAAGTATGATTGGTCTGTGGTGGCAGTCACACCTAAACTTGCAGATAATCCTGCTAAGTCGGAAAGTAGCAAATCACTCAGGTCAACAAGGATAGTTTTGCGTTGGGGATGAATGCTTTTAATGGGTAGCATGTAGAGAATTGAATCGCTAAACGAACGGGCAAGCGATCGCGCTTGGGGATCTCCTTCCCGTGTGCGAAAATTAACATTACGCACCACAAAGTGTAATTTGTCATCCACCCTCTGCCAATAAAATAAAAAATCTTGCAAAGGTATACCACTGTAAATACCACGTTCCCCAATTCCCGATTCAAGTGTGGCTGTGGCTAAGAAATTATTATTTAACTGTTCTGGCTTAATTTCCAGATAAATTTTATTCTTTTTAGCACTGCGATAGATGGTGAATAGTCCCTCTTTTTTTTCGGTATCTTTAACTACTTCATCAAAGGCTTGTAAATCATCTTTAGTTGCTGGTTTTGCCTGTGAAGTCGGCTTTTTTTCTGGCTGATTGCTGGGTTTACCAACTTCTAAAAATGGCTGTTTGTCTGCTTGTTTGAGATTCTTAACTACCCACGTAAAAGGCTGATTTTCGACTTTTTTATTTTGATTAATTACCCAAACTTGCGGTGATGGTAGTTTTTTCCAGGCAGGGTTTGTGCTATTTTTGTTAGGTGTAACTTCTGCAATCTGGTTAACACGTACAGCTTTCGTGTCTTTGTGACTACGTGGCGACTCAGCATTAGCAGTTGCTATCCCTAATAAGAATCCGTGCAGCAAAATTACATAAAAAGTTACTTTATTCATTTAGTTCCGCCCTGATAAGATTTACGAGTTAATTTTTAATTTTGACAAATGAAATTTTTGGCTGCCATCAGTAAAAGCAACCTAAAAAGACCTGGAGTTGTCTGAAATTTACAGACAGACTTTTGGCTTCAATTTTTCGGAGTATTATCTAGTTGTAGAGTATTGTTCCTAACAATTCCTGAGCGAATTAATAGTAAGTATGATTGTGTCACCGACAAATTCAAGATACTGGCAGAAATTACACAATTTTGGCGAATAATTTTCAAAAATATAATTTTCCTGATAAATAATAATTTTTAAACCTAAAAATAAATTCTTACTGCCTGAAATTTAGCTTTAACTCAGTACTTTCGTCAATAAGCTATACATACTACTTTATACTTCTATCTTGGGACTCTGGAAATTAAACTCAATAATAAAAAATTAATCAATTTTTAAGATGTAGATTAGTAAATATAGCAGGGGACAGGTGACAGGGTTAAAGGCTTTAGTTTTATTATTTATCCACGTCCTAACCAACTTGGCTACTGCTATATTAAAAACGAATGTAAATTGGGTGTTGCTGATTAGTGGGATGGTTTTTGTCTCACGCAAAGGCGCAAAGACGCAAAGAATCAAGATTCTGCTTTACACAAAAGTCCTCAGTTCATCCCGCATTTATGCAACGCCGTAAATTGTTGTGCTTTTTCAAAAAAACCCCTGTAAAAAAAACAGGGGTAACAGAAAGATAAACCGTTAACCTTACTTAGCTAATCTACTGATTTGCTAAGAAGTGTAGATGAATTGCAAACACTGCTAGATAAGCTATTAAATTAAGGCGAGTTAGTGATTAAGTTTAAAGGCAATTTAATGTAAAAAATACTACCTTTTCCTATTGTACTTTCAACCCAGATTTGACCTTCATGTTGCTCGACAATATTGCGGCAAATAGCCAGACCTAGACCTGTGCCACCTTGCTTACGTGAATCAGAGGCATCCACTTGCTGAAAACGCTCAAAAATAGACTCTATTTTGTCAGCAGGAATTCCTCTACCTTGGTCTTGTACCTTAAATAATACATGTGAATTGTGACCATCTTTTACTTTGATTTCTTCTACCATCATTGATACAGTAGAGCCTTGCGGCGAAAATTTAATTGCATTACTCAGCAAATTTGTTAGTACCTGAATAATCCGGTCTTTGTCAACTATTAATTCTATAGATTGAGGTAAAACTGATAAATTTATCCCAGCATTATTAGCCATTATTTTCATCAATTCTGTGGCTTCTGTTAACAAGTTAGCAGCATTAACTTGTTGTTTATTTAAAGTAATTCTTCCGGATTGCAACCTTTCTAAATCCAGAATGTCATTTACTAGCCTGACTAGGCGTTCAGAGCTTTCTGAGACAATTTGAATGATGCGTTTGCCCTGTTCAGAATCCAGTTTTACTAAACCAGTTTTCAACAAGTTTAAACCTCCTTGTATAGAGGTCATAGGAGTACGTAATTCGTGACTAACAACCGAGATAAACTCATTCTTGATTTTTTCTAAAGCGTAGCGTTGTGTAATATCTTCACCAATGCTCATCGTACCTACTATTGCACCTTGTGAATCTCGTAATAGCGTATTGTTCCAGGCAATTACACGTTCTTCTTGAGATTTAGTAATAATTGAATTCTGGTAGTGAGAATGTAATTCTTGCTCTATTATTTCTCCAAAAACCTTTTGCGTACTATCTTGCTGATGCTGCGGGATAAAATTGGCAATCCACTCTTTACCTAAAATTTCTTCCTGGGTATACCCACTCAATCCTAGAAAGAAAGGATTTACATATTCAACTTTACCCGTCTTATCCAGTCCTATAACTAGCAACTGCACATTTTCTAATAAGCTACGCCAACGGCGTTCTGCTTCACGCAGTTGAGCTTCAATTTTTGTTTGTTGATTAATAGTTGCTGTCAGAATATTAATTAATCTATGCAAGTGTGTATTGGCTTGAGATAATTCAGCAGTTCGTTCTGCAACTTTAATTTCTAATTCTGCTTTTGCTTGTTGCAAAACTACTTCCACTTCCTTTCGTTGGGTAATATCTAAACAAGTACCAATCATTCGTATTGCTGTTCCTTGATCGTCGTAAATACATTTTCCTTTAGCCGCAATCCAGTGAATGCTACTATCAGTCCAAATGACTCTGTATTCCACATAATATTCAGATTTTTTATCTTTAGCATCAACTATTTTTTGGTCAACTCTTCCTCTATCTTCAGGATGAAGACATGCAAGAAAAGCTTCGTAGTTACCTGCAAATTTACCCGGAGTTATACCAAACAATTCTTCTTGACGGCTTGACCATTTGAGATTGTCAGTAAGAATATTCCAATCCCACGTTCCCATTTGAGAAGCTTCTAAGGCTAACCTTAAATGTTCCTCGCTTTCTTGCAAAGAAATTTCAGTCTGTTTTTCTTTAGTTATATCTTTTAAAAAAATTGATATGCCTTCTAAATAAGGATAAATGCGCTTTTCAAACCAGCGTTTGCTCGATGGATAAAATTTTTCTACTTGAATAAAACTTTTCTCTCTTAAAGCTTGTAACAAATCATTGTAAGAATTACGACCAAGTAATTCAGGAGATTCTTGCCAAATATTTTTACCAATTAAATCTTGCGGTTTTCTGCCAAAAATTTCTGCGGCTTTTTGATTAACATAGGTATAGCACCAATTAGTATCGACAGCTATGAAAGCATCATTAATACTCTCTAATATATTAGATAAACTATTTTTACTCGCTTCCGCTTCTGCTCGTGCAGCTTGTTCACGAATTACAAGTTTTGCTATTTTTTCTTCTGTCTGTCTGCGGTCTGTGATATTCGTCAGCGTGACTACACTACCAATAATTTGCTTTTCTAAGTTTAATAAAGGAGAAGCACTCAATAGTAAATTAAATTGGACACCATCTTCGCGGTTTAATAATACTTCTACCCCTTTAAAAGATTGCCCTTGCATCAAACTAAAGAGTGAAAATACTTCTTGTTTTTGCTGGTGATTTTCTGATTGATTAACCCATAAACAATCTTCTATGCTTTGATAGCAACTACAATGCTGACATTGCAGTGGAAATGACGTATCAAATTGTTGAAATAATGGATTCTTGCCACACAGTTGCTGTGCTGCTTGATTAGCACGAATAATTTTCCAACTGCGATCGCAGACAATAATTGCTTCGCCTGCTTGTTCCAGAATAGAATTGGCTAGTCTTTCAGCCGCCACAATTTCTGCATTACGTTTTTGCTCGGTTAAGTTAGTTACTACTATGCAAGTAACAGTTACTTCGTCTATTTGCAATGGCTTAAAAGACAGATAAACAGGTATTTGAGTTTCATCGTCAGCTATTAAGTAAATCTCTCCTCGACTACATCCTTGACTTGATTGCTGGAATAATCCTTGAAATATCTGTTTTTCTTGTGATGCTATATAGTCCTCAATGTTAGAACCGATTACTTTCTCCAATGGCTTTTTGAGCATGACTGCAAAAGGGTGATTACAGTAAAGAATTGTGCCATGATCATCTGTAGTCACAGCACCTTCTTGCATCTCTTGTAAAAAAGCACGGTAAGGATAATCAGCATCTTGCAAAGTGAAGATTTTTTCTCCTTGAGTGATAGATACAACTAAAGCATCTACCTCACCCACTCTAATAGCTCTAAAAGTCTCTTCTAATATTTGTATTTGATTACGTAGAGATATATTTTCAAGTTCAAGTTCTTGGCGTGTTTTCACTGCAATCACCCTAAGCCAATTCGTAATTCGTAATTCGTAATTTGTAGTGCGTAATACTCCCTTCCGGCGAGAAGCAATCTACGTAATTAATTATATGATGAACTCAATTAATTAGAACTCTCTTTGTCCCGGTTAACCTAACTAGTAACTTAGGTTATTTATACAAGAAGTCTCTTGACATTAAAAATAATTTCCTGTGTATTTTTAGTCCATAAATATAGCTTGAAGCTAATATTTACAGATAATTTTAAGTTATCACCTAATATCAAGCAATATCTAAAGCAATAACTACCTTTTCAACATTTGTCAAATCGCCAATTAACTTTTGTAGGGGTGGTGGCAGTTCTTTGATTAAAGTAGGTACAGCAAATATATGATCTTTTTCTAGAATCCCAGGCTGTTGGTATATATCAATAATTTCCATCTCATAGCGTCCTTCTAAATATTTTTCACAAATTTTTTTCAGCATTTGAATAGCACGCATCGATCTGATGGTATTGCCAGCTACATACAAACGTAAAACATATTTTGGCATTTCTAAATTTGCCAGTGCTTTTTCAAAATCTTCTGTAGATTCTATAATTAGTTCATCAGAACTATCATTATTTTGTCGTGAATTATTCATAGCTAATTTCTCCTTAGCTGATGTTTACTTGACGTAAATCTAGTCCTACCAATACTTTTTCAGTATTGGATAAGTCTCCAATTATTTGCTTTACAGGTTCCGGTAATTTTCTCACTAAAGTGGGAATAGCTAATATTTGATCCCCCTTGGCTAATTGGGGATTTTCCAGGAGGTCAATTACTTCAATACGATATTGTCCTTCCAGGTATTCTTCACAAATTTTTTTCAGATTAGCAAATGCTTTTAAAGATTTAGGAGTTTGTCCAGCTACATATAACCGTAACTCCCAAACTGCTTCTGTTTCACTAAATTGAGGATGGAGATTCATATAGTAATCCATATTAAAAATCTCTACTTATGTTTCAGCTTGGCGCAAATGTAATCTTTGTTTTTGCTCATCTAATAAAATTTTTTCTTGTATTTCTTCGATATAAATTAATCTTTCAATCTCTTGCTTTTCAATTTCAAATTGAGATTCTATAGCCTTAACCTGTGCTTCCATTAGTAAACGTTTACGTTCAATATCGTGCTGTTTTTGCTCAATTTTTTGTTGGCGCTCTACAGCAGCAGCCCTGTCTTTTGCTTCTTGGATAATTCTTGCTGTACCTGTGAGTACTCCTTCTGTCCCTAAATACACATCTAATAACTCTATTCCTTCATCGGTTAAAATAAATTCTCGTACTTGATTAGAGTGTGATATACCGCGAGATTTAAGTACATGAATTAAGCGGTTGCGCTCACCGTTAATCTCTATAGTTCTTAGGAGTATCCAAGTATCTGCTAAGGAAGAAACTCCTATCTCTGTATATTCTAAAAAAGCACTATTACCTTCATTCAAATTTGTAAATAATGTTGTGATATTTTTTGTTTTTAGATAATCAATTAGGCGCATCATAAAGGATTTCATCTGAACATCAGTACTCCCATAAGTGAGGTTAGATATGGGGTCGATAATGACTGCATCAGGTTGAAAGTCATTAACTATACTTAGCATATTTACTAAGTGCATTTCTAAACCGTAGAATGTCGGGCGTAAAGCTTGGAATTTCAGTAAATCTTTATTAACAGCAGTCTCTAAATCAATACCAATGGAACGCATGTTGCGAATAATCTGATGGGGAGATTCTTCAAAGGCAAAATAAAGGCATTTTTCTCCTCTTTGACAGGTAGCATTAGCAAAATGAGCGGACAACGAACTTTTACCAGTGCCTGCTGTACCAGAAATTAAGATGCTGCTACCACGAAAGAAACCTTGTCCTCCTAACATTGTATCTAGGCGTTTGATCCCACTAGGTATCCATTCGGTTGTGACTGAATAATCTAAGCCGACAGAGGTAATTGGTAGAACGGAAATACCATCTTCTTTAATTAAAAATGGATACTCATTTGAGCCGTGCCTAGAACCGCGATATTTAATAATTTGTAACCACCGAGTTGAAAGTTCATTACTGACTCGCTGATCTAGGCGGATGACACAATCTGAAACATATTCTTCTAAACCATGACGTGTGAGGCTATTGTCGCCACTTTCACTAGTAATGATGGCTGTTACACCTTTGGTTTTGAGCCACAGAAATAACCGCCGTAATTCAGTTCGCACGATCGCAGCGTTATCCAATCCACCAAATAATACTTCTAGGGTGTCGATCACTACTCTCTTAGCTGCGATCGCATCAATTTCATAGCCTAATCTAATAAATAATGCTTCTAGATCATATTCGCCTGTTTCTTGAATTTGACTGCGTTCAATGTGAACGTGGTCGATTACTAGTTTTTTTTCTTGGATGAGTTCTGCTACATCCCATCCCAAAGAAGCAACGTTTTGGGTTAACTCTTCAGCCGTTTCTTCAAAGGCCATAAATACGCCTGGTTCATCAAATAGGGTAGCACCACGTACCAAAAATTCCATTGCCATCAGCGTTTTGCCACAACCAGCTTTACCACACAGCAGTACTGGTCTTCCTTGTGGCAATCCTCCATAGGTAATCTCATCTAAGCCTTGAATTCCTGTTGGGCATTTGGCAAGCACAGTGGGTTTTTGTTGTGTATCGATTTTAGGTTGATTCATATTTCACCTAAATGCTGAATGTAGAGAAATAACAACAGTAGGGACTAAGATTTATCAGAAAAATACATGCTAAAAACCATCTCGCTTCTATTTCGGTATACAATCTTATATAAATTTTGTGAGGATTTTGTGAAGAAGTAAAAATTTTGAGCGATAGCAATGGTTTATTTGAAATATGACATGGTAAGATTTAGTAGATTTTTATCAAAGACGATCCTATCAATTCAGATGTCACTACTGCACAAATAAATGGATTGTCTGTTAAAAATTATCTTCTTTAATAAACTTATATTACTAATAAACAAAAAGTTATAAATAATCTTGAATATTAGCTTATGTTGAGACCTGAGAAATCGTAGACATCCAATATTTTCCTTCCTCACAATATCCTCACAACTCTTTGTTAGTGTTTTAAATGATAAGTTTGTCAGGAAAAGTCCTTAGTCATATTGCTTGAAATAACAATCGCAAAAAAGTTTGCTAATCAATAACTCAATGTTTGACAGCAAAAAGCATCTGTACAGCAAGAAGGATGAATCAATATGACAAAGCGAATCTTAGTAATTGATGATGAAGATAGCGTGCGGGAAATTGTGCAAATTTCGTTAGAATCGGTTGCTGGTTGGGATATCTTAACAGCATCTTCAGGTAACGAAGGAATAGAGATTGCAGAATCTGAGCAACCTGATGCTATTTTGCTAGATGTAATGATGCCTTACATGGATGGGCCGACAACTTTGAAAAAGCTACAAGCAAGTGTTGCAACTTGCAAAATCCCTACTATTATGCTCACTGCTAAAGCTCAAAGTAGCGAACAAAAGCAATTTATGGACTTAGGGGTAGCAGGGGTAATTACTAAGCCTTGTCTCCCCCTAGATTTAGTTGATAACATCTGTAAGATTCTTAACTGGAGTTCAGTCAAATAATTTTGGATTTTGGATTTTGGATTGATACCAACCATCTAACTTTCTTAATTACGAATTATGAATTACGAAGCCTAAAAATTTAGCAATTTCATGTTGTGGTTTCCCATCGTTCTGGAGCAGAATAATTAGAATTCTTTCTCTGACGTGGGGTTGCTCGCTCTCTTTTAGAGCTTCCTGTAAGGAGCTAACTTGTTCTGGCGTTAAAAAGTTTTTGGCTGGGGGCGGCATCGCTGCTTTGAAACGGCTTCATCTTATTATTATGCAACTTCAGTGCTGATTAGCTTACGAACTTTTCCAAGCTAAAAATATTACAGAAAATGAATAGTATTTACTGCACTGATGTATAAAAATATTTCTGCTGGGATGTCAGCACTTAGTCTGCATGAACAGGTGAAGATTTGATACCATAACTGCATGTCATTACATCAAAACTCTGGACGCTGGCGTTTAGGCCTGGCATTATCTCTACTTACTGTTTTCCTATGGGGAATTTTACCAATTGCGCTGGCGGTGATCCTGCAAGCACTTGATGTCTATACGGTGATTTGGTTTCGGTTTTTAGTGTCGTTTATTTTACTAAGTGCATATTTAGGAATGCGTGGTGAGTTACCGAAGTTACGTCAATTATCTGCTGCTAGTTGGAAGTTGTTGGCGATCGCTACAATTATGTTAGGGGCTAATTACTTCTTTTTTATGCAGGGTTTAGCGTTGACATCCCCAGCCAACGCAGAAGTATTAATTCAATTAGCAACTTTGTTATTAGGCTTTGGTGGGTTAGTGATTTTTCACGAACGTTACACACTCAACCAATGGCTTGGGGTTGGTGTATTAATTTGTGGTTATATCATATTTTTCCGCGACCAAATCACGAATTTAATTACCGCACACAGCACATATATTTTTGGTAGTGGTTTGATAGTTTTAGGTGCAGCAGTTTGGGCTATTTATGCTTTAGCACAAAAGCAGTTATTACAATCATTATCTTCGCC
Organism: Nostoc spongiaeforme FACHB-130; assembly: GCF_014698475.1. Taxonomy (GTDB): domain Bacteria; phylum Cyanobacteriota; class Cyanobacteriia; order Cyanobacteriales; family Nostocaceae; genus Nostoc_B; species Nostoc_B spongiaeforme. Next base: position 127,284 of record NZ_JACJTB010000008.1, on the reverse strand, counting down.
CCATATCATGATGATGATTTATGGCGGTGCGGCTTTATTATTGACACCATTAGCTAAACCAGACACTATTTTAAAATTAAATAATTTACAGTTGGGAATGTTAATTTTTTGTGCTTTCAATACTTTAATTGCTTATGGTGCGTTTGCCGAATCATTAGAACATTGGGAAGCATCCCGCGTTAGTGCTGTGTTGACTTTAGCGCCAATTGTGACTTTAATTGCTGTTGAGTTAGTAGTAATATTCACACCTGGGTTGATTCCCGCAGAAAATATCACTCTCACTGGTATGATTGGTGCAGTGTTGGTAGTCGCTGGTTCAATGGCGATCGCTTTAGGAAAAAAAGCTCAGTAGATAGGCGCAAATAAACCAAACTATTAAAGAAAATGAATTAGCTTAAAATCCTCATCCCTTTTTCCTTCTGCCTTCTTCAGTCACGAGTCAATAGTTCTAGATTATGTCCATTTGGATCATAGAAATAAAAACCACGTCCACCTTGGCGATGATTAATTTCGCCTTTGTTTTGGTGCATAGGGTCACTAGTATACTCCAAACCAGCTTGTTTGACTCTAGCAAAGATAGTGTCAAATTCCTCATCACTAACATGAAAAGCATAATGATGAGATTCAAAAGAGTTTCTGTCATCAAAATCGAGTGTTAGTGTGTCATTAACTCGCACCGCCGCAAAATGACCAGCAGCTTCTACTTTTAAACCAAAAATATCAGCAAAGAACTGGGTAGATGCTTGTTTATCATGAGTAGGAACTATAGTGTGATTTAAAGAGATAGTCATAATCTTTTACCTCTGCTGTTGTTTTTAGGTTTATTTCTAGAATGACTGATGAAACTTGATTGTGACCTCCTCATTTCGATAGGATTTATGTAGTTGCAGGTGGTCACTGAGCTTGTCGAAGTGCGAGTTTAAAACCCTCGATTTTTCGTATCACTGCGCCAGTACTATTGAAGTGAACCAAGGGTTATGCAAAAATTGGAGTCTTTCGCATCTGAGGAATTGAGACATGGCGCGTCTAGCACTGCTGAGTGTATCTAACAAAACTGGTTTAATTGACCTAGCCCGTAGCTTGGTAGAAGAATTTGCATTTGATATTATCAGCAGTGGGGGAACAGCTAAAGCCCTCAAGGATGCGGGAATACCAGTAACTAAGGTTTCTGATTACACTGGTTCGCCGGAAATTTTGGGTGGACGGGTAAAAACGCTACACCCGCGCATTCATGGCGGAATTTTGGCAAGGCGGGATGAACCCCAAGATATTACAGATTTAGAAAATAACCAAATTCGCCCAATTGATTTGGTGGTGGTAAATCTTTATCCCTTCGAGGAGACTATTGCTAAACCAGGAGTGACATTAGCCGAAGCTGTAGAACAAATTGATATTGGCGGCCCGGCGATGTTGCGGGCTTCATCCAAGAATTTTGCTCATTTGACGGTATTATGTGATCCGGCGCAGTATGATGAATATCTGCAAGAGTTACGGCAAAATAACGGGGAAGCTTCCTTAGAATTTCGCCAAAAAGCAGCCTTAAAAGGATTTTTACATACGGCGAGTTATGATCAGGCGATCGCATCTTATCTTGCAGGTACACCACAGCACACTCTTAGCGGTACAGAATTACAATCTCTGCGTTACGGCGAGAACCCCCATCAAAGTGCGGCTTGGTATCAAGCTGGTACTACGCCTACAGGATGGGCAGCAGCAAAGAAATTGCAAGGTAAAGAACTCAGCTACAATAACTTAGTTGACTTAGAAGCAGCGCGGCGGATTATTGCTGAGTTTACCGACACACCAGCCGCAACCATTATTAAACATACCAATCCCTGTGGTACGGCGTTGGGCGATACCATTGTTGAAGCTTACCAAAAAGCTTTTAATGCTGATTCGACTTCCGCCTTTGGGGGAATTGTGGCTTTAAACCGTCCCATTGATGCAGCGACAGCCAGCGAATTAACTAAAACATTTTTAGAATGTGTGGTTGCGCCTGACTGTGACGCAGAAGCACAAAAAATTCTCTCCAAAAAAACCAATGTGCGAGTTTTGACATTAGCCGATTTGAGTAGTGGCCCGAAAACTTTAGTTAAACAAATTGCTGGCGGTTTCTTAGTGCAAGCTGCCGATGATATTGTGGCTGATACAAGTAAATGGCAAGTGGTGACGGAACTGCAACCCACCGCCGACCAGTTAGGCGAATTGCTGTTTGCATGGAAAGTCTGCAAGCATGTTAAATCTAATGCCATTGTACTCACAAGCGATCGCACTACTCTTGGTGTTGGTGCAGGTCAAATGAACCGCGTTGGTTCTGCTAAAATCGCCCTCGAACAAGCCGGTGACAAAGCTAAAGGCGCAACTCTCGCCAGTGACGGATTTTTCCCCTTTGATGATACTATCAGAGCCGCCGCCGCCGCAGGCATTACTGCCATTGTCCAACCAGGAGGTAGTTTACGCGACCAAGATTCCATCAAAGCCGCTAATGAACTGGGTTTAGTAATGGTTTTGACAGGAGTACGTCACTTTTTACATTAATTGGGACTGACGCATAAATATTGTTGAGAATGGGTGTAAGGGTTTAAGGGTGCAAGGGTGTAATGTTACACCCAGATACAACTAAAAATCTTGGGTGCTAACTCAATCCAGATAGTGCAGTTATAAAAGTGTCACTCATAACACTTGCCCTTATTTAACGGTAGTGTTATTCTCTAGTTGTGTGAGGAGCAAGTTGAAATTAAAGAGCGTCTGGGGTGGAAACACGGCAACACTCCCAGACGCTTTTTAGTATTTACCCTGATTTTATGTAACCATCAAGAAGAAATAGCACTTTTTGAAATAAGTGGCTTGTGGAAATGCAGAAAGTCGTAGCTGTAAATAGTCCGGCTTGCTACTTCCCCCTGATGAATGGACGCTATGAAGTCAAGCCAGGGATGACGCTGCTTGGTTCCTGTTTTGGTAATGGCCAAGCTGATAAGCAAGTATTTCAAATTGATGAGAATTTTGCTGATTACCGTCAGGCTAAACTGTTAGCGCGTGCAGAACGGTTGAGTAAATATTACCAGACTTACAATTATTCTAAGGCTGTGGCAGGTGCGATCGCTCGTTTAATTATTGAGCGCCTCACCCAAGAACATCCCCAATACTTTAGCTATGAACAATTAACCACCAATAGCTGGAGATTTTCTAGTCAACTCACCCAAGAAATACTTTATTTAGATGCAGACTGGCAGTTACAAAAAGTTGAAGGTAGTTCACAGGTTCCAGCTTACACTTCTAGCCTTGATGCTTTAGCTGCCCAAGTACAAGAAGATTTTACAGTTATTTGCTGTGGTAACGATGGTGGTAATTGGCTGAGTGCAGTTCATTTGTGTTATCCCAACCATTGGTCAGCCGAAGAAAAAATTGGTCAAGATTTTGCCACTATACATAAACCCGTGGCGGGTATGGAAAAAATTAATCGCCGTGCAGATGCGATCGTTCATACTATGATTACCCGTCAACCAATGGTGCGCTTTGCTTGGGGTTTGAGTACCGATATGTGCCTGAATCATCATCCTGAACCACCATCTGGTGTATTAGTTAATCAGTGGCAAGGTAGAAACTTTGATCCCCAGCATCCCCAGCTTTATTTGCGAATTGAAAGACAAGTTATTTGGGGACTACCACAGTATCAAGCAGCGTTATTTACTATTCGCACTTATTTTAAAGATTGCGCTTTGCTGAAACAAGATTCGCTTTTACGGAATAAGTTATGTGCTGCAATTGAGTCTATGTCAGCAGAGTCACTTATTTACAAAGGTTTAGTAGATAGTAAAGCTAGTATTTTACGTTGGCTCAACGAAGATTGAATCAAGTGCTGAGTATAGCAAAGCTAAAATTAAAACTGGCAAATGTTGGGTTGCGCTATCGCTCCACCCAACAGTCGCTACATTTCTGTAACCTGTAACCTACAACCTATCACCTGCTATAAATCAAGCTGGCTATGACTGCTGCTAATTCTGCTGGTTCGATGGGTTTGGTGAGATGTCGCTGAAAGCCTGCGGAGATAATTTTTTGGGCGTTTGCTTCGCCAGCAAAAGCAGTTAAAGCGATCGCAGGTAATATACTGGCTGGAGTAGTCTTTCTTACCTGTTCAATCAGCATATAGCCGTCGATTGTGGGCATACCAATATCACTCAACAGTAAATCTGGTTGGGTTTGAGCGATCGCTTGTATTGCATCTGGGGCTGAGTTTACCGCTTGGATTGTCGCACCATACTGTTCCAAAATAAAAGTTAGTAAGTTCAAAGTATCAACATCATCATCTACGATGACTATCTGCACACCTTGAAGATTTGGGACATTTTCAATTAAAGGATAGTTGGGCAATGTTTCAGCCGCAGCCACAATTAATGGTAACTGCACGATAAAAGTTGCGCCTAAGTTTTCTCCGGGACTTGTGACTTGCACAGTACCATCGTGGAGTTCGACAAGATGGCGCACAATGGCTAATCCTAATCCTAGTCCACCAAATTTCCGCGTTGTGACCTCATCGGCTTGGCGGAAGCGGTCAAACACAAATGGGAGAAACTCTGCACTAATACCTTTACCTGTATCTGTAACTTGAATTTGGGCAGAATTACCAACTATTTCTAGTCGGACTTCCACTCTGCCGCCTTCTGGTGTAAACTTCACTGCATTGGTGAGTAGGTTCCAAATAATTTGTTGTAGGCGGTTGGGATCACCTGCTATTTTTACCGCATTGACGGCAAAATCTGTTTGTAGCTGAATTGATTTGCTTTCGGCGGCTAAACGCACAGTATCTGTTGCAGCTTCTAAGCAGCTTACTAAGTCAACTGTACAGAGATTCAAACTCAGCTTACCGCGCAAAATCCGTGAAACATCAAGTAAATCATCAATTAATCTTGCTTGTAATTTAGCATTACGCTCGATAGTATCTAAGGCTTGGGTTGTCTTGGCTGCATCTAATCTGCGACTTTTGAGCAGTTTTGCCCAACCAAGAATCGGATTCAGTGGCGATCGCAATTCGTGAGAAACTATTGCTAAAAAGTCATCTTTCATCCGGTTGGCTTTTTCAAGTTCTATCCGGGCTGCACGTTCTCGTTCTAATGCTTGCGCTCGTTCTTCCACCATCATTTTTTGTTCATGAATATCAGTACATGAACCAAACCATTTGATAATCTGCCCGTCTTGATTTCTTAAGGGAAATGCTAATCCTAAATGCCAGCGATATTCGCCATCCGCAGCGCGACGCATACGATATTCAATCTCATACTTTTTCCCTGTCTGCAAGCAATCTAGCCAGCAATCGATAGTAAATTGCACATCATCAGGATGTAAAATATTTAACCAGCCTTCACCTTGAGTTTGTTCTAACGTTGTGCCTGTGTAGTCATACCAACGTTGATTAAAATACTCATGGTAGCCATCTGGTCGGGTAATCCAAAACATTTGCGCCATTGTGTCAGCCAATGTGCGAAACATCAATTCGCTTTGTTGCAAGGCTGCTTCGGTTTGTTTACGTTTACTGAGGTCAAGCACAAAACAAACCCATCGAAAGGGGTTGCGCGTCAATAAAGTCGCACCTAATAAAATCGGCACACGGGAGCCATCCTTACGGATATATTCTTTCTCAAATGGAGTACAAACACCAGAAACAAATACTTCTTCTACCTTGGCTTGATCAAGTTCTCTATATACTGGCGGTGTCATATTTTGCCAACGCAGTTTCCCAGCTAAGACATCTTCTTGGGTATAACCAAGCATTTGTAAAAAGGCATCGTTAGCAAAGGTAATTTTGTCTGGTTCGGCTTCAATAATGCCGATGATACTTGATTGTAATAGCTGCCGCAATCGTGACTCACTTTGCTGGAGAGCTTCTTCTGTTTGCTTGCGATCGCTAATATCAACATTAACTCCCACCATCCGTAAAGCTTTACCTTCGCGATCGTAGTAAACTTTAGCTCTGGCATGAAGCCAATGGATGCTGCCATCCTGCCAAATCACGCGAAAGTCTGTGAAGAATTCGCCTGTTTTTAAGGCATTGAGTATATATGCGTGTGCTTGGTCTAAATCATCCGGATGAACCCATTTTTTCCAGTCTTCGTAAGTTCCACCAAACTCACCGGGTTGTAAACCGTAAATGGCTTCTAATTCTTTTGACCAAATATTAACGTTACTGGGAATATGCCACTCAAAGCTGCCAATTCTACCAACAGATTGGGCTAAATCTAACCATTCTTGCTTTTGCCGTAATGCTTCTTCAGTTTGTTTGCGCCCGGTTATATCTATAAAAGCTCCAATGACCCCCCTGATTGTACCAGTATGATCGCGCAAAGGCGCAGCTTTGCCGTAAATAAATTGCACATCATCTTCACTAAAAACAAATTCAAATTCTCCTTCCGTCTCCTGACCAGTTAAACCAGCTTGCTGCATTGGTAATTCATGGAGGGGGACATCTTGACCATTTTTTTGAATTTTAAAGGGAAAAGGATATTCTCCACTCGCCGGAGTTGCTGTCATAATTGAGCCTGGTTGTAGGCGCATTAATTTATAAGCACTACGGTTGACCGTCATTTGATGACATTGGGGATCTTGAGCAATCCAAACTGCGGCCGGTACAGTTTCCATGATGGTTTCAAGTTCTTCAGCCCTGGCTTTGGCAAGTGCTTCACTTTGGCGCAATTTGGCTTCGGAATGCTTGCGTTCGGTAATATCTACATTCACGGCGACAGCATGAATAATTGCTCCAGTTTCATCGCGGATAGGTATAACAGAATTAAGGATGGTTTTGCGTTGTCCATCAAAACTTTCAATATCAATCTCTTCACCAATGACTGTCTCACCGTTAGCTAAAACTCTAGCTAGTGTCCATTCGTGGGCGGCAATTGGTATACCTGTATCTGCCCACCATCCTTTATATTCATGATATTGACTGGGGTTGTCCAAAAAAGGGGCATTTTCTCCCCAAATCATTTTGATAGCTGGATTAACTTCGATAAACTTGCCTTGAGCATCAGAAATTACCACTCCTACAGGCAAAATATCGAGCATGGCACGTAGGAGTTGTCCTTCGCGATCGCGCTTGGCTTGTTCTTGCGCTAAAATCGCTTCGGAATGCTTGCGCTCGGTAATATCAGTTAGCATTGCAACCATACCAGAGAATTTGTCTTGCTCATCTAAAATTGAGCTAAGAGAAGCTATTACCCAAAGTTCCGATGCGTCTTGGCGGCGTAAGCAAAATTCAAATTGTCGTTTTGTTTCCTGGTGCTGTTGCTGATTTTGTTCTAGCCATTGCCGAATTTCGCTTTGAGCATCATGTTCTAAAAAATCGAAAATTGAGCGATCGCTCATCTGCTCTACACTATAACCAAGCATTGCAGCTAGTCGGGAATTGACAGATTCTGTCTGTCCATCTTGGTCAAATATCCATATACCTTCATAAGCTGTTTCCAAGAGACGGCGATAGTTCACCTTCAATTTTGCCAATTTAGACTCAGATTTCTGCTTGGCAATATATAACTCTGAATTTAAAGAACTAATAAATAGTGCTGTAAACCCAAACACAATTAGCTGTAATACATCAGCCCTAGTTTTGGGTAGTAGAGAATAGATGGGCGAAATGAAAAAGTAGTTATTGACTACAACCGCCAACACAGTAGCCCATAAGCCAGAAACTAATCCCCCATACCAACTACTAAAGACTACAGCGACAAAAAAAATTGGCGAGACTTCCAGCTTTAACAAGTTATCCAGCGTTAAGCCTAGTAGCAGCGCCATTAACACCGAGAACACAGAAACAAAGTAACGCTGCAAAAAGAAGCACTGGATTTTTGACATACTGCGATTAATCCTTGGCAGTCACCTGTGTCTAAGACTTAAAATTTTTATTCTGCTTCGGCAACCATCCTGAGTTATATCTTATCTAAATATTTAGGTTGTATGTGTATCAATTGCATAAATCACGGCTAACCGAGAACGGGTGAGAGAAAAAAGGTGTGGGGAGTGTGGGGAGTATGGAGGGTAATTTTTTGGATACTTAGCTAGAAATCCCACACAAAATTTCGTTCACCCACCGAGAACAGTAAAGGCTTTGGACAGGGATTTAAGCCTCGCCCAACACAATCGGCTGATCGGAGCTTCAAACCCGCTTGAGGTTGAGGAAACAAATAAAAAACAGCTTTTGTGATTGATTTATAAGAGGCAGGGGGAAAGGTAAAAACCTCACCCCTTGTGGGTGAAAGCTCCCTTGCTCATGAGTCTCCCTTGGTTGAAGCCCCACCCGCAAGTGATGTGGTTTTTCTCCCCTGCTCCCTGCTCCCTGCACAAGGTGCTTCTTCACCTGTTCCCTCGACCGAAGGTCGGTGATTTAAAGACTTAATAAAGTGTTACATAATATACTTGTCATTTCCAAAAACAAGTGATAACTTCTAGTTGTGTGTGAGGAGCAAGTTGAAAATAAAAAGCGCCTGGGGTGGAAACACGGTAACACCATCAGGCGCTTTTTATTTGGGTTGTATATATTAGCATACTTTGTGCAATGCGTAAAACTGTCACACAACAGATTTACTAATTCAAAAAACAAATGCTATTTTATATTTGTGTGTGAGGAGCAAGTTGAAAAGAAAGAGCGTCTGGGGTGGAAACACGGCAACACTCCCGGACGCTTTTTCATTTGTATTTTTTGATGATTTTAACTAGCTACAAAAGTCCACTCTAGTACTTGGGAGCTTGTTGGAGAGCTTGAATCAGTTCCGAGGGAGTAGCAAATTTGACTTGGGATAATTCACAAGCTTCGATATTGACAGTGAATTTTTCGTCTTCAAATGGCCAAGGTTAGACACTAAATCATCATGATGAGAAATTGCAGCTAATGTTTCATATCACCTTGGTGGTGAATTTTTCCGCCGCTACTGTGCTGCAAGTAAAGCATGAGCGCGATGATAAATTACTTCCCAACCATTTTGTGTAGGTTTAACAATCACCGATCAATCTCCCTAAAAAAGTGCTGAGTTTTGCATTAACGTCATGATTACATTTGCGGAGTTTAAAATTACAATGTAATATATATATTACAGATGTTAAAAACTTATTAGCTCAATCAAGGTGTGTTCTAAGCAATTTTATACATCAGCACACAAGTTGAACTACTAAATGTTTTTATTCAATCTGCGTTTATCTATGCAAATTACTATGTGGAAAACTTTTTATATTAAACCCAACGAAATTGGTATTTTATATCACCGCAGTGATTATAAGAAAATTTTGCAGCCCGGTACTTACACTTATTTTGGTAAGCATTGGCAAGTTAAAACCTATGACCTTAATCAACCAGAGGCGAAGATTGATAATCTAGAACTATTGCTGCGAAATCACAGTTCTGAGTTACAGGAACATCTTATAGTTGTGAGAACTGGTTTCGGTCAAGCGGCTTTAGTCCACTGGGGACAAACTTGGGTGAGTATTCCGCCTAATCAACTCCGGGCTTTTTGGCGTGGTTTTATTGAGGTAGAAACTCATCTGTTTAACTTGAATCAAAGTTTAGTTCTAGCTGCGGAGTTTGTTCAACAATTACGCGGAATTGCTTTGAACGGAATCAAGAAATTTCTGATTTCTGAGTATGAGATTGGTTTGCTGTATGTGCAGAATAACTTTATACAGCCGCTAGAACCTGGAGAGTATGCTTTCTGGGCTGTTGATAGAGATGTGACGGTGCGGACTCTCAGCCGCATTGTGCCAAATCCCGATTTTCCTTTAGAGGATGTGCTGATTGAGCGACATCCTGAGTTTGTGGCGGCTTATTGTGAGGTGGTGCAATTACAAAACCAACAAGTAGCGATCGCACGTTATCAAGGTAAAGTAATTGCTATCCTCAAACCATGTAGCCGCAAACTATTTTGGCAAGGTGTAGAAATAGAAGTAGTTGACATCAACACCGAGGCGACATTACCACCGCGTTTAATTGCTGAGTTAGTTTCGGGTTTACCAGAAACTCTGGCTTTGAGTCGCAGTTTTTTACATATCTGCGAAGTACCCACACAACACCTTGGGTTACTGTATATCAATCAAGAGTTTCAAACTCAACTGCAACCAGGAAAGCACGTCTGGTGGCTATTCGGGCGCTCTTTGCAAACCGAAGTCTTTGACCTGCGTCAGCAAACTCTAGAAGTTTCTGGCCAAGATATTTTGTCTAAAGACAAAGTACCATTGCGTTTGAATTTAACTGCTGGTTTCCGCATTATCGACCCCCTGAGAGCCAAAAATGGTTTATCAGATATTGTCAGCTACTTATATAAAGAAGCTCAGTTTGCTTTGCGTGGCGCAGTTGGTGAAAGAACCTTAGATGCGTTACTAGAAGATAAAGGCGCAATTGATAGAAGTATTTTTGAATACATCCGTCAAAAAACTGCCGACTATGGAATTGAAGTTGATTCAGTCGGGGTAAAAGATATTATCCTGCCTGGAGAAATTAAAACCATCTTGAGCAAAGTAGTAGAAGCGGAAAAAGCCGCCCAAGCTAACGTAGTGCGTCGGCGTGAAGAAACTGCTGCAACTCGTAGTATGTTAAATACCGCCAGAGTTATGGAAGATAACCCTGTGGCTTTGCGGTTGAAAGAATTAGAAGTACTAGAGCGAATTGCCGAGAAAATTGAAAAAATTCAAGTTAACGGTAGCTTGGATAGCATTTTGACAGAATTGATTCGGATTAATCGGCAATAAAAGGTGTGGCGAAGGGTGTAAAGGTTTTGAACACCTTCACCCTACAAACTTAGAGAATTTTTGACTTTTAACTTTTAACTTTTAACTTTTAACTTTTGACTTGATTCCTTTCTAGTGCTTATGCACCCGTTCCAACAACCACAAAGAAGCGATCGCACCAACAAAGTGAGCAGTAATGCCGTTAATATTAGCTACGGCGACAAACACATCCAACGCCCGAATAATTTTATTGGGGTCTGTAATTGCTACCCCTGGTGGTTGGGAGATAGATTTGGCAACTAAAACGCCTAAAGTTGAGCCAGCACCTAAGAGGGTTAATAGTATTCCGACTAAACTAACAATTATGCCTAATCTGATAGTGGCGATCGTGTCTGCTTTGCTAGGGTGTAAAGCATGATTCGGATTTTCTAACCTTTGACCCAGACGTGTATAACGAAAATCCCAATACACACTAAACAATAAAGCTACAATCCCACAGATCGCCCAAAATATCCCGACTCCCAAACCTGCATTTGGTTGGTCAGCAAAGCCACGCCCAGTTGAAGCAAACAATACAGCTATGCCAGACACCACAGCCAGTCCTAGTTGTACCCAAAAAGTAATCCAGCCTGTCAAACGAATAGTGTTACCAATTGTGTGAAGCGATGCTGTTATAGTTCTCGCGTCTGTTTCTGTTTGCATATTGAATTTCCATCAGTTGGCATTTCTCAGGAACCTCCCCCAACTTCAAGCATATTTTGGCTTGATAATTGGATACCCCCACCTACAGATAGAACTTTTGTGCGTAATTCTGAATCAGTATCCAATCTATCTAAATAAATTATTCTGCAAACACTTTAGAGTAAAATTAATCCTTTAGATAGAGGAGGGCAAAGCCGATGACTCGTGTCATCATTGTGCGTCATGGGCAGAGTAGCTACAACGCCGAGCGGCGTATTCAAGGGCGCACGGATGCGTCAACACTAACAGAAAAAGGTCGTAATGATGCCAGTAAAGTAGGCAAAGCCCTCAGCAATATTTCATTTCAGGCAATTTATTGCAGTCCTCTGCAACGAGCTAAACTCACCGCCGAGATTATTCAAAGCGAGTTAGCCAATACTCAAGAGTATGCTGCTGTCCAAACTTCTGATAAGTTATTGGAAATTGATTTGCCTTTGTGGGAGACGATGCTAACTGCGGATGTTGAGCAGAAGTTTGCTGAAGACTATCGCATTTGGCATGAAAAGCCTGACCAATTGGTGATGCAAATTCAAGATGCTGAGGGAACAAGAGAGCATTTTCCGGTTGTGGCTTTGTACGAACAAGCACAGCAGTTTTGGCAAGATATTTTGCCACAGCATCAAGGTAAAACTATTTTAATAGTTGGGCATAACGGGATTAACCGCGCCTTAATTAGCACAGCACTGGGTATTCCTCCCAGCCGTTATCATTCCATCCAGCAATCTAACTGTGGTGTGACTGTATTGAATTTCGCTGGCGGTTTGGGTGAACCAGTCCAACTAGAATCGATGAACCAAACACAGCACATGGGGGAGGCGTTACCTTCATTGCGTCCCGGTCATCGAGGAGTGCGCTTGTTATTAGTGCGTCACGGTGAAACTGAGTGGAACCGTCAAACCAGATTTCAAGGACAAATTGATGTTCCTTTGAATGACAACGGCAGAAATCAAGCCCAAAAAGCAGGCGAATTTCTCAAGGATGTAGCCATTGACTTTGCTGTAAGTAGTTCTATGCAACGTCCGAAAGAAACAGCCGAGATTATATTGCATCAACATCCCAGCATTCAGTTAGACCTGCAAGATGGTTTAAGAGAAATTAGTCATGGCCTTTGGGAAGGGAAATTAGAGAAGGAAATTGAACAAGAATTTCCGGGAGAATTGCACCGTTGGCGGACTGTACCGGCTGAGGTACAAATGCCAGAAGGTGAAAATTTACAACAAGTGTGGGAACGTAGCGTTGCTGCGTGGCAATCTATTGTGCAAACAGCATTAGATAATCAACTCACAACAGGATTAGTAGTGGCTCACGATGCAACTAATAAAACCTTGCTGTGTCATATTCTCGGTTTAACTGCCGAAAACTTTTGGAATTTCCGTCAAGGTAATGGCGCGGTGAGCGTGATTGACTATCCCAACGGACTCGATGGTTTTCCGGTATTACAAGCAATGAATATCACGGCTCATTTGGGTGGTGGTGTTCTCGATAAAACCGCAGCTGGAGCATTATAAAACAGGGAGGAGTGAAGAGTAAGAAGTGAAGTAATAAATTAGGTGTGAATAGTCAAACCTAAGTACTCATAACTCTTAACTCCTGACTTGTCACTCCCAAAGTATGATTTTTATGACTGAACTTTTACAACAAGTACGAGTAATTGATCCGGTTTCTGGCACTGACCAAATAGCCGATGTCCTGATAGCTGATGGTCATATTCAAGCTGTAGCTGCAAAAATTTCGGAAATTGGTACTGATACTCTAGTTAGAGACTGTCGGGGATTAATTCTAGGAACTGGGTTAATAGATTTATATAGTCACTCTGGCGAACCAGGGTTTGAAGACAGAGAAACTTTATCTTCTTTGTTGCAAGCGGCTGCGGCTGGTGGCTTTACCAGAATTGGCATTTTACCTGATACATCTCCCTCTATTGATCATCCGGCGCTGGTGGCGCAGTTGCAGAAGATGAGAAGTGCATCTCCCCTGCTCCCCTGCTCCCCTGCTCCCCTACTTAATATTTGGGGTGCGATTACTTTAGATGTGGCGGGAAAGCAGATGACGGAGTTGGCTGATTTAGCGGCTGCGGGAGTAGTAGGTTTTACTGATAGTCATCCGTTGGATAATTTGGGGTTGGTGCGGCGAGTGCTGGAATATGTACAGCCGTTGGGTAAAACTGTGGCTTTTTGGCCTTGCGATCGCCAGCTTACCTCGAATGGTGTGATGCGTGAAGGGGTAGATGCGTTGCGTTTTGGTTTACCACCAGTTCCCGCCAGTGCTGAAACAACTGCGATCGCCTCTTTGTTAGAATTAGTGGCAGCGACTGGTAATTTGCAAGTTCATATTATGCGCGTCTCTACAGCGCGGAGTGTGGAATTAATTGCGGCGGCTAAGGCTGCTGGTTTACCCATCACCGCCAGCACTACTTGGATGCACTTGTTATTGGATACCACATCTATTAACCCTTCTGCTGCGCTCAGGGTTAACATCGAGCAAAGCCGAGATGTTAAAAGTTACGACACCAGTTTGCATTTAGATCCGCCTTTGGGGAATCTTAGCGATTTAAAGGCTTTGCGTGAGGGTGTCCGCACTGGGGTAATTGATGCGATCGCCATTGACCACGCAGCTTATACTTATGAAGAAAAAGTCCAAGCTTTTGCCGAAGCTCCAGCAGGCGCAATTGGTTTAGAATTAGCTCTACCTTTGTTGTGGCAAAATCTGGTGGTAACTGGAGAATTTACAGCTTTAGAATTGTGGCAAGCTTTAAGCACTAATCCCGCAAAATGTTTGGGACAGGAATTAAGTACATTAACTGCTAATCAAAAAGCTGAGTTAACTTTGTTTGACCCTTCGCAAACCTGGAAAGTGGAAAGGAAAAATTTACATACACTTTCGAGTAATACACCTTGGTTGGGACAAGAATTACAAGGTAGGGTGTTACAAATTTGGTGTTAAATTAATTTTGGCAATTTTGGCGATCGTGCGGATGGGTAGGTGTTCAAATAAACATCTCTCTGCCTTATCCCCTTGTCTACCTTGTCTTCTTTGTTCACATACCAAACAGGACTGCTATATTCTAGACTTAACAACTTACACCACAATTAATTTTGAGCTTTTATAGACGGAACTCCTTGAATTGTGTCTAAAAAATCAGCTCGAAAATATTGAATTTTTTTAATGTGTATACAGAATATAAGAGAGACATTTTAGATGTTGTGCAGCGTTAATTAATATCACCATATTTGTGGAGGTAAATAAATGGCAAGGATAACTATATCAGACCTTTATCCTAGTAGTGACGAACAGTATATTACTGAACTAACTGCTGGAGAAGCCACAAAGGTGGAAGCAGGTGCAAGCTCAAGTTTTATCACAATTGACACGAACGACCTCATAAAAACGCAGCAAAATATTAATAGTATTCTGCGGGATGTTTCAGTAGAACTAGAACAAACAATTTCTAACTTGCAACAACAACAACAACAACCTAACAACCGCTATGGTCAAAGATCACGGTATGGAGGTTACTACACTGATTATTGATTTTGGATGAATTGATATCAACATGCTAGTAGCTCATTTATTCTTGATGATCGTGTGCTATGACTTGTATTAGTCTGAAAGCGCACGATTTTCTGTTTCAATAATTAGCAAATTGATAAAAATTGATAGACTTACAGCGTATTGTGGGTAAATGAAGCACAAGCTTAAAACCCAAAATCATGTAGAGACGTTACATATAAAGTCTCTACAAATATACAAACTGCTGTAAATACCCAACTTATTTGATAAGTTGGGTATTTTTTGTTGATAAATTATTTACTACCATTCTAAGCAGATTTTAATTATTTATCTAAATATAACTCATGAGGAATACAGCAGGCTTTAGCATTTATAATTTCTGAATTATGACTTTCTATGGAAATTATCCTTATTTCAGACAAGCCAATATATTTCACTAATATTCTTAATAGACGTAAGACATTTATTTATGTCTTTTGAATGGCATTTTTAGCGTTGACTTTTACGGTTTACCTAAATAAAAATGGCAGTAACAGTTAAGCAAAACAAAGCTTAATTGCCTGCAAAAACTACTTGATGACAAGCAACTGTATTAGGAGTAAATAATGGCTAATATCACTCTTTCGGAATTAAATGCTGCTGGTTCTCAATTGTTCCAAGATTCCGAAAGCTTTTTGAATGACCTCAGCGATGTTGATGCGATCGCTGGTGCTTCTGGCTATGGCTATGGCTATGGTTACGACGGCTTTGGATTAAATAAGTTGATTGAAGGATTTGTTGATGTTTATGCTATTCAACATGTCTATGGCATAGCTAAATCCTTCAGCCACGGCGGCTACGGTATCTCTGCTGTCTAGTAATAGCTTTGTAATTTACTACTAAGCTATCTTTCGCATTATAGTTAAGCGAAAGATAGCTTAATTCCCCAGACAAATTATCAATTATCAGCCAATCTTTGAGGATAAAATCATGGCAAATATCACTCTTTCAGAATTAAATGCTGCTGGTTCTCAATTGTTCCAAGATTCTGAAAGCTTTCTCAATGAACTAAGCGAAGTTGATGCGATCGCTGCACATGGTGCTGATAGTAACTCCAATAGTTATATTAGCGACTTTTACGGATTCAATAAATTGATTGAAGGATTTGTTGATGTTTATGCTATCCAACATATCTATGGCATAGCTAAATCCTTCAGCAAAGGCGGCTACGGTATCTCTGCTGCTTAGTAATAGCGTTGTTAACTCCTAAGCTATCTTTCACATTATAGTTAAGCGAAAGATAGCTTAACCACAGGCACAAATTATCAAATGTCAGCAAGCTTTTGAGGATAAAATCATGGCGAATATCACTCTTTCAGAATTAAATGCTACTGGTTCTCAATTGTTCCAAGATTCTGAAAGCTTTCTCAATGAACTAAGCGAAGTTGATGCGATCGCTGCACATGGTGCTGATAGTAACTCCAATAGTTATATTAGCGACTTCTACGGATTTAATAAATTGATCGAAGGATTTGTTGGTGTCTATGCTATTCAACATGTCTATGGCATAGCTAAATCCTTCAGCCACGGCGGCTACTAGTAATAGCTTTGTAGTTAAATACTAATTCTCTGTAAAAATGTAATGGATCAGCCTGCATTTGATACTATCAGGTATTCATATAGGTATGCAGGCTGTATTTCTCCAACTGAAGGCTGAGATAAAATACCACATCACAGAGAATTAATATGAGTCAGCACTCTAACAATGAAGTGCAATTCCGCTTCATTACCTAAAAATAAACCTGATTCCAACCAAGTCTTTGAGGACAAAATTATGGCTAATATCACTCTTTCGGAACTAAATGTTGCTGGTTCTCAACTATTCCACGATTCTGAAAGCTTTCTTAATGATTTGAGTGATGTTGACATGAGTGCTGCATACGGAGGAAATAACTCTAATTCTTATGACTACGGTTATGGCTCTGATTCCTATATCAGTGTATTTAATAAACTGATTGAAGGATTTGTGAATGTCTATGCTATTCAGCATATTTATAGCCTAGCTAAATCATTTAGTAAGTCTGATTACTAATAAGTTTGTCGTTTACTACTCTGCTAGATGGCTCTCATGGATTGGAACGCAAAAATCAAATCCAAGAGAGTCAGCTATATCTGTTCTGGGAATGATGAAATGGCCAAGATTATCATTACTGATTTAAGTCCTCTTGACTTAAACAGCTACCTGACTGAAGTAAATGAACTAGATTCTCTATTTATATATGGTGGGGAATCGGAATTGCAGCAACTTCTGAATTTTGCTTATACATTCTTGAATTTTGTCCTATCTACTTATGCAATCTACAGTATTTCATCAATAGCAAAATCCTTCAAAATTCCTCAGCCTAAATCTACCTATTCGGTGTTTAGTTTATTTTAATTGTTGCCTCACAATTGAGACGGTGATCATAGAAATCATAGTTAATCTTTGCAAAAATTCTCCACATCTAAGACTATGGCATTTTTATTAAGCTCTCAAAATGTATTGGAATACTTGCTTACAGTTGGACTTTGTTCTCAAGCAGAACAGTCATTAACGAAGATTGAGTTAAAACCAGCGAAAAACTTTAACTTGTTAGTGACTTTACCAGATAATCGGCAACTTTTAGTGAAACAAGAGCGCCTGAATCGAGAAGGAAAAACGGCTGGGGAATTTGTTGAAGAATGGAGAGTGCATCAGTTCTTGCAGACTTTTCCAGAAATTAATCATCTTCGCGCTTATTGTTCAGAAGCAGTGCATTTTGATGAAGAAAATTCCATCATTGTTTTTAATTATCTGAGTAAATATCGAGATTTGGCTGATTTCTATGCCAGAGAAAATGTCTTTCCCACTGAAATTGCGAAAGTGATTGGCGCAACTTTAGCATCACTTCATCGTGCTACGATCGCACATCCAGAATATGAAGCATTCTTTCAAAAAAACGAGCAAGTATCTCAACTTAAAAGTCCGAACCTAAATTTAGGACTAGATAGAATTACCCCAGAAATTTTTGGCATAGTTCCGAGTGAGGGATTGAAATTTTTTGCCTTATATCAACGTTACGATAGTTTGGGGCAGGCGATCGCAGAGTTAAGCCGTTCTTACACCCGCTATTGTCTGACTCATCATGACCTAAAACTGAACAATCTTCTTTTATCTTTAAGTTGGGAAGAAGCAGTTGCAAATAACTCTTTTGCTGGTGAAAGTATAATTCGCTTGATTGACTGGGAACGCGGCGCTTGGGGAGATCCAGCCCATGATTTAGGAATGCTCATTTCCAGCTATTTGCAATTTTGGTTGTATAGTATGACAACTAGTAAGTCGATGGCTATTGAAGAGTCATTGCGTCTCGCTACAACACCATTAGAATTACTTCAGCCTTCGATTGCGGCGCTGATGTCAACTTATTTAACTCAATTCCCAGAAATTTTGCAGCGTCGTCCAGATTTTTTAGAAAGAGTAGTGCAGTTTTGCGGTTTAGCCTTAATTATCGCTATTCAAGCCGGACTCCAGCATGAAAAAACCTTCGGTAATATTGGAATTTGTATGCTGCAAGTTGCTAAGAGTTTGCTATGTAATCCCCAAGCATCAATGAAAACAATTTTTGGTGTTGAAGCTTTAGAACTCTTACCGTCAAGCGTTTATTAACGTGAATTCAATTCGACAGACCTCTCCCTCCCAGTTAAGAGAATAGTAGGTTGAGTGTAGCGATAGCGTAACCCAACAAAGTATGCGTGAATGTTGGGTTCCGTTCCTCCAGCCAACTTACACCTGCGTAAGTCCGATTAGAATTAACCATCTATAGAGAAATAAGGGGAGTTGGGAGTAGTTTAAATACCTCTTTGATTCATGGTTGTAAATTTCTTCATCAGAACTGCTTCCTAACTCCCGAATTCTTCAATCACAGGTAAGCTTTTATGCAAATGTTAGATTCCATCGCCACTCAACTTGCAGAAATTCCTGAGTCATTGCAGATATCACTACAAGATATTATTTCTCAGATTGAAATTGAGTCTGATTATTGTATTAAGCATCCAAATTACAAACCATTGCAACTGCCAGAATCAGCAATTTCCCGCTTTCAGCAATTACCTGCGGCGTTAAAAAAGAAATTCTTAAGTATGCAATTGCGAGGTTTTCTTTATGGCATTTATTACAATGGCTCTTTAAAAAGTTCTCTAGCGGTTGATACAGAGACTAACACTGTAGCTTTAAACCAAAATCTAGAAAATAATACTTTGCTTGGTGTTGATGTGGCCTTTTACGATCGCCTGCACGAAAGTAATCAAGGCGATGGCTATTGGTATTACAATTGGCAGGTAGTCAAAGAAAACCTTGATCATACTTTGGCAGTTCAAAAAGATGGTTTAACTCTGCATATTGAGCGCAGTCGTCATTTATTACCCCAACATCAGTCTGCAACTGTGGGTAAGTATGTTGCAGTCAAAATGCCCAAAAATTTGGTACAGAATGGATTTTATATGGCGGTGGCGAACGCTGGAACTGCCACAAATCGAGAAAGATTGGTGCGTGTTTACTTTAATGTCACTCCCGAAGGTGCGGTTGCAGTTATGCAGACTTTAACTACACAACTCAATTTTCTAGAGATTCCTTTCTCATTGAAAGCCTTATACAATCCTTCCGATTACGAACGTTACGATTCCGCAGTATTTTACTTTGATAAAAAAGATTATGAGACAATTCACCCAGTGTTAGAAAGGGTGTATGTCGAATGTCAGTCTTATTTTCAGCCGGAAGTACCTTTATTTACTAAGTTTATGGCACCGGGGTTAGCGATCGCGGAAGAACCAAACCGCAGATTTGCCGAACAAGAAAGTTTTGGGACACATCGTTGTCAAATTATTGCTAATGGTTTGCTGAATGCTTGGGAGCAAGGTAATGACACACCAGCCCATCGCCTAGCAGCAATTCTCGAACAATTTTCCCTATTCCAAGTAGAATTACAACGCCCTTATTTGAATGCTAATTCTGCGGATATCTATATGCCTTTATCTTTATCATAATTTTCCTAGTAGTCCTCGAAAAATCCCCGACTTCTCCAAGAAGTCGGGGATTTAAAAATTGAGTAATTAAGCAGGTCTTGGTAAATTTTGAGATGGTGGAGAATTATTTGGTAGCTTTGTCACTATTTCTAAATTTGCAACTTGTTGCTGTAACCAATTACTAAAAAACTCGCCGATAATTTGCAAACGTAATTGCTCATTTAATTCCGGTTTAATGATTTCCTCAACAGCAATTATATGTACTCCTTTGGGTGTGATAATTGGTTTGATAATTTGTGGTGGAGTAGCAGCAAATACGGCGGCGGCGAGTTCTGGTCTTAAGTCGGCGCGGGTGCGGATTCCTTGATAACCTCCAGCCCGACGAATTTCGGGGTTTTCGATATATTGACGGGCAACTTCTTGAAAACTAATTTCACCTTCTTGCAGTGCATAAAATATCTCTAATGCTAAGTCTTCATCATCAAAAATGACTTCATAAATTGCTGCGACATAATATTCAAATTGACGGGCATAAAAATAAGGCTCGACCTTCTCAGCAAACAAATGATTCGCTAATTTGGTAGATAAAATGTTGGCTTTAGCGATTTCTTCAAAATCATCTAAAGACAGATGATATCTTTCTAGCCAAGCCCAAGTGTCTTCCGCTCTGAGGAGTTTATTGGCAACACGCATACTATCTGCGGCTTGTTGGAGTTCTTCAACTTCGACGGTAATCCCGACTTTTTCGACTGTTTCGGCAATAATTTTTTGAGTAGCGATCGCATCTAATATACTAGGAACTTGACAAGACAATTTGATGTATTCAATAATGTCTTCCACAGCAATATTTAACAGCTTTGCCATAATTAATTCCTCCACTAATTTTGATTAGTGTTTTGTAGGGTGCATCGAGGTTAATTTCATATCTATATATATTGGCTGGTAAGGGCTTTTATTATCTCTATCTAGTGGAAGTTTCGCCTGCTAATTAATATTTTATGTTAGACATAAAAATTCAGATCCCCGACTTCTTCAAGAAGTCGGGGATCTAATTGTCACGCATAAAATAAAAAGTAAAATTAGGGCAGACTATCAAAGCCTACCCTATTAAAAATCAAGATACATGATTTTATAGCTCTCTCTACCTTATCTCCCTTATCCTCCTTGTCTCCCTTGTCAATTTTATTCACGTTTCAAAACAAAGTAGCCATAATCATTACAGTTCTAATCCGCCTTTTTGCAATTTCTTAAATGGATCTAAGATAAAGTCGATGATGCGACGCTGACGAATAATTACTTCAGCATTTGCTGTTTGACCTGGTGTTAAAACAATGCGTTTATCACCAGCTTGGATATAGGTTTTATCTAAAACAATATCCAATTCATAGGTTTCGATAGTGGCTTTGCCTTCGCTATCGGTTTGGACTTTCGAGCTTGGCGAAATCCAATGAACGCGCCCTTGGACAACTCCATAATCTTGGAAGGGATAGGCATCAAATTTGACTTTGACAGGCATACCAACTTTCAAGAAGCCACTTTGTTGACTGGGCATTTGGGCTTTGATAATTAACTCACTATTCTTAGGTGCAATTTGGGCGACGATTTGTCCCGCTTCGACTACGGGTCCTGGTTTGGTGACAGGTAATTCAAAGATTGTGCCATCAATTGGCGATCGCACTACACGCTGCTGTAATTGCAGTTTGAGTGAGGTAATCTGACTCTTGGTTTGGGCAATTTCCGATTGCAGGGTAGTGATTTGATTCTGCATATCTTTGAGTTGTTCTTGGCTTTTCAGCAACGCCAGTCTCCCGGCTTGCACTACGCTTTGATAGCTACTGCGTTGTTCTTTTAGGCGCAGTTTAGCTTGCTGAATATCTGCCCAAGCTTGACTCATGATGGATTGATAACGACTAACTTCCTCCTGTAAGCTTAATTCTGATTGTGTGAGTTCGGCGCTGGCTTGTTCTCGCAAGCGTTGACTTTCTTCGGCAATTTTTTCTAATTCCACTACTTTAACTTGCGCGATCGCACCTTCGTTTAAAAGTTGACGATAGCGATCAACTTCTGCTACATCTCGATTAAAACGACTGTGAGCTAATTTTTGGTCAATCTGTGTGGAATTAATTTTCTGTCTAGCCTGTTCAACAGTGGCGAGTTTTTCTAGTCTTTGCAGGTTATAACTACTGATTTTGGCATCGAGATTTTGTTGTGCTTGGTTAACTTGGGCAACTTTTTCTAAGGCTTGGGCTTGGTTTTGTTGTTCTTGAATATTAATCGCCAGCATCAGTTGATTTTTGAGTAATTCCAACTGTGATAGCCGAGTATTTAACCCTTCTAACTTCGTTTGTGTTTGTTGCAAATCTGTTTGCAACACATCGGAATCTAACTGCATCAAAACCTGTCCAGCTTTCACCGTCGCGCCTTCTTGAACATTGACGGCTTTGACTGCACCTGTAACCGGAACACCCAATTTTTGCGTTGCACCTTTTGGTTCTAAACGCCCTCTAGCAGAGCCTGTTTCGTCTACTTTGGCGAGCATTGTCCAAGGGATAACAATGGCTGCAAAAGCCACTAGCAAGTACAGCATTGAACGTGTCCAAAGCTTGGGTAAAGCATCTAGAAGTTCTTCTGTACCGTAATACCAATCATTAATTTCAGTTGTCTGGATTGATTTATCAACAACTACATCAGAATCATCAAACTGACGAAGTTCATTCTGCTTTGGTTGAGTAAGTATGGATGAGAAATCGGGATAAGAATTTGGCATAGGTAATTCAACAGTTTACTGTTCATGTGCAAATTTCCCAGATGCTCAATTTGTTTTAACGCCGTGTGCAACTTTATCTCAAACCTAACCCCCAACCCCTTCCTTACAAGGGAAGGGGAGCAAGATTCAAAGCCTCTCTCCGTGTCGGGGAGAGGTTTAGAGAGGGGTTTCAAAGGTAAGTTACACATCGTATGATTTTGGACTTATGAAGGTCAGGAATTACTTCGATTGGGTGTAAGGATATAGGGGTGCGGGGTGTAGGAAAAGAGTACTAATTTCTAACTATGTCATGGTCGTTTTTATTCTTTCCCTTATACCCCTAAACCCTTACAGACTTAATGATCAGTCTTTCACTGAACACGAAATAAGTTCTATATTTGCGCCAGTTGTTGCTGGTTGAGATAAAAATAATGACCTTTTCTGGCAATTAATTCGTCGTGAGTGCCACTTTCAACTAATAAACCACGATCCAATACCAGAATTAAGTCTGCGTGACGCACGGTGGACAGGCGATGAGCAATGATTAAACTTGTGCGTCCTTTGAGGATGGTTGTCAGGTTATTTTGAATGATGCGTTCAGATTCAGCGTCGAGGTGACTGGTGGCTTCATCTAATAATAATAAACGCGGATTGCCGAGTAAAGCACGAGCGATCGCAATTCTTTGGCGCTGTCCACCAGATAACATTCCGCCACCTTCACCAATTTGAGTTTCGTAACCCATTGGTAACTGTTTAATGAAGTCATCTGCACCTGCTAAACGCGCCGCTTGGATAATTTCTTCTAAGTTAGCTTCGGGGTGAGCAATGCTGATATTTTCGCGGATTGTCCCGCCGAATAAAAAGGTGTCTTGGTCAACAACCCCAATTTGAGAACGCAGCGATCGCAAAGATATACTAGTCACATCGTGAGCGTCAATTAAAACTTTACCATCTGTCGGCGGATATAACCCCAAAATTAATTTTGATAAGGTAGTTTTGCCCGAACCACTCCGCCCTACTACAGCCACGGTTTGTTGGGGTTTAATTTCAAAACTGAGATTTTCTAAGACATTAATATCACTATCTGGATGATAGCGAAAAGTGACATTTTCAAACTTAATATGTCCTTGCAATCTTGGTAAAGTCTGCCGGGTATGGTGTTGTAAATCTTCTTCTGGTTCGGCTTCTAAAACATCATTAATACGCTCAGTTGCAATCATCACTTCCTGGACTTGATTCCACAACACCACTAATCTTTGGAAAGGGCGAATAATATTACCCAAAAGCATGTTAAAAGCCACTAGTTGCCCGATTGTCAGTTGATGTTGAATTACCAAAGATGCCCCAAACCACAATAAACCTGTACTGACAACTGTTTCAATTGTGGCACTGAAAATTTGCAATTGATTGCCGACAATTTGCCCGCTAAATGTCTTTTTAATCAAATTATTCAACAATTCTTCCCAATGCCAACGAACTGTTTGCTCAATAGACATCGACCGAATTGAACGAATCCCCGTGAGAGATTGAATTAAATAACTGTTTTCGTTGGCAGTGGCGGTAAATACTTCACGGCTAATTCGTCTTAAAAATGGTGTAGCCACCAGCGCCAACAACATAAACGGTGGGACAATACATAAGCTGAGTAAAGCCATTGATGGGCTGTACCAAAACATCAACCCGACATAAATAAATACTGTCAGTAAATCTAAAGTGATTGATAAAGCTTCTCCAGTCAAAAAACGCTGAATTTTTTGATTTTCTTGGACGCGAGAAACAATATCACCAACGTAACGCGATTCAAAAAATGCCAGAGGTAAACGAAATGTATGTTTGATAAAACCTACCAATAAAGATAAGCTTATCCGATTGGCTGTGTGATCTAAAAGATATTGTCGCAGTCCATTAATAGCGACGCGGAATAATCCGAAAATCAGCAACCCTAAACCCACAGCATTTAATGTCAGGTTGCTTCCTTGAACAATGACTCTATCTAAAAGTAGTTGTGTAAATAAAGGTGTCACTAATCCAAATACTTGAATAAATACCGAAGCAATGAACACTTCTAACAGCACTCGCCAATGGGGTTTAACTAAATCAAAAAACTGCCAAAATTGCAGATTTTCTTCTTCAGTTTCTTTGAGTAAGGTTGTGGGTTGGAGTAATAAGGCGTAACCAGTCCACCCAGCTTTAAATTCGCCGACTGTCAGATTGCGTTGCCCAATTGCCGGATCACCAATAATTACCCTTTTTTTGGTAATTTCATAGACTACAACATAATGTTTACCTTCCCAATGAGCGATCGCAGGTAGAGTTTGTTGTGCTAATTTATCCAAACTCGCTTTCACCGGACGAGTCGCAAAACCCACACTCTCAGCCGCCGCCGTCAAACCTCTCAGGGAAGCACCACCACGACTCACATTCGCTAACTCTCGCAGTCGATTAATACTTAAACGCTTACCCCAATAGCGACTCACCATCACCAAGCAAGCTGCACCACAATCTGCGGCACTTTGTTGTTCAAAAAAGGGATATCGCTTCGTCAACCTTCCCCACACATGAGTTGCCCGCACCGTCGGGTTAGGAAAATAAGCTTGACGCAGCTTCTTGGGCTTCGGCGGTGATAGGGACTGAGAAATTCCTTCTCCCCTGCCCCCTACCTCCTGTTGCCTCCTGCCTTCTTCTTCTCTCCTGCCCCCTGCACCCTGCCTCCTGCCTTCTTCCCCCGCCAAATCAGCCAACTGCGGCCAATGTGCCACAGCCGTTTGCCAATCAGCATTATGTAGACTATAGACAATGGTTGGTTGTATAGCTTGCCAACTGCCTTCTTGGGGATATATATAGATATTGCCGGATGTTAATATTCGTCCGTCAGCGTGGAGTAATTTGCCACGACGCAATAGCCAAAGTCTAGTATCTTGAAATAATTTGGCTGGAGGTGCGCCAGCATCTAAATTGTGTCGCCGGAAGAGAGATAAAGCCTGAAGCATCTCTTCTACAGAGCCATTGAGGGTGATGGGCGCACTTTGGCAACATAATAAAAGTAAATTCCAAAGTTCTGCTCTTTTTTGCAGGCGATCGCTCATACTAGGATATTGCTGCATCATCGCCTGCAACAGTGCTTCCGGTAAATAGCCCAATTTGAGGTTAACAGAAGCCCTCGCCACGTAAGAACGAAACTCTTCTTCGGGAAACAAAGTTGATTCGCCAAATGCACTCCCTGTTGTCAGGGTAGTAATTAAGTTATTGGCATTATCCAACAGTCTCACTTTCCCGGCGACAATCATATAAATCCCCGGATTTGCCGTTGTTGCTTGCCAAAATTGTTTAGCAACAGGCGGTTCGACAATTTGCACTTCTGTCAAGCATCTTTCCATATCTTGACTTGATAATGTCTCGCCCAAAGTATGAGTAATTTGTTGCGTTAACTGTTCTTGAGAAAATCCTAATGGCATTTACTAATCTCCAGAAATTAATAGCAAGTCGTATTTGTAGAGACGTTATATACAACGTCTCTGCTGTGGGTGAAACAAGGGAATAGGAATGCTATTTCTGAAAGCAACTTAGTATAGATAACAAACTAGCCTCCAGCTCCAATGCGGTTCAAATCAGAAAACTAAATCACAACCAAATCCATAAATAATGACTCAACAAAAAATGAAAAAATAATTTTGGAGGGGGTTTGGGGGACGGTTGCGTCCCCCAATCGGGGGCGTGGGGGAGCCACTGCGTTGGGCGGCTTTGCCGACTTGAAGCATGTGGCGTGGAGAATCCCCCAAATCTTGCTCTTGGTCTAATAGATAGACCTTCATCACCTTAAATGAACCTTATTGATTCGTCTGCATTAAATTAAATGACCAAGGAAAAGTCGGCTCACTGTGAGTTTGTAGGTCACTAATGGTAATACTGTTATCTTTTGTTTCTTCTATTTTTTGTTGATTGGAACTTTTAGGTTTAGTCGAAAGTCCCATTTGTTTGAGTAGACGATTAACATGGCGATCGCTAATCGAAATACCCAATTCATTTGCTAAATGTTTGCTTAACCATTGGGCTGTCCAATAAGTAAATGCGTAGCCATAATCACGCGGGCTATGACTGACTAATTCTTTCAATCTGTCGATATATTGAGCATTGACAATTTTTGGTCTCCCAATTGGTCGCTCATTCCATTTATGTGCTAAACCTGCTTCTGCTATGCCAATCCAGTAACGTGCCATTTCTTGAGAACAACCTACAATCTCACATATTTGAGTTTGAGATTTACCCATATCCGCCAGCAACATAATTTCAATTCTGCGGAGATATTCTGGCTGTAAGTTACTTTGCAAGTTTTTCAACAAAGCCTTTCTTTGAAAAGGTGTCAAAAATTTACTATCTTGCGGATCGTAATTTTCCAAACCTTGGTATTGGCTAGAATAGTTTGACATAATTACTACCAGTTATTGTTGACAGTTGTGTGTTTGATATGAAGTCAGAATTTGTCAATGATGAAGAGATAAATGTACTCTTGAAAACCTGTTGATTTTAAAGACTGACTTCTGACTGATAAAAAATGAAAACTTTTAGCCGACGTTAAATGTTTACCCCTTGATATTGGCGAATAATCAGGGGAACTTTTCATATTGCATTTGTTGGGACAATTTAGGGTTTTGTCTGAATAGCTGCTACTAGAATCATCAAATTACAAGTATTTCTAGTAGTAAGTATTCTACCTGTAGAGAAAAATTGTGTTAAAAACTGCGCTCCCAAATTGTGAGCGCAGAGCATTGAGCAGTAGTAGTTTATAAACTTGACAAAATATTTAGCCAGCATAGCTGTTGTTTGCCTCAATGAACAGCAGTTTCTGGTAAACACCTAAATACAATAAACTATGAACTAGTAAGACTAAATACTTTGGCAAACTTTCCTATAGTTTGGTGTAACGCTGGTATTAGTTTCACAAAATTGCTTGATGAGTATAGGAAAGTAAGCTAGAAGAGAAATTTTGCCGAAAACCTGTAGTTCCTCACTTTGTTAAGTTAGCCTAACTGTTATTCTTTTAAGAATTTTTCTAAATATAGTCAATAGGTTTTATGAAAAAAAGGTGAACTTAATGAAAAAAATATATTTTCTTTATCAAAAATTTAATAATTAGATTTATGTCAAATAAAATAACCAATATTCAGGACAAAAAGTACATTAAAAAATATGGCAGTGTTTAATATATCTCAGTAATGAATATACTTATCTAAAAAGTTGCGGACTTTTAGAAATTACACATAAAAATACTATAACTATCTCTATGAGAAAAATTCATATCTTTTGGTACAAGGTTGGGTGTAACGCAGTGAAACCCAACATCTTCAGGATTTTGTTGGGTTACGCTAAGTCATTTGGTATTAAGAATATATTGCAGTTCTGTATTCAGCCAATGGAGAAACATTTTATTCATAATCTCTTGATATCTTTCTTTGGTTAATTCAGCCGAGATAAGTTCTTCAACCAAAAAAAGATGATAACCTTGCTCGGTTTTGTAAGGTAATGTTACATGTTGTGGTGCTGCTCGAAATACAACAGTGGCTATATCTGGTTGGAGCGCAAAACGATTAACTATACCTTCATATCCACATTTACGCCGACGATGAATATCAATATCATAAATTTTGGCGGCATGATAAAAACTAATTTCACCATCTTCGATTTGATAGTATAGCTCTTGTGCTAATGTTTCTGAGTCAATGATCATTTGATACAAAATAACTTGCTCAAATTCGGCGCGATTTTGCTGAAAAAAATGCTCTACTTCATCTGCAAATAATACTTGTGCGAGTTTGTGAGATAATAAGCGATCGCAAATTCCCCTTTCCCAATCTTCAGGCGTAATTAATTGATCAGCTAACCATTCCAGTGTATCGGCGGCTCTTTCTAAATGTCTTTCCCGGCGCTGCTTTTCTGCTTCTGTTTCAATTTCTGACGGTGTGACAGTAATATCTCTAGCTTCGGCTGCTTGCCGGATAATTTTGTGAAATAAAATCTGTTGATATACTTCCTTCAACCTCATTTCTTTTTTGAGGAATTGCATCACTTCCTCTGATTCAAGCAAAATTTTTGACAAATCACTCATTGGTATTAGTACAACTTAAAAACATACCAGCTTACATAAAAAACTGGAAGCTATTTGGGCTTTTAGCTTCCAGCCAATAATGTATCCATTATGTGTTATTACAGCAGAGATTATCCTGTTTGGTAGAACTAGGATTTAGAGCATCAAAACAAAAGTGTAGTAGTTATATGCTCTCTCATTTACAACAACTGTTAACTGTTAGGTTGTCTATTTCTCTAACTACAAAAGTATGGAAGGCTCTACTAAGTTTCCTCCACCATAGAGAAACTGACTAGAGGGCATTAAAAGTAAAAGTTGCGGAAATCCAACTTTTTAACTTATTGATGCTCAGGCTTCCTGAGAAACAAAACCACCAATAGCAACAGTTTAATTGTCTGTCTTGGTTTCAGAGTTATGTACTCTTTGGGATACTGACTGCTTCAGCAAAAACAATCAGTTAAATGTATTTCATAGTCAGATATTCAATGATTTTATCATTGTTGATGAGCTTATTGACTCATCTGCTCTATGTATAATTTAAATGATATTGAGAGTTAAAATTTGCCATTTTGGCACATTTTGGTAGAAACTTTTATCCCTAATTGCTCTCTTTATACCAAGGCTAAATTAGACTTTCCATACTCTAGAAGCCTGAATCTATGACAACAAAACCCACCTTGGAAAATTGTCTCAAAGATGGGTTAGTTAATTGAAAACAGTATAATTAAAGTGATAATTTTACATAAATTTCAATAATTAATATCATCAAGTTATTTGCTGTTTGTCAAAGTTTCACATTTAGGACTTACGCATAAAGATTGTCTGTTAAGAATGGGTATAAGGGTATGAGGGTTGAAGAGTGTATGAACACCTACCTCCTGACACCCCTATACCCCTTCATCCTTCCCCAGAACTTTAATTTTTCGTCTTATTGCGTAACTCTTAGGCTTATAAGGTGGGCAACTAACTGAAAGCGGGAATGAAAATACCCACCCTACACCTAAAATCTAAAATCCAAAATATTATTAGCACTACTCAATTTTAAGGAAAATTCTTGAGTGTTATCGCTATTTGATGCGGACGTTTGGGATTGATATTCTGGCATTTCTTGGGCTAACCATTGCTCCATATTACCCCCACGAATTTCAGTTTTTTGCTTACCTACTACCTCAAGGTAAGTTAAGTCTTTAATTTTGCCCAAGCAATGAGTTGCTACAGATTTCTCCGCAGATGATACTTCTTGTTGTTGCGTTCTATTTGGGGAAGAATTTTCTTTGAGCAATCTGTTATAAGTGCGATAAGGAATGTAATGTAATGGGTTGTAACCAGCCACACGTAGCATTAACACACATGCCCAAGAATACTTACCAGCTAGAATTGCTTCTACTATTTGGTCAAATTGTTGGGGATTGATACCTTTATTAAAGTTACTGACGCTAGTTATGTTGTGATTCATAGTGTTAATTGCACTGGGGAATTAGGTGGTACAGGTAGTCAATAATTAATCAATAGTTGTTGTAGTTGTATGTTGTAACAACTACCCTCTAATATTTATGTTTAGTTTTAGTTAAAAACCTGTGGAGAATGACTAAATAGAGCCGTGAAAGCTGCTTCATTCTTTGTACTGAGGT
Organism: Nostoc spongiaeforme FACHB-130; assembly: GCF_014698475.1. Taxonomy (GTDB): domain Bacteria; phylum Cyanobacteriota; class Cyanobacteriia; order Cyanobacteriales; family Nostocaceae; genus Nostoc_B; species Nostoc_B spongiaeforme. The sequence continues at coordinate 96,854 of NZ_JACJTB010000008.1, read as the reverse complement.
TAGAACTGCATGTGTTCTGATGATGATGTCCATGAGCTTGACCTTGGAGTAGAAAGTTAACTGTATTTCATTTAGTAGTTAGTTACTTTTCAACCTTTGGTAATGTCATTTTAATGACTATAAAAGTCTGGTTTGGCTCTTGGTAGACGCAGTTTTTTCTCTGTTTGGCTTCTCAATACTTAGTTTAATCTACTGCCCTGATAATTTTACCGTATAATCTTTCGCTTTAGTTTTTCTAGCAAAATTTGGTGAGAAGGCTATAGTTTTCCCTGAGAACATCAACGGTATTTAGCAAAAAAATTAATAGCTACTTTAGTATTTATACTACGTTTTTTTCTAAATGTCATCTTCTCAATTAAAACTTTACCAGTAAAAAATACGGAATTTTTTTGATGTCTCCATTTGTATGATCTGAGTTTTAGTATTGTCACGGATTCGCTGTTTACTGAGGGGTTTGACCCCTCATTTATTGTTCATGAGAAACTTTTCTTTGGTTCAAATTCATATAGAAATTTACCATTAACTTGTCTAATAAACAATCACTAAATATCGTAATTTCTATAGCAATATCAAAAACAAAGTAATTTTATGTATTTGGCGTTGTTAAAAATATTTTTAACAAAATATAAATTTCATCCGGGAATTATGAATAGGAATTATGTACCACAATTGTCTGTAGGGATTGGTGTAGGGGTATGGGGCAGTACAATTAGTCTGGAGCTATACAAACAAAGCTTGCCTAGCCTATTGTGCTTGCGCTGCGCTTGGCGCACCACGCGGGTTCAAAACCATTGATTTGATGTGAATCCGCGTAGGCGGACTTGGTTTTTATAGCCCAATACAGTTCAGTGAAGGCAACAACTTAGACTGGTGTAGGTTGGGTGGAAGAACGGAACCCAACGTTCACGCATACTTTGTTGGGTTACGCTATCGCTACACCCAACCTACTATTCTCTTAACTACGTTCAAATCTTCTCGTTGCGTCACACACCCTACAAAAAAATATGCCAGTTGTGTAAGTCCTAAATTAATCAAGACCTTTGGTTACCATCAAATTTTGATGGGTGCCTTGTTCAACTAACATACCTTGGTCGAGAACTAGGATATGGTCGGTGTGGCGCAGACTAGAAAGCCGATGGGAGATGATAAAGGTAGTGTGGTGCTGGCTCAAATGAGCTAATTTTTGGTACAAACAACGCTCCGATTCAGAGTCGAGACTGCTAGTAGCTTCGTCTAGAATTAAAATTTTGGGGTTACTAATTAAAGCACGAGCGATCGCAATTTTTTGTTTTTGACCACCAGACAGCCGCAAACCTCTTTCCCCGACTGGGGTGTTGTAGCCTAAAGGTAGTTCGCGGATGAAACTGTGAGCTTCGGCTAATTTGGCGGCGGCGATCGCTTGTTCAGGATGCAAATCTGGATTATACAGAGTAATATTCTCTAAAATCGTGCCGGAAAACAAAAAGTTATCCTGTGGGACAAAACCTATTTGACTGCGTAACGATTGCGGCGATACCGTACTAATATCGATGCCATCAATTAAAATCCGCCCACTTTCGGGACGATATAAACCAGCCAGTAAATTGACTAAAGTGCTTTTACCGCCACCACTCTGACCAATTATCCCGATAGTTTGTCCTGGTTTGACGCGAAAAGAGACATTTTGCAAAGTATGACGCTGGTCATCAGGATGATAGCGGAAAAATACATTCTCAAACTGCACTTCACCGCGAATTGTCGGCATTACCTGTAAAGGTTTTTGGGAATTTTCTTCTGGCTGAAAATCTAAGACATCGTTAACTCGCTCTACGGCTGTGAATACTGTGGGTAATTCATCCCATAACTCTACCAACGCCAACACAGGATGAATCACATTACTCATCAGCATATTGAACGCCACTAATTTACCCAGTGACATATCCCCAGTGATGACTAGTTGCAACCCACACCATAAAACAACTGTTGTTGCAATGTGACTAACTAAATTCCGCAACATTTGTAAGACATTGGCTAACTTCTGTCCCCGTAACCGCGCCTTGAGCATTTTCAGTAACCGCTTTTGCCAATATGTCTGCACTGAAGCTTCGGCGGCGGCGGTTTTGACTGTGACAATTCCCATGATGATTTCCCCTGTGGCAGAATTTTGGCTGGCGGATGTTTGCCAAACTTCCCGCGATACCTGCTTGAGGAATGAACTTGCGCCCACAGTCAACATCACAACGGGGACAATTCCACTGACAACTAATAAAGTTAGTCGCAAATTGAGATTAGCCATCACCCCAAAATAGACAAAAATCATCACCGCATCAATTGGGCTAGTAATAGCGCGACGGGTAAAGAACTGTTGAATTTTGCGATTTTCGGGAATGCGGCTGAGAATGTCTTCGACTTGGCGGGTGGTAAAAAACTGTAATGGTAGCTGTAAGGTATGTTTGACGAAATCACCAATTAAATTAACATCGATGCGACTGGCAAAATAATCGAGCAGATATTGTCGCTGTGCATTTAAAACAATACCCCAGACACCCAAGCATAAAAAGCCGAGTACAAAAGCATTTAATGTGGAAAAGTTTTTCAGTAATAGTATTTGATCGAGAACAACTTGGGTTAGTAAGGGAGTCGCTAACCCAAATACTTGCATGACCAGAGAAACCAGAATAATGTATTGAATAAGTTGGCGATCGCGCTGTAATGTCTGCCAATAACGATGTAAGGAAAGTTTCTCGCTGTTGCGGCTGTGAAAGTTGGCTGTTGGATCTAATAAAAGTGCGTATCCTGTCCAATTTGCTTCAAAGTCTTGGCGCGACAGCCATTTTTGTCCCTTCGCTGGGTCAGCAATTAAAATGCGATCGCCTTGAATTTGCCAAACCACTATATAATGATTGCCTTGCCAATGAGCAATCCAAGGACTAGTTTGCGACTCTAGCTTAGTTAAACTCGCCCGCACTTGTAACGTTGTGTAACCCAAGGTTTGAGCGGCTGTGGCTAAACCTGCTAAAGATGCGCCTGTACAGTCTATGGCTGCTAAGTTGCGTAAAGTATTGAGGCGGAAGCGTTTACCCCAATATTGGCTAATCATTGCTAAACAAGCCGCACCACAATCTGATGAACTTTGTTGCAAAATCAAGGGATATTTCCGCCGTGGTTTAGCTTTTGGCTGTTGGGGAAAATCAATTTCTGCGACTGGGGTAATTTCTGCTTGGGAAGATTCCGGTTTGGGAAGGGGAATTTGGGTGATTGCGGAATGATCAATAACTGCAACTTTTGGTTGTAGATTTTGACTAGTAAATACTTGGGCTGATTCCCACTGTTCAATCGGTAGCTGGTACACTAACAAATCTGTCTCCGCAATTGCATCGGGAGATGTCACATCAGGATATCCCCAGCTATCACCAACTAAGAGTGAAGTTGTTCCTCCGGCTAACCAAAAACGTCCTGTATTGGCTGGTGTGGCTGTATTTAAAGATGCGCCAGCCGGAATTTTGTGAGTAATTATATAAGGTAAGAATTGCCGTAAACTTGCACTGTTGAGCGATCGCAATTCTGTATAACTTTTAAAGAAAATTAGTGCTTGACGCTCTACTGCTAACTTTTGCCAGTGCTTTTCGAGATTTGGTAAGCGTTGCAACCACAGTTGTAAATCGGCAATTGTAATTTGGGCTACAAAACCCGGACTAGCACCGATGGCACGGTATGATAAAGGGCGATCGCAAAACAAATGATCTGCGCCAAATGTCTGTTCTGCTAATAATAACTGTGGAGAAACTTCCCTTCCCAAAGTCTCATCAAAACTCAATAAACGCACTCTACCTTGACATACCAAGTAAAAAAAATCGCTGTTATCTGTTGTAGCTGTATTCTCAGTGTATCTAGTTAAATTATCACCTAGTTGAAACTCCTGAATTGTCCACAACGGCATCAATTCTGCTGCTAAATCTGTATCCCCATGCACTAAGTTCAAAAGTTTAATAATGATGGCTGCTAAAATATTAGATTGCTTTTGTTTACTAATTTTTAGTTCTTCCTGAACTTTGAACGAAGAAGCGGGGTTCATGATTTATTTGCTGTTCTTTGTGGATGTTTTTAATGTTTTATGATGTGATTTTATGATAAATATTATGTAAATAAATGATGATTTTTCGGCTAGATATAGCAGATTATCAATCATTAGTGTAGCAATATTTTGCCTTTGATTAATTTTTAGTTGATTTTCAACATAGGCTATTTGCTATTAGTAATTGAGCAGATACAAGTGAAAATTATTGTGATTTATTCCCGAAATATGTCAGCGATTATTCAATTTTTCCTGAGTGTTACTTACATTTTCTGTTAATTTGTGCAACACCCGGAAAATAAAATGACATTCTCTAAAGCTCAGATTTGTGCAGGAAACACAGTACTGTCCAAGACAGGAATATTAAGTCAGCTACAGTTTTTGAAATGTAACTAAAGTTACTGTTTTTTTTGGCGATCGCTTGTTTATGCACCATATCGCTGATTCCGATGCTTTGATGAGTGGAGTTGCTTAGAATACATCAACTTCATCAGAGCGATCGCATCATTAATCAATAGCATTGATAAAATCTAGTGTGATTACTTAAAGCATTTATTATGATGTTAGTATGTTGTAAGTTGATTTAGAGGATTGATTCAAAAAAATCAAACGTTAACATAGACCAGTAAATAGAAAGCTCAAAATATCACACAAACGGATGAATTAGAGTAGAATATCAGTGAAGTCACTTAAAATAACAAAATTTGGGGCTGAATAAAGCCTGAAATAGCTGAAAAGTCAGAATTTACAGTACTTTAGACATTTTAGGTTGACTAAATTACTCATTGTTTCTGAACCGAAGCTTTCGAGCTTATTCTGCAACAAATTTCATTCGCTGAAATAACAATCTGTTAAGTCACAGTCAGCGACTTCATAATTTCGTAATATTTTTTACGGGTATTTTCAGTAAAATTACAGTATTCAAATTCCTTTTTTTATACAATTCTTTTGTTGGTGGTTTCTACAGTTGTTAAAACTTGAAATTCGGAACGTTTGACGCTGTTTAAATTCTTGGAGTAGTTGGATCATCAGATTCTACACAAAACTTCTTGCAAAAGTTGTAATTTGCGTGCTTCTATTCAGATTTTTGCGCTTATCCTCCGGGAAAGCCCACAGGAGAATGCACGAAGCAAAAAAGTATTGATGTAAGAAGATGAAAGTAGATTTTGTGTCCACAAAAAGTTGTTGGAACAAAGCCTATGCAAGTGAAACAAACTAAAAGCAAGAGAAGACGAGGCGTTATACTAACTCCTACTGGACTACAACGTTTGCAAGAAGCGATTGTGTCTTGGGAGATGGCTAGGAAAAAAGGCGATCGCCTAACTCTACAGGAACTCAGCACACAGATGAATATCTCGACAAAAACTCTCAGTCGGTTGTGGTCTTTGAGTAAAGCTGTAGATCAAAAAACTCTCAAACTATGTTTTAGTGCATTTAACCTCAAATTAAATGAAGCAGATTACACTGTTTCGAGTGTAGAGAATGAAAGCGAAATCTTGGAATTTCTGCCTAGAAATTCCTATCCAAAACTAGAACAATCGCCCCGATTCTCGACTTACGAAATCGAAAGTCGTTGGTCTTATCCCGATGGCCCTGTAGCGTTAGACTCGTCCTTATATATCGAGCGTCCACCTATAGAAAAACTAGCTTATCGAGAAATTACTCGACCAGGCTGCGTAATTCGGATTCGCTCTCCCAGACAGATGGGAAAAACTTCTTTAGTACTACGTATTTTAGCCTTTGCCCAAGGACAAGGATATCACACTGTTAATATCAACTGTTATCAAATCGATGATTCTTGTTTAACCAATTTAAACAAGCTTTTGCGTTGTCTTTGTTGGCAAATTGCTCAACAATTAGACATTGAGCCTAACCTAGATGAAATGTGGAATGAAGAAGTTGGTTATAAGTTAGTTTGTAGTTTTTACTTGCAAAAATATCTTTTTAAACAGATAAATAATCCCATATTGCTGGTTTTAAGTGATATTGATCGCTTTTTTGAATATCCTCACATTGCTCAGGAATTTTTCGCTTTATTGTGTTCTTGGTGTGAAGAAGCCAGACAAAATTATAGTTGGCAGAAATTAAGATTAGTAGTGGTATACTCCACGGAACAATATATCTCTTTAGATATTAACCGTTCACCATTTAATATCGGACTGCCTTTATATCTAAGCGAATTTACACAGTCACAAGTAGAAGAATTAGCGAATAAATACGAGTTAAACTGGAGAGTCGGTCAAGAATCTGCGGAATTAATGTCTTTGGTTGGGGGTCATCCAGCCTTAATTCAACTAGCCTTATTTCATCTTGTTTCTGGCAAGATGACTCTTAAAGAATTGATTCAAGAAGCAATAGTTAATGGTGGTATCTACCGCCATCACTTGTGGCGACACTGGTTAAAATTGCAAGCCTATCCTCATCTGATCAAGATATATGCTGAACTTGTCGAAGCCAAAGTTGGTCTAGTGATTGATCCTGTGGATGCTTATAAGCTCGAAAATCTAGGATTGATTTGTTTTGATGGCGATCGCATCTTACCGCGATGCAAACTCTACTGTGCTTACTTTCAAAAACAACTATCTGTTCTTGTCTAATACTTTTTTGATATCAAACTTCTGCAATCAATTCTTACCTAGTTACCATCTCATTGAGCAAGTATCAACTCTGTGAAATCAATTTTCACAGCACTTTAAATTCCTAAACAACAATAACATTTACCAAGTGGTGCGTTAGGCTGAAGTCATAACACACCATTGTCTATTACCAATCTATAAACTTGTCATCACTTGAGTTAATTCATTAACTAAATCAATATTTGATACCTGGGATTTTTTAAATAGCACTCCAGCCAAGAAATAATAATCTCCAGAGTAAAATGCCTTATGATTTTTCTTTAATTCTTCTATATGTTTTTTTACTTTTGGTTCAGAACTATAATAACCAAACTGTAACGGCAAAACCACAAATTTATTTACACTATAACCATTTTCTTGGGCTGTTTTAATAGTACTAATAGGATTGGAATAGCTAGAAATTAAAACCAAAACATTTTCATAATCTAAAGATAACAACTCATTGGTAATCGCTGCTCCATCTATACCGCCAAATAATAACGGCATATAGATATCATCATCTGGAGCAGGTAGGTATGGTGGATTAGCTACAAGATAATTGGCTTGAGGTTTATCAGCATCAAATAAACAAGAATTATGAATAACATATTTACTAGTCAGATTATATTCATCTATGGTTAAGTTTGCCGCTTTCCAAGCAGATTTATTCAGTTCATAGCCTTGAATTAATCCCTCAAACTTATTTCGCAGTAGTGAGTTGATTACTGGGCTGCCATCACCAGAACCAAATTCCACAATCGAGGTCGGATTTTGGCAATCTCTCATCACAAAATTTTCTAAGCAGTTGGAATAGAAATTAGATTCTTCTGGGCAGAAAAATATGTCTTTCATTTGATGGTAATACTTCCTGAAAGTAGAGTTTTGATTTGTATAAGGTCATATCGAATTGCGCTGTAATGAGTAATTTGTCAATACAGCAGAATCAAGTTAGCAAAAAAATGCTATTTTTTGCTTGGTAAGTTATTTTGTAGGTAAAGTTGCTTGTTCGGCTACACGAATAGATTTGACAACAGCACCAGCAGCGCGATCGCTCATAAGTTTCTCTTGGTCGTATCCTAGTAATAATTCCCAAGCATCATGAGGATACTGCTCGGCTAAAGGTAAAGCTACACTATCTAACATCCATTGGCCGTGGCGTTCATCTTCACGGATATGCAGTTCCCAATAACCCATTGCTGCATCTGAAAGTTTCAATCTTTGTGCTGCTGTTAAATAATTTTTGTAAGCTGCTGGCCCTGCTACTTCAAAATAAGTTAACGCGCCACTGTAACGGAGGAAATAACGTTTGCGTTCGGTGGTTAAAAAGTTTTGATTCGCGCAAGCTAACACTTCCCAAGGTACTAAATCAAAGTAACCTTCTGGTTCGGTATTCATCTCAAACTCGGCTAACATTTGGGCAAAAAATGTTGAATGCTTGCGAGATAACCGCCCATTGCCGTATTCTTCTAAAAACACTCGCACCAAAGTACATTGCACTTCGTTGGCTGTACCGCCTAAAATCCGCGATAAACGACTACCTTCTACTAAACCATCAAATGAAGCGATCGCCAGTAAATGACGATAGCCAATTTCACTCATTTGTTCACGAATGTAGCGACTTTCTGGTGATAATGGCGGATTTAAATCAGCCGTAGTGCGTGCAATTAATGCTTGTTTGACATCTAATTTTTGTAATGCTGGCACATCAATTTGCGCTAATTCCCAAGCTTGCCAAGCAAGTTCAATTTGATTACGGCAACAACTTAAATAAAGCGATCGCTCATTTGTATAATGGCGTAAATCGTCATACCAAAATAACTTCAAGCGATTAATCCAATATAAAATTCTTTGCAGAAATAAATGAGCGCGATGATCCTCACTACCATTTTGATAAGCTGCTACAATTGCCGCAAAAAGCGTTTGTTCAAATTCTCTAACTTTCGGTGATACTTGATGTAATTGATTATCTAAATCATCTATTGTTAGTAATTCTAAAAATATCTGTTCGGCTTGGTAATAATCTTTAGCTATCTTAGCTTCAGTCTGGAAGTTAGGTAATGTCAATAAATTGCTTTGCATGGAATCTTAGATAACTTTGCTCAAGAGTGAAAATATTTCCATCTCTAATATCTAAAGTTCCACAGTTTAGCTTTCTTAACCTCTTTCGTGAGTTATAAAGAAATATTAACTCTAGAGACACATAACTACAGCCAGAGATAGGTAACAGGTGATAGATTGGCCAGTGAAAATCTAAAAAAATCGGGCAACTTGGCAGGCAAAACCTGGTAATAGTGGCGATGTAATTTCATCTGCTGCCAGAAATGTACCTATCAACTTAAGAAACCCTTCATCCCGACGATAGACTTCAATTTGCTGGAGTCGCCAATTAACAATCCAATATTCCAAAACACCTTTTAGGGAATATAAACGTAGTTTTAATTCTTGATCACGACGCTCATTTTGGCTACCCAAAGATAACACTTCTATTACTAAGTCAGGTGCAGCAATAAAATGTCCAGATTCGTCAACAATGTCATTGAGACGTTCTTTCTTCACCCACACAACATCAGGAGTTACATCATCTACATCAGAAAAAACTACCCCTGGATTGATAATTGGTTCTCCAATATCAGTTTCTTCCGACCAATTTAATAACCGTGAATGAATTTTGCCAATGGTGCGTTGATGTCCCAAGTGTGGAGCGCGAGTCACAAACAATTCTCCATCTAAAATTTCGTAACGTTTCCATTCATTCTCAGGAAACAGTTGCAAATCGGCGCTTGTCCAACGCACTGGATTGAAGTTGGTTTGAGTCATTGGTTTGTTTGCTACCACCGCAATAGGGTGAGAGAAAAAAGGTGTGGGGAGTGTGGGAAGTGTGGGGAGTATGGAGGGTAATTTTTTGGATACTTATACCAAATTGAACAATGATTGCGACAAATGGATTGCTCAAAAGCTTACCAGTAGAAACTTTTTCAATCCAAAATCTAAAATCTAAAATCCAAAATGGTATTAGCTAGAAATCCCACACAAAATTTCGTTCACCCACCGCAATACTACCATTGTAAAACTCTCATCTTGGTGTTTCGGCTGGAGAATTGAACTGTTCTGGTGGTAGGTGTTCTAGGGGAATTAGGGTTTCCATCACTGATTTGACAATTGGGGCAGCGACAGTAGAACCGTAGGCGCTTTCACCCTTTGGTTCATCGACAATGGCCAAAATTACATAACGGGGAGATTCCACAGGCAAAACTGCGACAAAGCTGGTGATTCTTGCACCAGGGATATAGCCACCATTCGGACTAGCTTTTTGGGCTGTACCTGTTTTACCACCAATGCGATATCCAGAAATTTTAGAAGGTCTACCAGTACCTTCAGAAACAACTGTTTCCATCATTTCCACAACTTGCTGAGTGGTTTTCGCGGAAAAAATTTGTCTTGGTGCAGGAAGCGTGGGTGAATAGTGCATTTTGCCACTGCTATCAACCAGTCCACGGACTACATGGGGTGTGACTAATTTACCGCCATTAGCTAAAGCGCCGTGCAGTTGTACTAGTTGGAGAGGAGTGAGCGAAAAACCTTGTCCAAAGGAGGCGGTTGCTGGTTCAATGGGTGAGGCAATAAATCTTGGTTGAGTTTTCAGCGAACCGCTAACTCCAAAAGGCAAATCAGTTTCTAATGGTTGCCCTAAGCCTAGACGTTCTAACCAAGTGTAGTAGATTGAGGGGCGCATTTTTTGGATGATTTGCACCATCCCGATGTTGCTGGAATTTTGCAGAATTTGAGCAATATTAATTCGCCCATAAGCATTATTTTGAGCATTTTTAATTACACGGTCAGCGACTCTAATCGAGCCTGGGTCATTAAAAGTATCATTGGGTTGAATGACACCATTTTCTAATGCGATCGCTACATTTAATGGTTTGAATGTTGAACCTGGTTCGTAAAGATCCGCTACTGTCCAGTTTTTAAATAAGTCAATTTTCGCTTTACCATAGTCATTGGGGTCATAAGTCGGCTGAGACACCAGTGCGAGTAAAGAACCATCCAACGCATCCATGACAATGACAGCCCCACGTTTAGCGCGGTACTTGTCTACCTGGGCTTTTAGCGCCAAGCGAGCCGCCCTTTGTAAGCGTGTATCAATGGTGAGTTGCAATTTCAAATCATCCGCATGGAGAAAGCCCTCCGGTGCATCATCTGGCTTTAATTCACCTCTTCCAGACTGCATTAACCGTACCTTCTGCACAGAACGTTCTAGCAGTTTTTCTTGACTATATTCCACACCAGCTTGACCACGACGTTCCAAATCTACGTAGCCCACCACATCAGATGTGACATCAGCTTGCGGATATAAGCGTGAGTATTTGGAAATGAATTCTAAGCCATTTAAACGCAGAGCAATCGCGCGAGCGGCTACTTCTTCGGGTAGTGCCGGCATCAAGATAATTCCACTTTTGCGACTTTGAAAAGTTTTCACTAACTCCGCCGGATCTTTAGCAATAATTGGTGCTAATTTCTGGGCGATTTCTTCATTGGACTTATCAAAAAGTTTAGGATGGGCATAAACAGTATATACAGGGCGGTCAACTGCCAAAACATTATTATTGCGATCAATTACCAACCGACGCGGCATAAACGGCCGCAAACTCACAATTTGTTGATTGCGTGCCTTCTGGGTGAGTTTTTTGCCTTGGAGAATTTGTAAATTATATAAGTTAAAAGCTAAACCTAATGCTGAGAATATTAAAATAGCCCAGACAATTAACAGCCTGACTTTGCTACTTTGTACAGGTTCTGGAATGTTGGAAGTGAATTTCCCCATTAACCTTTGTCGGGAAACTTTCTGCCGCCCTGTAACTGCTTGGTTGCGAGAATTTCTAAATTTTAATCTACTGGATGACTTCTGCATCGGCTTCGTCCTTTGTTATTTGTCATTTGTCTTTGAAAAATGACCAATGACTCTTGCCTTTAATATCCCAACGGTGAAGAGGTTGACTGTTGTACTGGAGAATTTGGTCTTGTATTTGATGGCGCAGAATTAGCTGAATCAGGTGCTGAAGGTAAGAAAATAGTTTTATCTGGCGTGGGGGATACTAATCCTGCACTTGGTTTTTCTGCTTCTTCCGCCATTTTGTTTTTTAACATAGCGTTGGTTGTGGTTAATTGTCGCTCGTTACGTTGGAGATTTTGTAAACGGCGGAACTCTTGATTCCACCGTTCTTGAGAATAAACTGTCCAACCATAAACAACCAGCGCCACTGCAACTAATAAAAACGTCACCACAGATGAGTAACGATGAACAGTGTACAACCGTAACAGCCAATTTGGTAAAACTTCCGCAGTCGGCACATGAGAGACTTTGGATGCCGTTAGTTCTGGTGATCCTTTGGTTGTAGGAACCGATAAACTTTTGGCATTTCGTCGCCGATGTTTCGGCGATACCACTGGAGATGGCTCTGATAGTGGAGATACACTGCTGATGACGGAACCCCGAACAGGGGAGCGCCTTCTTGGCACAGTTGGTTTAGAATTGCGTCCAAACCAAGTATTAGTTGCAGACACAGCCGATTTACGAACAGCAGCCATAAAATTTTCTGGGATAGGAAATACTGTATTTTAGTCTGTTTATTGAATTTTGCTCAGGTTAAAATAGCTTTTTCTGGGATTTGAATGAGTATAGCGTTAACTGTCAACTATCTTTGAAATGTTTTTGAGATATGACAATCCGTTGAGGAGTCGCACAACTATTGGTTTCTTGTTTCTTTTTCCCTGTCTCCATCAGTAGTTGATCAATTAAATAGATATCATCAAAAATTAGCCATTGGATCACTTGACATTTTAAGTAGTGCATCTGAGTATGGCAAGACAAGACAAAAAACAAGCCAATGATTGCGATCTCCTACTCATCGTTTGATATCGTCATCAGTCTGCGGCATCATAACTCAAACATCAAGAATCAGCCCTAAGTAAGTTTTTCAATATCTTCTAGATAGGTATTGCAACAATTCGCAATAAATTAGGTTATCTTAGTCAAAAGGCACAAACATTTGATGGCCATAATTTGGTGAAAGAGGAGTTATGAAAACAAAAATCTTTGGTTTAGCTCTCATGTTAAGTTTGGCGGCAGTTTTAGGAGCATGTGAGGGTGGTAATACACCTAATCCAACAACCTCACCAGCCGCTACAGGTGAACCCTCCGATACTGGGACTACGGCTCCTACAGTTTCTCCTATTGCTACTCCTGCTACTACTGCTACTCCTACCGCAACCCCTACTACAACACCTTAGTTCTTGAGTCTGAAGTTTTGTTTCCAGACAAGCACTTGGTCTAGGAGTTTACGAAAATGGCTTGAGTGCTTGGTTAGCAAAAAAGAATCAGAGTATTCTTGAGAAATTGGCTACCCAACTCAAGCCCAACTTATACATCTGTTAAGCTAAAGCAACAGTCAATGGACACTGGTAATGTAGGTTAATGCCACAACCAAGTGTCCATTTAAATTTTTGGCTCAATCAGTATGACTTGAAGGTGATGCGATGAGGAAAGTAAAATCTCACAAGCGAATCATATTGGGGGTATTGAGTCTTTTCTCTAGCATGGGTGTATGGTTAATCAGCCATTGGGGATCAGCAGTTATGGCTTTACCACCCCCAGAAGACATCCCAGAAGAAATATTACGAACAGAAATCATTATAGATGCGCGATCGCCTATAGATGGCAAACCAATCAGTGCTGCTGAGTATGCAGAACTACAAGCACAACTCCAAAAAGTTCCGCTACCAGAATTAAGCACCAATCTACGACAAACCCTCTTTCTACTGCGGATACGTAATGCTTTGCTGAAGTTATTCCCCTTTTTAGATTTGTAGTTATGGCAGAAGGCGCTCCGACAAAGCTGGAGAAGTCAAAAGTATTTTTCATTTTTGACTTTTAACTTTTGCCTTTTGACCTTCGACCGCTACGCTTACTATCTAACTGGTATAAAAACTTGAGAACCTAATCACCCCTTATCCCCTATGTCCCCATCTGATGTACTATAACGGTGGCAATAAATTGCAAATAAATGTAAAGAATAGATTATAGATATTAAAAAAGCCGATTTAGTTAATCACTTTATTCAACATAGGTAGCTTCATGTCCATAGCCACGATCGCTCAGGAACAGGTTAACCGTATAGTTTGGAATCAGCATCACGACCCGTTTGAAATACTTGGTTCTCATGCAGTAGAACAAAATGGTAAACAAGTGTGGGCTGTACGTGCTTATCTACCAAATGCCAGTGCAGCCTGGGTAGTTGTTCCCGAAGAACGTCAAGAATACCCCATGCAACCCGTACATCATCCCCATTTTTTTGAATGTACGATTGAAACCCCAGAACTTGCCAACTACCAGTTACGCATTCAAGAAGGAGAGCATGAGCGAGTTACTTATGACCCCTACGCTTTCCGTTCTCCGCGCATAACAGACTTTGACTTGCACTTGTTTGCGGAAGGTAATCATCACCGAATTTATGAAAAACTCGGAGCGCACCCCACCGAAATCGATGGAGTCAAGGGTGTTTATTTTGCGGTTTGGGCTCCCAATGCGCGGAACGTTTCTGTATTGGGAGATTTTAACCTTTGGGATGGACGCAAACATCAAATGCGTAAAGGCATCACAGGCGTTTGGGAATTATTCATTCCCGAAATCGGGGTAGGGGAACATTACAAATATGAAATCAAAAATATAGAAGGACACATTTATGAAAAATCTGACCCCTTCGCTTTTCAGCAAGAACCCCGTCCCAAAACAGCTTCTATTGTCACTAACTTAAATTCCTATCAATGGAATGACGAAGGCTGGATGGAAAAGCGTCGTCACACTGACCCCCTGACTCAACCAGTCTCTGTTTACGAAGTACATATAGGTTCTTGGTTACATGCTTCTAGTGCCGAAGCGCCAAAATTACCCAATGGTGAAACTGAGCCTGTAGTGATTGTTTCGGAATTAAAACCAGGGGCGCGATTTTTAACTTATCGGGAATTGGCAGACCGCTTGATTCCCTACGTCAAAGATTTAGGCTATACCCATGTAGAACTATTACCCATTGCCGAGCATCCTTTTGATGGGTCTTGGGGTTATCAAGTTACTGGCTATTATGCACCTACTTCTCGGTTTGGCACTCCCGAAGATTTCATGTATTTTGTTGACCAATGTCATCAAAACGGTATTGGCGTAATTGTCGATTGGGTTCCTGGCCACTTCCCCAAAGATGGACATGGTTTAGCTTTCTTTGATGGTACTCACTTATACGAACACGCAGACCCCCGCAAAGGTGAACATAAAGAATGGGGTACGCTGGTATTTAATTACAACCGCAACGAAGTTAGAAATTTCTTAGTAGCAAATGCTTTGTTTTGGTTCGATAGATATCACATCGATGGCATTCGTGTAGATGCTGTAGCTTCGATGTTGTATCTTGACTATTGCCGTAAAGAAGGTGAATGGGTAACTAACCAATACGGTGGGAGAGAAAACTTAGAAGCGGCGGATTTTTTACGTCAAGTAAATCACCTAATTTTTAGTTACTTCCCAGGTGTGCTTTCCATTGCGGAAGAATCAACGTCTTGGCCGATGGTTTCTTGGCCTACCTACACAGGTGGTTTGGGCTTTAACTTGAAATGGAATATGGGTTGGATGCACGACATGTTGGATTACTTCAGCATGGATCCTTGGTTCCGCCAATTCCACCAAAATAACATCACCTTTAGTATGTGGTATAACCACAGCGAGAACTTCATGTTGGCCTTGTCCCACGATGAAGTGGTGCATGGTAAGAGCAATATGATTGGTAAAATGCCTGGTGATAGATGGCAGAAAATGGCGAATGTGCGTTGTTTGTTTACCTATATGTTTGCTCACCCAGGTAAGAAAACCATGTTTATGAGCATGGAATTTGGGCAATGGAGTGAGTGGAATGTTTGGGCTGATTTGGAATGGCAATTGCTACAATTTGAGCCACATCAACAATTAAAGCAATTCTTTAAAGAACTCAACCAACTCTACCGTTCTGAACCATCTTTATACACCCAAGATTTTGCCAGAGAAGGGTTTGAGTGGATTGATTGTAGCGACAATCGTCACAGTGTAGTTTCTTTTATCCGCCGTGATAAAGATTCTGATGATTTTGTGGTAGTGATTTGTAACTTTACACCCCAACCCCATTCTCATTACCGCATTGGTGTACCAGTCAAAGGATTTTATACTGAATTGTTTAATAGTGATGCCCGTCAGTATGGCGGCAGTAATATGGGCAACTTGGGCGGTAAATGGACAGATGATTGGTCAATGCACAATCGTCCTTATTCTTTAGATTTGTGTCTACCACCTTTGGGTGTGTTGATGTTCAAGTTAGATAAGGAAAAAACGGCGGCGGCTTTAGGTGCTTAATTTTGTCGGTGGTTAAAGTTTCAACTGTTTGATTTCACAGATTGTCAGTTGGGACTGGGTGCAAGGGTCTGACAGGTGTAGGTTTTTACGTTCTGCCCCAAAAACCTTGATTTAGGGTAAAAGGGTGTAAGGGTGAAGGGGTGTATGTATCAACAACCCTTACACCCTAGACCCTTTTACCCCTTCACCCAATCTCTACAGAAAATCTTTGTGGGTAAGTCCTGGGATTACTTGTTTTCAATAGAGAAATAGTTTGAGATGTCATGGATAAGTTAAATACCTCAAAGCGATCGCTCTGAGATTTAGTATCATGTCGCAAGCTAAAATCCTCTATGAGATAATCTGCTAACTTCAGAGGGGAATATATGCCAGTCAAAAAAGGAGACATTGTTCGCGCTATCCGCGAAAAGCTAGAAAATAGCGTTGAAGCCACAGCCAGCGATACTCGTTTTCCGGCTTATTTATTTGAGACTCAAGGTGAAGTTGTGGATATTAAAGGTGATTATGCCTTTGTGAAATTCGGACAAGTCCCAACACCCAATATTTGGTTACGCTTAGACCAATTAGAACAATTTAAGTAGGCATTATGAAGACAGGAGGCAGAAGGCAGGAGGCAGTAGTTCGGCTACGCTCACCAACCGGAGGTAAAAGTCTTACTATGCCTGAATTAGTGCTTTTTAAATGTCCTGACTTATACTTCGACTGCTAATTATAAAAGGTGGGCAATGCCCACCTTTTATAATTAGGGACTTCCAAATAAAAAAACATACAATTTTTCTTGTGGGGCGGACAAGATGTCCACCTCACAAGATTTAGATAATTTATTTCTTGGAAATCCCTTACTTCTGACTTCTGACTTCTGACTCCTGAATTCTATTATCAGTTAAGTTGTATACTCGGCATTAATTTTCACGTAGTCGTAACTTAAATCGCAACCCCAAGCTTTACCTGTACCATGACCATTACCAACGCTAACAGCAATAATTACAGGATTATCTAAGCGTTGCGTTTTGATATTGCTACGATCGCCTGATAAATCATTACTATTATTAGTAGCTACTACATCCACAACTGGATAATCGGTGGCTGCTTGTTTTAAATATGCACTGGCGGCGGCGCGGTCAAATTGCAGAGGTTGACCATTTTTTAACAACAAGAAATCTCCTAACTTAATCTGCAAGTTTTCTTGCTCAAAGGGTACACCTGCACGTCCGGCGGCGGCGGCGATGCGTCCCCAGTTGGGGTCACGACCGAAAATTGCTGATTTAACTAGGGATGAACCCGCAATGGTTTTGGCGATTTGTCTGGCGGCGAGGTCATCATGAGTACCAGTGACTTGCACTTCTACCAGACAGGTTGCACCTTCACCATCCCGTGCGATCGCTTTGGCTAAATGCTGGCATACTGCTGTTAGCATCGCCTCTAATTTTTCGGCTTCTGCACTCATCTCGGTAATGGCTGGGGTGCGGGATTGACCATTTGCCAAGGCGATTAAACTATCGTTGGTGCTGGTGTCGCCATCTACTGTAATGGAATTAAAGCTTTTATCTGCGGCTCTACTCAACATTTGCTGCCAAAGGTGGGGGGAAACAGCTGCATCACAGGTGACAAATGCCAGCATTGTTGCCATGTTGGGGTGAATCATCCCGGAACCTTTGGCAATCCCACCAATACGGACTGGGCGATCATGTAATGTTGTTTCTAGGGCAATGGATTTTGTGACTAAATCTGTGGTGATAATTGCCCCAGCCGCCGCATCGGAACCTGTTTCGGACAGTTCTGCTACTAACTTAGGAATCCCACTGCGTAGGGCATCCATCTTGATGCGTTGACCAATTACACCAGTAGAAGCCAGCAAAATCAATTCGGGAGAAATATTCAATTCCTTCGCTAACAACTCTGCACTTTCTTGGGCATCACGCACACCTTGACTACCTGTGGCGGCGTTGGCTTGTCCGGCGTTGCAGAGAATAGCACGGGCGCTGGTTTTAGCTTGCAAGCGTTGACGACAATAATCTACACAAGCCGCTTTAACTTGAGATGTGGTAAATACACCAGCTGCGATCGCCTCTACATCAGATATTATCAAAGCTAAATCTGGCAATCCCGATGGTTTTAATCCTGCGGTGATTCCTGCGGCTCGATATCCTTTAGGAGCAGTCACACCACCAGTAATTTCTTGCCAGTCTGCCATTTTTCCGTTCCCCCACAAAATTAGCGGCCTGACTGGCGATTATACCAATTAACTAGTGCTGAGTGCTGAGTGCTAAGTGCTGAGTAAGATTTATTTTTCTAGCTCAGGCGGTGCTGGTTGTTTCTCTCTTAACATTTAACTTTTGACTTTTGCCTTGTTGTACTAGATTATGCGCGTGGATATGTCCCAAGTCCCAATCTGGCATTTGTTGATAACAATGGCTACAACGCCAGTAAATGCCACTATTACTCATATGACGGAGTAAACCGTATGAACAGCAAGGACAAATATGGTGACTCCACATCTGATTCCAGGTGTATGTAGTTGTATTTCCTTGGCTATCATCAGTTATAGTATGATTTAGTAATTGTCTCGATTTATTTGATAAAATCTGCATTCTTCGTCTCCTTGATCATTTTGCCCATTTGCTAATATTGATAAGGCTCTTGATCCGGAAGTTGCTATTTCTACGGATACTGAAAACTCTTGAAGGAATATTCTAATTAACTCAACACAGTCCGAGTTACTGTCAACTAGAAGAACTCTTAAAACATCTATGAATGGGACTTAGGCAGTAAAAACAGAAGCATTGTTAATAATAAAATTCCTGATATATGAAAATTAATGGCATACGCCTACATAGATTTTTTTCTTTAGTCTAATTATTGACATAAACTTACGTAAAAATTTCCCGAATTAATTACCTTGAAAATATTTAGATCCGGGAAGGCGACACAGGCTTATCACATCGCCGAACATATTTCTCATTAATTCCAACATAACATTTTCTTGAAGATTATGTTGGTGAAAGTTTTTGAGGTTTTTAGTAATTAATTGATTACCAATAATTACCATGAGACAGAACTGCCCATACCATTTTGGATTGGAAATGCTTTCTGCATCTGGGTTGTGTCTATATATTTGTCTCAATCATTTGGTGAATTGCTATAGAACTCTTGCTCATAACTGAGAAATATTTACATTAGTTAACAGTAAACTTATTTTTTTAGAGATAAGATTTACTTAATAGATAAAAAACAAAAGATTTATTTTTTTTATGGAAACTCAAGAATTTTTGAGCCGATATGCGGCAGGAGAACGGGATTTTAGTAACGTCAACTTAATTCAGGTTTGCCTGACTAACGCAAATCTGATTGGAGTACACCTGATAGGCGCACACTTAATTAGTGCAGACTTAAGAGGGGCAGATTTAACTGATGCACATATTAGTCAGGCTAAGTTGAATCAGGCAAACCTGGCTGATGCACGAATGATTGAAGCCTGCCTAATTAGTGCAGAAATGGTGGGTGCAGACTTGAGTGGAGCAGATTTGACTAATGCAAATTTAAGTGGAGCAGACTTAAGCTATGTCAAGCTAGGTGGAGCTAAATTGAGCGGGGTAAACTTAGCTGAAACAGACCTAACCGGAGCGGATTTGAGGGGAGCGGATTTGAGTGGAGCTAACTTAAAGGGAGCAAAGCTAAGTCAGGCAGATTTAGATGGAGCAGATTTAGATGGGGCAGATTTAGATGGGGCAGATATTGATGGGGCAAATATGCGGAGAACAGAAATGACTGGTACAAAGATGCCTGACGGAACAGTTCACTACTAAGTGACTTTATTGCATAGCCAAGCATGAAAGAACGACTAGTATGTTTACTCAGCACTCAGCACTCAGCACTTTCAACTCACTAATCAGGGAGCAAATTGTAGATAATCGCCATCTAATAAATAATGTTGTTTATCTCTGCATTTATTAAAGCAATAATCAACAGTATGTCAATGCTCTAGATGGAACCGTTATTTTCATCAGCATTTGGTTTTGAAAAAGTGGCATTATTTACCTCAATAACATTATTTAAATAGGAGAGATTTGATGTCAGTTTACATTGGGAATTTATCGCATGAAGTGGAAGATAATGATATTAGGCAAGTTTTTTTAAAGTATGGCTCTATTAAGAGAGTTGTAGTTTCTACTAACCAGAAAACGGGTGAAAAGAGAGGCTTTGCAGTTGTAGAGATGGAAACAGACACTGAAGAAATTGCAGCAATTCATGGGTTAAGAGGCACTGAGTGGATGGGTTATAGCCTGAAAGTTAATAGAGCTAAAACCATTGCAGATGTAAGTTAGGAGAAAAACTTTGCTACACTAGAAATATAACTATTGAATACACTAGAAAGTTAAATTTTCTAGTATTGTATTCGTTAATACAATGAACTCTAACCAATCTTCTGCGTCATCAGATTCTACTGCTGTTGAACAATTGACACAGAAGCAGCAAGATAAAAGTAATGAATTATTTCCTATAGTCGGAATTGCCGCATCTGCGGGAGGATTAGAAGCATTTACACAGCTACTGAATCGCTTACCTATCGATACTGGGATGGCGTTTGTACTGATTCAGCACTTAGATCCAAATCAGAAGAGCCTGCTGACGGAGATTCTGGCGAAAACAACCCAGATGCCTGTCCGTGAAGTGCAGAATGGGATGCTTGTTGAGCCGAACCAAGTATATGTCATTCCCCCGAACAGGAAGATGACGCTGCTTAAAGGGGTATTGCAACTCATGCCCCGTGAGAAAATTCATGGGAAATATATGCCTGCTGATGCTTTTTTTGCTTCGTTGGCGGCAGAAATAGGAAGCAAAGCCATCAGTGTTGTCCTATCTGGGAGTGATGGAGACGGCGCACAGGGATCAGAAGCAATTAAGGCCGCCGGCGGCATCACCTTTGCTCAGTGTGAAGAATCGGCACAATTCAGTGATATGCCAAATACTGCGATCGCTACTGGTGATGTTGACTTTATTCTACCACCGCACAAAATTGCTGAAGAATTAGCCAAGATTGCTCGCCATCCCAACGTTACCCGTCTGATTTCTTCACAAACAGTTGAGCCACTGCCTAAAAGTGAGACTGCTTTGCCGGCAATCTTTGCAATGCTGTTCACCGCTACTGGTGTTGACTTTACGCATTATAAACAAACGACTGTAAAGCGCCGAATTGCTCGGCGGATAATGCTGTATAACTTGGAAAGTCTAGAAGATTACGTAGAATATCTGCAAAATCATCCAGATGAAGTGCAAGCACTGTACTACGAAATCTTAATCAGTGTCACCAGTTTTTTTCGTGATCCAGACGCTTATCAAGCTTTGAAAGAGCGAGTCTTTCCGGTAATATCTCAGGGGAAATCAGTTGATGAGCCGATTCGGATCTGGATACCAGGCTGTGCAACTGGGGAGGAAGTTTATTCCATTGCTATTTCTTTAATGGAATTTTTGGAAAATGTGCTTCCCAAACCTGCTATTCAAATTTTTGCCACAGATATTAATGAGACAGCGATTGAAAAAGCCCGCTTAGGTATCTACAAACCAAGCCAAATAGTTGATGTCTCAGCAGAACGGCTAAGACGCTTCTTTAATCAAGTAGAAAGCGGCTATCAAATCAGCAAGCCGATTCGGGAACTTTGTGTTTTTGCTAAACAAAACCTGATCAGCGAACCGCCGTTTTCCAATCTGGATCTTATTAGTTGTCGTAATGTCCTGATTTACTTTGAATCTGTTTTGCAAAAGCAGGTAATGCCCATTTTTCATTACAGTCTCAAGCCCACTGGGTTTTTGATGTTAGGTGTTGCCGAGAGTGCAGGAGAATTTTCCAATTTATTTACTTTAGCAGACAGAAAAAACAATATTTATACCAAAAAATTAATACCCACTCCACTTAACTTTAACTTTGCAACCAGCAACTATCCTGTAGCGAAAATAGCTGCTGATAAGACCATGAGTCATAAGACTTGGGATATTACTTACTTAAATAAACAAGCTGACCAAATTCTTTTAAATCGTTATGTCCCAGTGGGCGTAATGATTAATGACAATATGGATATTCTGCAATTTCGGGGAGAAACCAGCCCCTATCTCAGACCAGCCCCTGGTGTTCCCAGTTTTAATTTGTTCAAAATGGCCCGAAAAGGACTGCTGGAAGAGTTGCGTACTGCGATTCATCAGGCCAAACGGCAGAATATTTCTGTGAGAAAGGAACAGATACAGATAGAAGGAAGTGAGCCATCTAGGAAAGTCAACGTTGAGGTAATTCCGTTTCAGCCTGATTCAGTGGAAACTCGCGGCTTTCTTGTTTTATTTGAAGATATACCCGCCCTAACAAATCCACAACTAAGTATCAAACCTGAAAATGTAGAACAAGTGGGTACAGAGGAAATACTCCAACTCCAACAAGAACTGGCAACCACCAAACAAGAACTTGCCGCTACTCAAGAATATTTGCAATTGATTAGTCAGGAGCATGAAGCCACCACTCAACACCTGAAAGTAGCAAATGAAGAAATCCTCTCCAGCAATGAGGAACTACAAAGTACTAATGAAGAGTTGCAAACCGCCAAAGAAGAGGTACAAGCAACCAACGAAGAATTACATACAACTAATCAAGAACTGCAAAGTCGCAATCTCGAATTACACAATGTCAATAATGACCTGTTGAATTTACTCAGTAGTGTGAATATTCCCATTCTCATACTGACCAACGATTTACGGATTCGGCGTTTCACACCAACCGCACAGCGTTTACTGAATTTGATTCCCACAGATGTAGGAAGACCACTAAGTGATATCCGCTCCACTATTGAGGTTCCTAATTTAGAGTCGTTGATTATAGAGGTAATTGATACCTTAAATCTCAAAGAATTAGAGGCGCAAGACACTGAGGGACGTTGGTACAATCTGCGAATTCGACCTTACAGAACTACAGAAAATCAAATTGATGGCGTAGTGATGGTGTTCATGGATATTGATGCCCTCAAACGCAGTACACAGAAGCTTCAACAAGCCCTTGATTATGCTGAGGCTGTGGTAGAAACTATGCCAGAACCTTTAGTAGTTCTCAATGCTGACTTACAAGTTATCAAAAGCAATCGGGCTTTTTATCGAATGTTTCAGGTAACGCCCGCCCAGACAGAACAGCAATTAATTTTTGAGCTAGGAAATGGTCACTGGAATATTCCCCAAGTGCAATCTATCCTGGAAGAAATTCTCACTCATAACACTCAAATTGAAGGTTTTGAGGTTTGCTGTGATTTTGAAAAAATTGGGCAAAAGACTATATTGCTCAATGGCTATAAAATTTTACAACCAGGAAATCAGCAGATGATTTTGCTGGCACTTCATGACATTACACAGCAGAAGTTGTTTGAGGAAGAACGCGCCCAGTTATTAGCTCAAGAGCAGTCAGCCCGCTTAGAAGCGGAGGCATCTAACCGAACTAAGGATGAGTTTTTATCTCTTTTATCCCACGAACTTCGCAACCCCCTCCACAATATTCTGGGATGGTCTGATCTACTCCAGAAGCAAAACTTTGATACTGCTCAAATGAATCGTGCAATTGACATGATCCAGCGTAGTGCTAAAGCACAAGTCCAAATGATTGAGGATCTTCTCGATATCTCGCGGATTACCACTGGCAAACTGCATCTGAATATTTATCCAATTGATCTCCGCTTTGTGATTGAGGCAGCCCTTGAGATAGTCAGATTATCGGCAGAAGCAAAAAATATTCAAATTGAATGCCACCTGCAACCCATGATTAGAAAAGTACTGGGCGATGGGGCGCGATTGCAGCAGGTAATCTGGAATTTGCTTTCTAATGCCATCAAGTTTACACCTGCTGAGGGAAGTGTGGTGATCACACTGGAGGAAGTTAATTCCCAAGCCCAGATTCGAGTTAGTGACACAGGTATTGGCATACCTAATGACTTTCTCCCTTATGTTTTTGATCGGTTTCGCCAGGCTGACAGTAGCAAAACTCGTGCTAATCAAGGACTGGGCATAGGGCTGTCCCTTGTCCGTTATCTAGTCGAACTTCATGGCGGCACAGTTCAGGCAGAAAGTCCAGGTGTAGGCTTAGGGACAACTATCATCGTTAAGCTACCACTGAACAGTAATCTTGAGGAGGATGTTAGCTCTGCTGATCCAGAGGTGATAGATATTGCCGACGATGCGGAAATATCCGTTGATAACATTCCTTCCCTGGAAGGTTTGCACGTACTGGTCGTAGATGACGATGCCGATATACGTGAATTAACGAAGATGATACTAAAAGATTACGGGGCTGAAGTAACTGCTGTCACATCTGCTGATGAAGCATTCTCAATACTCACAAGCCAACCACAGATGTATGACTTGCTATTGTCTGACATTGGAATGCCGAACCAAGATGGCTATACTTTGATTCGGCGAGTGCGTTCTCTTAGTGCTGAGGCTGGGGGACAAATTCCCGCAGTAGCAATGACAGGGTATGCCAATAGTATTGATATCCAAGAATCTAGGAAAGCAGGCTTTCAAATGTACATTCCTAAACCTGTCGAGCTAACCCAATTGGTATTTATGGTTGCTAACTTAGCTAGACAAACTAAAAATACTTGAAGATAGTAACTATAGCAGGAGGCAGAAGGCAGGAGGCAGGAGAAAAAGTCTTACTATTACTGGCATTCAAGCTTTCAAATTGTCCTAACATATCTGATTAACGCTATATCATGTCCGGCAAATCTGTTATGACTGACGCATATTTGTGCAGAAAGACGAAACTCTTTCTCCTCCTGCTCCCTGTGGTCTTTATGATAAGTCTTTTACCGGACACGATATTAAGTTTAATTTAGTCCTTCTTCTTATTATTAAACGCCTTTGATGGCGGTATGTTCGCTTTCTCAGCACTCAGCTTTTTGATTGAAAAAGGAGAGCCACTTGAGCAGCTCTCCAGATCATCAGGGTGCATCTACTTAACACAGCATATCATTTTTGCCATGAGGAGTATCACCCATTATTTGTTTTTTTGTATAAATATTGTTAAGAATTTACCCTTAGATTACTGAGATATAAAATTTTAAATGAAAATGGTAAATTTTATTACTAGCCTGTGTCACATTTCAAAATGCACATTGGCCGTTTGATGAGCTTGGATAAAATATTATTTATTTTCTAGGTTAAATAAGAGTTTTGGGAAAAACAACCCCATAGCTAACTGTTATGCTGATTGCAAACTTTTGGGTGCTGCGTGATCAGTATCGAGGATAAACCCAATCAATTCCAGACTTTGAGCAATCAATACTGTTATCACTGCCATCAATATAGCTATTCCAAATCAAGATTTCTTATGTGAGAGAAACATAACTTTCTCATTAATAAATAAGGAGAGCAGCTGAGGCAACTCTCCGAAGCATTAGGGTGAATCTACTAACCATAGAATAGCCTTTTAATTGTGAGGGCTATTACTGAGTAGATGGTATTTTTAGTAAATATCCTGTAAAGAAATTACTGAACTAAAACGTGGCAGAATGCTTGATATGGGGGTATTGACTCCCGGTCATATTAGGCATTGAGCTTCTTCTCTACCAGTTCGTTAGTTAATTTCGGATCAGCACGTTTGCTAGTCTTTTTCAGCACTTGTCCCACAAAGAAGCCTTTGAGATTGGTGTTACCGTTGCGATATTTTTCTAGTTCTTTGGGGTTAGCCGCAATCACTTCATCGACAATCGGTTCTAGTACACTGGGGTCAGTGATTAACTCTTGACCAGCAAAGGCTTTTTCTGGAGTCACACCTTGGAGTAAATCTGGCAATTTTTCTTTAGCTTGGGCGTTGCTAATTTTGCCAGTCTCGATGCGGGTGATAACTTCAGCCAAGTTCGCTGGAGTTAAAGCAATATCAGAAATGCTGAGTTTTTGCTTGTTGAGATATGCGGCGATATCTTGAGTAATCCAGTTAGCTGCGGCTTTGGGGCTTGCGCCAGATGCGATCGCTGCTTCAAAATATTCTGATACGTAACGCTCTTCTGTCAAGACTCTTGCATCATAAGCCGAAAGTCCTAATTCAGTTTCGTAGCGATGACGCTTTTGGGCGGGGAGTTCTGGTAGTTCGCTACGCCAGTTCTCTAATTGATTATCAGAAACTTCAATGGGTGCTAAATCTGGTTCGGGGAAGTAGCGATAATCGCTAGAACCTTCCTTTGTCCGCATACTAATTGTGCGTTGTGTGCCTTCTTCCCACAACCGCGTTTCTTGGATGATGCGTTCTCCAGCTTCCACAGCTGCAATTTGACGTTCAATTTCGTATTCAATCGCCCGTTGAATGGCGTTGAAGGAGTTCATATTTTTAATTTCTACCTTTGTCCCGAATTCTTTTTGTCCGACGGGACGCACAGAAATATTCACGTCGCAACGCAATGATCCTTCTTGCATATTTCCATCACTCACACCGAGATAACGCATAATCCGGCGGAGTTCTTGGGCGTATTCTGCGGCTTCTTGTCCCGAACGAATATCCGGTTCCGAAACAATTTCTACTAAGGGTACACCTGCACGATTGTAGTCTACTAAAGAATAGCTGGAACCAGACAGGCGATCGCTCCCCGCATGTACCAACTTCCCTGCATCTTCTTCCATGTGCAGGCGGGTAATTCCAATGCGCTTCCGCACAGGATTACCCTCAGCATCTACCATCTCAATTTCAATCCAACCATGTTCCGCAATGGGTAGGTCATATTGAGAAATTTGGTAGTTTTTCGGTAAATCAGGATAAAAATACTGTTTACGGTCAAATTTGCTATATTTAGCGATTTGGCAATTCAACGCTAAACCTGCTTTCACCGCGTACTCTAGCACTTTTTCGTTGAGTACGGGTAAAACCCCTGGTAATCCCATACACACGGGGTCAATGTTAGTATTTGGATCAGCACCGAACGCCGTAGAGCTACTAGAGAAAATTTTGGTATTCGTACTGAGCTGACAATGGGTTTCTAGACCAATAATCGCTTCGTACTCAGTTTTGACTGGAGTAGCAGAAGTCATAAGATTTAAAGTTCGACCAATTTACACGTAAATTACTATTTTAGCTTTGCCTTGACAACTTCTTTGTGTGGTGCGTAGACGCTCTGTGGCTTGTGGCTGCAAACATACTATATGGTAGGAAAAATTGCTACTATAGAGCAAAAAATGGACTCATATGTAGGTTGGGTGAAGCGCAGCGCAACCCAACAAATGACATCAACAAAACAGCACCCTTTCAACTATGAAAGTATCTTAACCCCAAATAAAGCGATCGCTCTCACTAAATCCTCATGAAAAGTGCGATCGCTCATAGCAGGGTGCGCTACTATCGATTTAGTCAGTTGTTGGATCAGAAGTAATTGTGGCTACACCGCTCAACATCAACGAAGCCTTACTACAAGAGGCGTTGGCACTTGACGACCAAGTGAGCATTGATTCTCTGGTGGAAACCGCACTGCGCGAATATATTCAACGTCGCAAGCGGCTCAAAGTGTTAGAACTCTTTGGTACTATTGATTATGATGCAGGCTACGACTATAAACATCAACGTCAGCAAACATGAGTGTAATTGTTGATACCTCTGTTTGGTCACTGGCTCTGCGTCGAAGAACGCCACCTGATTCTTCAAGAGCGATCGCAATATTGCAGAATTTAATCATTAATGACCAAGTTGCAATGCTGGGCGCAATTCGCCAAGAAATTCTTTCTGGAATCCGCAATTTTGAACAGTTTACCCGTCTGCGAGATTACCTGCAAGCTTTAAGAGATTTAGAACTCATAGCTGAAGACTACGAACTCGCCGCAGAGTTTTTCAATACTTGTCGCAGCAATGGTATCCAGGGTTCAAATACTGATTTTTTGATTTGTGCAGTTGCTCATCGTCGAAGCTACAGCATCCTGACTACTGATAATGATTTTTACACTTTTCGGACACATATTCCAATTATTCTATTCCCCGTTGATGCTTAGATAACATCAATCGCTCCCAGTAAATCCTCATGAAAAATTTCCTCAGTGCGATCGCTTATCTGGCAAAACAGAAAATAATTATAACGACATACAAATATAAACTATAGCAATCCTAAATCATTTATGAAAAAAGACCATAGGTATGGAGTTTAGGGAAGTCAAAAATTTGACCGTGAATTGCTAGTTCAAATAATGCTTTAACTACAGTAAAAGAATGACAGAAAAAATAAACCTCTCTGATGAATCGTTTGGCGTGCAACCAAATATCTTCTACAGGATTCTGCTGTGGTGCGTTTGGTGCAAATCGCAAGTAGCCAATATGCTCTATAGTAAGAAAAATTGCTACTATAGAGCAAAAAGAACGTATCGTTATGCCTAACGTCGAAAAAATCAGTGTAGCTCTGACCCCAGAAATGGCAGCTTTGGTTCGTAATGCTGTAGATTCAGGGGAATATGCTAGTAGCAGTGAGGTAATTCGTGAAGCACTGCGCGAGTGGAAGCAAAAACGCTTACATCAATTGCAAAATGTTGAAAAGCCGATAGCTGAACCGAAATTAGAGTTAACAGCAGAAGAGAAATTAGCTAAATTAAATAAACTATTTGGGGCTTGGAAAAATCAACCAGACTTAACAGAAATATTTGCAGAAATTGACCAGCAACGTCATACCTACCAAGGTAGAAGCCTAGACTCAATTGATAATCAGGATAACGGCTAATGTATCTGTTAGACACTAACATTTGCATTGCTTTGCTCAAAGCAGATACCCAAGCCGTGAGGAAATTTAATCTCTACTTTAGTCAATGTTATCTATCCACAATTATAGTTGCAGAACTTTATAAAGGTGTTTATTATTCTCAAAAATTAACCAAGAATCAAGAAACTTTGCAGCAGTTTCTGGAATTATTAATAATAGAACCGTTCGACATAGAGGCAGCTTGTGAATTTGGTAAAATTCAAAGCGAACTCAAAACAATTGGGAAGCCTACAGGCGAAGTAGATGCTTTGATTGCTGCTGTTGCTCGTTCTCGTGATGATATTCTTGTAACTAATAACATCAAAGATTTTATTAATATTCCTAATTTACAGTTAGAAAACTGGTTAGAAAATTAGAAATAAATTAACAATATTTTTACTTATATTGATGTTGTTTAGGATTTATTTTCTTGCTCTTTTACCCTTTGTAGCAAAAAATAATTATAACAACATCCAAATATAAACTATGACTCATCAAATATATACAACAGATATCTTAGTTGTAGGCGGGGGAACTGGTGGAACGGCGGCGGCGATTCAAGCAGCGAGAAGGGGTGTTAAAACGCTTTTGGTGAGTGAGTTTGCTTGGTTGGGGGGAATGCTAACTTCAGCCGGAGTTTCTGCACCCGATGGGAATGAATTAATTGCTTGGCAAACTGGGTTATGGGGGGCGTTTTTACGAGAACTAAGACATCGCCAAGCTGGAGGATTAGATAATAGTTGGGTGAGTTTTTTTAGTTATGATCCTGCTGTGGGGGCGGCGATTTTTGCTGATTGGGTAAAGGAGTTGGCAAATCTGCAATGGATGGCTGGACAAGTCCCACTAGAGGTTTTACAAGAGGGAAATTGTGTTACTGGGGTGCGGTTTGCTGATTTTACTGTTCATGCCAAGGTGATTCTTGATGGTACAGAATTGGGTGATTTATTGGCGTTGGCGGAAGTTCCTTACCTTTGGGGTTGGGAGTTGCAAAGTGAATGGGGAGAACCCAGCGCCCCAGTTAGTTATAATGCCCTAACAGAGAAATATCCTGTGCAGTCACCAACTTGGGTAGTAGTGATGCAAGACTTTGGTGATGCTGTTGCACCAGAAATTCCGGTTGCGCCTAATTATAATGCGGCGATGTTTGCGGGGGCTTGGGAAAACTATGGTGCTGAGAAGTTTTTAAATTATGGACGCTTGCCGGGCGATCGCTTTATGATTAACTGGCCGATCAAAGGTAATGATTATGCTGAAGGTGTCGGGCGTTTGGTAGAGTCAGAAGCATATAAAGCTGACTTTCTCCAGGAATGTCGCTGGCATAGTCAAAATTTCGCTCATTTCATCCAAAATCAGTTAGGTCGCCGCTATGGTTTGGCTGACAAGGTTTTCCCTGGGAATGACACAGCTTTTGCGCTACATCCCTATTACCGTGAAAGTCGCCGTTTAGTAGGACTCACAACAATTCGAGAACAAGATATTTTACCTGTGGCTGGGGGTAAAGTTGCATCTTTATTTACAGATGCAGTTGCAATTGGTAACTATGCTAACGACCATCATTATCCAGGGTTTGATTTACCACTACAACCAAAATCAATTCGTTGGGGCGGACGCTGGACGGGAACGCCGTTTACTATCCCTTACCGTTGTCTAGTTCCGGCGACTACAGACGGTTTATTAGTGTGTGAAAAAAATATTTCTGTATCGCACATAGCTAATGGTGCAACAAGATTACAACCTGTAGTGATGGGTATCGGTCAAGCTGCTGGTATGGCGGCTGCTATGTGCGTCGAGTTGAGTGTACAGCCGCGAGATTTACCAATTAGGGCTTTACAGGAAGCATTATTACAGGATAAACAAGCACCTGCGGCGATCGCACCTTTATTCAATTTAGATTTTTCTCCCAATCATTCACAATGGTTATCGACGCAACTAGATTATTTAGATCATCCCGAAGATTATCCTGTAAGCGGTAATTGCCCTAAAATATCTTTGCTTGAGGAAGTATCAACCCAAAATTGTGACTGTTTGACAGGTATTTTCCAACGTATAGATCAGCAGAACTATCAACTGCTAGTGACTGAACCATCAGCGTATCAAGGTCAGACGTGGAAACTAGTAACTTTGCGATCGCAAATAAACGAACAGCTACAAATTACTGTAAATGAACAATTGATTACTGTGTGGGGAAGGCTCAATTTCTCTGGTAATTGGTTATTAGTTGATCGATTAAAAGGGTAAGAACTGAAGCAGAATTGAGCCAACACTACCAACAAAATCAAAGAAACTTGCTTTACCTGTAG
Source organism: Nostoc spongiaeforme FACHB-130 (assembly GCF_014698475.1). Classification (GTDB taxonomy): domain Bacteria; phylum Cyanobacteriota; class Cyanobacteriia; order Cyanobacteriales; family Nostocaceae; genus Nostoc_B; species Nostoc_B spongiaeforme. The sequence goes on along the minus strand of NZ_JACJTB010000008.1, from coordinate 65,730 downwards.
TCACATTTTCTTTATAAGGCGTTTGCAATTCTTTGATAAACGCTTGGGCTGTTTGGGTTCCATCGCCATTTTGTTGGGTAGCAAAGAGCTTTTCGGCAATTTGGGCATCAGCGAAAGCACCTTGGCGGTCAAACATTTGGTATTTAGCGATACCCCTTGCCAAGTAAGCACCTGCGTATTCTGGTTTAGCGGCGATCGCTTGACTAAAGTAACTAATTGCTTGCGGATGATTGCCTTTCTGCCCTTCTGCTATTCCCCAAGCATAAAACTCTTCTGGGGTAGCAATTTGTAATGGGATACCAATAGCACCTTGAAAATTAGTTCCCTGGAGGTAAGCCTTAGTAAATTCCGCATTCCCTAAATAAGAGTTTCTTAAATCTGCACCAGCAAGATTCGCCCCATTGAATTTCGCCTCTGTTAAGTTCGCACCAAACAAGCCTGCACCAGCTAAATTTGCACCACGTAAATCAGCACCAGCTAAATTAGCGCGGCTGAGATTTGCACCAGTGAGATTTGCACCACTCAAATTTGCCCCAGATAAATCAGTTAAAACTAAACCTGCACCAGTCAAATCACAGTTTTGACATTGTTTGGTGGCTAATAACTGTGTCAAATGTTCGGGATTGGCTGCTTGGGCAGTTGAAGCAGCACTGATGGCGGCGACAAATATAATTGTGGCTAAAATTGGGCTTTTCATACTTGGGTGTGGCAATATTTACTGCTCAAACTCACAATTAGGCTATAAATTTATACTTCAGCCTATGATATGAAGAGTTTGACCAATTTGCCCTCAGTAGATGCCTAGATGAGTTAATTAATTTGCATAACAGCAAAATCTCCAGGCTGATAAAAATCTACTTTTTGACTTGTATTACTGGGAACTGACCAGCCTATCTCTGCAATTAAGCGTAAAACTAAAGTTAAAAGAGTTGCAAGTAAGAGTTTTTCTAGCATGACCCTCTCCCCCACATCCACAAGATAATCGAAACTTATACTTACAGTAAGTATAGATTATGATTACCCCAAAGGCTATGTTAGACTTACTTAAGTCTCAATGATTTATATCTGGTTTTTGTGTGATGTTGATCACATAATAGGTGGAGAATCACTAGCGAGGCGATCGCTTGCTTTTAACCTTGAACACCTTGAATTAAAATCCCTAAAATTTTATTTAACTCTTTAATATAATAGTTATTTAAATCAACCAATAAATTATTACCTTCTAGCTTTAGAAATTTCCAAATATCTCCTGTGGTGACTGCACCATAAATCGTTTTAATATTATTATCTTCCCGTTCATTAAATATCTGTGCTGCTAACATTGCTGCCATACATTGACCTAATCCACCTTTAATATTTTCATTCTTAGCTTCAACAATAATGACCACAGGTGCATTAATGGTTAACTGTTCTTTGGAACGGCTGATGACAAAATCACAATAACCATTCAAACCCTTTTCAGCATCAACATTAAAATCTGTTCCCGAAAACAAGCTTATCTGATAATTAGCACTGCGTCTGACTTCTAATAATATTGGTGTGATAATCATTTCCGAGCGAGCTTTTTCTGTATTAATTGCTAATGCTAACTCTGTTGTTTCAGCTAGGGTAGTTGTTAGTTGCTCGCTGATTTGGCTAGGTTCAATATGAAAAAACAAATCATTTTGTTCATCAATATGAATATTGAAGTCTTTTTTAAACTTAGTTAAGCTGAAATCACTATAAGCCATGAGAGTTTTCTGATAATTTATAAATGTCTCTCTTCCTTGTCTCCTTTGTTTACATATCAAATAAGATGGCTACATTATTAACTTTTATACAAAGTTCCATCTTTTGTGGTAAAAATTCGCTCACCATTCACACCATTTTTAGCAATTAAATCATCCTCTGGATAGTAAGCTTCATCATCAGGTGTTCTATCACCAACTTCTAAATAAACTACGATGTTCTCAGAGCGATTTACTAGCTGATGTCCATCTTCTTCGCCTGCGGGAAAACCTGCCATCATTCCTGGTGTGAGAATTTGTTTTCCTTCGTTGGTGACTAGTGTTACTTCACCTTCAATAATATAAATAAACTCATCTTGCCGAGTATGCCAATGTCTTAAGGAAGAACTACTTCCTGGGGCTAGGGTGACTAAATTTACGCCATAATTTTTTAATCCGGCGGCATTTCCTAATGCTTTTTTGACTCTACCAGCAACGCGATGTCGGAATTTTTCTGGATAAATTGAAGTTGTGCGGCTAGGAACATTATCTGGATTAATAATCATGTCATTTATCCTGATGTGAGTGGTGATATCGATACATTAAGTTTAGATTACCAACTTCTGTTGTGAAACCCCAACGTTGATAAAATGGCATCATTTCTGGCAAACAGTAAAGTGCAATTTGTTCGACTTGATGTAATTGGGGATGATGGACAATTGCATCCATTAACTTGGCACCAAGTCCTTGGTTTCTGTAGGCTGGTTTAATGATGACATCGTAAATGGTGGCTCGATAAACAAAATCAGTGAGAACTCGTGTAAATCCAATTAATTGTTCATCATTATCTATTAATCCTACAATAATATTGGAATTTTTAAGCATTTTGACAACATTTGAATGTGTCCGTTGCTGACTCCAAAATTCTTTTTGATATAACTCGACTAATTGATGAATTTGCTTTTCTGTGAGGGTGTCAACAAATTTGTAAGTCATGGGAAAATTATCTTTAATCAGGAAAGGGTTTACGTGCTATAAATGCCACGTTTCCTTTTGGTAAATAGAAATTACCATAATTGCGAGTTGTTTGGACACGAAAGCCAATCTTGCGTAAGTCTGTGGCTATTTGTGTGGCTCGGTATAACTGGACATGATGGATTTCTTCATCGCGTCTGTAGTATTGTCCGACTTGGCGAAAAGTGATGATGCGGCGGGTTAAAATATTTTGCGATCGCACTTCTTCTTTCTCAACTAAAACAACCCAGTCTTGTCCTTCCGTAAAATTTTTCGCCTTATTCCCGACGGCAATTTGTCCCGCTTCTACAATATCAAAAATCAAAACCCCACCAGGAACTAAAGCTTGATATATGCGCTGAAAAAGCTGAATTAAAGTCTGGCGGTTGTTGTCAGCATCAAACAAGTAACTTAAACATTCACTAATGGAAGTAACAACATGACATGGGGGAATGGCAATTTTAAAGACTGAACCAACATAAAATTTGGCCTGGGGTACTCTTTTTTGAGCGATCGCAATCATTGATTCTGAAATATCAACTCCCAATACCCGATAATTAGACTTGACCAGCTCATTTGCCCATAACCCACTCCCGCAACCCAAGTCTACGACTAAACCTGAGTTAATGTTGTTTTGCCGTAAAATTTCTAAAATACCGGGGGCTGATTTGAGCGCATAATCCCGAAAACCATCATCATGGATAAAGGCGAGGTCTTCTTTATACCATTCACTCATATATCGAACTGAGTTTCAGCAATTTATCTTATCGCAGGAGGCAGGAGGCAGGAGGCAGGAAGTAAAATCTTACTAGTCCTGTGATTCATGCTTTCAAGATATCCTATGCGACTACAGTTATATCTAAATTGTTTTTGAAAGTAATGCCTTAATGGCATTGACTAATATTTGATTTTGCTCATTTGTACCAATGGTGATGCGGAGTTTATCTAACAGTCCAGGATGGGGAAAGTAGCGGACGAGAATTTGTTGTTCTTTGAGTTTTTGATAGAGATATACGGCGTTTCCTTGGGGTGGCTGGACAAGTAAAAAATTGGTGTGCGACTCCCAAACCTGGAAGCCTAATTGTTGAAATTCTCTGGTGAGTTGGGTGCGTGATGCTTTGATTTTGGCTACGCAAGCATTTTTATAAGCTTGGTCGGTGATGGCTGCTGTGGCAACTGTACAGGCGATCGCATCAATGTTATAACTATCCTTAACTTTAAATAATCCCTGCAATATCTTGGGTTGAGCAATCCCAAAGCCCAAGCGCAAACCCGCTAACGAGTACCCTTTAGATAAGGTGCGGATAATTATCACATTCTCATATCTCTTGACCAAATCTAAAGCATCAACTTCCGCAAAATCTACGTAAGCTTCATCAATGACTAACACTCCAGATAACTGACTGGCGAGTTTTTCTAAGTCTGCGCTAGGAACAACATGACCAGAGGGACTGTTAGGTGAAGCAATAAATGTCACAGCCCCATCCACAGCAATTAATTCCGCAGCAGGTAACTTATAGTCTTCACCGTACGGAATTTCCACAACATCTGCCGCCTGCATCTCTGTGAGTGTACGATACAAGACATAAGTCGGTGTCGGATAAACTACCTTCCGTCCTGGTTCTGTACAGGCTCGTATTAAGACATTTAAAATCTCATCACTGCCATTACCAACAATAATCCAATCACTCGGCACTCCTAAAACCTGACTAGCAGCGTGGCGAAACTGGTCGCCAAAAGGTTCTGGGTAACGCCGCAACCACTCACCATCAATATTTTGTAGTGCAGCTAAAGCAGTTGGTGAGGGAGGGTAGGGATTTTCGTTACTGTTGAGTTTAATTACTTGGCTACCGCGTTTCGGCTGTTCACCAGGAACGTAACTAGCCATTGCATCAACATTGGCGCGAAAGAAATTGGACATAGCTGCGAGAAAGGTAACAGGGCAGAAATTGGTAGATTCACATCTTGCACCAAGCGGCTGAAGTCTCGGTTCATCTTGCACACAGACAAAACCCTTAATTTTCTGTTAGTCCGCCTACGCGGACTACTCTTAGGGTGGGTGACGCTTCTGCGTCGCTAACGCTGCGCTAACAGCAGTCATGAAGCATCTGGCGTGTGAATTCCATTCGTCGGGGCTAGGTGCAAGATTTGTGTAGACAAGTATTTTAGCTTGTGAATGAATGTCTGAACCAGATGAATGAGGATTTTTTCTGCATTAATCAAGCTTGAATACTCGTGAATGAGGATTTTTTCTCCCTACAGTGTATACACAAGTAGAATTACCCCCCTTAGTACCCCATGAGGCGATCGCCTTTATCGTGCCGAATGTATAATAACGTATATTTTTATACTTATAGAATGATTTTTGAAGAATTTTTCCGATAGGGCAAAAGGACAAGGGAGACAAGGTGGAAAAGGGGAAATTATTGTAATTTCTCCTCTGCCCTCCGCATCACTGCCTCACTTTACAACTCCGATTTCCGCTAAAATCAAGTTCGGAGGACTGTGAATCGGGAGACTAGGGTTGCCTACACTTGGAGTTAACATTGACCATATCGCCACCATCCGACAAGCGCGGCGGACAGTGGAACCAGACCCTGTGGCGGCGGCTGTGCTGGCAGAGTTAGGGGGTGCAGATGGAATTACAGTACATTTGCGGGAAGACAGGCGGCATATTCAAGACCGAGATGTGCGTTTACTGCGGCAAACAGTGAGAACACATCTTAATTTGGAGATGGCTGCTACTGAAGAAATGCTGGCGATCGCACTTGACATTAAACCAGATTATGTCACTCTAGTTCCAGAAAAGCGCGAAGAAGTCACCACCGAAGGCGGACTCGATATTGTTGGACAAATTGCTAGAATAGGAGAGATTGTCGATAAATTGCAGAGTGCTGGCATTCCTGTCAGTTTGTTTATCGATGCTGAACCTGCACAAATTGAAGCATCTGTCAAGGTGCAGGCAAAATTTATTGAACTGCACACTGGCCAGTATGCTGAAGCCCATGATGAAACCAGCCGACACAAAGAACTAGCGATTTTGGCTACAGGGTGCGAGCAAGCAATTAAAGCCGGACTGCGGGTAAATGCTGGTCATGGACTCACGTACTGGAACGTTCATCCAGTCGCCGCCCTACCCGGAATGGAAGAACTCAACATCGGTCATACTATCATCAGTCGGGCAGCCCTAGTCGGGATAGAAAGAGCAGTCCGGGAGATGAAACAAGCCATACAAGGAAATCAGTGAACAGTTAACAGTTAACAGTTATCAGTTTGTTATTGATAACTGGTCACTGACAACTGATAACTGATACTAGAGGGGTTGTAACTGCGAAATCCAGAAAAAAGTATGAAGTGTGAAGTGTGAAATAAGTATTTTCAGCCTTTATCCTTCAACCTTCAGCTTTGTTGGTTAAATTTTCAATTTAGACTTTTATGACCTCAACACAATCTCAAGACTTACCGCTTTGGGTACAGGATAGGGATAAAGTTATCGCCGCCAGCACTGATGCGGAGTGGCGTTATCAAACACCTCCTGATTATTCTCGTTCAAAAGAAAATCTTGCCAAAGAAAGTTTATGTAATCATGTTGAAGGATCGTTAGAGGCGATCGTGCAGAACTTGGTAAGAACCTTCGAGATGGAGGTATCATTCAAATCTAACCCCCAGCAGTGGTTATCGGTTGTGAGTGACAAGTTTCACGTTAGTACCAATGGTGGCCCTGAATATACCGCCGCAGAACTAGGCAACCAAGGTACTTACAATTTATTCATGGCTGATTCTGAACATTACAAAGCTTCCGAAGAAAGCTTTGAATCATCAGCTAAAATCTTCCACACAACATTTCCCCAAGGTTTTCCTTGGGAAGTGCTGGAAGTGTACTCAGGGCCACCAAATGTAGCATTCAAGTGGCGACACTGGGGACATTTTAGAGGCGAATACAAAGGTTATGCGCCCACTGGAGAGACAGTTGAAATTGTCGGGACGAGTATAGCTCGTGTCACCGATGATTTAAAGATTATTTCCGTAGAACACTATTTTGACAACACCCTGTTTTTAGAAAAACTGACAGCTGGTGGTAAACAAACAAATAGTGAAACTAAAGGAAGTCGTTGTCCCTTCAGTTCTTGGTTCCAAAGATTTCGGAAGAGTTAGTTAAATAGGGTACAGAGTTAATTCTGTACCCTGTTTAAACCGTTAGTAACCCAAGGATGAAAATGCAAACATATTATTACGTTTTAGCCAGCCAACGCTTTCTAGTCCACGAAGAACCTTTAGAAGAAGTGCTGAAAGAACGCACTCGCCATTATCACGAAAATGAAAAGCAAATTGACTTTTGGTTAGTACAACAACCAGCCTTTTTAGAAGCGCCAGAAATGGCAGCAGTTAAAGCTAAGTGTCCTACACCCGCAGCTGCGGTTATTTCGACGAATCCCCAGTTTATCACTTGGCTGAAACTGCGCTTAGAGTATGTAGTTACTGGTAATTTTAATGCACCATCTGTAACAATTCCCGATCCTTTGGCTTCTCTTGCGAGTGTTTCTTAAGCAAGAGTCAATAGTCATTGGTCATTAGTCATTAGTTTTGATATGGCAGTAGCCAAGTTGTTTAGGAAATCAGTAAATCAAAGACAGCAAAAAACTTTTAACTCTGTCATCTGTAACCTTTAACCTGTAACCTGCTATACAGTATGTTAGATTGTCTGACTGTAAGACAAGATTAATTTACAAATGACCAATGACAAAAGACAAATGACCATTGACTATTGACAAACTACTAAAATAGAATTTTTTTAAAAATCCAGCTTATGCGTCCCAACTTCGTGCAGAGAGTTCAGGTTATATCTGGTGGATTGGTAATTGCGATCGCAGGTTTAATCAATACTACAATTTCTGTTAACGCGCAACAAAAACTGCCTGTCTGCCAACCGCCAAATCCTGGAGAATATTTATTACTAGTAATAACACCCACGCCTGAGTATCAAAGGCAATTGCGGAGTGCTTTACCCAACGAAATTGCCACTACTAACTGTCAATACCTCACCGATACAGTCACGCGAATTGGTGGTTTTAACAAAATTGATGATGCAAATCGTTGGGCTAGGTACATCAATAATATTGTTGGTTTATCTGCCATTATCACAACCAAGCCTGCCGAAGTGGCTCAACAAGCAGCAACAACACCAACAGTTAGCTATAACCCCCAACCATTAGGACAAGGCTACGCCGTACTCGTAGATTACTACAACCGTCCAGAGCTAGCGAACAGCGTCCAGCAAGTTGTGGGTGGTAATGTTGGTTTTGCCTCTTACGGACAACGCCCTTATTTATTAGCAACTCACACTACCAACCAACAACAAGCATACAACACCCTACAAAAACTCAACGAACGCGGCTTTTTTGCCATCCTCGTTGATAGTCGCAAAGTCGTGTTACTGCGTTCCGCCGTCAAAGTTCAGTAGTGTTAGGAGAGAAGGAGAGAAGGGGGACAAGGTGAGTATTGACTTTGATCCTTAACTAATAAGCTGTCCTGGCTAACCAGTAAATTGTGACTCCCAAAGCTGAACCAGCGATGACTTGTACTGGTGTGTGTCCCAGTAACTCTTTGAGTCGGTCTTGGCTAAACTCGTGCTTTTCATCAAATAATTCCGCAATCATTTGATTCAGAATTCGTGCTTGTTTACCAGCAGCTTGGCGGACTCCAGCCGCATCGTACATCACGATGATGGCAAACACTGTAGCTAAGGCAAACTCCGGGGATGCCCAACCGACAGTTTGTCCGATACCTGCGGCTAAGGCTGTCACTAAAGCTGAATGGGCGCTAGGCATACCGCCAGTCGTGACTAAAACACGGACATTCAGTTTTTGATTTTTGACGACATCGATAACCAGTTTCAAAGCTTGAGCAATGAAACAGGCTACCAGGGCTACCAGCAGCACCCGGTTGTTTAATATATCGGCTAAGTCCTGCATGGTGTTTTAGTTCAGTTAGTTAAAATTAGCGTAATTATTTTGTAAGTAAAAATTTAGACGCAACCCAAAATTCTAAATCTCAAAAGGAACCATAGCAAAGTGCTGAGGAGCCAGTGTGTTGCTTTGGTTTTCAAAGTTGTAGCAACTGGCGTTGCTGAGGATAAACTCAGTGTTCTCAGGAGTTTCAGCCATAAACATAGTTTTAATCTATGCTTTGACTGCTCGAATTCCAAATATTGTGTGAGGTTTTTGGAGTAGCCTATTAGTCAAGACTATGAATCTAACTTTTGTAAAATATTCACTGAGAAGTGACTTAACTTCCAGTAATGCTGATTCACCACAAGGTAGCGGCTCCAAAATTTAAAATCCAATTGCTGTGTCCTAGTTATTGCGATTCACAATAAAGTGGGCTATGGCTTTGAGTGGTTGTGCCAGACTACCATAAGGTTCTAATTCTGCACAAGCTGACTCAATTAGTTGTTGAGCTTTAGCGCGTGATTCCTCAATTCCCCACAGGCTAGGATAGGTAACTTTTTTGGCTACAAGGTCTTTACCAGCAGTTTTACCTAATTGTTCTTGAGTGGCAGTGACATCCAAAATATCATCAATAATTTGGAATGCCAGACCGATGTTTTGTGAGTAGCGAGTTAATCTTTGTATGTCGTCTGCTGCGGCTCCGGCTAAGATACCACCACACACGACGCAAGCTTCCAAAAGGGCAGCAGTTTTATGGTTATGAATAAAGTTGAGGGTTTCGAGGGAAATATCAGATTTACCTTCTGACTCCAAATCTACCACTTGCCCACCAACTAAACCTGCTGCGCCCAAAGCTCTGCCTAAGCGAGCAATTACCTGCAAAACTTTATCTCTAGGAACATTTTCTGGTGTTTGAGTGGCAACCAGTTCAAAAGCAAAGGCGAGTAAGCCATCGCCAGCCAAAATGGCAATATCATCCCCATAGACTTTGTGATTCGTCAATCTACCACGACGATAATCATCATTGTCCATTGCTGGTAGGTCATCGTGAATTAATGACATTGTGTGAATCATTTCTACAGCACAAGCTGTAGGCATAGCCATTTCGATGGTACCGCCCATCATTTCACAGGTAGCAAGGCAGAGAATGGGACGTACCCGCTTACCTCCAGCTAGGAGAGAGTAGCGCATTGATTCATAAATTGTTTCTGGATATATGACGGGCATAGATTTATCCAGAGCAGTATCACAAAGCTTTTGACGTTCTTTGAGATAAGCGGCAAGGTTAAAGGTTGCTGTTTCTGGCATCTTCTGAAGGTTATCAGCTGCTACCATTCTTATAATTCCTTCAATTTTTGGCTTTTGGCTGTTTGTCTTATACGTCACAATTTTACGGGGCTTTGGTGCTGAAAAGTTATGCAGGATGAATCGGGAGTTAAAAATTCATAACTGATAACTTTTCTTTTGACTAGCTTGTAGCCCGCAAATAGCTAGTAAATGTGTTTTGCAATAATATGGCAACGGTCATAGGGCCGACACCACCAGGAACTGGGGTGAAATATTCTGCCACACCTGCAATTGATTCCAAATCGACATCGCCGACTAAGCGACTATTGCCATTGGCATCAGTGACGCGGTTCATCCCCACATCTACCACGATCGCACCCTGTTTTACCATGTCGGCGGTAATGAGTCCTGGACGACCAACGGCGGCGATGATAATATCGGCATTCTTGGTGATGCTGGCAAGATTTTGCGATCGCGAATGGGCAATGGTAACAGTAGCATCCGCTTCTAGTAGCATCAAAGCCATTGGCTTCCCTACTAAAATACTGCGCCCTATCACCACTGCATTTTTTCCCCGCAGAGGAATATTATATTCTGCCAGCAAGTGCATGACTCCCGCAGGAGTGCAACTACGTAAACCACTTTCACCGCGTACCAATCGCCCTAAATTAACTGGGTGCAGTCCATCCGCATCTTTATCGGGATGTATTTGATGTAACAAGAAGACTGCATCTAAATGGTCAGGTAAGGGTAGCTGTACCAAAATTCCATCAACTCGTTGATCTTCGTTGAGTTCGGCAATCACCGCCTCTAATTCTTGTTGGCTAGTTTCTTGAGGAAAATGCTTACCAAAAGAAGCAATACCCACCTTAGCGCAGGCTTTTTCTTTATTGCGGACATAAGCTGCTGATGCGGGGTTATCACCAACCATCAACACGGCTAAACCAGGAGGGCGGCCTACTTTGGCTTGTAATTGGTGAATTTGGGTTTTAAGTTGCTGGTGAATTTTTGCTGCTAACGCTTTACCATCAAGAAGTTTGGCAGTTGTTGTTTCCATGAGAATCCTCAGAAGATTCGCCTCTAAAATCCAAAATGTAAATTGTCTGTAGCGGAGTCAACGGTTTGAAAGGTTTTTGGCTGTTAATTGTTGTTGCACCTCTTTTACCACAAGACCATACTTGTTCATCTTCTCAGATCCCTTGTCGAATCTGACGGATAAAACTATGAAATCTTAGTGGGAGGGAGTGGGGAGTTGGGAGTTGGGAATGGGGTGTAGGGGGCTGGGGGCAAGGGTGCAGGGTGCAGGGGGTTGAAGAGAGGAGAAATTACAATCATTTTCTCCTTGTCTCCTTGTCGCCCTTGTCTCCTTTCACTTCTCCTTCACCAAAATCATCAACCAGGGAACAGGGAAGGGCTAAAAGTCAACAGGTAATAGTAAAACAGAAGGAAAGTTTTCTACTCCCAACTCCCCATTACTTATGAGACGGATGCACAAATCGCCAAATTATTACCGTATACTTTGCTATTTTGTCCTAGTGGCGGGGCTTTCTAGTTGTGCGGCTTGGAGACTGCCAGAAATCAAAGGTAGCAATTTTATCTTTGGTAGCAATGTGACTCAAATTGCTGACATTCAAGCCAAACCCAAAAAACCGGATACTGTGTATATCCAAGGTAAGGTAGAAAAGCAAGTACCACTGATGAAGCAGTGGGCGTACCAAATTGATGATTCTACTGGCAAAATTTGGGTAATTACTAATCAAAGCAATTTGCAAAAAGGCACTCAAGTCGTATTAAAAGGTAAAGTTAGCTACAAAAGTATCCCTATCGCTGGGCAAGATTTTGGCGAAGTATATATAACAGAAGAGTAATTTTTAAGTGTCAATTTTATGACCAATCAATTACCAGAAGTAGCGATCGCTATTCTTTACCAAGACAACAAGTATCTCATGCAACTGCGCGACAATATCCCCAATATTCCGGCTGCCGGTTGCTGGGCTTTTTTTGGCGGACACATCGAACCCGGTGAAACACCAGCCGTCGCCGTCCAAAGGGAAATTCTGGAAGAAATCGGTTATCGTTTGCCAACATTCGCTGAATTTGGCTGTTACCCTGATGAAAAAGTCATCCGCCATGTTTTTCAAGCGCCTTTGTTGGTAGATATTAATCAACTAGTACTCAATGAAGGCTGGGACATGGGACTGTTAACAGCCGAAGACATTCGCCGTGGTAATTGTTACTCAGCTGTAGCCGGCGAAGTTCGACCATTGGGGACAATGCACCAAAAAATTATGCTGGATTTTATGAGTAAGTAAAGTGCTGAGTGCTGAGTCCTGGATTTCTCACAAGAGAGAAATCCAGGGGTGTGGGAAGGGTGGGAGGTGTGGGAGGTGTGGGAGGATGGTGAAGAAATCTTTCCCCCCTCTCTTCCCACACTCCCCACACTCCCCAAACTCACCACACCCGCTACCCATACGTGAGAAATTCGGGTGAGTGCGATCGCCAAATTTAGGTAAAATTTTGAGGCGATCGCTATTTTTTAGTCATACCATGAGCAACATTCCCCAAGCTGGACAACCTGCCCCCACTTTTTCTACACCAGACCAAAATGATCATTTAGTAAGTCTAGATGATTTTAATGGTCAATGGATTGTCCTTTATTTTTATCCTAAAGATGACACTCCTGGTTGCACCACAGAAGCCCAAGACTTTACCCAATTAAATGCAGAATTTAGCAAATTGAAAGCTAAAATCATCGGCGTAAGTCCCGATTCGATTAAGTCTCATTGCAAGTTTATCAACAAACATAACTTGTCAATTACCTTGTTGAGTGACCCAGAACATCAACTAGCAGATTCCTATGGTGCGTGGCAATTAAAAAAGTTTATGGGTAAAGAATATATGGGAATTGTGCGCTCCACTTTCCTCATTTCCCCAGATAAAATCATTGCTTATGCTTGGCCAAACGTCAAAGCCAAAGGTCATGCTCAAGCTGTACTTAATAAACTATCAGAATTAGCAAATCATTAAACGTTTAACAGCTGATCATGTCCAGCAAATCAATGATGATTTAGCATCTGTGCAGAAAGACAAAACTCTTTCTCACTCTGCCCCCTGCGGTCTTGATGATATTCTTTTACCGGACACGATATTATTATTTCCACTCACCTTGTAAGGTAAAACCAGCCCAATAATAAGGTGCAGAATAATTTTCATCTCGCCACAGTTCTAACCTAGCTTCTCGCAGTGCCGCCGCCGGGGTTAATTCTTGTTTGAGAATTTTAGTATAAAATGCTTTCATCAATTGGGATGTCGCTTCATCATCAACATTCCATAAACTGACTAACACACGCGGACTCCCAGCGTACATAAATCCTCTGGCTAATCCTACTAATCCTTCGCCTTTGATTTGTTGGCTTAAGCCAGTTTCGCAAGCACTGAGGACAATTAATTCTGCTGGTAGTTTGAGATTAAAAATATCTTGCAATCGCAAAAAACCATTTTGCAACCTTCCTTTTTCGTCAAATAGTGACAGTACTACACCAGATAAAGCCGGATTTTTGGTATCTAAAATGCCGTGGGTGGCAAAATGAATAATGCGGTATTCACTCAGCTGAGAACTAGTGGCAAAAGTTCGGTTAGCTGCAAAGTCTAATGCTTGCAGAGTGAGAGATTTGGGGACTAAAGCTAAAATTCCCTCGGCTTCTTGGCGAGTGAAAGATAAACGCTCAAAAGAGAAATTAGGGTTGATGAAGGGAATGTTTGGCTTGGGTATGGGTTTATGGATAATTCTAGTCAGGCGTTCATCATCATAGCTAAATACAGCATCTGCAATCACAGCTAAGGTTTTAGGCGGTATTTTGCGTTCTTTGTGTTCGCGCCTGATGACTGCTAGAGTAGAAGCGGATGGTATATAAAGAACTTCGTTGCTTTCTAACAGAGGTTTGATGTTTTTACCTGATGTTCCGGGTTGAGGTAGTGCAGAAAATGGTAGATATTGTAATGCACCATCACCAACAATTACCAGGCGCTTGTTTTTGATTTTTGCTGCGACTGGTTCTAACAACATTTGATTGAGTTTTTCTAGTACTTCGTAACTACTAAAAGCACCTAAACCAGAACTTGCATCGATTTTTATATTGGCTGTCAGGTTGTAGTAACGTATTTTCAATAAATAGTTAAATTGCTTAACGACTTTTTCAATTTCTGCGCGTTTAGGTAACTCATAACTACTAATACTATTTTTACTAACTGCCCATAAATAGCTGCGTTCTTCACCCAAGGCGTATTCTAATAACAGTGTTTCTTCATCTAGTACTTGCTGTTGAATTTCTTTGAGAGAAAGGGGTTGGGGTTGAGTGAGTGCCGCATATTTGGGACTGGTAAATCTAATTTTGGCTTGGACTTCTTGATATTCTTTGAGAAGTGAAGTTAATTCGTTTTCTAGGACTTGGGCTTGTTCTGGTGTGTATTGACCACTGTTGTAAAGTTCTAAACGCAGTTTCTCTGTTGCATTCAATCGTTGTTGCAAGTTTTGTTCGGTTTCTAGTAATTTAGGTTCCACACCTTGACGAATATTAGCATTAGCTTCTGTGAGTAGTTCCAACAAACTGCGAGAACGATATTTTTCACTGTTTTGTAATGCTAACGCATCGTAGCCTTGCTGGGGATATTTTTTATGCAACTGCATTAATAAATCATTGGCAAACTCGTAAATGGTTTGTTGGGAAGCAAAATAAGATGTACGTAGTTGTTCGTTGGTAATTTTAGTCCGTAGGTTTTCAATAATTTTAATAGCTGCTTCAACTTTAGCTAGGGATTCTTGGAAATTACCTCTATTACGTTCTAAATAAGCAATGTTATAGAGGGTGATGGCCTCCCCGGCTTTATCTTTCATTTGCTGTCTGAGGGGCAGTGATTGATTGTAGTATGCTAAAGCTTTTTGTGTGTCTCCAAGCACAGTGTAGACACCGCCAATGTTATTTAGGGTTGTTGCTTCTCCGGCTTTGTCTCTGACTTGCCGTGATAAAAATAAAGATTGGTTGTAGTATTTGAGTGCTTCTTGTTTTTCGCCTAATGAGTCATACACACGGCCGATGTTATTCAGGGTAACAGCTTCGCCTGTTCTATCCCCGACTTGCCGTCTCAAGGGCATTGATTGATTGTAGTATTTGAGTGCCTGCTGTTTGTCTCCTAATAAATCGTAGACACGGCCGATATTATTTAGGGTAACTGCTTCGCCTGTTTTATCTCCAATTTGCCGCCTCAAGGGTAGAGATAGATTGTAGTATTTTAAAGCTTGCTGTTTATCTCCCAAAGTAGAGTAAATACCGCCAAGGTTGTTCAGGGTTGTAGCTTCGCCGGCTCTATCCCCTACTTTTTGTGATAAAGCTAGGGATTGATTATAAAATTCCAGCGCCTGCTGTTTATCTCCTAACCCGTCGTAAACTCCACCAATGTTATTGAGAGTAGTAGCTTCGCCTGTTTTATCTCCGACTTGTCGTCTTAAGGGCAAAGACTGATTGTAGTATTTGAGTGCTTGCTGTTTGTCTGCTAGAGAATCATAGACACGGCCAATATTATTGAGAGTGACTGCTTGTCCAGTTTTATCTCCGACTTTTCTGGATAAGTTCAAAGACTGATTGTAATGGTTGAGTGCTTGCTGTTTGTCTCCTAACGCATCATAGATCCCAGCAATATTGTTGAGAGTGATGGCTTCGCCTGTTTTATCGCCGACTTGCCGTCTTAAAGACATAGATTGGTTATAGTACATTAATGCTTGGTGTTTATCTCCTAACGCATCATAGATTCCACCAATGTTATTGAGAGTGACTGCTTGCCCGTTTTTATCTCCGACTTGTCGTGATAAAGGTAAAGATTTGCTGTAGTATGTCAAAGCTTGCTGTTTGTCTCCCAAGGCATCGTAAACACCGCCGATGTTATTGAGAGTGATTGCTTCTTGAGCTTTATCGCCCATTTTGCGGGAGATGGGTAGGGACTGATTATAATATTTCAGTGCTTGCTGTTTTTCTCCCAAGGCGTTGTAGACATTACCGATGTTATTGAGGGTGATTGCTTGCCAGATTAAATCTCCTAGTTGTTGTGATAGAGATAAAGACTGGTTATAGCAATCCAATGCTTTTTTTTTGTCTCCCAAGGCATCATAAACGCCACCAATGTTATTGAGAGTGACTGCTTGACCGGCTATATCTGTGATTTGCTTTGTCAGAGATAAGGACTGGTTGAAAAATATTAAAGCTTGTTGTTTATCGCCTAAAGCATTGTAGATAAAACCAAGTTCGTTAAGTGTGGTGGCTTGTTGTTTGATATTTCCAGTTTGTTGCCAGAGTTTTAAGGCGGTTTCAAATTTAGCGATCGCTTGCCTAAAAGATGTTGCTGTTCCTAGCTTGAGCAATTCTTCTCCTTCCTGAAATATTTGCTCGGCATTAGAACTATTAACTACTGATGAATCTATTTGTGCTTGTATGGTAATTTTAGGGGCATAATCTCTAGCAGCTACACCTGATTCAGCAAAAGTTGTGATGCTGACTAAGAGAAGCGAAAGGTGACTGGTAAACGCTACTAAAAATCTTCTTGGCTTCTGGTGACGTTCGATTCTCTTAGTCATAACAGCGTTTTTTAACAAGAAGTTGTGTCTGCTTCACTATACTTTTAAGCATTGGCAAGCTGGAAATTTTTAATGAAAAAACCCAACTATAGATAGATGACATTACTATTTTTTGTGATTTCAATAGGGAACAATTGCTTTAAATTTCAAAACTGGAATATACTATCACCTATCTCTGAAAAATCTTTGTATTAGATATCACTTCATCTACGCTCCACAAACTCACTAAGACTCTAGAATCAACCGCATATATTCATCTACTTGTCAAGCCTACTAATCCTTGTTTTGCCGTAGCGTGGGTTGCATTTTGTGTTTCTGTATGCGGTTTTTAGGCAATGTTTCCAAAACTTAGTGCTGAATGCTGAGTACTTTTTCTTACTCAAATACTCTAGCACTCAGGTAAAAGCTCTGCTCTTTGTGGGCGGAATCTTTGTATCCGGGAGAAAGTTGATACCACGCTGAATTGTGGGCAGTCTTTTAACTCAACACTCTTCATTGCATACTTCTATGTGATGTGATGGCTGATGTTTTTAATAGAAGTTTTGGCTTTCACTCAGAGGTACTGAGGTGCTGAGAGTGAGAGTTGACAAAAAGGCATATTGCTTTCTCATTTTGGCAAAACGTTTACTCAAAATGCCAAATTACTTTCATGTTGAATCCAAATTTAGCCATCTTTAATATCAAGATGTGAAATACAGCTAAAATCACGTTGATTAACTAGTCAACCAATATAAAGTAATTGATAGTGGTCTTGCCGTTCGTCAAAAATTGTTTGCACTTCATACTCTTCGGCAGTCAATTTTTGTTGAATTGCAGCTCCTTTTTGTCTTTCAGAAAGAAGATGTTTGATGTATTGGCAATATTGTTCTACAGCCATTGAGAAATCACCTCTAACTCTCCCAGCCCAGGTTTATTTTATAAGCTAATGGTCAGTTAAATTACACTATGTTTAATGGTAAATAAAGCTCTAAACCCTCTCCCTTGCACCCTACCCCCTGCTCCCCTGCGGCTTCAATGTGCAGAATAAATGTTTAACGGCTTATACACTCTCACAATCACACAAGGGAACATTATTTGTTTTGACATCGTGATGTACATTTAAATATGGCGGACATATTGAACTGTTCATGACATCTATTCTGCTGAATAATCGCTATCAAGTTATCCAGGTACTCGGTGCTGGTGGATTTGGGGAAACCTTTTTGGCAGAAGATACCCATATGCCTTCTCGCCGTCGCTGTGTGATTAAGCAATTAAAACCAATTGCCAATGATCCCCAAACCTACACCTTGATTCAGCAACGTTTTGAAAGAGAAGCCGCTACTTTAGAGTATCTTGGCGAAAGTAGTGACCAAATTCCTCGACTCCATGCTTATTTTTCGGAAAATGGGCTGTTTTATCTGGTACAAGAATGGATTCACGGTGAAACCTTAACTCATGTTGTCGAAACGAAAGGATGCCAAAGTGAAACCATAGTCCGAGAAATTCTTTTGAGTCTGCTATCGGTATTAGATTATGTGCATAGTAAGGGCATCATTCACCGCGACATCAAACCAGATAATATTATTCTGCGCTCTGTTGATAGCAAGCCTGTGTTGATTGATTTTGGTGCAGTCAAAGAAACCATCCGCACTGTAGCAGTTAAACCAGGATATCCAACACAATCAATGGTGATTGGTACACCAGGATACATGCCGAGCGAACAAGCAATTGGACGGCCAGTTTACGCTACAGATATTTATAGTTTAGGCTTAACAGCGATTTATCTCTTGACTGGAAAACAGCCTTCAGAATTACCCACACATCAACAAACCGGGGAAATTCTCTGGCAAAATTATGCGCCGCCAGTGTCACCCCAACTAGCAATGGTGCTGAATCAGGCAATTAAACCCCAGGCGAGCGATCGCTACAGTACTGCTAGTAAAATGCTTTATGCTTTAAACTCTACAGCTAATCTGCCTCCATCCCCTACTAGCAGTTTTCGTCCACCTGAAACAGCATCAACTCAGCAAACCCAAGCTGTTTCTCCTCCCCCAAAAATTTCACCGCAAAATTCCCAAAAACCAATTTGGATAGTTGGTGGCTTAATCGTCTTTGGTTTAATGGCTGGGATAGGACTAGCTCGCTTAACCCGTCCCCAACCGTCGGAATCACCCATCACCAACAATTCCGAGTCTCCACCATCTCCAATTTCATCTTTAGAACCCAACGAGCCACCAGCCATCCCATCTTCTCCTACACCCCGCACTCCCCCACAACAACCAATCAATTCAGATACTTTATCCGCTAACAACGGCACAACAGATTCTAACTCTCCAAATGAATCTCCAGTCATCACCGATGAACAGCCTGTAAATTCAGAACCTGACAATTCCCCAACCACAACTGATTCTCAACCCACAGTCAGTCCCACACCAGAAGCACCCCCGGTAGAGCCAGAAAAACCAAATAACCGAAAAAAAGTTAGTACAACTAGCCTTCAAAGCGTTCCCGCCTTTCCTACAGGGACAGACAGAAGCACCGTAGAAGCAACTCTGGGCAGACCAAAAAAGAATTTAAGAGGTTTGTGGGGTGATACTCGCGCTGTCACTTACAAAGTAGTCCCAAATCAAATCGACTTGGGCTATTTATTCGACCGTAAGTCGGGAAGATTAGTGCAAACTGAAGCCGCATTTGCTCAATCAGTAGACCCACAAGTGATGCAAAATACTTTAAGTGGAATGCTCAACGGTCGAGTCACTCCCGAAATTCAGCAAAAACTCCAACAACTCCAGCAAGGTCAGAGAGATGATTTTAGTTTTAATTTAGGCTCTGTGAAAGGACAAGTCGTCCGCCAGAATTGTGATTTTATTTATATCAGTATCTGGGAAGCAGACTTACATCCCATTGGCGATCCATCGGCGGCTAAACAGTGTTCGTAAAATACGGGAAGGAAGGGAGACAAGGGGGACAAGGTGGACAAGGTAGAAACTATATTTCTTCTTCCTTGTCTCCCCCCTCTACCTTGTCTACCCCCTCTCTTTGTCTAATACCACTCAAACTCAGCCCTAAAATGGATACACTGGTAATGTAAAGTGGAACCATGCCCCACCATTGGGTGTAGAATCTACCCAAATTTGACCATAGTGCGCCCGAATAATTCGCTGGCATAAACATAGACCAATGCCATATCCGTCAGTACCTTCATCTCTTTGCAGGCGGAAGTGGTTCTCAAAAATGAGATCACGACTTTCGGCGGGAATACCAGGGCCAGTATCACCCACACTAAACTGCACTTTTTGGGTGGTGCGGTGCAAGCCAGCAACAGTAATTTTACCGCCTACTGGTGTATATTTAATGGCATTATCCAAGAGGTTGACGACGACTTGGCGAATCCGTTCTGGATCGGCATAGACGCAAGGCAGGTCTGAGGGAATGTCTGTTTCTAAGGTTTGGGATTTGGCGGTGTAGCGATCGCGCAATTCTTCTAAAACTTCTAAACAAAGTTGTCCAAGTTCGATTTTTTGCGGTATGATCGGAAGCTCTTTATCGCTACCTCTGCCTACCTGTAATAAGTCAGCAATTAAGCGGTCAATTAATTTGGTTTGAGTCCGAGCTTGTTTTAACAAATGGGCGGCCATTGCTGGCTTGAGGCGTTGAAAACTACCTGATTCTATATTGTAATTAGATTGCAGTGTTTCAATAGCGATCGCCGCCGCCGTTAAAGGATTCCGCAAGTCATGAGCCAACATCGCTATGACTCGATCTTTAAACTGTAATTGCTCCTGAAGTTTTTCCTTTTCTTGTTTCAAATGAAAGATTTCATCAGAAAGTTTAATCAGTTCGGCGGAAACAGCAACAGAATTAATTGTTGATTTGGGTGGTGATACCCGACTATTTTCATCGATACGTTCTTGAAAATCTTCTTGCAATTTTAAATAAGCGTCTACAGCAGTTTGCCAACGCGGCCACCAGTTTTTTAATTGAGCAATAATATTACTTCCAGCCAGAACTTGCCTTGGCTCTGGATGAATCTTAATTAACGCTGGCGTAGCCACTAACTTAAAATGTTCTGCTAGATACGGTTGTTGACCGACATCAATAATTTGGACTTCAAAGTGATACTCTGCCTGCAACTCTTTTAAGTAAGAGCGTATTCGCTGTACCTGTTGTCGAGACTGGGGTCTGCCATCGACAAATAGCAACAACTGTAGAGGAGCCTCAAAATAATTAGGCTGATCCTGGGAAACTTGCATGTAATCGTGTTTCAGCACTGGTAACAACCTGGCAACGCTTTGCAGAAGATGAAATTGACTAACGGTTGTCGATGGTCGTTGTTTTTATCAATTTAATATCTATTTTAGATTTTTCATACTCCTACCCGCCCTAAGTTTTGGATGTAAGATACACCTTTTTTTCAACTTTTGCTTTCTTTTTAACTAACTTGCTGCTCAATCAACAACCTACCTGTTATACCATTTTGGATTTTGGATTGGGGAAGATTTGATTGGTAAGCTGTTCAGCAATCTATCTGTCACAATCATTTTGTCACCTGGTATAAGTATAAGTGCGTATACAAGTCTTACCACAATGTAGGAGCAGATTTAATTGGTGAAAACTTTTATACAACTCAAGTTAGCTTTGGTGGTTTGCACTCAGGCGGCTTTCAATGAACTAGATATGTTCATACCTAGCTGTTTATCTGGGAATGATGAATTTTCCCAGCCAAACTTTAGCAGTTTTGCTTAACTATCAGCACTCAAGCCGATTTTTCAGAACAGCTTCCCCTTAACTTAAGCAATTTACTAAGCTACAGAAACCAATTTACTGCTTTTTGTCAACTTTGAGTCAGGATTTATGCAAAATTCTCGATGACTAAACTAATTGCATTCTCAACAGTGTGAATGGATATCATTAAAATGCAATTTTTATGCTGTTCTTAACCCTTGTATAAAGTTGCTGTCTTAAGCAAAACTGCAACCGTGATGTAGAGTCGGGAACTTTGATTTAGTAAGCAGCACCACAAAACATCAGAACTTGTAACAACACTATTTGCTTCGCTTCTACTACCCAGTTATTCTCTAGAATGCTGCAACCAGAATAAATTAATGCGATCGCACTCCTCAAGGCAGTTGTTTTTACTTGCACAAATAGGAAGATGTTGTTGATAGTAGTGCTAAGAAACTTTTTTCTGCTCTTTTATTGATAGAGCCAGAATAAATTTCTACCTGACTTAACATTCTTGTTTTTTGGTGATCCCTAGTGGGGATATACTCCTTAGTTTAGCACTGTACCGCCAGGAGGACTAACTTTCTTTGGCGAATCTGGGATTTTCACGATTTTGCAATTGTTTATTTACGTGTCTGATTGCGAAACATAGGGGATTATTTGCTAGTCATCCGTTATAGTTTTGCTGGGGATGGACAGCTAGATAGTTGTCACATCTAACCCTTCTTAGCCAACTATAATTCAGCACATTACAGACACAAAAATGAAATATCAAGATTTTCATTTTTCTTCCATCAAAAGTATTTACTCGATTTCTGGAAGAAACCTGAAATTGAATTTATCCTTAAAAGCCGGACTGACAGCTTTATTATTAGCTGCAACTGGTTCGACATTATTGATAGGGACAGCAAATGGCGGTGCTTCGCCCAGTGTGATAGCGCAAGCACCAGCATCAGCAAAAGTAATTTATGTCAACCCAGCAACAGGTCAAGATAATGCAAGTGCAGGTGCAACAGCAGCCGCACCATATAAAACTATTAGCTTTGCACTCACCCAAGCTCAACCAAGTACAATTATTCGACTTGCGCCGGGAAATTATAACCAAGAAACTGGAGAAACATTTCCACTATTAATCAAATCAGGAGTGACTTTACAAGGTGAGGAAGCTACCAAAGGTCAAGGGATAATTATTACTGGTGCAGGCTATTACACCAGCCGCACATTTGCGAGACAAGAGATTACCATCTTAGCTGACAACAACAGCGCGATCGCAGGTGTCACCGTTACCAACCCGACTCAACGCGGTACAGGTATTTGGGTAGAATCTACTAACCCAGTTATTCAAAACAACACTTTTACCGCTAATGGTCGAGAAGGTGTATTTGTCACGGGTACAGGAAATCCCAGAATTGAAGGTAATATCTTTGTGCAGAACAAAGGTAATGGCGTTTCTATTGCCAGATCTGCTCAGGGCGTAGTCAGAAATAACTTATTTCAGGATACAGGTTTTGGTTTGGCGATCGGTGGAACTTCCACAACTTTAGTAGAAGGAAACCAAATCATTCAAAACCAAGATGGTTTATTTATCTCCGATTCAGCTAAACCCGTACTTCGTAAGAATGTCATTCAAAGTAATAAGCGAGATGGTGTAGTCGCCATTACCACTGCTCAACCAGACTTGGGTACAAACGAAAATCCTGGTGGTAATCTGATTCGTGGTAATACTCGTTATGACGTAAACAACGCCACAAAAACTAATACCATTGTGGCTGTTGGTAATGATGTTGATCAGAAAAAAATCTTTGGTCAAGTAGACTTTGTAGCAGCTACAGTCGAACCACCAACGGGCGGTGCTGTCGCCTTTAAAGATGTACCGAGCAATTTTTGGGCAAAAAGCTACATTGAAGCTTTAGCTGCACAAAATATTATTGCTGGGTTCCCAGATGGCACATTTAAACCAAATGACCCTGTAACTCGCGCCCAGTTTGCCACAATTATTACTAAAGCTTTAAATCCCACCGCTAAACGTAGTGCCATCACCTTTCAAGACGTTCCTAGCAATTTCTGGGCTTTCGCTGCAATTAGATCCGCTTATCAAAGCCAATTTGTTTCAGGCTACCCTGATGGTACATTTAAACCACAGCAACAAATTCCCAGAGTACAAGCACTAGTAGCCCTAGCCAATGGTTTAGGCTTAACCGCCAATAATCAAAACGTTCTGAATTTCTACAATGATGCGGCGCAAATTCCTAATTATGCAACTGGCCCAGTTGCAGCAGCCACTGTCCGCCAATTAGTAATTAACTATCCTACCGTTAAACAGCTTGATCCTAATCGGCAAGCAACCAGAGCCGAAGTAGCAGCTTTTGTCTACCAAGCTCTCGTTAATGCTGGACGCGCTCAACCAATAACCTCACCTTATTTGGTGACAGCTCAGTAAACCCGAATTTCTCACGTATGGGTAGCGGGTGTGGAGAGAGCGGGGAGTGTGGGGAGTGTGGGGGGAAAGATTTCTTCACCATCCTCCCACACTTCCCACGCCTCCCACACCCCTGGATTTCTCACAAGAGAGAAATCCAGGTAAAATTCTCTGTTGAAACTGGGTGTAAGGGTTTTGAACACCTGCACCCTTTTATTACGATACGGTTCAGTTAAGAGAATAGTAGGTTGGGTGTAGCGATAGCGTAACCCAACATTCACGCATACTCTGTTGGGTTCCGTTCCTCCACCCAACCTACACCAGAATTGCTTTTTAGTCTTAACTGAACTGTATTGAGTTATATAGAACTAATATTTGATGTGGGAAAAATCAGTGAACTTGGATAAGGCTTTTTTCCTACTCCCTAACTACACAAGTAAATTCGTAAAGCAAACCGAACTCATCCATATTCCAAATTATTAAGTAATGAAAATTGTTGCCTGACGATGAAAATTGTCGGGAACTAACAGTAAGAAAATATAGTCGATGCAAACAAGCCAAACATGATACCAATTGAGAAATATTAGGGTTTTGGTATCACCACAGATAAATGGAACTCTGAAATTAAATTGACAGTCTTCTGCGGAGACAGCAGATATGAGACTAGAAGTAAAATTCATGGTCTTGAATTACTGCTTTTAGATTTGCAGATGATGTCTGATACGTATTGCAATTCAAGCATTACAGCTATTCACGCTGCTAATAAATAGTAGCTTGTGAGTACTCACGAAAGTATTTTGGTAAATACTTTTGGCAATTTTTTATGGCACTTTTTTCAAAATTTGCCATGAATTTTATATTGCAATTTTTCAGGAATAAAGATAGCGATTGCAGATTTTATGGAAAATATTTACCGGGAATTTCAATCACAAATCTAGTTCCAAATAACTTCTAATTACTCAAATGAGGTGAGTTATGAACAATCAAAATATCAGGAAAACATCTATCAACTTTGCAAAAGCTTTTTTCGCAGGAGCAGTACTAATTTCAGCTTCTGTTGGCCCTGCTTTTGCTGCTGACAAAGTTGAGATTCTGGGTGCAGGATATGGTGGTAACGGTTGCCCTGAAGGTTCTGCTAGTGTCAACGTGAGTCCTGATGGTCAAGAGTTAAGTATTCTCTTTGATCAGTTTATTGCTTTAGGAAATAAATCATCCGAAAGGCGTAAAAGCTGCAATTTGAGCATTCCAATTAAAGTGCCTCAAGGATTCCAAATTTCTCTTTATGATGCTGATTACCGTGGCTATGTTGCTCCTGGTACCACTGGGAGACTTAGAGCAGAATACTTTTTTGCTGGTCAACGTGGCCCTGTTTTATCTCGGACATTTCGTGGCGAAACTGACTACAACGTTCGAGATCAGTTAGTGACTGTTGCTGATGTGTGGTCACGCTGTGGCGATAGTGTAAATATGCGTGTCAATGCAGCGATGACTGCTAGTGGCGCAGGTATGGCGACTGTTGACTCCTTCGACTTGGCTCACCGGGGATTGGTGTATCACATCAAATATCGTCAGTGTCGTTAGATGGGCTGAAAACGAGGATAGGGGAAAATCAAGTCAAAAATTCTCTGACTTTTGAATTTTGACTTCTCTGTAAGGGTGTAGGTGTTCAAAATCCTCACACCCTTATACCCCAATACAGTTCAGTTAAGACTAAAACTCTTTGTTAAAGTCATTTTTTTTAACGAACCGCAAATAGCGCAAAGAGCGCGAAGAGAAGAAAAAATTACTAACTGAACCGTATTGCCTTATACCCCAATGCTGATGAGGGTTGATTGCTCAATTTCTGCTCTAGCTACCAGATAAGGAGTAAGATTTGGGGGATTCTCCCCCACGCCCCCGATTGGGGGACGGTTGCGTCCCCCAAACCCCCTCCAAAATCATTTTTTCGTTTTTTGTTGAGTCATTATTTGTTGGTTTGGTAGTGATTTAGTTTTCGTTATTTACCAAATCTGGCAGGCGATCGGCACGCATTCCCTTAGAACTGGCGAGTCCCAAACAAAACAGCAGCGCATCCAAAATATTCGACTTACCGGAACCATTCGGCCCAGATATGACAGTAAACCCCGGCAGCAAAGGGACTGATGTAGTACCGCCGAAGGATTTGAAGTTGGTAAGTTCCACGCGCTTGACGTACACCATAGTAGGCGCTGGTTCACTGGGCTAATGGCTAATGAAGAACAAGTGTATCAATTAATGAAAATTTAGCAATAGGTTGTATGAATAAATTATCGAACCGCCAAGGCACAGAGGAGGGGAGGCATGACTAAAATATCAAAAGTAATTTTAACGAACTTTAAGAAAAATAGTATTCTTGTCAGAATTATAATTGTTGAGTTTTGTTATCGATAAATGTTTCTAACTCTTGCATAGTATATGTGGAAATATTATTGGTAACCATATAACGAGAGAATTGTAGCGATACTCTGAAAAATGTCAAACATGGTTCTAATTTTTTCAAATCTTTTCTCTGTTTTTTATAATCTGATTTAGCCATATTTTCTTGTAGTTTACGATGATTTAATGCTAATAATTGATATTCATATTCTGCCTCTGCTTTTACAAGTGGATGTGGATCATTTCGCAATTTTTCTGAAAAATTGTATTTCATAGAAAAAGTTCCATCCTCCTCACTTGGTGAATGGTAAATAAATTCTCCTAGCAAGTTGATAACAGCCCAGCGAGTTGTGTAATATTGGCTGTTCACCATACTTTCAAGTAAATCCCACGAATTGTCCACACCCAGCCAGAATAATTCACCCAGGAGTCGCGGTAATAAAATTGGGTCACTTTCACGATATTTATAGAAAGCTTGTAGCAAAACAGGCACACTATCATAGCTGCATATTTTTCCTAGTGTATAAATTACTTGTTTGCGAATGAAGTGGTTTTCTGCAAATATAAGACGTTCTAATTCAGGAATAATAACAGGTTTTAATTGTGTTTCCCAAGATATTTTACAAGTCTCATTACGAGAGCAACTTAAGAAAAAATCTCTAATAAAAAGACCAGCATAACTCATAATCTCATCATCATCATTTTGAAGGATTTTTATAAGAGTCTCAGCTGCGCCAGGAGTTGTTACCACCTCAGCCATATAGTCTGAGTCTTCTAAATGGGAGAGATAGTTAATAATTTTAGTTTCTAGCATTTTTAATTAGAAGTTTGTTGCAAGCAAAAATAACTATTTTTGTAATGCTTTGATTTCTTGGATTATCTTGTTATAACCTGATTTATCCCCCTGTTCTTGAAATAGTTTTTCAGCTTTCTTAAAATTTACCATTGCTGATTTTTTATTACCTAGTTGGACGTTGACTAAGCCACGATGATAGTAGGCTAAACCATAGCTAGAATTAAGTGCGATCGCTCTATTAAAATCCAGTATTGCGCTTTGATATTCGTTCACTTTCACCCGCGCTAAACCTCTTCCATAGTAAGCGTAGGGGTTTTGAGAGTTAAGTTTAATCGCTTTTGTGTAGTCTGCGATCGCGTCTTTATATTTACCCAACCCAAATAAAGCAAATCCTCGGTCATAATAAGCATTAGCATCTTGAGGATTCAGTGCAATAGCCTGACTCGAATCTGCTTCCGCTTTTTCATAATCTCCTAAGCGAGAAAACGCATCACTCCGATGATTATAAGCAAGAGAATTCTGGGGATTGATTTCCAGGGTTTGAGTTAAATTATCTACAGATTCTTGATAGTTCCCTTGCTCATATTCACTGACACCTTCTTGATAAAACAACTGTTCACTATTAACTGGTGTTAACCAGTGGCTAAACCAGCCGATAAACATAGCAGTCAACAAACTAGCAATTCCGAAGATGACAAATTTGAATTTTTGAATCTGTAATGATTGTGGTTGATATTGCTGATTTTTTAATTCTTGCAGGTCATTGATCACTTCTGTTACAGACTGGTATCGTTTCTGGTAGTCAAACTTTACCATTTGATTGATAATGCGTGTAAATTCTCGGCTGACTTTTATCGTTCGATCACGCCAGATAATTTCGCCTGTTAGTAAGTTCTTTTGACTTTGTAATCTTGATACTTCTTCGTAAGATAAGCCCATAATTGCAGCGATCGCAATCATTCCTAAAGCATAAATATCACTGTTATATTGTGGTTGTCCTTGTAACTGCTCTAAAGGTATATATTCTAAATTACTAACTGTAGTCGTCACCATTTCCTTCAGAGAGCCAAAGTCAACTAAAACTAATTTATTATCTGAGTGTCGGCGAATGATATTTTCTGGCTGAATATCTTGGTGAATGATATTATGACGATGTATAAATAGTAAAATATCTAAGATTTCTAATAACAAGTTAATAACCTGGTCTTCTCTAAGCGGAAACCCTACTAAAATTTCTTCAGCTAATTGATGACCATCAATTAATTCTTGAACTAGATAAAATTCTTCATTGGATTCAAAATAATCAATTATTTTCTGAATTCTGTCGTTTTCCTGGGCTAATTGTTTCAATATCTTAGCTTCTTGGAAAAAGGACTTTCGCAACCAGGCTAAATTTTGTAGATGATGAGTTTCTGGGCGTAGTTGCTGAAGAATAAATAACTGATTAGGAATTTGAATATCTTCAACTAGATAGATATTTACCGACTCCTCTATGTACAATAATTGCAGGATACGGTAACGTGTACCCAGAATTTGCTCGTCCATATATAAGATTTTATACGAATTTAAGTAATTATATACTAGTATTATTACCAGTATAATTTTTGTGGGGATCAATAGTTACAAAAAATATACAAAGACGCAGAAGATTCTTAATTCATCTCATTAATTTTCAGAACGGGCATAAAGCAGTATAGCTAAAACTTTAACATTCCACCATTCTCAATAACTGTAGACCGATAACGTTTCTGGATGAAAATGGATTTATCAGTTTTTGTAGAGACTTTGTATACAATGTCTCTACAGGATTGATAGAGTACAGCTTCAGATTAAATTGGGATGAGCAAATTTTTAGTACAGGTCGGCGGAAAGAAAGATACTATTTTAAGTTAGTTAAAAGCTTGTATTCTAAGCTTTTTGACTTTTGACTTTTGCCTTGTTGTACTAGTCTTGATTGTCAACTAGTCGATGCGATCGCTACTCATCATATCTTGTCCTTGGTAGCTTTAGATAAGCTAAGGCTCCCATAACCCCAGGAGTTTACTTATTTAAAAGTAAAAATTTCCAGGTGTTGATGGGAGCTTTAATAGTCAATTACAAATAACTAAACCACAGCCATCGGACGGCTACCCGCCGCGTGACGGTCAATTACTTGGTCAATCAAACCGTATTCTTTAGCTTCGTCGGGTGACATGAAAAAGTCGCGTTCGGTGTCTTCTGCAATGCGCTCAATGGGCTGACCTGTGTGGTCGGCGAGAAAGTCGTTGAGTCGCTTTTTGTGATACAAAATTTCCCGCGCTTGAATTTCAATGTCGGTGGCTTGGCCTTGTGCGCCGCCTAAAGGTTGGTGAATCATAATGCGGGAATGGGGTAGACTCATCCGCTTACCTTTGGTTCCAGCACTGAGGAGAAAAGCTCCCATACTCGCAGCTAATCCGGTACAAATGGTACAGACATCGGGGCGGATATGCTTCATAGTGTCAAAAATACCCATACCAGCAGTTACCGAACCGCCGGGGGAATTAATGTACATATAAATGTCTTTTTCCGGGTCTTCTGCATCCAAGAACAGCATTTGGGCAACTATTAAGTTAGCTAAGTTGCTGTCAATCTGTTGTCCCAAGAAGATGATTCGCTCACGCAACAGTCGTGAGTAGATATCAAAGGCGCGTTCGCCCCGACCCGATTGTTCAATAACGATAGGAATCATGCAGCGTTCCTGTAGCTAATTTACATCTATTTTATCGATGACAACCTGCTAATGGCTGTCGTCATCCGCCAGAGAGCTAATTTTCTCTTCTATCTGGCAGATGTAAATCATAACTCAGGCACTTTTTATAGGGGAAAGCGTCTAGAAATTTGACTCGGTTCGTGCCAGAGAGGAGCAATAACAAACTACAACTGCGATCGCTCTGATCATGAAACTGTCATACAACTAGCTATAAATTTGGGTTTTGTCAAGGTTTGTTTACCAAAAATCAGGGCAATTTTCCAGAAAATCCCGTCAAATTACGAAATTTATGAGTACGGGGTGTATTTAGAAAAAGGATTTTACTTGCAGTGCTATCAATTGAGGGAGACCTGCCATGCTCGAAAAACTTGTGCAAGCCGCCATCATTACTTTCTTGCTCCATCTGATAGCAGGAATTAATTACAATACCAAAATCCAAGCAAGGGTTAAACCACCTGCACCAGAACCATCAACAACTATCATCAGCTTTCTGTGGCGCTCTTTGCCCTAATTAAAAAGGCAAAAGTAAAAAGTGAGCCAGTGCGGTGGACGGGTTCCCCGGCATAAAGCAACTGGCGAACTCGCAAGAGGCAAAAGGCAAAAATTACTGTTTTAAGGGCTTTTCACTAATTTTGTGGATAGTAGGGTGATTTTGACAAAACTTTGGTGTAAGTTTTTGGTTGAGTTTTGTTTAGGTGTATATCTCGCTTAATACTCCAAGAATGTAGACTGGGCAAAGAAGGCATCTATCCTCACACAACAAGATCATGACTAATCGCCTTGCCCAAGCCAAAAGTCTGTACCTGCGTAAACACGCCGAAAATCCGATTGATTGGTGGCCTTGGTGTGATGAAGCTCTCGCCACTGCTAAGGCAGAAAATAAACCTATCTTTCTTTCCATTGGTTACTCTAGTTGCCACTGGTGTACTGTGATGGAAGGTGAGGCTTTTTCTGATGCTGCGATCGCAGATTACATGAATGCCAATTTTCTGCCTATTAAAGTAGACAGAGAAGAACGCCCAGACATCGATAGCATCTATATGCAGGCGTTACAGATGATGACTGGTCAAGGCGGTTGGCCGTTAAATGCCTTTCTCTCACCGGAAGATTTGGTTCCTTTTTACGCTGGGACTTATTTTCCGGTTGATCCCCGCTACGGTCGTCCTGGTTTTTTACAAGTTTTGCAAGCTCTCCGGCGCTATTACGACACCGAAAAAGAAGATTTGCGCCAACGCAAAGCAGTAATTTTAGACTCGCTCCTCACCTCTGCGGTCTTGCAAAATGATGATCCCCAGTCAGTTGCAGAAAATGAATTACTGGGCAAAGGTTGGGAAACTAGCACGGGGATCATTACTGCTAATCAATACGGTAACAGTTTCCCAATGATGCCTTATGCCGAACTAGCACTGCGAGGAAATCGCTTTAATTTGCAGTCTCGGTACGATGGTCAGCAAATTTGCACTCAGCGCGGACTAGATTTAGCCCTGGGCGGTATTTATGATCATGTCGGTGGCGGCTTTCATCGCTATACTGTTGATCCCACTTGGACAGTGCCGCACTTTGAAAAGATGCTTTATGACAATGGGCAAATTGTCGAGTATCTAGCAAATTTATGGAGTGCGGGTATCAAAGAACCGGCTTTTGTTAGGGCTGTGGCGGGAACTGTACAATGGCTGCAAAGAGAAATGATTGCCCCAGAAGGCTACTTTTACGCGGCTCAAGATGCGGATAGTTTCATTAATTCTGAAGCAGTCGAGCCAGAAGAAGGGGCTTTTTATGTATGGAGTTACAGCGAACTCGCACAGTTATTAACACCAGAAGAATTAACGCAATTACAACAAGAGTTTACAGTTAGTCCTCAAGGCAACTTTGAAGGGTTGAATGTATTGCAAAGGCGTAACTCTGGGGAATTGAGTCCAGAAATAGACACGGTATTAGGGAAATTATTTACAGCGCGTTATGGTGATGCACCAGAATCATTAAAGACTTTTCCCCCAGCCCGGAATAATCAAGAAGCCAAAACCCATAACTGGCCGGGGCGTATTCCCTCGGTGACAGATACGAAAATGATTGTGGCTTGGAATAGTTTGATGATTTCTGGGTTAGCTAGAGCAGGTGGGGTATTTCAATCACCTCTATATTTGGAATTAGCCACACAAGCAGCTAATTTTATCTGGGAAAATCAGTTTGTTAATGGACGTTTCCACAGACTGAATTATCAAGGCGAGGCGACAGTGTTAGCGCAGTCTGAAGACTACGCCTTTTTTATTAAAGCGTTACTAGACTTACAAGCTTGTAGCCCAGAGTATAAACAATGGTTGGAAAAAGCGATCGCTATCCAAGAAGAATTCGACGAATTTCTCTGGAGTGTAGAACTAGGAGGATATTTTAACACATCTAGCGATGCTAGTCAGGAATTAATTGTGCGCGAACGCAGCTATGCTGATAATGCTACACCTTCGGCTAACGGAGTGGCGATCGCAAATCTTGTCAGGTTATCACTACTCACCGATAATCTGCATTATCTCGATTTAGCCGAGCAAGGTTTAAAAGCTTTCCGAAGCATCATGGCTAGTCATCCTCAAGCTTGCCCCAGCTTATTCACCGCTTTGGATTGGTATCGTAACTCTACCCTAATTCGCAGCACCAGCGAGCAAATTCAATCTCTCATTCCTCAATATTTGCCAGTAGCAGCGTTTTCTGTCGTATCTAACCTCCCAGAAGGCAGTATCGCCTTAGTTTGCCAAGGTTTAAAATGTCTTGCACCAGCGACAAGTGTTGAGCAAATGTTACAGCAAGTGCAGCAAAGTCAAACGAGAGGATGATTCCTTTTTAGGAAGCAGAAAACTGATCAAGTCTATCTAATAAATCAAGCAAAATAGCAATGAAAACTGAACAAGAAAGAAAAGCAATAATTGAATCTATCAATGTGTTGTTAAACCAAGCTTATAACAGCGTGTTAGATGAAATCCTCACGTATTTACAAAGAATAGATGATATGGAAGATGAGGAAGATTTACAAGCTATTAAGGAAGCTAGAGAAGATAGACGCATCAATGGTACTGTTTTTTAGAATGAATATCAAGGATATAACAAAGAAACTGCTTAATGTATCAAGTTGAATTGCCCAAGGTTGCGATAAAACAACTAAATAAACTACCCAATAATAAAGAACGCATCGATGCCAAAATTCTAGATTATTTATATAGGAATTACGCAAGAACTCTCTCAAACTCTTATAACTTCGTGTCCTTTGCGCCCTTTGCGGTTCGTTTTTTCATAATTTTGCGTAAGTCCTGTTATAAAGATGAAACTTGATAAATAAGAATATTTCAGGGCTAGTGACGACATCAGGGTAAAGGTGGAGAAAAGAACATAAAAGAACAAATGACTAATGACTAACGACTAATGACCAATGACAAATAACTCAGCACTCAGCACTCAGCACTCAGCACTTTTATCAGCCATTGTATTAGCTGGTGGTAAAAGTTCCCGTATGGGACAGGATAAAGCTTTACTGACTGTTGACGGCGTACCTTTATTGCAGCGAGTTTGTCATATTGCGGTGGCTTGTGCTGAGACTGTTTATATTGTCACGCCTTGGCCAGAACGTTATCAAAATTTAACTTTACCTCGTTGTCAGTTTATTTTAGAAGCGCCTGTAAATCACGGGCCGTTGGTGGGGTTTGCACAAGGACTTGCACAGGTGCAAACTGATTGGGTGTTGTTACTTGCTTGCGATTTACCGAAGTTGCAGGTTGAGGTATTGCAAAGATGGGTGGCGCAACTTGATAATGTGGGGGAAGATGCGATCGCAGCTTTGGCGCATCATCCTAAAGGCTGGGAACCTATGTGTGGTTTTTATCGCCGGCGATGTTTACCGCAACTACTAGATTTTATCAACCAAGGCGGGCGATCGTTTCAGCAGTGGCTTCAGCAACATTCAGTACAGGTTTTAGCTGTGCCTGATACTAAGATGTTACTTAACTGTAATACTCCTGAAGATTGGGCATTGATGCAGTAAAAACAACATTTCAGACAGCTATTAATCTCGTATTTATAAATCTTTCTCACAAGTAAAAAGTTTTACTATAAATTTTTTACAAAAACAAACAAATGTTATTTAATTAACAATAGTTCGACAACATACTAATGTATAGTATGTAAAGCTTTTCTCAATAAACCTTGTATACTTAATGGCGAGGTAGCATAGCTATAAATTCTTGGGGGAATTTTTACTATGTCTACACTCGTCATTTTTGTCAGTAAGTTTCATAGTTACTATAGGTTTATTGTTATATGTATAATCGTTTGATATTATCGGCATTAGCAATTCTCATCAGTATATTTTTAATGGCTTGTAGCACTGCTACAACTCAACAACCACAAGTACAAACACCTGCGATTACAGCAACCCCTAATAATCAAGCAACAGCCAAAAGAGTAGTTAGTCTTTCATCTCTAGCCACAGATATTATTTATCAACTCGATAAAACCAAACTAGTAGGTATTGCTGGAAATTCATTATTTAAAAACGAACCTGGTTTGAAGGATATTCCTCGCGTTAGTGAAGGTCAAACTCCTCCTAATTTAGAAAAAATTGTGGCTCTCAAACCAGATTTAGTCATTGGTATCGAAGGTTTTTCTACCCAAGTAATTCAAAGATTGCAAGAATTAAAAATTCAGACTTTACTAACTCAACTCAAAACATGGGATTCCTTAGAAAGTCTGACTCAAAAACTGGGTGATTTAATTGGTGCAAACCCCGAACCTTTGTTAACTCGCTACAAAAGTTTTTTACCAGAAAAACAAGAGCAAAATATTTCTACTTTGGTGTTAGTCAGTAATCAACCAATTCTCACCCCAAATAAAAGCAGTTGGGCAGGAAACTTGTTAGAAAAATTCCAACTCAAGAATGTCGCCGCCGAATTACAAGGTAAAAGTCCTTTTGGTGGTTATGTCACTTTATCAGCAGAGAAAGTTTTAGAAGTTAATCCAGACACAATAATTGTCATCAACCCTCCCCAAGCATCATCAAATAAGGAGATTTTGGAATCCTTTAGTAAAGAACCTTTTTGGCAAAAACTCAAAGCAACACAAAATAACCGAGTTTATATTTTTGACTATTATGGATTAGTGAATCCAGGTAGTATAAATGCAATTGAGCAAACTTGTCAGCAGCTTAAAAAAGATTTATTTACAGCAAATTAATCTAAAATGAATAATCTTGTTAGTGCATCCTGGTTAAGCTATCGAGAAAAGATTAGTAATAGGTTTCCTGAATATTACAAGTATCTCAACCCACCAGCAAGTGAAGATGAAATTTTACACTTGCAAATGGTACTGGGTTATGAAATTCCCGCAGAGATGCAAATTTTATATCAACTCAATAATGGAGAGTCTAGAAAAGGACGTGGTATTTTTTACGGGTTACAATTTCTCTCACTGTCTGAAGTGGAGCGAAATTGGTTAAGTTGGAAGGAAATCATTGAAGATGGCTTAGAAGATTTAAATGATTTCTGCACATCTTATCCAGAAGGAGTTATTCAAAGTGTCTATGCACATGAAAAATGGATACCTCTGATGCACGATGGGGGAGGAAATCACATCGGTATTGATTTAGCACCTGATGTTAATGGATGTATTGGGCAAATTATCAACTTTGGTAGAGATGAAGATGAAAAGTATGTGTTAGCTCCTAATTTGGGAGAATTGTTGAAACTGCTAGATACAAAATTGGCGGAGAATATTCAAGTAACAACTGAATTGGATGATGATGGAATAGAGATGTTTGCACTTGATAACACACATTTATCAGATGCTTTAAAAACGATTGTTAAAAGTAAGTAGGGTGGGCATAGTTATGCCCACCCTACAATATATTTACTTATCAGTTTATTTTTGGAAAAGAGATACACTTTTATTAGGTTTTGGAGTTTCGCCACCTAAACTGCGGAAATATAACCCGCCAACAGTTAGCAAGAATAAAACATATCCCACTGCTTGCAAAATATATAGATGTTCTCTATAGCCAAATAAAGATTTCAGAATAATGCCAGGGAATTGATCATCAGGCAAAATACTAGAAGTATTCCACACGATCGGCCCTAAAATGCAGGAGTGGACTTTAGTAAAGTGTTCATAGTAAAAACACAGGCTTTCGGAAGCGCGGCTGCTGAGGGCTAAGTTAGCAAAAGCATCGTCAAAGTGTTTTAATGCAGAAACAACTAACCCAGCAACAATCAACACTAATAAAACGCCCATGACTTGAAAAAACTGGCGGATGTTGATTTTAACACCTAATTTAAATAACAATACGCCTATTGTGGCTGCTACTAATAAACCACCAAGAGCGCCAATTGTAGGAATTAAACCTTGCTGAAAGTTAGCCGCAATGAACAATACGGTTTCAAAACCTTCGCGGACTACGGCGATTAAAATTAAACTAAAAACGCCCCAGCCAGCATTGCTATTTTGTGTGAGTGCTTCGGTGACAGCGCCTTCTACTTGGGCTTTCATAAATCTGGCTTGTTTCGTCATCCAGATTAGCATCCAACTGAGCATTGCGATCGCCAGCACACTAAACACACCTTCTAGTCCCGGTTCAACTACCGATGTGTATTGTGGATTAATTTGACCTAATGCTTTAATCACCACACTAAACAGTAAACCTATCAAGGCGCTGACAACAATACCAACGCCCACACCAGCATACACCCAAGAATTAAGTCGAGATTGTTTGGCTTTTTTCAATAAAGCCAACACTATCCCCACAACTAAGGCGGCTTCTACTCCTTCGCGGAGTGTAATTACAAAAGTAGGTAAAGCAGTACTAAAATTCATCTTTTGTCCTTTGTCATTTGTCATTTGTCATTTGTCACTAGTCATAAGCCATGACAAATGACTGATGACTTATGACCCTTCGGGTGAGTTAGTGCGGTCTTGGGGGAAACCCCCAAGACCGCACTAACTCACTAATGACTATTAGCTAAAATCTCGCAGCATTTTTTTCAATTCGAGATTATGCAGTTCTTCTTGTCCAATCATGCCACGAGCAAATTCTTCTAAATAGACACTAGCATTGCTGACAGTATCTAGGAGATTTTTGTACAATTCCAATGCTTTCTTTTCATGAGATAAGCTTTCTGCCAAAATGTCTTTGACAGAATGCTTATAAGTTTCTTCCATTGGGGCAATTCTCAGGGTGGGATGTCCATCTAAACCTGTGAGAATTTCTCCGACTTGTTGAGCATGAAGTAAAGATTCACTGGCTTGGGCTTTAAAAAAAGCCACAATGGGAATACGATTCGGGCCAGTCACCATCAAGGAATAATGTGTGTAGCGTACTACTCCTGCTAACTCAAATTCCATTATGGTGTTGAGGAGTTCTATAGTCTTAGTTTGGTCGAGTTCTTGCATCAGTTGTTAAGTTCAGCAATATATAAATGGAGCCGGATGAGTCATTAATTAGGAATGAAGCACAGGAAACTTTTACGTTTCATATCTAATTATTTGCTCATGGCTCACTTATTTTAAACGTTTGACTCTCTACTTTTTTGTTAGTTTAGAGTCTATCGCTGTGCTTGTGTACTTGATTTATCAATGATTTTTTGAGAGTTTTGCTCAATGGTTTTGATTAACTGAGTCACTTCCACGGGGGTTTTCACTGGTTTAGCAGGAGGAACGGCGCTAGGCCAAACTTTTACCAAGTCACTGAAACTAGCTTCTATTGCTTTTTGTGCATCAGGACTGCTTTGGGCTATTTGGCTAGAAATACCTTTATATAAGTCATCGGCATAAACCACAAAGCCACGAGAGTCCTGATATTCAATGGCTGCGGCTATTTTACCATCTGCGATCGCTGCTCCATATTCAGAGTTAGCTGCATCTAACAAGCCATTAATTACCTGAAGTACAAATCCCGGTTTGTTACGTTGCGCTTCTGGTAAAACCGCGATCGCACCATCTACAGATTCCACAGAAGCGGTAAAATTGGTTTTAACTTTGGCATTCTTGGGATTTGATTTGACCAAATCTTGCAAACTCACCAAAGTTGTCTTGAATTCTTTAACTTTGCGTTCATTTAGTTGCTCTTCGACATCCACGTAAATTTCCTCAACTGGGTGTCCAATATGAGGTTCGGCTTGTTTTGGCAGGTTTTTGTCTAACAATTCTTGGGCGACTAACAGGTGTCCTTTCATTAAGCCTAACTTGGTCATGTAATCAACATCTTTGGCTTCACCTGTTAACACAACTTCCTGAACCGTTACTTGGTCTTTAATTTGGTCGAACTGTTCTTGCGTAATTACTTTTTTAGTCACTAAATCTTCTGGACTTGCATAAGGACGACTAGCCTGAATTTTGTTTGATAAAGCTGGTACACCTAATTTTGCTTCAAATTTATCTAATTCTGACAATATCGCTGTATTAATATTAATTTTTGCTTTGCCACCATGACCGCTATGAGTTGTCGCTTCTGTGACTTGGGCTGTTGATGGTGAAGTAGCTGCTGGCGCAGAGGGATTTTCTGCGGTTGGAGTGTTGTTACAAGCACTCAGGCTGACAATTGCAGCAGTAGCAATAGTTAAACAAAAGTATTTAAATTTTTTCATGTTTTTAACAGCTTGTATGACTTAGTGTCGTAGATTTGGCTATGCTCATTTTCCAGCTAATGCAATACTTTAGCAACTACTGATTAAAATTTTGCATGTATTTTAATGTTTTTTTCAATATATTTGAGATAGAAAGCTACTAACATTACTATTTGTTGTTGATTTGAAGTAAATTCACTCGTTGAATTTAGTTAAGAACTTTTGCGATTAGTTTGCGAAGATTTATCAGCAATTACTTCAAATTGACCCATACAACCATTTTCCGCGATCGCATCTTGATGCGGATGAAACATATACTTACCTGGATAGCGGAAAGCAAATTCTAAAATGTGCCTTTCTGCAACACCCATCGTAATCACATCAGTCTTCTCACTGGGAGTCATCGTCATTCCACTGCGGTACACATCAAAGAAGTTGGCGTGTAAGTGAAAAGTCACTGCCGGATCATATTCAATGATGTTAAGAACATACAAACGAATCAATTGATTCTGATAAATTGGGATGGGATTATCCATGAAGTGATGCGGTAATCCGTTAAAAGCATAATATTCATTGTGGCTGTCATCATTGACATCATATCCAGCCATGACTAACACCATTTCATCAGCCGGGGGGCGCGGCGTGGGAGGATCAATAATAAACATCCCATACAAACCCTTGGCAATATGACGAGTGACTGGTGCAATATGGCAGTGGTATAAGTGAACCCCATAAGGTTCTGCATCAAACTCATAAATAGCTGCACTACCATTACTGACTGGACGAACACCATCCATCTCTGCGGGATGAACACCATGAAAATGTAGAGAGTGAGAATGTCCCGCCTTATTGAGAAATAGTATCCGTACACGTTCGCCTTGCTTCGCCCGTAACGTCGGCCCTGGAATACGACCATTTAAATCCCAAACGTTATAGGAAACAGCACTATTAAGCTGAATGACAGAAGTCCCCGCAGTTAACTGAAATTCTCTAACAGTCCGTCCGTTCTCCTGCTTGACTACGCCATAATCGAAATTTCGTAGCATCTGCATAGGATTGACAGCTTGGTTTGTTGCTGCTATTTCCAACGGCGGGACTTTGACTATCGACTTGCTTTGTGCATTCAGATTATGCCAAAGTGCCGCAGTACCAGCAAACCCAGCACCGCATATTCCCAGTTTCAGCAGTTGACGACGGCTGAATAGTTGCTCTTTACCCAGAACGAAGTTGTTGGGCATCACCTTAAAATCACAAAAATGGCACAAAAAAAGTTGCAAATATTTTGCAACTAATTTCTTCA
The DNA here is from genome assembly GCF_014698475.1 of Nostoc spongiaeforme FACHB-130. Classification (GTDB taxonomy): domain Bacteria; phylum Cyanobacteriota; class Cyanobacteriia; order Cyanobacteriales; family Nostocaceae; genus Nostoc_B; species Nostoc_B spongiaeforme. The sequence goes on along the minus strand of NZ_JACJTB010000008.1, from coordinate 26,212 downwards.
ATAGTATAAGAATTAAGAATAACTGTCAATAATTGATGATGATAAATTGACATCTATCTGTAGTTAGAAATCTTAGTTATGGGCATGAATTTTATCTGTGCGAAGCTGTAGATAATTAACCTAAATGATTTACCAACGTTTATCTACCTTGTCTCCCGTGTCTCCCTTATCTCTCTGATTAATATCTAAAATAGGATGCCTATATATCCCCCAGACCCTAGCCCCTAACCTCTCATGTAAAATCAAATGTATATCAAGATGAACGTGCAATCATGTCAGATTTAAGAGCAGAGTTAACAGAAGGTTTAGACGAGGCGGAATGGGACTGGCTAATTCCCCATGTGCAGCGTGATGCAGTGATTTTGGTAGCACAAGGGCTAAGTTTGTTAGATGTAGGAGAAGCGATCGCTAATGATAACACCCAATCTGTACAACAGTGGATTGATGAGCAATTAATTACTAAACCTTCCGTAGACCAAGTGGGAATATGGAATGGCGATCGGCAAAAACGCTTTAATACTCTAATTGTACAGCCCTTTGTACTAGTACAAGAAATGGCTGCATAGGCAAGTAACAAAGTAAAAAGTAAAAAGTAAAAAATAGATTTTTGCTCTTTTACTTTTTATCTTCTACTCTCAATTCTGGATTTACCACCCTTGCTAGGATCATTCGCACCTGTGTAACCAGTTGCTACCCACATTAACGCTCTAGCTCCATCACGGATTGATTTTTCTATTGGTTCCGGCGGCGATTTTGAAGGAACAGAAACTGGCTGAAAGTCAATTCCTCGGCTACCTAAGATGATCTCACCAATAACCGAAGCACGACGCATGTGGAAATCAGACGTAATCAAATAAACTCTTTTTATCCCCTTGGCTTTCAAATCATCTACTAAGCTGGTAAAATTAGTAACTGTATCTACCGCTTCATAATCCAAGTGTAATCGCTTGGGATCAACACCAGCCTTGACAAATACACTGCGAGTTGTTCTAGGTGGACTTCCACCCGTAATCCAGATGGGTAACTTTGGATGCTTACGTACAAACTCCGCAGTAAATTTCTCCCTTTCTAATTTTTTGGTTGAACCACCCAATACCAATACTGCTTGAGGTGGCTGAGTTTGTTTTTGAATTTCTTTGTAACCGAACCAAATTAATATCGGTAAGGTAAGAACCATAAACCGAAAAGATTTACCTGTAAACAAAAAATTGTTCTTCAAGGCTCTATGATTTCGTGTGACTAAGACGTATATTCTCTGAATAAGCTAAAAGTATAAGTTAGAGTAGCAGATTTTTAGCAAATCTACCCTGTTTTGTCCCAGGAATTTGCTGTTTATGCCTACCGATTTGGACATAAAACCAATCAGCAGGTACTTAAGAGTTAAATTCACACAAATTCGGAATATTCCGTAAAAACTGCTGACCAAATTTGTTGAACTTTACTTTGATACAACGACGGGACTGGTGCGTCTCGAACGCACGACCTAGCGCTTAGGAGGCGCTCGCTCTATCCAACTGAGCTACAGCCCCAACTACGAAGCATAAATATAATAGCAGTAGTTTCAGCTAGAGTGCCACGAACTGTCCCAAGAACCGCCACCTATTTCTAAACCACACAGAGAACTCTGTGATTTTAGGATAATTTGAGATTGTTTGTCACTGATTTTTCGCAACTCCAAATTCAGATTTCCTTGCATGGTATCTCGACAACAGTACATTAAGCCATTTGTTGTCGGCGCACGTAGGGGTGTACCTGGTAGATGCGTAGTTCCTGTCAACTCAACCTCGTAGTTTAAATTTCTAGCTTGCATTTGCCATCTACCCCAAGGTTGAATTTGCCACTGCACTTGGGAGTTCCACGGTACAAATTCATAAAATTTGCCTTGATAATGCACTCCAATCATGGCGACAGATTCCATCCACCACAACACACCGCGTCTACCACCACCGGCGGTTAATGCTAAGTCGGGTTCACCATCAAAGCAATTACAGTTTAGCCAAAACCATTTTTGCGGAAACGCCCCGCCCCAGTTTTTCTCACCGTAGGCTGGCGCGTTGGTAAATTCATAAATTTTGCCGTTCCAGTCTATCCAACCACTAGCCAAACCGTGCGCCATTAAAATTTGCCAGCCCGGTTCAAAAATCTGTAAAAATGACAGCCAGCCAGCAGTTGATTGCTGAAGGCTATTTTGATTTCCCCAACCATATATCGGCTGAATTTCGTACAACCAACGACAATAAAAACCCGTTGCACGATCGCGGATAATTCCCTGATTAATCTTAGCTGTGGCTTGATAACCTTCTTGAATGTGTTGTGCAAATTCTGTGGGTAAAAGGTAGAAGGGTTGAGTGTTGAGGTTGGTTTTTCCCCAATGTCCTAAAGCTAAGACATCTCGACTAGCCCAAAATTTTTCTACATCAGGAAAAGTCCGGCATAAATACTCATCATTGGGGCCGAGGACTTGGGCTGCACCACCACTGTAGGCTTTACCACCAATGGGATCTTCAATGGAGTACATGAAAGCAAAGGTTTGACCACAGTCTGGCAAGGTTACACGATAATACCAGCCTTCAAAAAAACGGCGATCGCTACCATTGGGATGGTAGCCGCTATGGGGTGTCTGATATTTTGTCAGCCCAGAAAACATCTATTTAATGTGTGTGCTAATTGACTATTTTTTAGTATGCGCGATCGCCTGTCAGCAAGCTTGACCATTTTGAAGTAACAGCTAATAACCGCATATATCTCCCTCATACTCATTCTTTTGGCAGATGATAAACTCCCGACTCTAGATAGAACCGTCGATGTAATTACAGAATGTATGCTGAATATCATTAAAAGCCAAGTAAAAAAAAGAACTAAATTTTTAGAAGTTCTTTGCAGATTATTATGGCAATTGCTTTTTTAGCAAGGGTTTAGCTTTGTCAACCGATATTTTAGGAGTGTAATTAATATTATGACAAATTCAGGCGATCGCGAAACTTATAACAGCGAAACTAAACAACAATCTTACACCGATAATTACGGTAACACTCACACCAACGTGACCCGCACCAGTGAAAGTGTTAACAACAATGTCAGTTCTTACAGTAACGGTTACGCCAACGGTAGAGAAATTGAGCGTAATTACCAACAAGCTAACTTAGCTGCCCGTGATGATGAAAATGCCTCTCGTGGCTTATTATTAGGAATTTTACTCACATCTTTAGTTGGCTTAATTGTTGGTGCATTTTGGTACTTTAATCAACCCAGAGAAACAGTAATTAAAGAAACTCAACCAGTCGTAACTCCTTCACCTAGCAGTGAGCTTACAGCCCCCCAACCACAACAAACCACAATTATTGAAAGAACCAGAGAAGTACCTATTGTAGTTCCTCAACAGCAAGTGCCACCAGTCAATATACCTGCTCAACCAGATATTAATATCACCGTTCCATCTCAACAGCCATCCAATTCAGAAACACAAACCACTCCTCGCAAAGATAGTACTAACAATTCTGGGGATGGGAATCAAACTAATACGTCTAAAACTGTCGAACCTCAAAGCTCAGATCAACCCAACGGCACATCAAATACCAATTCTTCTACTACTGATAATATTGGTAGCGAGAAGAGTCAGTCTAGATAATTACCCCTCATACTGTTTCACTTTAAGTTTGATACAAATAGACCGCAGGGGGGCAGGGAGCAGGGGGCAAGGGGAAAGAATAAAAAAACCATGAATTTGTATCATTTTTTTCGTGAAATGGTATCAGACTAGAAGTCTGGGGCTACATAAACAAAGCCTGCGTGGTGTGCTTGGTGCATCACGCAGGCTAAATATATTTCATTCTGCACACAAACATACTTCGACAGGCTCAGTGACCACCTATGCTGGTACAAAACCCTTCTCTAAACCTACCTCAAGCTTATACCATTTTGGATTTTAGATTTTAGATTTTGGATTGAAAAAGTTTCTACTGGTAAGCTTTTGAGCAATCCATTTGTCGCAATCATTGTTCAATTTGGTATTACTATTTTGGTTTGCCTTTGGACTTGTGGGAACCAAAGCTATAAGCCATTGCAATTTTTACGATGTCAAAGTAAGCCGGATGATTCTCTTTATTGACAATTGCCAGAGATATCGATCCTGCAACTAAAATGACTAAAATTGGTGAGAGTGTGTCACCTTTGAAGCCATTGTTATCGGACATAAATATGACCTCCGTAATGTGAAGCCTTTGGCTAAATGAAAACCAAGCCAAAGGCGATATGTAAAACAGCACCAGAATTGGAATTAACGCCAGGACTCGATGATCATGGCGATCGCAAATAAGCAAAACAACGAGGCTGCACCCCGGATAAACCAAACCAAAACATCAAAAGATAGCAGGCTATTGGCAATGGCGATCGCACCGAAAATATGAAACACTACAAAAGCGATCGCAAAACCCGCCAAAGTCCATAGAAATAACTTCAATCCTCTGGCAGTCAAGATTAAAAGTGGATTGCGGTTTTCTTGATGGTTAGTTTTCATAGTTTTATTCCTGTCTTCAGATGGGAGTTGAACGAGAGACCCTTGATCCTGTTTGTGATTGCTCATAGAATTTCCTTCTTGATAGAAAAACCTAAGCAAAAAGCCAGATACGTAATTTTGGTTACATATCTGGCTTGTAAACTTCTGATTTATCGAAAGCCAAATTTCTTTAGAGAAATAAATATTTAGTTGTCTTGATGAACTCGCCAAGCTGCCAGTCTTCTAGACTTTGTGATAGCTGTGGCGATGGAGGGGATTATTATTGGTTGTGAGACTGCCTATAAGCTATCCATGCTTCAAGAATGTAATCGTGTAATTTCTGGATTTCTTGTAGTTGCTTTTGGTTCACATAGTGGAGGTGGCTCATGTGACTCTTCAAGTTGACAGCAGTCTCGTGGTTGACTTTTCGGCTGGTAACCATTAACTCGCCATGTTGAGTTTCCGATAAAGTTTCGATGAGTAAAATGCTCATGTGAGAAAAGACAAGTGGTAACTCAACTTCACACCATTGTTTAGGCTTGAGGACAATTTCTGGGCTACCTCTTTCTTGAGGTTTGAATATAGAAGAGGTTTCTGGGGATGGTTCTCCTATTTTCAAGACGGTTTTGACGGAGTTGGCAGTTCTGATAAAGTCTGACAGTCGTGAGCAGCTGTTCATTTTTGTTGCCCCCTGATGTTGCCTGTTTAGTTGTTGTGACTTATCTGTATATCTCACATATACCTCTATGTACATAAGATAATCACATCTCAATTAAAAAAGCAAGCTCTTAAAAAGAATTTTTCTTAAAGATTTCTTTGTATCTGTAAACTTATGTATAAATTTTGCATCTAATATATATCACGTAGATATAAAAAGTTATACTTGTAGTAGGTTTTTATACAACAAATCTTTATAAACAGCTCATTCGGTGAGAAAAAAATCAGCTAAATTTTTATTTTTTCGGATAAAAATGTAGTTGACATTGATAAAATCTGAAATAGGATAGCTATCAACCAGTAATACAATTGTGTATTTACTAGCGATTCTGTATTGGTAGAGTCTTTTTTCGATTTAGCAGGCGTGCTATAAAAAAATGTTCTCACATACTGATAAGTTAAATATATTGTGTGGAGCTTAGATGAGATGACAAGCGCAGCAGATATGCCTCTGCTTCCTGATGATTTCATTACAAATGTTGCTAATAGACATAATGTAACGAAAACTGAACTAGAGGCATTACGATTAGCATTGAAAAATTATTCTGGTGCAGAAATTGCGGAAAAGCTGAATATTTCGCAACCCGCAGTCAGAAAAAGATTAGGAGAAAGTTACCGCAAATTAGGTATAGAAGGCAGTGGTAATAAAAAAATTTATAATTTAAAACAAAAGCTATATGCTCAGTACCAAGGTATTCCAGAAAACCTGACTTCATCAAAAGATGACTGGGGTGAAGCTGTTGATGTCGAAGGTTTTAAGGGTAGAGAAGAAGATGTTACAGATTTAAAGGAATGGATAGTTGGCAGCGATCAGGCTGTGCAGTGTCGGTTAGTAGCGGTTTTAGGTATAGGTGGAATTGGTAAGACGGTGATTGCTGCCAAAGTTGCCCAAGAAATCAAGTCTGAGTTTAAATATTTGATTTGGCGATCGCTCCGCAATGCACCACCCCTAGAAGAAATTCTCAACCAACTTTTGCGATTTTTACCTAAAGATGCGGAAGAATACTTAAAAATTAATGAAAATAGTGAAAATAACAAAATTATTCGGGAAAATAACAAAATCCTGGCGCTAATTGATGTTTTGCGAAAACATCGATGCTTAGTCATTTTAGATAACGTCGAATCGGTGCTACGCAGTGGCGAAGGCAAAACACAAGAATGTGCTGGCGAATATGAAAAGGGTTATGAAAACTATGGCTACTTTTTTAAAAAAGTGGCTGAAACCGCCCATGAGAGTTGTTTGTTAATCACTAGTCGAGAAAAACCAAAAGAAGTAGCAGCCTTAGAAGGCAAAAATCTGCCAGTGAAAGTTTTGCAGTTATCTAGCTTGGATTTAGCAGAAGCTAGAGAAATTTTGCTAGATAAAGGATGTACAGAATTTACAGATGAGCAGTTAGCAGAATTAGTCACCAGATATTCTGGGAATCCTTTAGCTTTAAAGATAGTAGGTACTACAGTTTATGACTTATTTGGCAATAATGTTACAGAATTTTTAAGAGAAATTCGAGAAGCAAACGCTGTTTATGGAGATATTCGCACACTTTTAGACCAGCAATTTAACCGCTTGTCAGAACTAGAAAAACAAGTGATGTATCGGCTGGCAATTACCCGTGAATATGTATCTCTAGCACAACTCAAAAATGATTTAAGAGACACAGAAGCAGAGTCAAAAATCCTGGAAGTTATTGAATCATTATTAAGGCGATCGCTCATTGAAAAAGAAGCAAACGCCAGCAGATTTCGTCAGCAATCTGTAGTGATGGAATATGTCAGCGCCCGCTATATAGAACAGGTGACTCGTGACTTGAGTGAAAAAAAAAACCGGAGTTTATTAATGCCCACCCTTTAATTCAGGCGCGATCGCTAGATTATATCCGGCAAATACAAGAACGACTAATACTAGAACCAGTCAAACAACAGCTAATCAAAGCTTTTAGCACAAAAACCGCACTAGAAGCCCATTTACGAAAATTGCTGCGGACTTTGCAGCAAGATTCGTCCTTAAGCAAAGGTTACGCGGCGGGGAACTTAATCAATCTGCTGCGACAACTCCAGATAGATAAATCCCATCCTGATTCTGAAATTGATTTAAGTGGGCGTGATTTTTCGGGTTTGACTATTTGGCAAGCTTATCTCCAAGATGTCAACTTAAAAGATACCAGCTTTGCCAATGCTGATTTGACTGGTTCTGTCTTCACAGAAACCCTTTCTAGTATTGTTTCTGTGAGATTTAGTCCTGATGGTAAATTTTTTGCCACAGGTTTAATCACCGGAGAAATTCGATTATGGCGCACTGCTGATACTAAACAAATTCGCATTTACAAAGGTCATAGCGCCTGGGTTTGGGCTTTTGCTTTTAGTCCAGATAGTAAAATTCTTGCCAGTGGGAGTGCTGACTACACAGTGAAACTCTGGGATGTGCAAACAGGCGAATGTCTCCACACATTCCAAGAACATACCAATAAAGTTTATTCCATAGGGTTTAGTCCCGATGGTTCTTTATTAGCCAGTGCAGGTGAAGACCAAACAATTAAAATTTGGGATATTGCGACCAGAGTTTGTCTGCAAACACTGACTGATCATGATGGTTGGGTGTGGTCTGTCACCTTCCAACCATCCCCAACTATTAAAAATACTTTGTTATTGGCTAGTGGTAGTGCCGATAGCAAAATCAAGCTGTGGGATGTCAAAACAGGTAAATGCCTAAAAACCTTGCAAGGTCATAGTCGTGATGTCTACTCTGTAGCTTTTAGCCCTGATGGGCGAATGTTAGCCAGTGGTAGTAGAGACCTTACCTTGAGATTGTGGGATGTAAATACAGGTAAATTTCGGCAAATGTTGGCGGGACATAGTAAAAAAGTTTATTCCGTGCGGTTTAGCCCCGATGGGCAAATTTTGGCTAGTGGTAGTGAAGATAGAACCATTAAACTCTGGGATATTGTCCGGGGTGAATGTTTGAAAACCTTGCAAGGTCATTATAGTCAGGTGTGGGCGATCGCATTTAGTCCTGACAGCCGCACTTTAATTAGTTGTAGTGATGACCAAACAGCTAGACTTTGGGATGTGAATACAGGAGATTGCCTGAATGTATTGCAAGGCTATACCCGTGATGTCTATTCTGTAGCATTTAGTCCTGATAGCCAAATTCTCGCCAGTGGACGGGATGACCACAACATCAGCCTGTGGAACTTACAAACATCAGAATGTCAGATTATCAGAGAACATCAAGGGCGGATTCGTTCAGTCGCCTTTCATCCCAATGGGCAAATCCTCGCCAGTGGTAGTGCAGATAACACCATCAAACTCTGGGACATCAGAGATATTCACCATAGCAGGTGTATACAAACCCTAATTGGTCATAGTAACTGGGTATGGTCAGTTGCTTTTAGTCCCGATGGGCTAACCCTAGCCAGTAGTGGCGAAGACCGTAGCATTCGCATCTGGGATGTTTCTAGCGGTGAATGTGTGAGAAGAATCAAAGAACATAGCCATTGGGTGTGGACTGTAGCCTTTCATCCCCAAGGCCAGATTTTAGCTAGTGGTAGTGCAGACAGCGAAATTAAACTTTGGGATGTGACAAATGGAGAATGTCTGCAAACATTGACCGAACATCAAGACATGATTTGGTCAGTGGCTTTTAGTCCTGATGGACAGCTTTTAGCCAGTGGTAGCGAAGACCAAAGCGTGAAGTTATGGAATATTAGCACAGGCGAATGTATTCACACCTTGACAGGACATCAGCAACAAGTCTACTCCGTCGCCTTTAGTCCCGATGGACAGATATTAGCTAGTGCTGGTGCTGATACCACTGTGATGCTGTGGCTAGTGAGTACAGGTGAGAATTTCGACATCTTCAAATTGGGACATACAGCCGCAATTCGTTCTTTAGCTTTTACCCCCGATGGCAAATTCTTAGCGAGTGGTGGTGAAGACGAAAAAATTCAACTGTGGGATGTGAAAACTGGTAGTAGAGTGCGATCGCTTAAACCAGACCGCCTATACGAACGCATGGATATTAGCAACACCACAGGCTTGACCGATGCGGAAAAAGCTTCTTTAAAAATTTTGGGGGCTATTGATTAAAGTTCTCTGCTTTCCGGCTATAGATTTTTCAAAATGAATACATGAATGATGGAATTTTGTGTCTTAAATCCTTCTGAGGATATATGAATGCAAGTCCATTATTCTGTTTTTCTGTTCAGTTATTAAGCTAATTTTTTGAGCCTTGTTTTATTTTTACTTCTAGTTTGGGTGCAGTCTCAAAAATTTGTGGTTTTCTATGAACAGAATATAACTTCTCTCCAGCAAACCTACTATAGCCAGGTGTCTACATCGACCAAAATTGTAGATTTAGGTATGTATTAGTGTTATTATCTCAAACTAAAATTCAACAAATATCAACTCTAATTAATTCAATTAAAATAGTTTTAATTGGAGAGTTTCTCAAACACAGAAGCTTTAACGGTGCCAATAAAGCCTTGCCCGTTTTAGCTTCGAGTTTATTTAATGCTGGATTTAGGCAAGTTTTACAACTAGATTTAGAACGTCCTGATTTATCTATTGATGATGTTTTATCTGAAATCAGAGATGCTGATTTGATTATATTTTCTGGTTGTCTGACAACTCAATGGCCAGAGATTGACAATCATAGTAGTAAAATTTTTGCCGAACTGCAAAAATATGGTAGAAAAAATGTACCGATTTTAGTTGGTGGTTATGCAACTAAAAGCGTTGAAGATATTGCCCGCATTACACCTTGGATTACGGCTTTTTGTGATGGTGAAGGCGAAGAATCAATTATCGAGATTGCTTACGCAGTTGCGAGAGGCACTTTTTATCAAGAGATGCAAAATTTACCAGGGTTGTGTTTTATAACTCAGGAGGGGAGATTTCATCGGACTATTGCAACGAGAGTAAATAATTTTGATGATGTTGACCAAAACTTTGGTTTAGTGCATGTACACCAAGTACATGATATGGATATTTTTAAAGCTTCAGATGGTAGACAATTAAAAACCGCCCAACTTTTTACTCAGCGCGGCTGTCCTTGGGGATGTGGTTTTTGTAATAAAAGTAGTGAAAGTAATAATGTGATTAGGTTAAGCGAAACATCTTTTAAGAGACAACTACAACAATTAAAACAGCGTGGTTATGAAGCAGTTTATTTAGATGTTGATACTTTTACAGTGCATGATTATGCAGCTAGACGCGAAGCTGAAATTCTCCAAGAAGAAGGCTTTGTGTGGGGTTCTAATACGCGCATCGATAAAATCAACTATGAGCAGATGCGTTATTTAGTAGAACATAATTGTGTATATATGTTTTTTGGGGTTGAGCATACTTTACCAGAAGTTTCATTAGCTAATCATAAATTTAACGGTTCTATTGCCAGTCAAATTAAGCAAGCTTTTGATTATCCAGCCAAGATTGTCAGGGTTTTTCAAGAAATGAATCAAGCTGGATTGCCTAGTAGTTATTTTTTAATTTTAGGTTTACCGAAATCTAAATTAAATGCTCATAAAACTGAAATTATGGGATATGAACCAACGACATTTGAAGATGATATCGAGGCGATTCGTTTTGGTATTGAAAAGTGTAACCCAGATTTTTTGAATTTCAATGTATTGCGATTTATGCCTGGGAGTATGGCGGCTGATACAGTTGGTGATTGTAGTTACGCCTGTGTGCGTCCGTCAGGAACAAAGCCAATTACTGCTGGATATTTTTTACCACGCGCCGTCAATTATTATGGCTATCCCCAATTTCAAGAACGCGGTGTGTATCGATTATGTGAATCGGTGAGTAGATTTCAACCAATTACAACTGCGGTGAATCCTCAAAGAGTTTACGATACAATTTGCTATGCAATGCAGTTAATTAATCATAAAATTGACGCAGGTGGTAAAGCGACAAAGTTATTTATTGATCGAGATTTAATCGCATTAGGTTTAGTCACTCAAGATGAACAAGGAAGATATGCGATCGCACCTATAGGAGACTTTGCCAACATTTAATTTTTGAGCATTGAGCAAAGATACGTAGGGTGTGTCACGGCCATACAAGGATTTTGGAACTGGTTAAATTTATTAGATACTCTTTTCAAGTTATAACTATGAATAGAAATCATAAATAAATTATTAAATTTATATGATGTTGCTTCCTGCTCTGAGTCAGCGTTTACGTCGTTGGTGGCAGCCAAGAAAAGGTTTAGCGATCGCGGAAGCTTCTATCATTGGGATTGTAGCGGCTTTATCTGCGGTATTCTTAAAATTCAGTTCTGGATGGTTGGGAGCATGGCGCGTACAAACTTCCCATATTCTCCCTGCATGGATAGCATTACCAGCAGTAGGTTTAGTGTTTGGCTACCTGGCTGGCTGGTTAGTGCAACGATTAGCGCCAGAAGCTTCTGGTAGTGGTATTCCCCAAGTCAAGGCTAACTTAGCTAATGTACCCGTAAAATTATCTTGGCGGGTAGCAGCTGTAAAGTTACTCAGTGCCATGATTGTCATTGGTTCGGGGTTAACTTTAGGTAGACAAGGCCCGACTGTACAAGTTGGTGCAAGTTTAGCGGCGGGGATGAGTCGCTTTGTTCCCACTTCCCCAGATCATCGGCGACAGATGATAGCTGCGGGTGCAGGTGCAGGTTTAGCAGCAGCTTTTAATGCCCCCTTAGCAGGTGTCATATTTATTATTGAAGAATTACTGCAAGATTTATCTGGCATAACTTTAGGAACCGCCATTATCGCTTCATTTATTGGCGGTGTTGTCTCACGATTATTGGGTGGTCGCAGTTTACACTTAAATCTGCAAATGCTCCAATCTTCAAGTCAGTTTTCTCTACCAGAAATGCCATTTTTTTTAATCTTAGGTATTGTTGCTGGCTTATTAGGGGCGTTATTTAATTACGGTTTAATTTTTAGTATCAAATCTTATCAGAGATTACATATTAGTTTGCCGCTCAAAGTTGCCTTGGCGGGTTTGATTTCGGGAATCATCGTAGCTATGTTGCCAGAATATTTTCGGAATAATACTGGCTTACGGGAATATATAATTACCAGCCGTTCTAGCGGTTCTGTGGCGGCGATCGCATTTATTGCTCAGTTTGTCCTCACTTTAATTGCCTTTGGTTCTGGTGCGCCGGGAGGATTATTTGCACCGAGTTTAATTTTAGGTTCTTGCTTGGGGCATGTTGTTGGTGTTTGGGAAGGTCATTTATTGGGAGTAGGTTCACTACCTACTTATGCTTTGGCGGGAATGGGGGGATTTTTTAGCGCCGTTTCTAAAGTTCCCATCACCGCAATTGTGATTGTCTTTGAAATGACTACAGACTTTAACTTGGTTTTACCTTTAATGATTGTGGCTGTAGTCGCATACTTAGTTGCAGATAAAGTCATGCCGGGTTCACTTTATGATCGACTGTTGCAATTAAAAGGTATTAATCTGAGCAAAGTCGCCCCCACAGAAGCTATTTTAACCACATTAACAGCTAAAGATGTTATGCAAAAGCAAGTGGAAACTTTGGATGCAGACATGACTTTAGAAGAAACAAAACAAGCATTCTCCAGTTCTCATCACCGGGGTTTTCCCGTAGTCAAAAATAGCAAATTAGTTGGGATTGTTACCCAATCAGATTTAACAAAATTGTCTAATCGCAATTTGCCCAACAATACCTTACTAAAAGAAATTATGACCACTGCGCCGATAACGGTCACGCCAATACATAACTTGAGTAATGTATTGTATTTACTTGACCGCTATCAAATTAGTCGTTTACCTGTAGTAGATAAGCGAAAATTACTTGGAATTATTACCCGCGCCGATATTATTCGTGCTGAAGCTGACCATCTCAACGGTAAAAACATCACCCCAGCGCCACAAGCAGAACCATCTTATGTAGTTTATCAGACGCGATCGCCCAGTATTGGTAGAGGTAGATTATTAGTCCCCATCGCTAATCCTGAGACTGTGGGTACTCTACTACAAATGGCTACAGTCATTGCCCAAGAACGCCATTATGAAATAGAGTGCGTCCAAATCATATTAGTATCGCGCCACAGTTCCCCAGCCGAAACACCAGTCAGAACTGCCAAAAGTCGGCGTTTACTGCGACAGTCCGAAATCTTAGCGAAAAAATGGCACATTCCCTTACATACACAAATTCGCGTCGCCCATGATGCTTCTCAAGCAATCTTAGAAACAATCCAAGAACGTGACATAGACTTGATTTTAATGGGTTGGAAAGGTAGCACATCCACCCCAGGGCGAATTTTTGGCAATATTGTAGATACCATCATTCGTCAAGCCACCTGTGATGTAGTACTAGTAAAACTAGGTAATCATCAAGAGTCCAACATCAATAATCAATTGTCAAAAATTCCTCCCACTCTCCAATTCAACCGTTGGTTAATCCCAATGGCTGGAGGCCCTAATTCTAAATTTGCGCTGAAATTAATCCCAGCATTGGTAACATTAGGAAATGACCCGGAAATTCACTTAACACAAGTATTCAAGCCATCAGAATCAAAACCAGATATCCAAATTTTAGATAAAGCCATTCATCAATTGATGCGTCATCGTCACTTATCTAGTACTGAATTTGTCGCTACACCAGTATATGCTGATTCCGTAGCTGAAGGTGTAATTCACTTAGTGGAACAAGAAGGGTTTGATGTCGTAGTTTTGGGTGCTACCCGCGAAGGCTTACTACAACAGGCAATTCAAGGTAATATTCCAGAAGCGATCGCCTCTAGTGTAGAGAGTACAGTCATTTTAGTACGCGGTGCAATTAATACTTAAATCTAAAATTGCTTTATAACTTGCAACAAAACTTGCGAATTAATCATAATACAGAAGCAGATGATCGGGAGTTATACCAATTCACATGCCGAGTTAGAAGTTTGGTTAAGTCAACAACAAGACACAAATAATCACTAAATTTTGCAGTGTGTAGACTTTGCTTATCCTACTAGAAGAGCATCAGCTTATTATTTCTTTTGTTAAGAATTAAGTGAGAAATTAACTAGAATTAAATTCTGATAAAAATGGCTGAACTAAATTTTTAGCTAATTCTCAGCGTAATTTAATATTCATCATCAAAGACAGCTATAAATTTCTCTCATATAGCAGTAATTGAGGATGTAAACAATATGAAGTTCAATCTTTTAGCTATCCTAGGAATGATTGCAACTGTTAGTCTTGGTTCTATTCAAGAAGTAACCGCATATCAGACATCAACTTCTACACCTGTTGCTCAAACTTCAATTAATCAACTAGCTGCGGCTGTAGGTCAGTCTGCTAACTTTCGTAATGGCGAACACGCAACTCGCGGAACAGTTAGCATTGTTAACAGAAACAGAACCAGATATTTACAATTTAGTCGGAATTTTAAAACCAGTAGCGGCCCTGATGTGTACGTGATTCTACATCGTTCTGCTGCACCCCAAATTTATGGTTTAAAAGCAAAAGATTACGTTTTAGTTGGTCGCTTAAGAAGATTTAGCGGTAGTCAAAGCTATGCTTTACCGGGAAACCTTAACTTGTCTGGATATAGATCAGTAGCGGTTTGGTGTCGGAAATTTAATGCTACTTTTGGTTATGCCAGTTTAGGGGGTTAAACAGTATATCAACCCATAACTAACTGTATGGGTTGAGCTTTGAATATTTCAGATTGTAATGTTGAGTAATATTTAGTATGTTTTTGGTAAAATTTTTAATTTTAAATACTAAACACATTGCAAATTAAAAATAGTTATAATACAAAAGATTTATGGAAACAGCAGATTTTCTTGGGCTTTTGCATCCAGCGATCGCAGTTATTTTTGTCTTTCCGTTAATTGGGAATGTTGTTAACTTTGCTTGGCAAACTCGTCAACGACGCTTACAAAATTCAACCGCAGGTAAGAGTAAAATTCCGCCAGTCGTTGGTAAAGAGCATAAACAATTGGGTGATTGGTTAACCAGTGCTGTTGTTGGCTTAACATTAATCGGTTTAGCCTATCCCATTGGTAAAAATATTATCAAAAAGCAATTGTGGAATACTGCTAATTTCCAAGTGATTTTTATCATATTAATGTTTGTGGCGACTGTTGCTTCTTTAGTACTACTTTATCAAGCCAAAAATAAAACATGGCGAGCGATTTTTGCGACCTTAACTGGTATTGGTTTAGTAGTTCTTGGCTGTCAAGATGGAGTTTATCGGCGGACTAATGAATGGTATTGGTCACACTACTACATTGGCATTGCTGCATCCCTACTGATGGTTTTTTCCTTAGCAATTGTGCAAGATATTTATAAGTCTCATCGCTGGCGGGTAATTCATACAATATTAAACTGTGTTGCTCTTTTACTGTTTATTGGACAAGGATTAACAGGTACAAGAGACTTATTAGAAATTCCCTTGAGTTGGCAAGAACCTTATATTTATCAGTGCGATTATGTCAATAAAACTTGTCTAACACCCAACCCTCAAGCACCGAAGTGAACCAAATTCAGAAAATATTTCGGGTCATTGATCCTTTCTCATTACGTGTTCGATTGACAATTGGTATTGCTGCGGTTTCGGCTTTAGGATTAGGTAGCCTAGCTATCTGGACAAGCTGGAAAATGCAGCAATTTTTAATTAATAATTATAAAAATAATATTCAACAAATTACCCAACATTTACCTTATTATGTAGAGCTTTATACAGAAATTTTACCTGAAGAAAATGGGCTGCAAAGAGCGATTAATAATTTAAGTACTACAAATACATATTTATGGGTGAAAAATCCTAAAAATCAGATAATAGCTAAGTCAGATAACTTAAATAAGTTACCGTCAAAAAAAGTAGCTGAGTTAATGGATTTAACTTATACATCCATGAAACCCATAGCGCAAGAAATGGGTAAAAGCTACTTTGTGATGTGTGGCAATTCTTTGAGATTACAAGGTCAGACTGTGGGAACCTTATTTGTTGTGCAGGATGTCACCCAAGAACAAAGCATGTTTTTAGTGATTGTGCAGAGTTTGGGAATTGGCAGTATTATCACCATTACAATTATTTCTGTTGCGATCGCATTTTACATTAAACGTTCCCTGCAACCCCTACGTCAGTTAAGTCAAATGACAGAAGTCATTTCCCTGGGAGATTTAGGACAAGCACAACTGTATTTAGAAAATGCCCCTAGCGAAGTTCGAGAATTAACTCAAACCTACAACATGATGTTATCGCGGCTGTTCCAATCTTGGGAGCAAGAGCGACAATTTGTCAGTAATGTATCTCACGAATTACGCACACCCCTGACCATCGTACATGGTTATTTACAAAGTGTTTTGCGACGACAGCATAATTTAACCGAAGTGCAGCAAGAAGCCTTAGCCACCGCCGCCGCCGAAGCCGAACGCACCATTCGACTATTACAAGATTTACTTGATTTAGCCAGGGCAGATAGTGGTAATTTGCTATTTCGCCTCGAAAGTTGCCCATTAAATGACTTAATTACTGAAGTTGTGGTGATGGCGAAAACTTATAGCGATCGCCAGATTACCATTGAATCAACTAACCAGCCAATCGCCGCTAAAGCTGACTACAACCGCCTCAAACAAGTTGTAATTAATTTAGTTGATAACGCCTTTAAGTATTCTGCGCCAGAAACCCCTGTAACCATCAAATTTTATCAACAAGCCGACCAAGCCATTATCGAAATTTGCGACCAAGGCTATGGTATTCCTTTACAACATCAGTCACGGATTTTTGAGCGATTTTACCGCATCGATGAAGCCCGTAGCAGTTCCACAGGTGGCTGTGGTTTAGGACTATCCATTGTCAAAACCCTAGTCGAAGGTATGAATGGTCATGTAACAGTGCGATCGCGTTTAGGTGAAGGCAGTATATTTACAATTACCCTACCAGCTTACTCATCAAATTAGACAAGCCCTTGTCTCCTTTTCACCCTGCTTACTGAGCGCAGCGCCGCCCTGAGCCTGTCGTTCGCGTAGCGTCTCCGGCAGGAGAAGGGTCGAAGTACACCCCATCTCCACAAACAACTTCACATTAAATTGGTATATGGCATTTCTCATTCTAGTGAAGTACAAGCAAGAATAATTAACCGCCGATGGACGCAGATGAACGCAGATAGAAACAGATAAATTTGTACCTCAGTAGACTGGAAAAAGCTATAACTACAAACTCAACCTTTCCAAAAACTGTTTACCACAATCTTTACAGAGATAGCGTTGCTTTCCGTGACGATGCCCATTTTTGGATAACCGTGATGACTGACAATGAGGGCATATCATTACTTTCATTACTTGATGCGGCAAAGTGTATGGTGTTAAATATGCAATTAACAATGTTTTGAGTTCAGCGTAAAGGGCTTGACGTTTACTCTCATCCTGTTTGAGTGCATTCAACAGCAAAGCGTTATAAGTTCGATGCACTGTTTCAGATAGGAGTTCACTTTTTTCTAAAGTTAAGTCTGGGTTCCACTGGCGAAAAAAGGCGGCGAATTGTTGAATTAGTTGCTTATCAAAGGTTTCGTCAAATAATTTAAATAATTCTGGTGCGACAAAATATTGAATATAGACAACGCGAGGGATGGGATCTGCAAAATATTGGGCGTGGATATCCACTGTAAACTCAATAAACTCAGATAATGACTGATGCTTCTCGGTTGACTGCATAATTTTGCTCAAAATTGCTGTCACCCGTTCCATGTGTATAGCTTCGAGTGCATGAAATATGGCGAGTTTATCGGGAAAAAACTGATACAGCGAACCAATAGCCGTTTCTGCTTTCGCCGCAATTTGATGAGTAGTTGCAGCTTCATAACCCACCTCTGCAAAAACTTCGGCTGCTGCTTTGAGGATTTTTTCAACTCTTTGCTGACTCCGTTTTTGCTTGGGTTGACGGCGCATCAGATCAGGTTTACTTATAGCCATAATTCTTGACAAACACGAATAATTTGTCGTATTTTGAATACAAATATGAAAGTTTTGTCACAATTTACCTTAAACCTTGGGAGATTATAGCGATCGCTATAGTCTCACATAACTTTAACTAGGAGGCTTTTATGGCAGTCATTCTCCCTGGCGCACCCTGGTTAATTGCCCACCGTTCCATGCTGGGCATTAACAAGCCTTATAAAGTGGCGCTGAATGGTCAAGATTATGTCCTCTGGCAAAATCAGCAAGGTGAAATTTTCGCCCTAGATAACGTTTGTCCTCACATGCAAGCACCTTTATCTGATGGCTGGATTTGTCAAGAAAGGAATACAATTGCCTGTCCCTTTCATGCCTTAGAATTTGATGGACAAGGAAGGTTGCATCAGTCCGGTCAATCACTGCTCACGCCCCTAGAACTGATCATCAAAGATGACTGTATTTGGACTTATGCTGGTCATATTCCAAAAATTCCAGTCCCAGACCTCATCTCAAAAGTGAGTGCAGGTATGAGTTTTGTTGGTGTAGCTGGGGAAAAAAGCATCTGCGGCACTTTTTTAGATAACTTGTTAATTAACTATGACTACAATCATCAAAGCGGCACACACCGCGACTTATTTGGCATTAAAGCTAATCGCGTGCCGATATTTGAACATGAAGGATATTGGGTGAAAGTTGTCCAAGAACTAGAGCGTGAAGATAGCACCTGGAATGATATCATCCGCAATCCTGTTGTTTTGACCGCACCTAAAACCTACACTGGCATTTTAGAATATGCGTTTCCCACACTGATAACTTTTCGCACCTCTTTTTTACTAGGAGAAATTTTGCAGGTGCATATCTTATATCCCGAAACAGAAACCAACACTAAAACCTTTGTGTTGGTCTTCAGCAAACCCAAACACCCAATTTTGCTACCTTTATTGAGACGCTCAATGTTGAGCGCAGTCACAACTGTTGTTGAGCAAGATACACGCGCCATTGAAACATCCTATCCTCGCCAAACACCCAAAATTCGCTTACCAAAAGAGGAAATTATGTTTCATGCTCAAAAACTATATCAAGATTGGTAATATGATAGTCCGGTTGAATGTTTGAAATTATCTGTGCGCTCCTACCCTCGACAGTTGCGTTCTTCACATATCTTTACACCAAGTCTTGAAGGTAGTTAACAAATGAGGGAAACACGCTGCTCTTCTGTAGCTGATTTATAAGGAAACAGAGAAATTTCGCAAATTTTAACTTTAAAACGTGCCTATTACATTGTTTAAAGTTATGTAGCCTTTTACTTACTCTGGATAAGCCACTGCGGTAAACTATGCCTTGATTATGATTCTTTCGCAGAGAAGAGAACTCGAAAGGAGCCTTTTTTCAATGTCTCATACCGTAAAAATCTACGATACCTGTATTGGCTGCACTCAATGTGTTCGCGCCTGCCCCACCGACGTGCTAGAGATGGTACCCTGGGACGGCTGTAAAGCCGCTCAAATTGCCTCCTCTCCCCGCACAGAAGACTGCGTTGGCTGCAAACGTTGTGAAACTGCCTGCCCCACCGACTTTTTGAGCATCCGGGTTTATCTGGGCGCTGAAACAACTCGCAGCATGGGTCTAGCTTATTGATGCGGAATTTATTCTAAAATTTCTCATCAGACTCTCAATTAAGTGTCTCCATAGCAAGCTTTTTTAGCACTGTAGGGTGGGTTATGCCCACCTTACTAGGGTAAACACTTCAAAAACCATAAACATACCTTAGTGGCAGAAGGAGCAAGTTGCTCCTTTTTTTTGTGAGAACTTAGGTTCAGTTAAGGTGATGAGAGTTGATTTCTCAATTTCTCCTCTACCTATCAGATAAGGAACAAGATTTGGGGGATTCTCCCCCACGCCCCCGATTGGGGGACGGTTGCGTCCCCCAAGCCCCCTCCAAAATCATTTTTGCGTTTTCTGTGGAGTCATTATTTGTTATTTGTCGGTTTTGTTAACAGATATAGGAGGATGTTTGGAAAGGGCGATTGGAAATCGCGGCTACACAGACGAAACCCACCTACGTAGGTTTGAAAACCTTGATTTTGTGTTAGTCCACGTAGGCGGTCACTGAGCTTGTCGAAGTGTGGACTTTGCTTGTGTAGTACCGAATTCTATTCGCCCAATACTTTTCAAACATCCTCTAAAACCTTTTTGGGAATGGTGTCTGGCTTCATGGAATTACTGCTGCGATCGCTATTTACTTTGGCTTTTTTGCTACACCAGATTTATTAGAACTACGCACAGGACAAAGCAGCACTCGTAGTTAGGTATAAAACGGACTTGTAATGAGATTGAGTGGGCTAGTTATTTAATTTTGGCTGAGTTTAATGTATTTCTCCTCCTATACCCCTATAGCCATACACCCCTTTTGCCAACATCTATACTGGATTTAATAATCCTAAAACCAAAATGGTGTGAGCAATGTGTGGAATCGTCGGGTATATCGGCACTCAAGCAGCAACAGAAATTTTACTGTCTGGACTGGAAAAACTAGAGTATAGAGGCTACGATTCTGCGGGAATCGCCACAATTTGGGAAGGTGAAGTTAATTGTGTTAGAGCGAAAGGAAAACTACATAATTTACGTTCTAAACTCGAACAGCTAGAAAATCCGGCTCAAATTGGCATTGGTCACACTCGCTGGGCTACTCATGGTAAACCAGAAGAGTACAATGCTCATCCCCATTTGGATACAGCACTACGCATTGCGGTAGTTCAAAATGGGATTGTGGAAAATTACCGCGAGTTACGGGAAGACTTAAAACAAAAAGGACATGAGTTTCGTTCGGAAACTGATACAGAAGTAATTCCCCATCTGATTGCAGAATTATTAAAAAATCGAGAGTTAAATTTTTTAGATGCAGTTCGTCAAGCTGCTAATCAGCTAGAAGGTGGATTTGCGATCGCAGTTATTTCGGCTGACTATCCAGATGAATTAATTGTGGTGCGTCAACAAGCACCTTTAGTAATTGGATTTGGACAGGGTGAATTTTTCTGTGCTTCCGATACCCCGGCGATCGTTGCATATACCCGTGCCGTATTACCCTTAGAAAATGGGGAAATTGCCCGCCTCACACCATTAGGCGTAGAAATTTATAACTTTGCTGGCGAGAGGTTGAAAAAACAACCCCGGATGCTCAACTTGAGTCCCACAATGGTAGAAAAGCAGGGATTCAAACACTTCATGCTCAAAGAAATTTATGAGCAGCCAGGAGTAGTAAGAGCTAATTTAGAAGCATATTTTGATAATTCAACTGATGCGTCTGTGTCGCCTATTAACCTCGGCTTGTCTGAATCACTCTACGCAGATTTAGAACAAATTCACATCGTCGCCTGTGGTACAAGTTGGCACGCTGCCTTAGTTGGCAAACATTTATTAGAACAATTAGCAGAAATTCCCACCCAAGTACACTACGCTTCGGAATATCGCTATGCACCATCACCACTAACACCAAATACATTAATTATTGGTGTTACCCAATCTGGTGAAACTGCTGATACTTTGGCAGCTTTAGCAATGGAAAAAGAACGCCGCCAAGGCCAAGAGGCGAAATATCAAGCGCGACTTTTAGGGATTACCAACCGCCCAGAAAGTAGCCTTGGTCACATGGTTCCTAATATTATTAGTACCTTAGCAGGGATAGAAATTGGCGTAGCAGCAACAAAAACATTTATTGCCCAATTGATGGCATTTTATGCTTTGGCATTAGATTTAGCTGCCCGTCATCAAACAATTCCCAAAGAAACTATAAAGCAAATTATTAACGGACTGCGACAAATTCCTCAAGAAATTGAAGAAACATTGGCAAGTCAAGAACGTTTAACAGAACATTTAGCCCATGAATTTGCTGATACCCAAGATTTCATCTTTTTAGGGAGAGGAATTAACTTCCCCATTGCTTTAGAAGGGGCTTTGAAATTAAAAGAAATTAGCTATATTCACGCCGAAGGTTATCCGGCTGGCGAAATGAAACACGGCCCCATTGCATTATTAGATGCGAAAGTTCCGGTAGTGGCGATCGCAGTTCCTGGTAATGTGTATGAAAAGGTAATTTCCAACGCCCAAGAAGCCAAAGCCAGAGATTCGCGGTTGATTGGTGTAACACCTGTAAAAGATGGCGAAGCGGCGGAAATCTTTAATGATTTACTCCCCGTTTCATCAGTGGATGAATTACTATCGCCAATACTTACAGTTGTACCTCTGCAACTATTGGCTTATCATATCGCCGCCCGTCGCGGTTTGGACGTTGACCAGCCTCGAAATTTGGCAAAATCAGTAACTGTGGAATAAATTAATTTTGGTTTTCTTTAAGTAATATTTGTAGAGTAGATAAGATTATTTCTGGATGTGATTATTATATTACATCCAGAATTATTTTTTTGGGCATTGTCTACAATAATGCTGTGTCAACACCAACACTGAGTTGTAATAGCAAGAAAGAAAGGTCTTGGATTTTAATTAACTGGAGAAACCTATGACCAGAGTAAATCTAGACTTACCCGAAGAAGTATTCTCAGCCCGCCGTCTTCCCCCAGATGAATTTGTGCGTGATATGCGGTTGGCTGCTGCTATCTATTGGTATCAAAAGGGTGAAGTCTCCCAGGAAAAAGCTGCTCAAATTGCAGGTTTAAATCGCCGTGATTTTCTTGCAGCCCTTACCCGTGAGCAAGTAGATGTGTTTACCGTAGACTTTGATGATTTGCAACAAGAGTTAAACCGTGGCTGAACGTCCTGCAATCAACACCTCTCCACTGATTTTTTTAACCAAGGGTGGCTTTCTCGACCTATTGCAGATAGTCAGTCCAGAAATTATTGTCCCCCAGGCTGTAGCCAGTGAAATTCAAGCATACGGGCAGACGGATGTAACTGCAATGGCGTTAGCAACTACTTCTTGGCTGGTAGAGGTTGCGACACCATCCGTTCCCGCAATTATTCAAAGCTGGGATTTAGGTGCTGGTGAATCGGCTGTGTTAACTTGGGCTTATGTAAATACTGGCACAGAGGTAATACTTGATGATTTAGCAGCCCGTTATTGTGCAGTAGCTTTGGGAATCCCAGTACGGGGAACTCTAGGCATCGTTCTCACTGCCAAACAACGAGGGGTAATTCCAGCAGCGCGTCCTGTGGTTGAACAGCTGCGTCTCTGTGGAATGTATCTGTCTGACCGAGTAATCAATCAAGCATTGGCATTAGTAGGGGAGTAAACAGAGAGTGCGTTTAAATTGTTTAACTGCTTAATCTTATTAATTACGAGAGATTAATTGTTTGAGGAATACAAATTGCTCAACCAGTTATATCAAGTCCGATTAAACACTTGTCATTACGTAGGCGTAAGCCTTTCCGCAGGGTAGGAAGCGATAGCGCACAAGAAAGAGTTATTAGCGGCGAATTTTTTTAAATAATATCCAGGCGATTATACTGGTAAGCACTCCAGCAACAACGCTGCCGCCAAAGACTGTTGTCAGGAAAAATGGTGTTTCTTTTTGTGGTGGATATTGACTGACTAATATTGAAGATGCAATTTGGCTGATGGCTAACCCGATACCAACACTACCGATAAGATTTTCTAAGTTGCGATCGCTTTTAGTTTGCTCAATAGCGATAATACCTTGGATGGTCTTAATGTAATTTTCCATTAATGTTAAACCAGGGCTAAAGTTAGCTTGGTCAGTTTCGATTTGGGCTAAAAACTTTTCTTTAGCATAGTTACTGAATACTTGCAAAAATTCCCAATCACTATTACTATCTAACTTTATAAGTTCTTGGTAACGTTTTTGATAATTATTGATATTTACTTCTATTGTGCGTCTTTGGTCATCTAAATACGCTAAGTTATTAGTATATTTTAATAAAATTTCTGGTGTGTTTTTGAGGAAGGTTTCTAATTCATTAATTTTAATATCTGGTTTTTTCAAGTTAGCATTCAGATTATTCACAATAGCTTGTGCTAGTTTAGCTGCTTGTTTTAAATTATCTTTAATTTCCCGACTTTGAGAATTAGCCCAATGGATTTTATGGCGGTATCTTAAAAGTTGGAGTAATTGAGGAGATAACTTGCTACTAATTTCTCTAATTGCATCGGTTTTAATTTGATAGGGAAACAAACAAATTAATAGATGATAACTATCATGCAAGTTTTGTGATTTTGCTGGAAGTCGTTGCAGTTCAAATATAGTTCCACCAAAAAACTTGCCTTGACCGATAAAATCCTTCTGCCAATTTTGCTGCGGATGTAATTTTAATTGGGCAAAACATTCTTGAGCTGTGGCTTGGGGATCTTGATTATCTATAGCTAACTGACCCCAAATTAACCAACTTTGACCAAGTTTGCCATTTTGATGATTGATTTTAGTCAGAATTTCTGTTTGTAAATTATGCAAACAATCAATGGATTGTGGAGAGTATTTGTAATCGGATATATAGTTAGCAGTACAGTCTACTTGCAGTGCGTAAGTGTCTCCCAGTTGGACGGGATAGTAATAACCATTTAAAGGACTGGGAAAAATTTCATATTTTTTATTACCTAGTAATTCAATATAATCTAAACTATCTGTTTCTGCTTGGGTTAGTTCTGCAAGCTGTTTACTATCTAACTGATTACCATAAATTTTTTGCCAAAAAAGTTGACGATTTTGTTCGAGTTTTTCTTCATCCTGTCCCAAACCAGTTTTGAGATCATAAAGAAATAAATCGAGGGTTGGATAAATTAATTGATAATTTTGATTCATAATGTTTTTGTTTCGCGCAAAGGCGCAAAGACGCAAAGAAAGACGCTAGAATTATGACTTTTGCAAGAAGTCTATTCTATTCATAAAGAAAGAATGGTGTTAATGACTTCTTTCGCTGTTTTTACAGGATTTAACGCCTGAAAAATTTGCTTGGCTATTACTGCTAATTTATTTTGATCAACTTCTTGCTCAAATTTGACTAGCTGCTCTTCAACTTCTCTCGAAGCATTTTCAATTTCTGTATTTATGGAATCTGGTTTATATTGAGGTAAACTTTCCACACCTTTACTGCGGAATTGAGCGATCGCATCTATATTGTCATATACTCGTTCGTAGGCTGCTTTTAGGGAAGGGTGACTGATGGCGATCGCATATAGTTGATCGATATCGTCAGGAATATTAATTGTCTGTAGTTGCGCCTGAATATGATTTGGTAATGGTGAATCAAGTTGGGAGAGTGCAAAAATAAAGGCTTTTAGTTCTGATGCTTCTAATGGTTGCATAATGAAAAGTTGCCAGTAATGGTAAAAGCTGCCCAGAAATAAGGGTGATTATAGGGTTGTTTACTAGGTTCTGGGTTATTCTTAAGTTTATTTAAATGGCGTGACCAGAAATTGTAAAGGAGTCCTTGATTTTCAGGAAGTTTAGCAATTTGCGCTGCATACCATTGTGCTAGTTCTGCATTGGTGACATTTCGCAACCATTGGGTAGCTTCAGCCAAGGCGATAGTTTCTGGTTTATTTTGTTGCAGCAGTTGGTAAAACTGAATCATCACCAAAGCACTAGCGGCTGATTCTACTGTCCATAAGGTACTGACGACATGAGCCACACCGCAACCCATAAAGCCACTGACAAGCCCTACATATTCTGTGGTGATGGTATGATTTCCGGTGATTGCAGTTTCGCAAGCTGCTAAAGTGACGAGTTGGTAGCTTTGCAATTTAAAGCCGTGGATATCTGCTAGAGTTAACTTTTCTTCACCTGCTAATGCTAAAAAAGATAACGCCGGATTTTGAAAGTTATATACACCATGTCCTGTAAAGTGAAAAATATTGTAGCCTTGGGGCAAAGCATTTATGAGTGCTTTTTGTGTGGCTTGTTTGGAATGCAGATGTGTAGGGTTGGGGAACATTCGGCTGATAGCTTCCGATTCGATTTCGGCGAAGTCTAATGAGGGATAATCTGTACTGCTGGGATGTTCAATGCTAAGTAAATTTGGTTCTTCCGGTATTTTTATGGTGAGTAATAAAGTTTAGTAAATTTTAGTAACTATATTTTAATGATGCTCAGGCTGAAAACATAGACTGTGTAAGTATTACAACAGTTTTAA
>NZ_JACJTB010000079.1 GCF_014698475.1 Nostoc spongiaeforme FACHB-130 | reverse complement strand
AACTCAAGCAATATCGAGGGATTGCGACGCGCTATGATAAACGCGCTACCAACTTTCTGGGTGCAATTTATCTTGTTGCTTCTATTATTTGGCTTAATTGATGACACGCCCTAGATACTAGCGCCTAACGCACCGCCAGATGATGGTGCGTTAGGCTGAAGCCATAACACACCCTACCAATGTCCTCTAAGAAAACAAGACCCTGATGAGCGAAATTCAGTTCATCGCTAAATAATTAAGCGTCTTCCGGTAGCACCCATTTTGGCGGTTCCATCATCTTTTTACGCAGACGTTCTTCCGCGATCGCCAGCATTTCGTCTAAAGAAGTCTCTTTGATGAATTGTGAGGCTGCTTCTCTAAACTCGATATTGGGGCATTTATCCCCTAAAATACAACCATTGACGCAGGCTTGGGCGCAGTTAATTTTAGGTTCCACAGTCGATTCCTCTTGAATTAGGGCTTTTTCCTACCCACAAGATAAATTTTACCTGTTGACTTCAAAAGTATTGAGTGCTGAGTTACCAAAGTTGAGAATAGGGGTTAGAGGCTGGGGGATAGGGGCTAGACCCGAATTTTTCACGTATGGGTAGCGGGTGTAGGGAGAGAGGGGTGGGGAGTTTGGGGGGAAAGATTTCTTCACCATCCTCCCACACTTCCCACCCCTCCCACACCCCTGGATTTCTCTCTTGTGAGAAATCCAGGTAGAGGTTAGGGCTGACAGGTTTAGGTAGAAAAATAAAAGGTAAAAGGGTGAACTTTGATTTTGGTCATCCTTTTACCTTTTTTATATACCTGATGCTTATTTTATGTTAGCCCTTGCGTCCCTCACTGCGGCAATAAAAAATAATCCTGTTAGTGGAATACTTAATCCTAAGATAATTGCAGTGGTTTCAAAGCCTAAATCTGGCTGTCCATAACTGAGTTCAAACACCGAACCGACGGCGGCGATCGCTGTTATGCAAGACGCACCGAGAAATAAACCGCTTTTTGGAGTTAAATACACTACTAGTCCCCTATGCTACTGGTTTCACGGCTTGATACGAGAAGCCATTTTTAGATAACTCCTGTGCCAAAGTCAAGGAATTTTCTACACGGTCGACAAATACCACACCGTTGAGGTGATCCATCTCGTGTTGAATGCAGCGTCCTAGTAAGTCCCCAGCTTTTAATGTCTTGGGACGGCCATATTCATCTTTGTAAGCAATTTCCACCACTTCAGGACGCTTTACGTCCATATAAATATTCGGAATACTCAAACAGCCTTCTTGAGCAACGCAGATGTCTTTGCTGACTTGTTTAATTACGGGATTAATTAATACCAGTGGCGGATTTGCGGGGTTATCTGGTTCGCAGTCAATTACGATCAGTTGTTTATTAATGCCTACCTGGGGTGCAGCCAAACCAATGCCATCACTGCTGTACATAGTTTGCAACATTTCGCGTACCAGTTGGCGCAGTTCGTCATCAATTTTGGTAATACGTTTAGCTGGTTGACGCAACGCGCGATCGCCCAGATAGTGCAGCTTCAGTGGCGGATTTTTTAACTTTTTTTTCTCAACAGCAATTTCAGAGGGCATGATTATTTCAATGGCTCAATTGTGCAAATTCCAACTAACTTAATTCTATCAATCTGAGTTAGACCTCATGGTGATGCAGCAGAATTCAGAATTATCTGGAGTTGATGGGCGATCACATTTTAGCGAGATAGCTGTGCAAGTCTTTCTGCAAGCCATACCTTAATAATTGATTGACGAGTAACACCCAATCGTCTCGCTTCATAATCTAATGCTTCAATCATCCAGGTTGGAAAATCAACGTTGACTCTTTTCTGTTCATGACCAGGACGCTTGGCTTGGGAAAGGTCTAAAAATTCGGTGATGTCTTCATCCTGATCAAATTTGGCATCAAATTCTGTTGCTTTCATAAATTGCTACCTCTTCTTGTCGTGATCGTCGGACTGAAATAATCCGTACTCTGTTCTCTCGATAGGTAATGATGGCTGACCAGCACTTTTGAGCGATTTTACCGATGACCAGAAATCTTGGTTCGTCTTCTATCCGCGCCGGAATTTCAACTCGATCAGGATCAGCCCAGAGTTCTTGTGCCTCTAGAAAGTTAATTCCGTGCTTTGCTAGGTTTGATTGGCTTTTAGAGTCGTCAAATTCAAATTCCACACCACTCAAAAGGTATAATTTTCATACCTTTATTATACTAATAAAGAGGCAAATTCCCACTTATTCCCAAAAAGCGATCGCACTGGGAATTACTGAGCGTATTTTCGCGTTGAAAAACTAGACAACGACTAGACAGCATTTATAGCTGATTGGTGAAAGAAAGTTGTACATTGCCATCAAGAGCAACTCACAACTAACAGCTAGATATGAACTTCCGTGACGAGTTTAAATTGCTGCTACGCGCCCGTTATCCGTTAATTTACATTCCCACCTACGAAGAAGAACGGGTAGAAGCAGCCATTCGGGAAGAAGCCGCCAATCAAGGTAATCGCCCTGTTTATACTTGGGATTTTGTTGATGGCTATCAAGGCAACCCCAATGATGCTGGTTTTGGGCGACGCAATCCCCTACAAGCTTTGGAATTTTTAGAGAAATTACCAGCCTCCGCACCAGCCGTAGTAATTTTACGAGACTACCATCGTTTTTTAGATGATGTGGCGATCGCCCGCAAACTCCGCAATTTTGCCCGACTTTTAAAATCGCAACCCAAAAATATTGTTTTATTATCGCCACGCATCGCCATTCCTGATGACTTAACCGAAATTTTAACGGTTGTGGAATTTCCTTTACCCGCCGCGCCAGAAATTAAAACTGAGATAGAACGCTTACTGCAATCCACTGGTAACTCCCTTGCTGGCAAGGTTTTAGATGACTTGGTGCGTTCTTGTCAAGGGCTGTCTATGGAACGGATTCGGCGGGTTTTAGCCAGAGCGATCGCAACTCATGGTGAATTGCAGCCAGAAGATGTAGACTTGGTTTTACAAGAAAAGCGCCAAACCATCCGCCAAACCCAAATTCTTGATTTTTACCCCGCTACCGAGCAAATTTCTGATATTGGCGGATTGGATAACCTCAAAGATTGGCTATTAAGGCGTGGCGGTTCATTTACCGAACGGGCGCGTCAGTATGGCTTACCCCATCCCCGTGGTTTGTTGTTGGTGGGGATTCAAGGAACGGGAAAATCTTTAACAGCCAAAGCGATCGCTCATCACTGGCATTTACCTTTGTTACGCTTAGACGTAGGGCGGTTATTTGGCGGTTTAGTCGGGGAATCAGAGTTACGCACACGCCAAATGATTCAGGTAGCCGAAGCCCTCGCCCCTTGTATTTTGTGGATTGATGAAATAGATAAAGCCTTTTCGGGGCTGGGTAGCAAAGGTGACGCAGGCACAACTAGCAGGGTATTTGGCACCTTTATCACCTGGTTAGCCGAGAAAACCTCACCTGTATTTGTCGTGGCGACTGCCAACGACATTCAAGCCTTACCGCCAGAAATGTTGCGAAAAGGGCGATTTGATGAAATTTTCTTTGTTGGTTTACCTTCTCAAGAAGAAAGAAAAGCAATTTTTAACGTTCATTTATCCAGATTGCGCCCCCATAACTTGAAAAGCTATGACATTGACAGGTTAGCTTATGAAACACCCGATTTTTCTGGGGCGGAAATTGAGCAAACTCTCATTGAAGCTATGCACATTGGATTTAGCCAAAACCGTGATTTTAACACCGACGATATTTTAGAAGCCGCCAGCCAAATCATCCCCTTGGCGCGAACGGCTGTAGAACAAATTCAAAAACTCCAAGAATGGGCGGCGGCTGGGAGAGCGCGTCTTGCCTCAAAACACAGCCCCCTCAGCGATGCCTTCGGCAAACTACGCTAAAGCATTTCCAGCGAATTAGAGTAAAAAGGGAACAGGAAACATATCCCCCTGTTACCTCTTCCCTCGAATTTCTCACTTATGGGTAGCGGGTGCGGGGAGTGTGGGGAGTGTGGGGAGAGAGGGGGGAAAGATTTCTTCACTATCCTCCCACCCTTCCCACACTCCTGGATTTCTCTCTTGTGAGAAATCCAGGTTCCCTGTTCCTTTTCATACTTCACTATTGACTATTGACCATTCACCGTTGACCATTGACTATTGACTATTGACTATTAAATTAACTATGCTTTCTGGTCTACTCAAATTAATACTAGGTTTTATCTTAGCGATCGCTGTTTTATTAGGTACAGGTATGACAGTGGCGCTGTATTTCATCAATCAAACCGCCATACCGCCCAATAAACCGATTTTTGCCAATGATAATCCTTCTTTGAAAAACCAAGCTACCAAAGAAGCTAAAGACGATTCTGTTATTACACCTGAACCTGAATCTACTCCAACCCCCTCAGCAACTCCTACAAAATCTCCTGAAAAATTACCCCCTGGCGCTTATCAAGGACGTGTTACTTGGTCTGACGGCTTAAGTTTACGTGCCGAACCAAATCAATCAGCCAAAAAAGTTGGTGGAGTGACTTTCAATCAAAAAATCATCGTTTTAGAAGAAAACCCCGATAAAACTTGGGTGAAGATTCGCACAGAAGGTAGTGACCAAGAAGGTTGGGTAAAAATTGGCAACATTGAACGTACCAACTAAAGTTAGAAACCATCCCCATCTGAACTCACTACTTCTTACTACCTATTTCCTACTCTCTAATCTTTATACTTTTTTAGTAAAAGCCACAGTTATTACTTATAGAAAGTGGTATATTTTTATATATTCTGATCACTGTAATTAGCACTCAAAAAACTTTATAGATTCCTGTCAATCCAATTAATTTTTAACATCAAAATCTTCGACTCTTGCCGAAAAGCAGTTTGCTCCTTGTGATGTAAACAAATAGCCAAACCCATCACTTTAGGACAAAAGTCAAGCGAAATACTTTTTTCTTGTACTCAGGGAATTGTCATCAGCCAAAAACTTGGGAAAACATCATGGAAGCCATTGGTTATCTTCATGTCGCCTCAGCCTACGAAGCCTCAGAAAACATAGAGATTGTACCGATAAAATTAGAATTTAAATTTTGGCAGTGGCCTAAACTGTCTAGCCCTGTGGCGATGCGGCTTTTATCTGTAGCACTGACTATCGGAATTTTAAACCTAGCTGACCAAACTTTCGCCCTTCAGCAAGTAGGTAGTCGTGGTACAGCAGTGACAAACATTCAGCAGTGCTTAAAAAATTTAGGTTATTTTAAAGGCTCTGTAACTGGCAGATTTGCAAACTTAACTCAACAAGCAGTGAGTAGTTTTCAAAAAGCACGAGGGCTGGCTGTTGATGGAATTGTGGGTGCGAGGACTCAGCAAGCTTTACAACAATCATGCCAAAGTGGGACTCCTAATGAAAGTAGTGATGGGCAATTACGCTTTGGTAGTAGAGGTACAACCGTTGCTCAGTTACAACAAAATCTCCGCAATTTAGGCTATTTTAACGGCCCTAAAACTGGCTATTTTGGCTCACAAACTCAACAAGCACTCATCCGGTTTCAACAAGCTTCTCGAATTCCGGCTAACGGAGTTTTTGATAGTAGAACAGCCCAAGCACTACAAAGTAATTTAAATGTCGGTGGGGAATATCCAACTCTGGCTGAAGGTAGCCAAGGCCCAGCAGTCACCAAACTACAACAACGGTTGCGAGACTTGGGCTACTTTAAGATGAATCCCACCGGGAATTTTAGAAGCATCACCAAAAATGCTGTCATTGCCTTTCAACGCAAAGCAGGTTTACCCGCCACTGGGGTTGCAAATGCCCAAACTTGGGATGCACTGTATAATCCTCCAGTTTCTAGTAACCCCAATACTTCCAGTCAGCAAGTGAGGGATGTACAGCAACTACTCAGGGATTTAGGCTATTATTATGGCGATTCCACTGGAACTGTTGGCACGTTAACAAGAAATGCGGTTGTGGAGTTCCAACGAGACAATAAACTCACAGCCGACGGTATTATTGATGCCCAACTTGTAAAAGCGGTGCGCCAAGTCTGGACAGCGAGATATTCTAGTCAACCAACTAGGGTAGTTCTCTCAATGGGTGCAAAGGGAGAGAATGTTAAAGCAGTCCAAACACGTTTATCGGAATTAGGATATTTTAATCGCTCATTAGATGGGGTGTTTGGCGAATATACCAAAGCGGCTGTAGTGGAATTTCAAAAGGAATATCGCTTAAATCCTACTGGTAAAGTAGATGCACAAACTTGGCAAGTACTAGGTTTTGATAATTCTGTGGCGCTAAATCGTCCGGTGAGCAATCGTTATTATGTAGCAGCAGTGCCAATGCAAAATGGCGATACCCTCGACAAAGTGCGTCGCTTTGTTCCCAATGCTTTCCCAGATGTGTCTATGTCAGGAAATTATGTGAATGCTGGGGCATTTAGCGATCGCTCTGTTGCCGAAAATCTCACAAAAATGTTACGCTCCAAAGGCTTAAACGCCAAAGTGCAATTTCTCTAGGATTTCGCTAGTCTAGATATCTAGTACAGGTTGGCGTAAATAAGCATACTATCTGGAATTGCTAACGTTGTTCTTTCTTTTTCCTTTTGCCTTGTTGTACTAGGCTGTCAGATCCAATACCAGCAAAAAAATGCCAGACTCAGCATTTGTGATCTTTATTATCTTTGGAGTTGTCTGGATAGTTATGGGCGCAGTTGCGGTCATTGCGCTGTTCAAGTCGGAAGGCCAAAAACTGCGTTTTGATAAATGGGGACTGCTCGTAACTATCCCGATTATCGTCCCGATTGTGATTGTTTTGTTATATCAAGTAATCAGACCATTAATATTTTAGAGACGTTGCTATGCAACGCCTCTAAAATATTATTTACTCAGCACTCAGCACTCTTTAAGATGCCACTTGTGCCGCCGTCCGCGTCCGTCTTCTTCTACCATCGGTAACTTTCATTGTTGCTTCTGGTTCGTCGGGAATTTGCATTAACAAAGTCACTGTTGGTTGACATTGCAATTCTCGCCGAATTGAACGTGCTAATTCTCGTTCTAAAGTTCCTTGCAATCCACCCCAGTCTACATCCGCTTGCTCACCGCCTAAAGCCGCAAATTCTGACCAGCGCACACCGAGGATTTCTTCAATGCGTTGCTGTACCCATTTTTGGATTAGCGATCGCTCTACACTGGTAACAACACCCCGCAGATGAATTTCTGGCTTGGCCATCAGTTTACCAGACCAATCAATCGCTGCGGCAATTGTCACAATTCCTTCTTCTGCCATCCGTTGCCGTTCTTGCAACACTTTGGCACTCACCATCCCAGAACTAGAAGTATCTACCAGTTCAATACCAGACTGCACTTGACCCGCCACACGGATGGAATTTTCTGTTAGTTCTATAATATGCCCATTCTGGATAATTACCATATTTTCGGCAGGGATACCCATACTTTGGGCAGTTTCGGAGTGTTTCACTAACATCCGATGTTCGCCGTGAACCGGGACAAAGAACTTGGGACGAGTTAAAGCAATCATCAGTTTTTGGTCTTCTTGACAGCCGTGACCAGAAACGTGGATTCCTTTATCTCTACCATAGACAACCTTCGCACCTTGCAACATCAACTTATCAATGGTGTTGACAACTGCGATCGTATTGCCGGGAATGGGGTTAGCGGAGAAGACTACAGTATCGCCTTCGCGGATTTTGATGTGGGGATGTTCTTTATTGGCAATGCGGGTCATGGCTGCCATTGTCTCACCTTGAGAGCCGGTGGTGAGAATCAACACGTTTTCATCTGGCAGATTGCGAACCATGTGTAGTGGTTGCAATAAGTTATCTTCACATTTGACATAACCCAAGTTACGGGCATGGGCAATCAAATTCAACATCGAACGCCCAACCACTGTGACTACGCGGTTATGTTTCTGCGCCAGTTGCAAAATCATGTTGATGCGATGCACAGAAGAAGCGAAGGTGGTAACAAACAATCGCCCAGTGGCTTGACTGAATACCCGATCCAAGTTGGGATAAACAGAACGTTCCGATGGTGTAAAGCCCGGTACTTCTGAGTTAGTGGAATCGCTCAACAAGCAAAGCACGCCTTTTTCACCATGTTCTGCCAAGCGTTGCAAGTCAAATTTTTCGCCATCAACTGGGGTGTGGTCAAATTTAAAATCCCCTGTGTGAATTACGACACCAAGGGGAGTATGAACAGCAACCGTGAAACTATCGGCGATGGAATGGGTATTGCGAATGTACTCAACAAAGAAGTGTTTGCCAATCCGCACGACATCACGGGGCATAACTGAACGCAATTCTGTGCGATCGCGTACACCTGCTTCTTCTAGTTTGCCTTCCAGCATAGCCATTGCCAGTCTTGGCCCATAAATCACCGGGATTTCAAACTGCTTCAGGTGAAAAGCAATGCCACCAATATGGTCTTCATGACCGTGGGTGACGATCATCCCTTTGATTTTGTCGCGGTTTTCTCTGAGATATGTCGTATCAGGCAGGACAATATTTACACCGTGCATTGCTT
This sequence comes from Nostoc spongiaeforme FACHB-130, assembly GCF_014698475.1. Classification (GTDB taxonomy): domain Bacteria; phylum Cyanobacteriota; class Cyanobacteriia; order Cyanobacteriales; family Nostocaceae; genus Nostoc_B; species Nostoc_B spongiaeforme. The sequence goes on along the minus strand of NZ_JACJTB010000079.1, from coordinate 9,251 downwards.
CCGTAGGGAAAGCCAAACCTGCATCTAATAAAACAATTTCATCTTCGTATTCAAAAATACAGGTATTTTTGCCAATTTCATGTAAACCGCCCAAAGGAATAATTTTCAGGGCGGAGTCAGCTTCGTTTCTAGCCATTTTCTCCTTAGTTAGATTGTGGTTTAGTGTTAATAAATTGAAGGTTAGCAAGCTTGTATTAAAGACAACACTGGCTCTCTCTGGGAAAGCAGTCAAATTTCGTTTAGATTTTCAACTTTTGGTGCAATAAAATCGAAATCGTCAATATCTGAGCAGTACTAGCACTGTTGAAAAAAGTGCATCCTGAAAATCTGCCCATTATTCATATATAGATTTGCGGCAAATTGCCAATCATATACTGTCTAAGATTAAATTCAGTTTCTGAAGCACCGCCTCCAGTTTTTGGCTTATTTCTGAGTCAGCATCACATAGCGGCGGACGAGTTGAACCAACCTCCCAACCTTGAAGTTTGAGTGCTTGTTTAATGGGAATGGGGTTTGTAGTGATAAATAAAGCTTTAAATAACGGGAAGAGTTGGAGATGAATGTCTCTAGCTTCTGCAATTTTTCCCGCACTAAAAGCTTGAATCATCTGCTGTAGTTGGTTTCCTACCAGATGAGAAGCCACACTGACTACTCCTGTTGCCCCCAGTGCTAACAAGGGCAAGGTAAGGGAATCATCTCCAGCGTAAATCTGAAATTCTTGTGATGTCAAGCGACGGATTTCACTTGCCTGGTCTAAATTACCACTGGCTTCTTTTATTCCAACAATATTATCAATTTCTGCTAATTTGGCAACGGTTTCGGCACTGAGATTTTGACCGGTACGACCAGGAATGTTATATAACAACACGGGAGTTTCAGGGCAAGATTGGGCAATTGCCTGAAAATGTTGATATAGACCAGCTTGGGGCGGTTTATTGTAATAAGGTACAACTTGTAATGTACCGTGTACTCCTATTTTAGCCGCTTTTTGGGTAGCTGCGATCGCTTCTTTGGTGGAATTGGAACCGCATCCCGCTATCACCTTGGCTTTGCCGGACACGGCCTGCAATACTTCTAAAAATAGCTGGTATTCCTCCTCCCAAGTTAGGGTTGGGGATTCTCCTGTTGTACCGCATACCACCAACGTGTCTGTTCCGTTGTTAGCTAGATGCGCTGCTAGTTCTGCCGCTACACCATAGTTAACACTACCGTCTGGTTTAAACGGTGTGATCATAGCGGTTAAAACTCTACCAAAATCTCCCACCCTCGTTTTTCTCCTGATTACCTGCTTGGTTTTTGTTATCTTGGTGGTTTTCTATAATGTAATAGCTTATTCGCCAATTACTTTCAAGAGTGATGCACTCATTTGTTTGTTGTCATACTTGTTGGACTGATGACACAAAACTACTGAGAGATATATGCTGCTACTGGGGTGAGCAGATTTTTTTCCACTAATAATTCTGCAATCTGCACGGCGTTTAAAGCTGCACCTTTGCGGATTTGATCACCACAAAGCCACAATTCTAAGCCGCAGGGATGAGATATATCCTGACGAATTCTCCCCACTAACACTTCATCTCGGCCAGTTGCTTCTATGGGCATGGGGAAATGATTTGCCCGCCAATCTTCTACTAGTTTCACCCCTGGCGCATTACTTAAGATTTCTCTGGCGGTATCTGGGCTAAATGGAGTGTCAAATTCTAGATTAATGGCTTCGGAATGGGCGCGAAGTACGGGAACCCGTACACAAGTTGCACTAATCCTAACTTCTTGAGTGTCAAAAATCTTCCGCGTTTCATTCACCATTTTCATTTCTTCTTCACAGTACCCAAAATCATTGATCGGGGTATTGTGAGGAAATAAGTTAAATGCTAAAGGATAAGGCAGAACTTCTGCAACTGGTTCTTGTCCTTGGAGAATGGCAGCAGCTTGTGTCTTCACTTCTGCCATTGCTTTGGCACCAGCACCACTGGCTGATTGATAGGTGGCGGCAATAATCCGTTTGATCGGTTGGATTTGATGTAAGGGCCAAATTGCCACTGTCATCAAAATTGTTGTGCAGTTGGGATTTGCGATAATACCTTGATGGGCGGCTGCGGCTTGGGGATTCACTTCCGGCACAACTAAAGGCACTTGGGGGTTCATCCGAAAAGCACTGGAGTTATCAATGACAACTGCGCCTTTTGCAACGGCCACAGGAACCCATTTTTTGGATGTGGAACCCCCAGCACTGGCTAATACCAAATCTACATTTTCCAGAGCGCGATCGCTAACTGGTTCTACTAATAAATCTTCTCCTTTAAATTTAAGCGATCGCCCTGCGCTGCGCTCAGAGGCCAGTAATTTTAATTCCGCCAGTGGAAAATTCCGGCTTTCTAATAATTCCAGCAACTCTGTACCGACAGCACCAGTCGCACCCAAAATAGCTACACGATATGTTTTAGACAAATGAACTTCCTCCCTTCATTTAAGAGGTGATGAGTAATGTTTTGAACTTGAGATTTATGGCAATGGCAATAGCAGATTTTGAATAATTTTTTGGTTTTATTGCAGCTTTTTAATCAAGGTAGGTTAATTTTTGGGTTATATATCTTAATAAATATCTGAAAAATTTACAATTTTTTATAATTGCCCGGTAAATTTTCTACCAACTAAAAAAGTATATATTATTCTACAACAAATTACGGCTCAGAAAAAAACCTCTAGTAAATCAGGCTCAACCATTACCATTCTTGCTCAGAATGTACGCACCAAGATTGTCTATGAAGATTGGGTGTAAGAGCTTCGCCGTGAGCGTTAGTCGAACGGTGTAAGGGTGTAGGGGTGCGTGGCGTAAGGGTTTTAGATTCTTTCTTTTTCCTTTTGCCTTTTTCCTTTTGCCTTGTTGTACTAGTCTCTTTACTCAGCACTTTCAAGCCAGAAGGCAGATCATCAATGTACTATGATCCAAGTGGCATTCAGCCCAGAAAGTCAACTAGCAAGCTACATATTAAACTGGGACTTGTTGGGTAAACAGACCTCACAAGTTTAGCGTGAGAGGGTGTATAGATAAATTTATTGTGGTAAAGTGTCAAGTCCTTTGCCATTGGCAGTAAACTGGATATCTACTGAAGGCACTTGCCATTCTTACCTAGAGATATCAAAGCGCATAAGCGTTAAGTTGTGGCTTATGTGTTCTTGGAGTTAAAAATACTAAATAGAGACGAAGCATGAAAGTTACCCAGGAGAAACTTCCCGCCAGCCAAATCGGGCTAGAGATAGAGATTACACCAGAAATCACTCAGCAAACCTACGAACAAGTTATTAAAAACTTATCCAGTACTGTTAATATTCCTGGGTTTCGTAAAGGTAAAGTGCCTCGACCGATATTGCTTCAGCGCCTGGGGGTAAGTCGCATTAAGGCCGCCGCCTTAGAAGAACTGATTCAAGATGGCATTGAACAAGCGGTTAAACAAGAAGACATTCAAGCAATTGGTCAACCGCAATTGCGCTCTTCCTTTGAAGACTTGATCAATAATTATGAACCGGGAAAACCCCTGACATTCTTGGTGGCTGTGGATGTGGAACCGGAAGTCACCCTGAACCAGTACACCGGGTTACAAGCCCAAGCAGAAGAAATTAAATATGACCCCACCCAGGTAGATAATGTCCTGGAAAAAGAACGCCAACAAATGTCCACACTTATTCCAGTCGAAGGTAGAGCCGCCCAAATTGGTGATGTGGCTGTTGTCGATTTTCAAGGGGTGATAGCTAAAGCTGAAGGCGATGATCCTGATGCCGAACCAACGCCAATTCCTGGCGGTGATGCGACTGATTTTCAAGTCGAGTTACAAGAAGATAAATTTATCCCTGGTTTTGTCACAGGTATAGTCGGGATGAACCCTGGGGAAACCAAGGAAATCTCAGCCCAGTTTCCAGATCCTTATGTCAACGAAGAATTAGCAGGCAAACCAGCAATTTTTACAGTCACCCTCAAGGAACTGAAGGAAAAAGAACTGCCAGAATTAGATGATGATTTTGCTCAAGAAGTCAGCGATTTTGAAACCTTAGAAGAACTGCGGAAATCTTTAGAAGATCGGTATCAAAAAGAAGCTGAAGACAAAACCAAAACCAACAAGCAAGAAGCACTACTGGCAGAACTACTGAAGCACGTAGAAATTGATTTGCCAGGAACTTTGATTGAGCAAGAAGTTGATGCAATGCTGACTCAAACTGCTATGCGCTTGGCGCAACAGGGTTTGGATGTGAAAAAGCTGTTTACTCAAGATATTATTCCGCAATTGCGGGAGCGATCGCGCCCAGAGGCAATTGAACGCATCAAACGTTCTTTAGCCCTACGAGAAATCGGCAAACGCGAATCTTTGGTAGTTACACCAGAAGAACTCCAAGCCAGAGTGACAGAACTGTTAGAGCAGTATGCTGATGAAGATATTGACGAAGAAAAACTCAGCTCTATGGTGGAAAATGAACTGCTGAGTGACAAAATTCTCAATTGGCTCTTAGACAACTCATCAGTTGAATTAGTCCCAGAAGGTACTTTAAACGCCCAAGCAGAACCAGCAGATGAAGCAACTGCACCTGAGACTGAGGCAAGCAACAGCGAAGCTACGGCAGAATCAGCAGTAGAAGGATAGGGGTGTAAGGGTGCAGGGTGCAGGGTGCAAGGAGAAACTTACTCAGCACTCAGCACTCCTCTTCGGCTATCTCTACTTTTGGGCGATCGCAATCCTGTTTTGGGTAGATTAGGCTAGGGTAGTAAATATCTGGGTTGAGTGTGAAAAATTATTACTCAGCACTCGGTCGTCAACATTTAAGGGAGGCTTAAGATTGCTAGTATTTTAGACAAAATTCTTTACCTGTAACGATCTGAGCTTGATACTGTGTTACACGAGAAAAATCTGGATGAGGCATAATGGTTAACACATAGCTCAAATCAAAATCTCATCCGTGGAAAAAGCAGCGATCGCTGCCTTAAGCTAAGTCCTATTAATTCTCAGATATTCTCCTATGCTTTTATCGCAGTCGGGAAATTACCCCATCATCAGTTCCAGCCACCTAGCTATTAACTCCCATCTAAATGGCCCTAACAGCATTGTGCCAACTGTGGTAGAGCAGTCGGGTATGGGAGAAAGAGCATTTGATATCTACTCCCGCCTGTTACGAGAGCGGATTATTTTTTTAGGAACAGCCATTGATGATACCGTTGCTAATTCCATCGTGGCGCAGTTGCTGTTCTTAGATTCCGAAGACCCAGAAAAAGACATTCAGTTGTACATAAATTCTCCTGGCGGTTCCGTCTACGCAGGAATGGCAATTTATGATACAATCCAACAAATCCGCCCTGATGTTGTGACGATCTGTTTTGGATTAGCTGCAAGCATGGGCGCATTTTTGTTAGCGGCTGGAACCGCAGGTAAGCGGATGTCTTTACCTGACTCTCGAATTATGATCCATCAACCCCTGGGTGGCGCTCAAGGTCAAGCCATTGATATAGAAATTCAAGCCAGAGAGATTCTTTATATCAAGGCACAGTTGAATCAGTTATTGGCTCATCATACTGGTCAACCTCTAGAGAGAATCGAAGCAGATACAGACCGCGACTTTTTCATGTCGGCAGAAGAAGCTAAAAATTACGGTTTGATTGATCAGGTAATCTCCCGACAAAATCTTCCCACAGCTGGGGAAAACGTCACCATTCTGAAATAAGAGGCTGGTATGTCTAAGTACGACTCCCATTTAAAATGTTCGTTTTGTGGCAAGTCTCAAGAGCAGGTGCGTAAGTTGATCGCAGGGCCGGGAGTTTACATCTGCGACGAGTGCGTTGACTTGTGTAATGAAATACTAGATGAGGAGTTACTGGACACCAATGGTGTAGCGCCACAACCAGCACCCAAGTCTGAAGTACCTCAAAAACGTCGAAACCGTTCTGCTAATCTCTCATTTAATCAGATACCAAAACCCAGAGAGATTAAAAAGTATCTTGATGAGCATGTCATTGGCCAAGACGAAGCCAAAAAAGTTTTGTCAGTCGCAGTTTACAACCACTACAAGCGGCTGGCAATCTTGCAGTCTAAAGGCAGTGGCAAAAACGGAGCAGATGACGCAGTAGAGCTACAGAAGTCTAACATTTTGTTAATTGGCCCGACTGGTTGCGGCAAAACCCTGTTAGCACAAACTCTAGCTAAGATTTTAGATGTACCTTTTGCCGTGGCGGATGCTACCACATTAACAGAAGCAGGCTACGTCGGTGAAGATGTGGAAAATATCTTGCTGCGCCTGTTGCAAGTAGCAGACTTGGATGTAGAAGAAGCTCAACGCGGAATTATCTACATCGATGAAATTGATAAAATTGCCCGCAAGAGTGAAAATCCATCAATTACACGGGATGTTTCTGGTGAAGGCGTACAGCAAGCATTACTGAAAATGCTAGAAGGTACGATCGCCAACGTACCACCACAAGGAGGACGTAAACATCCGTATCAAGACTGCATCCAAATTGATACCAGTAATATTCTATTTGTCTGTGGTGGCGCTTTCGTTGGCTTAGAAAAAGTGGTAGAGCAAAGAGCCGGTAAAAAGTCAATCGGTTTTGTACAGCCAGGAGAAGGCCAATCAAAAGAAAAACGCGCCGCCGATGTGTTGCACAACCTGGAACCAGATGATTTGGTAAAATTTGGCATGATTCCAGAGTTTATTGGTCGAATACCAATGGTGGCGGTGGTTGATCCTCTGGATGAAGAAGCACTAATGGCGATTTTGACTCAACCGCGCAGTGCTTTGGTGAAACAATACCAAAAACTGCTGAAGATGGATAACGTCCAATTAGATTTTAAACAAGATGCCTTGCGAGCGATCGCTCAAGAAGCCTACCGCCGCAAAACGGGTGCAAGAGCATTGCGGGGTATTGTTGAAGAACTCATGCTAGATGTGATGTACGAGTTACCATCTCGTAAAGACGTGACTCGCTGCACAGTAACGCGAGAAATGGTCGAGAAACGCTCTACCGCCGAACTGATAGTACATCCATCTTCACTACCAAAACCAGAATCAGCGTAAATTAGTGCTAAGTGTTGGGTTTTAAGTGCTGAGTATTGATTAAAGTTAGGAAAGAGGAGTTTTGAGTGAGTAATTAATTACAAACTCAAAACTCCTAACTTTTATCTCCTAAATGCTAACTCTCAAACATGCCTTATATTGCTGTTCGTGGCGTTGAACATTACTACGAGTGGGTGAAACAATCATCTGTTGCTGTGAACAAACCCGTGATGGTGTTCGTTCACGGTTGGGCTGGTTCAGCTAGGTATTGGAAAAGCACTGCGGCAGCTTTATCAGACCAATTTGATTGTTTACTTTATGATATGCGCGGGTTTGGGCGTTCTGGTGGGAAACCAACTATAGTCCCAGCGAGTGAGTCTGTTGCTACTTCTGTGTCTAGTCAAGAAACATCAGCCGCAATTCAAGAGTTAACTTATGAATTGGAAGAATATGCTGATGATTTAGCAGTACTTTTAGATGAGTTGCATCTTGGGCGTGTTTACATCAATGCCCATTCAATGGGTGCGTCCGTTGCGACTTTGTTTTTTAACCGCTATCCCCAAAAAGTAGAGCGAGGAATTTTAACTTGTAGTGGGATTTTTGAATATGATGAAAAAGCTTTTACAGCCTTTCATAAATTTGGTGGTTATGTAGTTAAATTTCGTCCCAAATGGTTAGGTAAAATTCCATTTGTTGACCGGATGTTTATGGCGAGATTTTTACATCGTTCCATAGCAAAAGCTGAACGTCAGGCTTTTCTACAAGATTTTTTAGATGCAGATTATGATGCTGCTTTAGGCACAATTTTTACATCTGTTAGTAAAGCACAATCGGAATTGATGCCGCAAGAATTTGCTAAATTAACAATGCCAACGCTGCTAATTGCGGGTGAATATGACCAGATAATTCCCGCCGCAATGGGAAAAGAAGCCGCAGCCATGAATGACCAAGTTGAGTTTGTGTTGATTCCTGATACAGCACATTTCCCTATGTTGGAAGATGCGCCGACTTACTTGCGACGGGTGCGAGAGTTTTTGCAAGTTCCTTCTATTGTATAAATGTAGAGGTTGTAACTATGGCTCAAGCCTTACCTAAAGTAGTAACATTTGCAGAATTTGCGGCGTGGCGACCCGAAGGGGGACGTTACGAATTGCATGATGGAGTGATTGTGGAAATGGCACAACCCGTTGGAGGTCATGAAGGAGTTGTGGGTTTTTTAGTTGAAGAGGTTGTGCCAGAATACAAACGGTTAAAATTACCGTACTTCTTACCAAAAACCGCGCTAGTCAAACCACCCGAAAACGAATCAGGTTACTCCCCTGATATTTTGTTATTAAATCGGAAAAATCTGGTTCACGAACCACTATGGAAAAAAGAATCAACCGTGATGGACGGTTCATCCATACCCTTGATTATTGAGATTGTTAGTACTAACTGGCGTGACGATTATCATAAAAAGTTTGCGGACTATGAAATCATTGGTGTATCTGAGTACTGGATTGTAGATTATGCAGCTTTGGGAGGACGAGAATTTATCGGTAATCCTAAAGAACCTACGATTTTTATCTGCGAACTGGTTGATGGAGAATACGTAAAAAGAATGTTCCGTGGTAATGACGTGATTGTCTCGCCTGCTTTTCCTGACCTTAACTTTACTGCACAACAGGTTTTTGATGCGGCTCTGACAGAGGAAGAATAATTTTAAATTTGCGGGAAAATTAAAGAGCGATCGCTTGGTGATTGGAGATGGTAAACTATGGGCGATCGCTTTTTACATCAATCCTTATTCCCCTGCTTGTTGTTTTAGTAATTCTACCAAAGTATCAGATAACCACAAACCAGCATCACGTAAATCTCGGATTCTAGGAGATATGCTGGCAATGAGTCCACGTCTTTTTGCTAATATCAGCAAACCTCCCGTACCAATGGTAGTAATTCCTAAAGCTTGACCACAACGGCGTGCTGCCCTATCGTCAACAATAGCAGCAAATTCTGAATTTTGGAGTGCCAAACTCAATACTTGAGATTCTCCTTTTCCCAAGTCCCAAGCTGCTATTTCAGGTACAATAATATTAAATTCTACTATTTTTATCCAAGAAATACTAGGGCGTGTCATCAATTAAGCCAAATAATAGAAGCAACAAGATAAATTGCACCCAGAAAGTTGGTAGCGCGTTTATCATAGCGCGTCGCAATCCCTCGATATTGCTTGAGTT
>NZ_JACJTB010000078.1 GCF_014698475.1 Nostoc spongiaeforme FACHB-130 | reverse complement strand
CAAGTTAATCAAAAGACTTGGATATGGCTTTCGCAACTTTAGTAATTTCCGCTTACGTAGCTTATTAACTTGGCACTTTACTACTAATTCTCCATAAAATTACCGGAAGAACCATAATAATTTGATAATTTTCTAAAAAGTAATTAATTAACTGTTGTGAAATATTAAAAATAGTGAAATATGCAGCCCGAAGTAAAGCTATACTCAACAAAATATATATTATCTTCTCTACAAAAGAAAGCCTATTGATCAGATGAAATAACTCTCTGAATATTTCCTTTATTAGAATTTTCATATTTCCAATTCTGATCAGTACTTTTTAGTATTGAATTAATTGACAATTTAGAATGGCAGAGGAATACCTAATGAAGCAAAAATCAATCTAATAACACTTAACGTAGCTTCTCCTACAACGGCACTAGTACCGACATCACTTATGTATTTTCCTAATTTAACGAGTTTACCTTTAGTATTAGGGTTGTTTTGAACCTCATTCACCCAATGGTTAGCAACTTTCTGTTGAGCCTCTTGGGAAGAGTAGCCTTGTTTTTCTAGCTGATTTAATAAATCTTGTATCTGAGAAATAACTTGAGATAGATCCTGAGTATTATTTATATAATTCCCGTGAACTTCTAAATAATTAGCTCCAACAGAAATAGACTTGTTAAAGTTACCATTAATGTTGTAAATTTTATTGGGTTTTCCATTTCCATTGTTCATAAAAAACTCTATAGCTAATATGTTTGCAAGTAAATTTACTAAAATTAATTTATTTGAATTGATAAATTTATACTACCGCATAGCACAAAATTTTACTAGTACAGAGTACAGAATTACTTTACAAAAAAAGCCTGCATCAGCAGGCTTTTATGATGTTATTGATTATCTAGGTAGGAAAACCGACTGCTAAAAGTTACCGTTTCGCTAACTTCTTCGACATCTTCCGTAGGCGAATAGATTGGGGTGTAACTTCCACCAACTCATCAGGGCCGATGTACTCCAATGCACGCTCTAAACTCATGTCGATTGGTGCTTGCAATTGAACTAGTTCATCGCCACCGGCGGCACGGTGGTTAGTTAACTGCTTGGTTTTGCAGACATTCAATTCTAAGTCTTGAGGACGGTTGTGTTCACCGACAATCATCCCTCGGTAAACTTTAGTGCCGGGAGTGATAAAGAATGAACCTCTATCTTCGGCGTTCTTCATGGCGTAGAAAGTAGAAACGCCTTCTTCAAAGGAGATGAGAACGCCTTTATTACGGGCTTCAATATCACCACTGAGTTGACGGTAATCTAGGAAGCTGTGGTTCATGATACCTTCACCACGGGTCATCCGCATGAATTCACCACGGAAACCAATCAAACCACGGGCGGGAATGACAAACTCTAGCTGGGTGCGATCGCCACTTCCAGGCTGCATATCTTGCATTTCGCCTTTGCGTTGTCCCAAACGCTCAATACAGCTACCAACTGCATCGGCAGGAACGTCTAAAACCAAGAGTTCATAAGGTTCGCAAGGTTGACCGTTGATTTCGCGGTAAATTACTTGTGGTTGGGATACTTGGAACTCAAAACCTTCGCGGCGCATGGTTTCAATTAAGATACCCAGGTGCAATTCACCACGACCGGAAACTAGGAATTTATCGGGGGAGTCGGTTTCTTCTACCCGTAAAGCAACGTTGGTTTCTAGTTCGCGGAATAGGCGATCGCGTACTTGTCTGGATGTTACCAATTTACCTTCTTGACCAGCAAAGGGTGAATCATTTACCCAAAAGGTCATTTGCAAGGTAGGCTCATCCACTTTAATTAGTGGTAAGGCTTGGGGTTCGGTTGGGTCAGTAATTGTTTCACCAATGTAAGCATCAGCAAAACCAGCCACCGCGACGATATAACCGGCGGTTGCTTCTTCCATCTCTACTCGCTTCAACCCTTCAAATCCCATCAATTTGGTGATTTTGCCCTTGACAATAGCGCCACTCTCTGTAACCAAAGCCGCTTGTTGTCCAGCGCGGATAGTCCCGTTGTGGATTCTGCCAATGACAATTCGTCCCAAGTATTCAGAATAATCTAGGGTTGTGACTTGCAATTGCAGGGGCTTGTTGATGTCGCCTACTGGTGGTGGAACGTGTTGGAGAATCGCATTAAACAGAGGCTGCATATCTACCGATTCTGCTTCCAAGCTTTCTTTGGCATAACCAGCCATACCGGAGGCGAACAGATAGGTAAAATCGCACTGGTCTTCGTCTGCACCTAATTCTAAGAACAGATCCAACACCTTATCCACAGCAACGTGTGGGTCAGCTTTAGCGCGGTCAATCTTATTGATAACAACGATGGGGCGCAAGCCTTTTTCCAAAGCTTTTTTCAACACAAATCGTGTTTGAGGCATGGGGCCTTCATTGGCATCGACAATTAGAAGACAACCATCAACCATGCCAAGTACGCGTTCAACTTCACCACCGAAGTCGGCGTGTCCGGGCGTGTCAACAATATTGATCAGCGTTTCTTTGTAGCGAACTGCTGTATTTTTAGACAGAATAGTAATTCCGCGCTCACGTTCGAGGGCGTTGGAGTCCATGACGCAATCCGGAACGTCTTCGCCTTCGCGGAAAATGCCGGATTGTTTGAGGAGTGCATCAACCAAGGTGGTTTTGCCGTGGTCTACGTGGGCGATAATGGCGACGTTACGAATTGGGAGCGTCATAGAAGCTTACTTTGACTCTAGAGGGGTTTTTAGACTTACATTTAAGTGTGCTAGGCTGTTTTAACAGAATTGGGGGTGTTCTGCAAATTCTGTAAAGAACCTTTAACAATTCTAGCGTAATTGACACAATTGCAAGGCATTTTATAGATACTGCTGAAGAAAAATTCAGCAAGTTTAAAATATAAGCGAAAAGTTTATAAATAATTTACAATTGTTTAGGCATAATCTCTGAGACGAGGTTACTGAGAGTCTTGCGATTGTGTAGTCCAAAAATATGATTTTTGTAGCTATCTATACTAGTAATCAGTGTAATGGGAAATCGATCCCTTGCTGATAATCACAACTAGTTGCAAGTAATTCTTCATAGTCTTGCTGAATTACTGACCAGTCTCCATAACCTTGCTCTACATAATCAAGATCCATGTCAATCTGATAGATAGCACCTCTTAGTTTGTCACAAGAGCTATGATCAACAATTAAGTGATAGAGCGATCGCAATAATTTACTGTGTTCAGGTTTGGCAAAACGACCATTATCAGGCAAAAGTCTGGGATAAATTTGACCCAATTTAGCAATTAACAATTTCAAGGATATGTCTAAATCTGGTTCACCTGGAATCAAATACAGCAGGTGAATAGCATCTAATGGATGTTTGTATGCACTTGTTGATAGCTCAATCATCCAATTTTCAGGATGGTCATATTCTTCAATTAGTTTATCTGCCCAGTTGATGATTTCAGCAAGGGAGCAAAGATTTAACTCAAAAGCCATCTGTAAGTAATCAGCGTAGTGTTTTAAACTCGGTTGCATTTGGAACTATTATGGGCATTTGGTAAATCAGCATAGATGCGATCGCTCTTATCATAAAATCGAATTATGGAAGCACAACCGCGACAAATTCAACGATACATAACACCTGATGGGAAGATTCCTTTTGATGAATGGTTTAATTCACTACGCGATTCCAAGGCGCAAATTAAAATTAATAAAAGACTTAACCGCGTTAGTCTTGGTAACTTAGGTAATTATCGCTCAGTAGGAGAAGGTGTATGTGAATTCAAAATCGACTATGGCCCTGGTTATCGGATCTATTTTGGACAGATTGGTAATACGATTGTGATTCTTTTATGTGGTGGCGATAAAAGTAGTCAAGACCAAGATATTAGTCAAGCGATAGAATACTGGAAAAATTACAGGAGTTGAGACAATGCCCAAGAGCTTACCTTATCACGACTTTCTAATTTCTCATCTCAAAGACCCAAGCTACGCTGCATGTTATCTTGAAACACACATGGAATTAGAAGAGGGCGAAGAACTAGACCCAAGATTACTTAAATTAGCACTCAGCCATGTTTCTGAAGCACTTAGCGAACAAAAAATGAGTTCTGAAAAAGCAAAATTGCATCAAGAACAACTAGATGAGATATTATCCCAGCAAGGAAGTGAAGCAATTTACCATTTGGGAACTTGGCTAAATGCTTTAGGATTAAAACTAACTGTGACCGTCGCTGAAAAAATAGATAGTTGTGTCACTGATAATGTTCCTAGTTCAGAGTTACCTGTATAGTTTGTTGAATTATTTCACTTTCAACAAATTAAAAATATCTGCTGCTTTTACTTGCCAATCACCTAACACATCCAGGACAGGTAAAATATCCGCATCATATTTCACTTCTGGCAATTTGTTCGGTTGAAATACCATCACTGATTTATCATTAGGGTCAATAAACCAGCCTAATTTAGTCCCGTGGTTAATACAGAAAATAATTTTATTAATTACTCTGTTGGGTGATTGATCGGGTGATAAAATTTCAATAGTCCAATCTGGGTAGCTTTCAAATTTATTGGCAATTTCTCCGTTTTCATCGCTTGGAATGCGTGACCATTCAAATACAGCAATATCTGGAACTAAGGAACATCCTTCAAAAGTGTAGCGTAATTCGGTTAAGGCTAAAGCTTTTTGTTGAGGTTCACCAACCTGATTAATATTAGTTGATAACCGAGTTTGCAGAAGACTATGTTTTCCTTGGGGCATTGGTTTTTGGTAGATGCGTCCGTCAATATATTCACTTGCTGGTTTAGTTTCTGGTAAGTTGAGAAATGCTTCTAGGGAAAGGTTGGAAGATATTTGAGTTGATAGCGACATCAGCAATTACTCCCTGTCTAATTCCAAACCACGATTAATCACAATAATTTTGCCAAAGCTAGGGTAAATCCTGGGACAACATCTTCACCATTTAAAGTTGCTGTTGCTGGGTACTGGGTAATGGAACCATCACGACGATAAACGAAAGCTTGCTGATTTTGACGGTCAATTAACCAGCCTAACTGCACACCATTGGCAATGTATTCTGCCATTTTTGCTTTGAGTTTTGGCAAGCTGTCATTTTTAGAACGAATTTTGATTACAAAGTCTGGTGCTAGGTTAATAAACGCATCTTCTTGCTGATCCCAATTTTCTGGTAAGCGTCCTTTCGCAACGAAAGCAGCATCAGGTGATTTCACGGCTGTATTTGCTAATTTAAAACCTGTGCTTGGCCCAAACACTTCGCCTAAATCTTGACTTTCTACCCAAGCCAGCAAATAAGCAACCGCTTTCGCCTCTCTATTTCCTGAAATTCCCCCAGTTGGTGGCATAGTTTCTATTGTTCCATCAGCGTTACGTTCAAACCGCAGTTCTGGGTTTTGCGAACTCATCAGCATTAGTTCTTCATCAGTGACAGTGTACCAAGGCTGCACTGTTACTTTTTCGCTGTTCATGATACTGTGGCTGGATGGACACTTCAATTTTAAGCTTTTCCTCTGTAAACTCTGCGCCTCTGTGGTTAATACAATGATCCAAAAATAAAAATTGAAGCACGAAGGAGAATTATTTCTCGACTTCATACTTCAAAATTTAATGTTTATTTACGCCAGACTGTAACTTGAATAACAGTCTTTTTTTGGCTAACGGAACATACTACTTACAGAGGTATCTTCGTGAATCCGCCAGATGGTTTCTCCTAAAAGATTGGCCACGGAAAGCACTACTAATTGCGGAAAGCGTTTGTCTTCTGGGAGGGGTATCGTGTTTGTGACGATGACTTCTTCAAACAAGCCGCTTGATAACCGTTCAATTGCTGGGGGGGAGAAAACTGCATGAGTTGCACAGGCATATACCTGACGCGCTCCTTCTTCACGCAGCAATCTAGCGCCTTCGGCAATGGTGCCGCCTGTATCAATCATGTCGTCTACCAACACGGCTGTTTTGCCTTTGACATCGCCGATGACGTTCAAGACTTCCGCTACATTATGAGCTTGACGGCGTTTATCAATAATGGCAAGAGGAGCATCATTGAGTTTTTTAGCAAATGCTCTCGCCCGTGCTACACCACCGACATCAGGAGAAACAACTACCAGATCATGCAGTTGTTTACTGGTCAAGTAATCGAGTATGACTGGCGAACCGTAAACATGATCAAAGGGTATATCGAAGTAACCTTGAATTTGGGCGGCGTGTAGATCCATTGCCAGAACGCGGTCAGCACCTGCTTCTGTAATCAGGTTAGCAACCAGTTTGGCTGTGATTGACTCTCGTCCTGCGGTTTTGCGATCAGCGCGAGCGTAACCATAATATGGAAGAACTGCTGTTACCTGTCTGGCTGAAGCCCGACGACAGGCATCAATCATAATCAGTAATTCCATTAAGTGATCATTAACTGGTTGACAAGATGGCTGAATTAAATAGACATCACAACCCCGGATTGATTCTTGGATTTGAACATAAAGTTCTCCATCCGCAAATCGTTTGCGAATCATTGGCCCCAAGTCCATCCCCAGGTAACGAGCGACTTCTTGAGACAGTTGTATATTGGCAGAGCCAGAAAATAGCCGCAGGCGATGGTTGTCGGTTAGTCCTGTTGCAGCTGGCTGCACCTTAAAAGCGGCAGAACTGAGCACAGCAGATCCTCGAAGTGCATTCATGGCGAGATTATCATTTAGGTAATTACCAGATTTAACCGGAATAGGCTAAATAAACATCTGTGAGCTTTATTTAAGCTTTCATACAAACTTTAAACATTTCTCAATAGAGCTACCATCAATCCATTTTTCAGTTTTTAGTGGTAAACAAACCATCAAATCCGTAACTGACATATAGTGTGTTAGTTAGCCCCTTAGTTGAGCTGTTCTCAACAACTCAAATTTCCTCTAGATTAGTCTGGCAGAGTAATAATTCTACCAACTGTATTGATTACTGAGACCAACTCTTTTCAGCTTAAGTGAAGTAGAACAGGAACTCAGACAGTAGAAATACCCAAAATTAAATTCTTCTGGGGTAGAAGAATATTTTATGATACCAGCTACAAAATTATAAACTGACAAACTCTATTTTTGGATTATAAATTGGACAAAAATTTTCAAATCTGGAAAATTAGCTGGGAAACTAAGAAACCGGGATGTTGCTTTTGGGGTGTTAGTCCGCAGCAGCATCAACTCCCATTGATGATTTCTCTGTTGCTATTTGGGCAATTTTTTCTGTGGTTTTGCTAATCTAAATGGGATTATTGCTTTTCTTAGGGTAAAATATCGCCGCAGGTATTTGTCGTGTAACTGACGTATGAAAATGAAAAATCCAAGGTGGGAGTGATGGGTTCGCAATTTGATGTGTATGAGGGTAAAAAATTTAGGGGTGGAAGGTGCAAAATCCTCAAACTATGACACTATCCCGTAAAGCGAAATTTTGAGTCAATTTTATGTATTGTGTCCTCCAGACTCAGCTTTGTGAGGGCGGTCTTATTAGTTATGATTAAATTTGAATTTATTTATGCAACCTCCAATTTCAATTGGTACTGTCTTACAAAACCGTTATCGGATCATTCAAATCCTGGGACAAGGAGGATTTGGGAGAACTTATTTAGCCGAAGATCAGCGCCGCTTTAATGAATTATGTGCGATTAAAGAATTAATTCCGATCGCAGCTGGGGCTGGTGCTTGGGAAAAAGCCCAAGAACTTTTTCAACGGGAAGCCACGATTTTATATCAGATTGAACACCCACAAGTACCAAAATTCCGGGAAAGATTTGAGCAAGACCACCGTTTATTTTTGGTGGAAGATTATGTGGCTGGAAAAACTTATCGCGCTTTATTAGCTGAGAAACAATCTGTAGGTCAAACTTTCAGTGAAGCAGATGTATTACAGTTGATGCGATCGCTTTTGCCTGTATTAGACCACATTCATAGTCGCGGGATTATCCACCGTGATATTTCTCCTGAAAATATTATTTTCCGAGATAGCGATCGCTTGCCAGTATTAATTGATTTTGGTGTCGTCAAAGAAATTGCAACGCGCTTGCAAACTGCTGATACTAATATCAATGTTACTAGTGTGGGTAAATTGGGTTACTCGCCTAGTGAACAAATGCAAACTGGACGCGCCTACCCCAGCAGTGATTTATATGCGTTAGCTGTAACAGCGATAGTTTTACTAACAGGTAAAGAACCATCTGAGTTGTTTGATGAAACGCAACTTACCTGGACTTGGCAAAGATTTGTGAGGGTGAGTCCGCAATTTGCCCAGGTAATTAATCGGATGTTACACCCTAGCCCTAGCGATCGCTATCAAAGTGCGACCGAGGTAGTTCAAGCATTACAATTTGTTGAACAACCCGGTGTAGCCACATCGCCAGAAGTAACAAATGTGCAAACAATTGCTGTCGGTCGTCGTCCCGATGCAATTCCACCGCAGCCATCTAACCGACCAGATCCAGCAATTCCCCCTAGCCGTGCTAACTCGGTGTTAGATAACCCGTTAGCTTTGGGTGCAATTGGGAGTGCGGTAGTTATTTTAGCGGGTGTGGGTTCTTGGGCGCTGGTGAGTTCGATTCGCAGTCAGTCTAATACACAACCAGAAACAACACCGCCTGCACCCCAGACTTTTCCTTCACCTGTGATTTCTGGCGGTACACCATTCGGAACAGCTACACCGACTAATACGGAACCAACCATTACTAGTAAGCGCCTGAGATTAGACGCATCAAACACCGCGACAGTTGAAAATTCGCTGAAAGCTGGTCAAGTTGCAGAATATACATTTTTTGGGCAAGCTGGTGCGAAGTTAACTACAGTATTAGAACAAGGTACAGGCATTACTTTGACGGTTTTAGCTCCGAATCGCCAAGTGCTTGACAGTAGCGCCCAACAAGTAAGCTCTTATACAGGAATCTTGCCAAGAAACGGTAGATATGCTGTCCAGTTAACACTAGATTCTGGAGTTAGTGAAAGTGATTATAATCTCAGGGTGGCATTAGAAAATCCACTCCAACCAACACCGACAGTAACACCAACACCAACGTTAACACCCACATTTCCACCAGAACTAACACCAACACCAACACCGACAGCAACACCAACACCAACGTTTCCGCCAGCGTTTACACCAACACCCACCATTCCTACAGACAGTAACAATAACCCGCCTGTGGATGAAACACCTCAACCAACGCCTGAAGTACAAAATACTCCTTGAGAAAAGGAGGCAGGGGGCAGGGGTGAAAAGTAGATATCTTTAACTCATAACTCAGCACTCAGCACTCAGCACTCAGTACTCAGCACTTCCAAGTTCGGAGGAAAGTTTCTATGGTTGAGATTCCCTTGCAAAATTTCCTCATCTATAATGCTCTTGACTAGATTAGATATTTTGAAAGCAGATTGTTGAACACACTATTAATTACTGGAACTGACACTGAAGCTGGCAAAACTGTTTTGACGACAGCATTAGCCGCTTATTGGCAAAAATATTATCCGCAGCGTCACTGGGGAATTATGAAGCCAATACAATCGGGAATTGGCGATCGCGAGTGGTATCAAAATCTGTTTAAGTTAGAACAATCGCCAGAAGAAATTACGCCTTTGTATTTTCAAGCACCTTTAGCACCACCCATCGCCGCCGCGAAAGAAAATCGCCCAGTTGATTTAGCTGTGGTGTGGAAAACATTATCTGAGTTGCGATCGCGCTATGAGTTTTTGTTGGTAGAATCTGCTGGTGGGTTGGGTTCACCAGTTACTAACGAGTTAACAGTGGCTGATATTGCTGGCGAATGGCGTTTACCTACAGTCTTAGTAGTACCAGTCAGGTTAGGCGCAATATCTCAAGCTGTGGCGAATGTGGCTTTAGCTAGACAGTCACGGGTGAATCTCATCGGTATTGTACTGAATTGCATTCAACCGCGTACTGATGCAGAGATTACCGACTGGACACCAAAAGAAGTCATCGAATCATTTACACACATCCCGGTTTTGGGTTGCTTACCTTATTTTGAGAACCCAACAGATTTAGATCAACTTGCCCAAGCTGCATCTAATTTAGATTTAGAAGCACTAAATCTTTAAGGAACTATTAAACTGAGAACATAGCCCAATCTCAGCCCTCTTCTAGCAGTTTGTTGTCAAAATGGTTTCCACATTCCCCAGTTCTTATTCTGTTGATTTATCCCGTGTGCGACTTTCTATTCGCACATTGCAACCACAATTAGTAGAGTGGCGGCGGCGACTACATCAACAACCAGAATTAGGCTTTCAAGAAAAACTGACGGCTGAGTTTGTCGCTAGTAAGTTGCAAGCCTGGGGAATTGAACATCAAACTGGTATTGCGAAGACTGGTATTGTTGCCACTATTAAGGGTACTAAACTCAGCACTGAAACTTCGACTACACTCAGCACTCAGCACTCAGCACTCAGCACTCAAAAAGTACTAGCAATTCGGGCAGATATGGATGCTTTGCCCATTCAAGAATTGAACGAAGTACCTTATAAATCGCAGCATGATGGCATTATGCACGCTTGTGGACATGATGGACATACAGCGATCGCACTAGGTACAGCATACTATCTCCAGCAGCATCGAGAAGACTTTGCGGGGACTGTGAAAATTATTTTCCAGCCAGCCGAAGAAGGGCCGGGAGGTGCAGAACCAATGATTGCGGCTGGGGTGCTGAAAAATCCTGATGTCGATGCCATTATTGGTTTACACCTGTGGAATAATCTCCCCTTGGGAACTGTCGGTGTTCGTGCTGGTGCGTTGATGGCGGCGGTGGAATTATTCAACTGCACAATTTTAGGCAAAGGTGGACATGGTGCAATTCCCCATCAAACCGTTGATTCAATTGTCGTTGCAGCACAGATTGTCAACGCCCTACAAACCATTGTCGCCCGAAATGTTAACCCCATCGATTCCGCAGTGGTGACTGTTGGCGCACTTCACGCAGGTACAGCACATAATGTCATTGCTGATACTGCAAATATGAAAGGCACAGTGCGCTATTTTAACCCCGCATTTGCAGGCTTTTTTAAACAACGCATCGAGCAAATCATAGCCGGAATTTGTCAGAGTCATGGCGCAAACTATGACTTAGAATATTGGAGTTTGTATCCCCCAGTAATTAACGATGCGAGGATTGCAGAATTAGTCCGATCGATTGCCGAAGAAGTGGTAGAAACGCCTGTAGGAATTGTGCCAGAATGTCAAACAATGGGCGGCGAAGATATGTCTTTCTTCTTACAAGAAGTTCCCGGCTGTTACTTCTTCCTTGGTTCTGCTAATCCAGACAAAGATTTAGCTTATCCCCATCATCATCCGCGATTTGATTTTGATGAAACTGTCTTACCAATGGGTGTGGAAATATTCATCCGTTGTGTGGAGAAGTTTTTTAGTTGAGTTGGTCTGCGTAAAACTACTTTGCGCCTTTGCGCCTTTGCGTGAGCTTTTGCTAATATCATCAGCAGCGCCAAAATATTGAATTATTTATGTCTGAAAACAATACAGACACCCTTAAGAACTGGCTAATAATTCTAGCATTTATATTCATTCTGACTGTAATGGGTGTTGTTTGGTTATTTTTATTTTCTGACTTTGCATTTTTCAATGCAAAGGGTTTGGAAGCCTCTAATAGAATAGATTATGGAACTAAAGTTCTAACAACTATTGGAACGATATTTGGTGGATTGGCAGTATTAATAAATGCTTACTATGCAGCTAAACGTTGGGAAGCTATGGACAAAAGTGCTATGGCTGCAAATGAAAGTGCCAAAGCTGCTTTACAAAATGCTGAAGCTGCACAAGATAAACAAATTACAGAACGCTTTGCAAAAGCAATTGAACAGCTTGGAAGCGAAAAGATTGAAGTACGTTTAGGTGCAATTTATACGTTAGAAAGAATTGCTAAAGATTCCACAAAAGACCACTGGACAATCATGGAAATTCTGACGGCTTTTATGCGAGAGAATGCTCCTTTGAAAAAAGAGTATGAGGCAAGAGTGTCAGAACCACCAAAACTTAGTACAGACATTCAAGCAACCCTTACTGTTATTGGACGGCGTAATTATCATAATGAACCTAACAATCAAAGGTTAAACTTATCTCGTGTTGATATCAGGAGAGCAAATCTAAATGAAGGAAAGCTACAAAGAATTATTTTTAATGGAGCTAACCTTTATAAAGCTATGCTTATTGGTGCTGACTTAGAAGAAGCAATTTTTAGCGGAACTAACCTTCAAGAAACATTCCTAAGTTTTGCAAAACTACAAAACGCTACCTTTCTGGCAGCTAACTTACAAAGTACAATTCTTGTAGGAGCTAATTTACAAGGTGCAATATTTGAAGAAGCTAACCTAAAAGGTGCAATATTGGAAAAAGCAATATTACAAACAACAAATCTTCGGAAAGTCAAAAACCTAGAACAATGGCAGATTGACCAAGCGAAGGGCGATCGCACCACTATTCTGCCAGACTACCTCGAATATCCCAAACATTGGCAATAACTTTCAGAAAATTTAAAATCTTAATAGGAATCTAATATTTGAAACCTGGAAAAATATTACCATACTTAATAGCTAGTAAAAATTACAATGGTTCAATTTGCACAAAAACTTTTAACGGTTGAAGAATTTATTACTCACTATGGGGATAGTGAGGGTTATGAACTAATTGATGGTGAATTAATCGATATGGAACCAACAGGGCCGCACGAGCAAGTCTCTGCTTTTATTGGACGAAAACTGAACGTAGAAATTGACCGTCAAGAATTACCCTATTTTATTCCCCATCGCTGTTTAATCAAACTGTTAGGAACCAATACAGCTTTTCGTCCTGATGTGATTGTATTGGATCAACCTCAACTAATTAATGAGCCACTATGGCAAAAGGAACCTATAGTTACGTCAGGAAATGCTATTAAATTAATTGCTGAAGTCGTTAGCCAAAACTGGCAAAATGACTATGCGCGGAAAGTTGAAGATTATGCACTCTTAGGAGTACCAGAGTATTGGATTGTGGATTATTTCGGTATTGGTGGTAGAGAATATATTGGCAAGCCCAAACAACCTACTATCACGATTTGTACATTGCTAAAAGATGAGTATCGCAAACAATTATTTCAAAATGGTGATCAACTTGTTTCTTCTGTTTTTCCCAATTTACAAATAACAGCGCAACAAATCTTTTTAGCGGCACAGGCTACAAGCTAAAAATATAGGCATTCCTGAATCAGTAGATGAATTTTGATGTATTGGAAATTTTTAACTCCTTATTCTCTCTGCGCCTCTGCGTGAGATAAATCATCCCGCAATTATGCAACGCCAAAATATAAAATAACATCTACATACAGCGTATTCTGGATAAATGATATACAAACGTCAAACCCAAAAAATGTAGAGACGTTACACATAACATCTCTACATTTTTCTACTAATTGCCGTTGAGTTGTAAAAACTTCTGTAAAGCATTGCTTATTGATGGCTGCTGAAGATACGCATTTGCAGCGTTCACCAAATTCTCCAGATTTTCAGTACTCACATCATCAATATCATCACTCAATGGCTTACCAGTTAGTTCTCGGTCTAGCTTGAACTGCAAGCGTAAAATTTGGTTATCTGGTACTACCTGTTCTGTAATGTACTGGTGAACACTAGATGAAGCATCAAATAATATACCAATGATTGGCTGCGCCCATTGTAACAAACCCCAGCCCTCGGCTTTTTCAAATGGGATGATGCGTGTGCGATCGCCTGTACCTATGGAAAGAATGGTAATATCTTCTAGTCTGTTGCCTAATCTTAAAGCTTCAGCGACAGCACAAGCTGATGGGTTATTAGCCGCAACTCCACCATCAACCGCAGAGTAGATACATTTAATAGAATACTTTGCCGTCTCATCTGGTACGGTTTCCCAAGGCGAATCTAACAAAGCTTCTCTTGTACCACCTTTATATTGTGTGATGTTGCGAGTTTGACCTTTGCCTAAACCATCCGTAATGGTAATTTGGGTATTGTTATAAATATTTTCTGTATAGGAAGCAGCACCATCTAGAAAAACACTATTTGGTTTCGCTTCTACTACTGGCCCTTTGATGATTCTATCTAATTTATGGGCAGGAAAATAAGTAGGAGCAGAGGCAGAAGAAACGCAGATTTCCCATAAAGGAAAATTATCATAATCCTTATCTTGTCGCCAACTTTTAAATATTATTGGCTCTCTAGAAATGGTGTCATAAGACGTAATTAATAACTTTGGTTCGTTAACATCAAATAATCTTGTTTCGCCTAGGCTTTCTTTGAGGACTTGAATTAAACCACTATCCGAAAACTTAGGTGCAGATACACCATATTTCAGAATCAGGGGAATCCTCTGGGAAGAAAAACGACTTGTGTAAGGGAAAATTCTTGAGCTTTTTTGTTGATATAAATCAATGATAGTTTGACTTTTTTTACCTGTGGCGATCGCTGCTGCTAAAATTGATCCTGTAGAAGTGCCTGCGATTAAGTTAAAATACTCGTGTAAAGGTTTATTAATTTGCTTCTCGATAGCCTTCAACATCGTTGCAGACATAATTCCCCTAATGCCGCCACCATCTAAGCTTAAAATCCGAAAAGGCATATTCCTCCGAATTCTTTTTAGTATTTTTGCTAAGTTTAGTAAGTTTGGACAAATTTGATATTAAAAATATAAATGATAAATGTTTGAAAAGTTATTTGCTTAACATTTAAAATCAAAAATTATTTTAGTTTAATTGGGTAAATCTCAATTCTTAATTTATTTTATAAAATAAAAATCTATGGCAAAAACTGAAAAACAAAAAATGTTAGCTGGCGAGTTATATATAGCAGAAGATCCAGAATTAGTCGCGGAGAATAGACGAGCCAGCCAGCTTTTACAAAGATATAACAGTACTATTTCTGAACAGCAAGAGCAAAGACAACAAATACTACAAGAATTATTTGCCAAGGTAGGAGAAAAAACTACCATTGTGCCACCATTTCACTGTGACTATGGCAGTAATATTTATGCTGGGTATAAATTATATATGAATTACGGCTGTGTAATTTTAGACTGCAATATAGTTGAAATTGGTAATAATGTTTTGTGTGCGCCCTACGTGCAGATTTATGCTGCATATCATCCCGTAGAACCAGAAATTCGGCTGACGGGTCAAGAATTAGCTGCGCCAGTAAAAATCGGTAACAATGTTTGGATAGGTGGAAATGCGATTATTTGTCCAGGGGTAACAATTGGCGACAACACAACAATTGGTGCTGGTAGTGTAGTGGTGAAAGATATACCTGCAAATGTCGTCGCGGCTGGAAACCCCTGTCGAATTATTCGCTATTTATCAGATAATTAAGGAGCTACATGGCGATATTCTAGAATTTGTAGCCTCTAGCCAGCCAATAGTGCCAATCTGCGATCGCTTGTTCAGTGTCACCATCTGCATCAACAGGCTTGATGTCTGATAATTTTGCCGAATAGACATCATCATCCTTACCATTAAGGTCAGCTACTTCTACATACATATCTTTTAAACACTCATCATCAGGGGCCATTCCCAGTACCTCAACAGTTTTTTCCTCTATTGTCGAGGTTTTGCGGGATTTTTTCGCCCATCTAGCCATAAACGGACAATTCAAGGCTTCTTCTAAGTAATAATACCAACCCATTGCCCGATCTTCTTTATCTTCCGCATCTACAATAATTTCTGTGGCGATGCGATTTTCTCTGGTTTCGTCGCGTTCAACACTAGACATAACAATAAAAAACTTACGTATATTGCACCTTGATATGGTATAACGTTTTAGTTATTGACTGTCAATTTTTTTGCTGCTGTCTCACCCAAGCACGAAATGAGCGAATCATGGGAATTTCTCCATTGTTCAAGCTTTCTTGCAAGAAACGGGGAATCTCTGTAGTTAAGGGAAGATTGACAAAACTTGGTGATACATCACAAGGAATGTACGTACCTTCCTGTAAGCGATAAATTTGCATTACAGGTTCGTCATAACGCCAAACTTCTGGAACACCCAACGCTAAATAAATTGATAATCGATCAACAGAAGCACTGGTGTAGTCTACTTCAATTACTAAATCAGGTGGTGGATCTTGAGTCAAGTCGAGATTTTGCTTTTGCCGCATCAATGGTTCATTTTGAATGTAAAATGCAGAATCTGGTTCTACTCCACGCAGTAAGTCTGGACGTTTACAAGTTGTAGAACCAATGCTTTTGATATTCAGGTTGAGTTCTTCCGCTAAGGTAAAAACTAAGTGTTCTATTAGCCTATTGTTATATTCATGAGGCATCAACGGTGTCATAATTTCTAGGGTTCCTTGATCATAGGTCAGTCGTGTGGTGCGATTATTACCCATTTCTGCCAACATAGTTTCAAAAGTCTGCCAACTAATATTTGGGAGAATCCCTCTTTGGGTACTGCTGACTTGTGTAGTTACCATAAAATTTATCCTCCGGTTTTCTATAACGATATCAAGAAATTTCCTGAACAAAACAGGAGTCATAATTTAGAATACTCTACCTATAAAGCAATACGGTTCAGTTAAGAGAATAGTAGGTTGGGTTACGCTATCGCTACACCCAACAAAGTATGCGTGAATGTTGGGTTCCGTTCCTCCACCCAACCTACACCAGTCTAAATTGTTGCCTTAACTGAACTGCATTGACCTATAAAGGGATAGGGTTTTAAGGCGAGCATATTTTAATTTTTCACCCACCATTCCACTTACTTAATTATGAGTATTATTGTTTTCGGTAGTATCAATCTAGATTTAGTTGCTACAGCCCCCCATTTACCAACTAGCGGCGAAACTTTGCTAGGAAACAATTTTTTTCAAGTACCAGGAGGGAAAGGTGCAAATCAAGCAGTAGCCTTAGCGCGGTTGGGAATTCCAACTCAGATGGTTGGGCGTGTAGGAAGCAAAGGTTTTGGTGCAGAGTTACTGGATAATTTACAAACTGCTGGCGTACAAACTAAAAATATTTTGTTAGATGAAACTATAAGTTCTGGAGTTGCCATAATTATTGTTGATGACGCTGGACAAAATCAAATTGTGGTAGTTCCTGGTGCAAATGGAGAAGTAAATCAGGCAGATGTAGAGAGGTTATCGCCTTTATTACCAACAGCCAAAGCACTACTTTTACAATTAGAAATTCCCTTGAGTGCGGTTGTGGCTGCTGCTCAAGCTGGACGTAATGCAAATATTACCGTGATTCTTGATCCTGCGCCGGCACAATCTGATTTACCCGCCGAACTTTACCCTTTGGTGGATATTATCACCCCCAATGAAGTAGAAGCAGGACAATTAGTTGGTTTTAAAGTAGATAGCCAAGAATCAGCAACCAAAGCCGCAACAGTATTATTGCAAAGAGGTGTCAAATCTGCGATCGTCAAATTAGGTGCAGAAGGCGTAGTTTGCGCCACAGCTGAAGAAACATTTTTTGTACCGGCTTTTAGAGTGAATGTTGTGGATACCGTAGCGGCTGGTGATGCTTTTAATGGTGGTTTAGCAGCTGCACTTTACGCTGGAATGTCTTTACATCAAGCCGTTGTTTGGGGTGCAGCCGCAGGTGCTTTAGCCGCAACAAAATCCGGCGCACAAACTTCGTTACCTGATAAGTTGACTTTTGATGCGTTTCTTAAAGATAGGGGAGTGGGGAATGGGGAGTAGGGAGTGGGGGGTGTCTGACAGGTGTAGGTTTTTTACAAAGGTGTGAGTAGTCAATCACTCTCGACAGAAAATAAAAGCAGAATCATAGAGTGAAACAGAGGCTCAAATGCTAAAAAATGAGTACCTC
>NZ_JACJTB010000077.1 GCF_014698475.1 Nostoc spongiaeforme FACHB-130 | reverse complement strand
TCAACAGGGTCGAACCGTCTACCATATTCATTGGGAGACCTCAAGCTTTGGTGTCGTTACCTTTATCTTGTGGTTTCCCCTTCTTTTTTGCTACCCCATCTCACATAAGGCGTACATTTATTCTGCACATTGAGACCGCAAGGGGGCAGGGTGCAGGTTGCAAGGGAGAGGGTTTGGAGCTTTATTTACCATTAAACATAATGCAATTTAAATGACGATTAGCTTACTATTTATTCTCTAATGCAGATATCGAGACGAGATAAAATTAATTCAACTTTGCCCAGACAAGCTGATTTGATAAAATCCGAAATCGCCAACTCAAAACTATAGCTGCACTAGCTAAACCTATGGCTAATCCCCACCACAGGCCAATAGTGCCATAATCAAACCAAATTCCCAGTGCGTAACCCATAAATAAACCAACACACCAGTAAGCAAAAATCCCAATTAACAGTGGGATACGAGTATCTTTTAAACCGCGTAATGCTCCAGAGGCGGTGACTTGGATGCCATCAACAATTTGAAAAATTGCTGCAACTGCTAGTAATTTTATTGCTAAGTTGACTACATCTTGATTGTTTGGATTGTTAGTGTCGAGATAAAGCGAAACAATTAATTTGGGAACTAACCAAAATATTAGAGCCGCGATCGCCATTGATAAAGCCCCCAAGGCAATACCTACATATCCCGCCAAACGGACACCCCGCAAGTCCTTCTCTCCCGCTAATTGCCCAACACGTACTGTCGTTGCAAAAGAAACACCCAAAACCATCTGAAATGACATCGAAGCTGTTTGCAAAGCAATTTGATGGGCGGCGAGCGCAGTTGTTCCTAATTGCCCAATAATAAAGGTGACAACGGTAAATAATCCGGCTTCTACAGCAACTAATCCGCCGATTGGTAAACCAATTTGAAAAATTTCCCAAACAATGCGGCGATTTTGTTGGCTAAAGTGAGTAATAGATGAAAAGTGAAAGATTTTGTAAACTGCAAAGCGACGTTGACTAAATATATAAATAGCTAGAGTAATAAACATACTCCACAGTGACAAAGTACTCGCCCAACCAATACCAGCTAGTCCCAGGGCGGGTAGTCCGAATTTGCCAAACATTAAAACATAGTTAGCTGTAATATTGAGCAGTGTACCTAAGACAACAGTTACCATAACTAACTGCGGTTGGGAAAGAGCAGACAGAAAGCTTTTGAATACAGCAAAACCCAATGCAGGAATAAAACCCCAAGCGATCGCTCTTAAATAAGTTTGTGCTAATGCTGCTGCATTCACATCCTGCCCTAACAGCACGAGCAAATTACTACCATACCAAAGTAATACTGTAATTGGAATGCCTAATAGTAGAGATATCCTTAACCCTTGTCGCACAATCTGACCAACTTGTTCAGGCTTACCTGCCCCGTATGCTTCTGCAACTAAGGGACTAATAGCAGTAATAATACCTGTAGTAATCATCAAACAAAAAATAAATATTGCCGCACCCAAGCCTCCAGATGCGATCGTCTGACTGCCTAACCAACCCATCATCACTGTATCAACAAAGCCGGTTGCTGATTGGGCTAGTTGGGCTGCGGCTAGTGGAACAGCTAACAGCAGACATTGTTTAACTTCAGAAATCAATCTGGAGCTAGTGGTATTGTCCTTGATCATTAGATTTGAAAATTACTTGAAGATGGGGAAATTTGCCATCTTCTACTTTTGCAAAAGATGGCAAAGTGTGAGTGAAGTACACAAATTAGTTATCAAAACTAGATAGATAGTCTATTATCATTCTGACTTCTGACTTCTGAATTCTGCTACATCAACAGCAGTTTATGTTGTTGGTAGTTAATTTCACTCCTCTAAATGGTCTATTTCCCCAGTTTCATATTCATACTGCTCAACCACTTCTTCCTCGTCATCTTCCTCATCTTCGTAATAGTGTTCAACAAATACATAAGGTTCTAATCGACCAGTACTTGCTAACCAATCAAGCAAAGATTGTTCTTGTTTCAGCGCAATAATCGCTGCTGGCTGATAACGGGGTTCTTCGTGGAGAGCAGGGTTAGATATTTTAACCATTTTTTACCCCCGAAGAATCTATGACGAATTGCAACTTGGTATAATTAACGATCCGCTATGTGTAATCTCAAAAACCTCTGACTTTTGGCAGATGTTCTTCTCTCCACAAGAACGATTTGCGGTTAATTTGCGAAGTAAATTTTTGTGCGTGCGATCGCCTACATGATTTGATAACTCTTGATGCGTGCAATGTAGACAAACGAAGAAGAAGTCAGGATTAATATGCTGGGGACTCTGAATTGCCTATAAATTTCAGAATACAGCCAGATTTTAATTCTATTCTGAATTCTGAATTCTGGCTACTGCATTCTATTTTGATAAACACAACAACCAAGCAAAGCCTGATTGTTGTGTAAGGGTGTGGCTCTTACTGTGAAGCTCTGCTTAAGAAATTCAGAGCAAGGGCTTACTTGTAAAGTTCTGTCGCTAAACGCCAAGCCAGAACGCCTGGAATTAGCGCCACAACTAGAGCAATATAAACTTGGGTATCTGAGATGGTCATTGTTGAAAACCTCCTAAACTTAAATCGATTTTCGACAGTTCGTTTACTACTTTTCCTTGTTTTGCCGATTTTGGGGAATATCTTGTTACAAGATGCAACAATAGCCCTGGTGAATCAGTAGTCTATAGTTATCTTTCATTATAAAAATTTATAAAAATATGGATTTGTATTTAGGGATTGATTATGGAACCTCTGGCGCAAGGGCGGTGGTAATTGATGAGCAAGGCAATGTGCAAACAGAGGTGCGCTATCCTTTGCAGAAGAAGACGGCGCAACATTGGAGTCATAGGTTATGGAGTTTATTAGCCGATATTCCTGAGCCATTGCGGCAACAAATCAAAGCGATCGCCATTAATGGTACTTCTTCTACTGTTTTGCTTTGTGATGGGGCTGGTAAGCCTGTAGATGTCCCTTTACTTTACAACGATGCGCGGGGGGCAGTAGTACTAGAGCAGCTTAAGGAAATTGCACCACCAAACCATACAGTATTAAGTGCTACCTCCAGCCTCGCCAAACTTCTGTGGATGTCACAGCAACCATTTTTTGCAGAAGCTCGATATTTACTACATCAAGCCGATTGGTTAGCTTTTTTGCTGCATGGACAATTAGGTATTAGTGATTACCACAATGCTTTAAAGCTAGGCTATGACGTGGAAGCCTTGGAATATCCAAAATGGTTAAACCAACTAGCAATACCGATTCAATTACCGCAAGTTTTAGCACCAGGGACACCCATTGCCGAAATTCGTCCAGATATTGCAATGCAATTTCGTTTTCACCGTGATTGCTTAGTATGCGCGGGTACAACTGATAGTATTGCTGCTTTTATTGCTAGTGGGGCAGAATTACCAGGGGAAGCTGTGACATCGCTGGGTTCAACCTTGGTACTGAAATTATTAAGCCATACTCGGATAGAAGATGCCAGATATGGAATTTATAGTCATCGGTTTGGTGATTTGTGGTTGACTGGCGGTGCATCTAATACGGGTGGTGCAGTGTTGCGAGAATTTTTTACGAATGCAGAGTTAGAAAATTTGAGTCGGGAAATTGATCCAGCCAAAATCAGCAACTTAGATTATTATCCCTTGTTACAACCAGGCGATCGCTTTCCGATTAATGACCCCAAATTACCACCACGACTCACACCACGCCCAGAAACACCAAGAGAGTTTTTACACGGTTTACTAGAAAGTATTGCGCGAATAGAAGCTAGGGGGTATGAACTATTACAAAGCTTGGGCGCAAATCAAGTACAACGAGTATATACAGCAGGTGGCGGTGCAACCAATTCTACTTGGACTGCTATTCGTCAACGACATTTAAAAGTACCTGTCGTTGCTTCAGTTTACACCGAAGCCGCTTACGGGACAGCACTTTTAGCTAAAACAAAATATCGCAATTCTCAATGATTTATAAATGTGGCAGAAGGTCGCCGAGCGCAGTCGAGGTGAGGCAGGAGGTAAAAGTCTGACTATGCCTAGCATGTATGCCTTTTAAATTTACTCACCTATACTTCTTCAACTGTTATATCTCTCTCCCTTGTCCCCCTTGTCTCCCTTGTCTACCTTGTCCCCCCTATAATTCGGAAATGCTCAATGTTATCACTGACAAACATTCGCTGGCGCACCATTCTTTCTCTAATTATTGTTCTGCCTGTTGGACTTTTATACAGCCACTATCGCTATTCTCTTGGGTGGTTAAACCAAGAAGTAGGAGGGATTTTTTATGAGATATTTTGGTGCTTGTTGGCATTTCTATTTATTCCGACTCGCAAAGCAGTTTGGCAAATCCCTTTATGGGTATTAGCCATTACTTGTTTATTAGAATTTATGCAGTTATGGCATCCACCTTTTTTAAATTGGGTGCGTTCATTTTGGTGGGGAAGAATGTTAATGGGTACAGCTTTCACTTGGGTAGATTTCCCATATTATTTTATTGGCAGTGGGTTAGGGTGGCTGTGGTTGCGGCTGATAGTTCGGGGAGCAAAATTAAAATAATTCGACTTGAGCAAACTGGCGTGTGAAGATTGGGTGTAGGGGTGTAAGAGTTTTAGATACACCCCTATGTAAGTCTTAGATATTACTCAGCTATGCAATCACATTAAAATCAGTATTGCTCAGAGTTGGTCGATTAGATAGTTGCGCTATTTGGACTTTAGCGACACTACCAATACCATCTTGATCAAAGAATAGTTTACCTGTGTTTCTGTCGTAGATAAAGCGATCGCTGGCTGCGGTGGCACTTGTACCCAGACGGAATAAACTAGGCTCTAGTGTACCTATTACTTGGTTAAACCCAAACTCTGACTGAGAAATCACCAAGCTATCAACGCCAGATACAAAGTCAATGATAATATCGGCATTTCCCGCCCCATTATTGAGATAGAAACTATCTCTACCACTACCACCAGCCAGAATATCTCGACCTAAGCCGCCGATGAGGATGTCATTACCAGCATCACCAAGCAGCATATCGTCACCTGCACCACCATTCAAGGTGTCATTGCCATCTCCACCATAAACAATATCACTGCCATTTTCACCATAGAGACTGTCATTACCAGCACCGCCATCTATTATGTCACTGCCATCTCCACCATAGATGACATCGTTATTACCTAAGCCGCTAATAATATCGTTACCCCCCAAACCTCGGATAACATCGATTCTGCTGGTTCCCAACAGTATGTTATTGCCGTTAGTGCCGTTAATTTGGTTGCTACCAAGGGTAACAGTCAGATTAACTGTAGCGGTGGCTGTTAAACTACCATCGCTAACGGTGTAAGTAAAGCTGTCAGTTCCAGTAAAGCCAATTGCCGGTGTGTAGGTAAAGGTGTTGTCGTTATTCCTGACTACAGTACCTGTTGTGGGATTGGTAAAGCTGTTGATAGTCAGGGGATTACTATCTGGGTCGCTATCATTAGCTAAGACATTAATAATTACTGGTTGAATGTCAGTGGTTGTGGCGCTGTCATTATTTGCAATTGGTGTTTCGTTGACGTTATTGACAGTTAAGGAGAAATTAGCAGTAGCATCGGGATTATTACCAACTGTCGGATCATCAACAGCCACCGTCACACTGTAGTTAGAACGGGTTTCAAAATCTAAGTTAGTGTTAGCCCGCAGATACAATACAGAATTATCGATTTCAAATAAACTCGCATCTGCACCAGTCAAACTCAGGTTATTTGTGCCTCGTCCATCATCGGTAATAGAGATGTCTGCAACTTTGATGCGGTTAGTTGTATTTGTATTTTCGTTGATGTTGGTAACGGCATTATTAAATGTCACCGCCGTTGGCGCTTGATTGGCTGGTGGTAAATTGAACCTTGCAATCACAGGATCATGGTCGCTATCCTGATCAAAAAACTCTGAGTTGATGTGAACCACATCATAACCATCTAAGTTATTGACCAAGTTCTGACTTGCCAAAATGTGGTCAAGCACTTGGGCGTTACCTTGAAAGTTGTAGGTGTAACGCTCGTTTGCAGGTAGAGTTTCAATTAAAGAAGTCAGTCCTGCACTTTCTAATGTGGTGAGAGGATTAGAAAACTCAAAATCATTCAAGTCACCCAGCACCACCACATTCGCATTCGGGTCAATTGCCAAAATCTCTTGTACAAAGTCTCTCACAATTGTGGCTTGTTGCTGGCGTTGCGCTTCACTGTTGAGAGCTGGCGGTTGATTTGGCCCGAATAAAGGTTGGTCGCCACCTTTGGAGTTAAAGTGATTGCCAATGAGATAAACACTGTGACCGTTAAAGACAAACTCACCAACTAAAGGTTTACGGCTGCTGTTGAAAGCGGGGTTTGTCGGGTCAATTAACCCAGGACTAGTAGAAAGGGTGGGAGTACCATCAACATTAGTGACGGAAATGTTCGTAGTAGAACCACCACCAGGACGGTCAACAAAGGTAACACGATCGGGATTAAACAAGTAACCGACGCGAATATTACCCCCAGGTTCACCGCCGTTGGTATCATCTACCGGGTTAATTTGACGATATTCGTAGGTAGGGCCGCCAGCTTGGGCGATCGCATTTATTAATGTTTGATAAGTTACACTAGCATCCACTACACCGTCATTTGTCGCCCCGTTATTATCCTGAATTTCTTCTAGAGAAATAATGTCTGGCGATCGCAAGTTATTCACAATTCGGTTAGCCAAGTTATTAAACTGGGTTTCACCATCACCAGGATCAAGGTTTTCTACGTTGAAAGTTGCAACCGTCAATTGATCGGCAGTGCCTGTTAAGTTTGTAACTTCTCTTTGCAGAGTGGATGGCTGTACTACCGTTGGTGCAGATGGAACCAGGACTTCATAATTATTGAAATCATAACTGACTACACCTGTAATTGTACTGAGTTCAGCACCGACATTTACACCGGGCAATGTGATCGAGCCATTGATTAAATCATCAATTTGAATCCGTTCTGGATTGTAGTCCGTGGCTGTAATCAAGCTACCACCACGCTCAGTCCGGCTTGTGGCATTAACTCCATTGTCAGCCAGCACCCAGATTTCCTCAGAAGTACCAAAGTTAGCAGTGGGAGATGTGGCGATCGCGTTATTGATTTGCACCAACATTCCTTCTACACTTTCGTAGAAATCGATACCTTCATTTACCGGGTCGAAATCTCCACCTGTTTCTACATTCCCATTAGTAGCAAAGTCATCATTGATTACCTGAGTGGGAATCGTCCGTCCGCCATTGCCTAATATTGTTGGGGTAATAGTTGTAGTTGGTGCGGTTGTCCAAGCACTCACACTCAAACTCTGTACACTGTTGTTATTGCCAATTTGAGTAATAGTCAGGTTGTTAGAGCTACCACCAGGGCGAAACTCCGATACTGTACCACTAACTAATACTGCTTCGCCGACAGTGCGGGCGCTGAGAATAGCAGAAGTAGTACCCGTGAAAACGAAAATCCCTTCAGAAGTTGCATCATTATTATCGGGAGTGGGGTCTTGGATGTAGAAGCCGTTAGAAGCGATCGCTGTAACAATCCCGGCTACATTCACTACACCTTGGCCATTAAGGGGTGAAATATGTGCTGTGCCTTGAATATCACTAATCTTTACAGGTGGCGTAATTTCAAATGCTGTCACAGTCCGACTAACTTCGCTGGTGGTAACTAGCAGTGGTCTGCCTGTGGGACTATTTGCGGCAGAAATAAAAGTCAGTCCTTCCACCGCCTGATCTTCTGGTATGTTTATGTACTGAACAAAGGAAGGGCTAGTTGGATTTGTGACATCGTAGACAATCACATCACCAGTACGTTCTAAACCAATGAAGGCATAGGTGCGGTTATTGATAACGCCAACGGTTACAGCTTCCGGTTCTGGGCCTCTGTTGTCGCTGCGGGTATCAAAACTAGCAGTCGTACCATCGGAGTTAAATAAAGTCGGGACTCGATTGGCTGTGATTTGTTCAAATTGATTCCCACTATCAAACACCTGATTACCGTTGGCATCCCAAATGGAGAAGGAACGCGCCCCAAATGCCTCAATCCGGTCAAAGTCACCATCGCCATCAGTGTCACCGGAGACATTGGAAACTGTTAACCGTCCCAAGTTGGCGTTTTGTTTGAGGGCGGCGGCGTTAGGGAAAGTTGTGGGATCTAAAACATATCCAGATGCACCCACACGAATTTCTTCGCTAAAGCCTGTGTAGTCGCGGGCATCGCCTTCGTTGGCGGTGATGTAATAGGTTTGGCCGTTGACAGTAAAACTGGCGATCGCATCGGGCTGATAAAATCCAAACACAGGCCAATTCTGAATATTAATGCCAGAGTCGCGATCGCTGGCATCTATCCCATTCCCTGGCAAACTGAAATCTTTGGTACCTAACGGCACAATATTTGTAATGGTGGCACTGGCAATATCTAAAATAGCGATCGCATTGTTTTCTTGCAGGGTAATATGAGCGGTTTGTCCATCTGCTGATACTGCAATATATTCTGGCTCTAAGTCTTGGGCGACTGTCGCACCAGGGCCAGTAATTCTCACACCTGCGGCGCGGAGTGCATCGATTTGGCTATTGAAACTAGTAAATGTTGCATGTGTAACCGTTGCATTCGCTACACCACCAGAAACATCAATAATACTAATCGAACCTTCAGGATCAACAGAATTAGCTTGTCCGTAGCTGTTGGGTTCTCCTTCATTCGCTACCAATACTCTGGTGCCATCAGGTGTAAAAGTCAACATATCTGGTAATGCACCCACAGCTACGGAGTTTAAAAATGTGCCATTAGCCGCACTGTAGAAGCTTACTTGTCCAGTTTGTTGGGCGTTGGTGCTGGTGTTTTGAATAGCGTAGGCAACTGCTACAATGCCATTGCTAACCGCGACACTGTTGGGAAGTGCTTGTGTGCCTGGGGGTAATGTAAATCCGGTGGACAAAGTACCAACTAAGGCCAGTGTCCCGTTATTGCTGATAGTGTAAGTTTCAATGGTACTACCTGCAACCACAAACAAGCGATCGCTTCCTGGGTCAAAGGCAGAAATTTCGGCTCCATTGGCACTGGTGATAGTTCCAACTCTTTGTAAAAAACTGGAGTTGTTGTTGGTAATTGTAATATTTTGAGAAGTTGTAGCACCCAAAGCAATACCAGCCGAAGGTGTGCTAATTGTCAATATTGCTGTTTCTGTGCCTTCAGCGATCGCATCATCGGCAACAATAAAGGTGACAGAGCCGCTAGTTTGTCCGTTAGGGATGGTAATAGTATTACTGGTGAGGGAATAATCGCCGACGGTGATGCCTGTACCCGCAACCCCTAAGTTAACAGTTTGATTGCCAGATACAGGGCCAGAAGCAGTTGCAGTTACAGTAATAGCTGTAGTGTTTGCTTCCGAACCAGCATTAGTACTAACCGATAAATTAACGATGGGGACAGCCGGAAAATCGTTGTCAGTAATCGTGATATTTTGTGTGGTTGTACCAAGGGTGATGCCAGGGGAAGGATTACTGATGGTGAGAATAGCTGTTTCTGTACCTTCAATCAACGCATCATCAACAACGGTAAAGGTGACAGAACCATTAGTTTGCCCATCAGGGATAGTAATAATGTTATTACTCAGGATGTAGTCACCTGCATCAATTCCAGTTCCTGACACCCCTAAGTTAACGGTTTGGTCGCCAGATACGGGGCTGGAAGTAGTTGCACTTACAGTAATAATAGTTGTGCCTGCTTCAGTACCTGTACTAGAGCTAACAGATAAATTAACTGTAGGATTACCACCAGTGATACTAAATGCCAAGCTACTAAATGGCACATCTGGAGCCATGCTATCGATACTTTGGTCGCCTGTGCCATCTTGTGTTTGCCAGTTAGCAGCATTATTAATTATGGGAAGATAAGCACTGAAGCTAGACTGACCACTACGATTACCGTTGTAAGCACCAATGTCTGCATCATCATCGACAGTACTTAAATCTAGAGCAGTCGTGCCAACTGTTAAACCAGTGTTAGTCAAGAGTCCATTAGCTGTATTAAAACCGCCATTGGCAACGGCTGTGATAAAAGTTGTTGGTGAACCTGGTGTTCCTTGATAAGCATAAAGAACCTCATCACCAGCAGCCAGTCCTCGATTTGAGCCTCGCCCAGCAACTGGTATTGTAGCTGTCCCGGTGCTGGCGGTGATAGTGCCACTACCTATGTTATCAATTCTCACAATCGTTCCGGCCGCAACAGATGTAGTAGCCGTCCAGCTAAAGGCAGATTCGTTTGTATCAACAAAACCTGTGCCATTCCACTCATTATCTTCAAAGTAAATAGTTTCACCAGCCGGAATCTCTGCCAGTGCCACAAAAGCTATATTGTCATTGCCATCCGCATTAAAACCTACGAATGCAATATCGCCTATATTCAGCACCATAAAATCTCCTAATTAAGTTAAGACAAATAGGCAAAGGATAAAAATAAGGACAGTCAACACAAAATTTCGACCTATCTTGCAATAGCTCGGACTATGCTGCCATTGAGCGTGCATTAATTCTTTTTGTGTAACTGTTCCCCGAAAATTTACTGAATCAAGGTTAAGGAAATACTAGGAACAGGTAAATTTAGAGAATGTTTATAGATTAGGGCTTACGCCAAAATTCCCGAAAAGCTTAATTTATCGAACCGCAAAGGACACAAAGTGATATTTGCTAACAAAACCATTGTTCTCACGGGTGCATCGGCTGGAATTGGCAGAACGCTGGCAATTTCGTTAGCCCAACAGGGTGCAAATTTAGTTTTAGCTGCTCGCAATCAAGAAGGATTAGAACAAACGCTGAGTGCTTGTACAAATTATCCTGCGGAGGTGATTGCAGTCCCGACAGATGTCACTCAACCAGAAGCTTGTCAGCAGTTGATGGAAAAAGCGATCGCTACGTTTGGAAAGATTGATATCTTAATCAACAATGCCGGAATTGGAATGCTGACTTGCTTTGATGAAGTGACTGATCTTGCGATTTTTAAACGAGTAATGCAGGTTAACTATCTGGGTGCTGTCTACTGTACTCATTATGCCCTGCCCTACCTGAAAGCCAGTCGAGGACTATTAGTGGCAATTTCTTCAATTTGCGGCAAAACAGGTGTACCCACTCGTACAGGTTACGTTGCTAGTAAACATGCTATGCAAGGTTTCTTTGACACATTGCGGATGGAATTGCAGCAAACAGGAGTAGATGTAGTGGTTATTTCGCCGGGTTTTGTCGCCACAGATATTCGCCAACGAGCCTTGGGCGCAGATGGAAAACCATTAGGTAAAAGTCCGCGTGATGAAAGCCAAGGCAATATGTCGGTGGAAGAGTGTGTGCGTCAAATTATCTGGGCAATGGAGCGCCGTAAACGAGAACATATCATGACTTTTAAAGGTAAGATAATACCTTGGGCAAGGCTAATTGTGCCAGGATTGGTTGATCGTATTACTGCTGCTACCATTCGCAAGACAACTGCCAATCCCTATCTTGAACAGTCACGTTAAGTCTCTGGTTATTAAAGGAGCTAAGGCCAAAGTCTGTGCAGGGTCAGCCAACAAAAAGCGATCGCATATCTGAAAAAGTTCAACTTCGGTCTGCGCTTGTCGCATTAGCCGCAGGAAATGACCTTGGCTGTCAACACTGAGAGCAATGTAGTTGAGAAATAGTTTGAGGTAGCCAATACGCGCTCGTTCTGGGATATTGGGTGCTTCTGGAGTTTGGTACAAACGGTCAATATAGTGGCGTACTTCTGTTAAAGGAACAGGCGTAATTGGCTCAGAGCGCAATGCTTGGCGAATTTGATGAAAAATCCAGGGATTACCAATTGCCCAACGGCCTACCATCACACCAACCGCACCTGTTTGCTCAAGTACCGACATTGCTTGTGCTGCTGAGTAGATGTTTCCGTTAGCCAGGACGGGACAATTGACGTGTCTGACTGCTTGGGCAATCAAAGCGTAATTTACCCTGCCTTGGTATCTATCTTTTACCGTGCGACCATGTAAACTCAACAAATCAATGCTGTGGCGATTGATGATATCGAGAATTTGGAAAAAAGTATCGCTATTTTCAAAGCCCAAGCGCATCTTGACACTCAAAGGTCGGTCATTAACTGCTTGTCTAAGTTCAGCCAAAATGCGATCTACTTTTTCTGGCACAAGTAGTAATCCACCTCCAGCTTGTTTACGGTAGATTCTCGGTGCAGGACAACCCATGTTTAAGTCAACTCCAGCGATATTATAAGTGCAGAGTTCCTTTGCTGTTCGGACTAAATCAGGAATGCTTTCACCAATCATTTGAGCAAAAACAGGGCGACCAGTATCGTTTTCTGTGATAGATGCCAGAATCTTGGGATTAAGCCGCGATGTTTCATTGACGCGAAAATATTCAGTGAAGAAGTAGTCAGGGTTGCCGTAATGAGCAATGACCTTCATAAACTTGAGATTTGTCACATCTTGCATGGGTGCAAGGGCAGTGAGAGGTAAATCTGAGTGGAGGGATTGGGGAAGCGATACCTGGAACATATATTAAGTAGGGCTTGCTGAAAATCATAAGATTTACGTAAGAACTCTCTCGCACTCTTACAGCGTTTTTCATCCCAATCAGGTACATTCATCTAGTACATCACGGCGTAAATAAACAGACCATAAGAAATTACTAAAAGGCTTGTGGTATCAATATTCTTTCTTTTTCCTTTTGACTCTTTCAGAGTTTGCCACTTGCTTCAAGTCGGGAAACCCGCCCAGCGCAGTGGCTCACTTTTTACTTTTGCCTTGTTGTACTAGTCTTGCAGAGACGCAGAGATTAAGTTTATTTCGCTGCGTCTCTCTGCGGTTGATTAACTATCAAACAAACCCAAGTCTGTGACTGCACCAAGGCTGCTGGAAGATACCAACTTGGCATATTTCGCCAATACGCCTTTAGTGTAGCGGGGTGGGCGGGGTTGCCAATTAGCACGGCGGCGGGCTAATTCTTCATCAGAAATATTCAACTGTAAGAGCCGCGATGGTGCATCAATGGTGATGCTATCACCTTCTTCGACTAATGCGATCGCTCCCCCCACAGCTGCTTCTGGTGCAACGTGACCAACTACCATCCCATAAGTCCCGCCAGAGAACCTTCCATCGGTAATTAATCCTACAGAATCACCCAAACCAGCACCAATAATTGCGGAGGTAGGCGCTAACATTTCCCGCATTCCAGGGCCGCCTTTGGGGCCTTCGTAACGAATCACAATCACGTCACCAGCTTTGATTTTGCCTGCCAGAATTGCATCTAAGCAAGATTCTTCCGATTCAAATACTCTGGCGGGGCCAGTAATGACTGGTTTTTTCACCCCGGTAATTTTCGCCACTGCGCCTTCAGTAGCCAAATTACCTTTGAGAACTGCCAAGTGACCTTGAGCATACATCGGCTTATCCCAAGGACGAATCACATCTTGGTCTGGGCTTGGTTCATTCGGCACATCGGCCAGAATTTCGGCGATGGTTTGACCACTGATGGTAATGCAGTCACCATGCAGTAAATCATGTACCAGCAGCATTTTCATGACTTGAGGAATACCGCCAGCTTTGTGTAAGTCTGTAGCTACATATCTACCACTGGGTTTTAAATCGCACAGTACAGGCACACGGCCGCGGATAGTTTCAAAGTCATCGATGGTCAATTCCACACCAGCCGCACTAGCGATCGCCAAAAAATGCAATACTGCATTTGTGGAACCGCCAACTGCCATAATTACCGAAATCGCATTTTCGATAGATTTGCGGGTGATAATCTGGCGCGGTAGTAATTGCTTACGAATAGCTTCTACTAACACAAACGCAGATTTTTCCGTACTGTCGGCTTTTTCGGCATCTTCGGCTGCCATTGTGGAAGAATAAGGTAAACTCATCCCCATTGCTTCAAATGCCGAAGACATGGTGTTAGCTGTAAACATCCCGCCGCAGGAACCCGCACCCGGACAAGCGTTTTGTTCAACGGCTGTTAATTCAGTTTCGTCGATTTTGCCAGCACTGTATTGTCCAACGGCTTCAAAGGAACTGACTACAGTTAAATCACGACCGTTGTAATGTCCGGGTTTGATTGTACCACCGTAGACAAAAATCGCGGGAATATTCATTCGGGCGATCGCCAGCATTGCTCCTGGCATATTTTTATCACAACCACCAATTGCCAATACACCATCCATGCTTTGTCCAGTACAAGCAGTTTCAATGGAATCGGCAATCACTTCTCTTGACACCAGGGAATATTTCATCCCTTCCGTTCCCATCGAAATACCATCACTAATGGTAATTGTTCCGAAAATTTGCGGCATAGCTCCAGCACTTTTGATACCAGCTTCTGCCCTTTGTGCCAATTTGTTTATCCCCATATTACAAGGGGTAATAGTGCTGTAACCGTTGGCAATACCGACAATTGCCTTGTTAAAATCCGCATCTTCAAACCCAACAGCCCGGAGCATCGCTCGATTTGGCGATCGCTGTACACCCTGTGTTACAACCCGGCTTCTCAAATTATCCGACATTTTCCTTCCTTTGCCTTCATCGCTTGTATTGCGATTGTATTATCTGATTTTCTCACACCTAAGTACATAGCACTCAACAGCAAATCAGTTATCAGTTATCAGGCGTTGGATGGGGATTTGACTGATAACTGATAACTGTCAAAAGTTAGTTCTTTGTCCTCAAACGGTGATCACGTTTGACTTCTGTATCTTGTATACTTACCCCTCAAATTAACAATATTTTTAGGTTTTTCTAGACAATTTATTGTAAAAAAATATGAAGACAAATAAGACATTTAAGCCACAAATTAAAAACAATCATCAAACAGATAAGATATTTAAATTTTTTTTGTAATTTTTTATACTATTCTTAGTCGATTAGCATTATAAACATTATTTTGTCAATTCGTATTAATAGTGAAAACAAATACATTTTTTCTGTTTACAAATTTAGTAAATTGTCAGAGCATAACCAAACAATCACAATGTAATCAACAAAGGTTTTGTAAATAAAAAGCCTAAAGCCGAAGTCATGAAAATTGTGAACAATTTCTTCTATAAAAAATGACTGCATTACCAACGATTAAAGCTTATATCGGAGCTGTGTAAGCATCAGGAAACATATAAATTTCAGTAATTTCTAAGACAAAAATATTTCCAATATTTTGTGGGATGGGAAGGACAGTTTGAGAATTTTAGACACTCTGCCCTTCTCACTCTATGAGGATGATTATTTGAGCAGCAGTACTAGAAATTTTGATCACACAATTGGTGTATGAGGTTCTTTTCAGAAGAAGTTTTAAAAGTTATCGAGGATATTGGCTCACGGTCACGATTAACCCTAGTCCATTTCCGCAGTCTATCGTGTATTATTACCTCAATTCTACCGATAGTCTACATAGGGTAGTGATGAATTCAAAATATGAAAATAGATTAATATGGGCTGATTATGTAAGAGTTATAGCAAATTTTTTTGTTATATTTTTGCACTCAGCTGCACCATTGCTTTACCAATTTAAGAAAATACCTGATTCGTACTGGATCACAGGAAATATCTATGATTCAGGAGTAAGAATGTGTGTTCCCTTATTCTTCATGCTTTCAGGTTATCTTTTACTTGAAAAACAAGAGACATTGGAAACCTTCTTCAAAAAAAGATTTAAAAGAATTTTCATTCCACTGAGGTAAGCCAGTTAGTAATCCAGAATTCTTTGAAAGATATAAAACAATTCCGAAATTATTTAATGTGATTGCAGATGCGATCGCTCGTAAAGCAGACAATATTGATGTGCAGTATAACTCTAAACTTGTTTATCCTACTCAAATTGCTATTGACTACGATTTTCAGATAGCTGATGAAGAATTATATCTGACAATTGAAAATTTTCAAGCACTTTAATTAAATATCGTTACCAGTTACAGGTTTAACAGCAAACTCGGCTAGCTGGGTTTTTGGCAACTACTTAATCAGCAATTAACTGTTGAAACCGCTCATTTTTAGCGATTTCATCAAAGTCGATATCATTTGCAGCATCTTGTTTATATCTGGGATTAATTTCTATGGCCTGTTGGAGACATTCAATCGCTAATTGGGCTTGCTTTTGGAGAGCATAACAAGCTGCTTTATTATAATGAGAAATTGCGTAATCTGGTTTAAGTTCTAGGGCTTTATTAAAGGCGGTGATCGCATCGTCATCCATGCCCAATCTTACCAGAGTGTAGCCGCGTTTATCCCAGATTTTGGGCGAGTTGGGTTGTAATTTAATTGCTTGATCAAATGAAGCCAATGCTTCTTCATATTCTTCTAATTCTATGAGAGATAAACCCCGATTTAACCAAGCAGTTACATCATCGGGGTTGATTTTTGTGGCTTTATTAAAGCAAGCAAAAGCTTGTTTATGTTGACGGAGATTACCAAACGCAACGCCGCGATCGCACCACGCTTGATGATAATCTGGTTGAAGTTTGATAGCCTGGTCATAAGAAGCGATCGCATCTTGATAACGCTTCAGTCTTGCTAAAGTCAGACCATGTTTTAACCAAGCGGTGGCATTCTCCGGCTGGATTTTTATTGCTTGATTGTAACAGGCGATCGCTGCTTCATATTGCTTTTGGGCAAATAAATCATCACCTTGTTGGATATCAGCCTCTATTGAGATTTGTGGTGCTTGAGTTTGTGTTATTTTTGACTCTGTAATTTCTTGGAGAATTAACTCTTTACGTTGTTGAGCATCTAATTGTAATTCTGAAAGTTGAGACACAAATTCAGTTTCTAATTTTTCCAGTTTTTCGAGAATGAATAACTTTTGTTTTTGAGCATTTACTTGCAATTCTGAAAATTGTTCCGTAAACTCTAAACCAGATTTTTCCAGATTTTCGATAATTAAATCTTTACGATTACTAATATCTAACTGTGCTG
Organism: Nostoc spongiaeforme FACHB-130; assembly: GCF_014698475.1. Taxonomy (GTDB): domain Bacteria; phylum Cyanobacteriota; class Cyanobacteriia; order Cyanobacteriales; family Nostocaceae; genus Nostoc_B; species Nostoc_B spongiaeforme. The sequence continues at coordinate 1,471 of NZ_JACJTB010000077.1, read as the reverse complement.
CTGTTTGGATTTTTTCTAGATTTTCTAATAAAACCTGCTTTTGCTGTTCATACTCCAATGGTAAACCAGAGATTTTAGCAGTTAAACTATTGAATAGTTCTCTAATGTTATCCAGTGTTCTATCTTTTTGCTGCTCTGCATTGACTCTAATTCCCGCTAATTCTGAGATAAATTCTTGGTGAATTTTGACTAATTCCGCAAGTAAGTCATCTTTTCGCTGCTGAGTTGCCGAATGTAAGCTAGATATATGCAAATTAAAGTTATTTTCTAATTCTGAGATATTATTTTGGGTTCTATCTTTTTGTTGTTCAGCATCCACTCTAATTCCAGCTAACTCTGAGATAAATTCTTGTTGGTTTTTGACTAATTCCGCAAGTAAGTCATCTTTTCGCTGTTGAGTTGCCGAGTTTAAGCTAGATATATGCAAATTAAAGTTATTTTCTAATTCTGAGATATTATTTTGGGTTCTATCTTTTTGTTGTTCAGTATCCACTCTAATTCCAGCTAACTCTGAGATAAATTCTTGTTGCGTTTTGAGCAATTCCGCAATTAAATTATCTTTCTGTTGTTGAAAATCTGCTTGTAAATTGGCAAACTGAGCTATAAATTCATTTTGGGATTTTTCTAAATATTCCCAAGTGTTCTGCTTATGTTTTTCAGTGCCTATTTTGATTTCAGCAATCTGTGAAGCAAAATCAGATTCTAAATTACCGATATTTTCCAAACTGGTATCGCGTTTTTGCTGGGTAGTTAATTGCAATTGTTGTAATTGCTGACTAAATTCAGCTTCTAAATTCTCTAGATGATTGTGTAAGTCTTTTATTTCTACTTCTAAACCTGATAAAATATTATGCTTGGATTGTAATATCTCCGATTGAAAATTAGATAAATTTTCTTGTTCCTGTTGTATATTATGCTTGAGAGCTTCTGACTCATTTTCTAACTCTCGATTGATTTTTTTGACTTCTTGAATCAAATTTTCCGCTTCTTGCTTAACAATAACTATTTGATTTTGCAAATTTTCGATGCCTTGTAGTTGTCCCATTGCTTTATCAACAATTTCCCGAATGGCTACCCGCCGTAACAACCAAAACAAAGCAATCACAGCTACAGGAAATAAACTTAAGATGACTAACCAAAGATTGAGCAAGATAGTTGTCGAAATGCCATTAGATGGTACTTGCTTTCGCAGTTGGTTTAATTCGGCGCGTTCTTGATTAGAAAGAACTTGCGCGATAGTTTGTTCCTTGGTGATGGGTGGTGTAGTTTGTCCACTAGCCACACCAGTAGACAGCAGCAAGGGTGAAAATGCGATCGCACTTTTCAAGACTAATGCTAAAACAAATTGATTCTTGCTGTTCAGGGTAACTGGAAGTTTCATAGATTCTAAGACCCTTCATATTTATGAAGGGTTAAACATTAGATCAGGTTAATGTCATTCTACATAATTCAGCAAAGAGTAAGTTTGTGA
>NZ_JACJTB010000076.1 GCF_014698475.1 Nostoc spongiaeforme FACHB-130 | reverse complement strand
TTAAAACTGTTGTAATACTTACACAGTCTATGTTTTCAGCCTGAGCATCATTAAAATATAGTTACTAAAATTTACTAAACTTTATTACTCACCATAAAAATACCGGAAGAACCATTATTATTGCTATTTTTGTAGGCACAATCCTACTTGGATTAGGTCTTTATTTATATATTTCAAGATTTATATTTTATAAAAATAGATTAGATGAAAGCTCAATAAATGATGATAAAAATGAGTTTTGGAATATTTATGCTGAAGGTAACTATAACGAAAATATTCATGTCAATGGTAATTATATTGAAATAAATGGAGATTATCGAATCGATGTAAATAATGATTTTTCAGAAATCGCCCAAGAAATTCGAGAGTTAATCAATGAACTAAAAAATCAGGGTTATAGTGAAGAGGATGCCAAAACAGAAATTGCAAATGAATTAGCAGAAGAGGCTCGTAAAAAGCCCAAGGTTAGAAAAAAGCTTTTTATGTGGAAAAAGTCTTTTGGTAAAAATACTACGAAAACTAATGATGAAACTGAAGCAGCAAGAGAAGTTGTTAGTAGTGCTACAGCTTACAGTTACACTTCATCTAAAGATTTTACAGAAGTAGTATCAGGGCATTATCAGAAACTAGATGAATTACTTCAGGCTAGAAAGTGGAAAGAAGCTGATTTAGAAACAGCAAAGATAATTTACGTAATATCTCATAAAGAGCTACCAGAAACCTCACCATACAAGACTTATCTAAGTAATTATTTTTCCTCAGAGTATTTAAAAGTTCTTCCCAGAAAAGATTTAAATAATATCAATCGACTCTGGTTAAAGTATAGTAATGGACGGTTTGGGTTTAGCGTTCAAAAACGCATTTGGAAGCGTATTGGGGGTGGTTCTGATACGACTTATAATAGTGAGGAAATACAAGAAAAATTTGGTGACGAAGTTGGCTGGCGTAAAGAAGGAGATTGGGTATACTACTCTGATATTGACTATTCTCTGAGAGCGCCATCTGGGCATCTTCCAATACTTTTCATACTAAACTCCGATAAATCAGAGCGATGTGATATTGATTTTGAAATACTAGAAGTCATTGTTGGGCGTATATAGCAGTAAACGCATAATAGAAACTGCATTAGATCAACAAACCCCTTTTGCGGTTGTTGGGCGTTTCGCAAGTAGCGGACGTTATCTAATCATAACTGTTTATGAAGTTACTGAGCTTGAGGGCTAAACTTATGTATGGATATAGATGTGAATATTGTGAAGGAACTGTACAACCTCGAACAGTTAAGCGTGAAGCATTTAAACATAGGGATGGTTTTGTCATTCTTGAAGATGTGACCATAGGCGTGTGTGATACCTGTGGAAATCGCTACTATTCAGCCGATATTCTTCATACGGTTCATGCTGTAGCAACTGGAACAAAACCCCCTGAAAGAACCGAACAAATTCCGGTTTCCCATCTAGAATCAGCATAATTAATGCTGTATAACTTTAGGGGGTCAAGTTAACAGTAAACATAAAGAAATTGAACCCAAAATGGAAGATGAATTACGTCCTGAGTATAATTTTACTCAAATGGAAGGAGGGGTTAGAGGTAAATATATTGAGTGATATCGTACAAAAACAAAGATAGTGCGTTTAGATCCTGATGTTGCTGAAGCTTTTCCTAACGATGAAGCGGTAAATAACGCATTAAAATTACTAATCCAGATTGCCCAGCGTCAGCAAGCTAACACTAATGTACAGCCAACAGAATAAAAGTTGTGTTTGGTGAAGTTTTTTGTTGGTGGATTGAGGTTATGACGATGAGCGATCGCTCTCATCTTTCACAATAAAATTTTCAGCCTGAGATTCTGCTTCATAAATCAAGGGATATAGTGAAAGCCTATCTCTAATGTCTCTAGCTAATTGATCAAACGTGATACAAATTATCTTACGTGAGTCTACTAAAACCTTATTTAAACGCCATGTCAATCTAGCTTTATCAATAGGAGAAATAAAAGCATCTCTACCGATAACAAGAATGCCATAAAATTCTATATTCTCATTAAGGTATGTTGAAAATTAATCTTTTACAAGATGGAAATTATATAGAGTCTGAGTTAAGTTTAAGCTTGCCCAATTTACCTTTAATTGACGTGATTCCTCAATATCTGGAACAAAGTAAAACCGCAGATAGGAATGCAACACTGAAGGCTTTTCGGAGTTGGATAAGAGAATACTTATCTAAGTAGCGATCGCTTTTTTTAGATAATAGAAATTACGCACGAAGATTATAGGCTACTCTAAAGCCTGAAATTTTCGTTTCTTGGCGTAATGCTCTATTTCTTAAACATAAAATTCAGAGCGATCGCTATCCTATAAAGTTAGCAATTTTATTTCTCTGAATTGGAATTTCCTCTTTTTTCTCTGACATCACGTAACTTTTGGATGAGTTGACGATCAGCTGCTGGAGACGAAGATAGTTGATTCCTATTTGTAATGGATGTCGATTGTGTTGGCTTAAGGTTATCAGCTGCTGGTGTAATCAATGGTTTAGCCGTTACTTCTGGATTAGGCTTGAGTTGGCTGCTATTATCTGCGGGAATAATTATTGGCTGATTACCTGTTGCTGGTTGAGTTGTTACTGAGGGTGTCTGCTGTGATCCATCTCCAGCCGTTTTGCTACTTTCTTGGAAACGCAGATTAAATGGATAACGGCTAATTGTTTTCTCACCCTTTAAAGATTTAGCGTTAAAATATTGCCTTGTTTTTAATAAAAGTGCTGGAGAAAGCAATTTATCTTGGAATTTGATATCCAATACTTTGCCATCAGGATCTACTACTAAAATCCCTAAGACTGTACCTTCCACACCTGCTTTACTCACAGCAACGGTATCCCGAATTACGGGTTTTTCTTCTGAATTGGGGTATTGCTGTTGCAGTGCTTTTCGCAGTTCTTCGTAAGACTGAACTTGAGCTATTAGTGTTTGATTGGGAGCTTTTGTCGGTAAGTTCGGTGTATTGATTGGCTTTAAAGCAGGGAGATTTGCGGTTGATGTTGTATTGTCCCCAGTCTTGGGTGTTTGATTGATGACAGTTCCCGAAGTTGCACTGGGAGTAACCGCCACATTATTCTCCGGCTGTACAGGTTGGGGAGTAACTTTGTTATTTGCAGTTGTCACACTTGAGCTATATGCCGGATTTGGAGTTGGACTATTAAGAATTTCCGGCGGTATTTGTGCCGGGGGTAAATCTGGTAGTTTGTCAACTGGAAGTGGTTGTGAATTTTCTGGAATTACTGGCTTGTCATCGAAATTAGGAATTGCAGCAGTAAATTTTTGGTTCCCGGCTTTAAAACCGGAGTCAAAACGATAATTTTGTTTGGGAAATTGTATAGACTGCCTAGTAGGCAATGAAGAGATACGGTAGTTATTAGAAGTGGTTGGTAAAGATGGTATTACTGACTGTGGATAACCAGATGGTGGTAAGGGAGGCAGTACAGTTGTTTGTCCACCAAAGTTAGGCGGAAGTGCTTGTGGTTGCAGTGCTAGTTGCTGTTGCTGTGACAATATTGGTAGTTTTGGTTGCACAGCAAATTGAGATGTACCGGGAGTTTGGGGTAAACGATTTTGATCAGCTTGGCTTAACTCCAAAATACCCACTGATTTCGATGATGCTGCATCTTTTGGTTTACTGGGATCTACTGGCATTAATGGCACAATCAGTGCAATAGCACCATGAATCCCGACGGAAGCTAAAGCAGCAATTCCAGTTGGCTGGCTTAAAATTTCAGGTATATTTTTTATTAGGGAGACGTAAGACATAGCTGTTATCGTTCACTCGGCTCAGTTACAGTTTATTGGCAAATCAATATTATCTTTGTGGTACAAAATGCGCCCTTCTAAAGGAAATCACTTCTTGGGTAAAATTCAAAACGACAAAATTGAGATTTTCTGTCAGGGTTCAATTTTTTAATGACGCAATTTTATCTTTTTTGGTTGCAGTTGCAGATCAGAATGTTAATTAAATAGTTATCACTTCACTAATTTCTATCTTGCGTATAGATTTACGCAGCCCAAACTGACAATTACAGTAGTTGGCAGTGAAAATTCACGCATCAGTCTAGAGGTATATCAATCTAAAATCTACCCGACTCAACTAGCAAGATAGATGTTATTTAGTTAGTTGAGATTTGGTAGTAGACAGTTAGTTAATTGTATGCCAAAAATTGCATCCAGATCACATGGTATCACATCAGTTAGTTTTCAATTGTGGTTAGGTTTGCTATTTTGCTAATGGATAGGGATTTCTAATTACTGTTATTTTAATGACAACATATCTAACTATAAAATTCGGATTTTCATGACAAAATGCCCTTACCTACAGTTATTGTGCCTGGATATTTAGAAAGTGCGATCGCCTACCTCAACTTAGAAACCTCCCTCACACAGTCGGGGTTTCCCACAGTTACAGTACCACTAAGACGACGCGATTGGCTCCCCACCATTGGCGGTAGACCTGTGACACCAATTTTGCAAAAGCTTGACTTGACTGTGAAACAAATATTGCAGGAATATCAGTCCCAGCAAGTCAACCTAATTGGACATTCAGCCGGCGGTTGGATTTCCCGGATTTATTTAGGAGAAAAACCTTATACTCCCCGCCATCAAACTCATCCATCAATTTGGAATGCTCATCCTTTAGTCGCCTCCCTCATCACTTTAGGCACACCTCATATCAGCCAAGAACGCTGGACTCGTTGGAATTTAGACTTTGTAACCAACAACTATCCCGGCGCATTTTACAAAAATGTCCGTTATGTCTGTGCGGCTGGCAAAACTATTCTGGGCGCAAGACGGCCTGGTAGTTGGTTGGCTTACAGCAGTTACCAATTAACCTGCGGCCAAGGTAATACCTGGGGAGATGGTATCACTCCCATTGCAGCTGCTCATCTGGCAGGAGCCGAAAATCTCATCATTGAAGGTGTGAGACACTCACCCAGAAGTCCGGGAATTTGGTACGGTTCCCCAGAAGCACTCCAGGTTTGGGTAAAATATTTGCTTTAAAAATACATATATCTTTAATAAAGGCAACAAATATCTAAATTAATTATGTAAAATGTAATAAAAATATATATTTTTAAAAAATCAGGAGGGGTGAACCATGCAAAGCACCCAGTTCGAGAGAATTTTGCGACGACTCGCAACGATATTATCAGTCGTAATTCTGACCCTGTGCTTGATTTACACTACCACTGGCGTTCTGCTGTCTTTTTATTACGAACCAACAGCAGGTGGTGCTTACAATTCATTGAAAATGATTAATACTCAAGTGCCTTATGGCTGGCTGTTTTACCGAACCCACGAAATTGCAGGTAACGGTTTAATTGCGATCGCCTTAGTGCAGATTGTTGTAATGTTCTTAGGGCGACAATTTAGTCAGAGTTGGCTAGTTGCTTGGGTTAGTGGTATTTTATTAACCCTGAGTGCGATCGGGCTAGATTGGACAGCCATGCTCCTCGACTGGACACAGGAAGGATACTGGCGGTTCAGCATCGAATTGGGAACCATCGAAGCAATTCCTCTGATTGGGGAACAATTGCGAAATATCTTAACTGGCGGTGGTGCGATTAACACCCTCACAGTTGAACACCTTTACACCATCCACAGTTACATAGTGGCGGCGGCTACATTAATTTTGGCTGTAGTACATTTACTGGCGCTTGTCTGGCAAGAACAGCAAACTTATACAGCAGAAAGTTTCCATCAACTTCCTGAAACTTCGCTAGTAGAAAGTTGAGCCAAAGTTGGTACAGCAACTTCTTCTAATTCTGGTAACTTTTCGATAACTAACGGTGTGGATTGACTTGCGCCAGACAAGCGTTTTAATAAATTTGGTCTGGGGTCGTGCAGTAAATAGATAATGCGATCGCCTACTTCCCAGTCGTGATTAGCTGGCATTACTTGTAGACGTTTTTCTCGTTCTAATAGCAATGGTAGCAACACCCCAGTCCGAATTTTTTCTTGGATGCGTTCTTGTTGATTGTCAAAATCTGCTGCATCTAAGGTTATTTTTCCTAACTTCACACGTCCATCATTCAAGTACTCATTCCAAGTTTTAATTGTTAGTTCAGTTACAAAAGCTTGATTCACTGTTTTTTGATTTCCGCCATTACTAGCTTGAGGATCACGCGGAAACACAGCTAACACCCGTGGAGGATTAAATTCTTCCGCAGCACGTTGCGCCAGCACAAAATTTACCTCCCCGTTACTCGTCATTGCCAAAAAAGTCCCCATCGAAGCGAGTCCAGCTTCTTCCAAAACTCCCGTATCTAGGGCGCTACTAGCAATCACACGAATATTCTGCTCGGCGGCTTTTTCGCAACGTTCCGGGTCAGTGTCAATCATCACCACAGACTCTTCCCATTCTTGAAAGAAGCGAGCAATTAACAAACTCAAAGGATTACAACCAACAATCACCACTCCAGTCGCATCTTTAGAGGTGATTTGCAATAACTGGGCAATTCCGCCAGCCGTTAACCCCTGGCAAACCACAGTCATAATAATAGTCAAAAATACTAAAGCCTTAATCGCATCTCCACCATTGATGCCATGCTGCGTTAGTAAAATTGCGAATAACGAAGCCACAGAAGCCGAGACAATTCCTCTGGGAGCCACCCAGCTTAAAAATAATTTCTGTCGCCAGTTGAGGTTACTGTTCCAAGTACAAGCAAGGATATTAATCGGCCGTACCACAAACATCAGTACTACAACCGTTAAAACACTACCCCAACCTAAAGCAAACAAACTAGCGATTGATAAATCAGCCGCTAACAAAATAAACAGCACAGACACACTGAGAATTGTTAACTGACCTTTAAAACTGCGTAACAATCTTTCTTCTGGTACAGAAGAATTGGCGAACACTGCACCAGCAACTACCGTTGTCATCACACCCGATTCACTACGAATTGTCTGAGCCAGGGAAAACAGGCCCCAGAGTATTGCCAAAACTACCAGGTTTTTCAACTCAAACGACAGCAAACTAGCACGTTTGAACACCCAACTCATCAAGTAGCCACCAACTGCGCCAATTGCTGCACCTACCCCCAAACGCATCACTAAACCCACAATGGCATTCACTGGGTCAGCATCACCATTGACAATCGTATCTAAGACAACGAATGCCAAAATCGCACCTACAGGGTCAATTAAAACCCCTTCTCCTTCTAATAGCGTTGCTACCTGCCGATCTACATTAATTTGTTTGAGCAGCGGCCCAACCACAGTCGGCCCCGTAACCACGACTATAGAAGCGTAAAGGAAAGCAATATTCCAAGGAAATTCCCCCAGCCAATGCGCTGCCATACTGCCACCCAGGAGGGTAATTAGTGTTCCTAGGGTAACGAGCAATTGTAGGCTGACTGAAACCCTGCCTAACTCCCGTAAATCTAAATTCAGTCCACCTTCAAAGAGGATGATTGCTGTTGCTAAGGAAACAATTACTTCCAATCCTGTACCCAGCAGATGCGGGTGCAGCAGTCCCAAACCATCGGAACCGAGAATAATACCCAAGAAAAGCAATAAGACAATGCTGGGTACACGCAAGTATGCAGCTATCACTTGGGCGCTAATACCTGCTACAACAGCGATCACCATTTGTAAGGTGATTTCAAGAGATGCTTCCATGTTGTAGATTTTGAGTGATAGATTTCAAAATCTCTTGTAAAGAAGTGTAAAAACTACTTCTCCAGAGTACCGCATTAGATCCTTTGTACCTGATTAACTTTTGATTTTGTTTCATACTTGGTTGTGTACGATACTCTATTGTCCTCTAGTTCCCAAAAAAGTGGTAGTTCATGGTCAAGAGTCAATAGTAATTTGTCCTTGATTAATTTCCTCCTGCTCTTCTGCATCCTCTCTCCGCATCTTAGTTGATTTGCAACAAAAATTGTTTTTTTGCAAAAGCTGTTGACATCATTGAAAAAATTAGTTAATTTATAAAAGGTTTGATTGCGATGCCCCCATCGTCTAGAGGCCTAGGACACCTCCCTTTCACGGAGGCGACGGGGATTCGAATTCCCCTGGGGGTACTTTACCAACAACGCAGCATCAAACTATAGATCAGGTCGTAAGTCTTATGCCCCCATCGTCTAGAGGCCTAGGACACCTCCCTTTCACGGAGGCGACGGGGATTCGAATTCCCCTGGGGGTATTTTAAACAAATTTATTAACATTTTGAAGTCAAGTTTGCCTGTTTAAAGCTAGTTAAATCAGGAAAACCTGACTTTTTGTTAGACTAATTGTTCTACGCGCTGATAGATTGCTAAAAGATTTAGCTGTAGATCCTTACTCAGCCGACGTTCAATAATAGTCACTGGCATAGTTAATTTAGGCCAGACTTGGATGGTATAGCACAGATTAGTTCCAGTAATTCCATCCAGGGAAGTAGGTTCTAGGCTCCAACTACCAGAAAAGCCTTTGAAATCTCCCTCAACCATCGAAAAACTAATTTCTTTGGGAAAATGTTCTTCCAAGTCCAAAACGACACGGGCGCAAAAGTTGAAATTCAATAAACGCTGAGAGCCTACTTGCTCAAGTCGAATACCACCGTTAGGATGCTCCAGTAAACGACTTTTAGCAAGATTAGGGATGAAGTCAACTAAGGCTTCGTAATCTGTCAAGACTTTCCATATACATTCCACAGGATGAGGAATATGGATTTTGGCAGAAATTTGTCGTTTGCGCTCCGCTATTTTCTCGATTTGGACAACTACTGGGGGCAAATTAGCTGTATCAACAGCCAAATTGTCATCTAGGCTATTGTCATCAATAGGGGCGGTGAAATCCAGGTTAGCTGTAAGGTTATGTTGTTCAGTCACGGTCAGAATTTATAACTCGCTTTCGTCTGAAAATTGTGGCAGTGTGAGAGTAAAACAAACTTGGCTTTGTTCAGAATCGTGAATAGGAGTACTATCAACGGCGATCGCTCCATTTAAATGCTGTACTAAAGATTTAACTAAAGCAAGCCCTAAACCCGTTCCCGGAGTCCATCTTCCACCTTTACCACGACGGAACCGATCAAAGATGTAGGTTGCTTCTTCTTCAGAAATTCCCCGTCCTGTATTAGTCACTTTAATAATAACTTGATCAATTAATTGTTCAACTTGGTGATATACTTGCACATTAATCACCGTTTCCGGCTCTGAGTATGTACAGGCATTCGTGAATAATTCTTGCAAGATCCGGTTAAAACTTTCTAATTCAGTCTGTATTTTTAAAGAATCTTGGGGTAAATCGAGATTTATAGTTAAAGCTTTAGCTGATAGTTTTGAGTTCAGATTAGTTGTCAATGCTTGAACTCTGGTATTTAAATCTATGGTTTCAAACTGGGGACGTTCTTGCTTAGACTCTAATTTCTGGAGTGTCAACAAATCGTTAATTAAGTTAATTTCTTTCGTACATTCTTGCTCTAGAATATCCATGTATCTGGCTTGACGCTCTGGTTGAATTCCTGGCAAGCGCAAATTTTTGATGGACATTTGCATGTTTGTCAGTGGATACCGCAAGCGATCGCTCATATTACTCAAAAATTCATCTTTGAGATGATTGAGTTCCCGTAGCTGCTCAACATATTGCCGTGTTTTTTCATGCAGTTTTGCTTGCAGTTCCAGGCTGCTTTGGAGTTTAGCTGTGCGCTCATCTACCAAAGTCTGTACTTGGCGCAATGTTTGTGATTGAATAATGGCATTGCTCATTTGAGCGCAGACCATTTCCACCAGATTTAATTCGGAAGCTTGCCAACTACGGGCTGTTTTTTGTTGCAGGACAATGAATCCTAGAACTTTGCCTTGATTTTCTAATGGCACTAACAGCAAAGACGGTAAAAGTCCCACTGAAAACAATGAAGCAACCGTCACCATATCTTGCAGGTCTGTGTAGTCCTCAATTACTACGGCTTTGCCTGAGTCTGTAAACACACGTTGGCACAAACTACACTCAGAAACCAAAAATGACTGCGGCTCAACATCTGATTTACTAGTTGTGCAACTGGGTACGTTCCGATTCCATTCTGCAACTACAGTGGCTTTGGCTTTGGGAATTTGTTTTTTGGTTTGAGTTCTAAATAAAGGATCTTTATATTTCAGTAAGATCAACAATCCTCGGTCTGCCTGTAAAGATTCGGCCGTTGAGGAAATTGCTAACTGGAGCATTTGATTTAGCTCCAAATTACTCCGACTTAAGATAGTTAATTGTTTGATTAAGCTTTGATGTTGGTCGCTTTTTTGCAAATGCTCTTGCTGTGAAGCGATTAAGTTGATTTGACCGACTTGAGAAAAAGCGATCGCACAAGCTGATTCAACAAAATTTAACAGTTGTTTTTCTGATTCACTCCAATCGTATGATTGGAATTTAATCAGGCTAATAACACCATTGATTTGCCCGGCAAACCTAGTCGGAATCGCCAAAACTGATCTAATGGGAACTTGGAGATGTTGTCCTCCTACCACTAAACTATCTTGGATAGTCGAAATATCCTCAATAGTGAAGGGTTCCACCGCACATTGAACCACAGGTGAATCCATTAACAAATGTTCTGTGGAAAATAATTGACTGGGATGTGGCATTGCCAAATACTCATCAGAACACCAATTGGCAGAAATTGATTCACTGGCTGCTGTACTGGCAGATACTGTGACTAAACAACAGCAATCGACTTTGAAGGCATTACCTAGTAATCTAGCAATTTCTTGCAGCATCAATGTCGTTGCTGAGTTATTGGCGATGATGTGATTAATTTTTTGTACCAACTGAAGAGTTGGTTCGTTCTGATGCTGCATCAGCTTGAGTGGGTATGATTGTAGTCTGTCTAGGTCATCTGAACACTGTGGCGGCAATGATAAGCTTTTTTTCATTCCTGGCACGCTTCTGGATAATGACCTCATATCTTATGCACCCAATTTCCTGGCATATTGTTTTCATTTAGTTATGTCGCTGCACCCTAGTTAGTGGCAAGTCTTTTATCAAGAGTTTCTCTCACCTGTTATAGCCCCTTTCTTTGGCAGATGAATAAGTAACTGGTATATTAAACTAATTTATACATGGGTATATAAAAATCTCTAAAATATATTAAGGTGCTGCTTACAGAGGATTTGGGGCTTTGACGCAGACCTAAACTACTAGACTTTGGCCTAGGATAGCTTGTCCGTAACTATACATAAACCGTAATTTCTCTGGAATTAAGATAAAAATTCTCAAAAGCATTACCGCATTAACACTGGTCAATATATTAATTTTAGTAATATTTATTGCTAAATATTTTTCTTGTGCTAAGTACATTTCTGTGGCTTTGCAAAAAATTAAATTCTATTATGACAGAACCTCGGAAAAACTTCTTGAGTGTGTTTATCCCTCTCTAAAAGGTTTGTAGATTGTAATATTAAATTCTTGTCTATTATTGATGATGTGGTATCAAGCTTGTCATTTCCTGTATCAAGTGTCATCACATCCCTGTGACTAAAACTCCAGTTTGCTTTTGAGTTTGACTGCTGTGTTGGTTGCTTAACAAATATATATAAATATTTTAAATAAAAAATATTGATTGAATGCAGCTCCTAAAGATGGAAAGCAGCTTAGTTACCTGGATGAATGACCAAGCTGCTTTCCCAGGAATAAACAACTATCCAGCTAAACTTTCGACACTGAGAGGAACCATATCCCCATTCCGAGTGAGTCCTAAGAACATAGGCTGTTGAGGTTGAATTAATTGACCCGTGAGTACACAACGTTCTTCCTGCTGGGCGGTGGCGGCTATACTAGCTCGAATGTCGGCTCGTGAAAATCGCGGCTTCCACTCACCGGATTTTTGCTGGACATAATTCCAGAGAATATCGCGGATTAAGGCTTGATAGCCTTGATTGCCAGCTATTTCTTTAAGTTTATCTTTGAGTTCTCGTTCTAGACGAATGCTAGTAACTTCCATGTCGGTTGTTGGGGTGCGAGTAATTGTGTGCATGACTTTTTCTCCTTAAAGGTATGGACAGGATAGTAATACAAGTGTAGTATGTTTAAAGGAATGTTCAATAGGTGAAATTTTCTGTGAAATCCATTTACCCCATCTCTACTTCCTTGTGTGTCACCAACTGCCGATTGCGTTGGGAATCAGCCGCTATGGAAGTGGAGTATTTATTTATGGGCGATGGTAGCCATATTCATTGGCTAGTCACAGAGGGGAATTATGATTTTAGATATCTCGGCATAGGCGTGCTGAATGCAAAACCACAACTGAAAAAAATAAGCGGGAGGTACAGACAAGAGAATGCTGTACCGATATAACACCAGAGAAGTTTTTGGTAAATTTCTAACCCCCGCTTCACTTAGACCAGAAGCGGGGGTTTTTTAATAAGGAGTGAAGCTGTGACGATCGCAATGCAAGTGTTAGAGCAATCCGTAGTGGTATTTTCGCAAAATTACTTGCCTCTGTGTCGCGTAAATATCAAACGAGCGATTGTGCTGTTAGTAACAAACAAAGCAGAACCACTGGATTTTGCGACTGAAGGCGGATGGCGAGTTCATTCACCCAGTTTAGTAATTGACGTACCAAAACACATTCGTTTGAAAATTGGCTCTAATGAACGGACATGGAAAGTACCACCAGTAAATCGGCGAGAAGTTTTGCGGCGAGACCATCACACTTGTCAATATTGCGGTAGCAGCAAACGCCTGACATTAGATCACGTCATCCCCCGATCCAAAGGTGGCTTACATACCTGGGATAACGTAGTCACAGCTTGTGAAAGATGTAACTCCCGAAAAGGCGATCGCAGTTTGTCTGAGACTGGAATGCGGCTGAGGAAAATACCAAAAGCACCCATTCACCCCGCGATCGCTTTTGCAGAACAATTTTGGACAAATGTGCAAGCAAACCTGGAATAGCAGGAGAGCATAAGGAATGCTGAAATTAACTTACACCGAAAGGAGCTTTTGTTTAGAGTGTATTCCTCAGTCACTAGAGGAGTGGGTAGCACAGCGCGTAATTTTCGCTATGCGAGTTGGACAAAATCTGTGTGTTGAACCCAGTACTGCTTCCTTTTTGCTACCTGTTGATCTGCCAGGGGTAGAAGCACTTAAGGCGGAGGTGAAACGAGATGATCGGGAAGTCATCGCCTTGTGTGTCTGCGATAGCGAATATGTGGAAGTCACCCTGCGTGGTTCTTGGCTATCAAACAGTGCTGAAGATTCTGTGGGTGTGTTCATCACCACAATGAGCGATCGCACTGAGTTCTTTCTGCAAAAACTGTGGCAAGAAGCGCAAGCTTGTGCTTCTGTGATGAGCGAGTAAAACAAGTATGAAGTGTGAAGTATGAAGTATGAAATTTCATACTTCTACTTTTCGCTTTCTTGTAATAGTTCGGGGATTGTCACAAATCGGTAGCCTTGCTGTTTCAGCCCGGTGATGATTTGTGGCAATGCTTCTAATGTTCTGTGGCGATCGCCTCCACCATCGTGCATTAAAACAATAGCTCCTGGTTTTGCGCCTTTCAAAACATTTTTAACAAATGCTTGGGGTTTAGCACGGGGGTCTGTGTCGGCAGAAGTCAAAGACCACATAACTACAGAATATTTCTGGCTTTTGGCGTAAGCTGCTAATCCATTATTTAAAAAGCCCCCAGGAGGACGAAACAAGGTTGTTTTGACCCCTGTTGTTTTGTAAATCAAGTCAGAGGTGCGGTCAATTTCCTTTTTGGCTGTGGCTGCATCCATATTTTTATACCAGTGATGCCAAGTATGGTTGCCGATGGCGTGTCCTTCAGCTACAACTCGCTTGGCAATTTCAGGATTTGCTTGTAAAGCACTCCCTACCCAAAAGAATGTCACCTTGACGTTATTTGCTTTGAAGATATCCAGCATTTGTAAGGTTGTTTTTGGCCAGGGGCCATCATCAACAGTCAAGGCAATAACTTTCTCTTGATTACTAGGTTCTACTTTATATAAGGTTTTTCCTTGAAATTTCGCCGGAACCTCGAAATTAAGGTTTTCTAGATTAGTTGATGGCTGTGGTTTAGCATCTGTTGGACTGGTTACTGGTTGATCTGGCACTGGTGCTGCATGAACTTTGTTAATTGGTTGGGTATTTTCCAATTTTGCAGACGTGCTACAGCTTGTTACACAAAAGGCGATCGCTACACAACCAAATATTCTGTATAACTTCAGGTCTTTTTCTTTCACATTAGGTTCCTAAAAATATTCAGCCCATCATAAGCTTGTAGTTTTACTTTTCAGAGAGGTTAATAAGTTAAAAGACTAGCAATATAAGGGTTTTCAGCAATTTTCAAAAATTTTCCCTCAACCCCTTGACATCCTTTGTAGTATTTATGTAGTATATATGTAGTGAGGCGAAAGACAAAGCCTCCAAACGGTAAAAGTCATGTTCTACACAAATATACAGAACAGGCACTGGAATCAACGAAAGTTGCCAGTCAAACAAGCCTCTCTCACTTCTAAACAACCAGAAGTAGAGGATATCAAAGCCAAAAATTCCCAATTGGCTCAAGCAAAAACCGCCGAATACATCAGTAATACACAACAGGTTTATTACTTAGAGCGTCGGTTATTTGGTTAAAAGTTTTTTCTCAAGCAAAGTAATTTTTCCGAACCTTGAAAACTGAATAAGGAATGGGCAAGTTCATCAAAAATCATCTGTGCCTTGAAAAATTAAAAAGATAAAAGTCAAAAAATCCTTATTTTGCCTTTTTACTTTTTCCTTTTTCCTTCTAAACATTAGGCACAGATAGCAAACATGGGGGTATAGCTCAAATGGTGAGAGCGATCGCCTGTCGAGCGATAGGTTGCGAGTTCAAGTCTCGTTACTCCCGTGTAGCCTTGTGGACGACTAGATAAGTCGCTGTGCCTCTCAAGCACAGAGAAGCGGGTGCAACTCCCGTCAAGGCTCCCAAACGGCTGAGTAGCCAAGTGGTTGAAGGCATTGGTCTGCAAAACCGACATCGTGAGTTCAATTCTCACCTCAGCCTTTGGTACGTTGCAGTGTAACTTAACGGCAAAGTCCTCGGCTCATAACCGAGTATATGCGGGTTCAACTCCCGCCACTGCTACCAATGCAGGGATGGTGTAACGGCAACACCTCGTGACTCCAAATCCGATGTTCTAGGTTCAAATCCTAGTCCCTGCGTTCTACTTTTGCCCCCGTGGACGAACGGTTAAGTCGCTGCTCTTTCAAAGCGGAGATTGCGGGTTCAAATCCCGTCGGGGGAATTATGGGTCGATGGCCGAGTCTGGTTAAAGGCGACAGTCTGTAAAACTGTTCTATTTTGTTCGCAGGTTCAAATCCTGCTCGACCCACTGCGGAGAGGTGGCTGAGTGGCTCAAAGCGTCCTCCTGCTAAGAGGAAACGGGTAGTTAATATCCGTCGAGGGTTCAAATCCCTCTCTCTCCGCCTGAAAAGTGCTGAGTGCTGAGTTCAAAGTGCTGAGAAAAACACTAGCCCTAGCCCCTAGTCTCTAGCCTCTAGTCCCTAACCCCTATTGAGAGCGTGGTGTAACTGGATAACATCTCAGTCTACGAAACTGAAGAAGTGAGGGTTCAAATCCCTCCGCTCTCGTTACATAGGAGAGGTGGTGGAGTGGCTGATTCAAGTTGAATTAAACCAGTCCACGGGGTAATTACCCATCTCTCCTTCCTATCCCCTAGTAGCTCAGTTGGTAGTAGCGCCTGTCTGAAGAACAGGAGGTCGTCGGTTCAATTCCAACCTGGGGGACTACGTTGCCTCGTAGCTCAGTGGTAGTAGCGATCGCCTGTTAAGCGAAAGGTCGCAGGTTCAAACCCTGCCGAGGCAGCCATTCATTGCCGGGTGGACGAATTGGAAAGTCGCATCGCTCTGAACGATGAGGTTGCAGGTTCAAACCCTGCCCTGGCAATAAAGCCCTGTGGTGTAATTGGCAACATCCCGCCCTTTGAAGGCGAAGATTCCAGGTTCGACCCCTGGCAGGGCTGCCAAACTTTGCTCTTGTAGCCCAATTGGAAGAGGCTGCCGTCTCAAAAACGGTATGTTGTGGGTTCAACTCCCACCAAGAGTACCAAAACTAGCTCCTGTAGCCCAACTGGAAGAGGCGGCAGACTTAAAATCTGTTAGTTGTGTGGGTTCAACTCCCACCAGGAGTACCAACGGGATGTGGCGCAACTTGGTAGCGCGGCAGCTTTGGGAGCTGAAGGTTGCAGGTTCAAATCCTGCCATCCCGATATACCCCTGTGACGGAACTGGCATACGTGCTGGAATCAGAGTCCAGATTTTACAGGTTCGACTCCTGTCAGGGGTACTAAGCTCTCGTGGCGGAACGGAAGACGCACTAGACCGAGGATCTAGTTTTTTGCAGGTTCGACTCCTGTCGGGAGTACCAAAATCAAAGTATGCCCTTGTAGCCCAACCGGAAGAGGCGCTTCGCTTAGAACGAGGAGGTTGCTGGTTCAAATCCAGTCAGGGGCATTGGTGAAATACGGGGATGGAGCAAGAGTGGCTCAGAGGTCTCATAAGCCTCATATCAGCAGGTGCAACTCCTGCCCCCGTCACCAAATAAGGCAAAAGTAAAGAATAAGAAAATCTTTTTACTTTTTAACAAGTGCTGGTGTAGCTCAACTGGCAGAGCAACTGACTTGTAATCAGTAGGTTGCAGGTTCAATTCCTGTCACCAGCCCCAGAATGCGGGTGTGATGTAACGGTAGCATGTGACACTTCCAATGTCTTCGTGCGAGTTCAAATCTCGCCGTCCGCTCTGAAACTTGCGGGTGTGATGTAATCGGTAGCATCTGAGTGCGCCACATTCAGCGTGTGGGTACCCTGCGGGAAGCCGCTATCGCGTCTACAAATCCCTCCACTCGCTTGCGTAGTCCTGTAGTTCAACGGTAGAGCAATTGCCTTACAAGCAATAAGTTGCAGGTTCGATTCCTGCCAGGACTACCAATTATTGGGAGTGTAGCTCAATAGAAGAGAGCATCGAGCTTCTAACTCGAAGGTTGTAGGTTTGAGTCCTACCACTCTCGCCTGAATACGTCAAAAGTAAAAAGTCAAAAGGCAAAAGTATTTCTTTTTACTTTTTACTTTACACTTTTTACTTTGTTGATGGGGTCATAGCTCAAATGGCTAGAGCGCCTGCCTTGCAAGCAGGAGGTTATGGGTTCAATTCCCATTGATTCCACTGATGGTGTCTGAAGCCAAAGCGATCGCGGCACTGGTTTGTGGAACCAGTCATAGCGGGTTTAAGTCCCGCCAGACACCCCTGAATGGAAGATGCCGCTAAATGGTTGGCAACCGGTCTTGAAAACCGGGGTGGGGTAACACCTAGGGGTTCGATTCCTCCATCTTCCGCCTTCCACCTGAAGCCGAAAAGTGAGGCGCTGTGCTGATAACACAGTTATAGGAGGGGCAGTACCTCCCTGGTGGATTTTGATTTGGGGAATAGGGAGTAGGGAGTACGTCTCCTTTTCCCCCTACCCCTTGTCTTCCTTGTCTCCCTTGTCTTTTCTTTATGGGTGGTTGGCATAGCGGCTGTGCAACGGGCTTTTAATCCGTCATAGAGAGGTTCGACTCCTCTACCACCCATTTTCAAAACTAACTTCTATAAAAGAGAGTCTATGTGCTGCTGTACTTTCTGTAAAAGTGGCTGAGACTCGATTTGCTGAGATAATTCATGGGCATTTTGGTAGCAAGATAGGGCTTTTCTTTTGCGTTTTGTTGATGCGTACAAGCTGCCCATATTTAGTAAAGTCGAAATTTCTCCCAAGCGATCGCCTAATTGTTGATAAATTGCGATCGCTTGTTTATAAAATTTCATCGCCTGCCAGTTATTACCTAAAATGCTGTAGGTATAACCAATATTATTTAAGGTTGTGGCTTCACCAGAAATGTCTTTCAGGGTGCGACGCGATAAAAGTACTTGATAGTAAATTAGCAGTGCTTGTTTAGGTTGCCCTAAATCACTGTAAACAGAAGCAAGATTATTCATCGTGGTTGCTTCACCCACCAAATTTTTCACGGCTCTTTGAATAGAAAGTGCTTCCTGCAAATATTCTAGAGCTTGCCCATGTTTGCCTAAAAGACTGTAAGCAAACCCAATACCATTTAATGTTGCTGCTTCACCAGAAAAATCACCTAAAAATCGTCGCATTGAGAGAATTTGGTTTTGTAGCAACAGTGCGCGTTTTGGTTCTCCCAATTTGGTGTAAATTAGTGCCACATCATTGAGGGTGGAAACTTCACCCTGAGTATCTTGCAATCTTCTAAAGATATCTAAGGCTTGATCTAAATATTTCAATGCTTGCGAAAACTTTCCCAGACGGCTGTAAGTAGAACCAAGATTACTCAAGGCAGTGGCTTCGGCACTGGCGTTACCTATCTCTTGAGCAACCAAAAGCGCCTGCTCAAAATACTCTAATGCTTTTTGAGGTTGCCAGCAACCAAGGTGCGCTAAACCGAGGTCGTTTAATGTATAACCCTCTTTGGCTCGATCAGAAATTGCTCTAGCTAATTCTAGATTTTTTGTTGCCAGGGCGAGTGATTCTTGAAGTTTTCCTTCCTGGTAGTAGCGGGTTGCTTGATCTCGACGTTTTTCCCACTCTTGGACTGCATTAAATGATTGCGTCATTTGACCTCAGTTGCACCAAAGAAAAATTAGGCAGATTGACTTTGAGCCAACATCCCTAAGACATAAATTTGCTTAGATTGCCCAAAATAATGTTAAACATTATTTTCTACCTTGAGATATAGGATGTAAATAGTAAAATGTGGTATATTTTTCAACCAAACTAACTAATTGCTATAAATTTATAAGATAATTGCTTAAGTTTTATAGCTTATTCTTGTAAATTCATATTCTTAGTAACTGGATAAGTAGTTTTTGCGAAAATATGAAAAATCAGGGGATTTTTAGGTAATTTTAAGACGTATTTCTTTCAGATTTTGTGTAAAGTAAATTTTGTATTTTTGTTAAGAAATATGACAGTTTCAGGCTAAATCAAAGGATTGTTACTAAGCCTTGAAGAGATATAGCATTCCTATTTGATAGATGAACTAAAGAGAATAGAGACAAGGAGAGATGAACATAAATCACAGGACTTACGTAAGTGTCACAATTGATGCTTGGTGCGTGACGCTATAAATCTGATGACTACGTTCAAATCTTCTCGTTGCGTCACACACCCTACAGAAAAAATATGCCAATGGCTATATTTACCTAGAGCATAAGATTAAATTTGCTGTAGATAACACTTATGTAACATTAACGCTTAAATGCTCTTGCGTACGACATAGAAGAATTCAATGTTTATTTGGCTGATAAATTGGGAATTTTAAAACTAGTAGGTTATGACCTTGATATTCCCTTTTATTACTTACGCCTTATGTGAGATGGGGTAGCAAAAAAGAAGGGGAAACCACAAGATAAAGGTAACGACACCAAAGCTTGAGGTCTCCCAATGAATATGGTAGACGGTTCGACCCTGTTGA
>NZ_JACJTB010000075.1 GCF_014698475.1 Nostoc spongiaeforme FACHB-130 | reverse complement strand
TCAACAGGGTCGAACCGTCTACCATATTCATTGGGAGACCTCAAGCTTTGGTGTCGTTACCTTTATCTTGTGGTTTCCCCTTCTTTTTTGCTACCCCATCTCACATAAGGCGTGTATTATTGCCAGACATATAGTATGATTACTGACCGCTAATTGAAAAAATTTCAAAGGTATGACTTTGTTTCCCTTTTCTATCCGAAGATGGGGTCGGTTGACTCAATTCGTTTCTCTGTTCTGTCTGTGTTTATTTTTAGTCATTAGTTGTGGTACACGACCACAAGCCAATACCACGCCGTCGAGTAATCCCAATACGCCTGGGGGTGATGGTCGTATTACTATTGGGACAACTGCCAAACCGAGGACATTAGATCCAGCCGATGCTTACGAGTTGGCATCTTTGGGTTTAGTGTTTAATATGAGCGATCGCCTTTATACTTACGAACCAGGTAGTACAGAAATTAAACCCCAACTGGCGACAAGTTTACCCAAAGTCAGTCAAGACGGTTTAACTTACACTATCCCACTGCGCCAAGGCGTTGTGTTTCACGATGGCACACCCTTCAACGCGAAAGCAATGGAGTTTAGTATTAAGCGATTTATTGACAATAAAGGTAAACCTTCTTTTTTATTAGCTGATACAGTAGCTTCCGTAACCGCGACAGGTGAAAATGAGCTAACAATTAAACTCAAAAAACCCTTTGCAGCATTTCCTTCATTACTGGCATTTTCGGGAGTTTGTGCAGTTTCACCCAAAGCTTATGAAATAGGTGCTGGTAAATTCCAACCCAATACATTTGTAGGGACTGGCCCTTACAAATTAGCGCAGTATGGTACAGATTCACTGCGGATGGATGTATTTGATAAATATTGGGGAGAAAAACCAGCAAATCAAGGGATTAATGTCCAAATTCAAACTAGTCCAGTTAACTTGTTTAATGCTTTTCGGACAGGTGCAGTCGATGTAGCTTATTTATCACTACAACCTGATCAAATTCGTAGCTTAGAAGAAGGTGGTAAAAAAGGAGATTGGCAAGCGATTACAGCCCAAGGTAGTGTAGTAAGTTATCTGGTATTAAATCGCAATCAAAAACCTTTAGATAAACCAGAAGTAAGACAAGCGATCGCAGCAATTATCGACCGTCAACTATTAAATGAGCGAGTTTTATACGGTCAAGCTGATCCACTTTACAGCATGATTCCGACTACTTTCAACGTTTCCCAACCATTATTTAAAGATAAATATGGTGACGGTAAATTTGATCAAGCCAAGGAATTATTAACTAAAGCTGGCTACTCTAAAGATAATCCTGTCAAAATTCCACTGTGGTATCCTTCCAGTTCACCGACTCGCAGTTTAGCAGCACAAACGCTCAAATCACTGGCTGATACTAAAATGGAAGGTATCGTTCAATTAGAAGTCAACACAGTCGAAGGGCCGACTTTCTTTAAAGACATTTCTAAAGGTTTATATCCCGCAGCATTGCTTGATTGGTATCCTGACTTTTTAGATCCAGATAACTATGTTCAACCCTTCTTAGCTTGTCAAAAAGGTTCTGATGCGAAAGGTTGTGAAGATGGCGGTAGTCAAACTCAAGGTTCGTTTTACTATAGCGAAACCATGAATAAACTCATCGACCAACAACGCAAAGAACAAAATCCCGCAGCACGAGGGCAAATTTTTGCTCAAATTCAAACCCAAGTACTTAATGATGTACCTTACGTTCCCCTGTGGCAAAACAAAGATTATGTATTTGCTCAAAAAGGTGTCAGTAACGTGCAGCTTGACCCTACTCAGAATTTGATTTATAAAACAATCAAAAAATAGTTGATAGTCCTTTGTCATTTGTCCTTTGTCTTTTGTGTTCTACTTCACAAATAACAATGGCAAATGACCAATACTTCGGCTTCGCTCAGTACAAGTGACGAATGACCAATAACAAATAACTAAAATATGTCTCGCTCAAAAGCCCTACAATATTACATTGTTTCGCGGTTGCTTCTAGCACCGCTACAACTTTTAACTATCATTACTATCGTATTTTTATTATTAAGAGCGACACCCGGAGACCCTGCTGATGCGATTTTGGGTGGACGTGCGCCAGAAGCAGCAAAAGAAGAATTACGCAAGCAATTAGGATTAAATTTACCTATTTGGTTACAGTATTTAAATTATTTAGGCAACTTACTGCGGTTTGATTTAGGAACTTCTTTAACTAGTCGCGGACAAAATGTTTGGGACATCATCGGACAATATTTTCCGGCGACAGTGGAGTTAGCTGTATTTAGTATGACAGTTGCCCTTATTGTTGGTATTTTGGTAGGTACGCTTTCTGCTTCTCGTCCAGGAACATATTTTGATGTCGGTGGACGGTTATTTGGAATTATTACTTATGCTTTACCAATGTTTTGGGCGGGAATGTTGTTACAGTTAGTTTTTTCTGTGCAATTGGGTTGGTTTCCCAACTCTAACCGTTTTCCACCGACCCTACCGCCACCATCCCCAATTACCGGGCTGTATACTTTTGATAGCTTACTGAGTGGGAATTTGACGCAGTTTTTTGCTTCTTTGCACCATCTTGCCCTACCGAGTTTGACTTTGGGCATTTTGTTGAGTGGCATTTTTGAGCGCATTGTTCGAGTGAATTTAAAACAAACCCTACGCGCTGATTATGTAGAAGCAGCGAGAGCCAGAGGAATTGCAGAAAATAAAATTTTAGTCTCTCATGCTTTAAAGAATGCCTTAATTCCCGTAATTACGGTGTTAGGATTGACCTTTGCCTCGTTGTTGGGTGGTGCAATTTTAACGGAAGTGACATTTTCTTGGCCTGGTTTAGCCAATCGCTTATACCAAGCAATCAGCGATCGCGATTATCCCACAGTCCAAGGTGTCTTGGTATTCTTTGGGGCGATCGTTGTTGGCGCAAGCATTTTAATTGATATTATTAATGCTTACGTTGACCCACGCATCAGGTATTAAAGTAAGGCGGCGTGAATGAGAGTTAGGGAAAGGCAGGAGGGAACAGGGTTTTAGATGTGTGTACACACCCATAAGGAAGTAAAAATTCAAAAGTTATACCAATTTAAGAAAAGAATGCGACAGATATAGCAATCCTATCTGAGTTGTGAAAAAGTATTCTTTTTAACGAACCGCAAAGGACGCATAGACGCGATAGCGGCTTCCCGAAGGGTAGGACACAAAGAAGGAGAGGAAGGGAAAGAAAGAGAATTTCACAAATTTTTTAGGACTGCTATAGAAATTAGGAAAGTCTTACTGTAGCTAGATTGCTTAATTGTGAATTGCGAATTACGAATTGCGAATTGGTATTACACCGCAGCAATTAATAGAACTTGTACTTCTTCTCCTGCTGCAATTAAAGTTTGACCTACTGGTAAAACCGCTAAGGCATTAGTTTGAGCTAAGTTAATTAAATTGCCAGAATTGTGATTACCGCCAGCTTTGTAAAATTCATAAACGCCAGCAACTAAATTTAATTTTCCCCAAATGTAAGTTTCTCGTTTACCATTGGCGCGTAATTCATCACGCGATCGCACCTTAATAAATTTTGCCTCCCAGCCTTCAGCAAGTCCAGCTAATTTTTTAATTGCTGGTTGCACAAATCGCCAAAAAGTTACCAAAGCTGAAACAGGATTTCCTGGTAAACCAAAATAAATTGCTGAATTTTGCTGAGGAAAATTTGCCACAGTTAATGGTTTTCCTGGTGTCATTGCCACAGCACGAATATGAATTTTTGCTCCTAAATCTTCCAGAATTTTATCAACATAATCATATTCTCCAACAGAAACACCGCCAGAAGAAAGCACAATATCAGCATTTGCTATGGCGTAAGCAATTGTTTCTTGTAAAACATCTGGATTATCTTTCACAATGCCTAATAATAAAGGCTCTGCTCCACTTTCTTTAACTAAAGTCGCCAGGGCATAATTATTAGAATCGACAATTTGTCCTGGTTGTAATGGTGTGTTTGGTGTGACTAATTCATCACCAGTAGAAAAAATTGCAACTTCTGGACGGCGATAAACTTTGATTTGAGGACATTGTGCTGCTGCTAAAACAGCAATTTCCGGCGCTTTTAATTTGATTCCGGCTGGTAAGAGTTGATTTCCAGCTTGGTAATAAGATGCTTTGCGGCGGACAAATTCTTGCGGTTGGGGTGCGACTTGAATCAACACGCGATTTTCCTCGCGGCTTGTCCTTTCTTGCATAACTACAGTATCGGCACCGGCTGGAATTACTGCACCAGTAAAAATTCGCGCTGCTTGTCCTGGCTGAATTGTGGTTTTGGATTGATATCCGGCGGGAATTTCCTCAACTATTTCTAAAATAGCTGGTTGTTCGGCATTAGCTTGCTTTACATCTACGTAACGGACTGCGTAACCATCCATCGCCGAATTATCCCAATGAGGGAAATCTAGCTGACTGGTGATGGGGTTTGCCAAAATGCGATCGCTCGCCGCCAATAAATCTACAATTTCTATATCGTGTTCCGCATTTAACGGCTGTACCAAATTTAAAATAATTGCTTCTACATCGCTAACTGGTAACATTGCTATTGCCTCAAGTTATTCGCCTAATTATCCTTATAATGAAACTACTATTTATCTGGTTTAGTAATTAGTAAATTTCCAGTTTTTTATAAAAAAAGTTAATATCCATTTTTTTAATACCCAGTGACTGACACCAATTATTTTAAGAGTAAATACGCAAGCCAAATATAAGTATTATAAGTTACTAATATTACATACTACCATCTAAATTCAATCTAAAAAGGCATTAGTAATGACTTCTTTCAGTGGCTTAATGCAGACTATACAAGGTGTTACAGGTTTTTTTGTTGACATTAAAAAAACAATAATAGTGGGAATCATAGTCACCACATCTATGCTTTTGTTTGGCTTTTATGTTTTTTCCGACCAAAGAACTGAGACAAAAATACAAACAGTTATTCTTGGTGGATTGAAAGAGATAAGCGACTTCAACGTTGTGAAAATGCAAAGTAAAGCTACTGTAGTTGAGCAAGAAAAAAATGTAGTTTTTTCAATTCCTTTAGGTCAAACTAAAGTTATTTATGAAGGAGTAGGTACGATTCGCGTTGGAATGGATATGAAATCGCTTGAAATCAAGGAACTGAGTGAAAATAATCATTTAGTACATATTATCTTACCTCCACCATACATTACGGAAACTACTCTAGATGTTGAATCTTCACGCCTTTTAGATCATCATCGTGATGGAATTAGTTTTAAATCAAAAATTGAACTACAAGATCAAGCACAAAGAGATGCTCTGAAAACTATTAGAGTTGAAGCTTGTGAAAATGGCATCATGGACGCTGCTAATAAAAACGCAAAAGAACAGGCAGAGAAAATACTTTATGCAGCAGGTTATAGACAAATTATCATAGATACTCAAGCACCGAAATCTGGTAATTGTCCTATTTTCTAAAAATTTACTTCCATATAAATCAACTAAAAAGCCCAACATATCCTTTAATAATGTTGGGTTTTATCATAAATACCTCAGTAAGCTATTTTTTGTAAGCCAAGATTTAAAGCTATACACTGCTGTTATATATCAAATTTTATTTGCTTTTTTGAAAATTTGATAATTACTGATTGCTTCTCCTGTAACTTCTGCATAAAGTACATCAGGGTCAAAATCTGCGCCATTCTCCCAATAAATCGTTCCCCACTCAGAATTTATTTTCACTTGTTGGAAATAGTTAATATCTTTTAGCGGGGCAAAAATCCCTGTAAACGATATTAATTTACTAATATCAATAATTCCTTGTTTATTATCTTCAAACTTGATGTAAAGTTGATAACCTTCTCTCGGTTCGACTGCAATAATATCTTTAAGCATGACTTACTCCAATGGTTCAATTTTTTCTAAAGGATTATTGAGTCTAGCTTTTTCCCAGTTGTCCATCAATTCCGCTTTATGTAAATTCGCCCACTCCATTACAAGTGCTAATACTCTAGATGACAATTTACCTTCTAAGATAGATAAAGTTTCAATATCAATAATCGCTTTTTGTTGATTATAACGAACATGGAAATGTGGCGGTGGATGGTCGTTATAATACATGGTAATAATAATTCCTAAAAAACGGCTAATTTCTGGCATTAAAACAATAAATAAATGAAGTTTTATGTAGGTATACAGTTAGATTCATGAAAAAATTCCAGTATTATGTAGTGGCAAAATCGTGAAAGAGTCTTATGATGCAACTGAAAAATATTCAAGCTATATCCTGAATACTTACAATTCCCTTGCTACACCATGATTGTAGTAGCCATTTATTAGATTGCTGGTCAAGGGCCGGTAAGACGCGAAAATTAAAAACATCTTGCCACACTTCAACACCATACTGAGTGACAAAAGTTTTTTCCAATTCTTTAAAAAGCAGATAATCACGGTCATCAATAGCACTTAGCATCGGAATGATGATACTAACGGGGATTTGATTAGCGGTTGTCCCTGTGGATGTCATTCTGGGTAATCCTCTTAATATTAAGAATAGAAGCATAGATTATTTTTCCATATCTAAATAAAAATACCTGTTTTATATGACTATCGAAAGGATTCCGCAAAAACACTATCCCAAGGCTGAGATTTGGCGGCGCGGTCTGGCTTTGGGTTTGGATTTTTTAGGTGCTTGGTTAGTTAGTTCCCTATTTGGAAGTAGTAGCCTTGGTATTCAATTTGTCCAAATTTTAGTTTTTATCTTTTGTTGGCTGATTTTACGGGTAGTGGTGGTATTTAATAATCGAGGGCAAAGTTTAGGACGCTGGGCTTTTGATTTGAAAATCCTAGAAGTGGAAAATGGGCAAGTAGTAGGGAGAATTCCAGAGTTGCTGGCACTGGTGAAGCGAGAAGCTATAATTGGCTTTGGTGCTTTGTTGGTGTCGATCGCCCTTGGCAACCTGAGAGCAAATCCCACTGCTATACTGCTATTACTTCCTCTGGCAATAGACTGTGGTGCAGCTTTCTCCGATCCCCAGTTACGGCAAGCTTTGCATGACCGTTACGCTAGAACTTTTATAGTTTCATCGCGTCGGGGCTACTCGCTCGATATCAAAATCAAGCGTTTAGTTGATACTTTGCAACGAAATGTGCGAAGATAGTCATTTGTGTAAATTTCTCTTCAGGCTTTACTGTTTGTAAGATTATGGCTAAGAGTAAAGGTGTCCGCATAATAGTGACACTAGAATGTACCGAGTGTCGTAGTAACCCTGACAAGCGTTCTCCTGGTGTGTCCCGGTATACCACCATGAAAAACCGTCGTAATACGACCAACCGTCTAGAACTGAACAAGTTCTGTACCCACTGCAACAAACATACCGTTCACAAGGAAATCAAGTAAAGATGAGTTACTATCGTCGTCGTCTATCTCCAATTAAGCCAGGAGAGCCAATCGATTACAAGGATGTTGATTTACTGCGTAAGTTTATTACCGAACGAGGCAAAATTCTACCTCGCCGGATCACTGGGTTGACTTGTCAGCAACAGCGAGACTTAACATTAGCAATTAAACGGGCGCGGATTGTCGCATTGTTACCGTTCATCAACGCTGAAGGCTAAATCAATTTTAAGATTGGGATTTTAGATTTTGGATTAACAAGAAAAGCTGATTTAATAGCTTTGTCTTTCTGAGTCCAAAATCTCAAATCTGAATAATAAAGTGTAAAATTGGTTCCTACATAAAAATTCTGGGATTCAAGATTATTTAATCTAAAATCCAAAATCCAAAATCTAAAATTATAAGAGTGCGAGAGTTGTGGAGAAGGGGACGCTAGTTGAATTTAGGGTTCAAGGCGATCGCCGTCTGGGTGTGGTAGATCGTCCAGATGGTAAGACCCGTTGGTTTGTGGTAGATGAACGTGGTCAATCCCACAGCCTCGCGCCGAGACAAATTACATATACAGTAACCGGACAAACCTACAAGTCCTCTGACATTCCAAAATTTCTCGAAGAAGTCAAACCATATTTAGACCCATCTAGCTTAGAAGTGGCTTGGGAATTATTGGTGGAAGATGGAGAAGCAGTCACCCCATCGCAAATGGCGAATCTGCTGTTTTCCGAATCAGAGCCAGCCCCTTGTTATGCAGCCCATTGCTTGTTATCAGATGATAAACTCTACTTCAAGCAAAAAGGTGATGCTTATGAACCCCGCACAACGGCGCAGGTAGCCGAACGTAAACATCAAATAGAAGTAGAAACCCTCAAAGCCAAGGGACAGCAAGAATTTTTAGTGCGTGTAGAACAGGCACTCAAAGGTGAAGCAGTAGAATGGCAAAGACACGATCGCCATCGTCTAGAAGCATTAGAAAAATACGCAGCTTTAATGGCTGATATTGTGCGGGAGGGAGTAAAATATGATGCGCTATCTAGAGCGTATCCTCCTCCAGCACCAGTCTTAGAAACGATGAATATGCTGGGGCGGCCTGGAACCCCCCAAGGAGCTTTTCAATTATTAGTAGACCTGGGCTGGTGGAGTCCCTATGAAAACTTGTTCCTGCGTCGTTCGTCAATTCCTGTTCAGTTTACTAGCAAGGTATTAGAAGTGGCGCAACAGCGTTTGGATTCCCCAACAACAGACTTGGATGCAAATCGCCTGGATTTGACTCATCTAAAGGTTTACACAATTGATGATGAAAGTACCACTGAGATAGATGATGGTCTGAGTTGGGAATCACTCAGCGATGGTCAAGAAAGATTGTGGGTACATATTGCTGACCCGACGCGCTGGTTAGAACCAGAAGATGACTTAGATTTAGAAGCCAGAAAGCGTGGAAGTACGGTTTATTTGCCC
Organism: Nostoc spongiaeforme FACHB-130; assembly: GCF_014698475.1. GTDB lineage: Bacteria > Cyanobacteriota > Cyanobacteriia > Cyanobacteriales > Nostocaceae > Nostoc_B > Nostoc_B spongiaeforme. The sequence continues at coordinate 10,668 of NZ_JACJTB010000075.1, read as the reverse complement.
ACAGGGATGGTTCCCATGTTCCCAGAAATCTTGGCGACTGGGCCGATGAGTCTGGTACAGGGGAGAATTTGTTGCGCCCTGAGTTTTGGGATTATTCTAAATAGCAATGGGGCAGTAGAAGATTACAGCATTCACGCCAGCTTGATTAAACCGACATATCGCCTCACCTATGAAGATGTCGATGAAATGCTGGAATTAGGAGTGCAAGCAGAACCAGAAATTGCCGCGATCGCTACTTGGGCAATCAAACGCAAATCTTGGCGTTACAACCAAGGAGCCATCAGCATCAATATGCCAGAGGCAATGATTAAAGTCAAAGGCGATGATATTAGTATTGATATCTTAGATGATTCCTCATCACGGCAACTAGTAGCAGAAATGATGATTCTTGCTGGTGAAGTAGCAGCCCGTTATGGTAAAACCCACAATATACCCTTACCTTTTCGCGGTCAGCCCCAGCCAGAATTACCCCCAGAAGAAGAATTAATTCAACTCCCTGCTGGGTTTGTGCGTGCTTGTGCTATGCGGCGGTGTATGCCGAAAAGTGAAATGAGTATCACACCTCTACGTCATGCAGGTTTGGGTTTAGACACTTATACCCAAGCCACTTCGCCCATCCGTCGCTACAGTGATTTACTTACTCATTTTCAATTAAAAGCCCACCTGCGCGGCGAAGTTCTGCCCTTTTCCGCCGAACAACTCAAAGAAGTAATGATGACTGTCTCTACCATTACCCAAGAAGTAACAATGGTAGAACGACAAACTAATAGATATTGGGCATTAGAATATCTCCGCCGTCATCCTGAACAAGTTTGGTCAGTCACAGTTTTAATGTGGTTACGAGAAGACAGTAACTTAGCACTGATTCTATTAGAAGATTTGGGGTTACAGTTACCAATGATTTTTAAACGTTCTGTAACCTTGGGCGAACAATTATTAGTGAAAGTGAGTATTGCTGACCCACAAAAAGATATGATTCAATTCCAAGAAATCATGTATCAAGAAGCTCAATCTGCGGTGAATTAATTCTCGCTGTCTTTTGGGAGAGAATAATCTGAAACTCTTATTTTTACGTTTATTCTCAACAAGGATGTTGAAATGATAAAGTGGGTTGGCGATCGCTCAATTCATTAATTTGTTTAGCATTCACAAGTGGGTTAGTATTCTTCTCTCCCCGTAATAAAAAAAGAGGGATTAGGGCTAGGTACAAGATATGTATATAGGTTACAGGTAATCACGATGGGTTTCGATACCAAAGTTTTTGTTTTACTGTATTTATAATTATTTTGGTCATCTGTCAAATGACAAATGACCAATGACAAATGACCCTAAATTAAATTCTTGATCGCACAAACTTTTCTAACCTATCCAAGCCTTTTTCGATTGTAGCTAAATCGGTGGCGTAGGAAAGGCGAATGTTATTATCTGCACCAAAGGCAATTCCGGGAATGACTGCAACTTGATGTTCTTCAATCAATGCGTCGCAAAATTCTAGAGATTTGAGTCCGGTTTTGCTGATGTCGGGGAACAGATAAAAAGCGCCGTCTGGTTTGGGACAGTATAAACCGGGAATGGCGTTGATTTGCTCTAGCATGACTTGTCGCCGCTTGGTGAAAGCTTGCAGCATTTCAGCTACACAGTCTTGAGATTCTTCTAAAGCAGCGATCGCACCATATTGAGCAAAGGTACACACATTAGATGTACTATGCCCTTGAATGGAGTTGGCTGCTTTAATAATCTCGACTGGCCCAGCTAAGTAACCCAAACGCCAGCCTGTCATAGAATAAGCTTTGGCAAACCCATTACTAATAAAGGTGCGCTCAAAAATTTCTTGTCCCAGGGAACCAATGCTGATATGTTCTGCACCGTCGTAGAGAATTTTTTCGTAAATCTCATCGGAGACTACATAGATATCTGCATCAACTATTACCTGTGCCAAAGCTTTAATTTCCTCTGGCGTGTAAACCATCCCCGTGGGGTTGGAGGGGGAGTTGAGGACAAATAACTTGGTTTTAGGGGTGATAGCTTGGCGCAGTTGTTCCGGTGTAATTTTATAGCCAGTGGAAGCATCTGTGTTGACAATCACGGATACGCCACCTGCTAAAGTTACCATTTCGGGATAACTCAGCCAATAGGGAGCCGGAATAATCACCTCATCACCCGGATCGATGAGTGACAATATCAAATTGTACAAAGAATGTTTACCGCCATTGGTGACGATGACATTTTCTGCTTTGTAATCTAAACCGTTATCAGATTTCAGCTTTTGGGCGATCGCTTCCCTTAACTTTGGTTCTCCAGGTGCTGGGCCATACTTGGTTTTACCTTCTGCCAAAGCTTTTGCTGCTGCGGCTTTAATATGTGCTGGGGTGTCAAAATCCGGTTCACCAGCACTAAAACTACAAACATCTATACCTTCCGCCTTCATCGCCTTAGCTTTAGCTGCGATCGCTAAGGTTAAAGAAGGTTTTACCTGACTTACTCTTGCTGCCAGTTTCATTCTTACTTATTCTTTGGCAAATCTCTCACTTATCTTAGGATATCCCAGAAACCCTACCAAGATTTGTCTTTTGATGAATTCCCTTTCATCTTTCTATTTTTTGTTCTACTTTACACCAGGATGTTCAATAATCTCTTAGGAATTTACAAATATCTCTCTCCTCTGTCTCCCTTGTCCCCCTTGTCCCCCCAGTTTCCCTTGATTCTCATATTAAATACGACTACCAAAAAATCACTGAGAAGCTTGTTTGGCAAACACCATCAAATGCTGTTGGGGTAATAGATTTTTAGTCTCGCGCCACGCTAAACCAACAGCCTGCATTTCTTTCTGCACTTGTTTTTGTGTCATTTTATGCAGGTTTTTAATCATGATGAAGGGATTTTCACCCCGGTATTCTACCAGTACGACTCTACCCCCTGGTTTCAGTGCTTTGACAATTCCTTGCATCACCTCGTAGGGATATGCAAATTCGTGGTAAGCATCTACCATTAAAGCCAAATCAATACTTTGTGCTGGCAAATTGGGATTATCAATGGTTGCTAAAATTGGTTCAACATTAGTAATTTTCTTCTTTTGTTTGCTATCTTGAATTATCTCTAGCATTTCTGGCTGAATATCTACCGCCAAAACTTTTCCTTGGGTTAATAAAGGTGCAATTAAAAAACTCAGATAACCTGTACCAACACCAATATCGGCAACTACATCATTGGGTTTTAAATCCAATGCACTAACTATTTTACTTGGCTGTTCTTCTAACTCGCGGCTAGGACGTTCTAGCCAACCTGCGCCTGTGTGTCCCATAACTTTAGCGATTTCTCTTCCCATATAATATTTGCCAATTCCATCGGGACTATGATTAACTCTTTGTTCATAAATTTTGCTTGAATCAAGATTTGTAATTTCTGGTTGATTTGCACTCAGCCACCAACCAATTACAGCAATCAGAATAATTCCCGCAATCGATACCAAACTAAATTTACGGATTTGATTTGGCAATATCAGTTCTAATCTCTTCATAATATGATGCAAATCTTTGATGTAGTAGCCAACTGATATTACTACATCCTAGTTTTTTGAAACAATTGCTAGTACCACTTTAGTCGAACAAAATTATAAATATCTCTCCCTTGTCTACCGTATCTCTTTCATTCATCTATCAATTAGTACAGGTTGGCGTAAATACATAGACCATAAGAAATTGCTAAAAAGCTTGCGGTATCACTATTTTTTCTTTTTCCTTTTGACTTTTTACTTTTGCCTTGTTTTACTAGGGCTACTATTGTTAGCCGTGCATAACATTTGGGTACTCTAGACAAATAAATCTCAAGGAGGCGTGACCATGAATCGCATAAAATATAATGCCACAGAACTGTTTGCCAGAATTACTCTTGTTGTGCTGTTAATTTCGGTTGTGGGTGCTATTTTATTTGATTGGTCAGATAACATCAAAAAAGCACTGATAGCATTTTGGATTGTTATGCCACCCTTATGGTTATGGTTTGAGTTTTGTTATTTATATGAACGAGGAATTACGCCATTTGCTAAGGATTTTGAAAAGTATAAATATAGTCAAGAACTTTCAAAAAATCTCTGGTTAGCAATATCAGCAATTCTGTTATTTATCTATTTTGGTAAATTGCCTGGTTTTCAGTAGTTAGATTTAGGAGGAGGGATAGAGTTACGACGTACAAATAGTAATAAATTTCCAATTATAAATGCCACTACCTAAAGTTGTTATTGATACTAATGTCATTAAACTTCTTACATAAATATTTTTGTGTTTCGCCCATATACGTGGGCGATAGCGGCTCTTCGGTGGGAGTGTATTATGAAATATTTTTCCTTTGGCGACTCTGCCTGTATGACCCTAAAGATTTTTTATTCGCGGTGAGTTAAGCTATTAGCTATGGATAGTTTTGATATACCTCCTATTGAATGCGCCTGCCCTCTCGGAAAAATTAGGATATGACCAACCTTGAACGCGACTTGAAACAAAGACCACAAATTTTCGTAAGTTACGCCAGTGCAGACAGCACGGCTGCAAAAACAATTGTGGAAGGGTTGCGATCTCATGATCTTAATGTTTGTCTAGATGCTGATGAACTGCGTCCGGGAAATGACATAGCTGAATCTATTCGTGCTACTATTTCAGCCAGTGCCTACTTTTTAATGCTTTTCTCCAAACACTCAGCACGTTCTCCTTGGATGGATTACGAAATTGAAACTGTGCTAAAGGAATTGCAAAGCCGAGATGTCACTTTCTTACCTATACTTTTGGAAGACTGTGATATTCCGCCGTATCTTGCTATGTATCAGTGGTTTGATATGAGAAATGGACTTGAAGAGAATTTAGAGAAGCTTACGGAGGCTTTAAGATTTACTCCAAAAATTGATTTTGAAAAACTATCTCCACAAACTTTTGAGCAACTAGTTGTGGATCTTCTACAAAAACTTGGTTTTGTTAGTTTGCAGTCAGAAATACAGCAAAATAACTCAGGTATTGATGCTGTTGTTGAGTTTCGTCAAAAAGACCCATTTGGTGCTGAAACTCGTGAAATTTACGCCGTCGAAACTAAACTTTATCATCATGCTCGCGCAGATTTACAAACTCTTAGACAGTTAGCTGGATATGCTAAAAGCAATCCAAAAATCAATAAAGCACTTCTGGTTACAAATGGAAACCTTACATCTGTTGCTCTTGATTGGGTAAAGGATGCCCAAAAAATTATCGGTATCCCAATCAGAGTTATTTCTGGAACAGAGTTGAAGAGGCTTCTTTTACAAAATACTGACTTGGTTTCCAAGTACTTTTCTACTAGCTTGAGCAATGCTTCATGAGCCGAGTCACTGAGTTTAGTTAATCGGCTTGATAAATGTCCTGCTGGAAAAAGAGGTTGGCAACAGTTTGAAGACATTTGTGTAGAAATTCTAGAATTTCTTTTTGTTCCACCGTTAGTTAGGCCAATCATTCAGCCAAGAACATACTCTGGTACAAATCGGCGTGATGCTGTATTTCCTAATCGTAATTTTGATGAAAAGCATAGCTGGGGTTTACTTCTGCGCGAATTAGAAGCGAGAATGGTACTTTTTGAGTTCAAAAACTATGCAACAACAGATATTGGACATGAAGAGGTAATACAAACTGATAATTACCTTACTGAACCTATGGGCAGACTGGCAATTATGATTTGTAGTAAGCTTCCTAATCGTGGCGCTCATATTCAGCGAAATACTATATATAGTAAGCATCGCAAGATAATTCTTTTTATGACTAAAGAACATCTTAAAGAAATGCTTTTCATTAAAGAAAGAGGTGAAGATCCATGTGACTTAATTGTTGATTTGGTTGAGAGATTCTACTTGCAACATGAGTAAACAAATTTTGGTTGAAGCCGTTTTAGAATAATTATTTCATCTCAAAACACGCCGACTTTATCTGTTTTTTCCCAGGGTAAATCGATATCCATTCTTCCTACATGGCCATAAACTGCGAGTTGGCGATAAAAACCGCCTGGATGAATTGTGGGTAAATGTCTTAAATTAAATTGTTTAATAATTCCTGCCAAGCGAAAATCAAAATGCTTTTCTAATAAGTTAGTAATTTCTTCGTCTGATATTTTACCTGTACCGAAGGTTTCGACTTGAATACTCACGGGACGAGACAAACCAATAGAATAACTTAGCTGTACTTCGCATTCATCGGCAAGTTTGGCGGCGACTATATTTTTGGCTGCATAACGGGCAATGTAAGCGCCGATTCTATCAATTCTAATTGGGTCTTTACCACTTAAAGCTGAACCACTATGTTTGGAATATTCGCCATAAGTATCGATCGCATTTTTTCTGCCGGTTAACCCTGAATGTACTGCTGGCCCGCCTTTAATAAATGCGCCATCAGGATTAATAAATATTCGGGTTTTGGCATCGGGGCGAATTTCTTCGTTCTCAAACACAGGATTAATCACTTTTTCCCGAATATCATCTTGTAATTGCTGGTAATCTGGTTTACCTGCTTTATTTTGACTAGCAATGACGGTAATACTATGGATTCTATAGGGGCGGCGATCGCGGTATTCTACTCCTACTTGAGTTTTACCATCAGGTGTGAGATAGGGTAGGATATTTTTGTGTCGGACTTCGCTTAATTGTCTGGCTAATTTATGCGCTAACCAAATCGGCAAGGGCATGAGAGTATAGGTTTGATTACAAGCAAAACCAAAGACTGTTACTTGATTTGTTACTGTAATTTTTTCTATCTCTTCATCAGATAAATTATGTTCATCAAATAAGTGCGTTTGACTGGCTGGTAATTCTCGCAAGCTGGTCAAAATACTACAGGTTTTACCGTTAAATTCTTTTTGTGCGTAACCAACTTGTTCTATTACTTGTCTGGCAATATTGGTAAAGTCTACATTGGCATTTGGTTCAAATCGGGCAGCTATAAATAATATGCCTGTGGATGCGGCACATTCGGTAATGACTCTGGCGTAAGGGTCTTGTTGTAAGAATCGGTCTACTATGGCATCGCTGATTTGGTCGCACAATTTATCAGGATGTCCTTCGGTGACTGATTCTGATGTGAACATGAAGTCTTTTTTCATAAGATTTAGTGTCTTGGCGCGACATTTTTTTAACGAACCACAAAGGACGCAAAGTTCGCAAAGAAAGAAGAAAATCAGAGAAATAGTATTGCTTTATCTCAGAAGGCAAATTTGAGGGATTACTAGTCTCAAGTATGAATACTCAGATTACTTAATCTTCTTCCTTTGTGTCCTTTGCGTCCTTTGCGGTACCCTACCCTTCGGGAACGCCTGACGGCGAACGGGAAGCCGCTTGCGCGTCTACGTTTTTTCCAGTTAACAAAACTCTAGAGTTACAGATTATTATCTGGCATAAGTAATGGTGGAACACCATTGATATTTGGCTGAATATTTTTTGTTGATTCACTTAACAATAACGGCCACAATGCACTACCAATAATGACTGCGGTATCGATAAAGTTAATTGGGGTAATCTTTAAGAGGTTTCGCAAAGGTGGCAGGGCGATCGCTAAAATTTGAATAGCAAAGGAACCAATAATAGCTGCATTTAAATAGCTATTACGTGGGAGTTTTTCTTTACTAAATAAGCTGTGATGTTCGGAACGACAGCTAATTGTATGCAGCAATTGGCTTGAGGTTAGGGTGAAAAAGGCAATAGTACTGGCTTGGGGGCTAAAACCATATCTGCGGATGGCGTAGGCGTAAGCGAGTAAGGTACTCACAGATAAACCAGCAGATTCAAAGACAATTCGCCCAAAGTCGGATTTTTTAATGATTGGTTCGTCAGGGTTGCGGGGTGGCTGACTCAAAACTTCTGGTTCTGGTGCTTCCATTGCTAAGGATAAGCCGGGGAAGATGTCGGTAACTAAGTTTAGCCAGAGTAGTTGAATCGCATTTAAGGGTTCGCCAATACCTGCGGCGGTGGCTACTGTCATCACCATGATTTCGCTGAGGTTGGTGGCGAGGAGGAAATGTACAGATTTGCGGATGTTGTTGTAAATTGTCCTTCCGCGACTGACGGCGACAATCATGGTTTCGAGGCGGTCGTCTTCCAGGACAATATCTGCAACTTCTCTGGCGACATCTGTACCGCCTTTACCCATAGCCACACCAACTTGGGCGGCTTTTAAGGCGGGTGCATCGTTAATTCCATCCCCTGTCATAGCGACGACTTTCCCGGCGGCTTGCAAGGCTTGGACTATTTGCAGTTTATTGCTGGGACTGATGCGGGCGAAGACATCTACTTTGTCGCTGAGGGCGGTTAAGGCTTCGGGGGTGAGATTATTGATGTTGCTGGAGTCGAGAATTTCTAATTGTTGTTCTTGACTTAATTCTAATTCTTTGGCGATCGCATAAGCTGTGGGGCTTTGGTCGCCGGTAATCATCACGGTAGCAATTCCGGCTTGATGGAAGTCACAAATAAGTTCTTTTGCACCTTTCCGAATGGGGTCAGCCATCCCGACTAAACCTAACCAAATCAAGTCTGTTTCATGGTTATTGTTGGTTGGGGAGTGGTTAATCTGGTTATAGGCTATCCCTAAAACTCGCAATGCTTTCCCAGCCATGCGATCATTTTCAATAGCGATCGCACTTTTATCGGCTTGGGTTAATTCTACTATTTGCCCATGTTTTACCCAGGTTTGGCAGAGTTCCACAACTTCGGCGGGGCTACCTTTGACGGCGATGAATTTATTACCATCATGAGTCTCGTGAATTGTACTCATCAAGTTACGATTTTCTGACCGCAAGTTGGTTTGCACTAGGGGATATTTTTCTCTCAGATCGATAATATCCACCCCAGAACTTATAGCCATATAAATCAGGGCATTTTCTGTAGCGGAACCGATGACTTCATACTGACCATTTCCTGCGCGACTAACTTGGCTTTCGTTGCAGAGAACAGAGACATGAATCAGCTTTAATAGTTCATCGTTGCTGTAGGGGTTGATGGTTTTTTCCCCGGTGATAAATTCCCCATCAGTAACTTTAATGTTGTGGGTGTTGCTTTGAATTTCGACGACTGACATTTTATTTTCTGTCAATGTGCCGGTTTTATCCATGCAAATTGTCTGCACAGAACCCAAGGCTTCCACTGCACTGAGGCTACGTACGAGGACACGGTTACGGCGCATATCACGGATACCAAGGGCAAGGGTGGTAGTCGCTACGGTGGGTAAGCCTTCGGGAACCGCCGCCACGGCTAGAGATATGGATGATTTCAACATCTGCACTAAACCATATCCCCGCCACACGCCCAAACCAAAGACTAGACCGCAAATACCCATACTGATTAAGACTAGCTGGCTACCCACTTGGTCTAGTTGTTTGGCGAGGGGCGTTTCCATTGCGGTGGCTTCGCCTACAAGTTGTTGGATATTGCCCATTTCGGTATTCTGTCCCGTGGCGACTACAACCGCCAGTCCTTGACCACCTGTAACCAACGTGCCTTTATAGGCCATGTTCAAGCGATCGCCTAATGGGATATCTTCACCTATTAGGGAATCATTGACTTTCGTAACAGGCAGACTTTCACCTGTTAAGGCAGATTCATCAATACTCAGGTTATCGGCTGCAATTAATCGCGCATCTGCGGCTACATAACTGCCGGGTTTCAGGGTTAAAACATCCCCCAAAACGACATTTTCTGTGGGTATTTCTCGCTGTTTACCGTCTCTAATTACCCATGTTGAGGGTTGGTCTCGATTTTTTAGGGAGTGAATGATTTTTTCTGATTGGCTTTCGGTGGTGTAACCAATGGCAGCATTGAGAATTACTACACCTAAAATTACCGCCGCGTCAATCACTCCACCCGTGAATATCGATACCCCCGCCGCCACACCGAGTAATGCCACTGGTAAAGATTGAAATTGCTCAATAATAATGCTTAAATCAGAGCGTGTTTCTGTTTGCGCCAAGACATTAGCACCATATTTATGCAGATTGGCACTGGCTAATTCACTGGATAATCCCCATGTTGGCGAGGTATTTAATTTGTGTACAACTTTATCGGACGGGATTAAATACCATTCTTCTTGGTTTTGTGGTTGCGGATTAGTAACTGTGGGTTTGCGAGTTTTTAAGTTTTTCTCTTTTTTCTTGGTGGGAATTAACTTACTCTTACCCTGGTAAGTTAATAAGACACTTTCGATAATAATTGCTATGTCTTTATAGCTTTTTTCTTGAGGGAAATAAACTAAAATTTTGCTAGTTAAAGGATTAGCATTCACAAACTTGATTTCTGGATAATTTAACAGCGATCGCTCCAGATAATTTTTGAGTTCTACTGAATTGTGAAGTTCTTCTACTTTATATCTAGCTCTGCCTTTAACTTTGGTATGTACTGCTTGAATCACTGCAATTTTTGCCCCCGTACTTGCTCTTGCAAAACTGCAATTTTGATATATCTCTCCATTAAAAAAATTATAAGGTATTTGACTGTATTACTGTTAATAGAAATGTTAAGAGTTTCAAAGCCTATAACTTAATGAATTAGGCAAAATTGATTAATTTTTATGGTTCTTCCGGTATTTTTATGGTGAGTAATAAAGTTTAGTAAATTTTAGTAACTATATTTTAATGATGCTCAGGCTGAAAACATAGACTGTGTAAGTATTACAACAGTTTTAA
>NZ_JACJTB010000074.1 GCF_014698475.1 Nostoc spongiaeforme FACHB-130 | reverse complement strand
CCAGCCAATATATAGGCGGTTGTTGGTGCTGGTGATCCAGTTGCAGAACTGCTCCCATACGTTGGCGCTTTTGCGCTGTTGTAAGGTTGCTGTCATGTCTTTATGATTGCTTTTGCGTTGTTTACGCAGGAATAATTACTTATGATGGTTTTATCTTAGAGAATTTGTAACGGTTTGTAAAGAAGTCTGATGAAAGGCTTTCTTAACACTTTTATAAGTGCAGCTTATAGATGAGGATTCCAGAAGTAAAGCTTTATTCTTTCCCTCTTCAGTATTGATGACAAGCAATTCTTAAAAACTGAAATGCTTCAACCTTTTAGCCAGGCTTCACTGTATTATGCTCAGTCTCGAACAAAGAAATACGATGTGTTTGGAGTGCGATCGCACTGTCATTCCTTATAATGAAAACTAAACCCAAGTCAGAGGCGATATGCTTTTAAAACTGCAACAAATTATCGTCAAACCGGGACACCAAATGTTGCTGAAAGATATTAGTTGGCAGCAACTAGAAAATATTTTAGAAGAAATGGGAGATAAACGTGCCGCGCGTATCTCTTATAGTAATGGTTGGTTAGAAATTATGGTTCCTCTACCTGAGCATGAAAAAGATAAAGAGTTAATTGGTGATTTAGTCAAGATTTTATTAGAAAAACTTCAAATTGATTTTGAACCATTTGGCTCTTCAACATTGAAAAATGAGCGAATGCGGCAAGCAGTAGAACCAGATACCTCTTTTTACATTCAAAATCATGCTGCTGTGATTGGCAAAAATAGAATTGATTTAAATATAGACCCACCACCAGATTTAGCAATTGAAGTTGATATCACATCCCGCACTCGATTTAATAACTATGAAATTTTAGGAGTTCCTGAACTTTGGCGATATACAAATCAAGGTTTAGAAATTTTTGTACTCCAAGATGGTAAATATATTCAATCTCAATCTAGTCCTAACTTCCCTAATATACCGATTATTGAATTAGTTAATGAGTATGTTCAGCAGTGTTTGACTAGCGGCAGAAGTCAAGCTATGCGTAATTTTAGAAAATGGATTGAAAATAATTTGTAAACATAGATAATGTGGGCAAATGTAATAATAATGATGATGTGAGTAATAATACTGTTGGCTTTTGTTTCAAAATAAACTACTTTTTATAGAGTGTCAGAAGTATTAATCGTATAACTTCAGGATATTTTTAAGAGGAAAAAATCTATATGTCTAGTAAGCATACCAGTGAAATTATCGCATCTCAAACTGGCATCTCATCATCAAAAATAGCTTTGGAAGCCTTTGAACGTCATATAGAAAAAAAGCTCAATGAGACAAATGAGACAACGGAAAATAAAACACAAGCAACAAACTCAAAATCTGATGTCAATTCCAATAAGTTCAAATCCTTCTAAAATTCTCCGTTTGTTTGCTGACTTGCAGGATCGTTTGTACGAACATAACACAGTCAAGAATGCAATTACTCAAATCTGTAACCATACAAAAGACCAGAACATTATTAAAACTTGTCAAACTATTGCTGATATTCTAGATATAGAATTGAATTTTAACTTTAATAATGTTCACACTACTGTACATTTCCAAGCAGTTCAGCAATTACACAACCATCAGAATCATGTAATTAATAAATACCAAGAAATTCAAAATAATATAAATAATTACAATCCAAAATGGACAGCCCCTTTGCTTGAAATCATAGATACTCAAATAGCCAGATTGTCACAGCTAATAATACTTCTAGATAGAGAGCCTGATATTTGTGATAACAAAGGTAATGTAATACGTCCTAATGATTTAGTTATATACCCTTGTAAAGATGAAAATGATAGGGATTATGAGCATTATGGTATTGTCAGGGCTACTCCTAATGGTTACAGAGTTGCACACTTTTTTACTGGTAAAACAGTAAAACCAGAAGGTAAAATTGTAAGTGTGGGAATTGGATATATTCATTTTGCCCACTATTCACCAGAATGGTTATTTAAAGAACGTCCTGAACAAGAAAATCCTCAAAACGCTTCAGACCTTCAAACGGAAATGCGTATTCAAGCATCACGAGAAAAAATACTTAATTCACAAGATCCTCTTTGGAATTTATTAAATTATAACTGCGAACATTGGGCTAGAGAAATGGTATATGGCGAAGCGAAATCTACTCAGATTTTAGATAGAAGAAATAATAAATAAATCGAGAAAATTTTATAGGACTTGTGCAGAACATATCTCAAACTCTCATTTCTCCGTGACGCGCCAGATGCTACTCTGCGAGAAGCCGTGCAAAGCACGTCCACAAGTCGGCAAAGCCGCCCAACGCACTAGCTTCTCTGTGTCTCTGTGGTACCCTCCAGGAAGCAGCTTGCGCGTCTACGATTTTCTGTGGTATGTAAAATAACAAAAGTAGAGAAAAGCGATCGCTATAAGTCTAACTACAGCAAAATAGACAATAGACGAATATTTATGATGAGTACATGAACTCAGCGAGGGTGTGATTAATAATTCCGCCAATCATCAACAAGACAGTTTGCCATCTTTAGATGCTGCTAGTATTAAGCGAGTAAAAGAAGGAGTAGCAGCAGCAAGCGATCGCGCGGTGCGTTATACAATCGAACAAGCACTAAATCGTCTGGAAGCCATTAACCAAGGACAGACAGAACATCAAATTAATGGTAGTGTACGCAGGTTTGTTTTGCGATCGCTCATTCATACTTTATTCCGCGTCCGGGTAGAAAACATCGAAAACTTACCGCAGACACCAGCCATTCTTGCAGCTAACCATCTACATCACATCGATCCCTTGTTGTTATTGGCAGAACTCCCCAGCCAACCCTATTACTATATTTTGGGGGATGCTCGCACTCTGTATAACAAGTGTTGGAAACGCTTCATTTTGAATTTTGCTGGCGGTGTCATTCCTTTGGCGCGGTTGTGGAAAGAAGAAGTGGCTGTGATGTCAGCAGCCAAAGCTGGAAGACAAGATTTAGCTGAACTCGCCGCCGCCATTGCCCAAAATGTGCCTACTGGCGGCGATATACAGACTTTACGCCAAATAGACCGCATTGTACTGGGAATTTTAGCCCACGGAGATGGTATGATTCTGTTTCCTGAAGGACGACTGGGAAGCACAGAGGGTAAATTGCATCTTCCCCTGAAGCGAGGAACGGTGATATATGCTTTACGTGCTGGTGTACCAATAGTTCCTGTGGCATTAATTGGCACTCAAGACTTATATCTTCGCAAACAGTTAACTATTCGCTTTGGTGAACCGTTACATTTTTCTCCTAATACGAAAGCCACTCGTCAGGAAGTCGAAACAGCTTTAGCAGCTTTGGAAAAAGCTATGACAGCTTTGTTACCAACTAACTATCAAGAACCAGCAGGAATCAAACTTTTACGTTACTTGCTTAACCATATTTTGTGGTAAATGGCTATTTTTCTAAAAAGTTGGTGATTTTAAAATTTGATGTTCCTTCCCAGCAATGATTTAAACAAGCATTTACCTGGGCATCTGCTGTATCTGTAGATTCTTTAGAAGCGTTTAACTGTACGGCTGTGACAATATACTCAAAAATAATTACAAATTGTTTTTGTGCTGAAATTCTCTCAACCACAATAGTTTCGCCCACTTTGGGAATTTGCGGCAAATTCACGACAAAGGTTTCAATTTTTGGTTTGTCTAGGGGATTTTTGAAATTAAAGTATTTACAGTAAACAAGAACTTTCACGATAGTTAAGGGTTATTGGTGACGTTTTATCCTGCTTGCTGATTGGTTATTTACTTCGCCATAGCCTTTGTAATAAATTAACACCTTTTACTAATATTTCTTCTAACCACAGCATAGTGTGATCGAGCCATTTTAAGATTTTCTCTAGTAAGTGCTGCTCATACTCTACAGAATTAGCTTTAACTTCTATCCAGTCTGGTTGAATTTCGACTTGATGATTGTGGTTTTGATTGGGGATGATTTCGCCTACATTACTTTCATTTGTGGGGATATTAGCTAGTTTTTCTGATACTTTTTTATTAGTGTGGTCAAGTTTTGTTTGTGTAACCGACAAACTAGGATTAAGGGTCGGCGTGTTGTTTTTGTCATGCACTAATTCTGAATTACCAAATAAATCGCCCCACTTTAACCAAGGTTCTGCGGCTGTGTTTTGATTGGTTAACTTACGTTTTCTAGACCGAATTTGATATTTTTTCCTAGATAAAGATTGGCTATTAGAATTAAGTTTTTTCTCTTTACCAACACCAAAAAAATAATTGATTGCAGCTTCAATTAAAGCTTGAAAATTCAGTGTTTGTGTTTCCAGACTATCAGATGAGACGGTAACATTGACTGGTGCAGCAAACTCATCTTGACCATAAAGAAATATATGGAATTTTTGCCGCGTAACTTGGATAATTTCTTGGCTATTTTGCTGGACTGGTAATACAGTATTTCTTTCTAATTTAGCTATAACTTTATCCAGGACATCGATGATTCTGCCAGTATTTATTAGTTCAGGCGATATACCTGCTGTTAATGCTGGAATTTTACTGGGAGTTTCACCAGTTAGCTTGGCTAAAAGCCGATGAATTTCTGGTAATAAATCTGTCTGTTGTGCAGGCAATGCTAATTGTTGATTATGCCAGTAACGGGCAACTTCACTAATAATTTTGTCTAAGATTTTTGTTTGTTGTTGCGGTGTTAAAATATCGAGGATTTCATTATTTGTAGTTACTAACACTAATTTACGCTGTTCTAGTGTTGTGGCAATTCCTTGGACTTTAGGTAAATAACGTTGAAGCACATCTTGTTGTTGAGATGGGGTGAGATGGCTAGAAGAATTGTCTGAAATCGTTAAGGATTGAGTCAGAGCTAAGTTATTTGTTTTACTATGTGAAAACAGTTTCTGCCACCAAGCGCCTATGATGTGAAAACTTGGTGATGTTTTGACAGATGTTTCCTCAGATGGAAGCTTTTGGACTGCTTCTAAGACAACCTGAATAGGCGTATCCGCAGTTGGGGGAGTTTCGTGGCGATCGCGATCATTTGGTGCTAACTTGAGCCTAGATTGTGGTTCTCTGCTATGCAGCGTTTTCACCTTTGACTCGGCTGACTGTAACACTAGATACAACGGGTAAAGTAATGCTTCTACACCCCACTTAGTAGCAACTTGCACTTGTCTGAAGGTTTGTTCCCATCGTTGTGTCAACCGCCGAGATTGCTGGTGGACAAAGTTAAAGAGTCTGCTTTGATAACGCCCAGAAGAACCAGATGACATGATAGTAATTTATGAGTTCAAGTTTTGTTTAGTTGTGAGACTCCCACGCAAAAATAGATAACGACCAACAGTTAATCGTTGTAAGTGCCATCATCTTAGCGAAAATATGACCCCTCCTGTATCTCAATCACAGACAAATTTAATCTCAAAGACTATTGAGCAATTACGCTCTTTTTGTCAAGTTAATCTTCAGTCTACTTGGCTATACCAAGAATGTGACCGGAGTATTACGGATGTTGTTACATCTAATTTGTCTGATTGGCAACCTGTAGAGTTAAATGCTAAAGGACATATTGCTTGGAAAGGCGGGAAACAAGTTTTATGGCTGGTGCAGAAACTAGTGGTTCCCCAAGATTTACAGGGTTATCCTTTAGCGGGGTTATCTTTGCGCTTGGCTTTGGTATGGTGGGCTGATGCGGCGGAGGTTTATGTTAATGGAGAATTAGTCCAAGCTGGAGATTTGTTTGATTTTTACCCCAGAGTCTTGCTGAGTCAAAGCGTGTCTGCTGGGGATGAGTTTATTGTAGCTTTGCGCTTGGTCAGTCCGGGACATGATCAAGGGGCTTTGATGCGATCGCACCTAATATACGAATCTACAGATTATCATTATCCTGACCCCGGTTTTGTGGCTGATGAGTTGGCGGTGGCGCAGTTGTATTTGGAAAGGTTTGCGCCGGAAAGGTTGGATGGGTTGGCGGTGGAGATAGATAAGATAACGAACCGCCAAGGCGCAGAGGACGCTGAGAAAGAGAGGGAAGAGTGGGAAAAATATCTTTTGTCTTTACGTCAAAAGTTATTTCAATCTAAAATCCGTCTTGAAAAGTTAGGCGGGACGGAAACCGACACCGCCTACTTTTCGCAAAATCTAAAATCTAAAATTTTTCTACTCGGTCACGCCCATTTAGATTTAGCATGGCTATGGCCTGTGAGCGAAACTTGGAACGCCACCCAAAATACTTTTGAGTCGGTTCTCAAATTACAAAAAGATTTTCCTGAATTAATTTTCTGTCATTCCACACCCGCCCTTTATGCTTGGGTGGAAGAACATCGACCAGATTTATTTGTAGCTATTCAAGAAGCTGTTGCGACGGGAAAGTGGGAAATTATTGGCGCTACTTGGGTGGAACCAGAATTAAATTTGATTAGTGGTGAATCGATAGTTCGTCAGTTATTGTATGGTCAGCGTTATTTTCAAGAGAAGTTTGGTAAGATTTCGCCGGTAGTTTGGGTTCCTGATAGCTTTGGTTTTTGTGCAACTTTACCGCAGTTTTTTGTGAATGCAGGTGTGGAATATTTTGTCACCCAAAAATTGCGGTGGAATGATACTACTAAATTTGATTATGGGGCTTTTTGGTGGCGATCGCCTGACGGTAGTCAAGTATTTAGTTTGATGTCTGCACCTATCGGCGAAGGTATTGACCCGGTTAAAATGGCAGCCTATACCTTGGAATGGCAAGACCAAACCAATTTGACAGAATCACTTTGGCTTCCTGGTGTGGGCGACCACGGCGGCGGCCCTACCCGTGATATGTTGGAAATTGCCCACCGTTGGCAACATTCGCCTGTATTTCCAGAATTAGAATTTACAACCGCCGAAAAGTATTTACAAGAAATTAGCCAAGCAGATTTCCCCACCTGGGATGACGAACTTTATCTAGAATTTCATCGCGGCTGTTATACTACTCACGCTGATCAAAAGCGGTGGAATCGTCAAAGTGAAAATTTACTTTATCAAGCTGAACTGTTTGCGACTTTAGCAACTATTACCTGTGGCGCGACATATCCCAAAGCAGAGATAGAAACCGCTTGGAAGCAAGTTTTATTTAACCAGTTTCACGATATTTTACCTGGTTCTTCCATTACCCAAGTTTATACAGATGCTTTGCCAGAGTGGCAGCAAGTTGAACAAGTGGGGACAAGAATATTAAGAGAGTCGATGCAGGCGATCGCATCTTACTTTACCCTACCAGAACCACCAGAGCCTAATAGTTTACCAATATTTGTATTTAATTCCCTCAACTGGCAACGTTCTGAAGTAGTTGCCGTTAGCTTACCCCCGACTTACCCAGAATGGCAAATCTACGATGTCGCCGGAAATCAACTGATCTCGCAATTTACCCAACCAGCAACATTATTATTTTTAGCTACTGATATCCCACCAGTCGGTTATCGTTTATTTTGGCTAGTTCCCACATCCCAAATTCCTAGCAACTCATCATCTCTTATCTCTGAATTTGTTCTCGAAAATCAATTCTTGCGAGTAGTCATTGACCCAGACACAGGTGATTTAGCCAGCGTTTTTGATAAAATTCATCAACGCGAAGTCTTAAGCGGTGCGGGAAATCAATTACAAGCCTTTAAAGATAGCGGTCAATATTGGGATGCTTGGAATATTGACCCCAATTATGCAGAACATCCCTTACCAGCCACCAGCCTCAAATCGATTCAGGTATTAGAACAAGGGCCGATACAACATCGCTTGCGTGTATTGCGTCAATTAGGCGAATCGGAATTTTGTCAAGATTACATTTTACAAGCAGGTTCACCCATCTTAAAAATTGCTACCACAGTTAATTGGCACGAAAATCAAGTCTTCGTTAAAGCTGCATTTCCTTTAAATGTCGAAGCAGACTTCGCCACCTATGAAATCCCTTGCGGTGTTATTCGTCGCCCCACCAAACCCCAAACCCCCGCAGAAAAAGCCAAATGGGAAGTCCCCGCCTTGCGTTGGGCTGATTTAACCGGAGAATCAGAACTCGGTATTTACGGTGTTAGTTTGCTCAATGATTGTAAATATGGCTACGATGCTCAGGCGAATCAACTACGCATATCATTATTACGCAGCCCCAACTGGCCAGACCCAGCAGCTGATAGAGGCTTTCACCAATTCACCTACGCCTTGTATCCCCACACAGGTACTTGGGAATCAGCCCAGACAGTACAACGCGGCTATGAACTCAACATTCCCCTACAAGTAATACTTAACCCACTTTCCACTCCCAACTCCCAACTCCCCACTCCCGATAGAATTAGTTTCTTAAACTTAACTTCTCAAAATTTAATCTTAATGGCTCTCAAGCCAGCAGAAGATAATCCCCAGGAATTGGTTTTGCGATGCTACGAATCTCAAGGAGAAATAGCTGAGTTGTATTTACAGAGTGATTTAGGGCTAAGTTTAGGAGAGACAGTGGATTTATTAGAACGCCCCCAAGATATCACTGATTTTTTTGGTATCCAGCAGTTACTTATAGTACAGCCTTGGAAAATTACCACTGTCAAACTGATACAACAGCCAAAGTAACTTTTAGATAGCAGAAGCAGGTAGCTAGACAGTCTACTTTTGCCTCTGCTTGGTGAGCGAAGCCGAACCACGGCCTCCTGCTTTCTAATCTTCGTGATCATCAAAGGGATCTGCTAACTCCTTGCTTGGTGGGCCAAACGAGGTATAAATTCCATACGCAGTAACGGCTACAAGTATCGCGCCTACAGAAATGCTAAGAACTATTGCGGGTTCCATAAAATATAGATTGATTATGAGTGCTATTCTTATAGAATATTACAGAAGATTAAAAAAAGCTTTGGCAACTAATCTTAGGTGAACTATGGCACAACGGACTAGGTTGGGAGATATCCTGAGACCTTTAAATTCTGAGTATGGTAAAGTGGCTCCCGGCTGGGGAACTACCCCTGTAATGGCTGTATTTATGGGGCTGTTTTTCGTGTTTTTGCTGATAATTCTGCAACTTTACAATAAATCCATCGCAATTCAGGATGTGTTGGTTGATTGGCGCAGCTTAGGCGGCTAATTTAACATCGCAATCAAGCTTGCGTATTCAGCGAACTTACACCCGGCTCGTCCGGGTTTTTTTGTAAGTTATAGACTTGAAAGGTGAGTCTAAAACAAGTCACCATAGTAGTTGATGGGGAAAGTTTTGATTGTAACTTCCCACTTTCCTAATTTTGTGTGTCTGTATACTTATAGGTAGGAGCGATCGCGTGAATATATTTGGTATCGGTCTGCCAGAAATGGCTTTAATTATGATAGTGGCACTGTTAATCTTTGGCCCCAAAAAACTCCCAGAAATCGGCCGCAGTGTCGGGAAAGCAATTCGCGGTTTCCAAGATGCTTCTAATGAATTTCAAAACGAATTTAAACGCGAAGCCGAACAAATCGAACAAGCAGTAAAAACCACTGCTGAAATCGAACCCAAACAAATCGAACCCTCTCAACCACAGCATGATACTGTTAATTCTTCTCAAAATAGCTAATCAAGTGCTGAGTGCTGAGTAAAAAACTAGTCCCTTAACATAGTTCTGCGAATCGATTGATTGTAAGTGAAATGACAGAAGCTGTAACACAACCAGCTTTGGTAATTCCCCAACTAATTGTGGGGTTGGGGAATCCAGAGCCTAAATATGAACAAACACGCCATAATATTGGCTTTGCTGCTGTTGATGCACTTGCTCGTGCTTGGCAAATTTCTTTAGCAGAAAATCGCAAGTTTCAAGGGGAGTATGGCGAAGGTATAGCATTTGCTGGAAGTAAAATCCGCTTGCTGAAGCCATTAACTTACATGAATCGCTCAGGACAATCAATCCAAGCTGTTACAAGTTGGTATAAATTACCAGCAGAGTCTGTATTAATCATTTATGATGATATGGATTTACCCCTCGGAAAAACCCGCTTGCGTCTTTCTGGCTCTGCGGGTGGGCATAATGGAATGAAGAGTGCGATCGCTCATCTTAGCACCCAAAACTTTCCACGTTTACGCATCGGTATCGGCAAACCAAAAGATGCAGCCAACAGCGATAACTCTGAAACAGTCTCTCACGTACTAGGAAAATTTTCTGCCACCGAAACTAAATTGATGTCTGCTGTACTTGAATTTGTCATCGAGTGCGTAGAAATGAGCCTAAAACAAGGAGTCGAAAAAGCGATGAATCGTTGTAATAGTCGTAACGTGGCAAATAATGAGTAGTCATTTGTCATTTGTTATTTGTCATTTGTCATTCGTTCCGTTCCCTTCCTTGTCTCCCTTGTCCCCTCAACTCCTATTCCCTCCTACAAAGCAATATACCCAAGCCCTAGACAGGCATGGGTAAATCTTGCTAAATCTCATCTGAGTACTCTGGCAAAGTGCTGTTGCTAACTGAGATTGATTTCTTGAAGCAAAGCCAGTACCAAACCATCCATATTTATTTAAAACGGCGCTTGCGTCTTGCTGCTACAGCTTTACGTTTGCGCTTTTCTAATGGTGTTTCAAAGTGCCGATGATATTTTACGTCGGCAAGTATACCAGCCTTGGATACTTGACGCTTAAATCGACGTAATGCTGAATCTATTCCTTCGTTTTCACCTAGAACCACTTGGGTCATTCTGTTTCCTCGTTATGGATAATTTCCATTGTAATAGTAGCCTCCGACTTAGCCAAACACCGTCAGCTTGCCTTCAAACATACTAGTTTTGGCAAGCGCACTGCGTACAGCAGGAAAAATACTATTTATAATCACAAATTAGTATTATATGACTTAGTTACAAAAGTTAGTGGTTGATGTAGAGTCCAAATAGAGGTTTTGTGGCGTAAATGTCATGATTAATACTGCTTAAAAGTTAATTCTGCCCTGACTTAATAATTTATATCCGGTGGCTAATGCCGTAAACGCCACACAAAAACTCCATAAACTAGTCGGTCTTAAAATAACTCCACCACTTAAAAACACTAGCACGATTCCCAGCCCCAGTAATATCCAGCCAAAATTACCAGTTTGTCTAGGAAAGAAAACTAGCGAAAATATACCAGCCATAATTGCAATAACTGAACCAGTAGCAGGCGCACTCCGATAAAAAAATGAATAGGATCTGCTAACAAATATGATGTTTTGACCGAAAAAATATAACCCTACAAATAATAAAATCAAGCCTATCAGTTTGATAAAAAGCCTACCCATAATTATTGGATTTGCCTAAGCTAAATCTAAAGTTAGTGTGGCTTTATTATATTTGACCTATTAATAAAAAACTATAGATTCATGTAAAAATTTATCTAAAATTTATGTACAATACAGCAAATATACGTAGAATATCATCTTGGATTTGATCATAAACTCCTCATATCGTGTCCGGTAAAAGACTTATCATAGAGACCGCAGGGGGAAGAAGAGTTTTATCTTTCTGCACAGATATGCTGAATCATAATGATTGACCAGATATGATATCAGATTTCCAGTCTGGGGCTATACAAACAAAGCCTGGGAAGGCAGGCTAATTATTGATATATTCTCCCCTGTCTCCCTTGTCCTTACACAGATAATTTCAAAAATTCACGCAAATAACTACTCAGCATTCGCAACAATAGACAAAGCCAATTGATAAACTTCGCGGCGGGAAAGTGAAGTAAATTTGGCTAGTTGACGGCTGGCTTGAGAACGGGATATTCCTTGACTAATTAACTGTTGTAATTCTGCTTTGAGTTGTGTCTCATTTAATAAAAGCTGAGTGGCTGGTGTTCCTGCAACAAGTAAAGTGTATTCACCTTGGGGTTCTCGTTGTTGGTAATGGGCGATCGCATCGGCAATTGTACCGCGCCAAAATTCTTCGTACAATTTAGTTAATTCCCGCGCCAGCACAATTTGGCGTTCGTCCCCAAAAGCTACTGCTAAGTCTTGCAAAGTATCTGTTAAACGATGGGGCGATTCGTAGAAAATTAAGGTGCGAGATTCTGTCTGCAAAGTTTCTAAATATTCCCGTCGTTGTTGGGCTTTCGGTGGTAAAAAACCTTCAAACGCAAACTTATCTGTCGGTAAACCCGCAGCACTTAAAGCGGTAATGGCTGCACTTGCGCCGGGAATTGGTACTACTTTAATTCCTGCGTCAATACAAGCTTTAATTAATTCATAGCCAGGATCAGAAATTCCTGGCATACCTGCATCACTAACTAAGGCGATCGCTTTACCATGATTTAAATGCTCTAAAATTTCTGGAATGCGGCTATTGCGATTATGTTCGTGATAACTGATTTGGGGTGTTTTAACTTGAAAATGCTGGAGTAATTTCCCTGTGTGGCGCGTGTCTTCCGCCGCAATTAAATCCACCATCTGCAAAATTCGCACCGCCCGAAAGGTAATATCTTCTAAGTTGCCAATGGGTGTGCCAACAACGTAAAGTGTTCTTGGTTGGGGTTGGTCATTTGTCATTTGTTATTCGTCATTTGTATTAAACAAATATGGTGACTAATCTAAAATCCAAAATCCAAAATTTAAAATCACATCGCGGATTATTTGTCGGGTTAGTCACCTTAGATTTGATTTATCTGGCTGATGCTGCTCCGCAAAATAACCAAAAGTTGGTAGCTACTGACTATACTGTAGCAGCAGGCGGCCCGGCTACAAATGCGGCTGTAACTTTTGCCCATTTAGGAAATTATGCAAATATCTTGGGTGTGGTTGGTTCTCACCCCATGACGCAACTTATTTATAGTGACTTAGAAAATTATAGAGTAGCGATCGCTGACCTCGACCCCAACAAACCCACACCACCACCCGTCTCTTCAATTATTGTTACTCAAACCACCGGCGAACGGGCGATTATTTCGATTAATGCTGTGAAGACTCAAGCCAGCCACGCATCTGTCCCAGATAATATTTTTACCGATATTGATATTGTATTAGTTGATGGACATCAAATAGAAGTAGGGAAAGCGATCGCGCAAACTGCAAAAGCTCATCATATCCCAGTAGTCATTGATGGTGGTAGCTGGAAATCTGGCTTTGAGGAAATCTTACCCTTTGTCGATTATGCCGTTTGTTCAGCAAATTTCTATCCTCCTGGCTGTGAGACAGAACAACAGGTTTTTGATTATCTCAGCAGTTTTAACATTCCCCACATTGCCATTACCCACGGTGATCAACCAATTACATATCTAAGTCAGAATCAAAGTGCTACTATAACCGTACCGCGAATTACCGCAGTGGATACCCTGGGGGCTGGTGATATTTTTCACGGCGCTTTCTGCCACTATATATTAAGTGAAAATTTCCCCGATGCTTTAGCACAAGCCGCATCTATCGCCGCTAATTCCTGTAAATTTTTTGGCACACGTCGCTGGATGGAAGTGAAACAATGAAAGATTTAGAAGATATATTAGCGATCGCTCGTGATGTAGGCTGGAAAGCGGCAGATATTCTCCACTCTTATTATCACGGCACAGTTAAAGACTCTGATTTACAGGTGCAGTACAAACAAAGCGAACCTGTGACAATTGCAGATGTTACCGTTAGTCAATATATTGTGCAGAGATTACAAGACGCTTTTGGTGATGAAGATTTTGCTTACATTAGCGAAGAAACCTATAAATCACAACTCCAACTACAAAACTCTCAGTTAGTATGGCTAATTGACCCTTTAGATGGTACTAGAGATTTTATTGATAAAACGGGAGATTATGCCATTCACATTGCGTTAATTCAAGAGCATCGCCCGATTTTATCTGTTGTCGCTGTACCAGAAGCCGAAACCATCTACTACGCCATTAAAAACGGCGGAACCTTCAAAGAAACTCCAACCGCCACTGTCGCTATAAAACTTTCACCAACAAAACCCGTGGAAGATTTAACCT
Organism: Nostoc spongiaeforme FACHB-130; assembly: GCF_014698475.1. Lineage (GTDB taxonomy): Bacteria > Cyanobacteriota > Cyanobacteriia > Cyanobacteriales > Nostocaceae > Nostoc_B > Nostoc_B spongiaeforme. The sequence continues at coordinate 5,764 of NZ_JACJTB010000074.1, read as the reverse complement.
TAGTTGTCAGTCGTTCTCATCGCAATGAAAGACTAGAGTATTTATTACAAAATTTGCCTTGTCAAAATCAAAAAGCTGTCGGTAGTGTAGGTTGTAAAATTGCTACCATTCTTGAACAAAATGCAGACATCTATATTTCTCTTTCTGGTAAATCTGCGCCTAAAGATTGGGATATTGCCGCACCAGAGCTAATTTTAACAGAAGCAGGCGGTAACTTTACTCACTTTGATGGTAGTCCTTTACAATATCACACTGGCGATATTAATCAATGGGGAGGCTTACTCGCCAGTAATAGTAACTCTCATCAACTTTTGTGTCAGGAAGCGCAAAGGATATTATCTGAGTTCGACGGTATTAAGAAAGTTTAGAACTATATATGTATATAGCTAAAGTTAGTTTGTCTGAATTAACAGTATAATTTATAATTATGTTTAATAGTTAATCTAATTAATGTCTATAAACATAATTTTCAGGCATTTTTTAGGTACAAATACCCAAAAATTATTCTGTAACTATTACAGAATACAAAGTTTTTTGAATACTTGATAACTTTGATTATTGGGAGCTTGTGCTATACTTTGGCATATAAGGATTATTTTCGGTTGAGTAACTCGTTTTGATTTTTAAAAAGCGTCTCTCCGAATTTAACTCTCTACACTCCCTGAATTCGGAGACATTATATGTCAATTTACATCGGAAACCTTTCCTATCAAGTCACTGAGGAAGACTTGAGATTAGCATTTAGCGAATACGGAAAAGTAAGTCGCGTTCAGTTACCAACTGACCGTGAAACTGGCCGTCCTCGCGGTTTTGCCTTTGTGGAAATGGAAAATGAATCACAAGAAACCGCAGCCATTGAAGCACTAGATGGTGCTGAATGGATGGGTCGTGACTTGAGAGTTAACAAAGCCAAACCTCGTGAAGAAAGAAGTCCTTCCCGTGGTGGCGGTGGTGGCTGGGGTAACAACCGTGGCGGCGGTGGCGGCGGCCGTGGTGGTCGCTACTAAACTTTTGAAATAAAAATTTAGCATCTAGAGTCTCCAGCAGATAAAGCCAAAGGCTCAATTCTGCTGGGGTATTTTATTTTTTCTCTAGATTTTGCTATTCATCCAAATAAGGAGGATTGAGAATGACGCAAGTAGTCTTGGGGGAGAATGAGGGTATTGATTCAGCTTTGCGAAGATTTAAACGGGAAGTTTCTAAAGCTGGAATTTTCCAAGACATGAGAAAGAAGCGTCACTTTGAGACACCGCTAGAAAAACAAAAGCGGAAAGCAGTTGCAAGACATAAGCAAAATCGCAGCAACGGCGCTCGTCGCTTCAAGTAACACAGCTAAAAATATTAGTATGGTTGGGGCATCAGCCATTAGGTTTGCTATTACTATTTAAACCTAAAATCCCCACCCTTTAAGGGTGGGGAGCATGTCAAATTTGTAGAGCTTTAACTTGTAGTAAATCTAGTTCGCTCTCAAAAATTTCATCAATAGGTAACATCTGACCATCGGTAGTCATAAATTTGTGGTCTTTGGTGGCGCGAATTACAGAACCGTCTTCTAAACAATACTCGAATAATTCTTGTTGTCCTCGATTATGCCATTGGGCGATCGCTTGCGTATAGACATGACCATGACTGTCAACGCTAAACACGCTACATTCCAGTTGTTTTTCGACAATTTCACCGATAGGGACAAAGCCATATTCTACTGTTAATACTTCTGTGTCATAGCTGAGGCAATATTCAGCGAATTTCAACATATCATCAAATAGCTTTTCGGCTACTTGCTTTTTCACACCATTTTTTGTCGAACCATCAATAAATTTTTCCTGCTGCTTCTGCATTTCCGAAACTTTCTTTTTCCCCATTGCGCGACGCAGCAAGTCAGCTTGTCCTAAAGAATAACCAGCCATATCTTGAGCAATTTTCATGATTTGCTCTTGATAAACCATGATGCCATAGGTTTCATTTAATATTGGTTCTAAAATCTGGCTTTCATAGTCAATATTTTCGCGTCCATGTTTGCGGTTAATAAACTTAGGAATTAACCCCGCATCTAAAGGGCCTGGTCTGTATAATGCCAAAATAGAAGAAATATCTTCAATATTAGAAGGTTTCAAATCACGGACTATCTGCTTCATCCCCGATGATTCTAATTGGAAGATACCTTCTAACTCTCCAGATTCTAGCAGTTCATAAGTTTTCTGCACATCTTTAGGTAGAGTTTTATGTTCACCCTTGGCTAAAATCTTTTGTGCCTTTCTTTCTTGATTAGTGATTTCGTAAGGGTCAACTCTATAACCTTTATTATGCTCAATTAAATCAATGGTTTTTTGAATCATTGTCAGGTTTCTTAAACCCAAAAAGTCCATTTTTAATAGACCCATTGATTCTAAATCTTCCATGAAATATTGGGTAATTACTGACCCGTCATTATTTTTTTGTAGAGGTACAATTTCATCAAGGGGGTCAGCAGAAATTACCACCCCAGCCGCGTGGACACCGAAGGTTTTGTTAGTTCCTTCAATTCGCATCGCCATATCAATCCAACGGCGGACTGTCGGGTCATTATCATATTTTTCTTTAAACTCTGGTTCGGGAGTTGCATCAGAAATCATCACCTTGAGTTTCGTTGGTTTCCCCCGCACCACAGGAATTAACTTCGCCATTTTGTCAGCGTCCCCATAGGGAATATTCAACACCCTGGCGACATCTTTTAACACAGCTTTAGAAGTTAAACGGTTAAAAGTAATAATTTGAGCAACTCTATCTGTACCGTATTTCTCTGTGACATAATTAATCACTTGATCCCGTTGTTCAATGCAAAAATCGGTATCAATATCAGGCATTGATTTCCGTTCTGGGTTCAAGAAACGCTCAAATAGTAAGCCATGATGTACGGGGTCAATGTTAGTAATTCCCATTGTGTAGGCTACTAAAGACCCTGCCGCCGATCCCCTACCTGGTCCAACTGGAATATTATTATCTCTCGCAAATTTGATGTAGTCCCACACAACTAAAAAGTATGTAGAAAAACCCATTTGCTGGAGCATTTTCAGTTCATATTCTAATCTTTCTTTATAAACTGGCTCGACTTCCGCGCGGGTTTTTCGGTTTAATCTATCTAATAAACCTTGCCAAGCAACTTCCTCAACATAAGTATCAGCAGTGTGACCAGAAGGAATGGGATAATTGGGGATGCGAGGCTCACCCATAATATTGTAAGGCTCGACTTTCTCGGCAACTTCTTCTGTAGTAGCTATTGCTTCCTCAATCACATCATCGGGTAAATGGTCGCGGAATAGCATTCTCATTTCATCCGCAGATTTGAGATATTCTGTACCGCTATAACGCATCCGGTTATCTTCAATAATTAGTTTACCGGTTTGAATACACAGCAAAGCGTCGTGGGCTTCGACATCAAAACAGGAAATAAAATGGGAGTCGTTCGTAGCGACAAATTTGATGTTTAATTCCCGCGCAATTTTGATAATTTCGACGTTAACAATGCGGTCTTCTGGGGAGCCGTGGTCTTGAATTTCTAAATAAAAATCATCACCAAATACATCTTTATACCATTGAGCAACTTTGCGGGCTGCATCTGGTCTATTACTGAGAATTGCTTGGGGAATTTCGCCACCTAAACATGCGCTAGTGACAATCAAACCTTCGTGATATTGTTTGAGTAAATCTTTATTAATACAGGGGCGAGAAAAAATACCTTTACCTTGTACACCTTTGAGGTGAGAAATTGTAGTTAATTTAACTAAATGTTTATATCCTTGATTATTTTTGGCTAAAACAACTTGATGATATTTGGGACGACGTTCTTGTTTTTCAATGTCGCCGTTAATGATATACATTTCGTTGCCAATTATTGGCTTAACATTTTTGCTGCGGCAAATTTTCAGCAATTCCACAGCACCATACATGACACCATGATCTGTAACTGCGATCGCCTTTATCCCCAATTCTATGGCACGGTCAATCAAATCTGGTAACTGACTCGCCCCATCCAGCAAACTGTAGTCACTATGAATATGTAAAGGTACGAAAGACATAATATTTATTAATAGTCAATGGTCAATAGTTATTTGTCATTGGTCATTTGTCATTTGTCATTTGTTATTTTCCCTAACCTCTAGCCCCTACTCCCCACTCCCCACTCCCTAGATTGATTAGATTACCCTGTTTAAGTAAATTCCACTTCCGCAATTGTTGTTGTAATAGTTACCTTTGTTCAGTTACCCAGCTTTACCAATGAGTCAAACAGATAGTCAACATCCGCCCGATAATGCTTCCCGTCCTTGGTGGCGGCGTATTCCTCTGACGTTACAAATTGTAATAGCCTTAGTGCTGGCTGTGATTGTGGGAATTGCTTTGGGTGCGGGGAACCCTAGCCCCAGCAATGCGGCTTTAATCACTAATTTGGCAATTCCGGCAGAACTAGTACTCAAGGCACTCCGCGCTTTAGCTACGCCACTGATTTTGGTCGCAGTGCTGCATACTTTTATGACGGCGACTATCCCTGGTACCGCCGGACGACGGTTAGCGTTATTACTGTTTACTAATACCACTGTAGCGATTTTAGTCGGGCTGTTTGTGGCTAACGTCCTGCGTCCAGGAACTTGGGGAAGTTTACCCAAACCAGCGACAACTATAGAAAGTGCAAATCTTGATCCTTGGGGGTTAATCAAAGACGCTGTACCAGAAGCTGTGCTTGCGCCGTTGGTGAGTAATAATGTGATTCAGTTAATTGTGGTTGCCCTCTGTTTTGGTATTGTGCTGCGGGGCTTAAAATCAGAACAAATTGCCCAAGGTAAAACCGGATTTCAGCCCATTGAAGATGTGATTGGGATTTTATTTGAGGCGGTAATTCGTATCCTCAACTGGGTAATTGCCTTAGTTCCCTTTGCGGTGTTTGGTATTGTGGCTAAAACCGTAGCAGAAAAAGGTTTTGCCCCATTTGTTTCTTTAGCGGCTTTTATTGTGGCGGTGTTGGTCGCCTTGGTGTTGCAAGCTTGTTACTATCTCACCAGGGTTAAGTTTAATTCTTGGGTAAACCCGTGGCAATTTTTAGTTGGTGGTTCTGATGCTTTTATCACGGCGTTCTCGACTTCTTCTTCTACCGTAACAATGCCTATTACTTGGGAAGTTTTGCAAACCAAAGTTGGTTTAAGGGAATCTTCCGCATCTTTGGGGGCGCTAGTCGGGGCAAACTTTAATAATGATGGGACTGCCCTTTATGAAGCAATGTCTGCGTTATATATTTCCCAAGTTATTGGACAGCATTTAAATTTGGGACAGCAGTTAATTGTAGTGCTGACATCGATTTTTGCATCGGTGGGGGCGGCTGGTATTCCCAATGCGGGGTTAGTGACAATGACTTTGGTATTTACTTCTGTGCGCTTACCTACAGAGTACATCGCCTTGTTGGTGACTGTTGATTGGTTTTTAGACCGTTGTCGCACAGCAATTAATGTTATGGGAGATATGACTGTAAGCGCGGTACTGGATGGGAAAAAGCCTCGTTATGAGGAGGAGTAATTTTTATCAAACAAAAATGTGGGTAACACATAGCTTTATAAGGGGGGATAAGTAGGTCGGTGTAAATAATTATTGTTGGAATAAGGCAGGAGGCAGGGAGCAGGGGGCAGCTGACAGGTGTAGGTTTTTTACAATTAGGAGGAATTGAAGCAAAAGAAATCGTCAACAGGAGTAGGAGGAAAAGTACTCCAACGCGGAAGACGAAGAGGAAGATGGTTGAGTA
>NZ_JACJTB010000073.1 GCF_014698475.1 Nostoc spongiaeforme FACHB-130 | reverse complement strand
ATATTAGCTCAATTATCTTCTGAATTAGTATCCTCTTTGACCAGTTATGATTTCATCCTTGAAGCTCTTTTCCATCAAGCTTTATTCTATGCAGGTTCATAGAGAATTGGTATAACTACTGTCGCATAGTAATTTGCCCATCCCCGGATAATAGGATTGAGTCGGCTAATGAGTGCCGATTGTGGGGCAGCCTTATGTGCATCTATGATGCTGGCGATGTGGTCATAATGTACCGAGCATTTTTTTTGGCTTGGGGTGATGAGAGTTTTAAAGCCTTGTTTAGAGTGTGTTTTTCCTACTACCCATTGTCGGATATTGAAACCCAGGAAATCGAATCCTGGTTTTTGTTCTCCGTAACTATTCAGGGTATGGGTGAGCCTCGTCTTACTTGGCTTTAATTCCAAACCCATGCTGTCTAACCATTCCGAGATAATTTCTCGACATCTTTGAACAACGGTTATGTTTTCGTGGAGAATTACGAAGTCATCGGCATATCGTATCAGGTTTAGGCTGGTGCATTTTGCTTGCCAGCCGAGTTGTCCTTTTCCTTTTGACTTTTTCATGTCAATGGTTTTGGCATATTCCTGAATCCGATTTTCCATCCCGTGGAGGGCTATATTAGACAACAACGGTGAAATTGTTCCACCCTGTGGTGTACCCTCTGATGTTGGAAACAACTGTTTTCCATCCATCACTCCCGCTTTTAACCATCCCCGAATTTGTCGGCGCATGGTGGGGAATGTATTTAATTTTTGTAACAGTGCTGAATGGTTGATGCGGTCGAAACATTTTGCAATATCGGCATCTAGCACATACTTTGGCTTTTGCTTAATTGCACAGAAAATTGCCTCAATCGCATCATGGCATGAGCGTCCGGCTCTGAACCCGTATGAATTAGGTTCAAATCGTGTCTCCCATTCTGGTTCTAAAGCCAGTTTGACGAGGCATTGCAAGGCGCGGTCAAAAATTGTCGGTATTCCTAAAGGTCGTTTTTCTTCCGTCCCAGGCTTAGGAATCCATACTCGCCTAGTTGGGCTGACCTTTGACCCTAGTTTTAATTCACCTATCAGGCGCAGACGTTTCTTTGGGGACAATGATTTCACACCATCCACACCTGCCGTCTTTTTTCCTTGGTTGTCTTGAGTCACCCGACGAACCGCCAATGCTCTTGCTGACCAGGACTTCATCAGCGTCTTCTGAAGTCTACGGTATGTTTTTATATCACCACGACTAGAGGCTTGATAAATTCGCTTTTGGAGCTGATAAACTCGACGTTCTAGCTTTCGCCAGTTAATCGCGTTCCATTCTACCGTAGTCTTAAAACTCGTATTAGACATTTATACTCCTACTGGAGACTTTATCTTCCACTTCACCGTGAGTCTGTCTGCATATCCTGGGCATTACCCCAGGCTTTCGCTTTTGACTCAATCTTTCCTACTCGCTGCATCTGGTTAGTACCTACAATGGGAGATTGTTCTGCCATTGAGCAAACGAAAGGTTATCTCGTTCCGAAAGACCATACTACGTACCTTTAGAATGATGCTCTACACCGGGTTTTTTGGAAGTGCATATTGGTCGGCTTCAAACCCGCCAACTCCCTTATCCTTTGCCTTTTGGCTCCAGCGCAATCAGCCTTATTTCGCTGGTTGCAAAGTAACGATGTATCAATCACATCTTCAAGCTTTTCCTTATTCATGGGTACTTTGCTGGACAGAATACCGGATTAGGCTTCCAGTAGTGCCGCCTTTTCACCCCGCTTCAGGCGTTGATGACTATTCGCTAACCTGGGGGTGATGCTTTCACCGTTGCACCTACGGGGTAGGATTCTCACCTACATGGTCTATCAGTTGTCAGGGTTTTTGTTAAGGTTTTCCCTTTTCTTATTACCCTGCCTGTTATCCCTAAGCCGTTCTAGGTTACTTGGCTTATTTCAACAGAACGATTCGCACTTGAAATTCCTTGTCGAGAAACTCGTGGGGGCGTTCCCAATTAATTAGTGCGGCTGTTTGGGGAAAGAAAAACTGCATTGCTTGGGGAAAGTATGCTTCTAAAATTTCTTTCCACGGCGAATCATTATCGGCTCTTTGGAGTTCCTCAGTCATTGCATTTAGAGAATAATTAAACGCAGATAAACGCAGATGGAAAACCAAAACTCTCTGTGTTCCTCTGCGTTAATTCATATCTTGCACCAAGCGACTGAAGTCGCAGCTACACAGACAAAACCCTGCGTTGAAACTTACTGATTTAAAACTAACTTTGGCTGTGGTGCTTGTTCTTCTGGGTCGGGTAAGCCATACATGGAACGATACAGTTTATCGTACTGCTTGGCTGAACGATACCAGCTAAAGTCTTGATTCATCCCGCGTTTTTGCAGTTCGCCCCACTGGGGTTTGTAACGAAAACCTTCCCAAGCGCGAATCATGCAGGTAAACAAATCCAATGGTTCGTAGCGGTCGAAGCAATAACCTGTACCCGCTTCGTTAATGGGGTCGTGGTGGGATACTGTGTCAACTAATCCCCCGGTGCGACGGACGATGGGAACGGAACCATAGCGCATTGCCATCATTTGGCTGATACCGCAGGGTTCAAAACGGCTGGGCATTAAAAAGGCATCAGTTCCAGCATAAATCCGGCGGGATAGGGCATCGTTGTAGAGTAAATATGTCGCCATACGTCCGGGGTAGCGGGATGCTAATTGCCACATTTGAGTTTCATAATAGCGATCGCCTGTCCCTAGCAACACAAATTGAGCATCTGTATAAGCCATGAAGCGGTCTAAAATTTGAATGACCAAATCCAAGCCTTTCTGCTCGACTAACCGGCTCACCATCCCAATTAAAAAGGCTTGAGAGTTGACCTCTAACCCCATTTCTTCTTGTAACGCAACCTTATTTTTCTTACGCTGATCTATCGTGTCAGGCGTGAAAGTTTGAGCAATATATTTATCATTGACTGGGTTGTAAACCTCAGTATCTATACCATTGACAATCCCTGATAACTTCCCACTGATAAATGACAGCAAACCTTCGATAGTTTCACCATACGCAGGTGTTTTGATTTGTTCGGCATAGGTGGGGGAAACGGTATTTACCCTGTCAGCAAACTGTACTGCTGCCGCCATTGTGTTGTGTCCTTGCATATACCAAGGACACCAAGTAATTTTATCTAGATACCAACGCCACGGCCCTTGATAAGCCAGGTTATGTATTGTAAACACCGTGGTGATATCTGGGTCTTGGTGCATCCACACAGGAATCATCCCTGTGTGCCAGTCGTGACAGTGGATGATGTCTGGCTTCCAGTAATTCCAGCAGAACTCAGCCGCGCCATTGGCAAAAAAGGTGAACCGCCAATCTTCGTCTTCTCCCGAATAGATGCGGCGGGGATTAAATACAGGATGTCCAAATAAATACAAAGGCACATCCGTACCGGGCAGCACACTTTCGTAAACTGCAAAGTCCTGAAACATGGCATATCCCCACCAAATCGGGTCTTTGGGGATTTCCATTTTGTCTGGTAAAAACCCGTAGTAAGGCAAGAAGATGCGGACATCATGCCCCATTTCTCTTAAGACTTTAGGTAATGCTCCCACAACATCACCCATTCCTCCTACTTTCGCAACGGGAGCTGCTTCTGCTGCAACGAATAGAATCCGCATGGTCTTTGTTGTTTCCCCGGTTCTGCCTATATTTTCACAAGAAGTCTGAAGTATAAAGGCAGTTTAATCAAAGAATCTTGATCCTTTACACTTCATCCTTTAATCTCAACTCTTATCTAACCACATCTGTTTGCCAGTATCCTAAGAACCCCGTTGGATTTCAGCAAAGATTTGCTCAAGAATTTCTTGAGCGCCTTGTTCCCGTAGAAGGTTAGCTAATTCTGTCCCTAATGCTTCGGCGTTGCTGGCTGCACCTGTGACGGTATCTTTAACAAGTTTTTGGCCATCTACACTGGCGACTACACCTGTTAATGTTAAATTACCATCAACAATTTCTGTATTTACACCGATGGGTACTTGGCAACCACCTTCAAGGTCACGTAAGAATGCTCTTTCTGCTAAACAACGATCGCGAGTTTCAGGGTGTTCAATGGCTTTGAGTAAAGATATCAAATCTTGGTCATCAGCCCGACATTCTATCCCTAAAGCACCTTGTCCGACAGCGTGCAATGAAATTTCTTTGGGAATAACTTGATGAACGCGATCGCCCATACCCAAGCGTTGTAACCCAGCAGCTGCTAAAATCAGGGCATCATATTCACCAGCATCAAGTTTTGCCAAGCGGGTATTCAAGTTACCGCGCACATCTTTAAAGGTAAAGTGGGGAAATTGATTGCGTAACTGTGCCAATCGTCGCAATGAGGATGTGCCAATGACTGCACCCTCTGGCAAAGTATCAATTTGCTTGTCTTTATACTTTTCATGCACAACTAAAGCATCGGCGGGGTTTTCCCGTTCGGTGATTGCTGCTAAGGTTAAGCCTTCTGGTAAATTAGTCGGCAGATCCTTGAGGGAATGAACTGCAAAGTCAATTTCTTGGTTGATCATTCCCAGTTCGAGTTCTTTTGTAAATAGTCCTTTATCGCCAATCTTCGCCAACGCTACATCCAGGATTTTGTCGCCTTGGGTAGACATGGTGTGGACTTCAAAATTGATATCTGGGAAACTTTTTTGTAGTTGCTCTCTTACCCAGTATGTTTGAACTAGAGCAAGTTGACTTTTACGAGAACCAATACGAATCGTGCGGGTTGCACTGGAAACAACTGAAGTCATAATAACGTTATGTCAAACCAGGCGATACATTCACATTCATCTAGACTACCGCAGTGAGTGACTTCCCGCATTGCGATCGCTTAATTAAACGCAACTTTAGCTTGAATTTCATTTACATTTTTTAACAAAAAATCTGCTACTCGTTTAAGTTAAGCATCCCAGCAAAAAAATGCTTCATAAACTACTTTTCTCTTGTAGCTTCTGCTTCTATAGTCATTAACAAACCTATCTCCCTTGTCTCCCCTATCTTCCTTGTCTACCTTGTCTCCCTTGTCTCCCTTGTCTCCCCTATCTTCCTTGTCTACCTTGCCTCTTTTTTTAAGCATAGGACGGATAGTTATTAACCATCATGTTGAAGATACTCGCGCAATTGTTGAGTTCGCTGGTTTGTCGCTTCTTCTAAGCAGCCAGCATAAATCGCAGGCGCAATACTTCCCCCTTCGTATGCACTTCTTTCAAACTCACAACTAGCGTCACGAAACTTAATCCAGGCTAACTGTGCAGCAATTAATTTTTGCTGTCTAGTCTTTGACAACTTTGGTAACAGTTGTTTATAAACTTGGTTCAATTTTTTATCTGCATTTTGATATGACAACTGTGAGCAGATATTAATTTCTAATTGAGTTTGCGGGTCATTACAGTTGGTTTTTTGTACTAAATATGTTTTTGTCGTTTGAGCTTGTGTATTTGCCAGCGCCACAGTATTAGCACTAAAACTGACAACCGTTAACATACTGATCAAAGAAAGTGATAAATAACGCATATTATGATTTTTTATTCAGCATTGAAAACCGAGGAAAGTTCACTATAACTCATAATTATTGGTGTTTTAGGAATTAAACAAAAATAATTTTTGTAAAATCCAACACAATTACAATTAATGATTGACAGAAAATTATATTTAAATGCTTGTTCTATGTATTAATTTTTAGTTATATTTTGCTTGAGTAAGAGTAAAAATTCTGCCCGATACAGCGAAGCTGATCAATTAATAAAATACAGATAATACAACAATCAGTAATCTTTAATATCTGTATTATTTCTGATTTCTCGTGTTTCTTTATTTGATATAGAGAAAATTTAAATTGGTATAATTCATTCCCAGATTTCAGAAAATACGGATTGTATAATCTTACTAAAATTTAAATCTTTATATTTGTTATTTAAACTTTATCGTTTCTTGATGATAATTTGTGGAGTCTCTTTTAGGATGGTGAAAGCACATCAATTGTGTCACTATAAAGGCGCTTGAGTAGATATTAAATTCTCTGTGTACGTAATGATAAAAACAGCAGCAGACACAAAAAACTGGCTGCAAGGAAGCCGTTATAGTAATCGGGGAAGTGTTTATTTGTTTGCTCCGATGATTAACTTCAATGTAATGGCTGAAGTTGGAGAAACTCCCCCTTAATTTAATCAGGACTTACGCACTAAGGCTATATGTTAAGGCTGGGTGTAGTGGTTTTGCTCACCTAAACCTCTATCCCTTTTCATCTTCAATCAAACTCTTAATTTTGCGTATCACTGCGTAAGTCATATTCATATGCTTGTCTTTGCTGGTAAGTGAAATAATCATTCCAATACTTACATCTTTCTGGCAACAATCATATTTAATTGTTTTTTGTACATACACATCAATTAAAAGCCGAATTGAATAGCTTTTAATCATAAATGCTGCAATGTTTTTTCAAATGTTTGAAAAAACAAGATTGGCTGTTTTATTTTTCTTGCAATATTTTTAGACAATCAAGTAATTAATGCAAGATGTATTTCAAACCAGGATTTGACTACTAATAAATCTGGGTATCTACCATTTCAAAAATAGTAGGAAATTAATTGCATGACTAAAATCACAGAAAACTCTACCCAGAAGCGGCTTCATCTTCCTTATTTAGATGGCTTACGTGGATTAGCATCGCTATATGTAGTACTTGTTCATGTTGAACCAGCAATCACAGAACAATTACCTTTTCATTGGTTTATTTTTGTGAGAATTATGAAATATGGTGCATTTAGTGTTATTAGTTTTATCGTGCTTTCTGGCTATGTTTTAATGCTGCCAGTAGTGCGTTCTTACGATGGTGAATTACAAGGAAGTTTGATTAATTATATCAAGAGGCGATCGCGGCGAATTTTACCACCTTACTACATCGCTTTATTTATCTGCATACTAATAGGAGCAGTTATCTTTATCTGCGAGCAATTCACCAGTTTTCAATGGGATAAAGCCGCAGGCTTAGGCTCATTTGACCCGAAATTTAACTGGGTTGATGTCGTCACTCACTTGTTATTAGTTCACAACTTTAGTGAACATACATACATCACTATCAACCCACCCATGTGGAGTATTGCCACAGAATGGCAAATGTACTTTTTGTTTCCACTATTATTGTTGCCTATCTGGCGGCGTTTTGGACTGTTAATGCTTGTGATCATCGCTTTTACTATTGGGTTAATACCTATATACTTGTTCAATGGATTTATGGAACAAGCTAATCCTTGGTTATTAGGCATATTCTGTTTAGGAATGGTAGCCGCAGATATTGGATTTTCCCAAAAGCCCCGGCTAGTAGCCATGAGAAATTCTCTACCTTGGGGTTGGCTGGCTATCATCTTTACTTGTATAGCCTTTATCACAGAATGGCGCAGGCTAGGACTGCATATATGGATTAATCAGAGTTTTGCTGGTCTTGCATTTGCTTGTCTATTTGTTTCCTTAACCAAATCAATAATTGCAGGTAAACCGCCATCTTTAGTATTACGGATATTAGAACATCCTTTAGCGATCGCACTTGGTACATTTTCTTATAGCCTATATCTAACTCATGGGCCAGTCTTAGTTTTTGTGCGTTACTTTTTGTTTTATCTACCAATTTCACCAGATATGTTTGCTGCTGCGTCATACTTACTCGGTACAGCAATGTCACTTATCATTGGTTATTGGTTTTACTTGTTCTTTGAGCGGCCATTTATGTCCAGCTTCTTAAAGAAACGTAAAGTCAAAGATGCGGTGATTTAAGCACAACCTCAGAAATAATCCCTAAAGCATAATTACCGCAGCTAATTAATTATTTGGCTGCGGTTTTTGCAGACAATCGTTGATAGCCTTGGTCTGTTGCTCAAAGTAGTTGTGAGTGATTGTACCTCAGCAGACGAGGAAAAGCCATATTTACTTATCAAATAGGGCGCAAGTAAGAAAATCAATTCCAGAAAAAATTTGTTTACTTACTCAAACGCTTTAATGGTAAAGCTTTCATCTGCCAATACTGCATAACTTCCTTGCTCGGTTGAGGCTGGGGGAGCTAGAGGAGAAAATCGCGATCTCCTTGGGATTTTGTGATAGTGGAATATCACGCATTTTCTAATAAGAGCAGCAGCAAGCGATTAGCGATTACACCAGCTTGCAAAAATAGCATTATGCAAAATTTTTAACTTTTTTTACAACTAGTAAAACCACTAGATACTGATGTTTTTGTCATAACTATAAATCAGATTTTAACCTAATTAAAATAGATTTTTTGATTAAAAGCTAAATACGGAGACGGAGCAAACCACATTAATTTTCAAAACCTTGATATTTTTTATACTGTAACAATCCTTGGAAAGAAATTAACTCCTAGAGTTGCTTAGTTTGTGTTTTGTAAATAGTTGTATAATCAATCTAAGGTATTTAATCATAAAAAGTTATTAAAATTACAAAATAATATCTCAGTATATAGGACTCATATTTGATTTATGAAAACAATCAGTACACCCAGGTCAAGCTTCTTTCCTACTCCCTACTCCCTGCCTACACAACTAGATTCAGAAATCAAATCGGATTCCTAATATTAGCCAAAATTAACATCAGAACTGTGATTTGAGAAAAAAGCTAAATTTTGTCATCTGGCCTGAAGATTCATACTTTTTAAGCTGATTTTTTGCTGTTCAGATTTTTAATATCACTTTTTTATTGCTTTCACGGAAACACTTAACTAATGCCATCACTTTATCCTGTGGATTTACCTACCTTAGAGCAGGTAATGGAATGTTACCCTTTAACTGTGTTACCGGATACTCTGCTTGTTGATGTAATTGCTCTCATGAATCCTGTAAGCAGCAGTATAGTGGATTCTGCATCTGATTTTAGTAGTTGTGTTTTAGTAGTTGAAGAAAAAAACTTAGTAGGTATATTAACTTTACGTGATGTAGTCAGGCTCACTGGCGCAGGGGTAGATTTATCCAGGGTAAAAATTTCCGAAGTGATGACTCAGCCAGTCATTACCTTGACACGGGCTGCGGCTCAAAATGCTCTCACTGCTTTAGCTTTCATAGACCAGCATCACATTCGCCATTTGCCTGTGGTAGATGAGCAAGGGCAATTGTTAGGCTTGATTACTCAAGACAGAATCCGTCAGGTGATCCAACCAGCGCATCTGCTGAAACTGCAATGTGTGACAGAGGTGATGGCAACGGAAATTATTCATGCACTGCCCACTACATCTGTGTTGGAATTATCTCAGATGATGAGCGATCGCCGCATCAGTTGTGTTGTCATTGTCGCCCCACAAGAGACAAAGTTGATTCCGGTGGGGATAATCACCGAGAAAGATATTCTCAAAGTCCAGTTGCAGGGACTAGATATCGCCCAAACCCCAGCGCAAACCGTGATGAGTTCCCCTGTATTAAGTGTCAGTCCCAGTGAATCTTTGTGGACTGTTCATCAGTTAATGCAAGCGCGAGGGGTGCGACGGTTAGTCGTGGTGGGTGAACAAGGCCAACTGCAAGGACTAGTGACACAAACCAATCTCCTGCAAGTGCTTGATCCTGTAGAAATAGTCAAAGTCATCCAAGCCTTACAAGGCAAAGTTGCAGAACAAACAGTTCAACTCCAGCAAACCAACCAGCAGTTAGAAGCACAAATCAAACAACGCCAGCAAGTTGAGGAATCACTGCGCCAAACTCAACAAGAATTAGAGTTGCGGGTGGTGGTGCGGACAGCCGAATTGGTGCAAGCTAATGCACGTCTGCAACAGCGTGAACAGCAGTTGCAAGCCTTGTTTGATCACGCTTTGGATGCGATCCTGATTGCGAATGATGAGGGACGTTATGTGGATGTCAATGCAGCAGCTTGCGAATTATTTGGTGTATCTAGGGAAGAACTTTTAGCCTCCACAATTGCGGATTTTGCCGCACCAGAATTTAATTTTACCCAAGCTTGGCAACACTTCCGTGAACAAGAACAAATATCGGGTGAGTTTCAATTGCATCGTCCCAACGGTACAGTCAGAGCAACAGAATTTGCGGCGGTTGCCAATTTCATACCACATCGCCATCTTTCCATCATCCGGGATGTGAGCGATCGCCAGCAGGCTAAAGCAAATCTGCAAAACAGCGAGCAACGGCTACAACTGGCACTCTCAGCCAGTAGCACAGGTATGTGGGACTGGAATCTGCAAACTAATGAGGTGGTCTGGTCTGAGAGTATGTGTTCTTTATTTAATATCGATCCCCAGACATTCAACAACAGGTTTGAATCATTTGTAAATTTCATCCACCCTGAAGACCGAGAATTTGTAGAACAACACCTGATGCAGTCTATTGAGCAAAATACCATCTGTAATGTCGAGTTTCGGGTAGTGTGGCTTGATGGTACAATACACTGGGCAAGTGGCAAAGGAAACGTCTTCTACGATGAAGTTGGGAAACCAATCCGCATGATTGGAGTGCATCAGGACATTACAGAACGCAAACAAGCTGAGGCAAAACTGCAAAAAAGCGAGCAACGGCTAAAACTAGCACTCTGGGCTGCTAATACTGGTACTTGGGACTGGAATCTGCAAACCAATAAAGTTATCTGGTCTGATCATCTGTTTTCTTTATTTGGTTTAACCCCTGATACGTTTGATGTCAGCTATGAAAATTTTTTAAATCTCATTGTCCATCCTGAAGACCGAGATCTGCTGCATCAATCAGCGTTGCGAGCCATTGACCAGCAAGTACCCCATGATATCGAATTCCGGTTTCTTTACCCAGATGGTACAGTTGGTTGGTCATTATGTAAAGGTCAAGTATTATACGATGACATCACGGGTGAGCCACTCCAGATGATTGGGGTGAATATGGATATCACTGAACGTAAACAGGCTGAAATAGCTCTGAGAGAAAGTGAGCAAAAATTACAGGCGATTATAGATAATTGCCCGGCTGTTATCTATGTTAAGGATATGCAGGGACGGCATATTCTGGTGAATTCCGAATTTGCAAGAATCACCCACCTGACACGAGAGCAAGTCAAAAATGAAACTAATGTAAAAATCTTCTCTCCTGAAACTACTCAATCCTTAAGTAGAAATGATCAAGAGGTTCTCACTTCTAGGACTCCTTTGCAGTTTGAGGAAGAAATTCAATTTGAGGATGGGCTACACACTTACTTAACTGTCAAGTTTCCCCTCTGTGATGCGACTGGTGAACCCTATGCGATTTGTGGTGTTTCCACAGATATAACAGAGCGCAAACAAGCCCAAGAGCAAATCCGTCAACAAGCAGCTTTAATTAATGTTGCGACAGATGCCATTTTTGTCCGTGATTTAGCAAACCGCATTTTGTTCTGGAGTCGAGGGGCGGAAAACTTATACGGTTGGACAGCAGAGGAAACTGTGGGGAAATTAGCCCATGAACTTTTCCATAAAGAATCCTCGTCTCAATTGGAAGCAGCTGTAACAACCACTCTCGAACAAGGTTCTTGGCATGGAGAATTAGAGCAAACCACCAAAAATGCTCAAGAAATTATTGTTGCTAGTCGGTGGACACTAGTACACAATCAATTCGGAGATTCCCCATCAATCTTAGTAGTTAACACCGATATCACCGAGAAAAAACAACTAGAGCAGCAATTTTACCGCGCTCAACGGCTGGAAAGTATAGGAACTCTCGCCAGTGGCATTGCTCACGACCTCAATAATGTGTTTGCTCCCATTGTGATGATTGCCCAACTGTTGCCTTCCAGATGTAAAAATGTGGATACAAGGACTCAAGAACTGTTCAAAACTCTAGAAACTAGCTCCAAGCGTGGCTCTGATTTAGTAAAACAAATTCTCACCTTTGCCCGTGGTACCGAAGGTCAACGCATCCTCCTGCAACCTGGACATTTGCTCAAAGAATTAGCCAAAGTCATCCAACAGACATTTCCTAAATCCATTGAAATTATTACTGATATTCCGACAAACACCTTGTGGATGGTGCAAGCCGATCCCACTCAATTAGAACAGGTGTTCATGAACTTGGCAGTCAATGCCCGTGATGCTATGCCCAATGGTGGTAAGCTTACCATCACTGCCGCCAATCGGGTAATTGACTCTACCTATGCCCGAATGCACCTAGAGTCGAAAGCAGGAGACTACATTGTTGTCACCATCTCAGATACAGGCACAGGAATTCCGCCAGAAATCTTAGAACGCATATTTGATCCCTTTTTTACCACGAAAGAAGTCGGTAAAGGTACAGGGCTAGGACTATCAACGGTTTTAGGTATCGTCAAGAACCACGGTGGTTTTGTAGAAGTGGCGAGTCAGGTAGGTCAAGGTACAGAATTTCAGGTGTTCTTACTCAGAGCGGCAGGAACAGCAACCGAGTCCATAGCAAAGACAGAATTGCCTAGAGGTAACGGTGAGTTGATTTTAGTTGTCGATGATGAAACAATCGTCCACCAAATTACACAAGAAACCCTAGCAGATTATAACTACAAAACCCTTGTAGCTAAAGATGGCATTGAGGCGATCGCTCTCTATGTTGAATATCAACCAGAAATCAGTGCTGTCTTGCTAGATATGGTTATGCCCAACATGGACGGATTAACCGCCATCCGCACCCTGCGAACCATCAACCCCAACGTCAAGATAGTTGCTACCAGTGGCTTACCCGCCAATGAGCAAAAAGCGATCGCGGCTGGTGCAGACAAATTTCTCTCTAAGCCCTACACAACTACAGATTTATTGACTACTCTATCGAATGTAATCAGGCTTACAGAGTAGAACATTGCTTACTTTTAGGGCATTGTAATTATCGCTGGATTTGGAGCGATCGCACTCATCATTGCTGATTGGTTTTACTTGTTTTTTGAGCGGCCATTGATATCCAGTTTCTTAAAAAAACGTCAAGTCAAAGATGCTGTGATTTAAGCATAACCTCAGAAATAATACCTACAGCATAATTACCGCAGCTGATGAATTATCTGGCTGCGGTTTTTGTATTTATTTACTTCTGATGCTCTAGATACAGCAGCTTACCAGCAAGTAATTGATAAAATACAAGCTTTAAAATCTAAAAGTTAAAAAATTATTAAAACTAGATTACTTTTAGAAAAATATGTCGGAAACTCTTTAGTAATACAGCAATTAACTAGGTTAAAAATTAGCACTCTCCAGCCTAGAGTGCTAATAATTAAGGAAATTTATTCCTTCAAAAATCAGATAAAAATCTTCTTTTTTTTATAGATGATATTAGATCATTTTTAACCATCATTATCGCCAAACAAATCTCCTTGTCAGTAGTAAATTATTGGGATGAACTCAATGAAATATACTTTCGATATTGTCGGTGTATCGCCCGTTTTGCAGTTTTTTAACCATCAACAACAGAGTATGCAAAAACCACAGTATGCAGGTGTGGAATACTTAGGCACACACATCTGTACACTCGATGCGTTTATCGCAACAGTCGAACCTGTACCCGCAAAATGGGGCTGGGATTTAGACCAAGTAGTAGACACAGTAGTTAAGTTTTGGGTAAATCATTCCGAGAGTATTCAATATTGGAAAGCACGTTTAAGTGATGCAGGACAAAATAATTTAGTTGTAGCCAGACTTGCAGATATTAGGGCTTTGCAAGCAGAATTTGAAACACTCTTAGATAAAAAGAGTTATTAGCTAATCTCAAGGTAAATATTAACCTGGATTTCTCACAAGAGAGAAATCCAGGGGTGTGGGAGGTGTGGGAGGGGTGGGAAGTCTGGGAGGATGGTGAAGAAATCTTTCCCCCCACACTCCCCACACTCCCCTCTCTCCCCACACCCGCTACCCATACGTGAGAAATTCGGGATTAAGTAGGGTGTGTTACGGCTATGTAAGGATTTCGGAACTCAGGAAAGTGGGAATTAGCCGTAACGCACCATCTTTCTCACTGCGTTACGGCTTACGCCTAACACACCCTCCGACTGGGGTTAAATGACACAAGCGCCTTAAATTGGGGAAGTTATAGCTGTAGTCAGAGATGTTATGACAATTTGAAAGCTTGAATGCCAGGAATAGTAAGACTTTTCCTCCTGCCTTCTGCTATAAAAGCAAGAATAGAAAAAACGATGCTTTTGAAAGCAGCAATCAAACTTAAAATAGGTATAGGCAATTATCGCTTCATTTCCTCAAAGTGATGAAAAATAAAGTCAAACCTGATTGGGCTGGTGAAAGCATACTCTCCAAGTTCGTTAATCTGCTCATCCAGACCAAACCTATTTACAATGTGATGAAATACCAAGCTCGGCAGGTATTAATCACAACAGCAGAAAAAAATGGAATTCCCTGGCGCAAAAACTCTGAAGCTCTGCAAGGGCTGATGACTAAACAATTGCTAGGGGCAGTTACTAACCCAGGAATTTCGTATCCAGAATATTACAAAGTACCATTCCACGCTTACGCTGAGGGTAATCTTTGTTGGGAAGCGGCTTTTGAAGCGGAGTCAGCTACCTACGCTATGTGTTTGCGTGTTTGGCCGCAAGAAAACCTGACTTGGGAAGCGGCTCACGCCAGACTCAGAGGCACTTTTCATGATGTTTTGGCAGCTTACGGCCCTTTGGAGGTGAGGGAAATTTTGGACATTGGCTGCTCGATAGGTTTATCGACGATGGCGCTGCACCGTTACTATCAAGAGAAACAAGAGCAGCCAATTCGGACTGTGGGTTTAGATTTGTCACCGTATATGCTGGCCGTGGCTAAGGCGAGGGATGTCAATAATGAGATTTCCCAATGGGTTCATGCTAAAGCTGAAAATACAGGCTTACCAGATAATTCCTTTGATTTGGTGACACTTCAATTTGTGTGTCATGAATTGCCAAGCTACGCCAGCAAAGAAATTTTCGCGGAGGCTAAACGACTACTCAAACCGGGTGGTTATATTGCCTTGGTAGATAATAACCCGCGATCGCCTGTAATTCAAAATCTCCCTCCCGCCCTGTATACTTTAATGAAAAGTACGGAACCTTGGAGTGATGATTATTACGGTTTCGACATTCCAGCAGCCTTAGAGGAAGCAGGTTTTTCACCCACAATTGAAGTTGCTAGTGACCCCCGCCACCGGACAATTATCGGGAAAAAGCCTGCATAATTGCTGAGTGCTGATTCGATAAAAAATGTAGAGACAAAAAATTTTCTGTCTCTACATCACAACAAAACGTCTACTACAAATGAAACTTACGAGTGAAAATTCACATTGTGTCGCACTAAATTCATAAACTCCTCACGAGTGCGTGCATCATCCGCAAACACACCACGCATTGCACTTGTCACAGTCCAAGAACCAGGTTTTTGTACACCACGCATTACCATACACATATGAGTGGCTTCAACTACAACCGCTACCCCTCGCGGTTTGAGTAAACCTTGTAACGCATCCGCAATTTGTAAAGTCAGACGTTCTTGGACTTGTAAACGGCGTGCATACATTTCACAAATACGCGCAATTTTTGATAATCCAATCACCTTACCATTGGGAATATAAGCAACATGCGCTCGACCAATAATCGGTAAAATGTGATGTTCGCAAGAGCTAAAAATATCAATATCTCGAATTAATACCATTTCATTGGCATCTTCAGTAAAAACTGCTCCATTTAGCAGTTCATCTAGAGATTCATGATACCCTTTGGTGAGAAATTTCAATGCTTTTACAACACGCTTGGGAGTATCTATTAACCCTTCGCGGTCGGGGTTTTCTCCTAATCCAATTAGCAATGTACGTACAGCCTGCACCATTTCTGCTTCTGTAACAGTTGGTAATTGCTGAGTAGGTAAAGATGACACTACTTGAGCAGCAGAATTAGTATCGGGACGAATCGATAGAGTCATTGTTATTGGTTTAATTGGAATAAATTTACCAAAATAGAATTCAGGAGTCAGGATTCAGAATTCAGAATTGAATTCTGTACGATTAGTGGCGGGTCTGAATCTTCCACTAATTGATTCTGATGGATGTATTCTGACTTCTGAATTCTTCTTCAACAATTAGTTAACAGTGTCGTAGCCAGATATGACTATTAACTAATTGTGAACATCACTTAACAATATTAACTATAGCAAACATTTGTGAAGTTGTGTATAAATTTGGTTGCTATCCAACTTTCTACCGATAAACACTAGCTGATTTTTGGGTGTGTTTCTCCATTCATCAGCGTGTAAGTTGTAACGTGGCCCACTCAGTTGAAAAATATGGCGTAACTCACTATCGCTAAACCACAAAATGCCTTTAGCACGAAATACGTTTTGTGGCATTTCTTCTGTGAGAAAATTTTCAAATTTATGTACATCAAAAGGGCGATCGCTCTCAAAAGCAATAGAGACGAATCCATCATTTTCTAGATGATGAGAGTGATGTCCGTGATGATGATGATGATGTTCATGGTGTTTATGTTCATAGTGTTCATGTTCATGATCATCAATATATTCATGTTTAGGTGTTAAACCAACACCTAAAATCAATGGTATTGGTACTTCACCATATTTACTGTGTATAATTCTCGCACCATCTTTGACATCATGAATAAATTCTTCTACCTCTCGAATTTTTTCAGTAGTCGCTAGGTCAGTTTTATTCAGGAGAATCATATCACCATAAGTAATTTGTTTTAAAGCTGCTTCACTCTCAAAGTGTTGCGGATTAAAAGCCTCGGCATCTACGACTGTGATAATCGAATCAAGGTTAGTTAAATCTCTGAGTTCTGTACCCAAAAAAGTTAAGATAATTGGTAATGGGTCAGCCACACCAGTAGTCTCAATTACCAGATAATCAATGCGGTTTTCTCTTTCTAACACCCGATAAACAGCATCAACTAAACCATCGTTGATAGTGCAGCATATACAACCATTACTTAACTCGACCATATCTTGGTCTAAAGAAACTAATAGTTGGCTATCGATATTAATATCGCCAAATTCATTAACTAAAACGGCAACTTTTAAATCATGTTTATTTTTGAGAATTTGATTGAGTAGTGTAGTTTTACCACTGCCCAAAAATCCCGTAATAATTGTTACGGGCATTCCTTGTTTGGGAATATCAAAACTAGGGTTGGTATTTGCTGCTGTTAGTTGGGTCATAATCGTCAGCGTTCAAAATGAGTTGCTACTGAATTAAAAAATGACTTAATTAAGTCATAATGATAATCGTTATCATGTTAGCTTAAAAGCTGTCTAAATTGCCAAGGCTTAACTGCATTGCTTTAACTGGCTTTAACTGTACTAATGCTGGGAGAAAAGGAGACACTTGGTTTGACAATGGCTGGAACAATTTTTTCGCAAGCCATTCTCGCACCTGATAAATTTCTGGCTGTTGGGCCGACTTGTAAAGCGGCGAGACCACCCATAATAAATAATTCACAGCCAGGCCAACGCAGACTAGTATCTAACACTGGCAAACCTTTGATGACTGGGATTGGATAAGCTGCGAGGATATCTGTTAATAGGGGTTCAGTGGTGACATCAAATTTAGTACCAGTGGAAAGCCAAATGTAATCAAACTCATGCTGGCTACCATCACTACATTCGACGCGCCAATTTTCACCCAACCATTCAGCCTTGATAACTTGACATTGTTCGTCAATTCTGATGTTACCAGTTCGCACTTGTCGCCGTAGTTGAGTTGCGATCGCCGGTGTCATAGAACCACCATTTCTGGCTTGCTGAATCATTGTCCAGCGTTTTTCCCAGTTTGATTGAGCAAAAAAATCTTTGAGATATTTCGGCCCCAACCATCCGGGTTCCGCATCAAACAACTTCTCTGCTAAATTTCGCCGAATCAGCAAATGCACCTTTGCACCACGAGAAATTGCGCCAATAGCCAAATGTCCACTTGTCAAACCACCACCGACAATCAATACTTTCTTACCAGTCAAGTGTGATTTGCGTAAATCAATATTTTGTGAGTGGCAAAGTCTATCTGGTGGGTAAGTGGTGGGGATTTCCTTAACCCAATTTGGTAATTGAATTTGAAAACCACCAGTAGCCAATACAACCCGCCGAGCAATTACCTCTTGTCCATCATGCAAATTAAGGCGAAATTTGGGACGTAAATTATCAACTAAAGGTGTAATACCCTTGACTGCTAAAGGAATTACTTGCTCTTGTAAATGCCAAACTCGCATCACATCTTGGCAAAAATCCTCAAATAACTTTGTCCCTGGTAAATCGTAGGGGGGAAATAATTCTTGAGGACGAGATTCAGCAAACTTGCGTAAAGCAAAGGGGTTGGGGTCGGGATGATGGACGGCAGGAGAACGCAAATGGGGAATTTCTAATGCGGCAAATTGCTGCTTCCAACCACTCAACCACATCCCACTAGGGTCAAATACCGAAAATTTACCCCTAATTGACTGCCGTTTTTGCAACAAATGGGTAGTTAAGGTGAGAGCATGAGGCCCTGCACCAACAATAGCCAAGTCAATGTGGTTAGTCATTAGTCATTAGTTATTTGTCATTTGTCAAAAGGCTAGAGGCTAAAACAATTTCAGACTGCTTTTCGGGTTTCTACATAAGTCAATACAGTTCAGTTAAGGCAAAAACTTAGACTGGTGGAGGAACGGAACCCAACATTCACGCATACTTTGTTGGGTTACGCTATCGCTCCACCCAACCTACTATTCTCTTCACACTTCATACTTCTTGATTAACGCTACATCTTTGGCGAAGTAGGTCAAAATTAAATCTGCACCTGCACGTTTCATACTGGTCAAGGTTTCTAAAATTACTTTTTTTTCATCTATCCAACCCATTTGAGAGGCGGCTTTAATCATGGCGTATTCGCCACTGACGTTGTAGGCTGCTACTGGTAATTGGGTGGCTATGCGAATTTGTTGAATAATGTCTAGATAAGCGAGAGCAGGTTTAACCATGACAATATCTGCACCTTCGGCAATGTCTAGTTCTACTTCTTTGATGGCTTCTCTAGCGTTGGCTGCATCCATTTGATAGGTCTTTTTATCACCAAATTTCGGCGCAGATTCTAACGCATCTCGAAAGGGGCCATAGTAAGCTGAGGCGTATTTAGCGGAGTATGCCAAAATCCCGACATTGATATAACCTTCTGCATCTAAAGCCTGACGAATTGCTCCAATTCTCCCATCCATCATGTCAGAAGGAGCGACAAAATCTGCTCCGGCGGCGGCTTGGGAAAGTGCCATTTTCACTAACACTTCTACCGTGGGGTCATTTAAAATTGTGCCTTGTTCATCAACTAAGCCATCGTGACCATGTGTAGTGAAGGGGTCAAGGGCGACATCGGTGATGATTACAATATCGGGAACAACTTGTTTAATGGCTTTGACTGTTTGTTGTACTAATCCTTCTGGGTTATAGCTTTCTGTACCTGTGTCGTCTTTTTTATGTTCGGGGATGACGGGGAAAAGTGCGATCGCATTTATGCCCAAACTAGATACTTCGGCGATTTCTTTGAGTAATAAATCCAAAGAATATCGATAACATCCTGGCATAGAAGCAATTTCTACTTTCTGCCCTTCGCCTTCCATCACAAATATCGGATAAATCAAGTCATCCACACTCAGAGTTGTTTCCCTCACCATCTGGCGCAACTTTGCAGTCCGACGCAACCGACGGGGACGTTGGAGAAAGTTTAATGGTTTGACGGACATAGGCTGAAGTTAAATAAAAATGATAATCATTATTATAAAACGCCTTATGTGAGATGGGGTAGCAAAAAAGAAGGGGAAACCACAAGATAAAGGTAACGACACCAAAGCTTGAGGTCTCCCAATGAATATGGTAGACGGTTCGACCCTGTTGA
>NZ_JACJTB010000072.1 GCF_014698475.1 Nostoc spongiaeforme FACHB-130 | reverse complement strand
GTGTGGGGAGTGTGGGAAGAGAGGGGGGAAAGATTTCTTCACCATCCTCCCACACCTCCCACACCTCCCACCCTTCCCACACCCCTGGATTTCTCTCTTGTGAGAAATCCAGGTTAGACCCTTACACCCCTCCACTCCCTACTCCCTAACATCAATGGAGGTAAACTTGACAACAGCGATACACTGGCAACAACGAGTTGGTAATCAACGAGATTGGGTTTGGCGAGGTTGGCAGACTCGTTATACCTACATCCGCCCTAGTGACACAGACCTGAATTCAACGCCTTTGATTTTGCTACATGGATTTGGTGCTTCCATTGGGCATTGGCGGCATAATTTAGAAATTTTAGGTGAATCTCATACGGTTTATGCTTTAGATATGCTGGGTTTTGGCGCTTCTGAAAAAGCCCCAGCTAACTACAGCATCGAACTCTGGGTTGAGCAGGTGTATGAGTTTTGGAAAGCATTTATCAGAAAACCTGCTGTATTGATAGGTAATTCTAATGGTTCATTAATTTCTTTGGCGGCGGCGGCGGCGCATCCTGATATGGTCAAGGGAATTGTGATGATGAGTTTGCCTGACCCATCACTAGAACAAGAGGCCATACCCCCGATTTTGCGGCCAGTTGTCAAAACCATCAAAAATCTTGTGGCTTCCCCATTGATATTGCAGCCAGTCTTTAAGTTTGTACGTCAACCCAGCGTCTTGCGGCGCTGGGCGAGCTTGGCTTATGCAAATCCCGCAGCTATTACCGATGAACTAATCGAAATTTTGGCAGGGCCTCCCCAAGATAGAGGTTCGGCGCGGGCTTTTAGTGCCTTATTTAAAGCGGCGATCGGTGTTAATTTTAGTCCGAGTGTCAAAGCTGTATTGCCAACATTAACAATTCCCATGCTGTTAATTTGGGGACAAAAAGACCGATTTGTACCGCCTATATTAGCTAGTCAATTTGCTCAATACAACGAAAAACTAGAACTACTCAACTTAGAGAATGTTGGGCATTGTCCCCATGATGAGTGTCCCGAACAAGTCAACCAATTTATTTTAGATTGGATGACTCGTTGTTTTGGCGATCGCCAGCCATAAAATTAAGGCAGCATATTTAGCCTATTTGGACTTGGGTAGTGTCAACGTTAGTTGCTCCATTCACAGAACGAGCTACAGAAACCATTTTATTCAAAATCTCTTGGCTCGGAACTTTGCCTTTGAGAACCACAGTACAACCAGTCTGAGCCACCCAAAGGGTATTGATATCATCAAGCTGTTGGTCTTGATCAAATGCTAAGGCGACACGCTTGGCTAAACCGCTTTGGTCATATTCGCCATTTAAACCAATCCGTTCTGGGGGGATAGATTGAGTTGCTGTTGGTGCAGCAGTAGCAGCTTGCGGTACTGCTTGGGGAGCAGGATTAACTTGGGCATTTTGTGGTTTTTCTAAACCAAATAATCTTTTTAACCAACTCATAAATGCTAATCTCCGATGAATATTCCATAACACTATGAAGATAAAGGGTTTCATTCATCATTTTCATCTGTCAAGAAAAAGATTTATCTTGCTCAGGATTGCCACTTTGGGTATGTTTTACCGAAAACTTCTGTGTAGAGAGTGTAGTGAGTGCAAGTATGAGTTTAAAATAGAAAATCACACTTATCAAAACATTTAGTTTAACAGTACGTGTAGGGTAGCCATTAGCTAGTGTTTGCGTTAGTCATAATGCTACCTGAGCCTGTGTTGGCAAAGATGAAACATACCCTTTCTGTTCTGGTAGAAGACGAAGCGGGTGTTCTTTCCCGCATTTCTAGTTTGTTTGCCCGCCGTGGCTATAACATAGAAAGCCTTGCTGTTGGTCAAGCTGAACAGGGAGGAGTCTCCCGCATTACAATGGTTGTCGCTGGTGACGATCGCATAATCGAACAAATCACCAAGCAACTATATAAGCTGGTCAACGTCCTCAAAGTTCAGGATATTACGGAAACTCCTTGTGTAGAGCGAGAGTTGATGCTTTTGAAGGTGAATGCTAACAGCAGCCACCGTTCTGAAGTCATTGAACTGGCTCAGATTTTCCGAGCGCGAGTTGTAGATGTCGCCGAAGATTCCCTCACTTTGGAAGTGGTGGGAGACCCAGGAAAAATGGTAGCAATTGTCCAAGTGCTACAAAAATTTGGTCTCAAGGAAATAGCCCGGACTGGTAAAATCTCCCTGATTCGTGAATCTGGTGTGAATACTGAGTTACTCAAGTCTTTGGAAGCCAAGGTCTAATTTTCTGCGATCGCATTGCTGTGTGCTTGGTAGCTTAAATAATCAAACTACCCCAAAAATTATCGCAGCTATTACCCCGGCAATTTGGCGGGGTTTTTTCATGCTTTAGATCAAAAGAGGTATGGGAACAGGGAGAATATTTCCCCAATTTCCCTGCTCCCTGTTCCTTGTCCTCTTCTCTCTGCCACAATATTATTCGGCGTGTTTTCTACTGAAATACCTGGACTACAAATCTTTTTTGATAGTTGTTCACGGAATTTTTTTGTTTTTAATTTAACATTTTTGCGGAAAAATTACTTAGATAAGTATACTTAAATTAATAACGAGTAGTATTAATACTTAAAACAGTCTTAATATAAACACATACAGTTCACACAATCAACACAAATTCACGGTGGTCATTGATGAAATTTTCACTAAATTCCGTCTGTAAAAACTGTGATGACGAATGAATCCAAAGCAGTTAAACTGTTTCCCAAGAGATTAGAGATTAGGTAAAGAGCTGAAGTTGTAAGATATCAGCTTTTTAAATAGGGTTAGAGTTCAGTAATCTACATAGAAAACCGTAGCAGTTCCCCTACGGTTTTTTTATTATGTGAAACTGCGTAAAAAAACTTAACTTGAATTGATTTCAGATGTATCAAAAAGTCAATTTAACGGCTAAAAACAGCGCGATTTTGCATACAAATAGATTTATATCAGTAAATTTTCCAGTGATTTTACCGCACCAAAAATCAAGCAAATATGAATAAAAAAGAATATATAGTTCAACAAATTTACAGTCTATGTTTTTAAAGAGCTTTGGTGGCGTTGTAGTAGCAATGACATTGTTAGTAGGTAATACAGCTATTGCTCAAACTACTGATACCCGGTTAGCGTTTCATATACAAGTAGGCTCTGATAATGATGGTAATCCGATTATTTTAGATGCAGGATCGGTGCAAGGAAGTGAATATACGATTTTACAAAAACAAGGTAATGGCGTAACGAAAACTACTTTTCGTGCGTCTTGTGCTGAGGGGCGCTTGTTTTCTGAAACGGCTGCTAACTACAGTGCAGACGGCCAGTTAATTAGTGAAAAACCCACTCAGCAAGAAATTACACCACAACCTGGAACTCCCGAAGCTAATTCGATGGAGATTGTTTGTCAAAGCGCCAGTAAAGAAGGTAATCAGTAAGCATCCATAAAATGAAACTTTTCCGAGTTTTCATCAGTCTGGGGTTTCAAATTCTGTAATAAAAATATCAATGTCATCTTCTAATCAGGGTATTCCTGGATTACCTGATCTGACACATCCAATAGAACTACTCCAGTTTGGCAACCAACTGCTCAAAGCCTCAATTTTATTAGTTTTTTTAGTGATAGCTTTGGGTGTTGCGATCGCACTAATGAGTTTCGCCTTGCGTCGCCATCAGCAAGAAAATGTCATTTTTCTTGATCAGTGGGTGGTGCATTACTCCCAAATTTTACGGGGGTTACAGCACCTAACCTTGGTATTAGTTCTATTGGTAGTCGGATTTTTCCTTTGTTCAACTTTAGGTAATCGCTATCATCACTGGGAACAAGCCAAAGTTGTGCAAGTTGCTCAAACAGTGGATGGGGATAAATTAGAGCAAGTCGCACCCCAAATCCGCTATGTAATTCAAGAGCCATTCACCTATAACAACCAAGTCAACGGCAAAATCGTCAAGGTCAATGATACAAGGGAAGTTACCCGGTTTCTGTCCTTGGCAGGATCGCAGATTCAAGTCAAACTTGAGCAGAATACCGATGTGCAAGGTCGTAGTGCCGTTTATCGCATAGATTACAGTGCAGATTATAAAGTCGTCAATCGACTCAAAGATAATCAAAGTTTTTTCTTTGAAGCACCACCACCAGACGGCTATTCACTGCTGGCTAACTACAAAGTAGAACGTTCTGGTACTCGACTGGAACCGCCTAACCCTGGGGACTATGGATTCCCCTTTCGTTTGTCGCCAGGGGAAACTGCTAACTTTCGCGTTACCTATCAAGCTCAAAGTGGGCCGCGCTGGGTTTACAATGCTACGGGACAAATGCTGACCAATTTTCGCCTGACAGCAACGGCTAATTTTGCGCCTGTGGAATTTGCGAGTGGAATTGTACCTAATGAAATTAAAGCTGATGGTCGTAGCACTCGGTATAGTTGGATATTCAATGACAATGTTGCGGTGAAAAATCCCTTTGGCGTTTTCACCAACGCTGCGCCTATCCGTAATACGGGGATTATACCCAGGTTGTTATTATTAGCACCAGCAATATTTCTCTGGTGGATCTTGCTGTTATATTTATCAGTACCCATAAGCTTGAAAAATGTGGCGATCGCATCTGGGATGTTCTTTGCTTGCATTTTAACCTTGACCTACCTGGCTCGCTTCATGAATCCTGAACTAGCCTGGACAATGATTTCCCTGATTTTCCTCACGTTAAGTTGGGGATTAGGCTCAAACCGCATCGCTGCTATTGCAGTTATTATCTGTTCGATTGCTGGGGCGGTATTACCTGTGTTTGGATTGTTAGTTCCATTTAGTGGTTTAACTTTAAGTGGAGCAGCTTTACTGTCAGCTGTGTGGTTAGCAGTTCGTCACTGGTATAGCTGGTACAGTTTTCCTCTAGAAGACAGGGTGAAGTAAGCGGAAATAGGATTTAGCGAACAGAAGAGACAAGGGAGACAAGGGGGATGGAAGTTTGTGTGTAGGTAGGTGAATAAAAACTCTTAAAGCCTTACACTCTCCTACACCGTTCCTCTGGCGTTCACGGCGAAGCCCTTACACCAATTCTTAACAGACAATCTTGGTGCGTCAGTCCTAGTTTTTCCAAAATTTCCTAGCAAAACACTTGACACTCACCCACCTCGGACTGCTATATTAACAGAGGTGAAGCGATGGGGCGTAGCCAAGTGGTAAGGCAGCGGGTTTTGGTCCCGCCATCCCTAGGTTCGAATCCTAGCGCCCCAGTAATTAGAAAGGTAGATTTTTCTACCTTTTTTTGTTTTTAAAATTTCTGACTGAATCTTATTCAGGCAACAACTTTTTGCTGATGTGATGGTACATAGGGGCTTTAGCTTTTATTGTTCTACCATTAACTGCTTGCTATTCTCCTGTATTTTTAGATATTTTTAACTTGATTCAAATCAGTTCTTAAATATCTGCTGTCATCCTGAGTTTGATTGATCATCCAGGGTGAAAACAGATGATTTGGAAAAAAGTTTTGCTGATGGCGATGGGGATGATGGTAGCAATTGTCTTTGGGACTTTAACAGAGTTGAAAGGAATTGCCCAAACTCCCACAGATTTAGATTTAGCGGCTTATCATGCGCCGATTCACTATCAAGATACGGACAGTACCAAATATAGCGGTGACTATATTACGCGGTTTAACTATGACGGAGATTGGCGAGGAACAAATAATTGGGATAATCTGGCGGCTTATCCCTTAAATGCTTATGCGTATTATTCTGTGGCTGAGACTTGTACTCACAGATTTATCACCTATTCTTTTTTCCATCCCCAAGATTGGACTGATACTCCCTTTGATCAAGAACATGAAAATGATTTAGAAGGTTTACTGGCGATCGTGCGTAAGGATAGTTCTACTTATGGCAAACTCGAAGGTGTTGTTACTGTCTTCCATACCAACTTTTATTCTTTTACGCCAAGTGGTAGTCCTTTGACAAATGGTTCCGAAAGTATTGATGGAACCCTGACTCTGAGTAGTTATAATGGTTCTCTGCATCCGTTGACGACTCAGGAAGCCAAAGGACATGGCTTGAAAGCTTGGCCTTACGCCGGCAATTTTAGTGGAGCCAGCAGTGAAGATGGAATTATCTACTATCCTTCTACAACTATTGCGGAAGTACCCGCATCGGGGAACGATCGCAATGTACTGTATTCGTTAATTGATGTCTTTGCTACTGGTGGTTTGTGGCAAAATCAATTAAATCAAGCCTCTAGTTCTACAGGGATAACTTATGCCAACTGGGGAACCTTCAGAGGAGATTCTAGCGGTGGTTGTGGTGCTGGCTTACCAACTTGTAGCGATAATTCTGCCAATACACCTTGGGGTTGGGATGATTCCAATGATGGTGCAGTTTACAGAGGTGAAATGGCTTTAGATCCGGCTCATTTAACAGATGTTTATTTTAATGGTTTGGGTAACTTTGATACTACCTATATTCGTAATCGCTATATCCAAGATTTACGCGATCGCGGCTACAATTCCAGTAATCTTCCTTTAGGCTGGCCTAGCCAAATCAATCTTAATACCTTGATGGGTAAGCTTAAAACTCAATGTTGATTTGACAGGATGAAACCCAACATGATTAAAAATTTGTTGGGTTTTCACATCTAGTGTATTTCGCAATTACAAATGACCAAGAACAAATGACAAATGACGACCATAACTATTTAGCCTAATTTGTACCAACATACTTACAAAGGAATTTCGATTAACATCTCACAACCCTTTCCTGGTGAAGAAACACACTTGATGTTCCCACCATGTTTATCTACAACAATTTGGTAGCTGATAGATAAACCTAAACCTGTACCTTGTCCTGGTTGTTTGGTGGTAAAGAATGGTTCAAAAATGCGCGATCGCAGATTATGGGGAATACCACAACCATTGTCAGCAATTTTTATTTGAATAGTATTTTCTTCTGTAACTTTTGTCTGAATCCAAATTTTTGGCTTGTCTATGATTTTGCCATTTGTCACAGCCTCTTCTAGAGCATCAATAGCATTATTGAGAATATTCATAAATACCTGATTCATCTGCGCCGCATAGCAAACTACACTTGGCAATTCACTATATTCCTTAATAACTTCAATTCCTGAAAAATTATCATTTGCTTGCAGCCGATGTTGCAGAATCAACAAAGTACTTTCAATTCCTTCATGCAAATCCACAGGTTTTTTTTCTGCTTCATCCAATCTTGCAAAGGTGCGTAAAGATAAAACTAATTGTGAAATTCTGTCTGCTCCCATTGTCATGGAATTGAGCATTTTCGGCAAATCATTCGTAATAAAATCTACATCTATTTTTTCGGCAAATTCTCGAATTTCCGCTTTAGTTCTGGGATAATATTTCTGATACATCCGCAGTAATGTTAATAAATCTTCAGTATAGTCATGTAAATAAGTAATATTGCCAAAAATAAAACTAATTGGGTTATTAATTTCATGGGCTATGCCTGCAACTAATTGCCCTAACCCAGCCATTTTTTCACTTTGAATTAACTGGCTTTGAGTTTGCTGTAATTCTTCAAGAGTGTGCCGGAGTTCTTCTTTTTGCCTTTGAGTTTGTTCTAATAATTCTGCTTGCTGGAGTCCGACACCTAATTGATTACCAATCTGCACTAATAAGTCAATTTCATCTTCTTTCCAATTGCGGGCTGCGGTGTTGTGATAGGCCGCTAGTAATCCCCAAAGTTTATCACCTTGGAAAATCGGCACAATCATATACGATCGCGCTTCCATTAATTGACTCAAAGATATATATTTATGCGCCTCTTGATTGTTATAAATATCTCTGACCACCAGAGTATGTCCTTTAGCAAAATCTCCGCCTTGGGTTGCTTGTAAGTAGTCATTGGCAATCACACTCAAAAGTTTGCGGACTGAAGCCCAGCCTGGGGCGGCTGACTCAGCCACAAATTCACCACTCCAATCAGGACGAAAACGATAGATTGTGACTTGATCTACTTCTAACAATCGCTGTACTTCTTTGGTGCTGGTGACAAAAATGGTATTCAAGTCCAGAGATTGCCGAATTTTTTCGACTGTAGTAGCTAAGGCTTTTTCTCTTTGGGCGGCTTTGCGTTCGCGTTCAGCTGCTTTTGCTAGTTGTTCAGCTTGCAACTGTACTTGTTTTAAAGCTTCTGCTTGCTGTAATGCAACGCCTAACTGTATACCAACCTGCGCGAGTAAGTTGATTTCTTCATCTTGCCAATAACGAGGGTGGGAGTTTTGATAAGCTACCAACAATCCCCATAACTTTTCGCCTTGGGATATTGGCACAAACACTTCATGACGAGGATATTTACCAGCTTGGGTTTCTTTTAATAAGACACGTTCTGTCACTGGCTGGGGTTTAACAACTGGTGTCCAACCATCCACAATGGAATCTGCAACAAATTCACCACTCCAGTCAGGGTAAAAGCGATAAATTGCGACTCTTTCCACATCCAAAAGTCTTCTCACTTCTTGGGTAGTGGTTTTAAAGATTGCGTCAATATCTAGGGATTGGCGAATTTTTTCGACGGTATTTGCCAGCGCCCTTTGACGTTCAGCAGCTTTACTCAGTTCTGCTGCTTGCAGCTGCATTTGTTGTAAAAATTCTGCTTGCTGTAAGGCGACACCTAGTTGAGTACTAACTTGGGTGAGTAAATAGACTTCATCTTCTTGCCAATCGCGGCGACCGGAGTTTTGATAAACTGCCAGTAAACCCCATAGTTTTTGACCGTGGTAAATGGCAATAATCACATAAGCTCTGGCTTGATAACTTTCTAAAAGTTTGATGTAACAGTCGGTAAAACCATAATCATAAATATCACAACAAATACGATAAACTTCACTTCTAGCAAACATTCCCCCTTCTGTATCTTGTAAATACGTATCCATGATGGGGGTTTCGGCTAAATCTTTGACGCTACACTCGCTGACATTTTCTTTTAATCGTGGTTGATTTGACTGTTCATCAATCAGTGAAATCCAACCTTCTGCTACTGATTCAAAGACAAATTCACCACTCCAATCAGAATTAAAACGATAAATCGCAACGCGATCGACATTTAGTAATTGTCTGATTTCTACTGTGCTGGTGCGGAAAATGCTGTCTAAATCTAGAGATTGGCGAATTTTTTCCACCGTGATGGCAATGGTTTTTTGCCATTCTGCTGCTTTTGCCCTGGCTTGTGCTTGTGCTAGTTGTGTTGATTGTCTTTTTACTTGTTCAAGATAATCGGCTTGTTGTAAAGCAACTCCTAAATGTGCGGCGATCAGTTGCACAAACTCAATTTCTGATTCTTCCCATTGGCGAGGATTACTACATTGATGAATACATAACAAACCCCATAAATCTTTGCCTTTCATTAAAGAGGCTACAATGTTAGCCCGGACTTGGAATCGCTCTAAAATCTGGACATGGCAATCGCTCACACTAGCTTGATATATATCAGCCATTGTATGAATTCGGCCTTCTTGATATAGTCCAGCAAATTCCGCAGCAAAGCAATGATCGCGTAGTTTGGCCGATAGTGCTGAAACCCATTCGGAACCAACATCTTCATAGATGAATTCTCCTTCCCATCCCAATTCGGGATAAAAACGAAACACGCCCACACGATCAGTTTTGAGTAATTGTCGAACTTCCGTAACTGTAATTTTAAATATGGTATCTATATCTAAAGTTTCTCGAATCCTGGCAATAACTCCAGATAAAGCTTTTTGCTTCTCACTCTGAACTGGCGAGAAAGAGTTTTCTGATTGATATTCTGTTTGTTGTGAATTTGATTTTATGATGTAAGAGTTTTCCATTACTGGTAGGACTTTAAAATATTGAAAGTCTTCTATTGTAGAGTTCCCTAATTTCTAAGAAAGATAACAGTCAAAAATTTGATTTATAGATAAATTGATTTATAATGATTTACGTGAATTAAAATTTACTCAGTAAGAGTCAAGTTGATCATCTTAGCTTTGATTATTAACTCTGTCTTGATAAAGGAAATTATACTTCTCAGTCTCTAACTAACAGAAGGTTGATTTATAGTTGGGCTTTATTACCTAAGCTGACTTATTATAGGACTCTTATTGGATTTATCAAAAAAATCTGTATCCTTAACAAGTAATCTTTACAGATCCCTCATCCTAGACTGCACAAATAATATAAACAATCAAAATGGATTCTTATAGATTTTATGCCAATTTAGCTAATTGATTAGTAAGTAATTTGAGTAACAAGTAATGAAAGTAAGTCCAAAATAAAAATTAAGATTTACATTAGTTGATTTTGGCGCTAGTAGAGCAGTTTTGATTGATATCAAAATAGTCGAAAAATTTTGTTTGCGATCTCAATTGGCTTTACAATTCCTGCAAACAAGACAGGAATGCGATCGCTAATATCGCATTCCTGTAAGAAAATAATTCAACTGCGATCGCATTATCGCTTTTTGGGCAATGCGCGGCGCTGTTCTCGTTTTTCGACTTCCCGAAGACGGCGATCGCGCCAATCTGCCAAGGTTAAGTAGCCAACGCCACCAGTAACTGCGATTAACAGTACTAACGCCAGTAATGCCAGAATACTCAGAAATGGACTTTCCACGATTCCCCTACAGTCCGTTGCGTCCCCAAACTACCATTGCGATCGACCAAGTGAACACAACCAACAGTGATACCCATCCCAATGTCAAAATTCCCATAGTTTTAAATTTGGCAAATCATTACAAAAGGTCTCTAATATTTATCATACCTGGAACTGGATACGAGGAAGTCTGAACCTGGATTTCTCACAAGAGAGAAATCCAGGGGTGTGGGAGGGGTGGGAGGGGTGGGAAGTGTGGGAGGATGGTGAAAAAATCTTTCCCCCCACACTCCCCACACTCCCCACACTCCCCTCTCTCTCCACACCCGCTACCCATACGTGAGAAATTCGGGCCCACTCCCCATTGAGACAATGAACAGAATTTTCGATCCACTACTGATGGCTGAACGCTTAGAGTCTCTCAAAGCTGGGATAATTGGCGGTTTAACGTTGGGTGTTATCTGCTTGATGACAAGCTTACTCAATACTCTGGTGTTGGCAAAATATTTTGAGATATTGATTAGTTTACAAGTGAAGTGGGATTGGCAGT
Organism: Nostoc spongiaeforme FACHB-130; assembly: GCF_014698475.1. Classification (GTDB taxonomy): domain Bacteria; phylum Cyanobacteriota; class Cyanobacteriia; order Cyanobacteriales; family Nostocaceae; genus Nostoc_B; species Nostoc_B spongiaeforme. The sequence goes on along the minus strand of NZ_JACJTB010000072.1, from coordinate 10,552 downwards.
TGTTGATCAGTTGGGCGATCGCTATCTTCTCTGGTTTACTGTTTGGTGTTACTTACCGTTATATCATTCGCCAAGACCAAAATCCGCAACTCAAAGCTGGTGGGGTGATGGCTTTTGGTTTAGTGCGGGGGTTAGCACAGCTAGAACTTGACTGGAGTTTGACGGGTGTTGTGTTAGCCGGGGAAAGTGTGCTGTGGTTTATTGTAGCTGCGATCGTTTTGAATCAAGCTATTCAATTAGGCTGGGTTAAAACTTTCCCCTCTACGTAAATTCACATCTTGCACCAAGCCCTAGCGATTAGAAATCGCGGCTATATAAACAAAGTCCGCCTGCGCGGACTAACAGAAAATTAAGGTTTGAAACCCGCATAGGCGGGTTTTGCCTGTGTAGCCGTGACTTCCAGTCGCCTGGTACAAGATATGTGTAAAGATATCCAACATTTATAAGCCAAATTTTGTTCATACGTGCTACTTCAGCGTTTACCAGGAAGAATCTTGTAAGTTTATAAATTTTTCACTTAACTCATAAGTCACGACAACTAAAAATTAACTCTTTTTAGCGATCGCTCGTAAAAATAGAATACACGGTTATTAACTAGTTATATTTTTTCCAGCTAATTACTATATTTTTCTATACCAATAATTGTAATTTGTAAATGTTAGTAAAAGGTATTTTTACAACATTGAACATGGGATTTTTTTGTTTTTTTACTTAGCCAAACTAAGTCTGATATGAGATATTAAGCTTATTTTACTCATGTTTGAGTGAGACATCTAAGTATTGTTATTTACTCGGCTTAAGTCAAACTGCAAGCAATATATTTTTCTACTGTAATACCAGCATTATTTATCACTACCAGTATATTGTACTTTAAATTATCGTGGTTGTACCAAAATCTTTATTAGTAGCTTCTAATGAAGATTTAGCGAGAGTATTGACTATTGGCTTTGAATTATTTACGCTCAAAAAATATTTTATTGAATCCATAGATTCATAAGTGTAAAAAACTCTACCAAATTAAATTACATAGTTGATTTTCTGCTTGATAAAAATCAAACATTTTTGTAATTACTAAAAATATTCCTGGATTTAATTCTAGTGAATCGATTAAATAAGTAAATATTTCGTAGAGGCTAAGATGATTTTTAATCAACAGCAAATCACTCTAAACTTACCATTCCACAAATTTAATATTAAACAAGTATCTGCTATTTTGCGTCGTCGGCGCTATTTAGTATTAGGTGTTTCTTGTACAGTGATGTCTGTGATTAGTTTAGTTGCTATTAATACTAAAACTAATTACCAAAGTTCTATGCAATTGCTTGTGACTGCTGATGCAAATGCAAGTAACACAGCTAATAATATTATGAATCTTGCTGGTAGTGAAGTTGTGGGATTAAACTCACCAGTTGTAGATTACACAGCACAAATGAAAATGCTTTTGAGTCCCCAACTCATTGCAGAAGCTGTAGCTTTACTAAAAGCTGAATATCCAGATATTACAGTCGAAGATATTCACGGCAAGCAAGCAAAGCTTTCGATCACAAAGTTAGATGAAAAAACAATCTCTAATAATCTGCCCTTACAAATATTAGAAGTGACCTTCAATGATGAAGATCCAGTTAGAAGCCAGAAAGTTTTACAAGCACTACAGCAAGTTTATCAAAATTATCAGATCCAACAGCAAAAAGAACGTTTAAATAAAGGTCTGGCTTTTATTAATGCTCGCATACCGCAAATGAAAAAAGAGGTGAATCAAGCGGAAAAAAACTTAGAGCATTTTCGCCGAAAACATAATCTACTTGATCCAGAAGTACAAAGCAAAATTTTAATTGAATCTTTGGCGGCGGTGCAGCAGCAACTACAAATCACCCGCGCCCAAATTCAAGATGTCCAAGCCCGCTATAATAACTTACAACAAGAAGTTGCTACTTCATCGCGCAAAGCGAGAATGGCGGCTCGACTAAATCAATCAAGTAGCTACCAAACACTATTAGATGATTTTAAAAAGACGGAACTTGCTTTAGCTAGAGAGCAGAAACGTTATACAAATGAGTCTCCCATCATCCAACAACTTCAAGAACAACGCCAAAATCAGTTAGTACTCTTAAAAAGAGAGTCAAATCAATTATTAACAGACATCAGACAATCTACTGATAGCGTAGCACCAACAGAGGGTGCTGATCCGCAATTATTACAAGAGTTAATTCAAGTCCAAACTACAGCTTTAGGACTAATAGCTAACGAAAAAAGTTTAGCTGAAACCGAACAAAAACTCAGATTTGAATTTAGCCAATACCCAAGTTTATTAGCACAATATAATCGGTTATTGCCAGAGGTACAGGCTAAACGTAAACAACTAGAACAATTATTACAAGCGCAACAATCTTTGGGTTTGAAAATTGCCCAAGGCGGTTTGGCATGGGAAGTATTAGAGGAACCGAGTTTAGGCAAACTAACAGGAATTAACAGATTATCTCTGTTGTTAGGAGGTTTCGTACTGAGTCCAATTTTAGGAATTGCGATCGCCTTAAGTTGGGGTATGTTTACTCGCACTATTTATTCCACCAAAGAATTACAGCAGTCAACTAATTTACGGTTACTTGGTTCTGTACCGAAACTAGCACCCAAAGGCTTGAAAAAATGGCTACCAAATATTTCAGGTCATAAACAACGCAATATTGCTTCTCATTTTACCGAAACTGACAGTTGGTTGCCTTGTCATGAAACCTTAGATATTCTCTATCAAAACCTGCAAATATCTAAGTCTCCTTTGCCTTTTAAATCTTTGATGTTTACTTCTGCTTTATCAGGTGAAGGAAAGACGACTGTGTTACTCGGATTGGCGGCTAGTGCAGCAAGAATGCACCGACGCATTCTCTTAATTGATGCCAATTTGCGGTATCCCCATCTACATAAAATGCTGCAATTATCCAATGATTGGGGATTATCTTTATTATTGCTGGATGAAACAAGCAACCACATTCATAATTATATCCAGCCTGTTCACCCGTCAATTGATGTTTTGACTGCTGGGCCAAAACCAGATGATACTATCAGATTACTCAATTCTCAACGGATGAAGGAACTGATTAAGGGATTTGAGCAAAGCTATGACTTAGTGTTAGTTGATGCGCCGCCAATTTTGGGTACAGCCGATGCGAGAATTTTAGCTGGATATTGCCATGAAATTGTTATGGTAGGACGAATGGGTCAACTAACTCAAGGTGATTTAATGCAAGCTCAAGAAATTTTGAGCCATTTAAATTTAATTGGTATTATTGCTAATGGCGTAAGAAGCCACCAGCAGGTTTAATTATAGTCATTTACCATTAATTTTCTGCTCTGTGCTTTTTTGGTTGCCTACTAAAAATACATTGCATAATTGATAGGAGGCGGCAACCTCCTATGTTGGAGAACTGTCTCATCTTGAGTGGTAGATGCCAAAAGCGTCAAGCAGATACTAGTGTGATTAGATGATCAGTATGAAATTCCAACTGTTTTTAGGCTCTTTATTTTCTCAGTTTAAATTCCGGCATTGGTGGATGGGTATCCTCTTGTGGATTGCTTTGGTTGCTCCTGCTCAAGCATCAGTGATTTTACGGGTGGCGATTGAGAGAGGAGTTAATCAAGTTAAAGTCGGTAGTTCTACGGCTGCCTTAGTAAAGGATAGTACGGGAAAGACTCTAGGACAATTGCCAGCGATGAGTGCCTATTACGCCCAGTCAGTTCCGGGGGGAGTGGCTTTAGATAAGTGGCAATCTGGTTTATTTTGGATTGAGCCAACGGGTAAAGGATTTGTTTATATTGGCGATCGCTGGTATCGGGGAAGAACCTTAGTTGCTCCCACAGAAAAAGGTTTAACGGCAGTTAACTGGGTGGATGCGGAAGAATACCTCTACAGCGTTCTGGGTGGCGAAATGAATAGCAGCTGGCCCCAGGAAGCCCTCAAAGCTCAAGCGATCGCAGCTCGTACCTACGCTCTCTACGAACGGGAAAAACAACGCAACAACCCCATCTACGATTTAGGTGATAGTCCTGATCGTTGGCAAATTTACAAGGGAGTTATGAGTGAGTCTCCTTCTACTTACGCAGCCGTTGATGCTACGGCGGGACAAGTCCTAACTTATAACAACAAAATTATTCTCTCTGTTTTCCATGCTTGTTCGGGCGGACATACCGAAAATGTGGAAGATGTCTGGGGAAATGCTTTGCCTTACCTGCGGGCTGTGCAGGACTACGATCAAGATATCAAAGAATGCAATTGGGTAAAAACTTTCTCCCCGGCGGAAATTAGCGCCAGAATTTCTGGTGTTGGCAATGTTAAGGAAGTCATTCCCGAAAAATACTCGCCTTTCCGCAGTGTCAAAGCTTTAAAAATTGTTGGTGATAAAGGTACAAAAGTCTTAGAAGGTGAGGCGGTACGCACTGCACTCAAGCTGAGAAGTACTCGTTTTAATGTCAGTAAAAGTGCAGATGGTAGTTTTGTGCTGCAAGGCTTAGGCTTTGGTCATGGATTAGGAATGAGCCAATGGGGAGCATACAACCTAGCTCGACGTGGTATCAACCACCTACAAATTTTGGGTCATTATTATCAAGGTGTAGCCCTCACACCAATTAAAGCAAAGTAATCCTGGATTTCTCACAAGAGAGAAATCCAGGGGTGTGGGAAGGGTGGGAGGTGTGGGAGGGGTGGGAGGATGGTGAAGAAATCTTTCCCCCCTCTCTCCCCACACTCCCCTCTCTCCCCACACTCCCTACCCATACGTGAGAAATTCGGGTAATGAGGGAGTAGTGAGTAGGGAGTGGGGAGTGGGACAAGGAATGGATTAAAAGGAGAAAGTAGGTTGTCAATTTCTACCATCTGCCCTTGATCCTGATTTCCCCAGCTTTTTCTGACCCTACTCCCTATTCCCGACTCCCCACTCCCCATCTTTAGCAGCTTCGATTGAGGCAGAGTTCTGAACTTCCTGTTCTAATAAGTCGGTTTCGGTAGTGTAGACTAAATCTTTGTTTTCTATGATTTTTTCAGTGGCAAACTGTTGGGCAAAGTCAATTTTTTGCTGTAAATTTCCATCTGGATCGGTTAATAGTCTGGCGCGAGACAAGCGATCGCGGTTACGTGCTGTAATTTTTTGATTGCGCCACTGAATCCAGAAATAACGTACTAGTGGTACACCCAAAAATCCTATACCATAAGCCAACAGCAGCCAATAAATTCCTTGGACAAAAGCAACTAATCCGCCTAATTGTGCAGCCACAATCCCATCTCTGATTAAATTCCCCAGGATTAAAGCGCCCACAAAATTAAGGACTCCTAAGCCAGCACTTAGCATAATTTGTCCAGAATCAGCCTGACTAAAACGCCAAGGTGATTCTTCTAAATAAGGTTGTACTGACTGACGATTTTTTTGACTGGCTTGAACTTGTAATTCGGGAAAATAATAAACGATTTCCCCTTGGGAACTAACTTTTGGTTCCCCGTTAAAGCGCAACAGTACAGGCAGCATATAATCTTCGTACTCTTGTCTATAACTGGGGCCAAGGTCATCTAAATAAGGCGCAATTTGTTCTGCTACGACTGCACCACCCTGACGGCGAATGACAGTAGCTATTTCTTGCCAACGGCGTTCTTCTAATTTGGCATTAGGATTACCATCACCAAATAAAAAGGAAAACACCGCTTCAAAGAAATTCATCTCACTACCTCTACCTTGACGGCTGCTTTGTCGCCTTTGTTGGTAGGAAGTATCGTAGTAGTTGGGACTAAAATACCAAAATAAATCGGGGAAAAAGAAGAAGCCACCGCCGCGATCGCTACTACCTCGGTTGTCGTTATCGCGATCGGAATTAGCCGCAGTGATAATTATAATGATGCTAATAGTAATTAGCGCGATCGAAACAACTAAAAATATCCCAAAAGAAATGCGAATTAGGTAGAAAAGAGCTTGCCAAATTTTTTGCCACCATTCTTGCAAACGTAACTGGAAATATTTATTCCGTAAAATTGCTCTAAAATTTTGCGGAAATAGGTAAACAATATCACCTGTTTCTGCTACTTGCAAATGTCCACCAGCATCAGTAGCTAAAGCCAGTAAACCTTGATTGGCTTCTGCAATTTTTAAGCCTGCTTGGGTGGCGACATCACCAATGGTAACTCGATAACCCAATTGCTCCACAGCATTCATGATCGCTGGATTGGGAGCCATCGCTCTCCCCTCCTGTTTTAATTGACGCTATATTTCTCTAGTATAAAGTTTTATTTTTGGAGACTAGTACAACAAGGCAAAAGTAAAAAGGCAAAAGGAAAAAGTAAAGAATATTCATACCACAAGCCTTTTAGCAATTTCTTATGGTCTGTTTATTTACGCCAATCTGTACTAGGAAGATTGCTAATTAACTCTTGATTGATTCACCCAACCAACAACAAGAATAATTAATTTTTCAATCTAAAAGATATTAATCGCCACTTTTACCATGTTAAAATTATTTGCCTTGGCTTGGTTAATCAGCAAATTTTCTGTCCTCAAATATGGTTCAGTACACTCTCGCCCAAAGCCCAGAAATTATCATCACCGTTCCTGGCAAAGATTCTGCTAAAGCTCGTGATAAAGCAATGGATCAGTTGATGGAACTGATGGATGCGGGTAAACTCCCCACAGAATTAGAAGAAGGATTCGGCCCGCAACAATTAATTGAAGTCAAAGAATCGACAAGTGACCATAACAATAGTGAGGATGCTATTACTCAAGCAGTCCAAGTGTTAAGTAATTTAGCTACACTCAAGTTAAAAGTGCAAGAATCTCGCACGGAAGCCTTAGAACTTCGCAAAGCTGTTGATATTTTGTTCTCGGATAACACTGTCACCGAAGAAGAAATTACACGTCTGAAAGAAGGTTTTAAAGTTCTCAAAAATTTCGCTCAAGCAAATCTGCGTTACCAAGAAGCACGCGCTAAAGCAGAACAGGCGAGGCAAGTTTTAGACCAAGCTTTAAAATCGCCGGATGCGTAAATAGTTTCTGAAGTTGTCATTAGTCCTTTGTCATTAGTCATTGGTATGGACAAAGGACTAATGACAACCTTTACTTTAGCGTCGTTTGATGCCTCTAAAAACAGAGTTAGCTTGTTCGTCGCTATTTGGTGTTTCTACTTCGACAATTTCAGCACTGGTACTCTTTTTGTAATATTGCTGATAGTAGTCATGGGAAACAGGTGTGGAATCTTTTGATTTGTTGGCGATCATCCCTAACAGGGGTGTGCCAGAAATTTGAATTTCTTCTAATACTTGCTTGAGGGCAGTACGTTTCAAATGACCCAAGCCAGCTACCATAACAATACCATTGGTGTTAGATGCTAACAAATAAGCATCAGCAAACCCTAGCAATGGGGGAGTGTCATAAATTACTAAATCAAAGTTGCTTTGCAGTTCGTTCATTAAGTCCTGCATTTTCTTAGAAGCTAGTAATCTGACAGAATCGGGAGGTGTCGGCCCCGCAGTCATCACAAATAGATTATCTTCTATTGGCGATCGCTCAATCACATTTTCCCAATCTAAATCTTGGGCAATGACATCAGTCAAACCCTGAACATTCAATATATTCAGACGCTGGTGCAAAGTAGGACAGCGCAGGTTAGAGTCTACTAATAACACTCTCTGCCCCATTGCCGCAGCGGCCTGTGCTAAATGTACAGCTACCGTAGATTTACCATCTCCCTGGCCCGCCGAACTAATTACCAACGAGCGAATCGGGTCATCGGAACCCAGTAACATAATATTGGTGTAGAGCGATCGGAAAATTTCAAAGAACGAAGCCCGATTCGTTTGTTGTAAACCTCTAGATAAAGTTGATTGTGGTGCTGCTTCTAATTCTTTTCTTAAAGGTACAATTCCCAGTAATGGCAACTTAGTACTATTCTTCAACTCTTGAACAGTGTAGAAAATATTACTCAATTTATCGACAATTAAAGCTGCCCCTATACCCAACACCAATCCTAAAAGGCCACCAATAGCTAAGTTTAGCTTGGCATTGTTAGAAATTGCACTTGGTTTATTAACCGTCGCTAATTTAGGATCAAGTAATCGCCAAGGTTGTTGTTTTTGAGCTTTTTCAATTTCTAATGCTTGTTGTTTAGTAGTAAATTGTGTCAGAGAACTGTTAGCAATTTCTAATTGTTGCTGAATATTGGTATAGGTACGAGTCAGAGTAGCTAAGTATCTGACATCGTTATTCAGAGTTGTGATTTTGTCATACAAAAATTTATCACGGGCGGAAACAGACCGAATTTGACTTTGCAATTCTTTTTGCAGACGCATTTCCTCGCCAGCTAACAAAGGCAGCAAATAAGCTCTCCTATCTGTTAGCGTCAGCATAGCTGGATTATCTGGTGTATATACTGCTGCTTTTTGGGCAATTTCAATATCAATGGCTTGGATTTGATCTAGTATCTTTTGATAACGCCCATTTTCACTCAGCAAAGAATTACCTGCCTTTTCACCAGGGTTTCTGGCTAATTCTCTTTGCAAATCTTGATATCTGGCGACTAATTGTTCTAGTTGTAGGCGATTTTCGATGCGCTGTTGTCGCAACCCAGCAAGTTGACTTGCTAATTCTTGCGCTCTTTGGGCTGGATCAATTAAATTATTTTCTACTTGTAAATTGCGGAGTTGATTTTGCCAATATTTGACTCTTGCTTCTATTGGCTGTCTTTGTTTATCAACAAACTCAATTGCTTGATCAACATCTAATTGACGTTCTTGTAAACTATAAGCTAAATACGCATCAGCTAATAGCTTAGAAACATCACTAACTAGTTGTTTGTCTGGGTGCGTATATTGGACAGTTAAAATGTCTGGTGATTCTGAGCCGATAATTAAGCCAGAAACTAGCAAATTATAATTAATGTATGGATATTTGGGCTTAAGCTTTTCCACAATCGGATCAAGTACTCTGGGACTACGTAATACTTGAATTGTGGTATTACCGTTGCTTCCACCCTTGCCAGATGATACCGAAACACTCGGAGTTGCGTCTTCATCAGAAATCGTTTGAGGCACACTAGCTATTACCTTAGTTTCCCCCGTTACCTGCCTCGTTAAAATATCAAACGAGCCGAGATATACTGGAGGGTCGGTTTCTGCCTTTAACACTGCTGCTGTCGCTACTAAAGCAGTTATCCCAGAAATTAACAGCAATCGACGACGCAAAATGGCAAAAATCTGGCCTATATGCAACTCATCATCATCATTGTTGTTAAATTGAGCAGATTTAGCTTGTGACAGGTAAGGGTGTTTTTCTGACTTCAGCATAGTGTTTGTAAATTAAACGACTGGGTTTTGATGCAGTAAAAACTACTTTCGCAATTGTGGTAGAGATGCTGGAAATGCTTATAAGTTACCTTGTCTATTGCTATGCCCTGGCAAATTTTTGACTTGACTAACTAACTAATACGTTAGTTAATTTTAGGTACATAGGTATTGTGAAGAACTTAGTTCATACACTTACTATTGTGGTTAAGGTTTTACAAATACAGTTTAGTCAAGGGTAACGCAATACAAATACAGTAACATTGCGTAGCATAAATTTGTAGGCTTTGCTGAATATTCCTGTTGAGCTATACAAAATTTTTACTGAAACACCACGAATTTTTTAACTTTCGACTCTGTAGAAGTTATCTACTCCCCCTAAGTAGAGACTTTTGTATGTACAACAAAAAGCAGTTCCGGTGAAACTGATTTTACGAGCCTTGGATGAAAGGCGACTAGTGTGTTTACTCAGCAACGCCACTTGCTTCAAGTCGGGGAACCCGCCCAACGCAGTGGCTCCTCAGCACTTTCAAGCTAGGAGGTAAAAGTTTTATTATTCCTGGCATTCAAGCTTTCAAAATGTCCTAACCTGATTACCGCTATAGAACTGCCATAACCCAACTAGGACTTACTTAGTGAGAGGCAAAATCAAAGGTGTAGGGGTATAAGTAAGGAAAAACCCTTGTACCCCTACACCCCTCTCTCCCTTGCTGACAGGTGTAGGTTTTTTACAAGGGTGTGAGTAGTCATTCACTCTCGACAGAAAATAAAAGCAGACTCAAAGAGTGAAACAGAGGCTCAAATGCTAAAAAATGAGTACCTCAAACAATGGACAAATATAGTGTCACAGAAAATGCCACATCTGACGCTACCACAAGTGGTAGGACTGGCAACATGGAGTTTTGGCATAGTGATGACAAAATCAAGTAGCTTGAGCAAAGTGTCAAAATTCATAGCTAAAGTTAACTCTCAAAAGGCAAATTATGAATTGATTGTTGCTGCTGGCTGGCATCCGTTTTTACGCATTAACCATCAAGGAAATTATCGCCTGCCACCTGAAAATATATGGCATCCACTTGCAGATGTGGTTTTTGCGCCTGGAACATCTTGGTCAGGTCGAATTATTTGCTTTGTGACCAATCCAGTTGAATGTACATTACTTGCCCGTTGGGATCTTGGCTACAAAGATCCTTGGTTGATTCTGACTGACCTTGAGCCAACGAGCGCGTCCGCACTCTGGTACGGTTT
>NZ_JACJTB010000071.1 GCF_014698475.1 Nostoc spongiaeforme FACHB-130 | reverse complement strand
ATATTAGCTCAATTATCTTCTGAATTAGTATCCTCTTTGACCAGTTATGATTTCATCCTTGAAGCTCTTTTCCATCAAGCTTTATTCTATGCAGGTTCATAGAGAATTGGTATTACCCCAATCACCTCAGTTCCACCTTCAGTTACCCCTCAATTTGACTTGGGAGAATTATGGGAAAAATACACTGAGTTTAAAAAACCACAAATTAGCCTTTCGACTTACGCTGTTGATTATCGAAAGTACCGCAATCACATCGCTAATTTACCAACTAAAAATTTGGATGATGCGATCGCAATTCGAGACTATTTGGTACAAAATCTCAGAGATAATTAGGTAAACGGCGGTCAATTTTTGCTTCAACTTCTTCTCGAAACTTTCCTGTTTCAAACAAGGGACATATAGTTGCTAATTGTAAAATGAACTCTTTGATTAAAAGTTTCTTTTGTCCATCAAATAACCGTTGGAGATTTCGTTTTATGTAAGCTGTAGGGTCAGGAACAGTTACAGATTTTCCCCCTAATGCATGGTGCCAAGCAAAACCTAAGTAGCACATCCAGTCATCCATTTGAATAAAGAGGCGATCGCTCGACATTTTCAATAAATCACCAACTTTCTGTTCGCTAACTTTCTGTTCTATTTCTTTCCAAGTTCCAGGAGCATCATAAATATCTTGCGCTAAATACCAAGCACAAACTCGACCAAAGTCTTCTTCATCTTCGTTACCAGAGGTAAAAAATAGATAACTTAGTGTATCCGGTAATAGCTTGTCACCTAGTCGAGGATTCCTTGCATCCTCTGGTAAGTTTGGATTAATAGCAATTTCTTTATCTTCCTCAACTAATAAACCGCATTTGATGCTTTCTCTCAGTGCCGCATTGAACATCGGACGTGGAGTGCTTTTATCTTCAACTAATTTATCGGGAGAGAGTCTACGTTCTAGTACTTCTATATTTTCTTTTTGTCCCTTAGTCTGGAGTAAATATCTAAAGATTCCTCGCATTCTGCTAGGGTGAGCTAAAGCTGTTTTTACAACACTCATACACCAATCTCCGTACAGAAGGGGTCAAATTTAAACTGCCGTCCTGAAAAAATATCAATCAGCCGTCGGTCAGTTCTGTTGGGGTCGGGTGTATCTCTAGGCAGTAAAATAACGCGTGGAGCCTGAGACATACTATTTTTTGATAAATAATTGTGAGGTAATTTTTCTGCTTCAGGATGAAAAATAAGGGTAGGAATATGTGGCATTTTTATTGGTTGATAGGTTTCCCATAAAAATATGAAAGAATTGGGTATTCTGTTTACTTCCTTAATCAATGCTTCCTGTAACTCACTAGGGATAATAATATTCCTCATACCTTGTTCGACAAACCATTTCAACACTTTATTTATGCGGCGCTTCCTACTTTTATCTTCTAAGGATTTATAAAAAATAAGCATTAAGTTATCGACCAAAAACAAGCGTTGCAGTTCTTCACCGACAAAAAATTTTGGTTTTTGCCACACAAGGCTTGGGCTTGGTTCAGGCATAATTCCTCGAAAAGGTGTAATTCTATTTCTTCTACAAACAGGACAACCCCCACAAGCGCGAGAAACTATAACCGGATTTCTGGTTTCTAGAGTTTGACGGGAGGGAATGCTATACGCCTCCGCAAATATTTCTGAAATACAACGTTTAGCGTTTAAAGCTTCTTTCATCAATTGCAGGTTTTTATAACTCCAGCTTTGGCGTTTCTGGCGCACTGGTTCAACTTCAGATTCCCAAGTGAATTTTTCTAAATGAAACTCATTACAAATACGAATAATGCGAGAATTGCGGTACGCATCCCAAGCTGCTTGATAAGCTGCTTCAGTTTCTGATTCAAAGTTTTTCTTCTGGGGAGGTTCTACTGAGTCAATTTCAATTAGATTTGCTCGGTTCATCAGCGTCAAAGTGCGGATATTCCAAGCCCTGTTTTGGTCACTTTGCATATCAATATCTTTTTCTAGCAAAGACGGAGGATTATCAATAGATACGCGATATCTACCGTTTTTTAAAGCTTCTTTCTTTGCAAACATACTTTGCCAACGCTGCAATCCTCTCTCGATAGTAATTGTCGATTTTTCGTTTAAACCATGAGCAATGTTGAAGTCTTCCGTTGTATATAATGTGAGCGATATTGAGGCTTTACCATCTCTTCCTCCCCGTCCGACTTCTTGATAGAAACGGTCAATGGTTTCGGGAATACAAACGTGAATTACTGCTCTGACATCTGCTTGGTCTATACCTAATCCAAAGGCAGAAGTAGCAACAACTATATCAATCTTTTCTTCCCGCCATTTTTCAATTAATTGCTCCCGTTCCTGAGTAGTAGATTTACCTGTCATCAGGTCACATCTTTTAAATCCAGCGTTGGTTAATTCCCGTTGCCAATTTTTGACAGCTTTAACTTCAGTTTCATAAATAATTAACGGGCGAGGAAGATGATAAACTGCCTCAAGCAACCTTTGTTTTCTAACTTCTTCACTGGAACATTTGTTAAACCAATAAGCAGGTTCTGGTCGCAATTGTACAGCAGATATAACTTGTAAATCTTGACCAAATAATGTTTCCAGGGTGTCTAAACAGGATTCGGTTAATGTGGCTGTTAATAATAAAGTTGTGAAAGAACTATGCCGCAATAAATCTCTTCGCAAACCAGGAATTTCTTGAAAGGCGGTACGAAAATTATCACCCCATTGCTCTACCATGTGCGCTTCATCGATTATAAAATACCTCAACATACCCAATTTGGCAGCCTCATAGAGAGAAGATGCTAGAGAACCCATTAAACTTTCAGGAGAGGTAAAAATTATCCTTTGGGTTCCTGCGCCAATGCGATCGCAGGATATCCACCCCCTCCATTAGCCGTAGATGTTGCAGCCCTGTATACATCTGGCCAGACGGACAGGAGAATTCTAAAAGTGATTGGTGCGTTCTCTTAATCTCTCTGTGTCTTTAAAATCTTCTATTGTTAGCTGATTTGTTGGGTTATGAAGCTTTTTTCCAGTACAAGATGTAATAATTAGTGTACGAAGGCGTGAAATTGTGCTAGTTGAAACCAAGGTTTTTGTTGGAATAGATTTAGTCATCTTCTTTTTGCTACAAGCTAGTGATGCTCTCAACATGGAATGGAATTCCCATCTGTTATGATATAGTGCCTGCTAATACCGATGAGAGAATTGCTGCTGATGGTGTTTTAGCGACAGTTAATCATAGCAATATTTACGCAGACAAGGGATTTATTTCGGCTGATTGGCAGGCGGCGATCGCTTGTCGCACGGGTAATCTCATCTGGACACTCACTCGTGATAACCAGCATCTTCAACATTCTCATGGCTTGAAGCGTTTTATTAGTCGTGTTCGTCAGCGCGTCGAAGGTGTTTTTCATGAAATTCAAAATACCGGACGTAATCCCGAACGCTTACTCAACCAGGACTTACGCAACTGGCACAGAGCGATCGCTAGTTTATAGTATTTATGTACTATATCAAATTGGCGTACTCAGAGGGCATTGCTGAAATTAGTCACACTAATCAGCTATGTTAACTATTGTTCAAATCATGAGAAAATTAGTTGAGGATTCATAAAATAAATCCACTCGTTTATGCGATTTACTAAACTTAACTATTGTCAATACTTGTTAAGTAGTCAGATTAATTATACTCTCACAAATTTAGCAGAGCATTTAGAGCAGATTAGTCATGATAAAATTAATCGCTATCTTAAGGATGAAAAACTAACACCACGTTTGCTTTGGGAGAATTTTAAAGATATCATCCAAGTAAGTGATAACGCATATCTCGTTTTTGATGATACAGTAATTGATAAACGATATGCCAAAGAAATAGAAATAACTAAACGCCAATATAGTGGCAACGAGCATCGAGTTATCCAATGCATTGGGCTAATAAATTGTATATATGTCAATCATGAGGTCGGAAAATTTTGGGTGGTTGACTATCGTATTTATGACCCAGAAAGAGATGGAAAAACAAAAATAGTCCATGTTACAAAAATGCTGCAAAACCTTGTCTATCATAAGGCTTTGCCATTTCAATCAGTCTTAATGGACACTTGGTATGCGACAAATAAATTGATGTTATATATTGATAGTTTAGAGAAATATTATTATTGTCCTCTAAAACGTAATCGACTTGTTGATGATACGGGTAAGCAAGAAGATTATAAAAAAATTGAGTTGTTATCTTGGAGTGATGAGGAGTTAAAATCAGGTAAAATAGTGAAAATTAAGAAGTTTTCAGCCGTCAAAAAAGTGAAACTATTCCGGGTAACTGTTTCTACAGACAGAACGGATTTTATCGCTACGAACGATTTATCTCAAGATTCTACGGACGTTGTACAACAAGTGTCTAAGGTTCGATGGAAAGTTGAGGAGCCAGCGCGTTGCGGGGGTTACCCCCGTTGTAGCGACTGGCGTGAGTTTTATAGAGAATTAAAGCAATTGACTGGTATTGAATCATGTCAATGCCGTAAAGGTCGTATTCAAAGAAATCTTATTGCCTGCGCTATTTTAGTTTGGCTTAGGCTCAAAGATTTAGCTTATCAAACTCGTCAAACAATCTATCAAATAAAGCATGGCTTGTTATCAAATTATTTAGTTGAGCAACTAAAACGTCCGGCTGTTTCCATGTTGATTCCATAGTTGTTTGGTGCGAGGTGTAGCCAGCCGTGCCATTGCTTGTGACAGTTGCGTAAGTTCTGTCAAGAATTAATCCGGCTTGTGGAAGCGGGAAAAGTTAGGAAAGTCATTATTACTCGAATAGATCGCATTACACGCTCTTTACCTACCCTGAGAAAAATTGTTGACATCCTTCAGAAATATGATGTCAACTTGGTGATTCTCGACCAAAAATTAGATTTGAGTACACCACAGGGTAAACTCATGCTGAATATGTTAGGTCTACTGGCTGAATGGGAAGTAGATTTATCCCTCTTCTGTCACTTTCCGAGATAAGCAAGTAGTTCAGGAGCTAAATCATCCAGAAGCATAAGAGGGTTTAAATTGATTCATTGAAGCAATTAAATGATTGAATCCCAATAATAAATGTGAATTAGGGAAAATACTTAACCAGGGATAAATTAACCAAAATAGTAAAAGTGGTTGGATAATGAGACGGAGATTATTTAAAGTATTCTTCCATCCAGATTCGTGGTTCCATTGTGGATGATTAGAAAAATCAACATCCTTATTTTCTTGTGTCTCAGGCTCAAATTGACAAGATTGATTTAAACCTAAGAAGGCTGGAGAATTTAAACTAATCATCGTATAAACACTAAAAATAATCTCCCACCATCTCTCAATATGTTGAAAATTAGTGAAACGGTAATCTGTCCAGCCTAGTTCCTGCTTACACTGTCGAAACCCATATTCTACCCAGGTTCTTAATCCATATAAATCGCCTAAAGTCTTCTTCAAATTCCCTCGCTATTTCTGGTAACGATTTTCTTTTTATCGTTGATATTATCCCCACGTGTAAATATTTGAAGCACTCATAATTCCTTACTTCTTTAAACAGGTCTTTATACTCTGCACAATATTCATCTATGATGCCAACTGTTGGATGAGGATCTCTTGCCAAATGTTTCAGGATTTGTAACTCTACATCCATTGTCCCACTTACCTTTCACGGTTTTCTTTTTTTATTCTTTATATTCAGAATACCCGGAAAGTGACAGAAGAGGGATACTTTCAGAGCGGATAAAACGCGGTAAAGAACACCAACGAAAACAAGGAGCAGTTTCCGGGATTTAACCCTGGTGCGGAAGAACTCAAGGCAGATTTAAAACGCCAAATTGAAGAGGAAACCAATTTCTTTCAATCACAACGCCTTGAGGACAGGACTGTTGAGGAAATTATTCGAGTAGGGAACAACTTGGGTGTTTGGAGAACGCTGTCGAATAATGAGAAGGTTCAGATATACCGCCGCATTGTACACAGGATTTTTCTTTGTAATGGCCAAGTTGAATCCATTGTGTTTAAAAACTCTCCTGCTGTAAAACCGGAGAATTAAGATGAATGCGATTGAACTTCTGCGGCTGAAACAGTTGAGGTTTCAAGTTGCTTCACAACTGGTTTTGAAGGAGTGGCCACCTAAAGATTTAAGTAAATCTAAGTGTCCTAAGTGCTACTCTCTAGGATTTATAACTCCCCACCAGAGTCAGGATAACCGTGTTTGTTATTGTATCCGGACTATTACTTTAAGGAAATTATTGCCACTCCCATCTGTCAGTGTACTGTTCCTGGCGATGACAAAGTATGTTGTGGTTGTCCAAAATTTGAGCAATTTATGGAACTTGTTGACCAACGACTTTTGGAACTGGAACAACTAAGTGTTGCAGAGCTACAGGATTTGTTATCTCTTAAACCTTTACCATAAAATCACTCATAGACTTTATTGGAGTGCAGTAATACTTTGGAGTTTATCTTTACTGCGATCGCACACAAGTCTAAAGCACACAAAATATTTAGCTAAAAAATTATGACCCCTACAGGGGTCATAATTTTTAATTGCACGAAGTAACAGTTTTTATTGCACCACAATAGGTCTATTTAAAATACTCATGACTTCGCCTGGATTAGGGCTAGGTAGTAAAGGACTCCAATCGCCTACATTTGCGTAGCCAATAACCTGTAAGTAGTGAATTGTGCTAGTAACGGCTTTAGAAGAACCAATCAACAGATGTTTAAGTGGTTCTTTACCTTGTAAAGTTTGAACCTCGCTTGGATTATTGTTTGCTGCATTCGATTCTTCGAGGCTAGATAAAAAGCTTTGGGTAATCATAATTCACCTATTTGAGGTGGGAATAGCTATGACACACCATAAAACCCAAGTTGTCACTCTGACAACTTAATAATGCACTGATGACAACTAATTATTACAGTTTGTGTTATAAATAATGCACAGGTGACAACTTATAGAGCTATCATAACGAAAATTAGCGATCACAAAAATTAGCGATCGCACTCCAGACGTAGCAATCTTACTGTTCAGTCAGAGCCGTTTAATAGCTTATAATCCAATACAGTTAAGTCTTTCTTTTCTCTGCGTTCTTCGCGTTCTAACCTGCGACAAGCCGTTTCCCATCTAATACGGTTAGAGCCTGTAAAGAAATAACTTTTACAATTTTTTCTCTAGAACACTTACTAAAAAAGCATTTCTAATTAAAAAGAGGGAAGGTCGTTATTTGACAAGCTCTTAGTTAAAAAATTTGTCCGTGTAAATAGTTTGAACCTTAAGTGATATCATGCCCGGCTAATTAGTTATAATTCCCGCATCTATGCAGAAAACCCAAAAACTTCTCCTCTGCTCCCCCTGCGGTATTCATGATAAGTCTTGAACCGGACATGATATTAACCGTATTGGATAAAAGGTTATAGCAATGATTTCTCAGTTTTAGCCCAGGCCATCAATGTGACGGTTGTTATAATTCAACAAATTTATAACTTTGGCACCTGTAAATTACGTTTATTACCTGCGTAATGCTTGTAAATAATTTCCGGAGAGTTGCCAACCCACCTTCCTACATCCTTCGCATCAATATCAGCTTCCAGACAAAGAGTGATAAAAGTATGCCTACATTGGTAAGGTTTACGATATTCGCTGACTAAACCCTGCTTTACAAGTTGAGTCACGATTCCATCTATATGTGTACCACGATGATTTTTATAACCTTTCCAAGCATGATTTAGAAAATCTCCAAAGTCTACTATGCCGCCTTTTTTGCTTCTAAAGATAAAGTCATCTGGATTACAATTTTCTGGTTTGATTGAGTCTAAAATTTCACGTTGCTGACTGTTAATTGGAAAACGTCTTTGGCTTTGGGTCTTCAATCCATCTTTGAGGGCTAGTCCTTTAGTACTGATTGTAATTGCTTGCTCAAAGGTAATTAGGACTTACGCAACTGGCACAAGCAATGGTGCGCTTTTCGCACCGAGCGCCCAAAAACTACACAGAAGACATAGCAATATCTGGACGTTTTAGTTGCTCAATTAAATAATTAGAAAGCAGATTGTGCTTGAGCTTGTAAATAGTTTGACCTGTTTGATAAGCTAAATTTTTCAGTCTTAGCCAAACTAACATAGCGCAAGCAATATGATTTCTTTGAAGACGGGCTTTACGGCATTGACATGATTCAATGCCAGTTAGTTGTTTTATTTCTCTATGAAATTCCTCTATTTTCTAACGGATGTTACACACCTTTTGTGTAACATCAGTAGAACTTTGAGATAAATCGTTGGTTGCGACATAATCCGTTCTATCGGTAGAGATAGTAACCCGGAAAAGTTTCACTTTTTTCTCAGATGGGAATCCTTTAATTTTTATTATTTTACCACATTCTAAATCTTGATTACTCCATTCTAAAGATTCAATATTTTTATATTTTTCTTTACCAAAACTATCATCCACTAAACGATTAGTCTTTAAAGGACAATAATAAACTTTATCTAGACTATCGATATAAAGCATTAAATTATTGACCGCATACCAAGTATCCATTAAAACTGTATCGAAAGGTAGAATCTTTTGATATACAAGCCCTTGCAGCATATTTTTCACATGGTCAATCTTGGTTAAACCATCATTGTCTGGATTAAAAATACGATAATCTATTACCCAAAACTTGAGAGTTTTAGGATTAACATATATGCAACTTACTATTCCTATCCCTCTAACAACGCCATGTTCATTACCACTATACTGCCTGCGTACTATTTCTATTTCCTCAGAAAATCTTTTATCTAAAACTGTATCATCAAATATAATATAAGCATCCTCGTCAGTGACTATTAAATCTTTGACATTATCCCAAAGTAAACGAGGAGTTAATTTTTCATTTTTTAAATAATAATTGATTTTATCATGACTAATATTTTCCAAATGTTCTGCTAGATTAGTCATTGTATAGTTAATTTGGCTGCTAAGTAAATATTGACAATAATTAAGTTTAGTAAATTTCATGACTAACCAACTTTATGATGCACTTTCTCTCAATTTTGTCAGAAAATTTTAACAACAAGATACATCATTAATTATTGTTAGTAATTCTAGTAAAGCCAATCAAACACATTCTCGCTAATTAATACTTGTGTACTACTGGCTAGCGATCGCACTGTGCCAGTTGCGTAAGTCCTGTATCTTTCTACAGGCACAGCCTTTGCTCTATTTCGTCTTCAGGAGGAAGGTTATATCAAACTGGAGAGAAAATCAGATGCAGACCTAATGCTTTTACCCAAGATAAACAACCAAGTTGATGATGATGGACGTAAATCTCACATTACCTGGCAAGGAGAGCAAACATGACTTTTGAAAAGTTTGTCTGCTGGAATTTAGAGAATGTACGTCGCATCATGGATGTGGAAGCAACCCAGCCCCCAAATCATTTATTTCTGGCGACGCATCACCCAGTTGCAATGTATCGTCAAGAACTTATTCTGATCAAAGAATCTGATACGTCACGGGTTAAATATGATGAAGAACAATTACTAACAGATTTTCTTGCAGAAAATGACTTTGCTTTTGTTCCAGTTTTAGGTGGTTCTGGAACAGGAAAATCTCACTTAATTCGTTGGTTAGAAGCTAATATAAAATCTACCGATAGACGTAAGGTATTACTAATCCCTAAAATTGGAACTAACTTAAAAGATATTATTAGCCTCATTCTTGAAGGAATAGAGGGAGAAAAATTTGATGAATATCGCCAACGGGTAAATAGAGCAACCAGTACTTTAACAGAAACCCAAGCACGGGTACAACTTCTCAATCAATTAGCAGCAGCAGTTGGTGATACCGGTAAACGAGATAGAAGCCAGCTCACAGATGAGCAAGAATATATTGTTAATGAACTAGATTCTCTACTATACGACCCATTTTTCCGCGAACATTGGTTAAAAGATGGCGGTATTATTCATTGCTTAGTTATCCACATTTTAGGATATCACGATCGAGTCGAAATTGTCGAAGAAAGACGGCAATTTTGTTTAGAAGATTTACCACTTGATGTTTTGAACTTGCAAAAAGCAGGAAAACAAGCTCAAGATTTTTATGCCTTCCTTATAGGTAATGACAATATTCAAAAAGCTACCGTAGATTGGCTGAATCAGCACTTAGATGAAGCTATCACTCAAGTGTTAAATTTGGGGCGAGAAGACCTACTTAGATTAATGCGCGAAGTTCGAGAATCTTTGGCAGAACAAAATGTTGAATTAGTTTTGTTAATTGAAGATTTTGCAAAATTACAGGGTATAGACCGAGAAGTATTAGAAGCGGTTTTAGCAAGACCTCAACAACCAGGAAGTAAACCGCTATGTGCTATACGAACAGCATTAGCCTGTACAATAGGCTACTTTGAAGGGTTAATTAAGACATTTGATACAGTACAACAGCGTGTTACCTTTAGTATCTATCTTGATGTTGGTACGGTTAGCAACCACTCTTTAATTACTCAAGCTGATATTCAAGAATTTGTTTCTAGGTATCTTAATGCGGTTCGTTTAGAAGATAAAGTAATTCTCGATTGGGCAAATAATAACAATCAGGAAGAAGGTTTTCAAGGCGAACCTCTGAAGATTGCCTGTAGTGACTGCGAACACCGCGAAGCTTGTCATGCAGGCTTTGGAAGTATAAATGACATAGGTTTATATCCGTTTACTCCCAAAGCTTTAGAGCAGATGCTTATTAGAGTCAGTACCGACAATTTTAACCCTCGAATTTTAATTAAAGATGTATTGAAATACGTACTAGAAAATGGAATTAATGATATTAAAAAAGGGAGTTTTCCATCTGTCAGCTTGCGAGACCATTTTGGTAAAAAGCGATTGGAAGCTTTAGTTCAAGAAGATATTAAAATTCACGATTACCAAAACTTTGAGCGTCGTGAGATACTCATAGATTTATGGACTGATAGCGATAAACTATGTAATCTACCTATTGAAGTTCACACGGCTTTTAATTTACCTCCGCTTGCTCAAATTCAGACGCAAGTAGATACAAGAGTTGTCATCAAACCTGGAATTGAGCAGAAAAAACCGCAAGTCAAAGATTCTAGTTCAGAATACAAAACAGAGCCTGAGATTGTAATAGGTAATCAAGAAAAAGCCATTCCTGATAAACTGGCAGAACAAATCATACTGTTAAACAATTGGAATAATCAAGGAGATTTACCTCAAGATTTAGGAAAACCACTACGCGAATTTATTTATCCTGCAATTCTGGAAAGAATTAATTGGGATGCAGAAATGTTACTTCAGGGAACTTTCGCCAGAACACCCGGTTCGCGGGAAGATGTTGACAGGGGTAATAAAATTTTTAAGCAAAAAAATGTTGTTTTTTATAGCCGTAGGGTAACAAGGGAAACTATTTCTGGCGTTAAATTATCACTTCCGCTTAACCCTGATGACGCGGATGAGTTTCGTACAACTGCGATCACCTTTCAAGGTATCCTGTTATACAGTCACCACAAAAACTGGAAGTTTAAAGACGGCGATCGCTATTTCCGCACCTATACTCGACAATTAGAAAAATGGAGTCAGTACGTCTTAGAACAAATTAGCCTCTACCCTCGTGAGTCAGGAGAACCTTGGAACCCAGTACCAGCAGCAGTGGAATTATTGGCGATAACCTCCACAATGGCGGGACATTCTACAAATTCCTTGGAAGATGTAATTAATTCTTTGTTTTTAGACATAGAAAATACTAAAGATGAAATTCGTGCTTCCAGTTGGAAACAGTTATTTAAATCCCTCAAAAAATATCGTAAAGAATTATTAGAAATTGTTCAGAGTCGAATTGCTTGTACCAAAGGAAGCTCAACACAATTTCAAATTATTGATGCAATCCAAATTATCGAACCTTTAGAGAAGGTGATAAAAACTTGGCAACCTCGATGTGAAATTCCCGAAGATATACAGGATCACAAATTTTACGAAGATATCTACAAAGCACGTCAGCAAGTAGATGAGTTACTCAATCAAGCCATTCAAGAAGAGTACGAACGGCAGTTAGATATTTATCAGCGTCTCATATCAGAATTGGGAGAAGACATTAAGAAAAAGGATGTGATTGACACACTCAAAGCTGCAATGGAAGCAGCACAAGATGCAGGCGTATTTCGTGCTAAGAAGGGATTTGAAGGGATGACTACTGTGTTAGATAAATTCAGGCGTACAGCAATTAACCCTTACAGAGACACCATGAAACGTGTACAAACTGAGAAAGAAAATCCAGAAACTAACATTGGTAAATTACTTCAAGAATTAAGCAAAGATTATCAAGAAATAATCACTGATTCTTCAGAATTCCTCGATAACACTAATAATTTTCTAGATGCTTCGATTCTTGAAGCCAAAAGTCGAATTGCAGAATTAGAAAAATCTGAAGGTGCAACAGTAGAGTCTAGTTACCAAGAAATTTGTGAGGGGTTAGCTAATTTACGAAATCTCATGAATGAAATTAAAGGAGATACAAAATGCTCTTAGACAAAGCCCAGGAACTTATTGAAGTATCTCAGCGTAAAAAATCTTTACAAAATTTTGCAGCTAATCTTCAAATTATTCAAACTAGAAGAACTCAGATTAATGTTGCAATTGCAACGATTCAACCACTAGTGGAAGCCTTAACAGCTTTTCGGCAAAGAGGTATTAACAATATCGATTTGAGTCAAAAAGCGGAGCTTATATTAAAATTTATTAAAAATATTGAAGATAATTTACAAAAAGACTCGGAGTTTATTCTTGATAATAAAAAGTTTCAAGGCAATATTTTAAAGTCCCAAGTTGATAATCTAAAAAATGCGCTAGAACAACAACTGAGCGAAGCATGGGAAAGCTACCGCGATCAACAAATGCCTAACACTAAAAATGAGATACTGACTTTATTAGCTAAGGTAGAAGCTTTTAAACAAACTGTTCTGCAAATTCAGATTATAGATAGAGAAATAAAAAGCATTACTTATCCGAAAAATAATGCTGATTTTGTAGTATATGAACGTAAAATTGAACAATTAAAGTATCATTGGAATAGCCTTAGTTCTGATGAAGTTCCCGAAACTGTATTGCATTTCCTGCGAGCAGCAGCCAATCAAGGCGCACCTTTAAATCTTTGGACTTCAGAAGTTAAAGATTGGATTGATCAACATGGTATTGCTGATTCTCTAAAAATTCGCTTGTTTTAAAATCAAGTAAGGGCAGAGTAAGGGTGACTACTAATTGGGATAAAATAATTAGAGAGTTTTTAGATAATTTGGAACGCCAAGAAGTCCAACTTTTGACGTGGGGAATTGTTGATGGTGGATTTTCTGAAGATGAAATTGTAGAACTTGCGGAAGATTTTCTAAATACTTGCGAAATTGATGAGGATGTTTGGGATTTTTTAGACCAAATCCTTGAACGGAAATTGTTGTTTGAATTGAATCTTAGAGGCGATCGCCTTTTCCGCACCCGGATGGCGGAAGCGGTGAGATTATTTGCCCGTCTCCGCCAACTGTTCCCGAATAATAATTGGCAAACATCTCCTACCTTAGTTGCTGATTATCGCTTACAAATCCGTCCGAGAATTTATCCTAACAGGTATATTACGCCAGAAGCAGTAATTGAGCAGTTGGCAGCAGACAAACTGCTAACTCCCATACAGCAAAAAGCCGTTACAGCGATACTGCTTTCTCGCGATCGCGGTGAGGTTCAACTTGCAGACTTCCAGCTACGCGCTACAAGGCGGATGTTGCAGGATTTAAACAGCACAAAAAGTCGCGGGATGATTGTCTGTGCTGGGACAGGAACCGGAAAGACTTTATCTTTTTACTTACCTGCGCTGGCGCATATTGCAACTTTGTTGAAAAAGGATGAGCATTGGAGTAAAGGACTAGCAATTTATCCCCGTAACGAACTCCTCAAAGACCAATTTTCTGAAACCTATCAAGAAGCACGTCGTCTCGATGCTGTCCTCAAGGCAGAAGGTAAACGTAAAATTCTCATTGGTGCATTTTTTGGCTTAACTCCCAGAAGCGCAACTTTGGATCGGGTACAGGATAAATGGAAAGCTGAAAGTGGTGGGTTTACTTGTCCTTATTTGCGGTGTCCCAGATGTGAAGGTGCGCTATCTTGGCTACGGGCTGATGTGGAAGCGGGTAAAGAAAAACTTTCTTGTCTCAACCCATCCTGCGGTGCTGTTATCCAAGAAGATGAAGTTATTCTGACACGCGATCGCATGGCGAAAACTCCCCCAGACCTGGTTTTTACCAGCACAGAAATGCTCAATCGGTCTATGGGAGACTCCCGTTACGGTCATGTATTTGGCATCGCCGCGGCGAAAAAGCCTCAGATCGTTTTGTTGGATGAGGTGCATACTTATACAGGTATCCACGGCGCACAAGTTGCTTACCTGTTGCGGCGTTGGCAGAAAATCATTAACAAGAAAGTCCAATTTACCGGACTTTCGGCAACCCTAGAAAGTGCGGCGGAATTTTTCAGTCAACTTACAGGCTTAAACCCTGGTTCAGTGGAAGAAATTTCTCCTGGTGAAGACCAAATTGCTGAAGGAATGGAGTATCAATTGGTTCTCAGGGGCGACCCCGTATCAGGGACAAGTCTTTTATCTACAAGCATCCAAACGGCGATGCTGCTGCGGCGTGTACTCGACCCATCTGAAGACCCCCCTAGCAAAGGTTTCTATGGTTCCCGTGTTTTCGCCTTCACTGATGACTTAGATGTTACCAATCGCTTATTCCACAACCTTTTGGATGCTGAAGGTCGAGACAGTTGGGGTCGTCCTTTGCGAGGACGACAGCCATTAGCAGCATTGCGATCGCATGGTGCAACTAATGGTAGAGAAAGGCTGATTGCCGCACAATCCTGGCTATTGTGTGAAGAAATCGGTCATGGTTTGGAACTACCTTTAAGTATTGGGCGCACCAGTTCCCAAGATACTGGAGTTACGCCAAATGCAGATGTAATTGTTGCTACTGCATCTCTAGAAGTGGGATTTAACGATCCAGAAGTTGGAGGTGTCATCCAGCACAAAGCACCGCGAGATATGGCATCTTTCTTGCAAAGGAAGGGACGGGCGGGACGACGCAGAACTATGCGACCTTGGACAGTGGTGGTGCTTTCTGATTACGGACGCGATCGCATTGCCTATCAAGGCTACGATATGCTGTTTAACCCAGTTTTAGAAAAGCGATCGCATCCCATGCGAACATCCGCTTCCAAAACGGTCAGGAACTTGATACAACAATTCGCTTCACCCAGAAACAGGATAGTAGTCCGGCGGCAGTGGGATTTGCCCAATCTGTTGACGGTCTAGTATTTCGTTTTCGGATTCCGCCTAATTTTACTATTAGTCCCAGCGATGCCAATCAAGAGAAGATTCGGGCGTTTCGCACGGCATATTTCCGCTATCGGGTATTGACAGATGACAGATTGTGTGATTCAATAAATGTCTTTCAACGGGAATGGCTTTATCAAATATATATATCAATGCTTACCGACCACGCATTGACAGCCCAAATCTCCCTACATGAAGCTTTTGAGGCGCTTTTGGGTGAAAATATAGGTCAAGAAATGGCAAGGGTTCTGGACAATATCTTCCAAACATTGAACGTTGAGGAAACCTTACTGGAAGAAGGGGAGTCTGCACCGGAACAAATTCAGGGACGGCAGAGGGTACATGATAGATTACTAGCACTTGGCAACGCAGACATCATCCAAACTATATTAAATGACCTGGCACCGATTCTCTGGTCAGAACCTGATGAGGAGTGGCATTCTTGGGCAGCGTTACGTTTTAAAGCGACTTTGGGAGGGGCACTGCTGGATGCTTGCGGACAATTGTGTCCTCATTTTGATTTGGGCGACCTGATTTTAGATATCGATCCTGGCCCGCGTCCACCAGATGCACCTGCTATTTCTGAGGGACTAGAAGAAATTTGGATCACTGAATCTACGATTGGTGGCGGCGGGGCGATCGAGGAAATCTTGCGGCGTTATGCTGCTGACCCGGCGAATTTTTTCCGTTTGGCGGGGAGTGCATTGTCACCTGGGGATTTTGAGATTGTGGACTCCGAACTGACGCGGTTACTGGAGTTAACCCAAACTAGTGCAGATGTTGCCGATGCAATGGCAGATGTGCGGTTCGCCGCAGGATATGGTGAATTAAAACAAGCTAGCGATCGCCTCCGCAAAGTCCTGTCCTCTGAGGGGATTTTGGTAACGCATCCGGTGATGACTGCAATTAACGCAAGGGTTTTGCGTCCTGGAAGTACTCCAGAAACGGATAAACTGCTGCTGGATTTGATTCGTTTGTGGCATCAGGAAGAAGCGCGTTTAGGTATCGAAATTGATGCCAGGGTGTTTGCTCATGTTGCCAGCAACTATGACCAATTGGATCGGGCGTTGTTGCATCTTGGTTTAGTGCAGCCTAATCTCTATTGGCGGTTTCAAGTGATTTATGGGCTGTTGTGGGCGAGAGGAAATATTATTCGTTCTCGCGCCTTATCTTCCTATAATCCCTTTGCTGTGATTCCCGACGCAGATAGAGAAATTTTACTGGATGTTTTGCAAGTGGGTGATCGTACAGTTTGGTTGGATGAACCCGACTGGCGGGAACAGGTAGAGGATGCGTTTAAGCAAGGTGCTTCGGTTTCGCTGATAGCGCGTCCTGATGCGCGGGGCGATTTAAAGTCAGCGATTTTGAGTTTGGCTGTTGAACCAATGGAACTTGGGTTTTTGCAGGTTTACCCTTTGGTGGAGGCGGTGCAGAGGTATCCGCAGGGGTTTGGGGTGAGGCTACGAGTCAGGGAGACAGTGCAGTAAAATTAACAGTTTTTAAACAAAAATTTAAAAACATCTTGTTTTGGGGTATGTTTAAAACAAGTGTTTAAAAGTTAAACTAGTTTTTAAACAAAACATCGCTGTATTTCGATGGAGTACAAAACCTCTTATGGCTAGTGGATTTACTAGACAAGAAACCATCGCTTTAACTGGCATAAGCTCTGGCAGACTAAGCTACTTAGATAGAACTGGGTTGGTAGTGCCAGAAAAGTTTGGTAATCCTCAGCACCCTAAAGTCATTTATAAGTGGCAACAAATTCTAGAAATCAAAACTATTGAAAGATTAAGACAGAAGCTTTCATTGCAAGAAATTAGAAAAGTTTTACTTTTTTTACAGTCAAGAAATTATGAATATTCTTTTTTTAAACATCGTCTGGTTTTTGTTAATTCCCAACTTTATTTAATTGAAGATATGCAAGATTTTGGTTTGATGGTTTTAGAAACTTCTGGAAAAAATCAGGGGCAAGTTGTAATTAATGAAATTGGAACAATTGGAGATGTAATTACAGAATTAGCCAGAGAAGCAGAGAAACATCATGTTTTAGATTTTGATAAACGGACAGGAATAGTGTTGAAGGGGTAAAAGAAATACATATAAGAATCACAAGGAGCAACCAGTAATGAGTTCTAATAAAGCTGTAAATGAAATATACCAGCGAGTAATGGCACATACTGGCTTCTATCGTGATGGTGTGCCGACTACAGGAGTTACAGAAGCGGAAGATATTCGCAATAATAACCAGTATTTGGAAAAGCGCATTAAATATAGTGCTGTAATTGATACTGAACAAATTAACGCTACAGCAATCTATGAATTGTCTGGTTCACCTTGTATTTATTTTACTCAATTAAATGAACCTAACCCTAGAAAGTTAGCTAAACTACATAAACTGTCTTGGAATCATGGTTTAGCCCCAATGCTGTGGGTAATTACACCTGATGAAGTATTACTTTATAACTGTTATTCTAAACCCAAGCAACAAGATGAAAATGATCCAAATCGACATTTAATCGATAGATTTGAAACTACTGAAAGCGACTTGAATCAAATGAATCAATTCGCTAGTCGTCTGCAAATTGAATCAGGTAAGTTTTGGCAGTGGGAAAAAGCAAAGCAAATAGATCGTCAACAAAGAGTAGATTCAGTTCTTGTAAAAGATTTGAATGAGGCTGAAGAGAAATTAACAAAAGAAAAAAAATTAGACCGTCAATTTGCTCATGCTCTATTAATACGTTCTGTTTTTGTTGCTTATTTGCAAGATAGAGGTATTTTAAATCAAAACTTTTTTAATAATCGTTTTGGGGTAGATTCATTTAATGAACTGCTAAATAATAAACTTATAACTTATGATTTATTTGAATGGTTGCAAAGAATTTTTAATGGGGATTTATTTCCTATCTCTCCAGCAGAAAGAAGTGCTGTAAACACAAATCATCTTGAAGTTGTGCAAAGTTTAATAGGTGGTGTAGAAGAAATAGCCACAGGTCAACAACGTCTATGGCGGGCTTATGATTTCAAGGTCATACCTATAGAATTGATTAGTTCAATTTATGAAAGTTTTATTTATGCTACTGATTCCAAATCAGCAAAAGAAAATAGTACCCACTATACACCTATAAATTTAGTAGATTTGGTACTTTCTGAAGTATTTAAAGAACTTGATGGTAATGCTAAAATACTAGATTTAGCTTGTGGTTCAGGCGTGTTTCTAGTTGAATCTTTGCGGAGATTAGTCGTTAAGCGTTGGGCTAATGGAGAATCACCAACTCGCCATCTAATTCGTGAAACTCTTTACAATCAAATTTATGGTGTGGATATTAATCCAGAAGCAGTTCAGATTGCGGCTTTTAGTCTTTACCTTACTGCTTTGGAATTAGATTATGAATTAGAGCAACATCGTCAATTAACAGATGATTTAAAATTTCAAAAGCTAATAGGTAATAATTTATTCGCTACTGACGCATTTGATGAAAAAGCAGAATTTAATCAAATAGAACAATTTGCACATAAACAATTTAGCGCAATCGTTGGTAATCCTCCTTGGACAAAACCTAAATCAAATAAATCAGCAGAACAATATTGTCAGCGTAAGCGTCCTGATTCAGGTTATCCAGACGGATATCCTACAGCTTATGGTACGCCTCCAGACCAAGCATTTTTATGGCGTATTGGCGACTTTGCTAATGATAAAACTTGCATTGGTTTAATTTTGCATAGTAAGCCTTTTTTTAGCAATGACACAGCAGCTAAAAAAGCAAAAGAATCTCTCTTTATGAGGTTTAAACCGAAAGTTATCGTTAATTTATCTAAACTACGTAGAGAGCATATTTTTCCTAATTCTGAAGCTCCAGCAATGATTTTAATAGCAGAAGGTAAATATTCAGAACAGCGAGATACTTTTTATTTTGTATGTCCAGAACGTTCCATAGATTTCCGACGACATGGCATTGTTGAAATTGGAACAGAGCATATTAAAAAACTACCAGTTTTTAGCACAGCTTGTGACTCAGATATGCTGAAAGTTGCTACTTGGGGTAGTGCTAGAGATATACGTCTGCTCCAAAAATTGGAAAATTTTCCAAACATTGAACAAGTTGTAGGAAATCCACCTAAGAACGGATTTAAGTATGGACATCATCGTAAAGTTCCGCAAGAATTGATGGACAAAAAATGTCTAGCTTCTAGCAAAATGCCTAGATATCAAATTGATTTAAACGAACTAGACTTACCACCCGCAACAATGGAGTCACCAAGGGATTCGCAAATTTATAAAGCTCCATTGGTTATAATTTCACAAAGTATTGATGGGAATGAGGCATTTTCTGCTTTTAGTCAGGAAGATATTGTTTACACACAAAGGTATTCAGGTATTTCTTTTGCAAAAAATAAAGTCCACTTAGCTCACTACTTAAACGGTATTATAAATTCTTCAATAACCAGTTATTTTTTATTCTTAACAGCTTCTTCATGGGGTATTGAGCGCAAGGAAATAAAAACACAAGATTTAGAACGTCTTTGTGTTCCTAAACCAAATAAAGATAACGAAAGATTTATTAATCAAATTATTGAAATAGAAGGTAGATTGCGTGAATCTCCCAATAAATCTGTTGAGAGAGATTTAAAAAAACAACTTGATGAAGCTGTATTTAATCTCTACGTTTTAGAGGATCATGAACGTGTTTTAGTTGAAGATACTACGCAAATCACGATTGATTGGTATATGAATCGTGAGAAATCTACAGCACTAAGAAGTCCATTAGCTGCTGATTTAGAAGCCTATGCTATACAATTCATGAGTGTTATTAAACCCTTTCTTCAAACACTTAACGAAAGAAGTATAGTTGCTGAGATATTTAGTATTTCTAAAACCCCATTACAGGTGGTTAAATTTAGCATAGTACCATATCCAGGTCGTGAGCCAGTTATACAAACTATTCAGGCTGAGGATTTGGTGACTGTGCTGAAAAGCATTGCAAGACAACTACCGCCACAATTGGCTGACCGCGTTTTTACGCGCCGAAATGCCAGAATCTATATCGGTGAAAATTTGTATATTATTAAACCTGCTCAACTGCGTTACTGGACTCGTTCTGCTGGGTTGAATGATGCTGATACTGTTTTAGCTGAACATTTTAGGAATCGTTAAATTATGTTGCCATTGGATGATTCAGGTGCTGTTGGACAACCATCATTTATTAAACGAAAAGACATTATTGCCACAGTATTTGATATTATCCAAGCAGCTTGGATTCAAGTATGCCAAAAACCAGAAATTAATACTCAATGTGATGAAGATACTATTGCTGGAGCATTACATAATGAGATGTGGGCTGAAAAGGAACGCCGGGGTATACATGGGCCACCAAGAATTGAGCATGAAGCAGCAACAAGACGTTCTGATAAGAGCCTGAAGCCAGATGGTTTTATAGATTTTAAAATGATTTATTCATGGAATATTGAGGATTATTTTGGTCTAGAGTGCAAGAGAATAAGCAGTACAAAACCAGATAGAGATTTAGCAACAAAATACGTTTTAGAAGGCGTAAAAAGATTTGTTGTAGGTACTTACAGCATAGGTCATGATTATTCTGCGATGCTAGGTTTTGTGATTGATGGTAAGGTTCCTGAGTGTATTGATTTGATTTGCGATCGCCTGAATAAATATAAAGGTGATATATGTTTGAAAGAAGATTGGATTGTTGAGCCTGGTTTTGGAAAAACACCAAATTTATATCGTACTCGTCATCTTCAATACGGTCAAAAGGATTTAATGACGATTCTCCATTTATTTCTCATAGTTAATTAAATTTTTATCCTTAAGAATATCCTCAAATTTAATAAATTAAATGCCTTCCCGCTATATTCACTCCCGCCTAAGTTCCCGCCAAATCCCTGACTTACTCCAAACAATTTTTGTCGCCGAACTTATCACCCCTAGCCAATGCGTGTGGCTTGTTTCCCCGTGGATATCTGACATTCCCGTTATCGATAACACCGCCAACACCTTCCTATGCTTAGAACCCTCATGGAGTCGTTCCCGCATTCGCCTCTCCCAAGTCCTCGCCACTCTAGCCGAACGCGGAACGACTGTACACATTGCTACCCGTCCCGACTCTCACAACCACAGATTTATTGAACAAATCAAAGTCAAAACTGACTATCAAAACTTTCCCGTGCGATTTTACATTACCGAAGAACTTCATGCAAAAGGTATTCTGGGAGACGGGTATTATCTTGCTGGTTCGATGAACTTCACCTACAACGGTATTACAATCAATGAGGAAGTTGTAGGGCGTGTCATCAATTAAGCCAAATAATAGAAGCAACAAGATAAATTGCACCCAGAAAGTTGGTAGCGCGTTTATCATAGCGCGTCGCAATCCCTCGATATTGCTTGAGTT
>NZ_JACJTB010000070.1 GCF_014698475.1 Nostoc spongiaeforme FACHB-130 | reverse complement strand
TCTGGCACTTGCTGCAACTGTTCTATCAGGTTATTCATGTTTGCTACTTGTCAATTTGCGTTCGCCTCCCATAAGTATTGTCATTTTTCTTTGCTTGTATGAAACCACCCTGCCTCCCCGTCAACGGGGAGGGGTTGGGGGTGGGGTGCAAAGATTGTGGGAATCACAACTAATTAACCGGACATGATATGACTTGAATAGTAAGCTCTCGGAGAGTTGCCATAGTCCCACTTTCAACAGTAGTTTATTTTACTGCTTAAACTGCGCCTTTCTTAAACCAGAATTTCTCACGTATGGGTAGGGAGTGTGGAGAGAAAGATTTTTTTACCATCCTCCCACACCTCCCACCGCTCCCACACCCCTGGATTTATCACAAGAGAGAAATCCAGGTTAAACCCCTAACTCCTCCCACTCAAAACCGCAACGACACTGAGTAACTGCGCGGGTTCAACAGGTTTAGCTAAGTGCATTTGGTAGCCTGCGGCCAAAGCTTCGGTATAGTCTGCATCACTAGCATAGGCGGTGAGGGCGACGGCGGGAATTTGCCCACCAAGTTCGGGGCTGAGTTCCCTGACTTGGCGCATTAGCATATAACCGTCTTGTTCTGGTAAGCCAATGTCAGACAACAGGACATCATAACCACCGGGATTTGCCACTAAAGTTGATAAGGCTGCATTGGCGGAAGCGACGGCTGTAACTTCAATTCCATATTCTTCCAGAATCAGTTGAAATAATTGGCGGATATCTGGTTCGTCGTCTACTATGAGTACCCGCACACCTGCTAAGGCGGGAAGGTCATCGGCGGGAATATCCGGTATATTTCTGGTGATGGATGGTAAGGGAGGAGCCACCACAGGAATTTCTGGCTGATTAGCTTGTAGAGGTAGTCTGACGATGAATGTTGAGCCTTGAGCTTCTCCTGGGCTTTGGGCTTCTACTGTCCCGCCGTGGAGTTCTACCAAGTGGCGCACGATCGCCAGCCCTAACCCTAAACCTGGATTAGAACGTGTTTTGCTGCCATCTGCTTGGCGGAAGCGTTCAAAAATATAAGGTAAGAATTCTTCACTGATTCCTTGACCTGTATCGCTGACTCGAATTTGCGCTTGTAAATCTGTGTACTCTAAAGTGACATCAACTCTGCCGTTAGCTGGGGTAAATTTGATGGCATTAGAGAGTAAATTCCAGACTACTTGTTGTAAGCGGACTGGATCACCGATAATTACTCGGCTGGTGGAAGCTAAGTTAATTTTAATTTGAATGTTTTTGGTTTCTGCGGCTAGACTTACTACCGCGATCGCTGCTTCAATAATTGGCACTAAGTCAATTTCTTGGGCATTCATTTGCAGCCTCCCGGAAGTAATGCGGGAGATATCCAACAAGTCATTAATCAGACTGGCTTGAGCTTGGGCGCTACCTTCAATGGCTGCTAACCCTTGATTAACTGTGGCTTCGTTGAGTTGGTGAGTGCGGAGTAAATTTGCCCACCCCAACATTGCATTTAACGGGTTTCGCAGTTCGTGAGACAGAATTGACAAAAATTCATCCTTGGCGCGGTTGGCTGTCTCGGCGGCTTCACGGGCTGATTGTTCTTGTGCTAATAGTTGAGTGCGTTCTGCTTCTAGCTGTTTTTGTTGGGTAATATCTTCAATCACCAACAGAATCATTGGTGCATCGTGGATATGCAATAATTTTCTGGCATTCAAGCGCATAACTTTTTGACCAATTTGCTCAAAGTTATGTTCAATTTCTAAGTCTTGAAATTGGCTTTGATCAGGCAGAATGCTTTCGAGGAGCGATCGCAATTGGGGAATATTCCATTGCCCATTGCCAATTTCATAAACTAATCGCTGTTCGGTTTCGGTTGGTGATACTTGAAATTTTTCGTAGAAAAACTGATTAGCCGTAATTACACTCAAATTTGTATCTAATACAACTAATGATTCTCGCACAGTGGCGACAATTGCTTCTGCATAATCTCTAGCGGCTGTAATCTGTCTAGCACTGCGTTTGAGAGCATCAATATCAACCAACACTATAACAGCACCATCTATTTTATTATCGATAGTGCGATAGGGACGAATGCGTAAATCATACCAATGTCCTTCTTGGTCTTGGACTTCCTGCGTTTTAAAATTGAGTGTGTTGATCACTTCCATAATTTGCTGTTCTAAATCAGGAATATTTAAATTGTGATTAATATCACTCAATGGCCGCCCCACATCGGAAGAAATTAAGTTAAAAATATTTTCTGCAACCGGAGTAAACCGCCGAATCCGTAAATCACCCCCTAACATCAAGATGGGAAGATTAATACTGCTGAGGAGATTTTGTAAATCGTTACTGACTTGTGTAGATTCTAAATTCCGGCGTTGCAGTTCGTCGTTAATTGTGTTTAATTCTTCATTCGTGGCTTGAATTTCTTCTTTTGCGGTTTCCAGTTCTTCATTAGTGCTTTGCAGTTCTTCATTACTAGAGAGAATTTCTTCATTAGCCGCCCTTAAATCTTGATTAGTCGATTGTTGTTCTTCAATAATTGACTGCAAATATTCTTTAGTGGTGGCTAACTCTTGTTGGAGTCGGTTAATTTCATCTTGCCCATTAGTTGGTTTGCTTTTACGGTTATCACTAGGTAAATTTAACAAAGAAGTGGCGGCCGCTGGGATCTCTGTAAATATGATTAAAAAGTAGCGTTCTGTTGTAGACGCAGCATTAAACGGTATAACTTCAATTGTGACCAGCTTAACTTTTTCGTTGTCTTTAACTTGGATGCCTTCTTTTTTGACTATTACGCCACGTTTTTTGGCTTGGTGAATTGCAGTGCGTAGTTCTAGCCTTAATTCCTCTTTAGCCATTTTCAATAAATTAAAGCTCGGTCTACCTGATGGTAATTGCAAATAAGGATTGGTCTGTCCTCTAAACTGTACAATTTCTAAACCACTGTCGATAATTACACCAACTGGCGCATATTGCTCTAATACAATTTGGTCTGCCACTTTTTGTATTTCTACATCGCTCCACGTTCTTTCACTCGCTGATAGTTGTGTGCTGAAATTTTCGCTGGGATAGCTACTACCAATTAAATCAATTCCCAACCGAGTCATAGCCATTTTGCGCGAATAAATTTTATACTTTCTGTCAATTAATGCAAACAAGTTGCTAAATTCACCGATTGTCTCGGATGTACCTAGCATTAAAAAGCCGTTTGGATTCAAACCATAGTGAAAAAGTGGCAGCAGTTTCTTTTGGACAGCAGAACTCAAATAAATTAAGACATTGCGACAGGTAATTAAATCCAGATGGGAAAAAGGAGGATCACTAATCAGGTTTTGTCTAGCAAAAACACAGACTTCGCGCACTATTTTTCTAATTTGATAGCCACCTTCTACAGAGGTAAAAAAACGTTGCAGACGGTCAGGAGAGACATCAATTAATTGATTGTATTTGTAAATTCCAGTTCTGGCTTTTTCAATGGCGATTTCATTAATATCCGTAGCAAATACTTGGATCTGTCGATTAATATTTTGATTGTGCAAATACTCTAGTAAACAAATTGCAATTGAGTAAGCTTCTTCTCCAGTAGAACATCCTACTACCCAAATCCGGATGGGGGAATGTGAGTTACGCTCTTTAATAATCTGTGGAAATACTTTGGTTTTTAAAGCTTCAAAAGCTTCAGGGTCACGAAAAAAACTAGTAACCGTAATTAGCACATCATAATACAATGCTTTGACTTCTGCCGGATGTTCCTGAAGATAACTTGCATAATCTTCTAATCTCTCTAGCTTGTATAAAATCATCCGCCGCAGAATCCGCCGCTTGAGGGTAGTGTGTTTGTATAAATTAAAATCAACACCTGTAGCAGCCTTTAACAGACTAAAGATTTGCGGCAAAGCAGTTTCTTCAGTGGGTCGTACCTCAATTGATTGTGCGGGATTTGAGGGACGAATGTAAGGATGATCACTGAGATGAGCTAACTCTTGAGCGATCGCTTGTGGTGTTAACACAAAGTCTACCTGACCAGAAGCCACAGCTGTATTCGGCATACTACTCACCTGTGCCGATGTTTCATTTTGGGCAAAGGTAATGCCTCCCGCTTCCTTGATGGCTGCTAATCCCCTGGCACCATCAGCATCACCCCCAGACAACACTACGCCAATAGCTTTACTACCTCGTTCCTGTGCCAACGAAAAGAAGAATGTATCAACCGACATCACTTGAGCGCGAGTTTTCTGACGCGGAACCAAATTTAACTTGCCTTCAGAGATGGTCATCATCGCGTTGGGAGGAATCACATAAACATGATTCGGTTCCACCACCATGTCATTTTGGGCTTGCATGACTGGCATCTCCGTTGTCCGGGATAAAATTTCAGCCAATATACTTTTTTGGTTAGGACTTAGGTGTTGAATAAACACAAACCCCATCCCTGTATCATTGGGCAAATGGCTGAGTAATTGAGTGAATGCTTCCAACCCTCCGGCAGATGCACCAACCCCTACAATCGGAAATAATTCATTTTGGAGTGGTTGTTGCTGCTTATCTGAATTAGAAGACTGAGATTTTTTTGGCCGCCTAGGGTTCATGATCTACAAAAGATTACAGGGCGTTACATGATCTTTAAACAAAATACGATGTTATTGGCTAGACTTTAGCCAGCCAAAGATAGATATTCCAGACTTACGCACCAAGATTATCTGTTAAAAATGGGTGTAAGGGTAAGAGGGTGTGGGAAGTGTGGGAAGTGTGGGAAGTGTGGGAGGGGTGGGAGGTGTGGGAGGTGTGGGAGGGGTGGGAGGATGGTGAAGAAATCTTTCCCCCCTCTCTCCCCTTTCTCCCCAAACTCCCCTCTCTTCCCACACTCCCCACACTCCCCACACTTCCCAAACTCCCCTTTCTCCCCAAACTCCCCTCTCTCCCCTACACCCCTTAACCCTCCCCAAACCCTTGATTTCTCGTCTGACTGCGTAACTCCCAAGTAAGTATTTTCCAAAAATCATCCCGGAGAATATTCGATCCCCCCCTTATCAGAGGCTACATACAGTCATAAACTGAAAGTGAGAGTTGAAAGGCAGTCGGGAGAAATTTTGTGAAAAAAGTTTTAGCAATCATTCTCGGTGGTGGCGCAGGCACCCGCCTTTACCCTTTAACTAAACTCCGGGCAAAACCAGCAGTTCCCGTAGCGGGGAAATATCGCTTAATTGATATCCCTGTGAGTAACTGTATTAATTCGGAAATTTTTAAAATCTACGTCCTGACACAATTCAACTCAGCTTCTCTGAACCGTCACATTGCTCGTACTTACAACTTTAGCGGATTCAGTGAAGGGTTTGTGGAAGTGCTGGCTGCACAACAAACTCCAGAAAACCCCAACTGGTTCCAAGGTACAGCCGATGCAGTGCGACAGTACTTGTGGATGT
Source organism: Nostoc spongiaeforme FACHB-130 (assembly GCF_014698475.1). GTDB lineage: Bacteria > Cyanobacteriota > Cyanobacteriia > Cyanobacteriales > Nostocaceae > Nostoc_B > Nostoc_B spongiaeforme. Next base: position 18,262 of record NZ_JACJTB010000070.1, on the reverse strand, counting down.
TGGAGGAATGGGATGTAGATGAATATTTGATTCTCTCAGGAGATCACCTTTACCGGATGGATTATCGTCAATTCATCCAGCGTCATCGAGAAACCAATGCTGACATTACCCTCTCGGTAATTCCCATTGACAACCGTCGGGCTTCTGACTTTGGCTTGATGAAAATCAATGATGCTGGTAGAGTGGTTGACTTTAGCGAAAAGCCCAAAGGTGAGGCTTTAGCGAAAATGCAGGTGGATACCACCATTTTGGGATTAACCAAGGAACAAGCCGAAGAACAGCCATATATCGCCTCAATGGGGATTTATGTCTTTAAGAAAGATGTTTTGATCAAGCTGTTGCGGGAAAAACTCGAACGGACTGACTTTGGCAAAGAAATTATCCCGGATGCAGCCGAAGAATACAACATTCAGGCTTATTTATTTGATGATTACTGGGAAGATATCGGGACAATTGAAGCATTTTATAATGCCAATTTAGCTTTAACCCAGCAGCCTCAACCACCTTTTAGCTTCTACGATGAAGAAGCCCCAATTTACACTCGTCCGCGTTATCTACCACCCACCAAATTATTAGATTGCCATGTCACCGAATCAATTATTGGTGAAGGCTGTATTTTGAAAAACTGCCGCATTCAACATTCAGTTTTAGGAGTGCGATCGCGGATTGAATCGGGCTGTATCATCGAAGAATCTTTGCTCATGGGTGCAGACTTTTATCAAGCTTCGGTTGAGCGTCAATGCAGCATCGACAAAGGTGATCTCCCCGTAGGTATTGGTACAGATACCATCATTCGTCGGGCAATTATTGATAAAAATGCCCGCATTGGTCACGATGTGAAAATCATCAACAAAGATAACGTCCAAGAAGCTGACCGAGAAAGTCAAGGCTTCTACATCCGTAGCGGGATTGTAGTTGTCCTCAAAGGTGCAGTCATTACCGATGGGACGATTATTTAAAAATGCTGAGTCACCGAAGCACCTAGCCCCGACGAATGGAATTCGCGGCTACAAAAACTAAGTCCGCCTACGCGGACTAAAGTAAAATCAAGGGTTTTAAACTCGCCTACGCGGGTTTTGTCTGTGTAGCTGCGACTTCAGTTGCAGGCGTGCGAGATGTGAATAAACCCCTTTTCCAACTTCTCGCTGAGTTGAAAGTGCTGAGTTTGAAACTTTGAATTATGAGTACAACTAATGACTACTATTCTCTGTTAACTTCTCACTCAGCACTCAGCACTCCACACTCAGCACTCCTATTACTCATCGGTCTGCCAGGTAGCGGCAAGTCAACTTTAGCAAAACAATTAATGGCTAAATGCCCCCAGATGCAACTGATTTCTACAGATGCCATCCGGGGGCAATTGTTTGGCAATGAAATCATTCAGGGGCCGTGGTTTTTGATTTGGCAGGAATTAGAACAGCAACTTCAAAAAACAGTCATGGCTAATCAATCAGCAATTTTTGATGCTACCAATGCCCAAAGAAGCCATCGCCGCGACTTAATTACCTTTAGCCGTGACATAGGTTTTACGCAAGTGGTGGGAATTGGGCTAACTACACCAGTATGGCTGTGTTTGGCTCGCAATAAAAGACGCGATCGCCAAGTTCCCGAAGAAGTCATCTTAAAAATGCACCGCCAACTCCGAGACGCGCCACCCAGCATCGAAGAAGGATTAGACGACTTGATTAAAATAGGGTGTGGGGTGTAAGGGTATGGGAAGTGTGGGAAGTGTGGGGAGTGTGGGGAGTGTGGGAAGTGTGGGGAGTGTGGGAAGTGTGGGGAGTGTGGGAAGTGTGGGGAGTGTGGGAAGTGTGGGGAGTGTGGGAAGAGAGGGGAGTATGGGGAGTGTGGGAAGAGAGGGGAGAGAGGGGTGTGGGAGGGGTGTGGGGAGAGAGGGGTGTGTGGGGGGAAAGATTTCTTCACCATCCTCACACACTTCCCACACCTCCCACACCTCCCACACCTCCCACACCTCCCACACCTCCCACACCTCCCACACCTCCCACACCTCCCAAAGTACGGGAATTGCGCTGACGCAGTGAGCAAGAACCCCACTTGCAATTGTGTATTGTTTGTTAATTTAAAATCAGAATCTAATTGCTCGGCATTATACCTAGCAAAATATAAATCTGACATCTTACAAAAAAACTTAAAGTAAATTTTTACAGGAGGCTGGTAGATGGCTGCAACCGACTTCAAAGATTATTATTCAGTTTTGGGAGTTAGTAAGACTGCCAGTCCAGAAGAAATTAAACAAGCTTTTCGGAAGTTAGCCCGAAAGTATCACCCGGATGTAAATCCTGGCAACAAGCAAGCGGAAGCCAATTTTAAAGAAGTCAACGAAGCCTACGAAGTCTTATCTGACGCAGATAAGCGCCAAAAATATGACCAATTTGGTCAATATTGGAAACAAGTCGGTCAAGGCTTCCCCGGCGGAGGTGCTGGCGTTGATATGGGTGGTTTCGACTTCAGCCAATACGGCAGTTTTGATGAGTTTATTAATGAGTTATTAGGCCGCTTTGGTGGTGCGGCTGGTTCTCGTGCGGCTGGTGGGAGACAAAGCTACTCTTATCGCACCAGCACAGGTAGACCAGGAGGCGGTTATGGCGGCTTTAACGATTTTGGCTTTCAAGATGTTGGTGCAGGTGCAGCCCAAGATACGGAAGCTATAATTAACCTGACTTTTTTGGAAGCATTTGCTGGTGTACAAAAGCGGTTTAATTTGGGTAGTGAAACATTAGATGTTCGCATTCCGGCTGGTGCTAAACCCGGTAGTCGTTTGCGGGTACGGGGTAAAGGTCAATTTAACCCCATGACTCAACAACGGGGCGATTTATATTTAAAAGTGGAACTGCAACCTCATTCATTCTTCCAAATTGAAGGCGATAATTTGGTCTGTGAAGTGCCAATTACACCAGATGAAGCAACTTTAGGTGCTTCGATTGATGTACCTACACCTGATGGGAATGTCAATGTAAAATTGCCTGCGGGGGTGCGTTCTGGTCAATCTCTGCGTTTACGGGGCAAAGGCTGGCCTTTACCCAAAGGGGGACGCGGTGATCAATTGGTGAAAGTTGCGATCGCACCACCAAAAGACCTCAGCCCCCAAGAACGAGAATATTATGAAAAAATTCGGGCTATACGGACATATAATCCCCGCAGTCATTTAAACCAAGTTAAGTTGTAGTTCGTAATAACGCTCGAAGAAACGCTAACGCGATGCTAACGTAATTCGTAATTATTAGTTCAACATTAAATTACGAATTACGATTTAGTAACTATTTATTGACGCTGCGCCATCAAAGTTTGCATTCGAGATTTAAACGCTGCAATTAACTCTGGAGTAGGTGCGGTAGTTTGCCAAGACAAACGCTGCATCAACCTTTCAGCCCAAACATTTAATTCTTGGTAGTGAGTTAAAGGAAAATCCAACATAGGCAATAAAGGTACTGCACATCCAGCCACAATGTCGGCGAGGGTTAACTCATCACTACCAAAATATGGGCTATTTCCTAATAATTTTGCTAGAAATTCTAGACCTGTAGATATTTTTTGTTTTGCCTGTTCTAGCTTTTGCGAATCTTCACCGTCAGGAAAACCCATCATTTTATAAATTAACGGATTCATTGCCGGGACTAATTCATTTACCGTTGCCATTTCTACCATTCGCACAATTGCTAAATCTTTGGCATTGCTCGGCAGTAAGCTAGGACTAGGATATTTTGCCTCTAAATAATCCAAAATAGCCAAGGATTCCACCACATTAAAGCCATTATCCACTAAAACTGGAATGTGGTGGAAAGGATTCATTGCCAAAAATTCTGCTTGCAGTTGATCTCCATCCAGCTTGATATCTACTAGGTCAAACTCTAGCTTTTTTTCTAGCAGTGCAATCCAAACTCTCCGAGAGTTCATTGAGAGGTGATTGTGATATAGCTTCAGCATGAGACACCCTCAAACTTTATGAGTAGGGTAACATTGTTCAGTGCTGATACCAAGTTGCAATCTGGGAGTAGGGAGTAGGAATACTATTTCTGAAAGCAACTTATACCATTTTAGATTTTGGATTTTAGATTTTGGATTGAGAAAGGGTTTACTGGTAAGCTTTTGAGCAATCCATTTGTCGCAATCATTCTTCCATTTGGTATTAGTATGAGTAAATATGTCTCCCTTGTCTCCCCTGCCTCCTGCTAGTCTAACCGTTCTGACAAATATCGACCTTTAATTTCTTGATTAAAAAACTCACCAACAGAGTCAGCCTCATGTAAATTTTCCCAAGTTTCTGGTTCTACTTCCGCATATTGATAGACTGCACCGTTGTGAAATTCGACTTGTAAGATGCGATCGCTTTCACTATATCCCACTGCGATCGCCATTGATGAATTGATTGGTAGCATCGCAATGGGTTCTTCCAACACAGGCAAGGTGAGCGTTTCTGCCACAATCTCATTCAGGTGTTGCAACCCTTCATAAGCTTGAACTGGTGCAGGAATTTCTAAAAATTCCAGTTCATCACCTCTGTCTAGTAATAATTGCAAGTATCCGTCAGAATGAGCAATCCCTACTAAACTGCTTAAGTCTATTTTCGATAGCTTCATTAACTTGGCGCTCCTGCTGTATGGTTGTGCGTGTGCGATCGGCAAGTATATTAGTATTTTTGTACTATAAAACCCCTGAGCCGTCAAGTTTCCTTACAATCTCTTCTCAAAACTAGGACTTACGTATAGAAACTGGGTGTAAGAGCGCGAGGGTGTCAGGGTTTTGATTCCAAAAATCTGTGCAGAAACCTCAAAACTCCCTCTGCTCCTCTGCTTCCTCTGCTCCCTCTGCCGTCTTAATGATCAGTCTTTCACCAGACACGATATCAGTCAGCAACGGTAACACCAAGGTAAAGCAAATCTCCCTAGGGCGTGATTCCACAAAGATAGAACCGCCCAAATGTTCTACCAGTTTTTTCACCAATGCCAACCCCAAACCAGTACCGCCAGATGTTAAATGTCCTATATTGGGGATGCGGTAGAACTTATCAAAAATGCGAGATAGTTCAGCTTCAGGAATTTCTACACCAGAATTAATCACGCAAATATGCAGGTGATTATTTTGATGGGAAGCAGTGATTGTAATCGTTTCTCCCGCAGGTGTGTATTTACAGGCATTTTTAACTAACTCGCGCAGAATACGACTCAGGCTAGATATATCAGTAGTTAGTAATGGTAAATCAGGAGGTAATTGAATTTGCAAATTTTGGTGCTGTTGTTGAGATTGAATGATAAATACTTCTATTGTGTAGGGAATCCAATCACACAAGTTAATCGTTGTGAATTGTAAGGGATAAAATTCAGCATTTAAATACTGCAAATCCAGTAAATCTTGAATTAGTTGGAGTTCACCTTGGCACGCTTCATGTAAAATTACCAAGTACTGTGATATCTTGGGATTATGGTGATTTAAACTCGTTAATTCTGTTTCTAGTAATTGGATAAACGAATGAATATTCGCTATGGGATTGCGTAATTCGTGAGAGATAGAACAGAGAAAATCATCCTTTAATTGATTGAGCTTTTGTAACTCTTCAACTTGTGCTTGAGCCGCCTGATAAAGTCGAGCTTGACGGAGAGCGATCGCACATTGATTGGCTAACTGTTTGACTAATCGAACTTCCAGTTCATCAAAGGCTTTGTTTGCTGATTTAAACAACCATAAACTTCCAATAATTTTTTGATTATCAAAAATTTGACATAATAAAATTGCATATTTTCGCTCAATTTCATCCTCACCATTGAGAAAGTACCAGCAAAATTGTGTGCTGTGTTTTGTCCGCATTGTTGTAGGAAATTCAACCCAACTCTTTATTTGCTTGATACAAGTAATTCCCCAGTCAGGCTCACTATCTTTGTTATATTCATAGGCAACAGCACAAGTTTTTAAATCATTAGTACAAATAGTGGCATAACAGCAATCTAGTTCCAAGCCAACTACCAACTCTGCCACTGCGGCTTGCCAAATCTTTTTCTCGTCTAAACTGTCACGAACTATATCTGTAATACGTTTTAATCTTTCTTCAAACTCTAGGGATCTTTGTAATTCCTCTGTCCGTTGGATGATTTGTTGTTCAAAACATCGGTTAAGCTCTTGCAAAGCTGCTTGTGCTTGTTGACGTTCTTGAATTTCTTGCTGTAAGCGTTGATTTTGAGCCAGCAGCATTTTTCGCTGCTCATAAATAATCAGTTGGTTCTGTACCCGTGCTAATACTTCCGACTCTTGAAAAGGTTTAGTAATATAATCTACACCACCTAGTTCAAAGGCTTTAATTTTATCTGTAATTTGGTCTAATGCACTAATAAAAACTATGGGAATATTAGCAGTTTTTTCTTGTAGCTTTAATTGCTGGCAGACTTCATAGCCATTGATTTCTGGCATATTAATATCCAGTAAAATCAAATCAGGTGGTTCTAGTTGGGCAGCTTGAATTGCCATTTTACCACTGACGGTTTTTTTTACCTTAAATCCGTGAGATTCCAGTATTTTTGCTAACAAACGTAAATTATCTGGTGTATCATCAATTAGCAAAATCAAAGCAGAATCAATAGTCAATTTAGATAAAGACATAATTTATTGGTTTACATTTACTTAATTATGAGGGAGCAGAGAACAGTTTCCGAGGATTTAAACTTTGCCCATTCTCTGTTCCCTCGACGAAGGTCGGTGATAACATTGATTAATCTAAAATATCTTTGAGTAAATTAATAATTGTCTCTAAATGAAAGTTATCAACTAAATCTTTCAAAGCTGCTGTAAGTTGATGCTGATTGGCAGGAATTTCTTGAAAAAGTTGATAAAGTTTTTCATCATCAATAATTAATGCAGCTTCATAAACTTGAGCAAGCCAACTCGCTGGCATATCTGCCAAATCAGACGGCGTTAATTTTGGCCATTGATGTTTGGCTTCTGGCAATTTTTGCTGATGATTTTCTGCGTAGACATAACGCACACCGAGATATTGCGCCATTTTCTCCAACAGAACAGTTTCTTCAAAAGGTTTAGCCACAAAATCATCACAACCTATTTGTAAAATAATTTCTCTGTCTTCGGCAAAAGCACTAGCAGTCAACGCGATAATTGCTAAAACTTTATTTTGAGTGTGAGCGCGAATTTGCTTAGTTGCCTCATAACCATTCATCACAGGCATTTGTATATCCATCAAAATCAGATGAGGTTGCCAAGCTTTGGAGATATCAACAGCCATCAGACCATTTTCTGCTGCACAAACCTCAAAACCGACAGATTTCAGCAGTTTTACCATTAATTGCCGATTTTCTAAAACATCCTCAACAATTAAAATACGATATCTAGGTTGACCAGGTTCTAAACCAACGATGCGCCTAGTAACCTGTGTAACAGGTAATACATCTAATTTCTCAGCGATAGTCATCTGCACGCTACAAGTAAAAGTTGCACCTTGGCCTAAGATACTCTGAGCGCGAACATCACCGCCCATTAATCTGGCAAACTGGCGGCTAATGGCTAGTCCCAAGCCTGTACCTTGCATAAATTGTCTTCCACCTTTAGCCTGTGCAAATGCTTCAAAAATTAACTCTAAATCTTCAGTCGCAATTCCAGGGCCAGTATCTTCTACGGCAAATTCTACAGTTACTTTGCCTGATTGTTTGACATATTCAGCATAGGAAACTCGCAAGGCCACATAACCAACCACTGTAAATTTAATAGCATTACCCAGCAGGTTAATTAATATTTGTCGCAGTTTACCTTCATCACCATAAACATATTGATTTACCTCTGGACTAAACTCAGTAATGATGTTAATTCCCTTATCAGAAGCTTTGAGGGCAAACATTTCTTGAATTGAGAAAATTAACCGATATAAGTCGAAATAACTTTCATTTAAAGTGATTTGCCCAGCTTCAATTTTTGACATTTCTAAAACATCATTAATTAAAGCTAATAAATGTTCACCACTACGACTAATAATATCTAAATGTTCTTGGTCATTTTGCGATAAAGAACTATTACGAGTCATAATTTGGGTGAAACCTAAAATGGCATTGAGTGGTGTACGTAATTCATGACTCATTTTGGCTAAAAATTGACTTTTAGCACGGTTAGCAATTTCTGCTTGTTCGGCTGCTTGCTGAAGCGCCACATGAGAAAATTCTAAAGCTGCTAACATCAAGTTATTTTTCATCTCCTGTGCAACTTCAATTTCAAATGCTTGCCAGGGATAGGATTTATCTTTTACTGTTTGTTTCCAAAGTTCAAATGATTTGCGGGGAGCCAGACGTAAACTATTATCTATAGCTACAGAAATTGATGTTTGAGGATTCCCCGCCCAATTCACAGTTTGGACTTGCTCTGGGCGTAACCAAATAATATGATAAGACCTTTGATTTAGGAAAATTGAAATGGCGAGAATACCACTAACTTTATTTTTAAACTTTCTGGCAGGGGGGTAGATTTGTGGTAAGGAGTCAGTATGAAAAATTTCTTGGCGGTTTTGCTCAGAAAGCCAACTTATCAGCTTTCTAATATCACTTTCTGAGGGAGTTTTACCAATTAAAGTTAATTGTTCTTCTAATAAAATAGCAACACCTTGAGCTTGCACTAAGTTTAATAAATTAGATTCGTTGCGTTTAAAGACATTGCCAATATAGTCTAATTCATTAGATAAAGCTTGCCTGAGTTGTTCTTGAATTCTTTTAACTTGTTGCCGATAAAAATTTAGTTCGCTTTCTTGCTGATTGAGTAATTGAATTGAGGCAAACTGCCCAATAAATTCACAAAGTTTGCGAATTTCATAATCAACATTTTTAGGTGTATAATGGTGACAAGCAATCATCCCCCAAAGCCGATTTTGATTGATAAGGGAGATACACAGAGTTGCGGTTACACCCATGTTATGCAAGTATTCTAGATGCCAGGGTGAAACGCTTCTTAATGTTACTCCACTTAAATCTAAGAGTGGATGAGACGGAATTAATTTAACTGGCTGATAATTGATATTGGGAATTAAGCGTAAACATTTTTCGTAGTAAAGTTGTCTGGCTTGGGCGGGAATATCTGAAGCAGGATAATGTAGGTCTAAATAACTTTCGAGATGACTTGGTTTATCTTCTGCAATCACCACTCCACTGTAGTCTGCTTCTAATCTATAGAGCATAACTCTATCAAATTGCGTAATTTTTCGGACTTCTTTGACAATAATTTGAAATAGTTCTATGGAATTTCTAGCATTGGTTATTTGGGAAACGGTTTGTTCTAAAAGATGACAATATCCCAGAAATGGACTACTTTGTGTATGTGAACGTGGTTCTAATTCTAAGATAAAAATATTTTGCGATCGCTGTATAGTTCCGAGAAACAATTTCTGCGTGGTTTCTCCAGAAAATTGGTGTAGTTCAGATTTTAATTCCAACAAATGGACAAACGGTAATATCTCTTGTTGAAGAGAATCAATAATTACCTGGATTTGCTCTGAACCAAAGAGGAATGTTAAATTATGTCCAATTAAATCAGTGGCGGGAATTCCAAAAAATTCACTTGTATTTTCACTAGCTTGCAGAATCTTGAGGTGGGGTAATTCTAAAGCTAACAGGACACCAAATGGTTGAATATAACCAGGAATATTAATTGGTTCCTGATCACAATCAATGATAGTAATCGGAGCTGAATCAGTCATTTTAAAATTGAAATATTTTATTTTTTGCAAAAATTTGATTTAAAAAAAAGGCATCTGATTAAAATTTAGTGTCAATTGACACTGTAGTTAGCCAGAGGCTACATTCCGAGCTACAACAACTTATCTATCTTGCTGGTAGTAAAATTTACCTGCTTCGTAAATTGATAATAATCTATTTTCATACTAACTAAGAATGAATTTTGCTGTTCAGTGAAAAATTGTATGATTAAATTAACTATTTTGGCATACAATGTTTATCCCAAAAATATTTTAGTGACAAAAGTTTGGTAATTGCGATCGCTTCTGCAATACAAATAATAAAAGAGCGCATATCTATATATATGCGCTCTACGAGGAGAGAAAATTGGTAGTGAAAAGAAATTTATTCGTAAATTACAAACCCAGCCGCAGGTACAGTAATTTTCACAGCTTTACCATTCTTAGCTGCAATTTTCACCGTTTGTCCGACTTGTTGTTTATCGGTAGAGTAAATGCAAGTCAGGAAATCACCTTCATTGTGTAATTCGTTATCAATAGTCACCCAAGCTTCACGAGGTTGATAATAGTCAGTATTTATAGCCGCGACTATTTCTTGGTCGCTGAGAATGCGAGACCAAGGAACAACAGAACGAATTTCATTACCAATGATTTGGGGTAAACCAAAGTTTACGCCATCACCAGAAATAGGTCGGAGATATTGACGACCACGACTTAAAGCTTTTTTCTGGCTTCTAATTTTGAGAATTTGGGAGATTTCTTGATAGATGTAATTGTCTTCGTTAAAAAAGTGAACGCCTCTAGTACCAAATGCACCAAATTCACCGCCAAACATAGACTCGCGCAAATAGCGATCGCTATCTCCATGTCCATCAAAACCTTGTTCTGTACCATAATAAATACAAGGGATACCCAGTGTTAAAGCGTTGAGTGCTAAAGCATTCAGCACTACTTTTGTAGCGTCTTTATCTGCACAAAATCTTGCTTTGTTTTGTCCCTTACGTACTTGGTCATGGTCGTCGAACATCGTCACGACCTTATCTCTAAACCAAATGTGAGATTCTTTCTGTACCAGCAAAGAATTACGGAACAAACTAAAGTAATCTCTAGGGTTACGATATCCTTTCACCAAATATTCCAGCTTGTCAGGAATCTCATCAACACCTAAAGCCGCATCTAAACCTGTCTCCTCTAAAGTTTCAAATGCTCTTCGTCTTCCGCCAGTAATTTCCCCCAGCAAAAAGAATCTTTCTTTACCAATACTTTGAGCAAACTCATGAATCATCGAAGCAAAAATGCGCGTTGCGCCTTTATCCATGTGTTTGACAGTATCAATGCGGAAACCATCAATATCTGCGTAGGCTATCCAATATTTATACACATGAGCCAGATATTTTAGAGCCGGAGATGGTACATAATCATCCAGTCCACCAAAGCCATGATGAATATCTTTTAAATCCTCAAAATCTCCTTCTAAAAATTCTGGATAGCCATCCCAATTTCTAATGCGTCCTTTTTGAGTATATACAGATGGATCTTGAAATTCTACAGGCCAAATTGCATCATTTTCTTGCGGCCAAGTTGCGGGCTTATTGGGGTCAGTTTTGCGGAATGGGATGCTAGGTTTACCTGTTGCGTCATTAAAACCCTTGACTTGATAGGATGTGCCGTTGTAATCAACAGTACCAGCTTCGTAACTAAAGATATTCCCAGAATGATTGAGGATAATATCTAAAATTACATAGATACCATTGGCGTGAGCAGTTTGCACTAACTCTTGCAAATCTTCACCGCTACCGAATTTAGGGTTAATTTCTAAGAAATCTTGAATACCATAGCCGTGATATGTTTCTTGAAAAGATACCTGCTTAAAAATTGGACTAATCCAAATTGCAGATACGCCTAAATGCTTCAAGTATCCAATCTTACTAGTTAGTCCTTTTAAATTGCCACCAACGTATTTTATACCTGCTTCCCGCCAACGTGCCGCATCTTCTGGCGTACGAGTGGCATTATTTTGATCACCGGCGAATAAGGGAGTTATACCATTAGAGACAATATTTCCGGAATTATCTTTATATCCCTTCTCCTTACCATCAGAAAATCGGTCGAGCATCATAAAATAAAACACTTGGTCTTCCCAAGCATTGGGAGATGGATAAAATGTTTTATTGGTGGTGTAAGAAGCTAAATTTAGTTGCGATAGTTGTTTGATTGTCATTTCCGTATTCTCAGATTAATGACTGAAATAATTGCTGTGTGGATACGGAAAGCTACAAAACTAAATTTTTCAATTCCGGATAACTTGTCAGTTCTTTATGGTGTTATGGCTGTGGGATGAATAACAGTAATTTCGGAATAGCGGCTAAAATCACTCAGAGGATTTATAAGTAAACCTTAAATTATAGGGTGCGTTATAGCAACGCCGAACGTATCGAGAAAGATGGTGCGTTACGGCTAATTTTCACTCTCTTAAGTTCCGAAATCCTGGCATAGCCGTAACACACCCTACTCAATATTTGTCTGGATTGTTTTTCATGATATGTTTCCAATGTAGGAGCAATGACTGGAAAGCCACTACTAAATTTTGAAAAACCAACGCCGACGATACATTCCATAAAGAATTGTCCACCACAATAAAACCATGACTATGGCAAATGCAAGTGAACCATTGAATGTCCCCGCCCAAGGGCGAAAGAGGTTGTCATAAATCCAGTTATAGGTGGTGCTGCTGTCGATGTTAGTTTTGAGTAAAATTCTGGTAAGTATGCCAGAAGCAACAAACAAAAAGATGGCATTCAGCCCCATCACTTCTAATGGTAGTCCCCAGTTTCTCAAATTGCGGACTTCGATGAGTTCATAACACAAAGCTAAAGTGAGTAATGCCCAACCTGCGGTAAACACAACATAAGAACTTGTCCACAGTTGTTTATTAATGGGAAATAAAAATCCCCACAATAATCCAATTACTAAGGCAATTAAACCAAAAATGACTAAATTTACACTTGTGCGGCTTTTAATTGGCTGAGTGCGTAACCAGTCGCCTGTAAAGTATCCCAAAAAGACGGTAACAACAGATGGTAAGGTACTAAATAAACCTTCCGGGTCAAAGGAACCGCCACGATAAATATGCTTACCTAGAATTATGCGGTCAATGTAACCACTAAAATTTCCTTCTGGGGTGAGATTTCCTGCGCCAAAGCCGGGGACGGGGATAAATTGCATTGCCAGCCAGTAACCGATGAGGATAACAGCCGCTAATATCCACAACCAACGGCGGGAAAGGTTGAGAACTACTAGGGATGCAAGTACATAAGCAAGGCTGATGCGCTGCAAGACTCCCATAATTCGCAGTGTGCTGAAATCGGGTGTTATGCCTTTAACTAACCAATCAAGGGTTAAAGAAACCAAAGCCAGGAACAAGCCCAGGGCAAATAATATCAGACCACGGCGGAAAATACGCTGATAGACAGTAGCCGTCGGGCGATTTTCTGGGGTGTACTTGGCGAAAGAAAACGGCATTGCGACACCGACAATAAATAAAAAGAATGGAAAAACCAAGTCTGTCGGCGTGCAACCATGCCATTTAGCGTGGTCGAGAGGAGGATAGACATAATCCCAATTGCCGGGATTATTCACTAAAATCATAGAGGCGATCGCAATTCCCCGAAATACATCCAGGGAAACTAGGCGCGTAGAGGGTGTAGAGGAATTTTTCATAACGTTATAGTTTAATCTGTTCAACGCTCCTCCAAAACTTTTGTGAACATCAAAGACATTTTTCTTAGTGGATTTTTACGTCTAGGAAAGCAGCACAGGAATTTAATTCTTACCTCCTGCTTCCTGTCTCCTACCTTCTGCCTTTTTCCTCTCCAAATTGCAGACTCCTCACCCCAGCCAGCCGCTATCATCCCCCCATCACCCAGCCGAGAATTTCGGGGTGTGTGGGTTGCGAGTGTGGCTAATATTGACTGGCCTTCTAAACCAGGTTTAACCACCAGCCAACAACAAGCCGAGTTAATTACAATACTCGATCGCGCGGCTAAATTAAAACTCAATGCCGTGATTTTACAAGTTCGTCCTGATTGTGATGCCTTATACCAATCTACATTAGAACCTTGGTCAGAATTTTTAACAGGACAAATGGGTAAACCACCCGCACCTTATTATGACCCCTTAGCTTTTGCAGTGGCAGAAGCCCATAAACGCGGACTGGAATTACACGCTTGGTTTAATCCTTATCGCGCCAGTCATCCCCAGGGCAAATCAACAGTTGCACCGAACCATATCAGCAAAACCCATCCACAATTAGTCAAACGTTACGGCAAATATCTCTGGTTAGACCCCGGTGAAAAAGCCGTGCAGGATTACACTGTGCAAGTCATTATGGATGTTGTGAATCGATATGATATCGATGGTGTTCACATTGATGATTACTTTTATCCCTATCCCGAAAAAGATAGGAGAAATCACACAATTGATTTTCCTGATCAAATTAGTTGGCAAAAATATCAAAAATCAGGAGGGACAGCAACCCGTGATGATTGGCGGCGGGAAAATGTCAACACCTTAATTCAACGACTTTATCAAAGTATTAAAACAACTAAACCTTGGGTGAAATTTGGTATTAGTCCTTTTGGCATTTGGCAACCAGGATTTCCCAAACAAATAGGCAATGAAAAAGGTTTTAATGCTTATCAAGAACTATATGCTGATTCTCGCAAATGGTTAATGAATGGCTGGTTAGATTACCTCTCACCCCAACTTTATTGGAAAATTGAACAGCCCCAACAAAGCTATCCTGTATTGTTGAATTGGTGGATATCACAAAACACTCAAGCCAGGCATATTTGGCCAGGAATTTTTACGAGCCGCATCGGTCAAAATAAACGCACAGCTTGGCCTGCAAAAGAAATTGTCTATCAAATTAAAACCACTCAAGGTCATGTTGGTTCTGATGGTAACATTCACTTTAGTATGAAACCTTTGCTGCAAAATCGCGGCGGCATTGCAGATTTATTACCACAAGATGTTTATCACCATCCCGCATTAGTCCCGGCATCACCTTGGTTAGATAATACACCACCCGAAAAACCCCAAGTGAGTTTAGAAAAAGATGTCACTGGGACTAAAACAGTTCTCAGATGGCAACCTACAGGTAAACAAGCAGTGTGGTTATGGGTTGTGCAGACCAAAACAGGTAATCAATGGAACACCAATATTGTACCGGCTGGGCAGAATTCAACTTTGTTAAATAATCATCAAGTTGAAGATGTCGCTGTGTCGGCGGTGACTCGTTATGGTATTCAAGGGACAAGCGCCGTTGTGGAAATTCCTCAATATCAGGCGAGAAAGTCTAATGTTCGCAGTTCTCTGCCAAGATTAAATTCTCGTTAATTCATATCTTGCACCTAGCGACTGAAGTCGCGGCTACACGGACAAAACCCGCCTGCGCGGGTTCAAAACCCTTGATTTTACTTTAGTCCGCGTGGTGCGCCAAGCGCAGCGCAAGCGCGATAGGCGGACTTTGTTTTTATAGCCGAGCCAGTGCGTTGGGCGGCTCTGCCGACTTGAAGCATCTGGCGTGCGATTTTAATCGTCAGGGCTAGGTGCAAGATATGTGTTAATGGAGTTCTGATACTCATTAATGAGTCTTTGACACTCACGCGAGAGTCTTGGATATTCGTGAACGAGTCTTGAATACTCACGCGAGAGCCTTGAATACTCACGCGAGAGTCTTTGATACTCGTGAATGAGTCTTTGATACTCACGCGAAAGTCTTGGATATTCGTGAATGAGTCTTTGATACTCGCGCGAGAGTCTTTGATACTCGCGCGAGAGTCTTGAATACTCGTGAATGAGTCTTTGATACTCATGCGAGAGTCTTGAATACTCGTGAATGAGTCTTTGATACTCGCACGAGAGTTTTGGATACTCGTGAATGAGTCTTTGATACTCACGCGAGAGTCTTGGATACTCGCGCGACTATAGCGGTTCTTACTTGCTTGTAATACAGTCGGAACCCCACCCCGCATTTGCTTACGCAAACGCTCCCCTCCCCGCAAGCGGGGAGGGGTTGGGGGTGGGGTTGAAATGTTCCAACCGAGAACCGCAATATATCAGTAACTTTGTCAAATGGTATCAGCACTATTCATTAGCTTAAGCGTGTAGTAAAATTTGCCTAAGTACGTAAAACTACAGATGGCTTTAGACTTCTCCGGTCAAAATCTCCGAGGACGCAACTTCAAAGGACAAAACCTTGTAGGTGCAAACTTTAGCTATGCCGATATTCGAGGCGCAAACTTTAGCGGTGCGAACTTGACGGGTGCAAACTTCAGCCACGCTAAAGCTGGACTGCAACGCCGTTGGGTAATTGGTTTAGTTCTTGTTTCATTATTATTGTCTGGACTATCAGGCTATCTCTGGTCTTTTAATGGTTACGTAGTGTCGCTAATATTTAGCTCATCCAATGAGAATCAGATTGCAGGCTTTATTGCTCTAATCATATTAATTGCCTTTTCTTTTATCACAATTCGCCAAGGGATAATAGCTGGTTTAAAAGCCGGAGCCTTTGCCATAGTAGGAACATTCGCCGGAGGCTTCGCCTTAACTGTAGCCGAAGCCTTCTCTGTAGCAGGATCTGTAGCCGTAGTTGTAGCCGGAGCCTTCACCGGAGCCTTTGCCTTAACTGTAGCTGGAGTTTTAGCCGGAAACAAAGCTATAGTGGTAGCCGTAGTTGTAGCCGGAGTCTTTGCCAGAGCAGGAGTCGTAGTTGTAGCCGGAGCCGATGACGTAGCCGGAGCAATAGCTGTAACTGGAGCGTTATTTAGTACCTACATTAGCTGGCAAGCTATCAAAGGGGATCAAAAGTACTCCTTGCTTCTGAATCTTACTATTGCCTTGGCAGCTATAGGCGGTACAAGCTTTCGGCACGCTAACTTAACCAATGCCGACTTCACCCAAGCTAGACTCAAAAGTACAGATTTTCGCAACACTATCCTTACTCGGACTTGTTACTATCAAGCCAGGATGCTTGACTATGTTCGTCCTGGTTCTACCTATCTGCAAAACCCACAAATACGTCAACTGCTAGTTACCGGAGAAGCACAAGGTCAAAACTTCGACCGTCAAAACCTGCGAGGTATCAAATTACAAAAAGACCAGATAAAAGATACAAGCAAGCTTATCAATGCTGACCTCGGTGATGCAAGCTTTATTGGTGCTGACCTTGGTGATGCAAGTTTTATTGGTGCTGACCTCAGCAATGCTAATTTACAAAATGCAAATTTATCAAGAGCCAAACTCAAACAAACCCAACTCGACGCAACCGATTTAACAGGTGCAACTCTCACAGGTGCATTTATTGAAGATTGGGGCATTACCAGAGAAACCAAACTGCATGGGGTGAGATGCGAGTATGTCTTTATGCGCTTACCTACCAAAGAAAACCCCGACCCCCTCCGCAAACCCGATAATCAGCAAGAAGTCTTTCAAGACGGTGACTTTGCCGAATTTATCCAACCAATTTTTGACACCCTCGACCTTTATCACAATCAAGGCGTTGACCCCCGCGCCATTGCTATTGCGTTTAAAAAATTAGCAGAAAATCATCCCGAAGCTGAGTTAGAAATCGTCGCAATGGAGAAACGCGGCGATGATAAATTATTACTCCGTGCCAAAACTGCTGAAGGAATTAATAAATCGCAACTGAGTGCCGAATATTTTGATGAATACAATTGGTTTAAAGCTTTACCTCCCGATAAGCAGCTATTACTTTTTGCCGAAAAAAATAGTAAAATTCAATCTTTAGAAAATATAGTCAACACTTTATTGAATCGACCCAACAATTATTATCAAATAGAAGGAGATTACATTAATATGTCTCAAAATAATCCCATCAACATTAGTGCTGGCAGAGATATTAGCGGTGTCATCAACCTGGGTCAAATTGGTGGTGATGTGACCAATACAATTCAACATTTATCTGCATCACCCCAAGCTGCTCAACCAGGAATTAAAGAATTACTCACACAATTACAAGAGGCAATTTCCCAATCTTCAGATTTATCAGATGAAAATAAAGCCGAGGCTTTAGAACAAGTCAAAACTTTAGCCGAAGCAGGTCAAAATCCTCAAGAACCTGCCAAGCAAAAGACAGCCAAGACAGCCATCACCATGCTAAAAGGTTTATTTTCTGGCTTACCCGCCGTCGCCACATTGGTAGAAGCAGCGAATAAATTATTACCTGTAATTTCTAAAGTATTTGGGTTGGGATAATTTTGGAGGTTTAGATCCCCGACGAATGGAATTCGCACGCCAGATGCTTCAAGTCGGCAGAGCCGCCCAACACACTGGCTCGGCTATAAAAACAAAGTCCGCCTCCGCGGACTCATATAAAAATCAAGGGTTTTGAACCCGCGTAGACTTTAGTCGTTTGGTGCAAGATGTAAAAAAAGTCGGTTCTTCCGGTAATTTTATGGAGAATTAGTAGTAAAGTGCCAAGTTAATAAGCTACGTAAGCGGAAATTACTAAAGTTGCGAAAGCCATATCCAAGTCTTTTGATTAACTTG
>NZ_JACJTB010000007.1 GCF_014698475.1 Nostoc spongiaeforme FACHB-130 | reverse complement strand
CCCCTGGCGACTGTTCGAGTTCTGTCAAAGAGATTTTTGTAGTGACCCGTGCTACATAGCGGTCTATTGTGACCAAGGTTGGGACGGTCTACTACTTCCCTCAATATACAAGGTTGGGTGAAGCGATGGCGAAACCCAACTTACTTTTTAAATCTATTAACTTTAAATTTCAGGTGGGTGACAGTGCTTGACATCATCCTCTGCTGTTTTTTCTATTTCCAGCAATTCCCAGATGAGGAAGACTAACTCAATCACAATACCTGAACCGGGAATGAAAAAGTCCACGATTAGGGGAATTAGAAATAATACAACCGCCATCAGCTTTTTAGCTTTCATTTACTTTGCCTCAAACGCTGAAGCAACGGTAAATTTGGGGTAGTGCGAGGAAGCAAAAGCGGCTGTCTGTGGGCGGTGATGCGTGAATTTGCGGAGATTTGAGTTTGTGGATGCTAGATTAGGTTTGGGGAATCCCGAAACTTTGTCGCAAAATTGGGCAAGAATAACCTATGGCGCGTGTTAGCTATGGTGATGAAGTCGAAGCGCGGGTAAGGAAACTTTTAGAAAGGTTTTTGGCTTATGCCAATGATGAGTTAGAAGACAGTGAACTTTATAAAATTGCTCACAATTGGGAAACGCCGCAGCAAGTAATAGTCAGAACACAGCTAAGAGTGCTGGCAGAACTTAGTGGTTTTACTCAACAGCAACTAAAAAAGCAAAAAAATCAAGAGAAAGCTCACAAAGCAGCCAATAACCAAGTTGGAGAAGCATTAAAACGACTAGAAGACTTTCTAGGCATTCTCGAAGACTTGCGCGAACACAAACGAGGCTCGGAAGATTGGCACTTCCGGCTAAAACTTTGGCATGATAAGAGCGACAAACACGGGAATTTGCAGAAATTTGATGCAGAATGGCAACGCCGACGAGAAGAATTACCGGGTGTGCAGCGTGAGAAGGCTAAAAAAACTCAATCCTCGCCTACACGTTACGAAAATATTCCCTTCAGTGGGGTGGTGGAATTTGTCGGACGAGAAAGGGAATTGCAAAACCTCCATCGTTTGTTGCGGGATAATCAACAGGTAGCTATTGCGGCGATCGCGGGGATGGGTGGAGTCGGGAAAACAGAGTTAGCTTTGCAATATGCCAATTCTCACCGCACTACTTATCAAGGCGGGATTTGTTGGTTATCCGCAGTGCAAGATGTGGGGTTACAACTGGTGCAGTTTGCAATGAATAAGCTGCAATTGAACATCCCAGATGATTCAGAGTTAGCTCCGAGAGTACAATTCTGCCTGACAAAATGGCCTGAAGGTGAGGTTTTACTGATAATTGATAACGTCACTAACTGTCGAGATGAAGTTAGGTGTTATTTAGATTCTGTTCCTTCGCGGTTTAAGCAGTTAATTACGACGCGAGAAAAATTACAACCGCCGATAGTGCGTTTAGATTTAGATGTGCTGACACCACTAGAGGCAATGCAGTTATTAAAATCCATAATTGGTAGAAAACGACTGCGACGTGAGGCTTTAGTTGCGAGAAAACTTTGTAAGTGGTTGGGATATTTACCACTGGGTTTAGAATTAGTCGGGCGTTATTTGTTGGGTGATGAGGAATTATCCCTAGCGGATATGCTGCAAGACTTGGAAAATGAGCGTTTAAAAAATCCGGCTTTAGTCGAAGTTCCACAAGAAATGAAGACTGAATTGGGTGTTGCGGCTGCATTTGAATTGAGTTGGCGACGGTTGCGAGAAAATGCCCAACATTTAGGTTGTGTTTTGAGTTTATTTGCTTTAGCCCCCATTCCTTGGGAGTTGGTGGAGAGAATCACAATAAATAATGAGGCGCACAATTGGAAACAAGCCAGACGTGAGTTGTTACAGTTACATCTAGTTCAGCCCAAGGGTGATGGAATTTATCAATTGCATCCTCTATTGCGGGAGTTTTTTCAAGATAAGCTTGAAGGTTTAGAGCAGAAAGAGGAATTTAAGCGATCGTTTTGTGGGGTAATGGTAGGGGTTGCTAAAGATATTCCTCAAACTCCTACACCTCAGCAAATTAAAGATGTTGCCACTAAAATACCTCATTTAGCAGAAGTAGCGAAAAATTTTATTCAGTATGTCAGCGATGAAGATTTAATTTGTGTATTTACTGGCAATGCTTTTTTTTATCAAGATCAAGGATTATATGCTAAAGCAGCACCTTGGCTTGAGCAGTGTCTAGAAATCACTAAAGAACGTTTAGGGGAATCACATCCATTTGTAATCATTAGTCTCAACAACCTCGCCGCACTCTACTGCTCTCAAAACAGATACAGTGAAGCCAAACTCCTTGTTATCCAAGCTTTAGAACTCACGCGCCATCTGCTAGGGGAAGAAAATCTCTATTTCGCACTAAGTCTCCACAATCTAGCATTAATCTACCGTTTCCAAGGCAGATACAGCGAAGCCGAACCCCTTGTTATGCAAGCTTTAGGGCTGCGGCGCAATTTGCTTGGTGAAGAAGACCCAGGTGTAGCAGAAAGTCTTCACAACCTAGCAGGACTCTACAACTCCCAAGGTAAATACAGGGAAGCCGAACCATTTTTCATTCAAGCTTTAGCACTTCGACGCAAGTTGTTAGGTGAAGAACATCCCCATTTTGTACAAACCCTCAATAACCTCGCATTACTCTACCATTCTCAAGGCAGATACAGGGAAGCTGAACCCCTTTTCATTCAAGCTTTAGCACTGCGGCGCAAGTTGTTAGGTGAAGAACACCCCCATTTCGCGCAAAGCCTAAACAACCTTGCATTACTCTACTATTCTCAAGGCAGATACAGTGAAGCTGAACTCTTGTACATCCAAGCTTTGGCACTGAGGCGTAAACTACTGGGAGAATTACATCTTGATGTTGCTAATAGTCTCAAAAACCTAGCAAATCTCTACAATAAACAAGGCAGATACAGTGAAGCCGAAACATTGTACATCAAAGCTTTGACACTGAAGCGCCAACTCTTGGGGGAAGAACATCCAGATATTGCAACCACTCTCCACGACTTAGCGTGTTTATACAACAGACAAGGCAAATATAGCGAAGCCGAACCTTTGCACATCCAAGCACTGGTAATGTTGCAAAAACTCCTGGGTGAAGAACATCCAGATGTCGCCACTAGCCTTCATAATCTAGCATATCTATATTACTGCCTTGGCAGATACAGCGAGGCTGAAGCATTATGCAGCAAAGCTTTAGATATTTCAGAGCGACATTTAGGGGCAAATCATCCTCAGACTGTGGCTGTACGTGACAATTTAGCAGATTTGCGCGATTCTTGGAAATCTCAACACTAAACTTTGAGTTCTCAACCTCATCAATCAACCTTTTATCTCCAAGTTTCATGTTCTGAACTCGAATGTTCCTGTTCTCAACGAGAATGTTCTTGTTCTGAGCTTGAATGCTGGTGTTTTGCAGTCGGAGTTCCGCGTTTTGATGTCAAATCGAAGTGCGATCGCTCTGTCTATTATCTTTTATCACCCAATAATTACGCAAAAATCCTTCGTAAATTCAGAAATAATTATGGCTACTTAAGTAAATCTAATGATTTTTTGCTTTTATTACCTTACTTTTTAATCCTCAAAGTATTCTGCAATTGATTTATTGACTTACGTATGTATTTATACGCTGATTGCAGTGAAACAGAAGTGCGATCGCTTTGTAGAATGAGAATCATTGCAATACTTAAAAAAGCCTTAAGTATTTTAATATATCTATCTTAAGTGTAAGTAAATAAAGAGATGGATTTGGGAAATATGGAGATATAGGTAAATTCTTAAGGAGGTCTTCAAATGCAGAACTTACGCCTTTACTCCACAATTTCAAAATCATTGATTCCTGAAACTCACACAAAAAAGCTGGCAGTTTTAGTAGAATGGTGCAAAATTATTCATGGTTGCATCGAAGCTGGGCAAATTGAGGATGCCAAAATTTTTCTAGAGCAAGCAATTCAGGAAGCTGAAATGCCAAGTAGAGAATAAATTAATTCACATCGGCATCAGGTAAAACTGGAAATGCTAAAGATATTCAATATACTCACGAAATACGAAAAACGAAGGAGCCAGAATAATTCTCTGGCTCCTTTTAATTAGAAGAATATATAGCAGGTGTTATGTAATTGGCTGTGGGACTGATACTTTCACAGTGGATTTTTTGCGAAAAATCAATTTGTCTTCTGCTTTATCAATGAGAATGGTATCACCGCCAATGAAGGTATTTTCTAATATCTTCGTAGCGATGGGGTTTTCTACTTCTCGGCGAATGGCTCGTTTTAAGGGACGTGCGCCATAAACAGGGTCGTAGCCCATTTCTACTAAGTAATCACAAGCTTCCTGGGTGATTTCAAAGGATATTTTTTGTTCTTTCAACAAGTTCTCAACGCGCTTGAGTTGAATGCGGATGATGTGGCGCATTTCGGAACGGCTGAGGGTATGGAAGAGAATTTTCTCATCTACACGGTTGAGAAATTCGGGGCGGAAGTGTGATTGTAGTGCATCCATCACGCGATTCCGCATCATTTCATATTTAGAATCATCACCAGACACATCTAAAATGTGTTCGCTACCAATGTTACTGGTCATAACAATCACAGTGTTACGAAAATCTACTGTTCTGCCTTGAGAATCAGTAATTCTGCCATCATCAAGTACCTGCAACAAAATATTAAACACATCGGGATGGGCTTTTTCCACTTCATCCAACAACACGACTGAGTAAGGATGGCGGCGCACAGCCTCGGAAAGTTGACCGCCTTCTTCATAACCAACGTACCCAGGAGGCGCACCAACTAACCGCGCTACCGAGTGTTTTTCCATATACTCGGACATATCCAGGCGTACTAAAGCATCCTCAGAATCAAAGAGAAACTGTGCTAAAGCACGGGCGAGTTCTGTTTTACCCACCCCAGTCGGCCCCATGAACAAAAATGAACCGATGGGATGGCTGGGGTCTTTCATCCCGGCGCGGGCGAGGCGAATGGCGGCGGCTACGGCTTCGACGGCTTCATGTTGACCAATTACCCGTTCGTGTAAATGGCTTTCGAGTTGCAGTAGTTTTTGCCGTTCCGACTCTAGCAGACGGTTGACGGGGATACCTGTCCATTTGGCGACGATTTCAGCAATGTCGGCTTCGGTGACTTGTTCGCGCAACAAAGTCGAACCTTGACTTTGTAGTTCTAAAAGTTTGGTTTCTTTAGCTTCGCGATCGCGCTGCACACCTTCTAATTTGCCATACTTCAATTGAGCAGCTTTATTCAAATCGTAAGCCCGTTCTGCTTGATCAATTTGTACGCGCAATGCTTCTTCTTCTTTCTTTAAAACACTAATAGCTTCTAATAACTGCTTTTCACCTTGCCATTGTTCGTTAAATTCTTGCTGTTTTACCTTTAAGGTGTCAATTTCCTGTTCAATGCGCTGCAAGCGTTCCCGCGTTTGAGTAGGAACTTTTTCTTCGCCAGCCAGCGACAGTTTTTCCATTTCTAGCTGCATCAAGCGGCGGTCGATGGTTTCCAATTCTGAAGGTTTGGAGGTAATCTCCATTTTTAACTGTGCCGCCGCCTCATCTACTAAGTCAATGGCTTTGTCGGGTAAGAAGCGGTCAGAAATATATCTGGCTGACAAAGTAGCCGCCGCCACTAAGGCTGAGTCAGAAATTTTCACGTTGTGGTGGACTTCGTAGCGTTCTTTCAAACCCCGCAAAATCGAGATAGTATTTTCTACGTTAGGCTGATCAACAAATACTTGTTGAAAACGGCGTTCTAAGGCTGCGTCTTTCTCGATATATTTACGATATTCATCTAAGGTTGTCGCGCCAATACACCGCAGCTCACCCCGCGCCAGCATTGGTTTGAGTAAATTCCCCGCATCCATCGCCCCTTGTTGGTTGGAACCAGTACCAACAACGGTGTGCAGTTCATCGATAAACAGGACAATTTGTCCGTTAGATTCGATAACTTCCTTGAGGACGGCTTTCAAGCGGTCTTCAAATTCACCCCGATATTTTGCCCCAGCAATTAAACTACCAATATCTAAAGAAATTAATTGCCGATTTTTCAGCGATTCGGGGACATCACCATTAATGATACGTTGTGCCAAGGCTTCTGCGATCGCAGTTTTCCCGACACCCGGTTCACCAATTAAAACGGGGTTATTTTTACTCCGGCGTGACAATACTTGAATCACACGGCGAATTTCATCATCCCGCCCGATAACTGGGTCGAGTTTTCCGGCTTTGGCTTGTTCTGTTAAGTCCCTACCAAATTTTTGCAATGCTTCGTAGCGAGACTCTGGATTTTGGTCTGTCACTTTTTGGCTACCGCGTACAGCTTTAATTGCCGCCTCTAGAGTACCACTATCCGCATTAAAACCTTTAAGTATCCGCCGCCCAATACGTTCATCTTCTGCAAAACCCAAGAGAATATGTTCTACAGAAATGTAGGTATCTTTCATTTTGACTCTGGCTTCCTCGGCGCGGTCAAGCAACACATCTAAAGTGCGACCGAGGTAAAGTTGGTCATTATTGGCAACTTTGGGCTGACGTTGAGTATATGCTTCGAGTTGCTGTTGCAAACGGATGGGGTCAATTTCCGCCCGTGCTAAAATGCGAATCGCTAAACTAGTGGGTTCTTCTAAAAGGGCAATAATTAAATGTTCAACGTCTAATTGTTGTTGTTTATAAGCACGAACTATATCCTGAGATTTAACAATGGCTTCCCAGGCTTTATCTGTAAATTTATTGGGATCTGTAGGCTGCATCGTTACGAAGTTGAATTGCGGATTTTATTTAAGAAATTGGAGTTGGGAAAAGGTAGAGGACTTATGATGAGATGCGATCGCTGCATCCCCTGTTAGTAGCGTAGGATGAAATAGAGCGATAAGCTAGGGGCGAGGAATAATCAATAATAAAGGATTTACAACCGGAGAGACTTGCCACCGACAAGAATAAACATTCACACTTCATACTAGCCTTCTCTCAAAGGGAGACGCTACGCGAACGGGAAGCCGCGCAAAGCGCGTCTACACACTTCACACTTCATACTTTTACAGTATTCTCTCCCCAAATCATTATCCAAGCACTATTGAGTCTATATCCGCGTGTATCTGTGGTTGCAAGTTTGACGTAATTTATTTTCGGGAAGGGTTTGGGGGTATAGAGGTCAGGGCTTCCGCACACAGGTTGTCTATGAAGAATGGGTGTAAGGGTTTTGAATACCTACACTCCTACGGGGAAGTCAAAATTCCAAAGTAAAAGACCTTTTGACTTTTAACTTTTAACTTTTGACTTGATGTTGCCCCTTACACCCTGATCGTCATTAAAAATTATTGCGATACCAGTTGTTCTTGTGATGTTTGCTGTGCTGCTGATCCTTGAGTACCCAATTGAATTAATTCAATTTTGTATCCATCGGGATCTTCCACAAAAGCAATGACTGTCGAACCATGTTTCATTGGCCCTGGTTCCCGCACTACCTTACCACCACGATTTTTAATGGCTTCACAGGTAGCATAAATGTCATCTACTCCCAAAGCAATGTGACCGTAAGCGTTACCTAATTCGTACTTTTCCACTCCCCAGTTATACGTTAATTCAATCACTGTATTGTCACTTTCATCACCATAGCCAACAAAAGCCAAGGTAAATTCTCCCCCTGGATAATCTTTTTGACGTAGTAATTTCATACCTAGGAGATCACAGTAAAATTTCAATGATTCTTCTAGGTTTCCTACCCGTAACATTGTATGTAGTAAGCGCATAATGACTAATGAATTTGTAAGGATTCAGGTTGTTGATTTCTGCCAACATTCTACAAGGGACTGCTCAAAAGTATGAGTCTTCAACACAAGATATATATATAGGAATCCGATTTGATTACTGAAAATCCTTGTGTAGCTAAGGAACAGGGAACAGGGAACAGATCAGAAAAAAGTTAGATGTGTACTGATTTTTTTCAAAATTCAAATGTGAGTCCTATAGCAATCCTAAATGATTTTATTTTTTTAAACTTTGCTCTAAATGCTTACCGCACCAACTTTGCTTGCGGTGCGGTAAGCTAAATCAATCAGAATCACCAGTTCTAAGATTTACCTTAGAACCATTGACTAGACCAAAATAGATATTTAAGCTGCGCTATCTTCCCGTTCTATTTGTTGGCGGATGGTATCAATGGCGGCGTTAATCCCAGAAAGCTTAGATTCTAAATCATCGCGCATCCAAGTTAGGAACTTGAGTTTACGTTCTAAATGCACTTTGTGCGAAACTGGTTCGCCACCATAACAGCCGTAACCCCAAAAAGGAAACATATTTTGCCTCTGAATTTAGCTAGATGAAAGTGCGATATACTGCAC
Source organism: Nostoc spongiaeforme FACHB-130 (assembly GCF_014698475.1). GTDB lineage: Bacteria > Cyanobacteriota > Cyanobacteriia > Cyanobacteriales > Nostocaceae > Nostoc_B > Nostoc_B spongiaeforme. The sequence goes on along the minus strand of NZ_JACJTB010000007.1, from coordinate 158,563 downwards.
TACTAACTTACATTCTGACTAAAAACAATCTGGCTGGTAGAGTAAAAACCGACCAAGAGATTACGTGTTGGGAAAAATATCAAGGAATTATTTTTGATGTATGTTAAATTATCAAACTTAGAGAATTAAACAGAGTTTAATGCTGACTGCGATCGCCACTGCTTGCTAGGCAAGATAAACATTATAGCAGATTTAAGTCCTTGAATTATCCTTTCTCCAGTCGAAAGTAATCTTTCCCAACGGTCTTTTCTAATTTCTTGATGCTGAATAGCGTTACGTGCTTTGTTGGCGTTACGTAAGCTATCTATTAAGTTAGTTAAAGCATCAAAAATAGTTGTGACAATTGTTTTGTTGCTGACTTTGGTTGGTAATACGATATTTGGTGCGCTTTGAATTAGATGAACTAGCTGCGATCGCATTTGTTCATCTGGCATTAAATCTGATGGATAATTAATCACAATAGACGAAGCTGTAGGGTTAATTCTCACTTTTGCATTCTTAATTTGAGATTCTATTGCCACCTTCAATTTACTGGCATACTCTTTATCTTTAGCAAGTCGCGGCACCCGAAAGCGGATTCTTCCAGAAATTTCATGAGCAATGCTATATGTGATTGGTTGAGTTTGTAGTTGATGATGAGTTGAATTTTTACTTGGCTTATTTTGGCGTAAACTAAATAATTTTTTATAATTCATATCCTAATTGTGGCTTCACAAAAAATATTTTTATTTCTAGATTTTGTAATTATTTTAATCTAGTAGACTTCACACCAAATATAATAAGTTTGGCTATATTACAAAAACTCTATCCATAGAAGAGTATCAGCAACTATCAAAGGTATGAAATAAATCTAGACTTACGGCTCAGTTTACTTGGATAAAATGAAACCATTTAAGTTAAAGGTATAATTCAATGTCAGAAGCATTCCCATTTACTAATTCTGCTGAACTCAATGAATGGCATCAAGGTATTGCAATTGCTAACCGCAATAATATTTTTTGTCATTGTCGTAGTTGTCAGTATGAGTGGGTTGATTCTTTGTACAATGCTGTATGTGGGCAATGCGGCAGTCAAGATGTTGAACGTATATCTTGCTGGCAGTTTCCTGATGACTAAAATTATTTAAAAGTTGTTACTCTACAGCATTCCTAAATTATTCGTTAACTACAGATCCCTGACTTCTTGGAGAAGTCGGGGATCTGAATCTCTCGATGCTCACCAAGTAAATAGGATTACTATATTTTGTTCATCTATCAAATAGAATCACTATGTTTATTAGAAATTTGTAGTAGGTAATTATAAAATTACGACAACATTAAAACTTATCAATTTCAATGTTGTCGGAGTAATAAAATTTAGCGCGCAAGTACCGCTACTTTGGCATGTTTATTCACATAGTTAACAAATAATTGCTTCAGCCTCGGACTCACACTAAAACCATTAAAGTCTTCTAAAAAGCCAAAGCCTAAACTTTTGGCTTTAGCTAAGGTTTGTTCTGCGTTTAGTCCTTCTTTGATGGCTATGCTTAACAACGCAATTCCTGTTGAACGCATTCCGGCTGCACAGTGAATGAGAACTGGTTTAGGTAGCTGTTCTAGGGTTTTTAGGGTTTGGGTAATCAATTCCTCATTTAGTGCTTCTAGCTTGACGGGTACGTTGATGTAATACAACCCCAACTCTTTTGCTAGTTTTTGCTCATCCTGAAAAAATCCTAGTTCATCAGGCGATCGCAAATTTAACACAGACTTATAACCTTCTTGGATAGCTTGCTCTAGCTGCTTTACTGAGATTTGTCCTGTTGTTGTTAAGCTGTCGTTGATTAATATGGCGTTATTCACATTCACTCCTTTTAAATTGGCTTGCAAAAATGCTATGAGCAGCTATTCAAAAATGGACAGCGAAATTAGACAAAAATGCAATTAATCGGCTGATTAAAGCTAAATTTGTCTTTTTGTTTTGATAATTTTATTGCTCTACCTATAATATACGGTTAACCTATCGACTTGCCGATGTTTAAAACAAATAATCGATATGACCGTTGGGTTTAGTGGTTTTTATCTATTTGCCAAGTTTCCCAACTGTAGCAAGCAGGCGATCGCAGTTTGTTTCGGATATTGCGTTTATGAAATACAATTGTGATATTACAGTTGCATAGACTTCGCCATGAATTCCATCATCCCTGGACAGAACAAACCATTAGAGCCAGTTTTACTTCAAGAACAAGAAACTCAATCTATCAAGCAGCTAGAAAGTATACTGAAACCAGAAGATACTCAACTGCATTTAGTAGGCGCAAATGGCGAAACAATTCCCATCCCTGAATCAGTAGATAAAGTGTTGCGTAAAGTTGTTCAGGCAATGGCATCAGGTAAATTAGTCTCAATAGTAATTCAAGAGCAAGAATTCACAACACAACAAGCAGCCGACTTTCTGAACGTATCACGTCCCTATCTAATTAAGTTGTTAGAGCAAGGTGAAATTTCCTACATCATGGTAGGTACTCATCGGCGTGTACGATTTGAAGATTTGCAGCAATATAAACAGCAGCGAGATAGCAAGCGGCGGCAGTTATTAGACGAATTAATTGCAGAAAGCCAAGAACTAGGCTTTTACGAATAGGGATTTTGTAATTAAACATGAATTCGGTAGATCCGAAAGTTTATAGCTCAACGTTGACTGCAAATGTTACATCTAAGATTGTTGAGCGGTGAAAAAATCAAGGTGAAAGCACAGGTATTCAGAGGCGTAAATCAACTTTCTTACGAAGAAATCCCAGTTCCAACCCTAGAACCAGATGAAGTGCTGGTGCAGGTGCAAGTTGTGGGGCTGTGTCAGTCAGATATTAAAAAAATCCTTTATCCTCTTTATGAACCGCCACGCATATTTGGACATGAGACTGCGGGAAAAATTGCCGCCGTTGGTTCAGAAGTTAGAGGTTGGCAAGTGGGACAAAGGGTAGCGGTGATGCACCACATCCCATGTATGCGTTGCGCTTATTGTTTAAATGAAAATTTCTCGATGTGCAATGTCTACAAAAATATTTCTACCACAGCAGGGTTTAATGCTAGTGGTGGTGGTTTTGCAGAGTATGTGAAAGTACCAGGACACATTGTGCAGAATGGTGGGTTAATTCCGATCCCCGAAGATATTAGTTTTGAAGAAGCAAGTTTTGTGGAGCCGACGAATTGTTGTCTCAAAGCCGTGAAAAAAGCCCAAATTGCCCCCGGACAAACAGTATTAGTCACCGGAGCCGGGCCGATTGGATTAATGTTTGTGATGTTGGTGAAGTATTTTGGGGCAAAAGCGATCGCCACTGATTTACTGCCCTCTAGAATAGAAAAAGCTTTGAATGTGGGTGCAGAAGCAGCTTTTGATGCCCGTGATCCCGATTTACCCACGAAAATTCACGCCCTCACAAATGGACTAGGTGTGGATGTGACCTTGCTGGCTGTACCTAGTGAAAAGGCGTTCTTTCAAGCACTAGACTGCACCCGTAAAGGGGGGAAAATACTGTTTTTCGCTGAGTTCCCCGATGAATTAGAAATTCCTATCAATCCGAATATTCTTTATCGCCGAGAAATTGATTTGATGGGAAGTTACAGTTCTTCTTACCGTCTTCAGGCGCTTTCGGCTGATATTGTATTTAATCGGCGGATTGACATTCCCGCCTTAATTAGCGATCGCTACCCTCTCAAAGATTTATCAGCAGCCGTAGAACAAGCGATCGCCCCTTCTCCTGATACATACAAAATATTAATCTATCCTTGATCCGGGCAAAGAAGCTAACACGTAGAAAATACTTATAGCTAATTGTCAATTCCAGTGGGAAGTATGAAGTATGAAAATTTATTCTCTACTTTTCTACTTCTTACTTTCCACCGATCACCATCTACCCCAAACCATGCCCATGACCTTAGTGATAGTTGCCATCCTCGCTTTTTATGTCGCCTGTAATCTTGGTGCTAACGATGTTGCCAATGCAATGGGAACTTCTGTTGGTTCCAAAGCTGTGACTCTCAAACAAGCCATTATTATTGCTGGAGTTTTAGAGTTTACTGGCGCTGTCTTGTTTGGGCATGAAGTATCCGAAACTTTAGCAACTAAGGTTGCCAATCCTAGTTTATTTGCTGCCACACCCCAATTATTGGTAACAGGGATGATGACTGTATTAATATCTTGCGGTGTATGGTTGCAAATTGCTACGTCAAAAGGTTTACCTGTATCATCTTCTCACGCCGTCGTTGGTGCGATCGCAGGCTTTAGTGCTGTGGCAATGGGTATAGGTGCAATTGATTGGTCATCAATTGGCATGATTACCATTGGTTGGCTAGTCACACCGATAATTAGCGGTAGTATTGCAGCTTTGTTTTACAGCCAAATTCAACGTTGGATTTTAAATCAACCAAATCAAGTTGCACAGCTAAGAGAATGGATTCCTTGGCTGAGTTCGGCTTTGTTGGGCGTGTTTGGCGTGATTGTCCTACCTTCGCTAACGCAACCTTTAACGAATTTCTTAACTGCACAAGTAGGAATTAACATCCCTGCATACGACATCCCCTTATTCACAGGTGCATTAGCAGCAGTGGGATTGACTGTGATTAGTTGGCGACAACTAGAAGAAGAGGCAGGGGAGACAAGGAGCAGGGAGCAGGGGGGAGATGAATTGTCTCCCTGCCCCCTGCCCCCTGCCCCCATTCCTCTTGCCACTCCCACCGAAAGATTATTCGGTCGTTATCAACTACTCAGTGCTTGCTTTGTGGCGTTTGCACATGGTTCTAACGATGTGGGAAATGCGATCGCACCTTTAGCCGCGATCGTTTATATCAACGCTACTGGTAGCGTACCAATCAATGGTATCGATATCCCCTTGTGGATTTTGGTTGTTGGTGGTGCAGGGATCGTTACAGGTTTAGCGATTTGGGGGAAAAACGTCATTGCTACCATTGGCGAAAACATCATTGCTTTGCAACCTAGTAGCGGGTTTTGTGCCGAACTAGCTACCGCCACTACCATTCTTTTAGCATCTCGCTTGGGTTTACCTGTTTCCACATCTCATGCACTGGTTGGGGGTGTAGTGGGGATCGGGATGGTGCAAAGCCTGAACTCAATTAAATTTCAAACTCTGCAAGGAATCGCTGCTGCGTGGTTAATTACAGTTCCTTTGAGTGCAGTCCTGAGTGCAAGTATCTTTAGCATTGCGCGGTTTGTTTGGCACTAACTGAGAATAGGGAGTAGAGATTAGGGAGTAGGGAATAGGGTTTTTAAATTCACTGGGGGAATTTGTTGATGGATGTCTAACTTAAAAAAGGCTAGGAGTAAAAATTACAAAATAAATCTTGAAATTATCCTGATGCCTATTGCCGACTAATTTGAAATACTAGAAGTAGCTAAAATATATTTTAGGAGAGAATAATACTTAAAAATTCCCAAGGAAAACCAACTAAGCTTTTAGATAAATGTAAACTGTTGCCAAAGTTACATTCTAGAATGATTTACATCTAACTTTTACAAAGTTATCATCCTAAATCATTTCCAGGCATTTATTTGCAAGTATTTAAAATTTACTGTTGCTATCAAAATAACAAGTACTTATATTGAGTGATAGATTTTATATTTCAAAATCTCACTTTTAAAGGATGAATTTTCTGGCTGATACGTGGCACAAACTATGTGAAGCTGTACAGCCCAAGATTATATACTTTGCCAAGCTGTGTTCAGCGTGACAAAATTACTTTGATACGTGCAAATCTTGTTAAATTTTTTGGTCTATCTGACAAAATACTGAAATTTAGTATGAGCGCCAAGCAAATTTACGGGAAGCAGCTTTATCTTCAAGGTGTTAGAGGTTAGAAGCTAATGGGGCGAATTGAAAAACGGCCAGATAGCCCGCGAGTTAGAGGCGAACTATCGAGATCAGCAGAAACAGCACTCTGGGCTGTTGTGGAGGATTTAGAAAATCTCCAACAAAATGTGCTGAGATCATTGCAAGAAGAAATTAAACGGTTACAAGCAGACAAAGAGCGACTGTACGATGACATTCAAAAACTGCTAGAGGAAAAAGAACACTTACAGCAAGTGCGACAAATTACCGAACAGCAGGTGTTAATTCGGCAGTTGGCAGAAGTTTTAGCCAAACATATTTCTTCCCAACTGCAATCATCGCTGAAGAATTTAGCTAACGAACTAAAAATGACTGGTGCTGATGAACAAGCAGTACTAAAATCAGCCGAAAGTAATGAGCAGATTAAACAAATGCTGGGCAGTTTGGATGATACTCTGACTATTACTTTTAATTCGCTGCAACAAGAACTGAAAAATTATCAAGGTAATTTGTCTCAGCAGTTGGCTCGGATGCAAAGCCAACAACAGCAGGGCGAAACAATTGTAGAGGAATTAGTTAATCACCTGCGAGGGGAATTAACTAAAGCTATCAAAGAAACTACCCAACCCACAAAACCATCTCCACCAACGGTTTTACAACCAGATGAGCCAAAGTTGGAAAGTGCTGTGAAAGTATCGCCACCGACAGTTTTACAATCAAACGAGCGATCGCCTGCCAATTCTTTTACAGTATCTTCAGCCACAGTTTTACAACCAGAGGAGCCGCAGTCGGTAAATTACCCTCTGTTATCAGAAGTCACCAATAAATCGAATGACAACCAAACGACTGCTTCTTCAGCCGTAATTGTTCCACCAGTTAAAGAAAGTCCCACTCAGCCAATTTCCATCGCTCCCAAGGACTTTCCCCCCAAAGAAAAACCACCGGAACCAATTGTTTTACCAGACAAAGATGTGGCGGAATCTACATCTAGCAATATTGAAGCCAGTGAACAAAACGCCGTACTCCGGTTTGATGTACCAGAAACGCAAATCCAATCTCCTTCTAGCAAGGCTAGCGAGCCAGTTTCGCTTATCAGTGCAGATTTAGTGGAAGATGAACCAATCTCTCCACCGCCTGCACCAGCACGCAGATCCCGAAGACCTAGCAAACCCCAAAGTTTATCTCCAGTGCAGATTGGGTTTTTGCTAGTTGTCTTGTCTACGGTGGTGTCTTCACTGTATAACGTCGCTGTAAAAATGATGTTCCACCAAAGTTCTGCGGTAGTGGGAAGTTTGGCTATAGAACGGTTGTTATTACCGACTTTGGGGAATATTTTCTTAATTTTATTGCTGCGCTTGGCGATTGTTGTGCCGCTCACTTTGCTGTTAGCACCGATGATGCACCCCCAAGTTTGGCAAGATATCAAAAACTTAATGGAATCATTTCAAGGTAAGCCTTCAGCTACGAAGGTGAAAGCTCAGAGAGTGTTGCAACTATCAATTGCTAGTGGTTGCTTTTTGTTTTTATCGCAGGTGTTGATTTATCTGGCGATTGGTCAAGTAACAACGGGTATGGCGATCGCACTATTCTTTATTTATCCCGGTATTAGCGGTTTGTTGTCTTGGCTATTATTCCGCGATAAACCAAATAGCGTGCGCGGGGCTGCCATTGGTGCGATTTTCTTAGGTGAATTATTAGTTTTAGGTGGTGCTGCAACGGCGGGGATCAGCGATTTTTCTATTGGTAGCAGTGCCGCAATTTTTGGTGGGATAGCCTTTGCCTGCTATGTCATTCTCACCCGCGTCTGCGCCGCTAAACTGCATCCTGTGTCTTTTACTTTAATAAGTTTCACCACCATGTTTGTTTTGAGCTTTATTGGTTTGATGTTGCCTCTACCAACGGATTGGAGCCTAGCAATTGATGGTTCTAAGTTATTGGAGATTATTTTAAGTGCTTTTATTTTGGGCGTGCTGACACTTTTAAGCTACGTTCTCAATAATGTTGGTATTGGTAAACTCGGAGCCTTGCGATCGGCAATTATTGGCGCAGGCGTACCGATCTTAACCGTCGTGTTTGCCGGGTTGTTGATTCAAGAAAATTTAGAAATAATTCAGATTTTCGGCGTGTTATTTGTCACTTTTGGTGCTGCGGCTTTTGGTTTTGATAAAATGCGTCATCAAGTTAAATCATCAAGTGCTGAAACTTAAATGAAGCAAAGCAGCTCTGTGGCAGCTAGGAAAGTTAAAAGTCGAATGTTAAATCAACCTCCAATCATCTCAACTTTGATTTTTAACTTTTCAATTTTTTATTTTGTTTTAATAATTGTCAATGCACCACAACAAACTTAGTCATCAATACAAATCAATCGTCTTGCACAATTTCTCCAAATTCTGCATACCAACATTTTTTAGCTCATGTCCGGTTAATCAGTAATGATTTGGGAAATTGCAGTCTTAATAATCAATCTTTGATCAGCAGCGACATTACCCTTGGTATAAGCCTAAACGTCAAACAATATGAAATCTGGTAATTGCATTACGACACCAGATACCTGTATATTTTACAAATATCAACGTACAACAGCATTTTGACTAACTTTTCTCCTGATTAACACCCAAATATTTAGTACAAAATAAATAAGAAAGTTGCTATTCCTGTACGTAATTTGCAATTCTAATACCGTGAATATTGAAACATATTTACTGCTGCTACCTACCTCATAACATAGGTTTTAGCGTCAAAAGAATCAATAAAATAATCAGATACTGCATACAGTAAAAGCGGTTTCTTATATTCATTGAAATATCAGGAATCCTTAATAATTCCTAGTATGTAACCTAGAAAATAGAGAGTCTTAATATAATATTAAGATTGAGTTAATTTACATAAACTTGATAAAAAAGCTGACAGAATAGAATATCATGGTTAAAGGCAATAAACGGTATTTTGGACTGGGAATTATCTACCTGATTTGAGGAATTAGATTTCTCTAAGTGCTAACTACCTAAAGATGCCCGAAATTTGCCGAAAGCTGTGAGCATTATGGTAGTCTACTAGTATCTGCTAAACCTGTAATTTGATTCAAGTTCAGTAGATAATTGACTCTCAGATTACTCATCACGAATAGGAAATCGACGAGTAACCAGAATTCTCTACAAACCCAAAGAAAGCAGTCATTCTTGGGAAAGGTGCATACCATCAAGTCCATCGGCTGGTTAGATGTTGCCACAATCAGGAAGTATTTTTCAGTTTGTGAACCAATATTAGGTTGCAACATCCTGGCTAACGAAGACAATCTTTATAGATTAAATCGGAAAAATAGATGGTTTTGTAATTGGTATGACAAGTAGAGGAATTTTATGGTTAGTTGTGAATCTGTCAGGAAAAGATGACAATAGCCAAGTCAACTAAACTTATTTTTAGTAGTGATTTGCTATATAATTCGGAGCCATTGGCAATTTCAACTGCTAGTAACCTGAAAGTCACAGCATCCTAGAAAGTCTCAAGTAAAAATATCGCCTAAAGTTTGGGTGTATACTACTTACTTCCCTCTGACTATAAATCTGTAAACGTGCTATTTAACTGTCTGTAATATGAGTAACGACATAGATCTGATCAAACAACTTGGCCCTAGTGCAATGGATCAGATCATGCTTTATCTGGCTTTTAGTGCTATGCGGACTAGTGGGCACAGGCATGGAGCATTCTTAGATGCAGCAGCTACGGCAGCTAAGTGTGCAATTTATATGACCTATCTTGAACAGGGACAAAACCTGAGAATGACGGGTCATTTGCACCACCTGGAGCCAAAAAGGGTCAAAATTATTGTGGAAGAAGTCAGACAAGCTCTGACAGAAGGCAAGTTGCTAAAAATGCTGGGTTCTCAAGAACCACGCTATTTAATTCAACTGCCTTACGTCTGGATGGAAAAATACCCTTGGCAACCAGGGCGATCCCGCGTGCCAGGAACTAGTCTGACAAGTGAAGAGAAAAAACAAATTGAGCAAAAATTACCTGGTAACTTGCCAGACGCGCAATTAGTAAGTTCGTTTGAATTCCTCGAACTAATTGAATTTTTGCATAAGCGATCGCAAGAAGTCCTCCCGCCTGAGCATCAAATGCCCTTGAGTGAAGCCTTAGCAGAACACATCAAGCGCCGCCTACTTTATTCAGGTACGGTGACAAGAATTGATTCACCTTGGGGAATGCCCTTCTATGCGCTAACTCGTCCTTTTTACGCACCAGCAGACGATCAAGAGCGTACCTATATCATGCTAGAAGATACAGCTCGGTATTTTCGGATGATGAGAAACTGGGCAGAAAAACGACCAAATTCCATGCGTGCTTTAGAAGAACTGGACATTCCTCCACAAAAGTGGGATCAAGCAATGGAAGAACTTGACGAAGTTATCCGCTCTTGGGCAGATAAGTATCACCAAAGTGGTGGTATTCCCATGATTTTACAGATGGTTTTTGGTAGAAAAGAAGATTAACACTTCCGGCTCATAAAAAGTAAGCATCCTAACACTCAACAACCGGGAAATTCCAAATCATATGTACAATCGTTACGACGGGTAGGCTCCTGCTGCAAAATTTAGAGACATTGTTAGCTTTTTGTCTCGAATGGCAGGATGCTTCCGTTGCCATCCACACTTATAAATTGGATGATTCAGTATTTTATTAGCTTCTATAAATAGACAGGGTTATTTTTTAGTCAACAGTCTGTAGTTAAAGTTAAAAGGTGAGTCACTAGAGACAGTTGACCAAATAATTAAGTAAGTAATATTAAGTTTAGGGCGTTGTAGGTGAAAGAGTTAGCCCATTAGCAGTTTCACTAGCGTCAATACAAGTATCTAACGCCTGCATTGGTGTTAAAGGAATTTCCCTACGCAAACCAACCACACAGTCCGCAAAAGTGATAGGTAATAAACTACGACCACAATAATTTAAAACGGCTGAGTTAATTTCTTCTTTGGTATTGAGACTGACACCAACAACACAACTGGCTAATTCTTTAGGACGACGCGCCCTGGAACAGTAAGCTAGCGCATCGGTTGGGCTAATTTTTGTTCTTTGTTTAATAGTCGCCACACAAGCAGATAAATCTCTGGGACGTATTGCTGTCGCACAACCTTGGGCTGCGGCTGCTTGGGTGACACCTGCTTTTAAAAGTTGCGCTGCACATGCACGGTAACTCTCGTGGTCATCGGAAAATAATATCAGTGCTGGGCTGGGAAGACTAGATATCAACAATCCTGCTATAGCCAAAACAGGTGTAGTCCAGCGAATGCTTTGGGTGTTGAGTATCCCAGAAATAGACTGACTTTGAGGCTTTCTCGCTTTACTCACTTTTTGTGTTTCCATTGCCATTGTTCCAAAACCCTCAGTTATGCTAACTCAAATTTAAGCCAACTCTGCTTGACATTCTCAATTCTGGTGCTTGGCTCTTAAATTCTGATATTTATAAATTTTTGATGATTAAATTTCGGATTTTTAGCATTTTTCATTTACAGATATTTATAATAGTATGTCTGGGTAAAGTTTAAACAGGATTAAATTAAGGAAACTCATGTCCCGATACAGAGGGCCACGCCTCAGAATTGTACGTCGCTTAGGCGAATTACCAGGATTAACTCGTAAAAGCGCAAGACGCGCCTATCCGCCCGGTCAACATGGTCAGAACCGCAAAAAGCGTTCTGAATATGCTGTCCGTCTCGAAGAAAAGCAAAAACTCCGTTGTAACTACGGTCTGACAGAAAAGCAACTGCTACGCTATGTCCGTAAAGCCAGACGTGTTACTGGTTCTACCGGACAAGTATTATTGCAATTGCTAGAAATGCGCTTAGATAATACCGTTTTCCGCTTGGGTATGGCTCCCACAATTCCAGCAGCGCGTCAGCTGGTAAATCACGGTCATGTCACAATCAATGGTCGTGTAGTTAATATTCCCAGCTATCAGTGCCGTCCTGGCGAGGTAATTGCGGTTCGGGATAAAGCACAATCACGGAAGTTGGTAGAAACCAACTTGCAATATCCCGGTTTGGCTAACCTGCCCAGCCATTTGGAATTTGATAAAAACAAGCTGACTGGTAAAGTTAACGGTGTCATTGAGCGCGAGTGGGTGGCTCTACAAGTTAACGAACTGCTGGTTGTGGAATACTATTCACGACAAGCGTAAGGAAGTGCTGAGTGCTGAGTGCTGAGTGCTGAGTAATTAAACAGCCTCAAATCTCAGAACTCATTACTCAACAAAGTTTTATCCGCCTATTTGTGACATAGTACGGCTGTATGTGCCTGTAGTGCCAGAGTCGCGGCCTTTAAAGTTAATTTCTGGCTTGATGGCTAATAAGTGTCTTACCTGTTCTCGTAACTGGTGGATGCTGACACCAGAACGCAGGGCAGTTTTTAAGTCTAATTGACCAGTTTCATTTAATAAGCAGGGTCTTAACCAACCATCGGCGCTGAATCGCATCCGGTTACAACGATCGCAAAAACATTCTGACATCTGGCTAATAAATCCTAGCGTGCCTTTTGCTCCCGGAATTTGAAAAACATCCGCAGGCCCGCTACCACAAACTTGCGATTCTGTCAAACCCCATTGTTTGCGAATGCGTTGGCGTAAATCAGCAGAAGAGATCCAACCGCGATCGCCAAATAATTGCCAATTACCAATCGGCATAAATTCAATAAATCGGACGTGCCACTGTTTTTCAATTGTGAGGGCGGCTAAATCGAGAATCTCATGGTCATTAACACCGGGGATCACCACTACATTCAGCTTCAGAGGGTTAAATCCCACCTTGTAGGCGGCTTGAATCCCGTTCCAAACCTGTTCCCAGCGAGAACGCCCATGATTGCCGATAATTTGATCAAAGATGTCGGGATCAAGGGAATCTAAACTAATATTTATTCGGCGTAAGCCAGCTTCATAAAGATTTTTGGCGATGGGTGCGAGTAAAAACCCGTTGGTTGTCATCGATAAATCTTGAGTTTCTCTGAATGATGCGATCGCCTTGACTAAATCTACTACACCAGGACGCAGTAGAGGTTCCCCCCCAGTTAAACGAAATCGCGTAAAACCAACAGGGATAAACACCTCTTGAATCAAAGTCAGTAGTTCCGCGTCAGAGAGTAGTTGTTGCTTGAGGGCATATTCTAGTTCTGCACCCTCCGGCATACAATATTGACAGCGAAAATTACAGCGATCGATTAAACTAATGCGGAGATAGTCTACCTGGTTCATTGTAATAAATTTATCAACTTTGCCGATAAGACCCCAAGTGTAACGCAGTAGCACTTGAGGATGAAAGGCAGTAGTTCTTAAGACATCCCTTGAAGCAATGAGAGTTACTCTGGTTGATCAATTAACTTGAAGCCCCAAGGTTTTAAAGCGGCGATCGCAATTTCTCGATCTACACCTTCATACACCTCCCATTCATAGGGATGTTCTTTGGGGTGTCCTTCACCGACATTACCAGCAACCTTAATTACTGGAAAATGCGCCACGCGATCGCGTTCTAACCATTTCGGTACTACCAGCCGGACTTTATGACCGATAAACTTGGTCGTACTTTCATTTGCTACTGATTCCCGGATTAAACAGACATCACCAGCAGTTCCCCAAGTAGTTTGGTAGATGTAGAGAAAGGATATGTAAGTCGCTGGTTTGATGGGTCTTTTGATCGGTCGCATTATCTGTAATCCTTAAACAAGGCGTGAAAAATCATACAAGTGTTGTTGATTGCTTGCTACAGCTATTTTAATCTCGCAACCTCACCAACATAACGTTTATTGGATTTTCCTAACAACTGGGAATAAAGTCTTGTCATATATCCTTCATGATTCATCAGATCCCCGACTTCTAACATGGGATCTCAGCATTGGTATGTAAGTTGAGATTATGAGCGATCGCCCATTCTATCCCACAATTAGGGAAAATAATAAATTAAGTCGAGTATTACAATACTCACTTCATTCCAATATTCTCGGATCAAACTTCGAGCGTCCTAAAATAAGATCCCCCCGCCTACGGCGACCCCCTTCAAAAGGGGGTTAAAAAAATAATCCTCTGCTTTTAAAGAGGATAAATAGAACAATAGCCCCCCCTTTTTAAGGGTTGGGGGGATCTCCTCAACTGAAAAATCATTTCTTCTGGGAAAATATGACTCATCCTTTCCTTGAACGCCTGCGTAGTCCTGATAGCCCGGTGATTGTTTTTGACGGGGCGATGGGGACTAACTTGCAAACCCAAAACCTGACTGCTGAAGATTTCGGTGGCGCACAATATGAAGGTTGTAACGAATATTTAGTTCATTCAAAACCCGAAGCTGTCGCCAAAGTTCACCGTGACTTTCTCGCTGCGGGTGCGGATGTCATTGAAACCGATAGTTTTGGCAGTACCTCGATTGTACTGGCAGAGTATGACTTAGCAGACCAAGCTTACTACCTCAGCAAAACCGCAGCCGAACTCGCCAAGGGTGTGGCGGCGGAATTTTCCACACCTGAAAAACCCCGCTTCGTTGCAGGTTCCATCGGCCCGACAACCAAACTCCCTACCTTGGGACATATTGACTTTGACACCATGAAGGCTGCTTTTGCGGAACAAGCAGAAGCCCTAATGGATGGTGGAGTAGATTTATTATTGGTTGAGACTTGCCAAGATGTGCTGCAAATCAAAGCTGCGCTGAACGGGATAGAAGAAACCTTTGTGAAGAGAGGCGATCGCATCCCGTTGATGGTATCGGTGACAATGGAAAGCATGGGAACAATGTTGGTAGGTACAGAAATCAATGCTGTCCTGACCATTTTGGAACCATATAAAATCGATATTCTCGGTTTAAACTGCGCCACAGGGCCAGACTTGATGAAACCACACATCAAGTATTTGGCAGAACATTCGCCGTTTGTGGTTTCTTGTATTCCTAACGCGGGTTTACCGGAGAACGTTGGCGGTCAAGCACACTACCGCTTGACACCGCTAGAATTACGGATGGCTTTAATGCACTTTGTTGAAGATTTGGGTGTCCAAGTGATTGGGGGTTGCTGTGGGACACGTCCAGAACACATTCAACAACTAGCAGAAATCGCCAAAGAATTAAAGCCAAAAGTCAGACAGCCCAGCCTCGAACCTGCGGCGGCATCAATATATACAACTCAACCTTATACCCAAGACAATTCTTTCTTAATTGTCGGTGAACGTCTTAACGCCAGTGGTTCTAAAAAGTGCCGCGACTTACTCAACGCCGAAGACTGGGACGGACTGGTGTCAATGGCGCGGTCGCAAGTCAAAGAAGGCGCACACATCCTAGATGTCAACGTCGATTATGTGGGGCGTGACGGCGTGCGAGATATGCACGAACTCGTTTCGCGCATCGTGAATAATGTTACCTTACCCTTAATGCTCGACTCCACCGAATGGGAAAAAATGGAGGCGGGGTTAAAAGTTGCTGGTGGTAAATGTTTGCTAAACTCCACCAACTACGAAGACGGCGAACCGCGCTTTTTGAAGGTGCTGGAATTGGCGAAAAAGTACGGCGCGGGTGTAGTCATCGGTACGATTGATGAAGATGGGATGGCGCGGACTGCGGAGAAAAAATTCCAAATTGCTCAACGTGCCTACCGCCAAGCTGTAGAATACGGTATACCTGCTACAGAAATCTTCTTTGATACCTTAGCCCTACCAATTTCTACTGGGATTGAAGAAGACCGAGAAAACGGCAAAGCTACCATTGAATCTATTCGCCGCATTCGCCAAGAATTACCCGGATGTCATGTCATCTTGGGTGTATCTAATATTTCCTTTGGACTTTCCGCCGCCGCGCGTATCGTCCTCAACTCCATGTTTCTGCACGAAGCAATGGCGGCGGGAATGGATGCAGCAATTGTCAGCGCCAGCAAAATCTTACCATTGGCGAAGATTGAAGCCCGTCATCAAGAAGTTTGTCGCCAGTTGATTTACGACGAACGGAAATTTGAGGGCGATGTCTGCATTTACGATCCTCTAGGAGAGCTTACCACCTTATTTGCTGGAGTCAGTGCGAAACGGGAAAAAGGCGTTGATGAAACTCTCCCCATTGAAGAAATTCTCAAACGCCACATTATCGACGGCGAACGCATTGGGTTAGAAAAGCACCTAAGCAAAGCCTTAGAAACCTACAAACCACTGGAGATTATCAATACTTTCTTGCTAGATGGGATGAAAGTAGTCGGTGAGTTGTTCGGTTCAGGACAAATGCAGTTACCCTTCGTCTTACAGTCAGCCGAAACCATGAAAGCGGCGGTAGCTTACCTAGAACCGTTCATGGAAAAATCCGAGGCGGGGAATAATGCCAAAGGTAAGGTAATTATTGCCACAGTTAAAGGTGATGTCCACGACATTGGTAAAAACTTAGTAGATATCATTCTTTCTAACAACGGCTACAAAGTAATTAACCTGGGAATTAAGCAGCCAGTCGAAAACATTATCGAGGCTTACAATCAACACAAAGCTGATTGTATTGCCATGAGTGGCTTGCTGGTGAAATCCACCGCCTTCATGAAAGAAAACTTGGAAGTATTCAACGAAAAAGGAATTACTGTCCCAGTAATTTTAGGCGGCGCGGCGTTAACTCCCAAATTTGTGCATAATGATTGCCAAAACGCTTATAAAGGTAAAGTGGTTTATGGCAAAGATGCCTTCTCTGACTTGCATTTTATGGATAAATTAATGCCAGCCAAAGCTGCTGGTAACTGGGATGACTTGCAAGGATTTTTGGATGAAGTCAGTAATGAACCAGAAACTACTCAGCACTCAACACTCAACACTCAGCACTCCCCACTCCCCACTCCCCACTCCCCACTCCCTATTGATACAAGCCGTTCCGAAGCCGTCGCAGTAGACATAGAACGTCCCACACCGCCATTCTGGGGAAGCAAGTTATTACAACCTGCGGATATTCCTTTAGAGGAATTATTCTGGCATTTGGATTTGCAAGCTTTAATTGCGGGACAATGGCAATTCCGTAAGCCGAAGGAACAATCAAAGGAAGAATATCAGGCTTTCTTAGATGCAAAAGTTTACCCAATTTTAGAAAGTTGGAAGCAGCGCATTATTGAGGAGAATTTATTGCATCCTCAAGTCATTTACGGTTATTTTCCTTGTCAGGCTGAGGGGAATACGCTGTATGTCTATGAAACGAACAACCCGGATGCACAAGTCAAAGCCAGCTTTGAGTTTCCGAGACAAAAGTCTTTAAGACGGTTGTGCATTGCAGATTTCTTTGCGCCCAAGGAGTCGGGGATAATTGATGTCTTCCCGATGCAGGCGGTGACTGTGGGTGAAGTTGCGACAGAATACGCCCAAAAGCTGTTTGCAGATAATCAATACACCGATTATCTCTACTTCCACGGTTTAGCAGTGCAGATGGCGGAGGCTTTAGCGGAGTGGACACACGCCAGAATTCGTCAGGAGTTAGGTTTTACTGCTGAGGAACCTGATAACATTCGGGATATTTTAGCCCAACGCTATCGCGGTTCGCGCTATAGTTTTGGCTATCCAGCTTGTCCCAATATGCAAGACCAGTACAAGCAGTTAGAGTTGTTAGACACTGGCAGAATTAATCTGTATATGGATGAAAGTGAACAACTTTATCCTGAACAGTCTACAACGGCAATTATTACCTACCACCCAGTAGCGAAATATTTTAGTGCATAGGTAATTAAGGGTGTAAGGGTGTGAAGGTGTAGGTATTCAAAACTCTTATAACCCTTCACCCTTAAACCTTGAGTACTGACGCAAGAACTCTCTTAAACTCTTATAACTCAATACGGTTCAGTTAAGAGAATAGTAGGTTGGGTGTAGCGATAGCGTAACCCAACAAAGTATGCGTGAATGTTGGGTTCCGTTCCTCCACCCAACCTACACCAGTCTAAGTTGTTGCCTTAACTGAACTTTATTGTCTTATAACTTTGTGTCCTTTGCGTCCTTTGCGGTTCGTTTTTCCATAATTTTGCACCAGTCATAACCTTTTTTCTCTTACATCTGTATTCTGCGGATGAGTAGAATCTGGGGTTGTAGTATTTAATATGGCGTGCTAAAAGTGTTTAGTTGCATTCTGAATCGGAAGTCACAGCAGTGTCTCTTAAATGTTAATGCTGCACTAACAGTACCTCAAAATTCAATTGAATGCTCTGTAAGGAAACATGGTCAAACCGATGTCTGAAAAGCTTGAAGAACAATCAAAACCTGAAAAACCTGAAAGATCAGAAAGATACGAAAGGTCAGAAAGATCAGAACGATATGAAAGATCAGAACGATACGAAAGATCCGACAGATACGACAGCTCAGAAAACTCAGAAAAACCAGAAAAATTTTATCCCACACAACACCTAAAAGTCTATCAAACGAGTGATGCCGGACAGTTAATAATTTGTGAATGTCGTCATTGTTCGACTCCATTATCTATTGATGTGATTTTTCTCACACCACAAAATTCTAAACCAAAACCAAAAAATAAACCTGATACTCAACAAGATGATGTGATGAAATGTCCTAATTGTGGACGTGTCCCTATATTTTTAGAAGGCTGTGCTGTTCAGTCAATTGCCCAACTACCTTCTTCACCGTGGCAATAGTTTTTCTACCCATCATTAGCCATCATTGAATTTGTTTGAGGAGATGAGGTAGTTGTGATGGGTATTCTTGTTTATTTGGTAAATAATATAGCAGAAGGCATTTATTCCACTGTTTGCACTGGCTAAAAAATTCTATGATTCCCCAGGAAACTGATACAAAAGCAGCTAATACCTCATCAAAAACATGGCGTGGTTGGCGAGAAAATTTAACTTTAGTCGCGATCGCTTTATTATTGGCAGTATTAATCAGAACTTTTGTGGCGGAACCTCGCTACATCCCTTCTGATTCTATGGTGCCAACTTTACATGAAGGCGATCGCTTGGTGGTAGAAAAAATTTCATACCATTTTCAACCGCCCGCCACTGGGGATATCGTAGTTTTTCAAGCCCCCGAAGAATTACAAAAACGCGGCTATCCCAAAGACCAAGCTTTTATTAAACGGGTAATTGGCACACCTGGAGAAATTATTAAAGTCGCTGGTGGTAAAGTTTATCTCAACGGTCAAGCTTTGCCAGAAGATTACATCGCTGAACCAGCAAATCAGCCATTCCCGCCAGTGCAAGTTCCACCAGATGAGTTGTTTGTCATGGGCGACAACCGCAACGACAGTAATGACTCCCGTTATTGGGGCTTTCTCCCCAGACAAAATATCATCGGTCGCGCTGTATTTCGCTTTTGGCCTTTACACCGCATTGGTTTTATTTAACAGTTATCAGTTAAATTTTGGGTATGAGTCCTTCACCATACACTCATGATTTCTGTTCACTGTTCACTGTTCACTGGTTTAATTACGGAAACTTTCTCTCCCGCACCTCGACAGCGTAATTCTGTACAGCTTGAGTAATCGTTTCCCGCAGGTTGGTGTAGGTTTTGGCAAATGGTGGTTGCTTGGCGGAAAGACCAAGAACATCTGAAGTAACTAACACTTGACCATCGCAATAGGAACCAGCACCAATCCCAATTGTGGGAATGCTGAGTTTTTCTGTGATTTGCCTTGCCAAATCTGCGGGAATATGCTCTAACACGATGGAGAAGACACCCGCTTGTTCTAAGGCGATCGCTTCATTTAAAATTCTCTCTGCTTGTTCTTCCGTTTTTCCCTGTTGGCGCAAACCCAGTTGATGAACTGATTGCGGTGTCAACCCCACATGACCCATCACCGGGATTCCCGCTTGGACTAAACGCCCAATTGTTTCTACCATCGCGGGATAGCCACCTTCTAGCTTGACTGCTTGCGCCCCAGTTTCTTTTAAAACTCTGCCGGCTGAGTGCATAGCTTGAGCAATACTTTCTTGATAAGTCAAGAATGGCAAATCAACCACCACTAAAGCGCGTTTGACACCCCGACGCACTGCTTTAGCATGAAATAGCATTTCCTCTAGGGTAATGGGGAGTGTAGTTTCATAACCTAACACCACCGCCATCGAGTCTCCGACCAAAATTAAGTCTACACCAGCCGCGTCGATCAGTTGGGCGATCGCATAATCCCAAGCAGTTAAAGCTGCGATAATACGTCCCTGTTGTTTCCATTGAATTAATTGCTGGGTAGTAACTGGCATTTTTGACTGGGGAGTAGGGAGTAGGGAGTAGGGAGTAGGGAGAGGAAACAAGGAATTACTATTCCCCATTCCCAACTCACCACTCCCTCATTTCACTGCACGACTGAAAGCAAGATGGGGTTTTGCACCACCCATTTTGGGCATTAACCAAGCTAAACCTTCACTAGTGCCGATCCATAATTTATTACTAATATCTGGTATAAGCGCAAGCACTCGACTAGAAGGAAGACCCGCAACTTGATCTAAAAGTGCGCCTGTATGTGGATTTAATCGTAACAAACCATTATTCGTCCCTACCCAAACACTACCATCTTGGGCAAATTTTATTGCTGTGACATTCTTTCCCCGCAATGGAGTCACCGATCGCAACACTTTATCAGTTTTTGGGTCAATTACTAGCAAATTATTAGCCATTCCCGCCCAAATTAACCCTTCTGGACTAATAGCTAAGGTTTGCACTGTTGTACCGGGTAAACCGTCAATTCGCTTCATAATATAAGCGTTGGTAGTGTTTACCCTAACCAAACCATCCAAAGTCCCCACCCACAGTTGACCTTCTGCATCTAAAGTTAAGGTGTTGGCACTGACTCCAGGTAAATTTTTCACTGTCGTCATAATTAAGCCTTGGTCGGGACTAATTAAAGCTAAACCGCTATCAGTTCCCACCCACAAGTAACCGCGCTTGTCAACTAACATCGACAACACCCGCTTGGAAGGTAAAAACAAATTCTGCGCTGTAATTTCATTCGTCCGGGGGTCAACTCGCATCAGTCCTTCATAAGTTCCCACCCATAAACGCCCCACTTTGTCTTGAGCTAAAGCACCGATCGCCACATTCGGTAAATTTACCCGCGCTAATATCTTACCTGTCTTGGGGTCAATCCGCGATAATCCCCGCCAATAACCCACCCACAAATTTCCTTTAAAGTCTTTCAGCAAGTTACTGACACGGTAATCTGTTTCTATTGACCTTTCCTCCAGATTTCTCTCGTCTGGTAAAGGTTTGACTTGTGGCGGTGGTGCGGAAGCTGGGTAAGAAGGAGTCACATCCGACGATCGCTGAACATCTGGAGTCAGAGTTGATGGATTTTCACTATTGGTTTGCGCCTTGGCTGGATTTGTCATCATTACCAGGCCAATGTTTGGCAAAGTCATCAACCCCAGCAAAATCGAAGTCGTCAAAAAACTCATACGCTTGCGAAACAATACCACGGTGACATTTCCTCAAAAGACAGTAAGTTTAGCCATTGCCTAAACTGGCTGGCGGTTAAACTCAGTATTCCCTTTGTTGATATTGTTTAAATCGTCTTCAAGTATTTTTCCCAGAAATTACTGAGTTATTAGTCATTTGTTACTTGTAACTGTCCCTCTCCCCACCTTGGGTCTGAGTCCCCCGCCTACAAGCAGTAGGTCTTGACGGAGGCTTAAATCAAGAGTCACAGACCGTTAAGAAACCTTCCCTATTCCCTCCCCAAATCTATTGTTCACATTTCCATACAGTTAGAAGCTACATTTGTAAATTAGTTTTAACAAAATGTTTAAATCTTTATGTAATAACAAATTTAAATATATAAGTTAAAAATTTTCAAAGAATAACTTATGCAATTTATTGATATATTGTGAGACAAGTTACAAATTACGTTGTGTGCAATTTTGTCTTTCGCTGACTACTCGACTAAATCAGCATCCCGCAAAGTCTCTTCTGGTTTGCTTTCTACAAATTGGAAACACAGCAGGAGTGCGGGTGCGGAAATGTAAGCGAGAACGCGCATTTCCTTAATTAAACGGATGTAAACGAGAATAACCTCATACTTTCTGCAAAGTAGAGAGTTTTTACGGAGGCTACAAAGATTTAGCGAGTCAAGAAGAATAGATAAAAGAAATTTTTTCATACGACAAGGGCGCAAGCGCCAGGATATGCACTCCTGAGCGTGAACAGCACTGGTGAGAAACCAAGTGTTAATTAAAGAAAAACTGCTACCCTTCGGCGAAGACGACCTCTAACAACAAAATTGTGCCTAACTTTCTCCTCTAGTGATGAGGGTGAAAAAATGGTGAGAGGAAGTTGCACAAAACGTGATTTGATAAGTAAAAAGAGTGACATCTTGGAAGGATAGATATGTCTTACGCTCAAACGAAGACTCAGTCAAAAGCTGGGTATAAAGCCGGGGTTCAAGATTACAGACTAACTTATTACACACCTGATTACACACCTAAAGATACGGATCTTCTGGCGGCGTTTCGTGTTACACCCCAGCCTGGAGTTCCCTTTGAAGAAGCAGCTGCGGCTGTAGCGGCTGAGTCTTCTACTGGTACTTGGACAACCGTATGGACAGACTTATTAACCGATCTAGATCGTTACAAAGGTCGTTGCTACGATATCGAACCAGTTCCTGGCGAAGACAACCAGTTTATTGCCTACATTGCCTATCCTCTGGATCTCTTTGAAGAAGGCTCCATCACCAACGTTTTAACCTCTATTGTAGGTAACGTATTTGGTTTTAAAGCGTTGCGGGCATTGCGTTTGGAAGACATTCGCTTCCCTGTAGCTTACATCAAGACCTTCCAAGGCCCTCCCCACGGTATCCAAGTTGAGCGCGACAAGTTAAACAAATACGGTCGTCCTCTGTTGGGATGTACAATCAAACCCAAATTAGGTTTGTCTGCTAAGAACTACGGTCGTGCAGTATACGAGTGTTTGCGCGGCGGTTTGGACTTTACAAAAGACGACGAAAACATCAACTCTGCACCATTCCAAAGATGGCGCGATCGCTTCTTGTTCGTAGCTGATGCTATCCACAAGTCTCAAGCTGAAACAGGCGAAATCAAAGGTCACTACCTCAACGTTACCGCGCCTACCTGCGAAGAAATGTTGAAGCGGGCTGAGTACGCTAAAGAACTCAATATGCCCATCATCATGCACGACTACCTCACAGCAGGTTTCACAGCTAACACCACCTTGGCGCGTTGGTGTCGTGACAACGGTTTATTGCTGCACATCCACCGCGCGATGCACGCTGTAATCGACCGTCAAAAGAACCACGGTATTCACTTCCGTGTATTAGCTAAAGCCCTACGTTTATCTGGTGGTGATCACATCCACACCGGTACTGTGGTAGGTAAATTAGAAGGTGAACGTGGTATCACAATGGGCTTCGTTGACCTGTTGCGGGAAAACTACGTTGAGCAAGACAAGTCTCGCGGTATCTACTTTACCCAAGATTGGGCTTCTCTGCCTGGTGTTATGGCAGTTGCTTCTGGTGGTATCCACGTATGGCACATGCCCGCGTTGGTAGAAATCTTTGGTGATGACTCCGTACTACAATTTGGTGGTGGTACACTCGGACACCCCTGGGGTAATGCTCCTGGTGCAACCGCTAACCGTGTAGCTTTGGAAGCGTGTATCCAAGCTCGTAACGAAGGCCGCAACTTGGCGCGTGAAGGTAACGATGTTATTCGTGAAGCTGCTAAGTGGTCTCCTGAACTAGCTGCTGCTTGCGAACTGTGGAAAGAAATCAAGTTCGAGTTTGAGGCAATGGATACCGTCTGATCATCAAGTAAAAGGTAAAAAGTTAAAAGGTAAAAGAAAATCTTTTTACTTATTACTTTTTACTTTTAACTTAAATTTGGGCTGGGTCAAGCATGAATCTCAAGCAAATTGCGAAAGATACAGCCAAAACTCTCCAAAGCTACCTAACATATCAGGCGCTAAGGATTGTACTGGCACAGCTAGGCGAAACGAATCCACCGTTAGCTGTTTGGCTGCATAACTTTTCTGCCGGAAAAGTTCAGGATGGAGAAGCTTATATTGAACAACTTTTCCAACACAAACCTGACTTAGCACAGCGAATTATGACAGTTAGAGAACATATAGCCGAAGAAGTGGCAGAGTTCTTACCAGAAATGGTTCGCACTGGTATTAAGCAAGCCAATATGGAACAGCGTCGCCAACACTTAGAACGCATCACGCAGCTGAGTTTAACTAACCCCAGTCCTGAATCAGAACAACAGCAATTTTCCGATCCTGACTGGGATAACTTAGCCAGTTAGGAAACATCCAAGTCGTCACTCAATAGCAAACCTTTATTATTAGCTATGCAAACCCTACCAAAAGAGCGCCGCTACGAAACCCTGTCTTATCTTCCCCCTCTGAGCGATGCTCAAATTGAAAAGCAAATTCAGTACATTCTGAATCAAGGTTACATCCCAGCGATCGAGTTCAACGAAACTTCTGAACCCACCGAATTCTACTGGACAATGTGGAAGTTGCCTTTGTTCGGTGCTAAATCCACCCGCGAAGTATTAGGCGAAGTTCAAGCTTGCCGTTCTCAATATCCCACCCACTACATCCGTGTTGTAGGTTTTGATAACATCAAGCAGTGCCAAATCCTCAGCTTCATTGTTCACAAACCCAACAGATATTGAAAAAGTTACAGGTAAGGGATAACAGTCCTGATACCTGAGTTAACTAAATTTAAATAAGAGAGGTGAAACAACAGCCTCTCTTTTTTTGTTATAAAATTTTGTTTATTATTGAGTGCGATCGCTCCAACTTAATCAAAATTAATAATTTATTGGATTGTATCTTGTTGTTGGCTTAACCAAGCTTCTAAATCTGCCACTATGGCAAAATCTAACAATGCTTCTCCCAGAGATTCTAATTGTTCGATAGATAATCCTTGAATCTGCTCGATTAAAGATATATCGATTTCTCCTAAACGCCGATTTAACAGCCGCAGAATTAGCTGTTGTTCTCCTTGTTGTACACCTTGCTGTAAGCCTTGCTCTAAACCTTCCTGTAAACCTTCTTGTCTAGCGCGTTCTCTGTCTTCCTGATACAGTGGTGCTAATCTCATCACTAACTCCCGATCATCTGTTTCGATATTTTGATTGATTCGCAAATTTTGTTGCAGGCTATAAAGTAATTCTAGCGTCACTCTTTTGAATGGGTAAGTGGTTGGGAGTGTGACTAATTCATCAATCGCTTGCTGCTGTACCTTACCACGTCCTAGTATTCTCAGCCATAGTGTTTCGGGAGTTGATGGTAACTGATGAATTGCAACTATGGCTGTGCGAAAATACTTGGGTAAAAAGTATATTCCATCTCCCCAATCTGATTTTAGTTGCCCACCATAGCCAGAAATGATATTTTTGGAGGCGGTGGGTGTGAGTATCCACAATTGGGGAATTTCTGTGTCTGGTATTTTACTTTTGTTGCGCTTTGCTTCTCGTTGAATTGCGCTCTTGATTTCTAATAATTTAGAGATACAATCGCCTATTTCGTCTATTGATGCGGGGTTGCGAAATGGTTCAAAGATGGCTGGTGTTGTGGCCATTCTGCCTAATATTCCCAATGTGGCTAGATTAGCTGTTTGGTTGGTAATTGGTGTGAATAATACGTCTATTTCTTTGACTTCGGCTGCGACTCGACTTGGTGCTTGGACTGTTCCGAATGGTTTGAGGAGTTCTTCTAGGTAGTCTTTGGAAAATTGGTCATGGATGAATCTTGTCATTCATTTGACATCAGCAATGATGATTTATGCTATTTTACCAAAGCGATCGCTACCAAATCAGTAGATCCGGTGGGCGATCGCACGAATAACTCGACTTATTTCAAAATAGCGATCGCAGCACAAAATGGCTCGTGCGAATTGGCATTTTTTCTGAGCCTATTTGATTTATACTTTTAGATTCGTCTGAAATTATCAAATAAGCACAGTTTGAAAGTTGTATGTCCAGCCTAAGTCCTGACATGGTACGCATTTATTTACGAGAGATTGGCCAGTTTCCTCTACTCACCTCAGACCAAGAAATCACTTATGGCAGGCAAGTACAGCAAATGATTGCCATTGAGGAGCAGAAACAAAAGCTGAGTGAACAATTAGATAGGGAACCTACATTAGCAGAATTAGCTAATTTTGTCAATAAAAACGAATCTGAAATCACTCAAATCCTCCAGATTGGTCAACGAGCAAAGCAAAAAATGGTGACAGCAAACCTCCGACTGGTGGTTTCTATCGCCAAAAAATATCAGCGTCGCAACCTAGAGTTATTGGATTTGATTCAAGAAGGTGCAATTGGTTTGCAACGAGGGATAGAAAAATTCGACCCCAATCGTGGTTATAAGTTGTCAACCTACGCCTACTGGTGGATTAGCCAAGCTATCACCAGAGCGATCGCTGAAAAATCCCGCACTGTTAGGCTACCGATTCACGTTAACGAAAAACTCAATCAAATCAAGAAAGTCCAGCGAGAACTGTTTCAAACTCTCGGTCGTCGTCCTTCGGTGGCAGAAATTGGTCAAAAATTGGACATCGAACCCAGCCAAATTCGAGAATATCTCAGTGCTGCTAGTTCGACAATTTCTTTAGATTTAAAAGTTGGCGATAACCAAGACACAGAACTCAGTGAACTTTTAAGTGATGATGGTGTCTCCCCCAACGACCAAATTACCCAAGAAATGCTGCGTCAAGACCTGGATAACTGGTTATCTTCACTGAAACCTGTACAACGTGAAGTATTAATTTTGCGTTTTGGACTGCTAGATAATCAAGAACGGAGTTTGGCACAGATTGGCGAAAAGCTCAATGTCAGCCGCGAACGTGTTCGTCAAATTCAGCAGCAAGCCATGAATGTTCTGCGTCGTCAACAACCAGAAATGGGGCAATATCTATCTTCTTGATCGAATGCTGAGTTTTGAGTGCTGAGGAGCCACTGCGTTGGGGAGACAGCGCCGTGGGCGGGTTTCCCGACTTGAGGCGACTGTCATCGGCTTTGCCGACTCCCTCAGTGGCGTTGCTGAGTGAGAAAAAGGATACTCAGTTTTTGAGAATGTTACCCATTTTGGCTTTATAAGGTTCAGTTAAGACTCAAAACCAATTTTGGCTTAGTAACTATCTTGAAAATCAAGAAAACAAAATGGTAGGGGTGGCCGTTCACCCCTACCATTTTGTACTAATAACAACTCTAAATAAGCCAGTGCAATAAAACCAAGCTATGCGAGGAAAAGTAAATAAGGCTCAAACTCTTTCTCCCCCTGCTCCCTGCCTTATCCCCACAATAATTATTTACACTGACCTACTTAATTTCGGTGGCAAGTTGACATCTTGTGCCAGACGCAGGTTTTTCAATAATTTAATTGCCCACCAAGTCATATCA
This sequence comes from Nostoc spongiaeforme FACHB-130, assembly GCF_014698475.1. Lineage (GTDB taxonomy): Bacteria > Cyanobacteriota > Cyanobacteriia > Cyanobacteriales > Nostocaceae > Nostoc_B > Nostoc_B spongiaeforme. The sequence goes on along the minus strand of NZ_JACJTB010000007.1, from coordinate 131,412 downwards.
ATTTCCCACCAGCGCCAACCACACCTCGCTACATGAGGATAGGCATGGTGATTGTTGTGCCATCCCTCGCCATAGGTGAGAATCGCCGCCCACCAGAGATTACGCGAATTATCATTACACTCAAATGTGCGATATCCCCACATGTGGGTTACTGAGTTAATAAACCAAGTTGTGTGCCACAAAATTACACATCTCAAAAACACACCATAGATGACAAATGACCAACCGCCAAGGGCATATAACAACAAAGCAACGGGAATTTGTAATAGTAAAAAGTAGCGATTTAGCCAACGGTAAAAGGCATCTCGCGCTAAATCAGGTGTATATCTTTGGTAGCAGTCATAATCAAAGAATTCCTTGTTGGGGTAGAAAATCCATAAAACATGACTCCACCAAAAACCCCTGCGGGCAGAGTAGGGATCTTTGTATTCATCTTCTGTGTGAGCATGATGTAAACGATGTCCTGCTACCCAGAATATTGGCCCGCCTTGCAAAGATAGCGCCCCCAAAATTGCGATCGCATATTCCAACCACTTAGGCACACGCAAGCTACGATGGCTCAACATTCTGTGATATCCCAGGCAAACTCCAATACTGCCAAATAGCCAATGCAGCAATAACATCACACCCAACGCTGACCAAGAAAAAAACCACGGTGCTAACAATGCCAGGGCATGAATTATCGCAAAAAATGCGACAGTTAGCCAATCAAGACGTAATGATTGGGGATTATCTGACCAATTTCTCATGGAATTAAATTTCACAAACACTCCTCATACCAATTCAAAAGCCAAAATTCGGGGAGTTAAAACTAAAAAATTAAATAACTTTTTGACTTTCTCACTCCCAATTGCTAATTCTTCAAATCGCTTTAGAATAACCAATATTTGCTCGTTCCCGCAGATAAACATCAAAGACAGCCGCGATATTCCGAATGAGTAATCTACCGCTTGGTGTAACTTCAATTTGATTAGGAGAAAGTTTAATCAAACCATCAGCTTCTAATAACCGTAGTTGTAATTGCTCTCTTTGAAAATATTCAGCAAAATCACCATCAAAATGTAAATGATATTTTTCTTCTATTTTGTCTGGTGAAAGCTGAAATTGACACATTAATTCCATAATGATTGTCCGGCGCACAACATCATCTTGATTTAGTTTCACTCCTTTTTCAATGGGTAATTCATCACTATTAATTGCTTGATAGTAATTTTTTAGTCGTTTATGATTCTGCACATACACATCATGCAGCATACTAATTGAACTCATCCCAAATGCTAATAAATCAGATTTTGGTTTGGTGGTATAGCCTTGGAAGTTGCGATGTAGTTGCCCTTGTTGTTGGGCGATCGCTAATTCATCATTCGGTTTAGCAAAATGATCCATCCCGATAAAAACATAGCCATTGTTGCTTAATTCTTCAATCGACATCTGCAAAATTCGCAATTTTTCTTCAGCTAATGGCAAAGCCTCTTGCGGAATTAAACGTTGAATTGGTTTTAACCAAGGTACATAAGCAAAATTAAATACCGCAATTCGGTCTGGATTGAGTTGAATTGTCTTGTTAACTGTACTTTTAAAAGTCTCTAAAGTTTGATAGGGTAAGCCATAAATTAAATCAACATTCACACTAGTAAAACCAGCATCGCGCACCCAATCCATTACCTGAAACAGCATTTCTTCCGGCTGAATGCGGTTAACAGCTTGTTGTACTTGCAAATTAAAATCTTGAATGCCAAAACTAATGCGATTAAAACCTAAATCTTTTAAAGCAAATAGGTAATCTCTATCTAAAAATCGCGGATTGACTTCAATAGAAATTTCTGCATCATCATCAAAATCAAAACAATGATTGAGTGCATACCATAAAGCCTCGACTTGACGTAGCGATAAATAGTTAGGAGTTCCACCACCCCAATGTAATTGTTGAACAGTGCGTTCGTGATGAATTAAAGATGCTACTCGCTGAATATCCCGAATCAAATAATTTAAATAAGGTTCAGCAAGTATTTTATTGGGAGTAATAACAGTGTTACAACCGCAGAAATAACAAGCACTTTCACAAAAGGGAATATGACAATAGAGTGATAGAGGTGTTTTCTTGTAATTGCCAACTGCGATCGCTGCTTTAAAATCAGCTTGTTCAAAATCCTCTGTTAACTCTGTAGCGGGAGGATAACTAGTGTAACGAGGTAAAGGCTGATCATATTTTCTCAACAAGTCAGCATCAAATTTCACATTTTGCGATAAAACGTTCATAAAAATTCGCAATTTCAAATCTTATTTTTACAGGTTCTTAGATCCTCGAATTCTGTAATAAGTCGGGTATCTGTTCATTTTGCAGCACTTCAAATACTGTAATTAAGTACCTTATTTTGTTCAGCCCTATTTTCTGTACTACCTGGTTTATCTTGGCGAATCATCAAATCAAAAACATGCTCACCAACAACAGCTTTCACATCTGCTTCTAGTTCATGAACTACATCTCTATTAAGCGCAAAAGCATAGTTAGCTTCGTCTACAATTTTCTGAATCATGGCTTCATCTATCGCCAAAGAATTTAATGCTTGACGGTATTGTTCTTTAAAGGCTTGTTTCGCTTCTAAGGTAGGGATTTGTTCAAATTCGTGCATTGCAGTTCCCTGATCTGGTGGTAAGTTCATTGCAGAACGAGCAATATTTCGCAGTGCTTGTCCACCCGATAAATCTCCCATATAGCGAGTGTAAGCATGAGCAATTAATAACTCAGGTTGTGTGTTAGCAATTTCCCGCAGCCGATTTACATAAATTTTTCCAGATGGCGAAGGTTTAATTTCTTCTTGCCAATTTTCACCGTAATAATATGCTAAATCTTTTTCTAAATTGGCTTGCCGATTCAATTCAGGAAAATAAATCAATCCCACAATTGGATGATTTTGAGATCGTTGTAATTCTGCCTCTAAAACAGAATAAACAAAGTAAAGATCCGCCAATAATTTCCTAAAAAAGCTCTTTTCGACAATTCCTTTGAGGAAACATTTCATAAACGCAGTATTTTCCGCCAAGGTATGAGAATGTTTTGTACCTTCTCGCAAACGCACATCTAAATGGCTACTCATAGCGAATACCTCATTCATTATTAAAAAATTTTGGTTATGTTTTTGGGATGGGGAAGAAGAAGTAAAAAGGTAAAAGTTAAAAGGCAAAACAAAAGAATCTTTTTACTTTTGCCTTTCTTACACCCAATCTCTAGGCTGAAGAAAAACTTCTGTCAGTTCCGCTTCTGGGGTTCCTGCTTCTGGTTCATAGCAATATTCCCAGCGTGCTAAAGGTGGTAATGACATGAGGATAGATTCGGTTCTGCCCTTGGTTTGCAGCCCAAATACTGTGCCTCGGTCGTAAACTAAATTAAACTCGACATAACGACCCCGACGGTACAGTTGGAAATTGCGCTGGCGATCGCCATACTCTATTCCTTGTCGCCGTTCTACAATGGGCAAGTAAGCGGGTAAAAAAGCTTCACCACAAGACTTGACAAACGCAAAGATATCTTCCCAATTGCGATCGACATTTCCGATTTTTTGGCTGTAAATAGCGGCTGGAGTATCTGTTTGAGAACCGACGTAAAGCTTACCATTAGCATCTTGATAATCAAAGAAAATCCCGCCAATACCGCGCTGTTCTTGACGATGGCGCAAATAAAAGTATTCATCGCACCACCGCTTAAAAGTTGGGTAATACTCTCGATGGTGGTAATCACAAGCATTTTTTAACGTCTGATGAAAGTGAACCGCATCTTCAGCAAAAGCATAATATGGCGTTAAATCTGCACCACCACCAAACCACCAAATCGGGCCAGCTTCAAAGTAGCGATAGTTAAGATGTACTGTTGGCACAAAGGGATTACGAGGATGCAGCACCATCGAAGTTCCTGTGGCGAAAAACTCATGTCCTGCTGCTTCTGGACGTTGAGTCAAAATCGAAGCCGGTAAGCTTTTTCCCCAGACTGCGGAAAAGTTCACACCCCCCTGTTCAAACACCCGCCCTTCTCTAATCACGCGGGTACGTCCTTCGCCACCTTCTTCTCGCTCCCAATAATCTTCTTGAAAACTTGCTTCTCCGTCAATTTGCTCTAACCCTGTGCAAATCTCATCCTGGATATTTTGCATGAATTGTAACACTCGCTGCCGTGAATCCTTGGGTATGGCATTATTCGGTGATGGGAGGAAGGTTGTGTGATTTGGATATGCTTGCAGAGACTTATCGAAATGACGGCGCATGGTAAAACCTCTAAAATTTCGGGTCAGTGAAATTATCATCAATTAATAACTTTATAGTTATATATTGAATTTGCGGCAGAGAAGTTTCAAAACTTAATAAACTATCTCAACCCCTGCCCTCTAAGGCTTTTATCTAGTGCGCTCCAGTATCTAGAGTCTGGCGATTTCCGACTTTACTGAAGGATTGTAAAGAGGTCTAGCCAAAGAATCCCACTTATCATAACTTGATAGTTATGAAATTATTTACTTGATTACCGCATTACTTATGGTTAATACTCTACCCAAGCCAGGAATTAAAACCCCCAGCCAAGAAACTGTACTTACTCCCCGCTTTTATACAACAGATTTTGAAAAAGCAGCCAACTTAGATTTGTCTACTCAAGCTACAGAATTGCAAGCGATGTTAGCCGAGATGCGAGCCGACTACAACCGCCACCACTTTGTTCGGGATGAAGCATTTGAACAGTCTTGGGAACACATTGAAGGTGAAGCGAGACAAGCGTTTATTGATTATTTAGAACGCTCTTGCATTTCCGAATTTTCGGGCTTTTTGCTATTTAAGGAATTATCCCGCAAGCTGAAAAATCGCAGTCCCTTACTAGCAGAGATGTTTCAACTCATGGCGCGAGATGAAGCTCGCCACGCCGGCTTTCTCAACAAAGCAATGGGGGATTTTAAACTCTCCCTAGATTTAGCAATGGTGACGAAAACCCGCACCTATACGTTTTTCCCGATAGAATGGGTACTCTACACCGTCTACCTCTCAGAAAAAATCGGCTATTGGCGTTACATCATTATTTACAGACATCTACAACAGCACCCGGAAAACCAGTTTTATCCAATCTTCCGCTATTTTGAGAGTTGGTGTCAGGATGAAAACCGCCACGGAGATATATTTAAGGCGCTGTTACGTTCTCAACCGCAACTGTGGAACAACTGGAAAGCTAAACTGTGGAGTCGCTTTTTCTTGCTGTCGGTATTTGCTACCCACACAATGACAGTTCATGAACGGACTGGTTTTTACAAAACTTTAGGACTAGATGCGACAGAATTTGACCGTCAAGTAGTTTACAACACCAATGAAACGGCCGGAAGGGCTTTTCCTGTCATGTTAAATACCGAACATTCCCAATTTTTCCCCCGCTTACAACGCTGCGCGGCTTACAACTTACAAATTGCAGAAATTGAACGTAGTTCTCAGCCCAAATTGATCAAGCTGATGCGTAAACTACCTTTCATCACAGCTATTGTTTGGAATTTACTCTTGCTTTATCTCATCAAACCCATTGATGCTGAGGCTTTGCGTGAAACTGTGCGTTAGTCTTGCGTTAGAATTGGGGGCGATCGCTTGCTTGCAGATTTCTGGCTGGTTAAATTTGCAGACTTCTGCGGCGATTGTCCACTAACTTAATATTTTCATTAATACATACAAATCGGGATGACTGGATTCGAACCAGCGGCCCCTTCGTCCCGAACGAAGTGCGCTACCAAGCTGCGCTACATCCCGCTAAAAAAAGAAAATACCTTCATTATGATACCATAAATATCTAAAAAAGGAAATATAAAAATCGGCTGACACTGAACTGTATAGATGACCAAACAAGGTAAAAGTAAAAAGTGAGCCACGGCGCTGGCTCCTAAATTTATTTATGGGGATTATCTTTTTACTTCTTAAACTTGAAGCGTTGTTTTCCATAATGAGTGTGTTCATTTTCCAATATATTGCTTGAGTCCCACTTAGGAAATTACATAGCTCTGGTATTTAATAACACTTCTTGACTATGCACTACTACCCGATCGCTCCTATTCAATCATGAATCCTACCATCAGGCATAATTGCTCCTTGAAAATCGGCATTGGTGAGAATAGCCCCTGTTAAATCTGCACCTTGGAGGTTGGCTTTTCGTAGAACTGCACTTTCTAAATTGGCATAACTCAAATCTGCACCTTGCAAACTAGCCCCACTTAAATCTGCTGCTAAGTTACCCCACTGTATTGTCTTACTCAGATTAGCTCTACACAACTTGGCTTGATCTAAGTTAGCGTGATGCAAAGAAGCCGCTCTCAGGTCAGCGTAACTCAAATCTGCTCCAGTCAACAGTGCATATCCTAAATCTGTGCGCTGGTTAGAACTAGGACGTAAATCAACTTGAAACAGCAGCGAACGTGATAAGTTTGCTTTATGCAAATTAGCTCCACATAAACTTGACTTAATTAAGTTAGTTTCTTCTAACCGAGTATTAACTAATTTTGCACCTGTTAAATCAGCTTCTCGCAAAACAGCACGATATAAATCTGCTTCACTTAAATCTATACCCCAAAGAATAGATTCACTCAAATCGGCTTCTCGTAAACAAGCTTGGCTCAGATTAGTTTTACCCAGCCTGGTTTGACGCAAATCAGCATAGCTAAAGTCTATACCTGTGAGGTTGACATTAGTTAATTCTGCTTCTTGCAAATTTAGTTTTTGGAAGTTTCTTTTACCAGCAACATAGGATTTGAGAATGTCATTTATGTTCATAAATTAATGTTAAAAATTTCCAGTTTCAGCAATTACTTTAAAACTTAATTGTAATTAAATATGAGTTCGATGAATCATTTTTCGTCTTTTTGGTGATGTTTGTCGAACTCAAGTTAATGAAAGCGTAGCATTAGCCACAACGCAGACTTGGCGATAAGTTACTCGTAAGTAAGTCGGTGGGAAAAAACATAACTATATGAATAAAGGTGAATTAAACTGAAACCCTCTTTAATCCTGCCTTCTGCCTTCTGGAGACACTTGCGTGGGCGGGTTTCCCACGCCAGTTGCTACAACGGAGGGAACCTCCGCAACGCGCTGGCTCGACTTGAGCAAAGTGTCGTCCTCCTGCCTTTTCCCAACTACAAATATTTACGTCACTCTACTTACTGTTGGTGTTAAGCCGTCAAATCTGCCATCAATTCTGCAACAGACATGATGCGCCCTGGATGGCTAACATTAGCACCAGAAAAAATTAAACCATGTTCCACATCACCACGGGCAGCTTGCGCTAGGGCATTGAGTAAGCAGTAGGTTTTGCCTTTGTCTCGAAACAGACAAGTTTCTAAACAGTTAGCAATACAAGACCTTTTCTGTGATGAATCTACTATTATTTCCTCGGTGAAGGCATTGCGTAAAGCCCGACTCGGTTTGCCGACGGGACTGGGTACAGTAACAATATCTGCTAAATTCGCTTGCAAATGACGTTCTTTGTAACGCTGATTGGCATCACATTCAATGGTGGTGATAAAGCGAGTACCCATCTGCACGCCATCAGCGCCAATTGCTAACATTTGAGCAATATCATGATGATCGCTAATCCCACCTGTGACAATTAAAGGTATCCTTGCACTCATCGTCTCGGCTAAGTAATCTCGAATTTGCGAAATCACCCAGCCAACTGAAAACCCCGGCACATTTATCTGTTCACATTGGGTAAAATGTCCGCCTACCTTCTGGCAGTTTTCCACAATTAAGGCATCGGGTAAACGATTATATCGATTTTTCCAAGTTTGACAAAGAAACTGGGCTGCATCAAAATTAGCGATCGTCGGTACCAGGGCAACATCAGGAAAATCAGCCGTGTACTCTGGTAAAGTTAAAGGCATTCCTGCCCCAGTCACAATTAAATTTGCACCCTCAGATGCGGCAGTTGTAGCTAATTGGGCGTAATCTTTCGTACCGACAAGAATATTCACACCTATCACCCCATCAGGGCTGATATGTCTGGCTTTAGACAATTCATCAATCAGTGCGAGTCGATTGGCACTAAAAAAACTACTGCGTTTGCGTTGATTAAAGTAGGGAGAATCTAAACCCAGTCCCAGCGAAGCAATCATCCCCACGCCCCCAGCATTCGCAACTGCGCCAGCCAGTTGTGCGCCAGAAACCCTGACTGCCATTGCCGCTTGCATAATGGGATAACGGGCAATATGTTTACCAATCTGCAAGGGATGAAGCATCGAGGACATTTGATTATTACTCATTCTTAACTAAATAGCTAAGGAGTAATTTTATCATCTCCGTGTGACTTTTCCTGGATAGTCATTCTTTGCGTATTTTTCTGTATCAGCGTTTTGGAATTAAAAATAGCTGTCTGAGAACATCCCCAGAAATCATAGCGGTCAAAGTCAATCCATAGGTATCCTGCTTTCTTGTGTAATTAGTATTCTTTACACAGATTTTATAAGTATATTTACATAGTATCCAATTTTCTAGAGACTTTGCAATATACTTGTAAAAACTGAATTTTATTGTGTTATAAACCTAAGCTATTATCTGGGGCATCTATGAAATTAATTACACTTTTAGGATACGGTATACTTTTAGGTGCGATCGCAATATCATCGACTGCAATAGCCCAAACACCAGAACCACCACCAATATTTCAACCGCGTTTCGGAGTCCGCTACACTACCGAAGGTGCTGGGTTTGATGCTTTTAGTAGTTTGGAAGGATTTTTACCCATCTTCCAAAGTCATGGGAACAGTTTGACTTTTCTCGAAGGCAAAGTTTTGTTAGATAATAACTCCACTGTCGCCAGCAATATCTTATTCGGACATCGATTTTATAGCGGTAAAGATAATCGTGTCATTGGTGGTTACATATCATATTCAACTCGTGATACTGGTAACAGTAATTTTGACCAATTAGGGTTAGGTTTTGAAAGTTTAGGTAACTGGGATTTTCGTTTCAATGCTTATCTTCCCCTCAATACGTCTGAAGCATTGTTATCACAATCCGTAGTAGATAGTAACTCAAGATTTTTAGGTAATTCCTTACTTGTAGGTAGACAACGTTTATTTGAAGTTGCACTGTCTGGTATAGATGCAGAAGTTGGGACAAGTATTACAAAACTCGGTGCGGGAGAATTAAGAGGCTATGCAGGTGTTTATTATTATTCTGGTGGAGACTCGAAAGAAGCTTTTGGTTGGAAAACTCGACTAGCAGCAAACCCGACAGATTTTTTAAATTTAGGTCTTTCTTTACAACAAGATAATTTATTTGATACTCGCTTAGTTTTTACTATTGGGGCTAACTTTCCTAGTGGTAGTAGAAAAAGTAAACCTAAGAAAAATAATGCGTTGTTCCGCATAGCAGAATCAGTAGAACGTCAAGCTACAATTTTAGCCACTCATGAAACTCGCAACGATACAGTAATTGCAACTGGTAGCGATGGTCAACCCTTAACATTTTTTCATGTAATTAATGGCGGTAATGGTAACGGTACTTTTGAATCTCCATTTGGTGCAATTGCATCGGCTGTAGGTGTAGCACAAGCCAATAATATTGTCTATGTTCGCTCTAATTCCACAGCTACTTTTGCTGGCTTTACTATTCCAAATGGTGTACAAGTTTTATCTAGTGCGCCAATTCAAAGAGTTAATACTCAAGAATTTGGATTATTAACTTTACCTTTTTCTGGTAGCGGTATACATCCCATAATTACTGGTTCTGTGACTGAAGGTAATGGATTAGTTACATTAGGAAGCAATACAGTTTTATCTGGGTTTAATATTCAAGTATCTGGTGAAGAAAATGCCATCGGTGTCTACGGTGCTAATATTAATAACACCAGCATTCGAGATAACATCATTACAAATCCTTTTGGTCGAGGAATTCGTCTCGAATTTACTACAGGTAATCTTGAAATTCTCACTAATACTATTGCCAACTCTGGTAATGATGCGATTTATTTAGTAGATGTTGGCGGTACAATCATAATTAATAGTAATAATATTACTAATGCTGGTGATGATGGCATCTCGTTAGACTTTGTTGAGGGCAATACTACAATTAGCAATAACACTATTAATAATACTGGTAATGAGGGTATTGATTTAGAATATGTTAATGGTGCGATCGCTATTATTAATAACACTGTCAGCGACACCGAAGATCAAGGTATCGACTTAACAGATATTAATGCGACAATGACTATTAGTAATAACATCATCTCTAATTCTGGTGATGAAGGAATTTACTTAGAATATGTTCATGGCAATACCACTATTAGTAATAATATTATCAATAATTCTGGGTATGAAGGCATTGATTTAGAATATGTTAATGGTGCGATCGCTATTATTAATAACACTGTCAACAATTCCATAAGCCAAGGCATTGAATTACAAAATATTGAAGCGTCAACTACTATTAGTAATAACATCATCTCTAATTCTGGTGATGATGGTATTTTTTTAGAACTCATTAATGGCACGACTAAAATTAGTAGTAATACCATCACTAATTCTGGTAGTAGTGGTATTTATTTAGGCGGAATTATTGGCATGAATGAAATTAATAGTAATACCATCACTAATTCTCGTAATGGACTTTATTTAAATCAAGTTACAGGTACAGTAACTATTCATCAAAATACTGTTACTGACAGCTACCATTATTATGGTATTGTGGCTGATAATTCTACAGGTGCGGTAAATTTAAGCATTACTAATAATAATTTGTCGCAAAACTTTAATGATGTGCGTGTCAATTTATCTGGAACTGCAACAGGTACATTACAAATTATTGGCAATAATATTAATTCTACTGGTGCTGCTGTGGATGTTCAGTTAGGAAGTGATGCTAATCTTAGCAGTATAACTATCAACAATAATCAAATCCAGGGTGTAAATGCCAACGTCACATCAAATGGGATAAATTTACAAACTTTTGATAATGTTGTGGCTCATAATGTGATGATCGTCAATAATGCTATTAACATCATAACTAATGGAGACGGGATAAATGCCCAAGTTAATGGTAATTCGCAAACAACATTTACCATTTCTGCTAATGTAATTAGTAATGTAAGGGATTTTGACACTACAGATTTCAATTTTACGGATGGGATAAATATAGAAGCTTTTGATAATGCTAATTCAACATTTACTATCACTAATAACGTAATTAATCAAATTGATGGGCTTGGAATTTCTGTTAACAATTTTAGCTCTGGTAACGTTAATTTCACAAATATGAACAATCAAATTACTAATACCCAATAAAGTGGAAGTAGAGACGCAAAATTTCACGTCTCTACAATAGACATCTCCAAAAATTAATTCTGCATTACCTACAACCCTTGTAGAGACGTAGGAATACTACGTCTCTACATTCTTTGTTGGAGATGTCTAATAACTACAATCTGACTAAGACTGGTTGACTATCTACTACACCAACAACATTTGATTCTGTATCTGTGCAGTAGATTTCGCAGGAGTTATTGGGACTTTCGATGAGTTTGACTTTGTAAAGCTTGGCTCCTAAATTTTGGATTGGCGATCGCAGTAAGTTACTAATATGTAGAGCGATATTTTCCGCAGTCGGTACAACCTCGGCAAAATAGGGTACATCTTTGTTCAAAAAGGTGTGATCAAATGGTTCTACCACATAGTCTGCGATCGCTTTCTGCAACGCACCCAAATCAACAATCATCCCGGTGCGCTGATCAATTTCGCCTTTTACAGTCACTTCTAAATGATAGTTGTGTCCGTGGCCGTTAGTCCGAGCGCATTTACCATAAATCTCAGTATTATCTTCTAAGCTGAGATCAGGATGTGCCAAGCGGTGCGCGGCGCTGAAGTGAGTACTGATACTGAGGTAAGCTTCCATTGAGTTTCCCATATAATCTGCCCAAAGTTCAGGATGTTCAAATAACTGTACGCGGACTACAGGCAAGTGGGGTGCTAACCGCCGCCAGATAACCCGTGCAATATTTTCAGTGGTGGGGAGAGTTTCTTGAAATTCTGCCCAGACATCATTGAGATAAGAAAAATCCAGTTGGCTGGTAACTTCGCGTTTAATGACTTGTTTGACATCAGACAAATTCAGCACCATACCATACTTATCTAGTTCCCCAGCCAGGGAAATAAATAAGACATAGTTGTGTCCATGTCCAGGAAATTTTGAGCCAGCACCAAATTTCTCAAAATTCTCAGCTTCACTCAGTTCAGGTAGCCAATAGCGATGACTAGCCGAAAATTGAGCGCGGCGATTTACGATACATTGCATGAGTACACTGGGAGAAAAATTTAAATTTTCTTAATCTTTCACTTTTTCCAGCATAAACCAATTTCTTTGTCTGTGGCTTTCATTTTCTAGCTTTGAGAATGAATACTCACACCCTAAACCTACATCTGTCAGCTGCTTTCTACCCCGAACCAAGTTCTCTTAGCAGGCTACTAGATGAGGGGTTTTAACGATAGACTGGGAAAAATTCTGGAGAAACCTTCATGGCAAAGTCAAACGGTGCTAAAGGCGAAACAACTACTCAAGATGTAGTTACCAATACCGAAGACACAGACACAGTACAAGATGCACCCGCACCAGCCGAAAGTAGCCAAGATATTGATGAAATCCTCAATTCGCTGAAAGCTTTACTTAGCAGCGTGGAAAAACTGCAAAAAGTACGTCAAGAAGTCGGCGACATCAAGCCTTTAGTCCAACGAATGCTAGATGGTGAATTATTGGCGGGTGAAGAACTAGAATTACTCAAAACTGGGGTAAGCGGTTTAGTACGTTTAGTCCGGGCTTATGGTGATCATCAAACTGCATTAGCAAAAGCGCAACCCGCAAGAAATCTGTTAGACGAAATCCTGAAATAGCATCCAGCTAACTAAAGTTTTTTGCGATCGCCATCATGACTAGTCCACCAAAAAAAGCTCGTCTGGAAAATGCCATTAATGCTGCTTGTGTAGTCGCCAAACAACAAGGGCTGAAGTTTGCTGAAGCTGTGGTGCTGCAAGACAGAAGTAATTTAGTCATTCATTTACGCCCTGCGCCTGTAGTTGCACGTATCGCCACTACAACAGGTACAGTGCGGTTTGGTGATACTTGGTTTGCTAAAGAAATTGCTGTAGCCAGCTATTTAGCAGCCGCAGGCGCACCTGTGGTTAGTCCCAGCAAGCTCATTCCACCAGGTACTCATCAGCACAATGGGTTAGTTCTGAGTTTTTGGGAATTTGTCGAAGAAATAGATAAATTACCAGATGCGACTGTTGTGGGAAAAACTTTGCGAGAATGCCATGAAGCTTTAGTCAACTTTGCAGGTGATTTGACAGTTTTAGATCCGTTAACTGAGTGTGAAACTCTGCTGTGTAATCTCATATCTCAAAACGCATTCAGCTGCCAAGATAGCGAAATGTTACAAGTAGTTAATCATCACCTCAAAAGTCAATTTCAGCAGCTTCAGTTACCAATGCAACCTCTTCATGGCGACTCCAATTTTTCTAATGTACTCAACACCAGAGGCGGCGTATTGTGGACAGATTGGGAAGATACTTTTATTGGGCATATTGCTTGGGATATTGCCTGTTTAATTGCTTCTAGCCATGTTTTCGGCACTGAGATGGAACTTGCAACGGCAGCTTTAAATGGTTATGGACTAGCCATAGATCAAGAAATATTAGATTTGTTTATCGCAGCGCGGACTTTTCAAGGGGTGTTGTGGAATTTTATTATCGGACAAAAACATCCAGAGAGTCTACAAAGGTTAGAAGTTCGGTTACGTTGGTTACGCGATCGCTTCTCCACCATTGCTTAATTTGTACAATATTTTCGTAATATTTTGCTTTTTAGTACCAAAAATAGCATTCCTAAATCATTCGTGAACCAAAAGATCCCCGACTTCTTCAATAAGTCGGGATCTGAGCCTCTCGATTTTCACAAATAAAATACGATTGCTATATTATTTTTACCAAACATTGGGAGATTTCTAGCCACTTATTGTTGACACTGCTTGTTAATGATAGTGTATCTGCAAGTTAATTTCTGTACAAATAAACTATAGAATTAGAACATAAGTGTTCAGTAGTCAGAATACTTAAAAGTCATCGTTAAAACAGTTGCATCACTTACGCAAAAATATAATGAAATACGAGGTAGTCGAGCAGATTTTCAACAAATATTCGACTTTACGTAAATTTGAATACTTAGAACTAGATGTTCATTTCCGTATTGTGGATAAATCTGAGCAAGTGCATCGTTTTGCCATGTATCCAAACGCGGTCATGTCCGGCACAGATATTCGTGTCGCTTTTCCTGAATTTGTTGGTAAAGAAGATAGCTTAAAATCTATCATCCAAGGGCAGCAAGAAATATTTGAATTAGAGATAATTAGACATACACCTGAAACTCAATCAAACATCTATATTAATATATATATTATTGGTGAACATCAAGAAAAATCACCTGTTAAAAAATTGATGGTTTTTCTGGAAGATGTCACAGAAAAAATCAAAACCAAACAAGATTTATCCAAAATTACTAACGCTACTAATATCCTCTCCATGACGCTGGTAACATATAAAAATTATATGGAAACAGTTATCAGTTCAATGGCAGATGCTTTATTGATAACTACCAATACAGGCAAAATTAAGCAAGTTAATTTTGCTGCTCAAAAGTTATTTGAATTTTCCGAATCTGAGTTAATTAATCAGCCAATATCTTTACTCTTTGAAGATAATTTTCTATTACTGAGAATTATTAATCATTACAGTAAGTTAAATCGAGATTTACAGCAATTTGAGGTTGTCTGTCGCAAAAAAACAGGAGAAAAAATCCTCGTTGCTTTTTCTTGTACAGTCATGCAGCGAAAAAATGAAGTTTTAGAAGATATTATTTACATTGGTCGAGATATTACCAATCGTCAGCGTCGAGAACAGAGAAATATTGCTCAATATCAAATCACGCGAATTCTCTCAGAATCGCCCAGTATTCAAAAAGTAATACCAGAAATTTTACAGGCAATTTGTCAAAGTTTAGAGTGGGATGTTGGGGAATTATGGACAGCCAGCGAATATATTACTACTGATGTACCAGCAGAAAATGACAATGCCGTATTAAGATGTGTAGAAATGTGGACAAGTCGGCTGATATCGGCGCGGGAATTCAAGGCTGTGACTTGGCAGACTACATATTTACCGAATGTCGGCTTACCTGGGCAAATTTGGAGTAGAAGTTCGGCTTTATGGATCAAAAATATTTTAGACTATGGAGATTTACAGCGATCGCCAACTGCCATTAACGCCGGACTTTGTTCAGCCTTTGGTTTCCCCATCTTAGATGATAATAAAATCTTAGGAGTGATGACTTTCTTTAGCCGCGATATCCAACCTCAAGACGCAGATTTATTACAAATGATGGTTTCTGTAGGTAGTCAAATCGCGCAATTTATGAAACGTAAACAAGCAGAAGAAAAATTGTTAGAAAGTGAATTACGCTATCGAGATATTTGTGAAAATGCCAATGATTTAATTCAGTCTGTAAATGTATATGGACGCTTTTTATATGTCAATCAGACTTGGTGTCAAACATTAGGATATAGTGCCGCAGAAGTGGAGCAGATGAATATATTTGATATCATTCATCCCGATTTTCAAGCACATTGTCGGCAAATTTTTTATCGGTTAATGTCAGGCGAAAAAGTAGAACAAGTAAAAACAGCTTTTATTGCCAAAAATGGTCAAACAGTTTTTTTAGAAGGCAATATCAACTGTAAATTTGCTAATAATTTACCAGTGGCGACTAGAGGGATTTTTCGCAATATTACCCAGCGAGTTGCTTTAGAAATAGCATTGCAGCAACAGCAAGCACAAACAGAACAATTCTGGCAAGCAAGAATACCAACATCTAACACCATCAAATCATCAATAGATGCGACAGAAGTAGATTTAATTAATGTGACTGTTTTATGTGCAGATATTGTTGGGTTAAATGAAATTGCTGCTTCTGGAAGTGCGATGCAATTAGTTAATTTACTTTGCCCAATTTTTGCAGCTTTTGACCGTCTCTGTAATCGCTACAGTTTAGAAAAAGTTAAAACTATCAATGAAGCTTATATAGTCATTGGCGGATTACCCACAAAACGCCCAGATCATACCCAAGCTGTAGCCCAAATGGCGTTGGATATGCAAGCGGCGATCGCTACCTTTAATATAGAAAATCAACAAAACCTGAAAATTTGCATTGGTATCCATACCGGAGTTGTCACAACAGCAGCACTAGGTTTAATGGATATCATCAATATCGCTAGAATCTTGCAAACTCAAAGTATTGCAGATACTATCCAAGTCAGCGCCACTGTTTATGAACAGATACATGATGAATTTTTCCTAGAACCCCAGGATGAAATCGAAATTCCTCATCAACAAAAAATTGCAACTTATTTATTGCAAGGAAGTCGTGAGATGGGGAATTGGGAATAGGGGAAGAAGAAAGGGTAATTACTAGAAAACACCCTACTCCCTACTATCTACTTTTACGGACTATTCGGAATTAGTAAACACCTTGTTGGGTTTCGCTATCGCTCCACCCAACCTACTTTTCTAGCCTCTACTGAATCAGTCTACCGCAAGGATAAGTTGCAACACCTTGGGCTGCATCTCCAACCATAGCCGCAGGTACTTTGTCAGATGGTTGCGTTTTAGCTGCGAGATAATCTTTTTGCAGTGTGGCTAACATTGTTTCCCGTTGATCGTACAACCGTTTTAACGGCCGAGGTGAACATTGACTTAATGTATATGCTGTCACTAACGGTAAAGCAATTGTGCTATCGGTATAACAAACAATTGTGCTGGGTAATTCTTCTGGGTCAATTTTACCCCAGCTAACCGCCTCAGATGGAGTCGCCCCAGATAAACCACCAGTATCAGGACGCGCATCAGTAAACTGGACAAAGAAATCATGTCCGCGTTCTTCTAACCCTAGTACTTCATGAATTTGCGGTTGAGTTTGCAGTAAGAAGTTCTTGGGACTACCACCACCCAGAATCACCGCCGCACTTTTACCGTCTGTTTCTCTGGCATTATAGGCGATCGCAGCTGTCTCATTCACATCAATGGCGGGATCTAAAATTAATTGCGAACCTTCTAACGCTAAAGCTGCTACGTTCATCCCAATGGAACTATCCCCAGGGGAAGAAGTGTAAATTGGCACGCCACACTCGTAAGCTGTCGCCAGCAAACAAGAATGTTGCACACCCAATTGCTTTTCCACTTCCCGGACATACTTACCTAAAAGATAATGAAACTCTGCTGTTCCCATCCGCTTTTGGAAAGGTTCGGCTTGCAAAATCTTGCGAATAAAAGCATCAGTTTCTAACAATACATCGTAGCCAAATACAATGTCATAAATGCGGATAGTACCTTCTTCCCGCAGCTTGACATCATCTACAAATGGATTACCTGCAAATAGCTCAAAACCTAAGCCATAGTGCATATCATGGTATAAATTCGCCCCAGTACTAATCATCCAGTCAATGAAACCATTACGAATTAAGGGTGATAATGCAGAAACCCCAAATCCGGCTGGTGTCATCGCACCAGAAAGACTCACTCCCACCGTCACCCCATCTTGAAATACATCTTTACTCAGCAATTGACACACTTCCCGCAAACGTGCTGAGTTGTAGGCTGTGAAGTAATTATTGATTAAATCAACTACCCCAATATTAGATGGTATGGGTGTAGGTGCGATTTTTTGACCACGCTGTTTTGACATTTTGCACTCCCGAACAGTAAACGCGCCGAATCTAATGTTATAGCAAAGTGCTGAGTGCTGAGTGCTGAGTACTGAGGAGAAACCCAGTCATTTCAAGGTTTTGAGTAATCAATACTGTTCTCATCTATGTGCTTACGAGTATCATTAGGTTTCAGCAAATTCTTGCATCGTCTTAGTGTATAAATCGAATGCACTTTGCCCAAAACAGACGAAAATCACTTGTTCTAAGGAGTTTGACTGTGAAAAAAACTTTTTGACTGTTGCGATCGCAATTTTACAAGCAGGTTCCATCGGGAATCCATAAACACCTGTACTAATAGCCGGAAACGCAATAGTTTTAACTTGGTATTGTGCTGCTAAAGCTAAACTATTAGAGTAACAACTAGCTAGTAACTCATCCTCTCCATAATTTCCACCTTTCCATACTGGCCCAACTGTATGAATTACCCATTTTGCTGGTAGGTTATAACCTTTAGTAATTTTCGCTTCACCAGTTTTACAACCCCTTAACTCTCGACATTCTGCTAGTAATTCTTTCCCTGCTGCACGATGAATTGCACCATCAACACCGCCACCACCCAATAAAGAACTATTAGCAGCATTCACAATTGCATCTACCGATAACTGAGTAATATCACCCTGAATAATTTCTATCAGACTCATATTTGATTGTTGAAATACAAGTAGGATGTGTTAGCGACAGCGTAACACATCTACCCCAAGTCTTTGGGTGCGTTACAGCTTATTAATGGACTAACACAGCTAAATTGAAATTCCATCCGCGTTTATCTGTCTTGAAAAGTTTTGCGCCGGGAAACCCGGACGCGCAAACTTTTCGCTGCGTCCATCTGCGGTTAATTTTTTCACAATTTGCGTAAAGTTATAAAATTGTTAGCCAGTAACCATTTTCAACATATATCAATTGTTAATAACAATCACCCAAATTCTTAAGAAAGTTGAGGCTATAACTCTCGTCAAAGTTACTACAAAAATTTATATTAAAAATGCTTTAATAAAACTATTGAATTATTGATAATAGCCGTAAAATTAGACTTCTATGACTAATAATTGTAGTGAATTTTAAAGCGTTATTGTCAAATAAATTATAAGCTTACTGTCATTTTAGATAAAATCTCTGCGCCTTATTCTATCAGTAAAGTCTTGTATAGCAATCGTAAATCATTTATCAACATCTCTCTCCCTTGTCTCCCTTATCCGCCAAGTAGTTACTTTGATAAAATGCTGATGAGTAAAGATACACCAGAAGAATTAGAATCAGATAAAGAAATCGAACGCTTAATTGATGAAGTAATGTCCTCATCCATAAATAATGATTTTAAGCTGACTGATGAGCAGTATCGCCAAAAGATGCAGCGCCGCAAAGAAATCCAGGATCGGCGGATAGCACAAGCTGTCCCAGAGAAGGGGTTAATTATTGTCCATACTGGTAACGGTAAAGGCAAAACCACTGCGGCGTTAGGAATGGTGATGCGATCGCTTGGTCATGGCTATAAAGTGGCGATCGTCCAATTCATCAAAGGCGCGTGGGAACCCTCAGAAAAACGGGTGTTCAGTGATTGGGAAGACCAAATTGAGTTTCACGCAATGGGTGAAGGTTTTACCTGGGAAACTCAAGACCGCGATCGCGACCTCGAAAAAGCTCATGCAGCTTGGGAAAAATCTTTAGAATATATCCGTAACCCAGATTTTCATCTGGTGCTGTTGGATGAAATTAATATTGCTTTAAAAATGGCTTATTTACAAATAGAAGAAGTTTTAGCAGGTTTAGCAGAGAAACCGCCTCATAAACACGTAATTCTCACGGGGAGAGGCGCACCCGCAGCTTTAATTGAACGTGCAGACTTAGTAACAGAAATGACATTAGTTAAACATCCCTTCCGTGACCAAGGCGTAAAAGCTCAACCAGGAATCGAATTTTAATTCAGTGTGAAACCTGAAGTCTGAAATGTTTACGACATCAGAGATTTCAGACTTCAATACTTTTATATTGCATTTTGACACATCTGGAGAATGCGGCGATCGCCAGAACTAATAGATTGAATGGGATGATAATCTTGTAATGCTACAGAGTAAGCATAATTATTGAATTCATCATCAGAAACCGATGGAATTGTACTAGTTGTAGCCACATCTGATGTACTTACGTCATCTGGGGAGCCATTTACAGTCATAGCTAACTCACCAGATTTGTCAATTGTGCCTTGAAAACAACTAAACTCAGAACTAGGCATATATAAAGCACCAACTACTTTACCTTGCCGTTTCTGAAAAACAATATAACCTTGACCGATTTGGTTTGGTGTTGGTGATTGTCCATAAAGATATACTCCATCTCTTGTGGGAATATTTCTTTGAGATATTACTCCAGATTCTTTACCAGCTTTTTGATAGTTGACAGGCGCTAAATCTCTAGATTCAGGTTCGATAATTTCACGCTCAAAAGCTACTGTTTGCTGTTGACTACGCTGTTCCCGAATTTCTCTCAACCGCGACAATAAAGAATTATCAGAGCTAACATAGTGATGATTTGTTAATCTAGAAACATCACCATTCAAAGATACAGAATTTGTTACATTTTGTAACTGTTTGCTGAATACAGGTTTAGTCTGCTCACTAACAACACCAACGGTTAAAACTAAGCCAACAATAGAAATTGTTAACTGGCGAGGGGATAAGAATTTAGAAATATTGTTAAGCACCCGACCACTCCTGTTACGAAATTAACTGTCTCCTCTACGACTCACTTAAACCATAACCAATTGTCTATCATTCAAGTTTCTGTCGATGGTTTGATTTAAATGTCTCAAAATAAAAATTCGTCAAAAAAAGAAGCTTTTTAGAATATTTGACGATAATTTCACATTATCATCACTTAAATAATTTACTCTTCACCCAACAGAATCACCCAATCGGGTGATGTAAATCTGAAATACAATCTTTCGACGATTTTTGAGAGCTTCTCCTTTACAAATATTGATATTTTGCTCGCCGATTGATTTAACTATAATGAGCTACAACAGCCAAGCTCTGCATTCCGCAAACGATGAAAATTTGCTGTGTCGGGTGTAGAGTGATGGAAAAGCAGAGGTTAGAGGTTAGAGGCTAAGGAAATTACTTGTATGATATCTGCTGACAAAACTGCTGAACTGTTGACAACTCCACCTTTAGAAAACGGCGATAGGCTTACCCGTACAGAATTTGAGCGTCGCTACCATTCTATGCCGCATCTCAAAAAAGCAGAATTAATCGAAGGAGTTGTTTACGTGGCTTCCCCTGTACGCGCAAAAACACACGGCAAACCCCATAGCCGCATATGACTTGGTTAGGCACTTACGAAGCGGCTACCCCAGGAGTAGAAACGCTGGATAATACCACGGTTCTATTAGATGCCGATAACGAACCACAACCAGATGCACTTCTCAGAATAGAACAAGGTGGACAGTCACGCATTACCGAAGATGATTATGTGGAAGGTGCGCCAGAATTAATTGTTGAGATTGCTGCTTCTAGTGCTTCTTATGATTTGCATGAAAAACTGAAAGTCTATCGCCGCAATCAAGTACAAGAATATTTAGTATGGCGAGTTTACGATCGCCAAATTGATTGGTTTAGATTAAATGAGGGTGAGTATATTCAACTGACACCAAATTCTTATGATGTAATTTGCTCGCAAGTCTTTCCAGGGTTGTGGTTAGCAAAGTCAGCATTATTATCAGGAGACTTAGCTCAAGTATTAGCCACTTTACAGCAAGGTTTATCGACTCCTGAACATCAGAGTTTTGTTGAGAAATTATCGAGTGAGCATCCAAACTAAAATTTTGGGTACAAAAAAATCGCCCCCTGAATTCAGGAGGCGCATCACCGTTATTTAATTATTAACTAGCAACGTATTCTTTGACGTTGGCGCGGCGGCGGCGCAGATGAGCTAAGGCTTGGTGTTCGAGTTGACGAACACGTTCGCGGCTGAGATTCAATCTTTCACCAACTTTCGCCAAAGACAATTCATTACCATCCTCTAAACCAAAGCGCAGGGCTACAACTTCCCTCTGTTGGGGTGTGAGTTCGGCGAGCAGGGTGTTGAGGTCTTGGCGCAAGAACTCTTGGGTGGTGTAATACTCTGGTGATGGGCCTTCGTCTTCCAACATTTCTTGCAGTTCGGTGTCTTGGTTATCACCAACACGCACATCTAAAGAAACTGGTTGACGTGCCATATTCAGATATTCCCGAATTTGCGCTGGTTCTAATTCCAGTTCTTTGGCAATTTCCGCAGGTGTCGGAGAACGGCCTAGAGTCTGAGCTAGTTCGCGCTGCACTTTTTTGATTTTGTTCAGTTTTTCGGTGATGTGAATCGGTAAGCGAATCGTCCGGCCTTGTTGAGCGATCGCACGGGTAATGGCTTGACGAATCCACCAGTAAGCGTAGGTTGAGAATTTATAACCGCGTGTGGGGTCAAATTTCTCTACTCCTCTTTCTAATCCAAGTGTTCCTTCTTGGATTAAATCGAGAAACTCCATGTTACGCTTTTGGTATTTCTTGGCGATCGCTACTACTAAGCGCAAGTTCGCCTCAATCATTTTTTGCTTGGCGCGTTTGCCTTGAGCTACCGTTTGTTTGACATCGGTTTCTGATTGTTTAACATGGTTCGCCCATTCTGGTAAGCTTGGTTCGCGGTGCAATTTCTTCGCCAAAGCTTCTTTTGCTTCGACGAGTTTCATCATTTGTTGCACCTGCTTCCCATAGACAATTTCTTGCTCACGGGTTAGCAGTGGTACACGACCAATTTCCCGCAGATAGGTTCGCACCATATCAGCCGTGAATTTGGTGTTCAGGTTTTCGGTTTGGGTGTTAACAGTAGGCATTGGTGCGTTGTCCTCTACTCCGTAAACACAATGAATCTTTAATAACTAAAAAAATTAATTAGGAAAGGCTATCTATAAAAACCGAACTCAGGTGGTTTCTAGGGATGGCTGATTTAGAAATTTGTTCCCTCTGCTCCTCTACTTACGGCTCCCTCGTTCTGGCTTCCATAACTAATGAACGGCTATATAAGAATAATTCAGTTCACTTACTTGAGATTCCAGAAGATGAGTGTTTGAGATAGGTTCCCCCTACCCTTCCTAAATTGTTAGGTCTTTTTAAAAGCACATTGGGTTGTTTTCAAGAATTCTTCTTTATCTTCAGTTGCGATCGGCTACTGGTAAATCCGAAGTCGTTATGAGTTTTACTTGCTTTTATCTTAGGACAAATCAGGCGGATAGTAAAGTAGTCTACAGAAGGAGAAAACTATAATCCAAAAGTAGTTAATTACAAAAAAATTTAAACTTCCTTAGAGTGCTTACTATACCTATACTGACGGCAAAATCCCCTCTCATGTTGCCTATCGTTAGGGAGAAAACCGAACTCTCTGGGCATATTTTTGGAGGGATGTTACGAATGGGTCATTGGTCATTGGTTCAGAATCATCTTGAGCAAAGGACAAATGACAAAGGACAATTTAAAATCCCAAATCAGCTTTAGCTAGTTCTGCTGCGGCGAATACTTCTGCGTCTGGCTTTTCCTCCCAAGCCGGATCGCCGATTTCGGCATAGAAAGTAGCATCGTAAGGACGAGTACGCACAACTACTGGCATGGGAACGGCATGACCTAAAATCAAGGCTTGTTGTTTGGAGTCTAATTTCGCCAGTACCGATCGCAGTCCACCTGCGCCAGATACACCCGTAAAAATGGCATCGATGTCTTTTTCGTCATTGAGTAAGGCTGTGATTCGAGTACCAATCTGGGACATAACTTCATTATCTATCCCTGACGGTCGTTGATCAACTACTAGCAACGTTACGAAATATTTTCGCAGTTCCCGCGCGATCGTGCCGAAGATAGTACTTTGGACAATGGCCGGGTCAAGAAAACGATGCGCTTCTTCAATGGTAATCATCAAAGGTGTGGGGCGATCGTTGGGGTTTTTGCTTTGCAAGAATTTATCAGCTTTGCGGACATAATGCTCATGTATACGTCTGGTGATCATATTTGTCACCAACATATAAGAGAGCATATTTGACTGGGAACCAAATTCTACCACGACATTCTTGCCAGCCTCTAGAGATTGTAAGATTTTATTAATGTAGTTTTGGGGGCAAACTGCCCGCATATACTTCAAACCGTCTAGGCGCAAGAGTTTGCGTTGCAAAGCCATAATCGAGCCTTTGTGTCCCCGCTTTTCTTCACAGAACATTTCGATTTCTTCGTTCGTCATGTTCAGCAGTTGCACAATCCAAGCTTTGTTGAATTCGCTATAGAGGATGTTGGCGTTATCTAATGCGGCTTCTGACAGTCCTAAATCGCGGCTACATAATTTAATATCTTCAACTTCGATTTGTTCATAACTGAGATATAGTTCTTGAGAATCGCGCACACCCCGCCGCTTGGTTGATTCAGGATCAAGGGTGTAAACTTCCACTTTCCCCGGAAATAATTGCTTTAACCCTTTAACAGTATTGACATTTTTACCTTCGGCGACGGCTTCCCAACCATATTCTGAGTGCATATCAAAAATCAAGTTTACCGCCGCGTTTTTGCGAATCACACCAGCCAACAGCAAGCGGGTGAGAAAGGATTTACCTGTACCAGATTTCCCAAAAACGCCGTTACTGCGTTCAACAAATCGATTTAAATCGATGCACACAGGTACATCCATATCTAATGGTTTACCAATGGCAAAATTCTTTCTTTGGATATCATCTTCCCAACCAAAGACGCGGCGAAAATCTTCTTCACTCGCGTCGAAAACCTGACTAAAGTGACTGGGAATAGTTTTGACTGGAAGTAATTCCATCGTTGTACTAGTTTGGGGTTGAAATGAAGCCAAACCCGTAGTTGATGGGACAAAAGGATTTGCAGATTTGCCGTTAGTGGAAGAAAAAGACTCATTAGATTCGGGGGTAAACATCAACATCGGCGCTAAGGCGATGGTTCCATAAGTACCGCTTCCGGCTAAGACATCTCGTAAAAAAGTATCTTCCCAACTGGGCGGATTAGCAATAATCCGGGCGTTAGCTGTGCCGAGGGATACATCTGTCAGCATACAGAAAAACCGCGATCGCATCCCTTGGACAACTAAAAACTTACCCACCCGCATATCTTCTACAGAAATATCCGGGTGTAGTCTTACTTCTAATCCACCAGTTAGTGAGCCTTGGATTACCGAACCTAATGGTTTTACCAATTTGTCATTTGTCATTGGTTAATGGTCATTGGTCATTGGTCATTTGTCATTTTCTCCCCACTCCCTACTCCCCACTCCCTAATTAATCAATTTGAATCGAAGTTGGTGCTGAACCTGCGGGAGAAGCGCCGATTAATGGCTTACGAAATTGAGCATAAAGGCGATCGCGCCATTCAAAGAATAATTGATAATCGGGGTTATTTGCTATGCTTGGCACGCCTTGACCTCTTAAACTAGCTGGTAAATCTAGATAAGCGCCTTCGGGAAACTTCAATAATATTGATAACCCAGCCACGGCTAAGTCAGCTAAAGTTGGTTCATCGCCTGTGAGATAAGGACTATCTGTCAATAATAAAGTTAGTGCTTCTAGGTCTTGTTTTAAATCAGCGATCGCCCCTTTCACCACATCTGGGCTATATCCTACACCCAAACCCAAGACAGTCAAAATATCGCTGGGTACGCCTTCAACTAAACTCCGGAATATGTCTGGTGTGGATGTGGGTAATAAGGATTTGCGAAAATTTTGATCCTGACTAATCGCAGCAAAAAGAGCTTTTCTACCTTTAATCCCGATTGATTCATCTGCCCATTCTTCAATTAATAAAGTTAAAGCTTTTTGCTTGGGATTTTGTGGTATGAGTGGGCGTTCTGGATATTTTGCGTCTACATACTTAGCTATTTCTGTAGAATCAACAATATATCGATTACCATCCTTTAATACTGGCACTTGCCTTTGACCAGTCAGCCGAAATAATTCTATTTGTCCAATACCTGGTGTGACCTCAATTTTCCGGTATTCTAAACCTTTGTAATCGAGAATTAACCTCACTTTTTCTGAGTATTGCGACAGTTCCCATTGGTATAATTCCAGCATATTATATCCCTGATTACTGAGTGAGAAAATAACTCTCTAATTTTATCTTCACTTCTCGAAAATTTGGCAAGTTAAAATAAAATCTATCCCGGAAATATGGCTATATGCGGTAATTTTGGCTAATAGATTTTGAGGTAATTTTAAATTATTCTGGTCAATATTTTTTGGAGTGAGCTATTTTTCTAAATTAGATAAGTTATTCTGTATCAGATCCCGACCTCTTATAGAAGTGAAATATCTCTAATTGTTCCTGAATGATTTGCAAATTTGCCACTTCTGCTATTAATATATTTATTTGCTCACAGTTTAATAGTACAAAAAATGAAATTTATCTTAAAAATCTTCCTTTTCAGGTTAGATTTTTTGGGTGGCAAAGTGATATAAGTCTTTATGTAAACTGTGATAAATCAAAACAAACAAAATTTATGAAGGGGAATTACAGCAAGTTATTGACGAATATAGCAAGTGTGGCAGGATTAGCAGGGATGAGTTTCCTTGTTACTTTACCATCACAAGCTAAAGAAGTACTAAACCCTAGCCCCAGCATTTTTAGCGAAGCTCCTTACAATCGCAGTCAACGGATACAGGCAAATGCTAGTTATACACCTGTTCAGCCTGCGATCGCCACAGATAAAAACAACACTCGTACCAGAACTGTAGTTGCTCAAAAAACCCCAAACAGAGGGCTAAATCCCCGCCCCAGCATTTTTGATGAGCCTCCTTATAACCGTGGTAGTCGGACTGAAGCAGCCCCCGTCACACCACCAGCAGCAACACCAGATCAACCTCCTGCAACAGAAGTACCAGCTACCGAAACACCAGCGCCAACTTCCACTAACGAAACTAGCGATTCTAAGAAAACCGTTGTAGCATTGGCGGAATCGAGCAATTCTTTTAAAACCCTGACCGCAGCTTTGAAAGCGGCTGGATTGATAGATACTTTACAAGGTGCAGGGCCTTTCACCATTTTTGCTCCAACCGATGCGGCCTTTGCTAAGTTACCCCAAGATGCTTTAAACGACTTGTTAAAGCCAGAAAACAAAGAAGTGCTGGTGAAGATATTAACTTACCACGTTGTACCAGGCAAAGTCTTGTCTTCTGATTTGAAGTCTGGTCAAGTTACCAGTCTGCAAGGAGATCCCATTGCAGTGAAAGTTGATGAAAATGGGGTAGTAGTCAATGATGGTAAAGTTACTCAGCCAGATATTCAAGGTAGTAATGGTGTAATTCATGCCATTGACAATGTGATTTTGCCACCTAGCTTGTAGTTTTTTCAGCGAGTTAAGACTGGGTATAAGGGTGTGAGGGTTTAGAAGTTATAAGTTTCCGCCTCACACCCTTATACATCAATACGGTTCAGTTAAAGTGATGAGAGTTGATTGCTCAATTTTTGATCTAAATATCAGACAATGAGTAAGATTTGGGGGATTCTCAACGCCACATGCTTCAAGTCGGCAAAGCCGACGACAGTCGCCTCAAGTCGGGAAACCCGCCCACGGCGCTGTCTCCCCAACGCAGTGGCTCCCCCAAGCCCCCGATTGGGGGACGCAACCGTCCCCCAAACCCCCTCCAAAATCATTCTTGCGTTTTTTGCTGAGTTATTAAGTATCCAGACAAAATTAATTACACACATTTTTTCTTTTTCCTGTTCCCTGTTCCCTATCACTACGAATGAATTTAATTTTGTCCAACTACTTATTTGTTGGTTTTCTTATCTGAACCGTATTGCCTTATACATTTTTTTCTGTCCATTCTTGAGCGATCGCAGTTAACTTAGTTAAATCCTTAGCTAAGTTAACTGTTTTTGTAGATGTCTGCTGAGAAGTAGTAGCAACTTCACGCAGAGATTGATTAACAAATGTAGCAATTTCTACTTGATTAATAGTAGTTTGCATTAGTTTTTGCAGTAGTAGATTTATTTGCTGACTTTTGGTGGTAATTTGGTTGAGTGCTGGGTGAAGAGATGCGATCGCTTCTTGCTCTCCTAAACCCATTAACCCTATCACTTCAGTATTAACCAAGTAAATTTCACTAAATATTTCTTGCACACAGCGCAAAATTTCTGGCATCCCACTAGCTAAGGCCTGAGTTTGCTGATTCGCATTGGTCACAGCATCCATCTGACTAATTACCTGACAAGAAAGAATATCCACCACAGTTTGCTGCTCTTGCAATAACTGACATACTTGGGCTTGCAATGCTCCTTGACGCAGATTTTGCTGTTGCAAAGCAGATTCTACAGATTGATATGCTTGCTCTACTTGCTCTAACAACCTTGCATGGTCAAGAGCAAATCCCACCTGCATCGCTAACTGAGCAAACAAATCAATTTCTGGCTGTTGCCAATCTCGCGGCGCAGCACATTGATGGGCAATTAATAAGCCAAATAATTGGTCATCTTTGAGTATCGGTGCAACTAAATTGGCTTTGACAGCAAAAGGCTCTAGTTGGCTAATGTGACAAGCACTCAAATCGGCTTTGTAAATATCATTAATTGCCTTGACTCGACCTGCTCTGTATTGCTCTACATAACCTTCAGCAAAACAAGGGTCTTTTATTTTGGCACGCAAGGCTTTCGGAAAACCGGGAACTACAGCTTCCGCAATCACTGTGCCGTACCAGTCCGCATCAAAACCATAAACCATTACCCGGTCTGTACTCATGGCTTTGCGAATTTCTTCAACAGTAGTTTTTAATACATCTTCTTCGTTGAGTGATTGACGGATTTTGCGAGTAATATCTACCATTAGCTGCGTGCGTACCCCTTCAGCATCGATGCGTTGGAGCAATCTGGCATGGTCAAGGGCAAATCCCACCTGCATCGCTAACTGTGTGACTAAATCAATCTCGGTTTGTTGCCATTCTCGCGGTGCAGCACAATGATGGGCAATCAATAAGCCGAATAACTTGTCATCTTTGAGTATGGGTGCAACTAAATTGGCTTTGACTGCAAAAGGTTCTAACTGGCTGATGTGACAAGCACTCAAACCTGCGTTGTCAATATCATTAATTGCCTGGACTCGACCTGTTCTGTACTGCTCTACATAACCTTCGGCAAAGCAAGGGTCTTTAATTTTGGCACGCAAGGCTTTCGGGAAACCAGGAACTACAGCTTCCGCAATCACTGTCCCGTACCAGTCGGCATCAAAACCATAAACCATTACTCGGTCTGTACTCAGGGCTTTACGAATTTCTTCAACGGTGGTTTTCAGTACATCTTCCTCATTCAGCGATTGCCGAATTTGGCGGGTAATATTAATTACTAAATGGGCTTGGTCGGCTCTTTTGTCTATTTGTTCTATCAGTCTGGTATGGTCAAGGGCAAATCCCAGTTGGGTAGCGACTTGAGCAAATAAATCGACTTCAGCCTGTTGCCAAAATCGCGGTGCAGAACATTGATGACCAATAAGCAAGCCAAATAGTTGATGATTTTTGAGGATGGGTGCAACTAAGTTGGCTTTAATGCCAAATCTTTCTAACAAACCAATGTGACAATCTGTCAGGTTAGCTTGGTAAATATTATTGATGGCGCGGACTCTTCCTTGACGGTACTGTTCGATGTATCTTTCCTGAAAGCAAGGATCGGTAACAGTCGCCCATAATATTTTGGGTAAACCAGGTGCGGCTGATTCTTCTAAAAATGTGCCATTCCAATTAGAATCAAAGTGAAAAATCACCACACGATCAATTCGCAAAGCTTTTCGCACTTCTTCCACTGTAGTTCTGAGCAAGTCTTCTTGGGAAAGTGCTTCCTGCATTCGACGAGTCAGGTTAATTAACAACTGAGAACGTTCGGTTTCCGTTTCTTGTTTAGAGAGTAAGGCGGGTAACTGGAGTTGTAGCTGGTTAATGTTGGCTTTGAGTGCAAATAATTCATCTTGTTCTGGAATATCAGTTTGTGTTTCTATTTCTGCTCGACGACTTAATCTATTGACTAAGACTGTGGAAATTTCCGCCGCCGATAGAACTGGTTTTGTGAGACGCTGAGAAAGCAAATATGCGATCGCACCTGATATGAGAGCAATTATCCCAGTTTTCCATAATAAAGATGTTTGATATTGCTGGAGTCTAGTTTCTGCTATAGCTAAATCTACGGAACTGGCTGAATTTGTTTGCTGAATTTGTTGTGTAATTGAATGGCTGCCAAGGTAGCTGGCTGCACCGATACCTAAAACTGGTAATATGCTGAGTGCGATCGCCCAACCAGTAACTTTCGATTTTAAACTCCAAGGCAACAGTGACTGAAGACGACCGTAAGAATTGGGACTGTTGACGCTATGACGATTAAAATTACTAACCCTGGTTAGAGTAGGGTCAACTTCGGTATTCACAATATTAATAATGGGTTTCTTGGTAGAACGCTGAGTCATGAATAAAATCTTTCCTCAATTGACTGGATTGCTACTGAGAGCAAGTTACAGGTAAGATAAAATACTTAAATACTGGTATAAATTAACAAAAATCAATAAGTATATAGAGCCGAATCTACGACTCTATTTGAAAAATCAAGATTACTGGAAGTAAAGATAATAATACTTTTGTCAAGCAAGAATTTTGCTAAATTTTTAAATATTTGCGCCAAATTTATCAGTTTAGTCAAGCAATTTGTTTAACACAGTTTTACAAATCATTGTTTAAATTGTACGCCTGATGTGAATTCTATTGGAGTTTGTTATGAAAAACTTCCAATCGAAGAAGCATCACATTTTTTAGAAGGGAGACAAGGAGGATAAAAGAGGTTTGGAGTAAGGCTGATGCGGAAAATGTATTGATACTTGTGGGGTGGGCATCTTGCCCGCCCTAGTTATGCAATTTAAATGTGTAATACCATTTCACGCAAAACTTGATACAGATGTAAACCCTAAAAGTTTTGCTGTATCTAAGTTTCTTAATTGCGAATTGCGAATTGCGAATTGTGAATTGGTATAACAGCTTAAAATTTTAGAGAAAATCAAAGAAACCGTAGAGGCTGATTAACAGTAATAATAAGGCGGTGAAGCGAGAAACTTGGGCTTCTGGTGAGGGTGCGATCGCTTCTCGGACTAACATAGATATAGCTGCTCCAATGGCATAACTCAAGCACAGGAGCATATAAGGTAATTCTTGGGTAAACCCCCAAATACCGAGCAGTAATAACGTCAGCACTAGCATGACAAACTCGATAAATCGGGCTGGTTCGTATTGACTAGACAAAAATACACTGTTGAAGCAAAAGCGCCAAAATCTCATACTCAATCAAGCAAATAAATTTCAGGGCGCGGTGCTACGCGCCCCTACTTTTTATTTTCGGGGAAAACTAGCGCACACCCGTTTTAATTTGTCCAGTGCCGTTTTTCTTTGCAGAATCTTCTTCTGGCAACTCTACACCAAAAACGCGAGCAAAAGCTTTTTCGACTTTGTAGCCAGAATCAATCGATTCTAGAGGATCTTTCCGCAATCTGTGACGCAGACACAAAGTAATCACGCGACGGATATCATCAAGGGTGACTTCGGTACGTCCTTCAAAGGCGGTTAATGCTTTGGCTGCACGGTTGGTAACAATATCACCCCGCAAGCCATCCACATCTAACTCTGAACAAACTTCGGAAATTTTCACCCGCAAATCATAGTCAATTTTGACTTCTGGTAACAGAGTTTGAGCATTGACTACTTTTTGTTGTAGGGCTTCTTGCTCAGTTTTATGCTGTGCCAAGAATGCTGGCGGGTTTTGGTCAAATTCCGAGCGTTGTTCGACAATTTGCACTCGCAGAGCTGGTTCTTTCACCGTGTGAATTTCGGCGTGCATTCCAAAACGGTCGAGTAACTGGGGACGTAATTCGCCTTCTTCCGGGTTTCCCGAACCGACAAGCACAAACCGCGCTGGGTGACGGATGGAAATACCTTCCCGTTCTACAGTGTTCCAGCCACTAGCAGCAGAGTCGAGTAATACGTCTACGAGGTGGTCATCTAGCAAGTTGACCTCATCCACGTAAAGAATGCCTCGGTTAGCTTTTGCCAACAGTCCTGGTTCAAAAGCTTTTACACCCTCAGACAAAGCTTTTTCGATGTCGATAGTACCGCATACCCGGTCTTCTGTAGCGCCCAAAGGCAGGTCTACCATTTGCACCTTTCTATGGTCTACAGGAACTTCCCCACCTTGTGCTACTGTTTGGCGGACTTCATCGCTCATCAAGTCGGGGTCGCTGGGGTGACTATTGAAGGGGTCATTAGCAACTACAGGGATTTCTGGCAACAAATCCGCTAACGCCCGGATAGTAGTTGTCTTGCCGGTACCGCGATCGCCCATAATCATGACACCACCGATTTTGGGATCAATCACGTTCAACAGCAGCGCCAGTTTCATTTCTTCCTGGCCCACAATTGCCGTAAATGGAAATACCACGCGACGCGCACTTGCCGTGGATTGAGCAGTTGGAGTCACTAAATTACCTTAATAATTTTTTTTATTACAGTTCTTTATTGTGCCACAGTTGGGGGCGGGGGGAATAGGGAATTGGGAGTGGGAATGGGAGACAAGGTAGACAAGGAGAGTCATACCGTTTCACTAGAAAACTCCCACATTAGCAGCTACAATAAATCTTCCGGAACCTGTGGGATGATTCCAACAGGTGTATAAAACTTCGGTTAACAAACGCTGTTGTTTTTCCGAGCGAAAGTTATCCACAGGGGTATCATCTTGAATAACGATGTGGCTGATGTCTGGTGCGGGAGCTAGGTTTTCTGATGATACAGCTTCTTGAACCATATAAAGCGATCGCCTCCTCCATCAGTTAGTCTTTTCTATACTTTAATAGAATAGAGATATAAACCAAGCATATTTAATCACGCTAATTAAGCACAATTCCCATGACCACTTCTAAACGCCGCTATCACATTACTACCTTCGGTTGCCAAATGAATAAAGCCGACTCAGAGCGCATGGCTGGCATTTTAGAAGACATGGGCTTTGAGTTTTCCGAAGATCCCAATAATGCAGATGTAATTCTCTACAATACCTGCACCATTCGAGACAACGCCGAACAAAAGGTATACTCTTACCTCGGCAGACAAGCCAAGCGCAAACACGAACAACCAGATTTAACTTTAGTCGTTGCTGGTTGCGTCGCTCAACAAGAAGGCGAAGCACTGCTACGTCGTGTCCCAGAATTAGATTTGGTTATGGGGCCACAACATGCCAACCGCCTGAAAGATTTGCTGGAATCAGTTTTTGGCGGTAATCAAGTTGTCGCCACTGAACCAGTGCATATTATGGAAGACATCACCCAACCGCGCCGGGATAGCAAAGTTACCGCCTGGGTGAATGTGATTTACGGTTGTAACGAACGCTGTACTTATTGCGTAGTTCCGAACGTGCGTGGTGTAGAACAGTCCCGCACCCCCGAAGCCATCCGCGCCGAAATGGAAGAATTAGGCAGACAAGGTTACAGAGAAGTAACTTTACTCGGTCAAAATATTGACGCTTACGGTAGAGATTTACCAGGAGTAACACCAGAAGGACGACATCTGCACACATTTACAGATTTGCTTTATTACGTTCATGATGTGCCGGGAGTTGAACGCTTAAGATTTGCTACCAGCCACCCCCGTTATTTCACGGAAAGATTAATCAAAGCTTGTGCAGAGTTACCCAAGGTATGCGAACACTTCCATATTCCGTTTCAGTCTGGGGATAACGATGTCTTAAAAGCGATGTCACGGGGTTACACCCAAGAAAAATATCGCCGCATCATTGATACAATTCGCAAGTATATGCCGGATGCGTCAATTAGTGCAGATGCAATTGTTGGTTTCCCTGGTGAGACAGAAGCACAGTTTGAGAATACCTTGAAATTGGTGGAAGATATTGGTTTTGACCAATTAAACACAGCCGCCTATTCTCCACGTCCCGGAACACCTGCGGCATTGTGGGAAAATCAACTGAGTGAAGAGGTGAAAAGCGATCGCCTACAAAGATTAAATCATTTAGTGAACGTTAAAGCAGCCGAGCGATCGCAGCGTTATTTTGGTCGCATCGAGGAAGTATTAGTCGAAGACCAAAACCCCAAAGATCCAACCCAAGTCATGGGACGCACAGGCGGAAATCGTCTGACATTTTTTACCGGCGATATTAATGAACTCAAAGGGCAATTGGTAAAAGTAAAAATCACCGAAGTTCGCGCTTTTAGCTTGACTGGTGAACCAATAGAAGTACGACAAGTGATATCAGTCTAATTTTGAATCTAGCAATTAACCTCAAAGATAAAACTGCTAATGTCTCTTGAGATACACAACTATATTTGGAGTGGAAAACGTCTAGTACAAATTGAAACTCAATCTCATCATATTGATGGCATACTTGATGTTATTCAAAATGTACGAAATAGTTCAAATTTAGACTGGGATGACATATATTCAGCCAATTATGAGTGTGAAGATGATAGTACAATTACCTTTTATGAAGGTGAGAGTGCAGAAGCTGGTAATCCAGGTGTATGGACTTATGTAGTTTATGACTGTAATGATTCACAAGAAGAGGTTATACGCAATCTCAGCATTGATGTTCTAGCTACGCTATTCAAAATAAAACAAGGAATCAAAGACAGAAAAACTAGCAAATTAAACACACTTCCAAACGCCGAAAATGCGGTAGTTGATATTCGCAAGCTTCGTGATTACTGCCTCAATACTGAACATAGTACAGGGAAACACAAAGCTAGACTATTTTCCTCAATTTTGAGTATAACGGCTGATGATGCTGAAGAGTTGCGTCAAATTATTCTAGAAGTTGTTAAAACTCATGAAGTCCAATTAGGACGATGTGATGAATTCGGACAGCGATATACTTTAGACTTTTCACTTGAATGGAAAGGTAGGAGCGCATTAATTCGTAGTGGCTGGATTATTGAGAATGAGTCTAATATTCCCAAGCTAACAACCTGTTATCCTCTTTAATATTATGAGGTAAAACCATGACCAACAATTCATTTCAGTTATTTGATGTAGTTGCCCTAACAGTTGACCTTCCAGAATACAGCCTGTGTCGAGGACAAGTTGGTACAGTAGTAGAAGTGTTGGCGGATGGTGCAGCATTTGAAGTTGAATTTAGTGATCGTGATGGACTTGTTTACGAATCTGTTGGTTTACGTCCAGAACAAATGATGGTGCTTTATTTTGAACGCTTATCTCCTGATCAAACCCCTGAAATGGCTTCAGTTTAAATAACATCATAAGATTATGAGTAGAATACCTTTTGAAAAATCCCATAATTCTGATGACGGACTTTTGGCTGAATACGAATTTGATTACCAAAAAGCCAAACCAAACCGTTTTGTAAAAGAAACTATTTCATCTCAAGCATGGGTTAGTAATTTGATTGATAACATTAATTTTCAAGATTCTAATCCAAACTAATCAGCCAACTGCTATATGCCAAAAATTACCCTAGAAGTATCAGAAGAATTATCTCAACAACTAGCACAAGTTGGCGATCGCTTACCGGAGTTACTGGCTTTAAGTTTGCAACAACCAGCAATACCCGCAGAAATTTATCGATATATTCTCGACTTTCTAGCCAGCAATCCCACAGCCGAACAAATTGCTCAATTTCAACCGACACCACAAATGCAAGAGCGATTACGTACTTTGGTAACACGCTCTAAGGCTGGGGAACTCACACCTGTGGAATTAAAAGAACTAGATGAGTACGAGAAGATTGAGCATTTGATGGTCATGATTAAAACGGGTAATTTAGCTTATTTAGACAGTCCATCGTGAGTTTAAGCTATATTCCAGTTGCGCTGCGTCGTTTAGTCGAAGAACGAGCTAATCACAAGTGTGAGTATTGCTTGCTACCGACTAAAGTAGCGTTATTCCCCCATGAAATTGACCATATTATTGCTGAAAAGCATGGTGGTAAAACAGATGTAGAAAACTTAGCACTTACTTGCTGGCGTTGTAATCGTCACAAAGGTACTGATTTAGGCTCTTTTGATCCACAAACAGGTGTTTTCAGTTTTTTATTTAATCCTCGTACTCAACAGTGGTCTGAACATTTCAGTTTTTCAGAACTAACTAATATGGGATTGACGGATGTAGGACGTACTACTGTTCATTTATTGCAAATAAATAACGAAGAAAGAATTGCAGAAAGACAGAGATTACCATAATTAGCTGATGTTATAAAGCGATCGCAAGTAATTCCCCCACCATTAATCAACGCTTCATTTATTCCAGTATTTCACAAGCGATCGCTCGACACTCATCAAATCACCCAGGCGCACCAACATTACTAACTAACATGGATGGGGCAAACTCCGAGAAATTATCGCTTATCCTATTGTTGACGTTAAGTGCGATCGCCTAACCAATATATTACAATTGTATTTTACATAATACAATTATTCTATGAGTGACGATTTTTCATTACGGAGTTGTGACCTCGATAAACTCAACTCTATGACTAAATATCCCAGCATTCCCACTTATCACGCACTGGGAGACAAAGGCGCATTGTTGGAAGAAACCATCATTTTTGATGGTGAAGTAATTTTGACGGAAAAAGTCGATGGCACAAACTCGCGGATAATTTTGCTACCTGATGGGAACTTTGTTTTAGGCAGTCGAGAAGAGCTTTTATTTGCCAAAGGGGACTTGATTGGTAATCCTGCACTGGGAATAGTCAACTCACTCAAAGATGTTGCTAATTCTTTACCGCCATCTCAGCATTGTATCACTGTGGTTTATCTGGAATTTTACGGTGGTAAGATTACCTCTGCGAGTAAACAATATACTGCCGAACAAAGAGTAGGCTGGCGGCTATTTGATATTGCTGTTCTCAGAGAGATTGATACATTATTTGCCAAGTCTACCAAGCAACTGTCGGCGTGGCGAGACAATGGGGGGCAACTGTTTTTAGATGAAGAACAACTGAACACAACAGCGAAAGATTACAGACTTGAACTCACACCAAGACTGGCAAAAGTTACAGCTTTACCAACTAGCATCAAAGAAACTCACGAGTTTCTCTTAGGAATTTTACCGAAAACAAATGTAGCCTTAGATGCAGGTGCAAAGGGTAGAGCCGAGGGTATTGTAGCAAGAACTATTTCGCGGAGTGCGATCGCTAAGTTACGTTTTGAAGATTACGAACGCCATACCAAACGCCGCAATTGATGGAAATAATATACTA
Source organism: Nostoc spongiaeforme FACHB-130 (assembly GCF_014698475.1). Lineage (GTDB taxonomy): Bacteria > Cyanobacteriota > Cyanobacteriia > Cyanobacteriales > Nostocaceae > Nostoc_B > Nostoc_B spongiaeforme. Next base: position 94,347 of record NZ_JACJTB010000007.1, on the reverse strand, counting down.
AAAACAAACTCCACACCTGACTAAAATGACTGCTTCACCCTCCAAAGTTATGACGCTTGCAGAATTCCTCCAATTACCTGAAATTGAGGATTCTCCAGCGTGGGAGTACGTGGATGGAGTTGTCATGCAAAAGCCAATGCCAAAAACGCGACACTCTATCTTACAAAAACGGTTATTGATTGAAGTTGATAGTCATAGTGATGATTACACTGCACTACCAGAACTGCGATGTACTTTTGCGGGACGCTCTGTTGTACCAGATATTGCTGTCATTGCGTGGAATCGCATTCCTGTGAATGAACTAGGAGAACCAGAGGATAATTTTACACAAGCGCCTGATTGGACAATTGAAATTCTTTCGCCTGAGCAGAAAGTCACCCGTGTGATTGACAATATTCTGCACTGTCTCAAGCATGGTTGTCAGCTTGGCTGGATGCTTGATCCCGATGATTATTCTGTGTTGGTTTTTGCACCAGGGAAAGAGTTGGAAGTTTGCCGAGGCGATCGCATTCTGCCTATACTAGCGGGTGTGAATCTCACACTCACAGCAGCACAAATTTTTGCGTGGTTGCAACTAGGTAAACGTTAATCAAGATTTTTCAGTGAGCAAGACTAACTGATCTAACTGATACTGCATTTTACTCACAACTAATTCGTAGCATTCATCAACGTAACTGCGATCGCTTGCTGCTCCTCTACCATAACGTTCAAAGATAATCGGCGGACAAATTTGTGTATGAATAGATACCGGAAACGGAATATTCGGCAGTGGGCCAATTGCTAATCCCCAAGGCCAGCCCAAGTAAATAGGAAACACCACCGGATCAATATTCAATAACCAAGGCATTCCCCATTCATGAAATTGGTTGAGAATTTTATATATATCTGCCAACACAATCAAGGTGTCATGCGCTCCCGTAGAAATCACTGGTACAATCGGTACATTTTCTCGCAGTGCCAGTTTAATAAATCCCTGTCTGCCTGCAAAATAAATTTTATTTCTTAAATAATGGGGTCGAAACACATCCTCTGCGCCACCAGGATAAACCAGCACACTTGCACCAGAACGCAAAGCTGAGTATGCCATTTTAGGATGAGCCATAATTGCTCCCATTTTGGCAGCTAGTTGCGCTAAAGGTGGTGTAACCTCCCACACTCTTGGGTGCATTAAGCCATATACTGGTTGTTCTACACCAAAACGCTGGAACCAGTCGTACATCATCATCAACATATCGGGGGCTGAGAGTCCGCCGTTATGAGAACCGACAAACAGGACTTTTTGCTGTGGTGAGATGTGATGCCACCCGCTTGTTTGCACCCGAAAATAGTAACGATAGAAAAAGCCCAATAAAGGCATCATCGATTTGATGAACTGCGGATCTCGCTCATCCAAAGACCAACCGAGTTTTTTTTCCAAGTTATGTCGCTTTTGTAACATCCAAAAATCTTAACAGTATTTATAAAAGTCTGACTACGGCCTTTGACTAGGCTGTTTGGGGTTGTAAAACAAACATACCTAAATATGGGGTGATTTTAGCTCATCCATAGTGACAGAAAATTTATTAGTCAAAGGAAAATATAGCAACTTCGACAGGGTGTGATACGCTATCTGCGATAGGAGTGTAGAGGTACAGAACATGACTAAGCTCAGGGTGGGATTGTTATTTGGCGGACGTTCTGGCGAACATGAAGTGTCGATTAGTTCAGCAAGAGCGATCGCTAAAGCCTTAAATGCAGAACAAAATGCTAATAAGTACGAAATCCTGCCTTTCTACATTCAAAAAGATGGACGTTGGTTAGCTGGGGACGCGCCACAACAAGTATTAGGTTCTGGTAAGCCTTTACTAGAATCGGAAAATTCCCTAAACTCTCAAACTCAAACCCTAGAACGTTGGCAATTTCCTTCCCAAGTTGCAGAAGTGGATGTGTGGTTTCCCATTCTCCACGGCCCCAACGGGGAAGACGGCACAATTCAAGGTTTGCTGACATTGATGCAAGTCCCCTTTGTGGGTTCTGGGGTGTTAGGTTCAGCACTGGGGATGGATAAAATTGCGATGAAAATGGCATTTGAGCAAGCCGGCTTACCCCAAGTTAAATATAAAGCCTTAACCAGAGCGCAAATTTGGTCAAATCCTTGCGTTTTCCCCAAACTCTGCGATGAAATAGAAGCCACATTGGGCTATCCTTGTTTTGTCAAACCTGCTAACTTGGGTTCATCGGTAGGTATTGCCAAAGTGCGATCGCGCTCAGAATTAGAAACGGCACTTGATCAAGCTGCTAGTTATGACCGCCGCATCATTGTAGAAGCCGGAGTCGTCGCCAGAGAAGTAGAATGTGCTGTATTAGGTAACGACCAACCCCAAGCCTCGGTTATTGGCGAAATTACCTTTGATAGCGATTTTTACGACTACGAAACTAAATACACCGAAGGTCGAGCCGATTTAGTCATTCCTGCATCACTTCCCGATAATATCAGCCGTCAAATTCAAGATATGGCATTACAAGCTTTTGCGGCGGTTGATGCAGCAGGGTTAGCCAGAGTAGATTTTTTCTATGTAGAAGCGACTGGGGAAATCTTAATCAACGAAATTAATACCTTACCAGGTTTTACTGCTACTAGTATGTATCCTCAACTTTGGTCTCATAGCGGCGTAGCTTTTCCCGAATTGGTAGATAGATTAATCCAACTAGCTTTAGAAAGACATTCGCCTGCAAGTGCTGAGTGAGTGAATCAGTTCGTCATTAGTGATTTGTCATTTTTTAAAGAAAAGATGAGATTTAGTGACTAATACTGAAGTCAAGAGCTAGTTTATGCCAAAATCTGGCTATGGATACTTGATAACTTACACCTTAAGTATAATCATGGGTCTGAACGGGTATACATCTCAAAGTGATCATGGAAAATCGTCAAAATTTCAACCATGAGCCAACCCAACTGATAGAACCCAATCTAGAATTACCTAAGACTAAATTGGGTTCCAAAGGTCGCTCAAACATGCTGATGGCTTTACTCACACAGCATCCACTGGTGTTGTTATGTGGAGTTTTTACAATGTTTGTGGGTACGGCGGCTGTGGCATTTTATAGCCTCAGTCATGTAGATCATACAAAACAAGCAGAATCAGAACCCATCCCAGTGATTGTAGAAGAGCCAATTACGATTGAACATAGCAATCCTCTACCTTTATGGATGGTAATGGCGATCGCGCTCAGTTGTGGTAGTGGTTGCTATCTAATTTTTCGCTTGTTTAACCCAAGCCAAGCTCAGAAACTTCCTAAATCTACCTCTAGCCGTCCCCAGGCTTTAAAACCAATTTCGCAAACATCCCGGAAGTTACCAGTATTTGCACCTTTGCAACCACTCAAAGTCAAAAGCAAAACCTTGGTTGAAGTTCTACCATCAGCACAGCAATACCGCCTCGGTAAAGGTAAAGAATCACTCGCAGACTTAATGGATATTCGCAAGGAAAATTCATTGTCAGCACTTTTACAAAAGCATTAATGTTGCCGTAATACAAAAACTTTTGAAATACAACTTTTAAACTAAGAAGGGTACAGCATTGCTGTACCCTTCTTAGCTTGCTATCAAAGTTTCTTCGTTTCATACTTCAGCTATTTTGTTATGGAGTATTGCTATGTTTTTTGATTGATCGCATTTACCAGTGGGAATCATAACAAAAATTCCCTACGGTAAAGATAAAATGGCCTACCAAAATATCACCGCCTCCCTTTCCCCAGAAGATATCCAAGAAATTAAAGCCGCCTTTGCAACCATTCAAGCAAAGTTGCCGTTTCTCGTCACCCTCAGCGTTGAAGAACGACGCAAGTTATTTAAAATGGGCGATAAAAGCCTCGCCTTTGTCAACAATAGCCTGACTGCTGCCCAGTCGAACCGCGACATCTTACCAGCCAGCTTTGATGTTGATGAATTTGTGCGAGATTATCAACTAGCCGTCACCCTCACCGAACTGTTAATTGGACTGCGACAACTCACAGAACAAGTAGATGATACTTTAATGGCAGTGGGTAGCGAAGCAATGGGTAGTAGTTTGACTGTTTATGATTACGTCAAAACTGCGGCTAAGAAAACACCAGGGTTAAAAACTGTTGCTGAACAATTAGGCGAACGGTTTAAAGCAATGAAAACTAAACCAGCCAAAGCTGCATCTAATTCATAAGTTGTAGTTCATCATACAAGATTAGATCCCCGACTTCTTAAAGAAAGTGTAGGTTGGGTGGAGGAACGAAACCCAACATTTGCAAGACATTGTTGGGTTTCGCTGTCGCTTCACCCAACCTACTTTTTTCTACTTTTTTCGCGGATGAGTCTTTGAGACTGGCGCGAGAGTGTTTAATACTCGTGAGCGAGTCTTTGAGACTGGCGTGAGAGTGTTTGATACTCGTGAGCGAGTCTTTGATACTCATGCGAGAGTCTTTGAGACTGGCGCGAGAGTGTTTAATACTCGTGAGCGAGTCTTTGAGACTGGCGCGAGAGTCTTTGATACTCGTGGACGAGTGTTTAATACTGGCGCGAGAGTCTTTGATACTGGCACGAGAGAATTTGATACTTGTGGACGAGTGTTTAATACTGGCGCGAGAGTCTTTGATACTCGTGGACGAGTGTTTAATACTGATGAAGGCTTAGATCCCCGACTTCTTCAAGAAGTCGGGGATCTAGTTGTTCACAAATGATTTAGAAATGCTTTAGAACTCTTGGCAAGACTGATATTATACCGATAGCCGCGTGTAATCTGCTGCCTTGCCCCAAATTATGCTCACTACACCCCGCCACGCTCAGAAGCTTTCCCTGTTTTTCCTATTCTGCTTCACCTTACTGTTAACTCTCTTCCTCACCCTGCCTTGGGTAAACGCTAAAGAAACCCTCAAACCCAAGCCAGAAGCATGGCAGATTAACGGGATAGTCGCCGCCCTTGATGATGGACATGAGCAAGTTAAGAAACTGGCTTTTGATAAATTAGCAGAATATGAGGAACAAGATTTAAAAACAATACTTAAGAAACAGGCGGAAATTGCTCAAAAAGCCTCTAATATTCTCAAGGATGAAAAAGTTAATTCAGATGTTCGTGGCAGTGCTGCAAAAGCATTAAGCAAGTTAGGAAAGGTGGCAATTACCTACATCCCTGACATTGCCAAAATCATCAAAAATGAAAAAGAAGACCCTTCTGTTCGTAGTAGTGCAGCAGAGGCATTAAGTAACTTGGGGCAGGTAGCAATGAACTATATCCCTGATATTGCCAAAATCATCAAAAATGAAAAGGAAGATTCATCTGTTCGCAGTAGTACGGCAGAGGCATTAGTCAATCTGGGTCAGGCAGGAATTAACTACATCCCTGACCTCCTTAATATTCTTAAAGATGAAAAAGAAGACCCTTTTGTTCGTGGCCGTGTAGCAGTTGCATTAACCAAGTTTGAAAAAACAGCAGTTAACTACATTCCTGACATCCTCAATTTCCTCAAAGAGGAAAAAGTATCCCTATATATTCGTCGCTGGGCAGCAATAGCGTTAGGTAATCTAGGGCAGGCAGGAGCTAAATACATCCCTGACATTTTCAACATCCTCAAAGATGAAAAAGAAGATCCGTATGTTCGTGGCGGAGTAGCATCAGCGTTAGGTAATTTGAAGCAGGATTCAACTAACTATATCCCCGACTTGGCTAACATCCTCGAAGATGAAAAGATAGACAAATATGTTCGTGGCAGAGTAGCAGCAGCATTGGGGAACCTAGGGCAAGCGGCAGGCAACTACATCCCTGACATTGTTAAAATCCTTAAAGATGAACAGCTTCCTTCAGATGTTCGTGAAGGTGCGGTAGAAGCATTGGGGAACCTGGGACAGTCTGTTGATAATTACGTTCCTGAAATCGCTGACATTCTCAAAAATGAAAAGCTTCCCTTTAATTTACGTAGCAGTGCAGTAGAAGCATTAGGCCATTTAGGGCAGGAAGCAACTAACTACATTCCTGACATCCTCAATTTTCTTAAGAATGAAAGGATACTTTCATATATTCGTAGCGATGCGGCAGAGGCATTAGCAAACCTGGGTCAACCAGCAGCTAATTACATTCCTGACATCCTTAACTTCATCAAGAATGAAAAGGTAGACCCATCGGTTCGTGGCAGTGTAGCAGTTGCATTAGGAAAGATTAGAAAATTGGAGTTAAATCAGGTTCTCGTAATTTTAAATAATTGTTATGAACTTGGTTCTTCAGAATATTTCAATTTGCGTTTTTTAACCTATTTCCTGAGTGGTGGCGATGATAAAGTAAAAACTTTGCTGCAATGGCTTGGCTCTCCTCAAGTCATTCCTGAAATAAGCACGCACGATGAAGGTGTTAAAATTCTCAACTTATTTCTGGAAGTTTGGAATAAAGGTCAAGGACTAGAAAGTTTACGCAACGACTTAGCCAAACAAATTTCCGAAGTTGCCGCGAATAAAGGCGTGACTTGGAAATTACAAGATATTAGTTTACTGCAAAGCCATTACAACAACCTTAAACAAGTCAACTCCACCCATGCTAATGCGGTACAGTCAGCAATAGATCAACTGGAGGTGTGGCGGTGGTTTGTCCGCAGCAGAAACACCATCCTCACTCATGCCGCCTTCTGGCTTGCCCTCATCTTCGCCTACCCCAAATTCCCCCAAATCCAAGCCATTTTCTTCTGGAACCCTTGGGTACGCCGCATCTTAGGTGTGGGTTACGTCGGCTTTCTTCTCACCTGGGTTCCCTTTTTCCGCCGCAAGTTATTTGAACCCTTCAAGCCTTCCCTCCTCGCCGATGCTGGGTTAGATAACTTTCAAGAGCAATCATACTTCCCTCAATCTCAAGTCAAAGTCCCGTCCGGCGACATATTCCCTGTTACCTCTGCCCTCCCCAGCATCAAGGGGCAGGTTATCTTACAAGGTGATTCCGGCTTAGGCAAGTCGATGTTTCTCCGCCATCTGCTGACAAATTCCCAGCGCATTGTTGTTTATCTCCCCGCCCAAAAATGTCATAAAGGCGTAATTGAAGCCATTCAAGACAAGCTGCACGGGCAAGCCCAAGATGCGGACTTCCTGAAAAACCTGATTTACAGTGGTGCAATTGACATCTGCATCGACGGACTCAACGAAGTTACCGCCGAAACACGCGCGAAAATCTGCCAGTTTGTCGAAAGCTATTTCCGGGGCAACATTATTATGACTACCCAGCCCCTAGAATGGACACCACCCTCCACCGCCAAAACCTATTACTTGCAACCCCTGGAACAAACCCAAATTCAAGAGTTTCTTCTTTCCCGTCAGCCGCGACTCCCCAAAGATGCCACAGTCCAAGGTCAAGATTACGAAATAGCTTGCATTAATTACCTACAAGAAGTCCTCACCACCCAGCAACCCCAAGAAGAATTAAACGCCGCCCGCCGCATTCTCTCCAACCCAATGGATTTAACAGTAGTGGCGTTGATGTTATCCCAAGGCAAACATCCCAACTTATTCCGCCTGCAAGAACAGCAATATAATTTGATGGCAGCAGAATACGAGAAAGAATGGAATCAAGAATTTCCTTTGAAGAAATTCGCCGCCGCCGTCTACGAAATGCGGATGCAAGATAAACAAGCCTTACCCGCCGATGAATTTTTCCAAGTTGTGAAATCTTTAGAAGACGAGAAATATAAAATGGTCGTCAGCCGTCAATGGCAAGATGAAAAAGGGGAAGCCAAGCAAGAATGGTATTTCCGCCACGATAAAATCATGGACTTTTTCTTAGTACAGAACTTCCTGGGCAACAGCGATGAAGCAGAAGCATTATTAGTAGATAGAATGGGCGATCCCCGTTTTCGTGGTGTGTACTTTTTGTTAGCCACCTTGTTACCGTTAGATGCAGCGAAAGAACTGCGGGAGAAGTTGATTCAATACGCGGCGGATACTAAAGACAATACGGTGAGTAATACTTTTGTGCAGTTGTTACGGACTAGGTAAACATATAAGCTATTCAGCACCTAATTTGCAGTGTAGACCGCAGGGGAGCAGAGGAGAGAATTTTGACCTCACCCCTCTCCTACGAGGCTACAGTGTACACCGTAGCCTCGTAGGAGAAGTTGGGAGGGAGAGGTCTGTCAAATTCACGTTATATTTAAGCCAAAATGCAACCTTGGCGGGGAGAAACTGTGAGACAAAGTTGTTTTGTTTCTCCTGTGTTATTCCACTCAAATTCTGCATAGCCAAATAGCAGCTTGCTGGGTTGAGTTTGCAAACTAGCAATATCTATGTTGGCTTTGACTGATGCTGTACCAGTATTCACAGCAATGATTAATTCTTCTGTGTCTAATGTGCGGGCAAAAACGTATAGTGTTCCTTGGGCGTAGAGAACTTGATAGTCGCCTGTACGCAAAGCTGGGTAAGTATGGCGAATTTCTATTAATTGGCGGTGAGTTTGCAGAATTTCTTGATCCCAATTCGCTTCTAAAGGAAAGCCGCGTCGAGAGTCGGGATCGATCGCACCCGGTAAACCCACTTCATCACCATAATATATACTGGGCGCACCAGGAAAGGTGAGTAACAGTAAAGTTGATAACTCTATACTGGCTTTATCGCCACCAGCAATAGTCATTAAACGTGCAGTATCGTGACTAGCTAGTAAGTTGAGTTGCGTTAGCTGAATTTCCCAAGGGTATAGTTGCAATAGTTCTTGGATTTTAGTGGCGTATTCCGCCGCAAATAAAGGTGGATAAGGTTGATAATCGCGGCTTTGGACTTGTTCTAAGACTACGCGATCGCCTGCGGTAAAAGCAATTGTCGGCCCAGCAAATAAATAATTCATCACGCCGTCAAATTGCGTTCCATCTAACCACTGACTGGAATCTCCCCACACTTCCCCCACAATATAAGCTTCGGGGTTAATAGCTTTGACTCGCTCTCGAAATTCTTGCCAAAAACCAGGAGTTTTAATTTCAAACGGTACATCCAACCGCCAGCCATCAATGCCAAATTTAATCCAATATTCGGCAATCTCCATAATATATTCCCGAACCTCTGGATTGTCATGGTTAAACACTGGCAAAGCCCGATTATCTGCCCAACCCTCATAATTAGCCGGAAAATCACCATTATAAGCAGAAAGCGGCCAGCCGTGAATTTTAAACCAGTTCACCCAAGGCGAATAAGGTCCATTTTCTAAAACATCATGGAAAAAGAAAAACCCACGACTGGAATGATTAAACACCCCATCCAAAACCACTTTTATATTCCGTTGATGGGCAGCCTCTAGCAATTCTTTAAAGGCTTCATTTCCTCCCAACAAGGGATCAACTTGATAATAATCATGGGTATGGTAACGGTGATTACTCGCAGATTGAAAAATCGGCGTGAAATAAATCGCGTTAATTCCTAAACCTTGGATGTAGTCCAACCCTTCTAGAATGCCCCACAAATCACCGCCCTTATAACCTTGTAATGTTGGCATTGCTTCCCAGTCTTCCCAACGGGCTTCGTGTAACAATCGTTTACGCGGCTGTTTACTTCGGGCAAAGCGGTCTGGAAAGATTTGGTAGAATACAGCGTGCTTAACCCAGTCTGGTGTTTGAATTTGCATAGGTAATTATTTCTACTTTCAGGAGAGATTGTGACAAATATTTCTCCATTTATGACTCTCACCTATGATGGAAAAATACCAAAGATTTTAATTGTTAATTTTAGATTTGAAATTTTTTTAGATTGCTGGAGATAAGAGGATTCAATTTAATATCTAAAGTTAGTTGACAGTGGTATTATCTTTTTGCAACTTTTCTCTATGACATTTAAATAAATTTTTCGTATTCACAGTGAATGTTACTGAATTAGTTAAAATTTCCATTATTCTCTTACTAGTTGCCACTGGTGTAGCTTTAGTATCCCGTCGATTGCGCGTTCCTTATGTCACGGGTTTGGTGTTGGCGGGGTTGCCCATAACCGAATTATTATCCTACCGCATTGGTTTAGACCCTGCCTTGGTTTTGAATTTGTTTTTGCCAATTCTGATTTTTGAAGCTGGGATCAATACAGATGTTAGTCGTTTACGCAGCACATTTAAACCAATTGCCCTGTTAGCTTTACCTGGGGCTGTCATTTCTAGTGGAATTATTGCATTAGTACTCAAACTAGGGCTGGGATTAGCTTGGATACCAGCTTTACTTGTCGGTGTGATTCTGGCAAACACAGACACCGTTTCAATGATTGCGGTGTTTAAGGAAATACCCGTACCTTCTCGACTGTCTACAATTGTTGAAGGCGAAACTTTATTCAACGATGCGGCGGCGTTAGTCTCATTTAACCTGATTTCGCAAGTATATTCCACAGGTTCAATCACATTATTAGAAGGAATCCAACAACTGCTATTTATTTCTTTGGGTGGTTGCGTTGTTGGTTTAGTATTAGGCTATTTGAGCATACCTGTATTCGCTCGTTTAGATGATCCTCTGAGTAGTCTGTTACTGACGGTTGCAATTGCATTAGGCACTTTTCAGGTGGGGCAATTTCTCGGCGTGTCTGGTGCTGTGGCGGTGGTTGTCGCGGGCTTAATTTTCGGGAATCTAGGACTTTCGCGCAACACTTCGGCTTCCAGTCGTATCACTTTGTTGAGTTTTTGGGAATATGCCAGTTTTACGGTGAATACGTTTATTTTTCTGTTGATTGGTTTAGAAATCAACTTAGTCACCTTCTGGAAAACTTTACCTGCTGTTTTACTGGCAGTTTTAGCTTATCAAGCAGGGCGAATATTAACAGTTTATCCACTACTGGCGATCGTTCGTTGGTTCGATCGCCCGATTCCTCTGCGTTGGCAACATTTACTATTTTTAGGCAACATCAAAGGTTCGCTTTCAATGGCTTTGGCTTTGAGTTTACCTATTGGTTTGCCGGGTAGAGATGTTTTAATAGCTTTAGTTTTTGGTAGTGTGCTGGTGTCCTTAGTCGGACAAGGTTTAAGCTTGCCTTGGCTAGTCAAACGCTTAAAATTATCGAAATTCTCCGCAACTCAGCAGCAAGTTGAAGAATTACAAGCCCAACTGATGACAGGGAAAGCTGCCCAGGATGAATTAGATAGTTTGCTCAAGTCTGGGGTATTACCCAAATCAGTTTACGAGGAAATGCGATCGGCTTATCAAGTCAGGGTGGCTGGTGCGGAAAAATCTTTGAGAGATTTGTACAATCGCCGTGTTGATAATTCAGATGCTAAAAATCATGATTTAAGCAAATTAGATGCTATTCGTCGTCGTTTATTATTAGCCGAAAAGGGCGTTCTGAATGAAGCACTACGCAAGCGCATTCTTTCAGAAGAAATTGTGCAGGTGCGGATACAATCTATTGATGAACAATTGCTGCAACTTGATGATGATTAAATAGGGTAGAAGGCAGGAGGCAGAAGAATTTTAGATTTTAGATTGCTGATTTTAGATTGAAAGATTGTCCTAATATAATCCAAAATTTAAAATCAAAAATTGATTTACTCATCACTCATCACTTTTGATTTTTGATAACTTTTCCCGGACTAATAAAAGAAATTCCTTGCTGAAAGTCTGTACCAATCATCACTGCTTCAACTATTGGCTCAGATATTTTTGTTGATGATACCCATTCAACAATAAAATTTGCCCCGACACCGCCCCGGCTATCATTGCGATTTACAAAAAATTCGGTGGAAGCCAAGGCATCTAGTTGAATTGGCTTTTCTAAATATGGCTCAATTAATTTACCAGTGGAATCATAATAGCGCACAGAAGTAATAATTATAGGATTAGCCAAATCTGTATTCCGAATACTGAGTGTAGCTGCCAAATTAAAGATTTCTTGGCGATTATGATGATAAATTTCGGAATAGATGGGAACATAAATAGTCTGACCCATTGCTATTTTAAAATTCGGATCTAAATTCACTATTTTGTATGTCTGATTAGTTGGCGTTGGTTTAGGTTGTGAATTTAGGGAATTTTCTGATGCTTGACAAGCAGATAGGAAAATAATTGCGATCGCTAAAATAATCTGTAAATAAAATTTCATGAAAATTACTGACAACCTTCGATAAAATCAATGACTTGATGTAAAGAACCTGGCTTAGTCACAATCAACACAGTCGAGCCTGCTTCGAGGACTGTACTACCATTTGGAATCATCAAATCTTCGTGGGGGTGAGGTTGATAGCCAATGATGAGAGAGCCACTAGGAAAGCGAGAATCTTGAGCAATTTCGGCAAGACTGCGATTCACTACATAACAATTATTAGGAATCGCTAGTTTTAACACTTCAATCTGTCCCTGCTCAAAGTGCATCATTGATTCTACTTGGGGATATTCAATGGCATTTACCATTGTGGACACTGATAGTTCAACGGTGCTGATAACATGGTTTGCACCTGCCAAACGTAGCGGTTCCGCAAAATCACCATGACGTAGCCGACTCAAAATATGCGGTACACCATAATGTTTAGCCAAAGTCACCATCGCCAAATTCAAAGCATCACTTCTCAGGACTGCTACTAAAGCATCGGCTTTGCGAATTCCTGCTTCTAACAACACTTCTGTACTGACAGCACTGCCTTCAAACGCCATTGCACCTACTTGTTCACGGGCATAACGGCAAGCATTCGGCTCAATATCAATGACAGCAACAGTATGCCCTAGTTCTACTAATTTTTGAGCCAAAGAAAGCCCTACTAATCCTGCTCCACCCACTAGCACGTACATGGCTACTCCTGATACTCAAAAACTCTCTACTTTACAGATTAGCAAGAAAGAGAAGAAGAGCTTGTTAGGTATTTTTGATCTGCAAACATCCCAACTGGTTTGAGAGTGCTGAGTGCTGAATGAACATACTAGTACAGGTCGGCGTAAATAAACAGACTATCTGGAATTGCTACAAGGTATGTTGTATCGTTATTCCTTCTTTTTCCTTTTGCCTTTTTACTTTTGCCTTATTGTACTAGTTACTCTTTCATACTTGGTTCGCCCTACTTAAACTTTTTCAATTCTCTGGCACATCAACCACACGCCACTCCTGAATACCCCAACGTTGCAGAATTGCTTCAGCACGACGAATCTCTGCTTCTGTGCTTTCAATTGTGACCAAATAATTGCCTTGATATACTTGTTCATGATAAAGTTGCGCTGCTTCTTCCGGCAAAAACCAACCCCGCAGCGCACCAATAATTCCACCTGCGGCTGCACTAGCACCACTACCTAAAAGTGTGGCGAAAGCAGACTCAACAGCTAAGGCTGGGCCAAACCCAGGAATGAGTAAAATCCCAAAACCTGCAACCAAGGTCAATAAACCTGCTGTTCTGGCACTTGCTAATGCACCTATAGTTGCACCTTCAGATTGAGTCAGATAATTTTGCGGTGTATTATGATCCTCCAGTTCAGGCTTGCGAGTAATGACAGAAATTTTATTCATCGAAAAGCCAGTATTTCTTAACTCGTCGATCGCTTGTAGTACAATTTGGCGATCGCTAAATATACCAATAGTATGTTGCCATTTACCTGAAGCCATTTTGCCTCCCCAAAATCTTGATGAATCTTCAAGGCTTTTATCTTTGCTGGGTTTGTTTTTAGTCTTACCAACAAATATGACCAAAAAATGACTATCTACAGACGTGGTTGATGGGAGTAAATTTTGACTTCAATTACTAATTTATCCCAACTTATTAGCTTTAAAAATCTTGATATTTCTTGATAAATTTTACGATTTTTCGTAATTCAACCTAGACTCTAGCAATCAACCGCAACAAAATAAAATTCAATAAAAAGATTAAAATTATAAATTTTTCCGTAATCACGATATTAGGTGATGTATGAATGAAAAGAATTGTGGAAAAACGTCTAATTTAGATGCTGTTCACTGATGAAACCAGATAATCATCCCTAGGATTTTTCTTGACATCAGAGTATTTCAGCAGTTACAACAACTCAAACAAGGAAACAAATAATTCATAAAAATCAGCGAGAAAAAAATTTTTTAGCCTTAAGATTTATGAGTTATTCACACATTCTCAAGCTATTTATTCACTAGTATATGGTGAATTTTATTACTGAATTGAATAGAGGTTGAAGCCAAAATGAGACACGAAAAACTTTCTCCTGGGTTGCTGTTGGCAGTTGAAGATTATCAACACGAGGGTTTGCCAGCTTTGATGACACACAAGCGATCGCTTGGTATTATGGCACCCAAAAGTATTGTCAAACCGACCAAGAGTCTAGTTTTTATCTACTGTGATGATGATGCAGATTTAAGCCATTTGGCACAATATGGCATAGAAGTTAATCAAAATTCCGGCCATGTGCGTACTGCTTTCCTGCCCATTGATAGTTTAGATGCTTTATCTGAAGAACCTGCCATCCAGCGAATTAAACCATCACGCAAACTCAAGCTAAGGATGGATGTTGCACCCCAAGCCGTAAAGTTACCAGAATTTAAAAATAAAACTGGGCTAACTGGCAAAGGCGTAATTATTGGTGTAATTGACAGTGGTATTGATGCCAAACATCCTGCCTTTGCTGGGCGAATTTTACGGTTATGGGATCAAACCATACCAGGGCCAGGCGTGAAAGAAGGCGCTTATGGTGCGGAACTCACCGATGCTCTACTATCTGTTTCTCAAGATACTGACGGTCATGGTACACACGTCGCAGGTATCGCGTCTGGTGCTGATGTTACTTATGGTGGTGTCGCACCAGACGCAGAATTAATTATTATCAAATCTGACCTCCAAGATGCCCACATTGCTGATGCTGTTCGTTACGTATTTCGGGTAGCGGCTGAATTAGGCAGACCCGCAGTCGTAAATCTCAGCTTGGGTGGACATGCTGATGCCCATGATGGTACTGACTCCCTCTCGAAAGTCATTGACGCAGAAACTGGCCCTGGCAGAATTGTTTGCTGTGCAGCTGGGAACGAAGGTAACGACAATATTCATGGTCAAGCCATCATCCCCAGTGGTCGAATCAAAGGAATGCGCTTTAATGTACCCTTCAATCAAGTAGGCATTGTTTGGTTAAATGCTTGGTATGACAAAGACAGCGAATTAGAAGTTTCCCTACGCAGTCCTAACGGGTTTGTTACTCCCTTCCAAAAAATTATTGCTCAAGGCAATCCCGCAGTAGATCATCAACTGCCTGACGCACGGGTACAAATTGTCACGCCCGGCCCAGATCAAGCCAACGGCGACCATAATTTCTTTGTGCAGATTCGGGGTAACGGCCCCTCGCCAGTCATGGGAGGTATTTGGCAGTTACGAGTCCGCAATACATCTTCTCAGGATACTCGCCTAGATGTATGGACACTAGATGATACTTCTTCCGTATTCTTTACAGGTACTAGTGTCAAAGATGCTGTAAAAATTGGTTCACCAGGAGCTGCCAGCACTGCCGTGACAGTTGCGGCTTACACTACCAAAGTGAAGTATACCGATATTGATAACCAAGTACGCGAAGTGGGTTTAGAACTCAACAGTATTTCTGATTTCAGTAGTGAAGGGCCATTACGCAATGATGCTCAAAAACCGGATGTTGCTGCGCCTGGAGCGATGATTGTGGCTGCACTTTCTTCTAATGCGAATTCTGACCGTTCGATGACAGTTAATTCTAAATTTTTGGCGATGGCTGGTACTAGTATGGCCACACCTTTTGTTACCGGGTTAGTAGCGTTATTATTACAGCGCGATCGCAATTTAGACCCCAACACCATCAAAGAGTTATTCCGCCAAAATAGCTCAATTCCTGGCAAATCAGCCGGAACCTTTGATAATAAATGGGGTTACGGGTTAATTAATACCGAGAATCTGTAAGAAGACGTATAGATTTGTGTATTACGTCTGTATAAGGGTAGGTAATCAAAAACTAAAAATTTGATAGGTTAATCTTAGGACAGTTTGCAACTGCCTACCCTTTTACTCAGGAAACACTTATGAACTATCAGAAGCTAGGTGCGGCATTGGCAATGGCACTTAATGATGTTCAAGACTCAACCACACCGAGTTTAACTGTATTTATTCATACAGAACAAATTACAGATGCAGCGATCGCAGTTTTACAAAGTGTCGGCGTGAGCGATGTAACTCCAGACAAAGATACCTTCACAGCGACATTATCTGCAAATGCCATTTCCCAACTTTCAGAACAACCGTGGGTGAAATCTTTGCAACTTTCCCAACAATTGCGTTTGCTGAATAGCGGGAAAAGAATGCAGGGGTTCAAAATGTGAAAATTTAAATTCAGCATAATAATTACATTAATAACTGTATCAATAAATCAAGCGATCGCTTATCAAAAAATTTCCCGCTATTAGCTCTAGTAATAACGGGAACAAAGATTATTTTTAATAAAAATAGCAGTCGAAGTATAGGTTTAAGACTATTTATTGATGACTGAAAACTGAGTTCCTACTCAGCACTCAGCACTTTGCTATTAGCGAGTAGCCACTTGTGGCCCTGACCATACTTCTTTGTGTTCACCAAAAGTTACAGGCTGATCAGTGTCGTTGGTATTGACTGTTTTGCCATCGGTAGCAACTTGTACTAAAGGCCAGTCTTCTTCACCCATTTCGCCTTCGCGGAACAGCACATGATCTGGTTGGTTTTTACTCCAACCTAGCAATACAGCAATTTTTTCATGGTCATCGTCTTGACGTGCGGGTGCAACGGTGTTGGTATGATTTTTTTGTCGATCCCAAATCACTGCATGATCTGTAGCGTCGCCAGTATTGAATACACCCTCAAATTTGCGGGCTAAAAAGCGATCGCTTTTTTCTGACCAACTAACCGGAACCAATACCCCAATATTGCCATTTTCTGGCATCTGCTCTGGAGGTGCAACTTTATTATGTAATAACGGATCTTTGATCTTGGAAGTTGAAGCCATCACCCGCAATTTCTTGGTTTCTCTGTCTTCAACAAACATAGTGCTACTCACGCGGCTGTTATACATTTCCGGTTGAATTTCCATCTGCACCCGGCTGTAAACAGCATACTTACCATCGGGAGAAACTACAGGTAGACTCCGATAATAACGCACCCCAGAATTACCCTTCGAGCCAATTGCCTCTTGAGTCGCCACAATCCATTTCCAAGGAATAGGATGGGGACTACCAATAGGATCTACCTGTTCTGCTTGTTCCTCACTAGGTACTTCCATTGCGGGTACATCATCTGTAGATTCCTGTTCTGGTGCTTCGGGAATTGCTTCAACCCCTGGAATGCGATTTAATTTCGATGAACCAACAAGATAATTTTTAGCGGATGCTAAATTATTTTCTTGCATTAACGCTTCAATTTCAGCCGCCTGGCCTTTTGCTGCTAACTTGAGATTATGGCTAGAAATATTGGGAACAGGAGCCAGTTCTACTGCTGCGAAAGGATCAGCACCACTTGTCTGAGAGCCATTGCCGATTGCATAATCTGCTACTACTAAAGATTCGATTTTTTGTGCTGGTAAAACTGGCTGTTTCCCCACTCCAACTAGATTCTGTGATACTGAAATCGATTCTCCGTTGGTGGAGTTATTCGGAGCATCTTGAAACATTGCTGCTAAATCAGGTTCATTAGCTGTTTCTTGAGGTACAGCTTCCGATTCTTCCACTTCAGGAGTAATTTTAGCTACTACTTTGGATTGTTTAGCAGAGGTAGAGTGACCTGATGCTGCAAATAAAGGCGCAATCAGCATCACTAGAACAACAGAATTAAGAAATGGTTGCACACGGAACCATCCTGACAGCAAGAGGGGTTTGAGCATTTGTTGACTCTCTAGAAGTGCGGGTGCTGTGTGAGGAGCAATCGATGCTTATGTAGTATGAAGAAAAGTTATGACTACAGGTATAACAATAAACTCACAGTTTTAACTACTAATTGTGAGAAATATTTTTTTTAAACTTGCACCTTGTCACAAAAATTTATTATCATTGCCTGCACCTTTTTGCTTAATAAATACTATTGATTAGCGAAATTTCTGCCATAACAAAGTTAATGCAGATGAACAACATAATTACTGCATAAACCAAATTTTCACGCCTTTAACCAGCAATTAACCACACCATAAAACTGGTGCTTGATTTAACTGCATTAGGCGCATTATGTTGGCTACAAGGCATTTGTAGCCTCTAGGTAGAGCGAAAAGCTGAACTGTTGGGATAGACTTTAGCAACTGCCAAGCCGCAGGAGGCTCCCCTATTTATCCCTGCTACAACAGTGCAGACCCCTGTAACGATGAAACTGAGTGAGGCGTTTCTTTTAAAAGCTGGTAAAGCTGACGCACAACATATAATACTCGAAAAATCGAGTTAGTATCCACCCCTGGAAGTAAATTAATATCTAACTGTAACAATTGCAAAAAGGCAGCTAAACTTAATAACTGCATTTTGGCAAAAAAACTGATCAACAGCTTTGTTTTGGCAAACCTCGCAAAGCTTGTATATGGTCTCTAGCGGAATCAGCCGACTGATAAAGTGTCAAGCTGGTATCAATTTATCAACATATTGGGGTAAATTACTTTTAGTCTATCAATAAAACTCAATTTCGCCAACTTGTGTGTAGAAAATAGTGAGCAAGGAGGATAATAATAAATAACTAAGTAAATATTACCTATTGATGTTTAACTATTGATTATTGATTAATGAAAGTTGTATTTTTTGGTACTCCTGAATTCGCTATTCCTACTCTCGAAAAATTACTGAATCATCCAGAATTTGAAATTTTGGCAGTGGTTACTCAACCAGATAAACGTCGAGAACGGGGAAACAAACTTACGCCTTCACCTGTAAAAACTCTGGCTCTCCAGCATAATTTGCCAGTTTGGCAACCAGAGCGAGTCAAAAAAGATAGTGAAACTTTAGCGAAACTGCAACAAACAGAAGCAGATGCGTTTGTAGTGGTAGCTTATGGGCAGATTTTATCCAAAAAAATCTTGAATATGCCCAAATTAGGCTGTATTAATGTACATGGGTCAATTTTACCGAAGTATCGCGGTGCGGCTCCAATTCAGTGGTGTCTCTGTAATGGTGAACCAGAAACAGGAATTACGACCATGTTAATGGATGCTGGGATGGATACAGGGGATATGCTGCTAAAAGCAACCACACCAATTGAATTGTTAGATAATGCTGACAATTTAGCTGTCAGATTAGCAACAATGGGTGGAGATTTGTTAATAGAAACTCTGTTAAAACTGAAGCATCAAGAGATTCAACCAATTCCGCAAAATAACGCAGAAGCTACTTACGCACCTTTGATTCAAAAGCAAGATTACCAGTTAGATTGGTCAAAGAGTGCGATACAATTACACAATCAAATTCGGGGTTTCTACCCTAATTGTTGGACAATTTTTCGTAACCAGACTCTGAAAATTACAGCTACCCTTCCCCTTGGTTTTGCTGACGCTGAAGAAATACCACCAGAATTAGCAACAATACGCCAAAAATTACCTGATTTGTCTGATATATCTGGTATTCCTGGAGAAATAGTCAGCATTGCCAAGGGAATAGGTGCGATCGCCCAAACTGGAGCAGGTTTATTATTATTACGGGAAGTTCAGTTAGCGGGTAAACGTCCCCAGTCGGGATGGGATTTTGTTAATGGTACGCGGTTAACAGTGGGGGAAATTCTGAAGTCTGAAGTGTGAAGTCTGAAATTATTCATAATTCACAGTTTCATAGTAGCGACAGTCTTGGCAAGGGCCTTGGGGGTTGACTGCACAGCGAACAATTTCAGAATGAGCGTTATAAACACAAGTAGCATCACCAACCACCCAACGTCCATTTAGTAAACTTTTTTCTGCTGGTCTTTGAGCAGATTGGACGTAGAGTGCTATATTATGCAGTCGATAACACCCCGATTTAAATTGATATCTATGGCGACGTTCTAGAACAGCGTAGGTTTTACCTTGAAAATCAAGATAGTTTCCTGGTTGGGGTGTCCAGTCAAGTTGCAACTTACCGAGGGACTGACGCGGGTGCGTCAGTATCACCTCAGTTGGTAAAGAGTCTGGCTCCATAAGTTTATGTGATGTGATTTACATTATAAAAATAGTATCGCAGGAGCCTACTTTTGCTGATCTGACTTCGACTATAATTAATGATCGCCTTCATGGTGATCCACTTTCAGATGCGATCGCTCTAGCGTGGTAGTGTCAAGTTTGAGAATCTAGAATCCAGAAGTCAGAATGAGTCAGAGCTTGAAAATCAATACTGCTAGACTCAGAAAATTTCTATCTAGCCGTATTGATTCTGAATTCTGACTCCTGAATACTGACTACTTGTCTCGCTATTTCAAAACAACTTGGAAAGAATTCAAATACCCAGTAATAGTTTTGTTGAGGGTTTGTTGTTGCTTTTTCGTAGTAATTGCCATCACTTGATACAACCTACCTTGGGCAACATACATCCGACTGCGAGTAATTTTACCGCCGGGATTAATAAACTCAATTTCTTTGCCGGGATGACCATTAGAACTGCGAATATTACGCTGACGAATCAAATTACTTTTTGTAGTTTTTAGCACCATAACTTGTGCTTGGTCTAATATGGTCTGCGGATTGGTCAATGTGCCGTAACTGTGGGGAAACTCATTATAAACAACCACATAAGCAACTTGCTGCTTTGGTGGTTGAGCAAAGAAGATTTCTAAGTCAATTTCCCCCATCTGGGTTTTTTGGGTTTGGGTTTCTTTGTTGGGTATTCCCGGCATTAATACTGTAAAACGTCCATCAGGCGCACGGAATAATTTCCATTTTGGTTGGACTGGTTGCGCGGTGGTTTCTGGTTTTTTAACTGCTGTTTGGGGTTGACGTGCTTCTACAACAAAACAGCTACCACAAACAAGTGTGGCAGCTATCAAAGGTAATAATTTGGAGAATGTCATAGTTTTAGCTTTATTGATGCAGATATCACTGATGATGATAGTGTTATAACCTAGCTGCACACAAAGCTGCACCTATTAATCCTACTTGGGGGTTGAGAATAATATATACTGGTACTTCTTCTAAAAGAGAACGCATTCGGCCTTTTTGAGTGAAGTTCAATAAGAAACTACCATTTTGAATTAACGGCAGAATTTTTGGTGCAATTCCCCCAGCAATGTATAAGCCACCGTAGGGTAAAAGTTTCAAGGCGAGATTGCCGGCTTCTGCACCGTAAGCATCAACAAATAATTGTAGTGTTTGTTCCGAGAGGCGATCGCTTTTTTGAACTGCGGCTTTACCAATCACTGCACCGGGATCAACACTTTTTTCTGGCTGTCCGGCTTCCTGTTCCCAGGTTCTCACAGCTTGGGCAATTTCTGGCGATTCAGTAGCATGTTTGCGATCGCGCAAAAATTGGTAAATTGCAACAATCCCTAAACCAGAAACCACTCTTTCTACAGAAACACGCTGAATATCATGTTTATCCAGCAAATATTTCAGTAGTTGAAATTCTAACTCGTTACGGGGGGCAAAGTCGGTGTGACCACCTTCGGAGGGAAACACTTGATAATGATTTCCCTGCTTGATTAAAAAGCCTTGTCCTAATCCTGTACCGGCACCAATTACAGCGATGGGTGCTTCTGGTTTTGGTTTACCTGGTTGTAAAGTCAGCAAATCTGGGGAACTTAACCCAAAAATGCCATAGCCAACAGCCGCAAAGTCATTAATTAAGGAAATTGCGGCGATACCTAATTCTTGTTGCAGACGTTCTGTATCTAAAAACCAAACCAGGTTAGTAAGTTTAGCAGTGTTGTTGACCACTGGCCCGGCGATCGCAAAACAAGCCTTTTGGGGAGTGGCTGTATTCGCTTTCAGGAAAAATTGCTGTACCATCGGCACTAAATCAGGAAAATCCCCACTGCGATAACTGTCCTCATAAACAGTCTGCAACTCTGATGAATTTGAGGTTTCCACCAATCGCAAAATAGTTTTTGTGCCGCCGATATCTCCTGCTAGTAACAAAGTCATAAATAATTACTTAGTAGTCTAGTTATTGTTTTGTAGAATTAATTCCCACCTGAGAATAGATTCAGACTTCATCTTTCATCTTCTTACGGCTAATGACCCCAGTCTTCTCCCCTGTTGCGGAATTTACGCAAATCGGATCACTTCCTCTACTTGAGTTAAATGAGAAGTATCCCCCTTTAGTTCTAATAACCATTCTGGGCCTTGAAGTACAACCTTAACTAAAGAACATAAAGAAGCTTTAACTTCGGTTTTGGCAACTTCACCCACTAACCCCATTGCAGCCCCCAACACAGAAGCACCATGCGCTACCAATAAAATCTGTTCGGGAAAACATTCTGTGGCTAAACATCTGGCTGTTTGTCCAGAACGTGCGCGTACTTGTTCGTGAGTTTCGGGATATTTAGCTGCGATGCGTGGTGTGTAGCTATGGTCAATCCTGGGAAATAGTTTTTTTAAGGTAAGTGCGGAGAGTCTTTCTGGTTCTTCTGTCATCCATTCAGGATTTAACCATTCACTCAAACCTGTTTCTAATTTAATAGATAAATCTAAGGTTTCGGCCACGGCATTAGCTGTTTGCACTGTTCGCAAAAAGGGAGAAGCAAAAATATGGGTAATTTTCTCACTTTTCAAGCGTTGGGCTAATTGTTTTGCCTGCACGAAACCATCGTCAGATAAAGGCGGATCGTAACGTCGTTCGGCGGTGAGGAACCAATCAGGATTTACAAAGTCGAGGCGGTTGGCGTGTCTTGCGATCCAGACTATTTGACTCATGGGTTTTTCAGGCCAATAAAGTTTACACCTACAAAAAATTCAGGTGCTAAAAGATGGTTGCAAACCCAATATTATGACAAATCTTGTAATGTTTTGTAATAATTAAATGTTTTCACATGTATAAATTAAGTTAATCAATTTACGACTGTGCATCACACAGTCAAGTTCTGTATATACAGGTTAGTAAAATCAGCAAAACGCGACTATTCATTTACTATCCAAGCAAATGAATTAATCTTTCTGGCGAAAGAGGGCATTGTGCCTAACCATTTATTAACCCGCAAGTAATATAACCTTTTAGCCGGGACAGCTAAGAAGTCTTAGCTGTTCTTATTTTTTTGATTCTGCGATAAAAGACCATTTATGAAGTAAAGATGAGAAATTCTATTTTTACTTTATGTGCTTCTTGCGTGGTTTGCTGTCGCAGTTTAAATGATAATTTTTTTTGATGTAATGCTTGTGCGGCTTGCTCTAGCACACTAACTCGTTGCTGAAATGTATCTTTATAGCGTTATAGAGTTTTCTTGATAGAAGCGATCGCAGTTGGTACATCATCCTCTACCAGCAGAATTTTCACAACTTCTACGATTTCCTAACCAATGATCCACACTACTCAGCACAGCAAAAAACGCTTAATCTCAAAAAATTAAGCTCATACGGCTAAATTGCCTCAGATTGTTTTAGCTATGAAGTTATTTAGCAGACATTTTTTAAGATACATCTGTTTGCTTGATAGAGCAAGTATCAATATCTCTCATCGCCGATTAAGTGAGTCTTTTAAGCAACACAGAAGTCTCAGGGTGAAAGGATATTTAGTATTGCAGCAACTACGGACACCTCTAAAAGTATACAGGCAAATATACACAAGTTTATCTGCAAAGCTCTGGGATACTGCTTATACAATTTTGGATCACAACTTACGCACAAAGGTTGTCTATTAAGAATGGGTGTAAGGGTTCGAGGTCTTCGCCAACAGAACTTCTCTACTTCCTTGTCTACCTTGTCTACCCTGTCCCCTTATCCTCCTACGTGAATAAACCCTGATTGGAAAGTTGAGGATTCAGAACAAACACTTACTCCTGTACTGAAAGTTTTGTCGTAGTTTTACTTGGATAACATCTATTGGAATTTTGGTAATTTTTCGCTTATTTATAGTTGATGAAATTGTTAAATTAACAATATCGAAGGCAACAAAGTTGAAGAAAAACGCCTAAAGAACTTTTACTTTTGCTTGCTTTTAATATCACTGAATATCAGCAATTGGGTTTAGATTTGGTTGACTATTTTAGCTAATTAATATTAGCTAAATGTCAGCATTTTGAATATTGAATTCTTTGATAAATCAATTCAATTAATTTATTAGATAGGGAGGAATTTACTATGGTTCGTCGTTTTTTAGTTACTGCTGCTTTATTGGTTACAAGTACTTTATTGGCTGCGCCCAGAGCCTTTGCCGAAACTCAAAATGTTTCTGCAAGCGGTACTATTTCTCCGACTTGTGTTTTTGGAAGTGCTACCGCAGGTACTTTAGGAGTTGCGGGTGCTAACTCAACTTCTATTAGTACAGCTAATGGTAGTACTGGTTCAACCACTGTAACTTGTAACTATGATGCCAAACTGAGTATCTCTGCACCAACTCAAAGTGGTAGTGATACTGTTGCTTTAAGTAGTGCCACAAAGACTAGTACAGTAACAGCAACTAGTACCTCTTTAATTTCAAATAACACAACGACAAATGCTGGTACTCCTGTGACTTTAGTTACTGGTGAAGCCACAAATATTTCAATTGGGATGAATGTCAGTAATGGTTCGACTATTATTCCAGCCAGTACATACAATTACACAGTCACTTTAACAGTTGCACCATAAGTAATTCTGAACTTGATGTAGGGGGGTTAACTGCTCCTAAAAAAACTTTTAGGAGCTTTATTTTTTTGCTAATTTTTGAAAATGATTACCAAAAATTTATTCATTAAATCAACTCTAAAACTAGCAAGTTGGAGTTTATTAGTAACTTTACTAGCGAATATTCCTGCACAGTCACAAGTCAATCTTTCACCAATGATTGTTGAGTTGCAGGCTAATCGTGGTCAAGCCCAAGCTAGTATTAATGTTAGTAATACTAGCGATCAGCCCTTTCGCGCTCGTGTCTATGCTCAACCTTTTACCTATGACCGGGTGACGGGATTTACAACTTTAACTTCTAGTTCTAATGACCTGAATCCATATCTGCAATTCTCACCGCGAGAGTTAGTCATTCCTCCAGGAGTCACCAGAAAAGTGCGGCTGATAACTCGCTTTCCGCCTAATTTTTCTGAAGGAGAATATCGGGCGGTAATTTTTACTGAAAAATTGGACGAGGTGAAAGATAACAGTGGTAATAAAGTTAATATTGCCACGAGAATAGGCGCAACAATTTATGTCCGCCAAGGCAATTTATCTCCCAATTTAGTAGTTGATAGTGCAGTTTGGAACCAAGAGCAACAGCAAATTCAATTATTAATTAAAAATTCCGGTAAAGTCTCTGCTAAAACAACAGTTAAATGGACTTTACAACAAGATAACAAGGTAATTAAACAAGGTAGGGCAGAGTCTAATTATATTATTGCTGAAAGCGATCGCTACATTCCCATCAATTATCTCCAGCCAGGAAAAACAGCCTTAGCTGCTGGTCAATATCAGCTAACAGGTGAATTACTCTGGGGTGATAAGCAACAAAATAAGCAGAAATTCAATGTCAATTTCGTAATTCCTGTGCATACCGTTTTTGGTAAATGAATCAATTTCCCTGGGTGCTAATATTTTTCACTTTTTCTTTACTACCAATCACTTCTTATCAAGTATTTGCGGCAGATTCTAACTCAAATTTATTCCGCCAAAACACACAATCCTCTGCACCACAAATCGGGGTAACGGAGGAATTTTTTGTTTTTCCCGTAGGAATCAATGTCGGTAAACAGAATGTACTTTCCAGTGTATTTGTCCGTGGTCAAGAAAATGGCACAACAGCCGTTAACTTAGAACACTGGCTGATTACCTATGATGCTGTAATTCAAGCTCTCAAATTATCTGTGACATCTTTAGGCGATGGTCAGATAGAAGTACGTTCTCCTGGGTTCGTAATTCGCCTTGACTCCCAGCAATTAATTCATGATCCAGAATTAGGTGTAGTATTTTCGATTCAACAATTACAAACTTTGTTTGGGGTGACAGCAGAGTTTGATATTAATGATTATGCCATTATCTTAAATCCGTCTTGGTTAAATCAAACAGTATCTTCTGTTGAGCAGAAAAATGTAATTCCTCTGCAATTAGCTGGATTACCAACTGTTAAAGCTCCTCAACAAACTATTACAGCCATTGAGCAAAGAGTCAATACCAGTGGTTCAGGTACTTCAACACCTACTTTTGTGGGAGAAACTATAGCTGTTGGTAGTATTTTTAATGGTAGTTTCTTTCTGCGTGGGCAGCAAAAAGACTTAACAGACTCCCAGACTTGGAATTTAGCAGAAGCTCAATATTTAAGAGAAACAGATAACGCTGATTATATTGTTGGTTCTCAGCCAACTTTTTGGCGTAGTCACAGCAGCGAACAATATTGGGGTTTGACTACGATTCAAAGACAGGGATTCAAAGCATTAATTCCCCAAGAAGGTGGTAGTTTTAGTCCCACTCAACGTTTACAAGCTGAAAAAATTAGCCGCACAATTGTTGGTGAAGCTGCACCAGGAACATTAGTTAGGTTAATGCAAGGTTTAGGCGATCGCCCAATTGCCGAAATTTTAGTAGATTCTGCGGGGATATACCGCTTTGAAAATTTAACTAGTGGACAATTATCAGCAGGTAACTATCGTGTCTTTCTGTATCCCCAAGGAAGGCTAACAGCACAACCAGAAATTCGCGCTGCAACTTTCTCCAATATTCCCGGACAAATTCCCCCAGGCGCATCAGCCACAATTTTTTCTGGTGGCTGGCGACGAAAATTATCTGGCGAACAAAGTCAAAACTTTTTCGGAGATTTGCAGGAATTTCAAGGGGGAATCGCTCGTAGGTGGGGTGTGTCAGAAAACTTAACATTAGGCGCTGGCTTGATCTACGATCAAAATCTCCAAGCATTAGGAGAAATATTTTTTCGCCCAGATAATTTTCCTCTAGAAGTAGCGGCTTCTGTGCTTTCAGCCGATCAAGATGGTAAGTGGGATATTGATGCGAATGTGCGTTTCTTTCCCACCCAGAATTTAACTGTCAAATTGAATACTGATAAATTTTCCAGCCGATTGAATTTGGATTGGCGCTTTTCGCCTCATTTAACTTTGTTGGGTAACTATGACAGTCGTCATGGTTGGGAAACTGGTGTGCAGACATCATTTAGTTTTGGAGAATGGTTTTCTTTAGGTCGTTTTAGCTTGGATGCAGAAAACCAGTGGCATTGGAGCCTTGATCAACGTTTAGGGTTATTATCTTTGAGTCACCAAGGCAATGAAATTGCTACTAGATCCCAATTAAATTACAACTTATCTGGTGACACGGTTCTACAAAGTGGACATTCTCTCAGACTGGGTTATGAAACACGCAACTTAAATCACTTTGATAACTTAGCGACTTTAGCTTGGCGTTATCGCACTCCAGAACGAACTGCTGATGGTAGAAATCTTTGGGATTTGGAATTGGGATATGGTATTGGTTCTCGTCATTCAGGGTTAATCGTCACTTTGCAAACTGCGGTGATTCCAGGGCTATTAGTGCGAGGAAGATATGAAGGCGGTTCTATTAGTTCTGATCAAACTTCTTACAGTTTAGAGATTGTCTCTAGTCTGAATTTTCATGACGGGATATTTCCTGGCGATCGCCAATCAGATCGATTGCGTTCTGTGGGAGGATTATTGATCCAACCATTTTTTGACAAAAATAATAACAACAAACGCGATCGCGGTGAACCAATATATACAGAAAACTCTGATTTACTCTTCATCCTGAATAATTTACCCATCAAATCATTTCGTCCAGATGTCCAAAAAAAACGCATTCTAGTCTCGTTAGTACCTGAAACTTATCGTCTGGACATTGATCCTTCAGGATTCCCGATAGATTGGGAAACCACAGTTGATAGCTATGCAGTTGAAGTCATTGCTGGTAGTTATACTCCTGTGCTTGTACCTTTTCACCTCTGCTATAGTCTCTCTGGGATAGTTACAGATGAATCAGGTACTCCTATTGCGGGTGCGCGTGTCGAAGCAATTGCTACCCAAACACAACAACGCCGTTTTTCTGTGACTAATGATGCTGGCGTTTACTATTTAGAGCGGTTGCCCCAAGGTACTTATCACATCAAAATTAATGAGCAAGTAGCAAAGCCCGATACGTTAATTTTAAACGAATCTTCTCAACATTTCCAAGAATTAAACCTCAAACAGTAGGAGCAGATATTTCTCTGTTCCTACTAGCAATTTATAAACAAGGTAAAACAATACTAATCTTAGTGCCTTCACCAGGAGTACTATGAATAAAAAATTCACCTTGATATAATTTCACAATATGCTGCACAATCGCTAATCCTAAACCAGAACCTTGTTGTTCATATAACTTGCGATTAAATTGAATTAATGCCCCAATTTTTTCGATTTCTTCAGATGTCATACCTTTACCATGATCAATGACATCTAATTGATATTTATAACCATTTACCTGGCTCAAGACCTGTACTTCATCACTGGGGTGCGAAAATTTCAAAGCATTATCTATTAGTTCTTCAACAAGAATATGTAATTTTTCTTGCGGCAATCTTAGCAGAGATTCGGTTAATCCTAACTTTAAATCTTTTTCTCTACTTGCTGCTTTCACTTTTTGAAAGCAAATCTCACTAATTACTGTTTTACTCAAGCAGTTATCTAATTCTTCTTGAATTTGTCGCACCTTTTCTGGGTTTCTGGCGACTAGTTCCAAATTACTATACAATAAAAATCTTTGTGCTAGTCTATGTAATCGATTAGCTGATGTGTAAATCGATTCAACAATTTCAATTTCTTCAGATTCATCAATCATAATCCATCGATGCCATTATTGGCACTAACAGTCTGAAAATCAGACAAACCTAAAATCTGCTGAATGTTCGAGCAGATTTGAACTTCATCTTCAATCACTAATATTTTCTTAGTCATTAATTTTGTTAAAAAATTATCTAAAAAGTTGCCCCATATTCATCCACACAGAAGAAAGTCTATGAGGAAGTTTGCTAAGTTTAGAAGTTAGCTCACCTAGACTTATTACCACATAGATTCTCTATATTTATATTTCCCAAAAATCTGTGATGAATAACATCAAATAAAATTTAATTTATCGATTTCACTACCAAGGGTAATTCCACTCTAAATGTTGTCCCAAAGCCGACTTGACTGGCGATGGTAATTCTGCCTTGATGTAGGTCTACACACTTATGAACGATTGCCAAACCCAATCCTGTACCGGGTATATTCCCCACATTACTAGCTCGGAAAAATGGCTCAAACAAGTTTTGCTGTTCTTCGGGAGAAACGCCAATCCCTTCATCTTGAATGAGAAAAACAGCATTTTGATTTTGAATTAATAAATCAATTTGAATACGACTGTTATTTGGTGAGTATTTGACTGCGTTAGAAAGCAAGTTGCTTAAGATTTGTCGCAGTAGTTTTTTATCCATATAAGCCATGATTGGCTCACCATCGAGCTGGCTATTTTGAGGCGGATGACAAAAAACTAAATGATGTTCAGGAGAACTCAGTTGAATTTCTTCGACTAAGGTATGACAGAAATTGACTAAATCTAGATAATTTGGCTCAAAAGCTAATTTACCAGCTTCAGCTTTATTAATCAGCAAAATATCATCTAAAAGTTGAGTAGTGTGCTGTACATAAGTTTGAATACACTGGAGATGTTTTTGCTTTTGTTGTTCATCAAGTTTATGGCTGAAACTTTTTAAGATACCAGCAGAAGAAGCAATTACAGCTAAAGGGGTGCGGAACTCATGGGAAGTCATGGAAATAAACCGAGATTTTAACTCGCTGAGTTCTTTTTCTTTGGCTAATGCTTTGCAAATATCCGCCTCGGCTTTTTTGCGATCGCTAATATCCCGACAGACACAAATTAAATCACCTTGCTCGGAAATTGTTAAGGATACTTCTTCAGCAAAGTAACTCCCATTTTTGCGTTTGGCGATCGTTTCTCCTCGCCAATGTTTCTGCTGCATTAAAGTAGGAAAAATTTCGTTTTGAAAACGTTGAATTTCTTGTGGCTCGTAAATTTCTGACCAACTCTTACCAATCAGTTCCTCTGGCTTAGTATAGCCAAACATCTTGACATGAGCTTGATTGAGATAAGTGTAGACATTGCCACTTAAAATCGCAATTCCATCTATAGCAGCTTCTACTGCGGCAAATTGACGTTTTAAATCTTCCTCGGCTTGTTTTTGATTACGAATATCTTTAACTATTCCCACCGAATAAAGTGGTTTACCAACCACATCTCGAATTAAAGAAACTGTGAGATTAATCCAAATCTGATGACCATTTTTATGTAAACACCGCTTTTCTATGGAAAATGTTTCTATCTCCCCTGAAATTAATTTTTCTAAGTTTTTTTGATGATGGGGAATATCATCTGCATAAGTCAAATCTCTAAAGGTCTTACTCATCAGTTCTGCTTGGCTATAACCCAACAGTTCACATAATTTTTGATTGACCTTGAGTAACTGCCCATCTAAAGTTTCTAGTTTAATTCCCACCGCAGCTTGATTAAAAATAGCTCTGAGTTCAGCTTCACTTTCTTGTAATGCTAAAGTGCGCTGCTCAACCCTAGCTTCTAAATCTCGATTCAGTTGTTGCAGTGCTTCTTGCGCTCGTTGTAAAGCAATCTCTGTTTGCTTGCGATCTGTAATATCGTTGGTAATAATTACCGCACCTGTAACTTGTTGGTTATGCCAAATAGGGCCAATCTGAGAATGATAATATTTCAACTTGGTCTGCTTGTCTAAAGCACGGGTTTCGTAGCTGACAACTTCTCCTTGGGCAAAAACCTTTTCTAAAGCAGAACGTTGAATTTCACAGTCTTCCTGTAATACATAGTCATCAATACTTGTACCCACAACTTCCTCCCAGGAGAGATGGGGTGTAGTTTGGTTAATAAAAGAAATTTCCCCTTCAGTATTGATAACTCGTACCATGCTGGGTGTACTTTTCAAGACAGAGCGCAACATAGCTTCTGATTCTGCTAAGGCCATTTCTGCTTGTTTACGTTCTGTAATGTCAATTCCCACAGCCACCGCCGCAGTGTTTTGTTGATATTTTTGCGCTATGACTAAGTATTTACGTGTAAACCCATTAATTTGGGTATCAACAACACTAGAATCAGCCACATCTTGTCGATGTAGAAAGTCGTGCATAAACTCCGTAAATTGGGGGCTATTTTGCAGAAAACCCAATTCTTGTCCCACAAAATTATCAGCAGTTAAGTTGAAACTTTCAGCTAAATGACGATTAACCCCTAAATAATAGCCATCCGCACTTACCCAAGATACAAACCCAGGTACAGCATCTAAGACTGTTTGTAATTGTTCTTTGGCTTGTCGCAGTTCTTCTTGGGCTTGGCGACTTTCGGTGATGTCTATACCTGTACAGACGATATAGTGAATTTGGTCGTCATGATTGAGTAAAACTTTATTTGACCAGGAAATTAAGCGGCGATCGCCATCCTGATTAATTAAAATAGCTTCATAACGTTGGGGAAACTCTCTGGCTGCCAAATTTTGAAAAATATCTTTCAGACATTCTGTGATGTCTGGTAACCTCAGCACATTCCAAACATATTTTCCTTGAGCCGCTTCAAATGCGTAACCTGTAGCTTGTTCGCAAGTCTGATTAAAACGAACAATTCTCCCTTGACTATCTAAGACAACTACTAAAGCATCTGTCAGATTAAAAATTGTTGAAATAAAATTACGCTCCAAACGCAACTCAGCCTCGATGCGTTGGCGTTCGGCAAGTTTGACTCGCGCATAATTATAGAGTCCGGCTTGTTGAATAGTAACTGCAAGTAGACTTGTAGGTGTCACTAATCCAATCAATTCCCCTTGATTCCCGATAATTGGTAGATGACAAATACGATGTTGTCTCAGCAAATTTAACGCTGTAAAAACATCTTTAAAATCTTCTATCTTCAGCGTTACTAACTCTGTTGTCATCACTTCAGCAACACTGATACCTTCTAGATTCTTTCTTTCGGCTGCCATTTTAATTAAATCTCGCTGGGTGAGAATCCCGACTAACTGCGAGTCATCAACCACTAAAACACAACTAGCAACTTGAGATGCAATATTATTGATATCTTTAGTGAAGTTGTTTGATGAAGAATTATTTTTGCTAGGCACATCCCGAAAATTAGCTTGTGCTTCATTTATGAGTGCAATCACATCCAGAAGCCGCATTTTGGAATGAACAGTTAGAGGCTGACGGACAATAGTCTGGTGTACATTATCAGGGCTGTGATAGTTGAGAAGCATTATATAGATGTTTGGAACAAGATAGATGATGGGATATCAGGTATCATTAATATCTTTGCTTACAAAAATTTAATACACCTCAGTGTTTTCTATGATCAGAAGTAATCTTAAACTTGCCAGTCAAGGATGGTCAGATATCGACATTTTTACAGGGAATAAATTTGTGGGAATTGACGGCACTACCTCTATCATACAAAGTGTACCCATCAAGGCTGTAATAATTCTTAAACCAGATTTGGTAACTATTACTTGATTTAACTGCTGATAAATTGGGTATTTGAGGCGGATTTGGGATTTTCTATCCTTGCCAAACCTTAATGTTAGAGAAAAATGTTGCTTAGGTAAGGGAATAGAGAATTTGGTATCCACAGACGAACAATTACTAAATTTATGTTGAAATGCTTGTTGGATGCTATTAATTGTATTTCCGTAAAAGTTGCTGCTGTTTGCGGCGGAATACTAGCTAAAAACTGTTTTAAGAAAGCATGATGTTTGTGAGTAGTACTTGTTAAGCTATGGCAATACATATCTCTATGAAGGATTGTGATTGAGTATTAAAACATTAAGCTATGTTCATTATCCCAGCACTTATTATTCTGCCAACTTCTGCCAGTATGTTGACATTCGGACTCATTGTTAATCCAAGGAATCGATGTCGGATGAGCATTAGGTGATGAGATAGCAGAAGTAACTGAAGGAATAACAGAAGAGAGTATCATCAAGCTAGAAGTTGATAGAATGATACAGGAACTTACAAAAAACACGATATTAATAGGATTAGCGAAAGTTTTGGCTTTTTTTGCTTTGTGTAGTGCTTGATGAGAATGACTTGTGATACCTGCGAAAGACATAATTCTACACTCCTTTGGTGATTGTAGTTAAATCTACTTTTCTCAAATAAACTAACGACAATTACAAAAAATCTATTCTTATGTCTAGCTATTAGCTAGGAGGAGAAAGAGTTACGAATTGGGAGTTAGTCTCAATTGAGAATTAAAGAATCTCAAGGTAGATGCAGAATTGATTTGAGTTTTTGAATTAAGATAACTAAAAATTTAAAAACCTCTGGCAATTACATCAGGAAGTGATTCACTCCTTTGTCTTTACCATAACTTTATTATTCAAGTTTCTGAGCAAAAAAGAATCGAGGAAAAACAGGAAATTTGTTACTGATGAATTTGAGAGAATTTACTTGTGTAGGAATTTTGCATTAGAGCGAGAATACGGAGGTACTTGACTGGATGATCCGCAAGTTTGAGGGGAGGTAGCGCCTGATGATCATGCACAAAGGTGATCTGTTGAGAAGGGGTGTAAGGTTCAACGGTGAAGGGGTGTAAGGGTTTTAAACACCTACACCATACCCCTTTATCCTTCCTTCAACCCCTTATTTTTCGTCTCGGTGTGTAAGTCCTGTCTACGGAAAGCTGTACGTGGGTTCTTAAGTATGTTTGCGAAACTCATTTGTGCATAGCACTGAATGAGGATTTGGATACAAAAGTTTATTATGAAGATTAGGTTTTTTGGGAAGTATAAACATAAAGAGGTATTGCGACTGTTCTGCCACCCTGTTGAGAGTAGTCTGGATTAATCAAGGTCTATAATTCTATCGCGTCGGTATCTTTGACTTATGAGCGATCGCTCTTTCCTTACTATCTTCTTAATTGATGATTCTGCTGTAGATCGTTATATCTATCGTCAGTATTTACAGCACGACAGATTGCAGTCTTATGAAATTTTAGAATTTGAGACAGCAGCACAAGCGATGATATGGTGTGAGCAACAAACACCAGATGTAATTTTGCTGGATTATTTATTGCCTGATGGGGATGGAATAGATTTTTTGCAACAGCTGAGAGAAAAGCTGAAGAATCGGCAATCTGCTGTGATTATGCTGACAGGAGCAGGCGATGAAATGATTGCTGTTCAGGCCATGAAACATGGCGCTCAAGATTACTTGGTGAAAAATCATTTCACGCCCAAAGCCTTACACAGTGCCATTCATCATGCAGTAGAACGAATATATCTGACTCGCAAGTTAGAACAAATTCAGGAACAACAACAACTCATTGCCACGATCGCTTTACGCATTCGCCAATCGCTGCAACTCGAAGAAATTCTTAGTACCACAGCCACAGAAGTACGGCAATTTTTACAAGCCGACCGCGTACTTGTTTATCAGTTTCAGTCGAATATGAGTGGCAGTATTGTAGCCGAATCAGTGCTACCTGGTTGGACAATTGCATTAGGAAAGCAAATCCAAGATACTTGCTTTCAACAGGGAGGAGGGCGTGATTATCACCAAGGTAAAAAAAGAGCCATCGATAATATTTATCAAGCTGGCTTAACCAAATGTCATTTATATCTTTTAGAACAATTTGAAGTCAAAGCCTATGTGGTAGTCCCGATTTTGGTCAAAGAGCAATTATGGGGATTATTAATTGCTCAACAATGTAGTACTTTTCGCCACTGGCAAGCGGTAGAGTTGGACTTGTTAGAGCAATTAGGGGTGCAAATTGCGATCGCCATTCAACAAGCGAGTGCTTATGAACAATTAAAAACAGAACTAGCAGAACGTCAACGTGCCGAAGCAGCATTAAAAACCAGTGAAGAGAAACTCAAGCTGACCTTAAATTTTACTGGCATTGGCTATTGGGAGTGGAATCCAATTACTAATCAAATCTTAGCTAGTCAAAATGCAATTCACGGTGTTTGCTCAAAATCCAGTGATGTGCTGTTGACTTTAGAACAGTGGTTGAGTCAGGTATATCCAGAAGATCGGCAATGGGTAGAGCAGGAATTGAGAAAAGCGATCGCTACCCAAACCGATTATGCTGTGGAATACCGCGTTATTTGGCAAGATAGCAGCATTCACTGGGTATCCGTTAAGGGCAGAGGGATCTACAACAAGACTGGACAACTGCTCAGAGTGCTAGGTGTGTTAACAGACATTACCGAACGCAAACACTCAGAAGCCGAACGGCAGCAATCAGAAATGCTGCGAATGGAATTAAATCTCTTGGAGCAAGTTCTAGAAGTAAGTCTAGCAGGTTATTGGGACTGGGATATTCCCAACAATCAGGAGTACCTCAGCCCCACCTTCAAGCAAATGTTTGGCTACGAAGATCATGAGTTGCCCAACACACCAGAAACATGGCAACGGCTGATTTTTCCAGAAGATTTAGCCAATGCCCTAGAAATGTTCCAACAACATATCCAAAGTCGTGGAGAAGTTCCTTATCATTGCGAGGTACGGTATCAACATAAAGATGGTTCTACCGTTTGGGTCATTTGTTCTGGGCGCGTCATTGCTTGGGATCAAAATGGTAATCCGCTACGAATGATTGGTTGCCACGTTGACATTACCAAACGCAAACAAATCGAAGCCCAATTAATTGCCGTCAATCGGTTGCAACAAGCAATTTTAGATGGCAGCGACTATGCAATTATTTTCAATAATGCCAATGGTATCCAAACCTTTAACAAGGCTGCTCAAAAAATGTTGGGCTACACAGCAGATGAAGTTATAAATCAAATCAAGCCCAGTATTTTTCATGAGCCAGAAGAACTCCAACAACGAGCAGTAGAGCTTTCTGAGAAACTGGGGAGAGAAATTGCCCCTGGGGCAGAATTTTTTATGACTGTCACTCAAAATGGCAACACCTATGAAAATGAATGGACTTACATTCGCAAAGATGGTTCTCGCTTCCCTGTATTTTTGTCAGTGAAAACCTTGCTAGATATAGAAGGTAACAATATCGGATTTTTAGGGATTGCCAAAGATATTACTCAGCAAAAACAAATAGAAGCTGCCCTCAAAGAAAGCCAACGCCGTTATGAAACTTTAACAGAAGCCGCACCAGTGGCGATTTTCCGGCTGGATACTACTGGTCAATGTATTTACGTGAATGATTACTGGAGCAAGCTTACAGGTAGACCAATATCAGCAGCAATGGCAATGGGTTGGTTAGAAAGTTTACATCCAGAAGACAGCGATTGTTTGTGGATGCAGTTATCTCAAGGATTGTGGCAAATCCGCCAAGAAGGTAGGTATTTACATACAGATGGTAGTATTACTTGGTTTTACTTGCAACTCCTAGCAGAAACTAATCCTTTCGGGACTATTATTAGTTACATTGGCACCTTTACCGACATCACGGAACGCAAACAAGCAGAAGAAGCACTGCGCGAGAGCGAGCGCCGCTATGCTCATTTAACAGAAGCCGCACCTGTGGGCATTTTCCGATTGGATGCTGCTGGTCAATGTATTTACGTCAACGATCGCTGGAGCGAAATGACAGGTAGACCAACCCCGGACGGTTTAGGGATGGGTTGGATAGCAGCCGTACACCCAGACGATCGCGGCCGCTTAAAGCAAGAATGGGAACTTAAATTTGAGCAGGGTATTGTTGACCCCAGAGAATACTATGAGGGTGAGGGTAGACATCTGCGTCCAGATGGTAGTATCAGTTGGTTTTATGTCCAGGCAGTGCCTGAAATTGACATCAATGGTAACATCACTGGCTACATTGGAACATTAACAGATATCAGCGATCGCCGCCAAGCCGAAGAAGCTCTACGGAACAGTGAACACCGTTATGCCACCTTAGCCAAAGCCGCTCCTGTAGCTATTTTCCGGCTAGATACGGCAGGTAATTGTGTCTACATTAATGATCGCTGGAGTGAAATGACAGGTAGACCAACTTCGGACGGATTGGGTACAGGTTGGATGGATGCTATACACCCAGAAGACAGTGAGCGAATTCTCCGGGAATGGTTTGAAGCAGAATTAGCACCAAATGAACTTTTTTACAACGAAGGTAGACATCTACTTCCCGATGGTAGTGTGAAGTGGTTTCACTGTTATGTGTTAGCCGAGACTAACGCCAGTGGTGAAGTAATTGGTTATATTGGCACACTCACAGATATTACCAGTCGCAAACAAACCGAAGAACAACTGCATCATCTCTCAGAAAGGCTGACCTTAGCACTACAATCAGGCAAATTTGGCATTTGGGAATATGATTTTACCCAAGCAAAACAAATTTGGGATGACCAAATGTATGAACTGTACGGGTTAAGTCCAGGGGAGTTTAGTGGTACTTATGAAGCTTGGTTGAATTTCTTGCACCCAGAAGATTGGGATTATATGTTAGCGAACATTCAGCAAGTGATTGAAGGCAAGCAAGAATATGATGTTGAGTTTCGGATTATACAGCCGAGTGGCGCAATTCGTTTCCTCAAAGGCTATGGTATTCTCAAACGAGACGCGCAAGGTGAACCTGTACGAGTGATTGGTGTGAACTTTGACATTACCGATCACAAACAAGCTCAACAAGAGCTGATCCGCAACCGAGATTTGCGGGAAGCCATTTTTAACGAATCGGCCGATGCAATTTTTTTAGTTGATTCGTCAACGCTCCTCACCTTAGATTGTAATCGTCGGGCAGTGGAATTATTTGAGGCGGCTGACAAAATTGAATTAATGAATATTAGTGGTCAGACCCTCCAGCGTAAACCATTCACAGCCCAGGAAACCGAGGCAATTATGGCAGAAATGGAGTCTCAAGGAGTCTGGAGCCGCGAAATTGAATATGTGACGTTGCAAGCTAATATTTTTTGGGGAAACATTGCCGCCAAGCCCATTACTGTGGCCGGACGTACCATGAATATAGTGCGGATAACTGATATTAGCGATCGCAAACAAGCCCAAGAAGCTCTAGCGAAATATGCCTCTGAAGTTGAAGATTTATACAATAATGCTCCTTGTGGCTATCATTCCCTAGATCAAGAAGGGCGGTTTATTAAAGTTAACGAGACAGAATTACAATGGTTGGGTTATAGCCGTGAAGAAATGATTGATCAACCATTGGTCAACTTTTTTACCACAGATAGTCGCTTGGCCTTTGAGCAGAACTATTCTCGCTTCAAACAACAGGGCTGGGTCAAAGATTTAGAGTATGAAATGGTGTGTAAAGATGGCACAATCTTACCAGTCTTGATTAACGCCACGGCGGTGAAAGATGCTGATGGCAATTATTTATATAATCGTGCCACCTTATTTGATATTCGCGATCGCAAACAAGCTGAAGAAGAACTACGAGAAACTAATAAGCAACTGCTGAACACTAACATTGAACTGGCTCGCGCCACACGTCTCAAAGACGAATTTCTTGCCAACATGAGCCATGAATTGCGAACACCCCTAAATGCGATTTTGGGGATGTCGGAGGGTTTACAAGAAAATGTGTTTGGCTTACTAAATGAGCGTCAAGTCAAAGCGATCGCCACCATTGAACGTAGTGGCAGACATTTACTCGAACTAATCAATGACATCCTCGACTTATCAAAAATCGAGTCTGGCAAACTGGAATTGCAATTAAGTGATGTTTCCGTCAGAAGTTTGTGTGATGCCAGTCTCACCTTTGTCAAACAAATGGCGTTAAAAAAGAATATCCGCCTCCATACTTATATTGATGGCAATATCAACAGCATCCAAGTAGATGAGCGTCGTCTACGTCAAGTACTGATCAATCTACTAAGCAATGCAGTCAAATTCACTCCAGAAGGAGGTTCTGTCACCATCGAAGTTCGGCAGGAAACAACAGAAATCACTTCACCCACAAATAATGCCCATCTTTGCTTTCATGTGACTGACACTGGCATTGGTATTGCTCCAGAAGAAATGGGCAAATTGTTTCAGCCATTCGTTCAGCTTGACAGTAGTCTGAACCGTCATTACAATGGCACAGGTTTAGGTTTGGCACTAGTGCAGCGCATTGCCACGCTGCATGGAGGAACAGTCTCAGTTAGCAGTAAAGTTGGCGAAGGAAGTTGTTTTACTGTCCGCGTTCCCTGCCGTACCAGTGAGCATATAGTTACAACACCAATTACGGCTTCATTACCCAGCCATAGCTGGCCTGCTGAGAATGCTCAGGTTTTAATTATCGAAGATTCTGTAGCAGCCGCAGACCAAATTACTCGCTACTTCCAGGAAATGGGAATCCAACCCATTACCTATCCTCAAGGCGAAGGAGCAGTAGAAGAAGTGCTACGGGTTCAACCTGCCCTAGTTATCTTGGATTTGCAACTACCTAACCTATCGGGTTGGGATGTGCTTCATCAACTCAAGACTCATCCCCAAACTCAAAATATTCCTGTGATTATCTTTTCTGTGGTAGATGAGCGTGCCAAAGGACTGGCTCAAGGTGCATTTGAATATTTAGTGAAACCGATCACCCGCGAGCAACTCCAGGCAATGATCAGCAAACTGCGAAATTCTACCTCTTCTGAAACACAAAATCTCTATTTATCGCCAGAAGCAGCGTTAGCTAATCCTGTGATTTTACTAGTAGAAGATAATCAAGCAAATATTGATACGATGTCTGGTTATCTGGCAAGTCGCGGTTATGATTTGATTTTCGCCAACAATGGACAACAAGCTATTGATCTGGTGAAATTTCAACGCCCTGACTTAGTTGTGATGGATATTCAAATGCCGGGAATGGATGGCTTAGAGGCAATGCGCCGCATCCGTGGTGATCAGCAGTTTGTGAATATCCCGATGATTGCGCTGACAGCTTTAGCAATGCCAGGCGATCGCGAAACTTGTTTAGCTGCTGGAGCAAATGAATATTTAACTAAACCTGTAAAACTTAAACAACTTGTAGCCACAATTCAAAAACTTTTAGAAAGATAATAAAAATTTTCAATGGATACTCAACCCACTATTTTAGTCATTGATGATGAACCGGATAACTTTGATGTTGTTGAAACTTTGCTGGATGGTGAAAACTACCAGTTACACTATGCTCCTGATGGTCAACAAGCCCTAAGTCGCCTTGATAGTTTTCAGCCTGATCTAATTCTGCTTGATGTGATGATGCCTGATCTGGATGGAATGGAAGTCTGCAAACGCATCAAGTCCCAACCCAAGTGGCAAGCAGTACCAATTATTATGGTGACGGCATTAACAGCTAAAGAAGATTTAGCTCGATGTCTGGCTACAGGTGCAGATGACTTTATTAGTAAACCCGTTAATGGTGTAGAATTACGCGCCAGAGTTAATTCTATGTTGCGGATTAAACAGCAGTATGACAGCCTGCAACTATTGCTCAAACTGCGAGAAGACATGGTAAACATGATTGTCCATGATTTGCGAAATCCTTTGGCTAGTATTGTTTTAGGGGCTGAGATGCTGAAATTTCCCGGCTTATCTCAAAAACAGCAACAAGGCAAAGTCGAGCAAGTTTTACTGGCTGGACAACAACTCCAATCTTTAATTGATAGCTTGTTGCTGATGGCGAAGCTGGAATCAGGCAAAATGGTTCTCAATTACAGTCCAGTCGATTTACATTCTTTGTGTAAGTCAGCATTATCCGATGTCGAAGCGATCGCCGCTCAAAAGAAAATCACCTTCATTAGTGAATTACCAAACCCCGGTGACACAATTGAAATCGATGCTTTAATGTTCCGCCGCGTTTTAGATAATTTATTCACTAATGCCATTAAGTTTTCTCCATCAAATTCACAAGTTACCTTGCGTGCGGAATATTTACCAACAGGCGGGGCTAAATTACAAGTGATTGATTCTGGCAAAGGGGTTTCTGAAGATTTACGCAAAATTATTTTTGAGAAATATGAAGTAGGAACCAGGATGCCTGATGTGTCGCAAATTGGCTTAGGATTAGCTTTTTGTAAAATGGCAGTCGAGGCACATTGCGGCACAATTACCATTGAAAATAATCAATCTAGGGGTAGTATCTTTACAGTCACAATTTAAAATAATTCGGCATCAACCTATCTCTAATTCCTCGGTACTGACCTATCATCATCAAAAATTAATTATTATCCCAAATAAGCTTTTTTCACCCGCTCATCACTAATTAATTCTGATGCTGCACCTGTTAAAGTGATAGAACCAGCTTCGAGTACATATCCCCGGTCAGCAATTTGTAAGGCTAAATTTGCGTTCTGCTCAACTAATAAAATAGTTACACCTGTCGCCCTTAAATTTTCAATAATTGCGAAGATTTCTTTGACAATTGCTGGTGCTAAACCCAAGCTTGGCTCATCTAACAATAACAATTGTGGTCTACTCATTAAAGCCCTTGCGATCGCCAACATTTGT
The DNA here is from genome assembly GCF_014698475.1 of Nostoc spongiaeforme FACHB-130. GTDB lineage: Bacteria > Cyanobacteriota > Cyanobacteriia > Cyanobacteriales > Nostocaceae > Nostoc_B > Nostoc_B spongiaeforme. The sequence goes on along the minus strand of NZ_JACJTB010000007.1, from coordinate 52,981 downwards.
TGTTCACCACCACTGAGAGTTCCGGCTAACTGATTGCGGCGTTGTAACAATCGCGGAAATAACTCAAATTGACGTTGAATATCAGCTTTAATTTCTGCTTGATTAGAACGGATATAAGCACCTAATAATAAATTATCAAAAACAGTTTGCTTCGCCAAAACTCTCCGCCCCTCTGGACAATGGGCAATCCCCAATTTCACAACTTCATGAGGTTGACGGCGGGTAATATTGCGTCCACTATAAATAATTTCGCCACGCACAGGATTAACTATTTTGGATATAGCTCTGAGTGTAGTAGTTTTACCAGCACCATTCGCACCAATTAAAGTAACGACCTCACCTTTATTAATAGTTAAATTAATCTTTTTCAGTGCTTGAATCCCGCCATAGTTTACATCCAAATTTTGAACATCCAAAATCTTAAAATCTTCTGTATTTTCATATCGGCGTTCATCGGCGTTCATCGGTGGTTGCATCTCAAAAGTATCTATAAAAAATTATCTACCTTTGTGAATCATTTTTGTGTGGATACAAGAAAGTTCCGCAACCATCTAATTGCTTCGCTTGTCGTGTCTTCCCGCGCAATTCGGAAACATTGCTGTACAATTTCTGGAATGTTAGGAAAATAACTGCTTTCACTCAGTGTATAATCTTCCCCTTGTAACCTATAAATTAACAACTGTTTATTTCTCAGCAGCCAGACTTCCGGCACTTTATATACTAAATAATCATTAATATCGGTATAACTAGTAACATCTATTTCAATGGCTAAATCTGGCGGCAGATCATTTTGCCAATCAATCCGGCTTTTACCGACTGCTGATGGCCAATTTTCAATATAAAAGCAAAAATCAGACTCAATACCGCTAACCTCTGGCAAACTCATGGTGATGGGTGTAAACGACTCATACTTACGGTTTAAATAGTCAAGTATAGTTATTGCAACCAACGCCAGTAAGCTTGTATCTCTTCCATGTTCTGGTAATGGTGCCATCAATAAAATCTCCCCTGGTCGATATTTAATCCGAGGGATGGAGCGATCGCCTAAAACTGATACCATTCTTTGGTAGTCTTGCCAGTTTCCTAAAAGTTTGAGGACAGCACCAGCAGGGAGATGAATTTTTTCTGATGTAACTACGGTATTCATGAGTTATTTTATTTCGAGATGGGGAGCATCGAGAAATAATACGTCCTGATTAAATCCCCTAAATTTATTTATGGGGATTATCTTTTTACTTTTTACTTTTTACTTCTCACCCTCTTGCTAAGATAACATCATGATTGACATGGGAGGAATCAATCGTCATGAGTGTGATTGTGGCTAAATGGACGATTGACGAATATCATCGCATGATTGAGGCTGGCATTTTAAGCGATCGCCAAGTTGAACTTTTGCAAGGAGAAATTATCGAAATATCACCAGAAAGCGAACCTCATGCTTATTCTAGTGATGAAGCGGGTGAATATCTAGCAAAGTTACTGGGTGAACGAGCCTCAATTCGTGAAGCTAAACCAATTACCTTACCTAACAACTCTGAACCAGAACCAGATATTGCCATTGTCCAACGTTTGGGGCGGCAATATAAACACCATCATCCATATCCAGAAAATATTTTTTGGTTGATTGAGTATGCTAACTCTAGTTTAGAAAAAGATTTAGAGATCAAAACTAAAATCTACGCCCAAGCAGGTATTTTAGAATATTGGGTTGTGAATTTAAAAAAACAAAATATCGTCATTTTTCGAGAAATTCTCAATGGAGAATATACCTCAAAACAAACATTAACGGCTGGTACAATTCAGCCATTGGCATTTCCTAATATTAATGTTGCAGTAGAAAAAATTATTAATAACTAACAATGGAAAATACACAACTTTGGTATATTGTCAAGCGCAAAGCCCAAAATTGCGAAATCGTCCCCAGCAACTTAATTAGAGACGATGATCCAGAGATTATTGAAAAATGGGGGACATTTGCTTCCCAAGAAGAAGCGATCGCGCGGCGGATTGGATTAATCAGGGCTGGTAAATGCCAACCCATCTAACTAAAACCTTAATTTTTCTCCGCGCTAGTGATACCTTTGGCCGCAATCTGCTTACCTAAAATTTCCACGCCTTTAGCATATTGTGGATCAGCCATAGTGGCTAGTTTGTCACGCTCATGCAGCCATAAATCTTGCCGTTGAGCATCGCTCAAATCTACCTTCACATCGGGGTCAATCCCGTGCTTATTAATATCTTTACCGCTAGGAGTGTGATATTTAGCAATTGTCACCGCTAATCCTGAGCCATCATCTAAAGGACGCACAGACTGTACCAATCCTTTACCAAAGGTTTGAGTACCTACCAAAACAGCCCGCTTATTGTCCTTTAAAGCTCCCGATAAAATTTCACTAGCACTAGCAGAACCTTTATCTACCAAAACTACTAATGGTTTATTGGTGAGGGCGCGACCATTGGCAACTTCTCTCTCTTGCTCGCCTTGGCGGTCAATGGTAGAAACAATTGTACCTTTATCTAGCCACATCCGGGCAATTTCGACACTAGAGAATAACAAGCCACCAGGGTTGCCACGCAAATCGAGAACATAGCCAGCAACTTTCTTAGACTCTAAATCTTTGATGGCGTTTTGCATTTCTTTACCAGCATTAGCACTGAATTGGTTCAGGCGGATGTAACCGATATTCCCTGCTGGTGATTTTTTTTGCGAATAACGTACTGGATGAATTTCAATCCTGGCGCGTGTGATGTTGAACTGCTTGATAGCACCATTACGCTGAATTGTAAGTGTAACTTTAGTATTTGGTTCGCCACGGATTAAGGATACAGCTTGGTTTGTATCCATACCCTTAGTGCTTTTATCATTAATTTTGAGGATGATATCTTTGGCTAAGATTCCCGCCTTAAATGCTGGTGTATCTTCAATAGGCGCAATCACAACCAATTGCTTGGTTTTTTCATCCTGACTGATAGTAATACCGATACCTGTGAGTTCTCCAGAGGTATCAACCTGCATATTTTTGAACTCTTCCGGGTCCATAAACCGGGTGTAAGGATCACCAAGCTTCTTCAGCATTTCCCGGATAGATTTATAGGCTTCTTGCTGATTACTGTAGGACTTGTTCAGGTACTCCTTACGAACAGCCTGCCAATCTACTTGGTTAAAAGTGCCATCTACGTATTGGCGGTTAACAATTTGCCAAACTTCATCTACTGTTTCCTTGGGACTTGCTTTAAATAAAGCCTGACCACGCGAGTGAATGCCCAAGCTAGTAACAGCAATTGTGGAGAGTGTTACTGCCGTAGCACCCAAAACAAGCCTACTTTTTGTAATCACCATAATGACAGCTGTGTCAGAGGGAAAATAATAGTCAGTATGCCCAATCTAACACAGGTATTCTGCAAAGACCGGGTATGTATTTCTAATTTCATGAAAATACTTGACAATCCGGCGAAGTTGGGAAGTTGAAAGTTTGAAGTATGAAGGATGTAGACGCGCTTTGCGCGGCTTCCCGTTCGCGTAGCGTCTCCCTTTCGGAGAAGGGTAGTATGAAATTGAGCTTCAATTATTCCTTGTAGTGATGCTCTTGCGTACCTAACAACAGTCACTTCTTACAGAAAAGCAGCCCCAAGCATTTTTACATAACTTCATACTTCACACTTTACATTTCACACTTCTTATGGATCTACCCAACGCCCATCGGCTTTAATCAAATTGATTAACTCTTCTACACCTTGGTCTTCTGGAACTTTTTTAATTTCCTCTCGCCCGCGATATAAAGAAATGTAACCAGGAGTTTTGCCTACATAGCCATAGTCAGCATCTGCCATTTCGCCAGGGCCGTTGACAATACAACCCATCACAGCTATGTCTAACCCAGTTAAGTGTTTGGTGGCTTCCCGGACTTTATGTAGCACTTCTTCTAAGTTAAATAAGGTGCGTCCACAGGAAGGACAGGCGACATATTCCACCATTGTTTTCCGCAATCCCAATGCTTGCAAGATGCTGTAGCATACAGGAATTTCGTTTTCTGGTGCTTCTGTGAGGGAGACGCGGATAGTGTCACCAATGCCATCTGCTAGTAAGGTGGCAATACCGGCGGTGGATTTGATTCTGCCGTATTCACCATCACCTGCTTCTGTTACACCTAAATGTAAAGGATAGTCCATCCCTAATTCGTCCATCCTCTTGGCTAACAGACGATAGGCGGCTACCATAACAGGAACGCGAGAGGCTTTCATCGAAACCACTAAGTTGCGGAAATCTAATGATTCACAAATGCGAATAAATTCTAAAGCCGATTCCACCATTCCTTCTGGGGTGTCACCATAGGTAAATAGCATTCTTTCTGCTAGGGAACCATGATTTACCCCAATTCGCATCGCTTTGCCTTGGTCGCGCAAGGAAACTACCAGAGGTTCTAGAGTTTCACGGATTTTATCACCAATTTCCTCAAATTCAGATTGGGTATATTCGGTACGGTTGGCGTTTGGTTTTTCAAACACATACAAGCCTGGGTTAATCCGTACTTTCTCGATGTGTTTGGCAACTTCTAAAGCAATTTTCATACCATTGTGATGTACATCAGCCACGATAGGTACATCTTGGTAAGTTGTAATGATTTTTTGCTTAATTTCTGCCAATGCTACAGCGTGAGCGAGGCTAGGCACTGTGACACGAACGATTTCGCAGCCGACTTCGTGCAAGCGACGAATTGCGGCGACAGAACCATCAATATCAAGAGTGTCTTCGTTAATCATTGACTGCACCACGACAGGGTGTCCGCCGCCGATGGTGACATTGCCTACTTTGACTGGCCGAGTTTTACGCCGTTTGATTGTAGTATCAAAGGTGGGTTGACTAGATGTGGTGTTTGAGCTTGTAGGTGTAGGCAGAGTTTGCATAACTCATTCAGTAAATTTTTGTAGCTAAAATATTCAGACTAAACAATCCTGTCTCTCAGAGTGCCACAATGGGGGCTTTTTTTAGCGATGAGATGGGAAAAAAGCAGATGTACGATCGCCATACCTCATCATATATAGCAGGTGATAGGTGACAGGTGATAGAGATAAAATGAAAAGCGATCGCCGTGATGATGCGATCGCTCTCTATCTTTAACTATTTTAGTTCTGTGCTTAATTACTGCTTAAATAGCTGCCAAGCTATCAGTAATACCAGCAAAATCAGAAATAAATAAACAATTAGGTCGGTTTTATCATATTTAGCCTTGGTTGGGGTCTGAGGCTGATTGTTGTTAGCTTTGACATGATTTGTGTCTGGTTTTGGTTGCGGTGTAACTGGTTTAACAGGTGCAACTTGTTCCGCCACTGGAAGGTTATTGGTTTCTGGTTGTGGTGTGACTGGTTCAACAGGTGTGACTTGTTCCGCCACTGGAAGATGATTAGTTTCTGGCGGTGATGGTGGTGTGACTGGTTGAACAGGTTTGACTTGTTCTACCACGGGAAGATTATTGGTTTCTGGCGGTGATGGCGGTGTGACTGGTGCAACAGGAGTGACTTGTTCCGCAGTCGGTTTACTATCTTCAACAGGAATAACTTCCAGCTTCCACTCATTACCGATACCAGTTCCCCAAGTGGTGACACCTTGTTGAGAGTCTGGACGGTGTAAGTAATCACCTTTCCAAGATTTTAGCCTGATGGTGCGATCGCTTACCGACTCCACCAGCCATTCATTACCAACATCTGTACTCCCAGTGGTAACACCTTGTTCTGAATCTGGACGGTGCAAGTAATCACCTTTCCAAGATTTTAGTTTGATGATGCGATCGCTTACCGACTTCACCAGCCACTCATTACCGACACCTGTACCCCAAGTGGTGACACCTTGTTGAGAGTCTGGACGATGTAAATAATCACCTTTCCAGGATTGCAGCCTGATTTTGCTATTGTTTGCTAGATTTACTGCTGCATTTGTAGAATTTTTTTCAGGCTCGATGTTAGTTGCGGGTGCAGGTTTGATGAGTAGTTCTTGCTGTTGCCAAATCGCACCATTAACTGTACCGTTATTTGCACGACTAGTCTTGTCAGCTACAACAGTACCGGAACATTCATTTAACTGCCAGTAGCCAACTAACCCGTCCTCATTTCCTGCAAGTCTGCTGTGCAGATGCTGTTGAATTTCTGCTTGGCTGCGAGCAATATTCCAAACCCGCACTTCTGATATTTGACCATCAAAGTAACCATCCTGTGGCCAGTTACTTCTACCAATGTAGTTTTGTGTCCGGTTAATATTTGCTGGGAGTTGTAGCTGTCCACTTTGAATTAACTCACCATTTTTGTAAAGTTTCGCCAATCCCGACTGATCAATTGTTGCAGCTAAGTGCATCCACTTGCCAGTTTCTAGAACTGCGGCGCTAGTAATTCGTCTTTCTCCGGCGCTAGTCTTGACATCTAACGCTAGTTGATTAGTGGTTTCTGGATTGGCAAAAACAATATTATTACTGTTTACACCATTGCCAAAATCGATAATTCTTGACCAATATTTAAAGCTGTTGTAGCGTACCCATGCTTCTACACTAAAGCCCTGAGAATAATCAATATTTACAGCAGGTAAAGATACATAGTTATTTTGACCATTAAATTCTAAAACACACTGTCTAAATGCAGTTGGAAATTCATAAAGTTCTTGAATATCTACTTCAGATAATGCTCGATTATAAATTCGCACATCATCTATCACACCTTTGAAAAATTCGGTATGAGAGTTATGGGCTGCACCAATTTTTAAAGTTAAAGAATTAGTACTAACTGTCTCACTATGATGTTGTCCTGAACCATCAAGATTACCATCTAAATAAAAGGTTGATACACCTTTAGAAAAAACTACAGCTACGTGATGCCACTCGTTGAGAGAATAAGCAGTGTGAGCAGATACATTTTGTTTTCCGCCAGTGAGACGCAATCTTCTACCAGTACTGCCATCGTAGGTATCAAAATTATAGCCATCGTTGACACCTGCTGTCGTTTTGTCAATTAGTCTGTAACCCTTTAATGAATTATCTTCTGGTTGGTTAATCCAGAGGGAAATAGTAAAGTTATCTGTAAGGTTGAGCAAATCATTGTGGGGAATTTCGATATAGTCATCAATGCCATCAAATTGATAAGCACTGTTAGAATTCCCAAATCTATCCTTGGTGAGTGTTGCACCATAGACAGATCCATGAAGTCCGTTTCCACTGCTATCATCTGCATTGCCGTTAAATGGATAATGAGCTACTAAACCTTGTTTGATTAGTTCTGTTGCTAATTCTTGAAACTCTGCACTACTCAAAATCCATGCGTCAGAATTGCTGACAATTTTGCTCAGTTTTTCAGCAGCTTGCATAATTATTTCCCTGTGTTGTTGATTGAAATGAATGACCTTTTGAAGCTTAATGATGATTGAGAGATGTTTCGCAGTCCTATGCTTCAAAAATTGGTTAAAATGTGGGAATTTCTAGTGAAAATTAATGATACTCATTTCCACTTCATCAAGATATCTACTTATTTGCTGATCGTCCTACGTGTAATTACTGGAATCTCTGGAAATCTACTGAAAACCAGGACTTTATTATTACTATGAGTTAAATTAGTAAATTTGTATGATTGTGAATTTTTAGAACTTCAAAGTGCTGAATTTTGAGAGGCGATCGCACTCATACCAATTATTTCCCAAAATGCACGAACCCTCTCATAACCTTTCCTAGTCTAGTGAAGTACAAATTTATCTGTTTCTATGTGAAGATGGAAGAAATATTAAATTCTTTGAATGAATTGGGTTTTCAGTATTGCCATACACCTTTTTAGTACATTCAAAATCAGCCTCTAAAGTTTTTACAAAAATGAAGAATAAAGATTTATCATTTCAAGCTTTGCGCGGAATAGCGATTATCGCAGTAGTTGCAATTCACGCATCTGGTATTAATAATGAGACTGATCTGAATTATGGTTTATCCATGATTTTTAGACAATTACTTAATTTTGCCGTTCCTGCATTTATCTTCATTTCTGGTTATTTTACACCAAATTATGAGTTTACGAAACTATCAGATTATTTAGATTTTTATCAGAAAAGACTTAGCAGGATACTGATCCCTTATTTTTCATGGTGTATTTTAATAATTTTATTTTATAAGCATAATTATCAATGGAATTGGAGCAAAATTATTATAGATGTAATAACAGGGCAGATTTTAGTCCCTTATTACTTTATAATCGTTCTTGTGCAGCTAATTTTGTTGACACCTTTAATGCTTACGTCTACAAAAAGTATAGTTAAGAACTTTTTATGGTTATCACTGTCTCCTTTATCGCTTCTTGGATTATATTTTTCTCGCTTGTATCTTCATTATGATGTTCGATTTCCTTGGTACGCGCTTCCTTTTACTGTATGGGTTAGTTTTTACTATTTGGGCATTCTAGCAACTCAAAGTCAACTAACTATTAAAAATCAGAATTTCAAAAAAATTATTTTAATTTATATAGGCTCTATATTTTTAGCTATACTTGAGGCATTTTACCTTTGGAGAGTTTACAATCTCACAGCTTTTGCAGACTCCCAAATTAAGGCTTCATCCTTTTTCTCTTCATTTTCATTAATATTATTATTCTTGGCAGCGCGAAAAAAAACTGATAATTGGCCAAGATTTTTAATTATTATTGGTGAATTTTCTTTTGGTATCTACTTATTTCATATACCAGTACTTGATTTGATGAATAGAATAACTAATAAGTTTGGCTTTCAAAATTTTTGGATAGCACAATTATTGATAAATTCTTGCGGAGTGATAGCTTTATGCTGTCTTGTAATTTCTGCGGTAAGAAAAGTTACAAGTGTTCAATTTTCGCAGAAATATTTAGGAATGTAGAAGGAAATCACTTGGCTAACCGCAATCCTTATGATATCTTTGTCATACTTTTATCTCTCATAAGTATTTCAAGGTCACAATGGCTTTTGATGCGGGACACCAACCGCGCGGGGAAATTGAGGCGGTGTGCTTGCTATCTTTCGCAAATATAAGCAGTGGCGGATGCTATTAGTTAGGGGAGTCGTGAATTGTTCAATTGCTGCAATTTCACCACCTAACTGTTTCACAGCATTTTGCAAAACTGTGGTTTCTTCTTCTGTCCAAGTACCTCGGTAAATTACGGCTAAACCACCTTTTTTAATTAATGGTAGGCTGTACTCTGCACATTCGGAAGCTGTACCGACGGCGCGAATCAGGGCAAGATCATAGGTTTGGCGGTGCTGAGTTTGTTGACCAATTTCTTCAACTCTGCCAACGAGAGTTTTGCAATTGCTGAGTTCTAGTGTAGTTAATACTTTATCGATAAAAGCAATTTTTTTGCGGGTGGAATCTAACAGAGTAATTGTGCTGTTGGGTGCAATCATTCCTACGGGAACGCCGGGAAAACCTGCACCTGTACCAATATCAATGACAGATGCACCTGTTTGGAGAGATGCAATAAATTGGTTGTTTAGTACAATTCCCCGCAAGGAATCCCAGAGATGTTTTTCCCAAAATTCTTGGGGTGCGGTGATGCGAGTTAAGTTTAATTGGCTGTTACCTTCCAGAATTAACTCATAAAGTTGCTGGAATTGTGTCTGTTGCTGTGTAGTTGGTTGCCAATTGAGGGTTTGCTGCCAAATTTCTGCCATTTCTGGCAGCAAGGGAGTGGTGGAATTTGTCATTAGTCAATAGTCAATGGTAGATAGTCAATAGTTATTAGTTCTTCTCTTCTTCCTTGTCTCCCTTATCTTCATACACCCTTATTTTTGATTCACGCTGCTGGTTGGGGTTCTTTCACTTTACTACTAAGTGTCGCTGGATCAACTGATTGCAGTTCGCCGTGATTGAGTGTCCAACAACGGTCAGCGATCGCTAACATATCTCCAGCATCATGTGTTACTACTAACAATGTCCAGTCTTGTTTGAGTTTTGCCAATAAATTAACTAGTTGCTGGCGCATTGACCAATCTAAACCGGCTGTCGGTTCATCTAATAACAAGACGTTTGGCTGACGAATTAACTGCACTGCTAAAGCTAAACGCCGTTGCTGTCCTCCACTTAAAGCATAAGGCGCAGCAGACAACGATAAATGCTCTAATCCCACTTCGCTGAGGGCTTGCTTGACTCGTTCTGTTCCTAACTCTGGATGTCCTAAGCGCAATTCTTCTAAAATTGTCCCGCCGCAAAAGTGCCGTTCAGGAAACTGAAACACAATTCCAGCTAGTTGTTGTAATTGTTCGGCGATGAGTGGTTGTTCTCGCCAAAACACTCCGCCAGAAGTTGGTTCGGCCAGTCCAGACAGGATTTCGAGTAAGGTGCTTTTCCCAGAACCACTAGGGCCAATAATTAAACCTAATTGCTGAGGCGGTAATTCCAAGTTAACTGACTTCAAAATCGCGGTTGGGCAAGCTGTGGGATGATAAATTAAATTTCTCAGATAGAGCATTTGTTAAAATTACCAAAATTGGCGAATAGCTTAACTAAATAAGTACACTTGGACAAGTCCGCACCGATTCATGCTATGTTACCTGCTTTAAGCTTAATCTCACAGCTAGGCTATCTCTCCATTTTGGCAGAACAACTCATGAATCAGGCGGCAAAAATTACTTAATTCAAAAATTGTGCAAGCTGTCTGACTAAAATACGTGAATTTACTTTGTTTGTTCCTAAGAGGTTGTTTGAAAAGTGGCTGGTTGTGATGATTAGCACTTCTTGATCTAAAAATAAAAGGCTGGGAGATGTTACTATCTACCCAACCTTTTATCCTCAGAGTATGATGCAATAGCAAACATAGAATCGTGACTTATCCAGCATCTCAGTTGAATTGAAACAGATTTCTTTGTGTGGTAGGTTCAACGCGCCTGGAATATGTTCTTCTGCAAAAGCATCTGCTGAACGGCCATCAACAACGGTTATTACCTGTCATTTGTTGAGGGCAACGTATAGATCCCATGAATCCATCTCATACGCAAGTTTACGTTGATATTGGGCCATTTGATCTATATTGTGTCCTTGCTAACGCTGACGTTTTCTAATTACTTCTAACACTTGCTGATAAGCGGCTGTGTTTCCTTGCATTTTATACAAATTCGCTGCCGTTTCTAAATCAGTGATACTTGCTGGTATTTCGCCTAAATCATACCGAGCTAAACCCCGGTTATGGTAGGCTTGGGCATAGTTAGCATCAATATTAATCGCTTTATTATAATCAGCGATCGCACCTTCTAAGTCTCCCAAGTTTCTGTACACATTGCCGCGATTGTAGTAAGCAAAGGTATAATTGGGGATAATTTTCAAAGCTTGATTATAATCAGTCAAGGCTCCTTGTAAATCATTAATATCATACTTAGCATTGCCGCGATTATTGTAGGCATAAGCATAATTAGGATTAATTTTGATTGCCTGACTGTAATCAGCGATCGCGCCTTGTTTATTGCCTAAATCAAAGTAAACATTACCGCGATTATAATAAGCTTCAGAATTATTAGTATTGCTCTTGATGGCTTGGCTATAATCTGCAAGTGCCTTTTGTTTTTCACCTAAATAATAAAAGGCGTTACCTCTGCCGTTGTAAGCAGCCGAATAATTAGCATTGAGTTTAATTGCTTGGTTATAATCTGCGATCGCTGCTGGTAAATCTTTCAAATCAGAGCGAGCATTCCCCCGATTATAATAAGCTTCGGCATTATTAGGACTAGCTTTTAAAGCTAAAGTATAATCAGTAATTGCCCCTTGTTTATCACCTAAATAATAACGAGAATTGCCCCTACCGTTGTAAGCTGAAGAATGATTAGGGTTGATTTTCACAGCTTGAGAATAATCTGCGATCGCTCCTTGATAATCACCCAAATCATAACGAGTATTACCCCGATTATTATAGGCAAAAACATAGTTAGGGTTAATTTTAATCGCTTGATTGTAATCAGTTATTGCTCCTTGCTTATCACCTAAACTCGCACGAGTATTAGCCCGATTATAATAAGCTTCCGCATTCCCTGGGTCAACTTTAATAGCTTGATTATAATCAGCCAACGCCCTTTGCTTATCTCCTAAAGCATAATGGGCATTACCGCGATTATTGTAAGCAGAAGAATAATTAGGATTCAATTTCAAAGCTTGGTTATAATCAGCCAGCGCCCCCCGTCTATCATCAAAATCATACAAAATATTACCGCGATTGTAATAAGCAAAGGCATATTCAGGATTAATTTTTAAAGCTTGGTTGTAATCTTTCAGAGCGCCTTGCTTATCACCCAAATAATAACGCGCATTTCCCCTATCATTGAAAGCATAAGAATACTGAGGATTCAGCCGAATAGCTTGATTGTAAGCTTCTATTGCTCCTTTATAATCACCTTTTTTATACTTATCTCCGCCTTGAATGTAAAAATCATCTGCCTTTGGTTCTTTAGGAGTTGGTTGTGTCAACGCACCGACTCTTGTACCTACCTCAGCTTTTGGTAAAGTCCGCAAAAAAGTATTAATCGGAATACCCAAATTAAAGCCAGTTTTAATAATTACATCGGGATTCTTATCAGAAATTTGATAATTTTCTGCGGTGTCACCTCTACCGTGAATCCCCACTAACTCACCTTTGTCATTCAGCACCGGGCCGCCACTCATCCCCGGCAGTGTATCATTACTGTAAACTAAAGCGTAACCATCCCGCAGGGCTTTAGAAGCGTTAGCAGTGACCCGCCCTTCCACAAAATTGTAAATTGAGATAGAAATAGCTGCACTTGGCCGAGGAAACCCCGCCACATAAGATGTTGCACCTTCACTAATGTCATCAGAGTTGCCTAATTTCGCCACAGGATAAGTTTTGCTGCTAGTAAACTGCCCAATAGCTAAATCTACTCCTGGCATCTTTTTCACAGTGTCGTACTTTAACTCATAACGGCTATCATCAGGAGTGATAACTGTATATTTATCTGGGTTATCAATGACGTGTTTAGCGGTTAATACAGTGTAAGTATCACCCTCTCGACGAATAATTACCCCAGAACCAGAACCATTTTGATTTTCAATCAGCACCGTCATCGCTTTCGCAACTTTGCTGACTTCCGTTGAAGAAAGGGCTACAGCCTGCGGTTGCACAATAGCAACTGAAACGCCAATCAGTGCTGGTGTTAATAAATAATTAAATTTCATAACGATTTTGCTATGGTTGCGGTTAGTAATTGCTTAAAAGTATATTGATAATTTTTTTATATCATCCTCACGATACTGAAATCAGCAATTGTTGAATTCTTATCATAGAGTTTAATGTTTTTTAATTAGCGATCGCCTTTTAGACGTGAAACTTCGACTGGAGAAAATGAAAGTTGAGCCTCTGAGGTCGAAGTTTGAGGTTCTGAAGTTGAAATGAAAAAGCGATCGCTCCACCTTTCAGGATATTTTCAGGATAATCGAGCGATCGCACCTCACCAAAGACAATCACAACACCTCTAGCGTTCTTCTCTGCGCCTCTGCGCGGCAGTCGCTTCAAGTCGGTAAACCCGCCCAACGCGCTGCCTTGCCTCTGCATGAGATAGCTAAAGCAGTAATATGGCTTAATACAGGCTAATTTGCACTATCTTTCGCTAAGATAAGTTAAAAGGTGTAAAAATTATCTCTATCCATAGTAAAAATGAGTATTGACCCTGTAGTTAATGCCCTTAAAAGTCTTGCTAAACCAGCGGCTTCTTTAGTTATTAATCAAGCTCAACGTAATGAAAGCGTAGTTAGACTTTTAAAACAATTCAATTTTGATCCAATACAACCACCCAGAGATGTTGATAGCGTTTATGTTTATTCTTTAATTAAGTATGGTGTAAATAAGCCAGAAGCAATTTTAAATCTTTTTAGAGAGAAAGAAACTAAAAAGGCTTTTTGGAGTGCTTATACTTCTAACAATCCCTTGGGTTTTTACAAAGAAGTAGAAAAGTTTTTGCAGCAAAAAAATTTAAAAATCGATATTCAACGGTCAAGAATTGATCTGCGATCAGAGTTAGAAGAATTTGGTGAAAAATTTATTGAAGTTGCTAAAGAAAGCTGCTCTACTGATTTTCAGCCTTTTCCTGAATGGAATTTAGACGAGTATCCCGCAGAATTTAAGTCATTAATTAGAGAAAAAATTCGCTCGTTTTGCGGTCGTCAATTTGTATTTGACACATTTCAGAAGTTTCGCAACCAACATTCTAGAGGTTATTTTACTGTGGTGGGTGATGCAGGAATGGGGAAAAGTACCATTGCTGCTAAATACGTCTGGGACAATAAATCACCATGCTATTTTAATATTCGCTCCGATGGTCGTAATCGTGCCGAGCTATTTCTAGAAAGTATTCGCAAACAATTAATTAAGCGTTACCAGTTGCAAAATGTCGAGAAGGCTAATTTAGCTGATTTATTAGAACAGGTTAGCAAAAAACTACCTGCTGGAGAATATCTTGTAATTGTAGTTGATGCACTGGATGAAGTGGTACAAGAAACAGGCGGGAATCTTTTAGAATTACCAACAGCACTTCCTGAACGTATCTATTTTCTCCTGACTAGAAGACCATATACTATAGATAGAAAACGCTTGTCAGCACCAGATATCCCGACAGAAGAGCTAGATTTAAGGGTAAGTCAGTATGCTAGTTTAAGCCTTGAAGACATTAAAGAATATATTCGGTTCTTCTTAGATATTGATCCAGACTATAAGAATGCAATTAGACAATGGATTCAAAACCGCAATATTTTTGATCAAGATTTTGTTGAGCAGGTAGCAACTAAAAGTGAAAATAATTTTATGTACCTGCGTTATGTTTTGCCAGGAATTGCTAAGGGTGAATATAATGACTTGAGTTTAAGGCAATTACCCGATGGTCTACAACAATATTATCAAGTCCATTGGGATCGCATGAAAATGGATGACGAACTCCAGAACTTAAAAGTATTTATTCTGTTTATTTTAGTGGAGATTGGCACACCAATTCCTTCCGAAATGATAGCGGCTATTGCCAAACAAGAAGAATATCATGTGCAATTAGTTTTAGATGAGTGGGTTGAGTACTTGAAGCTGCAAAATATTAAAGAAGAAAACTGCTACAGCATTTATCATGCTAGTTTTCTAGACTTCTTGAAAGGAAAAAGGGTTTTAGATTCTAGACGAAAGTTATTTCAAGAAGTTAATCAAGGCATTGCAGACTACCTTGTAAGTAGGATGGCGTGACATGGAAAGTTTTGCAGACAAATTAGCGACACAAACTCCTGCTTTTCAACGTGCTTACTTGGGTAATTTAGCCTCAAGCTTGGTGAAGTCAGGAAAATTGGAGAAGTATTACCAAACTCTAACTGATTTTGATTTTCTGGAGGCAAAAATTAACCATCCTGATTTTGGAGTGCAGCCGCTCATTGAGGATTATAATTTGCTGGCAGAATCAACAGAATCAAAGCACACAGAATTTCCTTCAGAAAACATTAAATCACTAGAATTAATACAAGAAGCACTATCACTATCGGCACATATTTTAGCAGAAGATAAAACACAACTTGCAGGGCAATTGTTAGGGCGCTTGTTGTACTTCAAAGAAATGCCAGAAATTCAGTCAATGCTGGAGGTTGCACAGTGCTGGAAAACAAAACCCTGGTTACGTCCTCTTACACCTAGCTTAATTGCTCCCAGTGGGCCATTACGACGCACTCTAACAGGTCATAGTAAATTAGTGAGGGCAGTTACTATTACCCCAAATGGCGAGTACGCTATTTCAGCATCTGATGACTGCACACTCATAGTCTGGAAGTGGCAAAAGAGAGAAGTTGTACATATTCTAAATGGTCATAGTGAACCAGTGTATGGAGTCGCTATTACCCCAAATGGCGAGTACGCTATTTCAGCATCTGGTGACTGCACACTCAAAGTTTGGAATTGGCAAACTGGGGAAATTGTCCGCACCCTAGAAGGTCATAGTGAAGGCGTGGGGGCAGTTGCTATTACCCCAGATGGAAAGTACGCTATTTCAGCTTCTGATGACTGCACACTCAAAGTTTGGAATTGGCAAACTGAGGAAATTGTCCGCACCCTCAAAGGTCATAGTAACAGCGTGTGGTCAGTTGCTATTACCCCAGATGGCGAGTACGCTATTTCAGCTTCTGCTGACAGCACACTCAAAGTTTGGAATTGGCAAACTGGGGAAATTGTCCGCACCCTCAAAGGTCATAATAAAACCGTGTCAGCAGTTGTTATTACCCCAGATGGAAAGTACGTAATTTCTGGTTCATTCGACCGTATCATCAAAGTCTGGGACTGGCAAACTGGTGAAGTTATTCGTACTCTCAATAACCGTAGTCCAGAGCGTGATAACACAATATGGGCAGTCGCTATTACTTTAGATGGGAATTATATAATTTCTGGCTCACGCGACGCTAATTTCTTAGTCTGGAATTGGCGAACTCAAGAAGTAGTGCGTATCCTAAAAGGCCATAGTAACTCAGTACTTGCTTTAGCCTTGACTCCGAATAATAAGTACGTGATTTCTGCTTCTGCTGATGCCACACTTAAAGTTTGGGACTGGCAAATCAATGAAATCGAACATATCCACAATGGTCACACTTTCTGGGTACGAGCTGTTACTACAAACCACGATGGAAACTACGCAATTTCAGCTTCTGCTGACAGCACACTCAAAGTCTGGAGTTGGGATACTGGAGAAGTGGTACGTACTCTCAATGGTCATAATCATTGGA
Organism: Nostoc spongiaeforme FACHB-130; assembly: GCF_014698475.1. Lineage (GTDB taxonomy): Bacteria > Cyanobacteriota > Cyanobacteriia > Cyanobacteriales > Nostocaceae > Nostoc_B > Nostoc_B spongiaeforme. The sequence goes on along the minus strand of NZ_JACJTB010000007.1, from coordinate 36,263 downwards.
TATATGGAGTTGCCATTACTAGAGATGGCAAGTATGTAATTTCTGCTTCTAGTGACTACAGTCTAAAAGTCTGGAATTGGCGCACTGGAGAAATTTTACGTACTCTCATTGATGAGAGTAGTGGGGTAAGTGCAGTCGCTATTACCCCAGATGATAAGTATGCAATTTCTGGCTCATTCGACAGCACACTCAAAGTCTGGAATTGGCAAACTGGGGAAATTGTCCGCACCCTAAAAGGTCATAGTGACAGCGTGTCGGCAGTCGCTATTACGCCAGATGGTAAGTATGCGATTTCTGGTTCATCTGACAGCACACTCAAAGTTTGGAATTGGCAAACTGGGAAAATTGTTCGCACCCTAACAGGTCATCTTGAATCTGTAAATTCAATTGCTATGACCCCCGATGGTCAATACGCGATTTCTGCTTCTGATGATAGTACCCTCAAAGTCTGGAATTGGCAAACTGGGAAAATTGAACTAACCTTCAACGGTCATGGTAATCAAAATGTGCGTGTAGTCGTCGTGACCCCAGATGGCAACTACGCAATCTCTGGTTCACATGACAATGGACTACTCAAAATTTGGAATTGGCGGACAGGAGAAGTAATTGCTACTTTCACTGGAGAGATTACAATTAGTTCCTGCGTGGTTACACCCGATGGTACAAAAATCTTTGTTGGGGAAGCATTAGGAAGGGTACATTTTTTGAAGTTGGAAGGAAGTCCCTTGAATTTAAAAAATTAAAGTATAATACTTTTTCGCAATTCCTGAACTAATATGTTAGCGAACCGTCTTAGACAAGCAGCTAACTATATTCTCATAATTATGAATTCACCACCCACACCGCACACTACTAATCATCCCAGAAGCCACCCTACGGAATTTCAGCAAATTATTAACGTAAAAAGCCACAATTTTATCGGGCGCAATTTTGTCTTCGCGGCAATTAATGAATTTATTCACCGCTATCAGCGCGGTTACTTTACTATCATTGGCGCACCCGGTAGCGGTAAAAGTGCAATTTTAGCTAAATATGCCCTAGATAATCCTGATGTTGTTTATTACAACGTAGAAGTTGCGGGTAAAAATCGTGCTGAGGAATTCTTAAAAAATATCTGCACGCAATTAATAGAGATGTTTATAATATCTCTAGATAACCAACCGGAAAACACTACACAAGGGAGTTGGTTTTTATCTTTGCTACTTCAGCAAATCAGTGATGGGTTAGCACCCAATCAAAAGTTAGTTATTGCAATTGATGGCTTAAATTTTATTGACCGCAATAGTCAATCTCCTGGTGCAAATTTGTTTTATCTCCCGCGTTATCTTCCTGATGGGGTTTATTTTCTCCTCAGCCGCCGACCATTTTTCCCAGAAAAGTCAGGTTTGTTAATTGAAGCACCGTTCCAAAGTCTTGATTTAGCAGATTATGAGGCAGAAAATCGGCGAGATGTTGAGGGTTATATTCAGAAGTACCTAACCGCAGAAGAGATCCCCCCAACCCCCCTTGAAAAGGGGGGCAAAGTTCCCCCTTTACTAAGGGGGGCTAGGGGGGATCTAAAATATTGGCTAAATAACCACCATATCAGTGAGCAGGAATTCTGCACGCGCCTCACCACTGAATCGGAAAATAATTTTATGTATCTCAGTCAAATCATAAATGCGATCGCTGATAATTTCTACTCTGAACCATTCCAATACAATCAACTCCCTCCAGGTTTAGAGACATATTATCAGCAGCATTCACAAACAATCATGCCACCAGAAGAACACTCAGAATTTAAGCTTGCGGTATTGAATGAATTAGTCAAGCAGCAACAACCAATATCAGCCGCCGCAATTGCTGAAATTCTAGAGACAGATGAATTTGAAGTTGAAGAAGTTCTAGAAAACTGGCTAGAGTTCTTGCAACAAGAAAAAAACTCAGACGAAACCTATTACAGTCTTTATCATTCCCACTTCCGCGACTGGTTAAGTAGACAACAAATCGCTCCACCATCGATGTAATAAAGGATAAAAGACAAATAATCCCACGCCTAAACACCAAAACACTAAGAAATATTTTGCGCCTTTGCATTTTTGCGTGAGATTTGCTGATAACTCAGAAAAAGCCACTTACCGCAACCATCTAGCTGCATCTTTGGCATGGTAAGTTAAAATCAAGTCTGCACCGGCACGCTTAAAGCCAGTTAAAGTTTCCATAACTACACGCTCTTCATCAATCCAGCCATTCAAAGCCGCAGCTTTTATCATGGAATACTCACCGGAAACGTTGTAAGCTGCAACAGGTAAGTTACTTGCTTCCTTCACCCGCCAAATAATATCCATGTAAGCCAACGCAGGCTTAACCATGAGCATATCCGCACCTTCGGCAATATCTAATTCAATTTCTTTTATGGCTTCTCGGCTATTTCCAGGATCCATTTGATAAGTTCTTCTGTCGCCAAATTGGGGTGTGGACTCAGCCGCATCCCGGAAAGGCCCATAATAAGCGGAAGCATACTTAGCAGCATAAGACAAAATAGGTGTATCTTGGAAACCAGCTTCATCTAATGCAGTCCGAATTGCGTGGACAAAACCATCCATCATTCCTGAAGGCGCGATGATATCTGCACCAGCTTTGGCTTGAGAAACGGCGGTTTTCTTGAGCAATTCCAAGGTGGGGTCGTTGAGGACTCGTCCGGTTAAATCACCCACTTGCAAGTAACCGCAATGACCATGACTGGTGTATTCACACAAGCAGGTATCAACAATGACAATCAGGTCGGGAACTGATTCTTTAACAGCAGTGGCAGCTTTTTGGACAATTCCGCAATCATGCCAAGCACCAGTAGCATCAGCGTCTTTATCTTCGGGAATGCCAAATAAAATAATGGCGGGAATGCCTAAGTCGTAAACTTCTTTGGCTTCTTCCACAATTTTGTCTACCGATAATTGGTAGACTCCCGGCATAGATTTAACTTCCTTGGCAATTCCGTCACCTGGTACAGCAAACAGGGGGTAAATTAAATCGTTGGTTGTGAGGATGGTTTCACGTACCATCCGACGCAGTTGGGGGTGGCTACGCAAACGACGGGGACGTTGTATGGGAAACATAGTTTTTGTCAAGGAAACGATGTAATGGACACAAGTCAAAGCGGCACAAAAGTAGAGAAAAACTCTACTACTGTCAGACAAACTACAAACAGTGCTTAACTGTCCTTTGCCCTACTCTTGATGAAGCTGTGGGGCAATTTTGTATTCTACAACTTGGTTGCTACTTCATCTAGCTAACAGTTTGGGCAGAGAGATATTAATTTTTAATTCTGATCTAAAAACATTAAACCGCAGAAAGTTTTGCAAATGTTTTTGTTAACAATATTCAAGTTTTTATTAGCAATTACCCTGGCTGTGTTATAGAACACGGAAAATGAAGGGATAGCGGAAGGGTTGGTCTGGCTTGGTAAGCACACTGGCGATCGCCCAAATTGTTAATCCCCAATGCAGCGCATATCCGAGGAATACTAGAGGGAATAACAAACCAAAAGTTAACCAGAGCAATGCTGTAATAATAATTCCATAAATCCAAACATTCAGGTGAAAATTAATAGATTCTTTGGCATTTTCTAGGACTACCGGATCATTAGCAATGAATAACATAGCGATCGGTATCCCCACAGACATAAACAGCGTACTGAAGAAAATCGCTCCGTGACACAAGGCAGAGAAAATCTTGCGTTTATCTGGGTCGTACATACTTGTTTCCTTTGAAGGTTTAGAGGCTGGGGGCTAGAGTATTGAAGATAGAGATAAGAACTAATGACCAATGACCAATGACTCAGCACTTTCTGACCCTATCACGAGCCTCGTTGTTTTAAGATTAAAAGACTTACTAAAGTAGAGAAAAATTAAGTTAAGTAAATTAACAAGGGTAGTTAATACATTTAGGTCAATTATGTCAACTGAAATTCAGTCAGAACTTTATCAAGCCGTAGAACAGCGACGCAATTTTGCGATTATTTCTCACCCTGACGCGGGGAAAACGACGCTGACAGAAAAGCTACTGTTGTACGGAGGTGCAATTCACGAAGCTGGTGCGGTGAAAGCACGACGGGCGCAGCGCAAGGCTACTTCCGACTGGATGGCGATGGAACAGCAACGGGGTATTTCGATTACTTCGACGGTTTTACAGTTTGAGTACCAAAGCTGTCAGATTAATTTATTAGACACCCCCGGACACCAAGATTTTAGCGAAGATACTTACCGGACTCTGGCTGCTGCTGATAATGCGGTGATGTTAATTGATGTGGCGAAAGGTTTGGAACCGCAAACCCGGAAATTATTTGAAGTATGTAAATTGCGGGGTTTGCCGATTTTCACCTTTGTGAATAAACTCGACCGTCCGGGTAGAGAACCGTTAGAACTGTTAGATGAAATTGAACAGGAACTAGGGTTGCAGACTTATGCTGTGAATTGGCCGATTGGGATGGGCGATCGCTTTAAGGGTGTATTTGATCGTCAGCAGCAACAAATTCACTTGTTTGAACGCAGCGCCCACGGTAGCAAAGAAGCCCGTGATACTGTTGTTGACTTGGGTGATGCCACAATTGAACAGCTGCTAGAAGAAGACTTGTACCACCAACTCAAAAATGACTTGGAACTGTTAGAGGGAGTCGGCCCGGAATTAGATTTGGAATTAGTGCATCAAGGTCAAATGACCCCAGTGTTCTTTGGTAGCGCCATGACCAACTTTGGCGTAGAGTTATTCCTCAAGTCTTTTCTCGACTATGCCTTAAAACCAGGCGTTCACAATAGCAGCGTTGGGGAAGTTCCGCCCACATATTCTGAGTTTTCGGGTTTTGTGTTCAAATTGCAAGCCAACATGGATCCAAAACACCGCGATCGCATCGCATTTGTCCGGGTCTGCACTGGCAGATTTGAAAAAGATATGACAGTCAATCACGCCCGCACAGGCAAAGCCGTACGTTTATCGCGTCCGCAAAAACTCTTTGCCCAAGAACGGGAATCGATTGATGTCGCATATCCAGGTGATGTCATCGGCTTAAACAATCCCGGCGTATTTGCGATCGGCGATACCATTTACACAGGGCAGAAATTGGAATACGAGGGAATTCCATATTTTTCACCAGAACTGTTTGCCACCCTCAGAAACCCCAACCCCTCAAAGTTTAAGCAATTTCAAAAAGGGATTTCGGAATTGCGCGAAGAAGGTGCTGTGCAGATTATGTACTCAACTGATGAAGCTAAACGCGAACCAATTTTGGCGGCGGTGGGTCAGTTGCAATTTGAAGTGGTGCAGTTTCGCCTACAGAACGAGTATGGCGTAGAAACAATTCTCGATTTATTACCCTACAGCGTCGCCCGTTGGGTAGAAGGTGGTTGGGAAGCTTTGAACAAGGTGGGACGTTTATTTAACACCACCACAGTCAAAGACAGTATGGATCGGCCAGTGTTACTATTCCGCAATGAATGGAATTGTCATCAGTTACTAGAAGACCATCCAGATTTAAAATTAAGCGCGATCGCCCCGGTATTTTATGGTCAATCATCAGTGGAATCTTGAAACAGAATGCAGAAGTCAGAATAAATTCATTCTGACTCCTGACTTCTGGCTACTGAGTTCTAGATTCTGACTCCTGAGTTCTATTTATCGGGTATAGTTGATGTCCACGGCATCGCGGGGTCGCGTTGTTATATCACCGTGGATCAAAAGTCAAAAGCTAAAAGTGAAAAGTAAAAAGAAAATCTTATATCTCAAACGCAAGGCGCAGCAGTCTAGGGACTGGTGAGCGACTTTGTTCTTCTTTACTTTTGCCTTTTTCCTTTTACCTTTTACCTTATTCTGTCAGTTAGCAGAGATTGGAGTGCCAGAAATTCTATGCCTTCACGCGCTGAATCATCTTTGGAGGCTGGTTTAACTGCCCTCAAGCAGGGAGATTACCAAACAGCGATCGCTCAACTCGAACCTGTGGCTAGTAGTAAAGGCAATAGCACGACTAGCTTACAAGCTCGTGTGGGGTTAGTTATGGCTTATGCCCGCACTGGTGAAGCCCGCAAGGCGATCGCTTTGTGTCAAACTCTCAGAGATAGCCAAAATCCCCAAGTTCAAGAGTGGGCTGAACGCGCTCTGACACATTTAACAAAACGTAAAAAAACAAAAAAAGTATCTTCACAAACATCAAAACAACCGACCAACTCCGGCAATTCATCGGCGGTGTCATCCAGACGAGTCCAACAGCCTGTGCTGGAAAAAACCGCACAATCAGGGAATTATCAAAATACTTTTATCGAAACGCCTGTCGGATCACAAAATCAATTTATAGAATCGGCTGAATATACACCAACTCAGCGATTAAATATTTACTGGCGACAAGCAAAACGCGCCAAAGTCTGGCAACCTCTACGTAAACCGAAATTACTGCCCTTACGGTTAAAAGCCCTGGGAAGTCTTGTGGCTTTGTTTTGGGTGATAGACTTCTTTTTCAAGTCAGCAATGGTCTCGGTAAACCTCATTTTAGACAAGTTGCCGTATTTAGAACCATTGCAGTTTTTCTACTGTGACCCCAAGCTAGTAGTAATTGGCATTTTAATGATCGCCAGTGCGGTTTCCCCTTGGTTACTTGATTGGTTATTAGGGCAGTTTTGTAGTCAGCAACCCCTATCAAAAGATATCTTACACAGCCGCAGCCGAGAAACAGCCAGAGTCCTGCAACGTTACTGTCAGCAAAAACGTTGGCAATTACCCCATCTGCGAATTATCCCCATTAATACACCCATTGCTTTCACTTATGGCAATCTGCCTCGTAATGCGCGAATTGTCGTCAGTCAAGGACTATTAAATCAACTGGCAGATGATGAAATTGCCGTGATTTATGCTACTCAATTGGGACACATTGCCCACGGTGATTATTTAGTGATGTCGTTGGTATTGCTGCTGACTTTGCCGATTTATCGCTTATATCAGCAAATATCTCAGTGGGGAAACAATGTTCCTCCCGGTTTTTGGCAGTGGCCGTTTAATATATTTTCCAGTCTGACTTATGGAATCTGGTGTTTATTGACTGGGACAGCTTTATGGTTGTCGCGCTCACGTCATTATTATAGCGATCGCCTAGCAGCCGAAATCACTGGTAATCCTAACGCATTAATTCGGGCTTTCTTAAAAATTGCGATCGGCATTGCTCATGACATTCAACAAGTACAACACACCAATTGTCAGCTCGAAAGTTTGAATCTGCTCATGCCCATCAGCTATCAACAAAGTTTATCTTTGGGTAGCATTGCCGGGCATATTCCCTTTGAATCCGCATTGTTCTGGGATTATCTCAATCCCTATCGTCACTGGTTAGCCATTAACAATAGCCATCCACCCATCGGTCAGCGCATTCAATGGCTGTGTCAAATCGCCCGTCACTGGCACATAGAAACCGAACTGCACCTCAGCAGCGAACAGTTTATTAAAACTACACGCCAATCATTCTTACTACAAATCTCTCCCTTTTTAGGCATTCCCGTAGGTTTTGGTTTTGCGGGGTTGATTTGGCTGAGTTGGCAAACAGCTTTTAGTCTCAAATTTTTAAACTTGAAATGGATTTATGAAGATTGGAATTTTGTCAGTGGTTGCCTACTGATTGGTTTTAGCATTGGTTTGGTCATTCGGATGAATAGTTTTTTCCCAAATCTCAAAACTGCGACTGGGCAAGCTGATCAAAGTTTACCGAACTTGTTAGCCAATCCATCTGCCATCCCCATTGATAGCAATATTGTTTGTCTGGCTGGCAAATTATTAGGTCGTCCCGGTACAGCCAACGCTCTTGCCCAAGACTTAATCTTACAATCCAGTACAGGCTTAGTGAAATTACACCACGTTCCTTGGCTATGCTTGGGGCAGAAAAACCAACTGCAAGATTTAATTGGTAGGCAAATTACTGTCACAGGCTGGTTTCGTCGCGGCGCAACACCTTGGCTGGATATCCACACCGTCCAAACTCAAACAGGAACCACCATTTCCAGCCCTCATCCCATTTGGTCTACCATCTTAGCCGTAGCCGCCCAAGCTTGGGGTGCTTATATTTTTCTCATAGGCTAGTACAACAAGGCAAAAGTTAAAAGTTAAAAGTTAAAAGTCAAAAAGCTGAGAACACAAGCTTTTCACTAACTTGAAATGGTATCTTCATTTCCGCCGACCTGTACTAGTCAGATTTGAATAAGTTGGGAGTAGGTTCAAAACCCATACACCCGTACACCCTTAAACCCATCCTCAACAGACAACCTTTATGCGTAACTCCTGCAAAAACAAAACTTGCAACATTTCTTTACAAGTGTTACATTTATTAACAATATATTTAACAACCAGCATAACTTAGCATTCCGGCTAAGTAATTGTTGTTAGATGCTTGCGCCAGTGCCTCTTTTATCCTCCCAACACAGCAGCAGCTAGACCAGCCAATGGCTGGTTTTTGTTTCAGATATTCGCTCTTGAGAAAAAAATGTATTTTATGTTACTATTAATTCGCAATATAATCGGAAATGTGTGTTCTGAACTAGCTACGTAGAAGATACCGTGATAATGTAAGGAATGGTGTTGAATTCTGCGGGCAAGGACATCAAAAAAAAATGTTTACTGTGGCAGACAGTAGGCTAATAAATTTACAAATTTTAGAATTAAGGTGGTATTAACTGAGCGTTGTATGCGCTTTTGTAATATACAAGCTTTATCCAAACGAAAAACTGTATTGTATAAGTTGACAGTTTGGAGTAAAAAAATTGGTTTATGGCAAATTTAATCAAAAGCATCTATTTAATTAACAGCCAAAACCAAGTGATTGTTCTCTTGCCTTGCTTCGTTCATTAAACTCTGGAGGTATAGTTCATGTCCGTTCGCCTATACATAGGCAATTTGCCAAAAGAAGAAATAGATCGCCAAGACTTGCAAGCGGTGTTTGCAGATGAGGGCGATGCTGTCACCACGAAATTAATTAAAGACCGGAAAACTGGTAAATGTCGTGGTTTTGGTTTCTTAACCGTCAACAATGACGAACAAGCTGATCAAATTATTGAAAAATATAATGGTCAGTTGTTCAAAGATACCCCAATTAAGCTAGAAAAAGCATTGCCCCGTACCAAGGGTGATGAAGGCGAAGAACAAGCGCCAAAAGCTGCCAGCAACCCCACTCCTAGCAGCAATAAAGAAGGGAATCGCCGTGACAAAGGTTCTAAGAAGTCTAAGCGTAGCGGTGGTGGACGCGAAACTACTACCACAGCAGACTCGGATGCAATTCGTCCAGATCCCCGTTGGGCATCTGAACTAGAAAAGCTGAAGCAGATGTTAGCAGCGCAAACCACAAATTAAAACTAGCAATGGAGAAATTAAAAATTAAAAACCAGAAATTGGATTTTTAATTTTTAATTGTCCACAAGTCCTGACTTTGCGAATCAAAGATTACTAGCACCCATAAAATACAGAGCGTAAAAGTACAACAGCTTGTCCTGATACGTTGCTAGTGCTGGTTGTTGGTAGGTGACTAAAAAACAAGCTACACAGAGTTCGGTTTGACTAAAGTTTGTCCAAATCTTCCAGAGTTCCGAACCGCTAGTGTGAGGGACATCCATACTCTGAAACCAGGAGAGGCGTAGTATTAACTATGTCTCTCCTGGGTTTGTTTGCAAAGCAAATCTTTTGGTATGCGTAGTGTAATTTAGTCCATCATACAGATAACCTGTAACCTGTAATGAAATTTAACCCAGTGTTGCATAAGCGTTGGAAATTACAATACATACGTGTCACAATCAATTATGGAAATATTACTGAACTGCTTAAGCAGTCTAACCGGAGGCAGATTTATCTTCTGCCTCTTTCACTGTATTGACAACAAATGACTCATGACTTTATCTCATGAATTATGGGTGGCAAATCAAGATTTAGGTCAAGCTTGTCTAGAGCATCCTTTTGTACAAGGTATCGCTGATGGTACACTTGAACCGTCTAAATTTGCTTACTATGTGGGACAAGATGCTTTTTTCTTAGAAGCTTTTGCCCGTGCTTATAGCATCGCCGCAGCTAAAGTACCAGACTGGAAAGGTTTTAATATATTTCACAATTTAGTCGGTGGAGTTTTAGCCGAGTTGCAATTACATCAAAGCTATGCAGCCAAGTGGGGAGTTAATTTACACTCTGTAGAACTAGGCGCAGCTACCCGCCGTTACACAGATTTTTTGTTAGCTACAGCTTGGAGTAGTGATGTTGGGATAATTGCTGCGGCGATGTCACCTTGTATGCGTTTGTATGCTTTTTTGGGGGAACAGTTAGCTTGTCATGGTATCCCCCATCATCAATATGCAGATTGGATTCGGACTTACAGTAGTGCAGATTTTCAACCACTAACTCAGCAATTAGAAAGTTTGGTGGATAACTACGCCACAAATCACGCTTTGGTTCATTCAACTTACCGTTACGCTATGCTGTGTGAACGTGATTTTTTTGCAGCTGCTTGGGATTATGGGAGTCTGGTTTGATTTTTTGTGAGTAAATGAGACAAGGGAGGGAGATGTTTTTAAATCATTTAGGATGACTATATATAATTACTGACTAAAAAGTTACTATGAAAGCAGAAGCAGAAAGCGATCGCAGGTTAACTTGTGAAGTAGAAACTACCCTCAAAGTAATTGGTGGACGCTGGAAAGTTTTAATTATTCGAGAATTAATAACTGGTGTCAAACGTTTTGGTGAATTGCAACGCAGTTTACCGGGAATCACGCAAAAAATGTTGACTCAGCAACTCAGAGAAATGGAAGAAGATGGCATAGTACATCGACAAGTTTATGCTGAAATCCCTCCCAAAGTAGAATATTCCCTCACAACTTTGGGGGAAAGTCTGAAACCAATTCTTTATGCAATGCACGACTGGGCTGTTGAACATTTACAACAGAATTCAGGAGTTAGAATTCGGAATTCAGAATAGAATATTCCAATTCAAAAACATCCCTATTATTTAGGGACAAGGAAGATGGTAGTTTGGTTGAGTAAACAAATTAGATATATTAGTAATCAGATATGTTAGGAAAATTTAATTAGTCTGTAAATATTCAACTGCTGCGGCTAATTTTGAGGGGTAGGCTTCAGCAAATTTTTCAAACCATAATCCTTCGGGAGAGAAAGGATCTAATTTATCTAACCATTCTTTGGCTTGTTTTTGTAAAAGTTCTAATTGTTGAGCTTTGATTTGTTCTTGGCGGATGCGTTCTTGTTCTAGTTCTTGCTGTCTTTGCAATTCTTCGGCTGCGGCTTGCGCTTCGATATCGGCTTTTACATCAGCCAAAATATTATCGATAATCGACTGTGACTTAGATAGCGGTGTAGAAATGAATGGCGTAACTATATCTGGTTTTGGTTGTTGTGGTGTAGGCGCGGGTTTGGCGGGATCATATTCCGCTTTGATTTGAGCTAATAGTTTATCAATAGAGTCCATTTTTGTTACTTTTATTTGTGAGCGATCGCTAAAATGAAAGTTAACCGCAGATGCACAGAAATGCACGCGGATAAAATAATCATAGTGCTGAATTATGAGCCTAATCGTTAATGGCGTTGAGCAAAACTTCGGATAAACTTAAATCTTCCATATCTTCCATTGTAATGGTGTCACAGATATCGAATTTTGCCCCAGCACCTTGCAATTCATCATCTAATACTTTCAGAAACCGAGTTGCTTGGGGATCTGTGCCAACTTGAATAAAGGAAATTCCGAGTTCTTCATCTCTATCCATCCGCCGCGAAGCTTCTATAATGACTCGCATTACTGCTTTGCGATCGTCTGGTTCACCATCAGTTACTACTAAAATTGTATCGCCATTGGGCTTTGTTGTCCCTGCCGCTTTCCGTTGAAAATAATCATCAGTGGCATGTTTTAAAACTGCGGCTAAATCGGTTGTTCCTGATGGATCATTTTCTTGGAAGATTTGTGTAACTTTACTAGTAGTGACATTTTCATAACGCTTAAATCTTCCCGAAAACACATAAACAGTAATCCCATCGGGGTCAAATTGTTCACATTTACTGGCTAAAGCCAAAGTCGATTCTTGGGCTGCAACCCAGCGACTTCTTCCACCTTTTTGGTCTGGGGTTGCCATGCTACCACTTTTGTCAATAATTAGAGTATAATCTCGGCTGTCTAGCATAATTAAGTTCTCCAATTAGTTATTAGTTATTGGTTATTAGTCATTTGTCATTTGGTAAAACTAAGAAATTTACTAATCATTGACTATTGACTATTAACAACTCAATCGGTAATTGCATTCATCAAGACATCAGCAAGACTCATTTCTTCTAAATCGTCTAAAGTGATGGTATCGCAGATATCAAATTTTGCACCAACACCTTGCAATTGATCATCTAAAGCTTTGAGAAACTTAGTTGCTTGAGCATCTGAGCCTACTTGAATCAGAGAAATGGCTAATTCTTCATCTCGTTCCATTTGACGAGATGCTTGAATAATTACTTCAAATACAGCTTTGCGATCATCAGGTTCACCATCAGTAATTACTAATATTGTTTCACCGTTGGGTTTGGTTTTCCCTGCGGCTTTACGTTGAAAATAATTATTGGTTGCATCCTGGAGTACACCAGCCAAGTTGGTAGTACCAGCAGGGTCATTTTCTTGAAAAATCTGTAAAACTTTAGCTGATGTCACATCGTCGTAACGCTTGAATCGGCCAGAAAATACATATACAGTGATGCCGTCAGGGTCAAATTGTTCGCATTTTCGTGCTAAAGCCAGAGTAGACTCTTGCGCTATATCCCATCTGCTTCTACCACCAGCTTGGTCAGGTGTAGACATACTACCGCTTTTATCTAGGATTAATGTATAGTCGCGATCGCTCATCATATTTTCCTCGCAAATTGTTCTCTTGTGCTACTAGTCTAGTCTACGAGTCTTGTTACTCGGCAAGCCTTTTAGGTATAAATTAACAGAATTACTAAGTATTATAAATAATGTTATTTTTATAACACAGTATTTTTGATTACCAGAATTCCAGGATACTCTGGCTAAAATTCAGTGTTATGCGATAGAAGTTTGCAATTACTAAAATTATCTATCTCCAGGATGGTAAATTACATCCCCTACTCGGACTGAATGCGAAAAAATTATCTAATCTTGTGCTATTTAAATGAAATATCTATATCAAAAAGTAGATGAGAATCTTCTCATCAGTTATTCATATTTTTTTCATCCATAAGTTCAAGTATAGACATTAAGGAAGAAACAAGAAATTTCAGCTTGCTTTCTGACTACTAGTCTATCTTGTACTTAATAAAGAGTTGCACATGAATCCTAAAATTATTCTTGGTTTACTCGTCGGTGCTAGTTTCGGCTTGTTTTTACCTGTAGGAAGTCAATCTGTTCAGGCTGCTAATCTTGCATCACAATCTGAGTTAAAATCTACATCTTTCATTGAATTTGGTGTAGTTGACTTAGCAGGTAGCGAATCTGCTGAACTAATCTTAGCGGATAATAGTGAGCGCGGTCGCAGACGCAACCGCAATAGCAACAGTAATAGCAACAGCAACAGTAACAGCAATAGCAACAGTAATAGCAACAGCAACAGCAATAGCAACAGCAATAGCAACAGCAATAGTAATAGTGACAGTGGAGATGATGATGATGACGATTAGCATTTGTGACTAAAAAGCTAATCATAATTAAGTTGGCTTAGAATTAAATTTCTGAGTTTGGTAATTTTGTCAGGGGCATTGATTGATATAGCAATTCTAAATAATTTACCAACATCTCTGTGATTTCTTTTGTTCATATATCAAATAGAACTGCTATATCCTGCCCATTTTTTATTAATAACTATATTGATGAATTGAAAGCAGTTTTTGACAATATTAATATGATATGAAAACTTTACAAGAACTACTAGCAAACTTTCCAGTAGATAAATTTTTTACGGAGTTCTGGACAAAAAAAGCAATTCATCTTTCTACGGAGAATTGTCAAAGATGGCAAAAAATTTTTTCGTGGAAAGATTTGAATGAACTGTTGAATTATCACAAACTCAAAGAACCAGATTTACGCTTTTCAATGAATGGCAAGTCTTTGCCAGAGACACGGAATCGGCAAGAATGGAGCGATCGCCTGCGTCAAGGCGCTACACTAATTATCAATGGTGTACATCATCGAATACCGGCTGTCGCTGAACTCGCAGCAAATATGCGCCATGAAATTGGCTATGAAACCCACGTTAATTTATATTGTTCGCCAGCCAAACAGCAAGGGTTTGATTGTCACTACGACACTCATGATGTCTTTATTTTGCAAATTGAGGGTGAAAAACAATGGTTTGTTTATGAACCAACAGTTTTATATCCTACCGCAGATATGCCATCATCAAAACAGCAGCAACCACAACAGCCGCCTTATTTAGAATGTGTGTTGCAGGCTGGAGATTTATTGTACATCCCTAAAGGACATTGGCACTATGCTGTGGCTTGCGAACAGCCATCTCTTCATCTGACTGTTGGGATTGAATGTCAAACAGGACTTGATTGGCTTGATTGGCTGATCAAAGATTTATGCGAAAATGTCAGTTGGCGGCAAAGTTTACCCGCGATCGCTAATAGCAATACAAATGTGATAGAAGAACAGTTAAGTGCATTACGTCAGCATTTAATTGAAACTTTACAGCAACCTGATATTTTACAAAGATATATAGAATCGCTCAATTATCAACATCAACCGCAGCTATTAGTTAGTTTACCCGCTCAAATGGGAACTAATATTTTTCCGAATTTATTTACAACTCAGTTTATTTGGTCGCCACTGCATCGAATTCGGATTAAACAAATTGATGATACACAATATCAAGTGCGGGTTGGTTCTAAACAAATTGACCTTAAAGGTATACCAGAAAAATTAGTAGAAAATTTATTCAATTGTGATGAATTTAGTTTATTTGATATTGCTGATTGGTCACCCGATTTAGATTTAGAGGGTGATATTATTCCCTTAATTACACGTCTTGTAACTGAAGGAATTTTGTTAGTTAAGTAAAACCCAAAACTATGTAGATTCACATCTTGCACCTAGCCTTGGCGAATGGAATTCGCGGCTAAACAAACGTAGACGCGCAAGCGGTGAAGCAGTGCGTTGGGCGGGTTTCCCGACTCCCTCACTGCTGAACCCGAAGGGCTTCCCGCAGGGTAGTCCGCCTGCGCGGACTAAGGTAAAAATAATCTTTTGAAACCCGCGCAGGTAGGTTTTGCCTGTATAGCCGCGACTTCAGTCGCCTGGTGCAAGATATGTGTGGAGACGTTACTACTGTATTAGCAAATTTCTTCTAAATCAAGCCACTCATCATAAGATGAGTCATAACCAGCATAATGCACAAAGTATTGCTGACCGCGAATTTCTTCAATTGTGGCAGTATACCATTCTTCGTTTTCGTCATCCCAACATTTGACTTTTTGACCTACAGCAAATCCATTATCATCGGATGATTCAATATCACGAATCCGAATATCTTGTTCACCAACCCACTCATCAGAAGATGAGCCATAGCCAATGTAATTGATATAGAATTGGTCGTCTTTAATTTTCTGAATTGTGGCTTTGTACCATTCTTCGTCTTCTTCGTCCCAGACTTCTACCGTGCTATTTACTGCATACTGGCTGGTATCTGATTTAGATTTGGTTGCAGATGCGGTATCTTGTTTTTGTGGTTTTTTGGCTTCTTCAGCAATTTCAGCTTTGACTAGAGTGTGAGCTTGTAAAATGATGGTGCGGGCAACAGTTTGAATACCTGTATGCTCAAAATAATTTGTAGTTTGATCTAAAACTGCGGCTACAAAGTCTAAATTATCATCAGCAATCTGCACAAAACTACTCAAACCACTAGCAACTGACTGTGGCGTGATTCCTGTCTTAGCGACAAGGCCATTCATCCAGCCTTGGACTGAGTTAAAAGCTTGGGAAAGAAAACCAACCTTATCAGCTGGACTATTCCCAGGTAAAGAACTATTAACAGCTTGGAAGACAGGGTTTTGGGCGATCGCATCATTAGCATTAGCACCGCCAATAATTTCCTGAATTTTAATTAAAAAGTCGGGGCCTAAAGGTAAAATACCATCGATACATACCAAAGCTGCCATCCGCATCAGGGAAGCATTTTGATAGTTATTTGCTAAGGTATTGGCAAATTCTTGGGGGTTCGGTTGGGGAATTCCATTGATTTTACAGAAGGCGATGATTTCGACAGCAATTTTGAGAACTAAGTCAATTGTTTGGGTGACATCGGCTTTGGGCGTAATGTTACCTAAAAACGAGAGAAAACTAATTTTTTCGCCCACTTTGTTAGCTAAAGCCGCAGTTCCCATTGCTGCATCGGCTTTGTCGATGACTTGATATAGTTTGACAGCCGCTTGATAGCCGTTTTGTGGATCTAAGTATATGCTATCGGCGCGATCGCGGATTCGTTGAATCACATTTGCATCAGTTTCACCAGTAATCGCACGCACAGTATTATCAAATCCCACCAAATTATCCCATTGCCCCGGCGCTACATAATCCAGGGCTTTGAGAACTTTGACTGTAATATTGTCGCTGGGTAACTCGTCAACTAACTGAACAATGGATTTATCCATGAGAAGTCCTTATAAAACAAAACCTTAATTGCTAGAGTTCCCTAACTAGAGATAAAAGTAACTTTCTTGGGACTGGGTACAGGGGTAAGCTATCGAAAAAGCACTGTAAAATATTTGCATGAGCTTCCAAGTCCACAAGCGACATTTTATCTATCATGGTTCTAGCCGCACCTCAGCGCCAAAACCCTGTTGTCACTTGGGAAAAACTCCCAGATGATTTTATTCTGCCCGATGATCCAGTGGAAAATATTCAACAGCCTTTTTTAGCAGCAGCTTTAACAGAAGCATTAGCTACAGCCAATCGCATTCAACCAGAGATGCTAGTTGCATCTAACTTTGGCATCGTTGCTAGTATTAATCAAAAAACCGTTGTTAAAGCACCTGATTGGCTATATATACCCCGTGTGTCACCAGTGGGTACAGGTGTGATTCGGCGCAGCTACACACCCAACATCGAAGGTGAAAATGTGGCTGTGGTGATGGAATTTTTATCAGATACCGATAACGGCGAATATTCAATTCGTCCCACTTTTCCCTATGGGAAACTCTATTTTTACGAACAAATATTACAAGTTCCCGTTTATGTAATTTTTAATCCTTACGAAGTCAGCTTAGAAGTTCTGCGTCTGGAAAATGGGCGATATGTTGTGCAACAACCAACAGAATCAGGACACTTTTGGATTCCTGAATTGGAATTGTTTTTAGGAATTTGGCGCGGAACTCGCTTAGGGATGAATATTTATTGGTTGCGATGGTGGGATGAAGCAGGTAATTTGTTGCTGTGGAGTTCCGAACAAGCCGAACAAGAACGCCAACGCGCGGAACAAGAACATCAACGTGCGGAACAAGAACGCCAACGTGCTGATGATGCGATCGCACAATTGGAAATTGAACGTCAGCGTCAAGCCGCATTATTAGCAAAGCTACAAGAATTAGGCATAGATGCAGAGTGATATCGTGTCCTGTAAAAGACTGATCATCAAGACCGCAGGGGTGCAGGGTGCAGGGGGGAAAGATTTCTTCACTATCTTCCCACACCTCCCACACCTCCCACACCTCCCACAAAAAAACTCCCTCAGATGAACTGAAGGAGGTGTGAGAAGGAGTCTTTAGTGATGAAACATTTATGCGGGGTTAGTTAAAGCTTGTCCTTGCAAAAGTTGAATAATTGCTGCTTTTTCCAAAATCCCCACGAGTACGCCATTTTCTCGAATTACAGCTAAAGCTGAGAGTTTTTGTTGTTCTAGTAGTTGGATGACTTCTAAGAGTGGTTGATCTGATTGTACTGTGGTGGATGCAGCAACTGGGCGCATGATTTCTTGAACTTGAGTTTCTGTCCACAGAGTTGTCGGAATCTTCCGTAAGTCATCGAGTGTCACCGCACCAACTAATTGTCCTGCATCATCTGTCACTAAGAAGCGTTTCCAGTCTTGTTTGTATAGAATTTGTTCATCAGCAAATTCTCTCAGGCTGAGGTTTGCAGAAATGATTGGGCTATTGCTGGTGACAGCATCTGCGGCTGTTAATCCATCAAGTTTCGCTTGGACTCTAGCAAATTGGGCTGCATTTCCAGCATTTTGTAACAGGAAGAAGCCGATTAATAAGTTCCAGAAGTTAGCTGCACTGCCAAAGAATACCAGTGGCAGTATACCAGAAGCGATCGCCACCCAACCAAACACCTGTCCAACTCGGCTGGCAAAGGTCACACCTTTGTAGGGATTGCCTGTAATTTTCCACACTAGAGCCTTGAGGACATTACCACCATCCAAAGGCAAGCCAGGAATCAAGTTAAACAGTGCTAAAGCTAAGTTAACGGAAGCTAAAACACCCAGAACTGCTGCCAGTGGCCCCGATACAGGCGTTGTCACACCAATTACTGTGACGATGCCACATAATAATAAACTGACTAACGGGCCAGCGATCGCAATCCAAAAAGCGCCTGCGGGAGTTTTCGATTCTTTTTCTAAATTCGCCAAACCGCCAAAGATAAACAATGTGATGGATTTAACATCAATTCCTTGGCGCAAAGCAACAAAACTATGTCCTAATTCATGGGCGACGACAGAAGCAAACAATAACAGCGCCGTCATCAATCCTAGTAGCAACGCTAACCCCCCAGACAGTTGAGGAAATTGTGCTAACAAGCCACTACTATAGCTCCAGGTTACTAAGCCAAACACCAAAAACCATGACGGATGGATGTAAAACGGAATCCCGAAGAGATTACCAACGCGAATTGTGCCATTCATGTCGTTCACCTTTGAAAGCTGCCGAGAGATTTAGTTTTTCCTCTCGATGTCTCTACTGTAACGAAACGTAACAAATATTAAAATCAACCAAGAGTTGTGCTTACCGTCCTGAAAGGTGCGGTTTACCAATTTTAGATTTTAGATGTTGGATTAAAAATAGAACTTACACAAAAAGACACGAAATCAAGGGTTTGAGGGAGGTGTAAGGATTTTTGCTCAACTACACCCCTACCCCATTCTTGACAGACAACCTTTGTGCGTAAGTCATGTTTATATCGGCACTACCTTCACAATCTTTTCCACCTCATCCACCATTACCCGCGACAGCCCAAATTTCTCAATCACCTTTGCATTGGTTGTCAAATGGGTACTAATATTCGCTACGTGATACTGACTTTGTGCCGTAGCCAAAGTTGCTGGCAAGATTAACTGATCTCCTAAATGCTCATCAACAGGCGCACCTGTTTGATGAAACTTCAACAGTTGTTCACAAGCAATTTCAGCCACCCTTTCCGATGACATGCGCCACCGCCCAAACCCACCAAATCCCGTCAAGCTGTTCTCATATTCAGCCGTCAGAAAAATCCCAGCCCCCGCAGCAACACCTCTTTCCCGTAAGGCTTGTATAGAAACCTGGAAACCAGCTATGCGTAATATTTTTTCAGCCCGATTTGCCATTCGTTGAGGAATATGAGCAGGTAATTCCGTCACCACCGCCAGTCCCCGTACTTGGCGTAAATTACCGCGTTTGAGTAAATTTATGCCACTGAGTTGACTACCACCACTCACTTGTAATGTTACCTCTCCGCCGCCTTGGGGATACCACCCCCAAGCACCTAATTTCACAGATGCTTGGACACCCATACGCTGAAGCATCGGCAGATATACCTGCTCAATATATGTCATCGTTGGGCTGAAGATAACATGAGTACCACCGCGCAACGTTACTTGAGAATTACCCTTGGCTAAAGCTAGAGGTAAAAGAATTGTTTGTAAAACTAAAGTAATTGCTCCAGCCGAACCACCTTCTAGCACTTCACTGACATCAAAAGTATAGTTTCCCGGCTGCACTGGGCGACTGGGAATAAATTCCAGCATCATCGAACCCAAAGCATCACCCTGTAATTGAGCTTGACAAATCTTCGCTGCCGCGCGGACTGCCGTCAGGTGTTGTGGCGCTAACCCTGGCTTTTTGCGTCCGGCGCGAATATTGGCAATGCGAATAGGTTCACCCGTGATAGCGGCTAAACTCAGACAAGTACGGAGAACTTGTCCGCCTCCCTCCCCGTAGGAACCGTCAATGTCAATCATGAGCAGTGTTGGAATGATGGATGTTGGGTAATGCCCAAGTTTTGACAATTAAACCACAGATGACCAGAAATAAACACAGCTAAATTGAGCGTAGTCCGACAGGCTTACTTGATGGTGCGTTCCATTCCCCATAATTATTGCCTGTAATAGCTGGTATATTACATCTGAGATAGTAGCCTTTCATACTCTGTATGTGACCCCACCCAAAACCAAATAACTGTGTCTCCCTCTAACTGTCCAACGGCTCGATAGCTTCTGCTGATTCTCACAGAATAAATAGGTAATTCTGAATGCACTTTTTTGAAACGTAAACTGGGATGGTTTGGGTCTTGTTTAAATTGGCGATATGCTTGACGGGTTTGCTCTCGCACATTTTCAGGTAAGTTACCAAAAGCTTGGCGAAACTGAGACGTGATGCGAGAATTCACAATGTATCTGGATCTAGTTGTTGAGTTTTACCTGCTTGATATTCTGCCATTGCTTGGGCAGCTAAGAAAGCTAGTGCATCTGGAGAACGCTCAAAAGCTGCATCCCATTGCTGTTCATCTTCCAGTTCTTCGAGAATCATTTTTGCCATAGCATCTTGTTGATTAACTGGTAAGCTTTTGAGTTTGATAATTGCTTGTTCAAGTAATTCCGTCATGGTGAATAATTATCCTCTGTTTTATTAATTTTCACACAGAGTTCAGGGCTAAAACCTACTTGAAGTTGGAGCGATCGCCAACTCAGTCAATATACTTTTACTTAACTATCAGGTAAACTTGCAAACACCTGCGCCACTAAATTTTTTGTCTTATTTTCCAGATTTTGCCAATCTACTTCACCCAACTCATCAATTAAACTAGTATCAATATCCACAGCCTCATTCTCCGGGCTGTAATTGGCGAAACAAACTTGATAACACAATTCCCACAAATCAACGCTGACTTGCTGCTCTTGACGTTGCAATTGCAAATGATATCCTGGATGGGGCATTGGCAACCGAGACAGGGTATTACGGATTTCCTCTGCTTGTTCTGGTGCGGCACTTTCCATCTCTTGCAACAGTCTTGTTACCAAGGCTTTTATTTCATCAGTGGTACTAGGCGGCCAAATCAGCACATCATGGTAGGTTCCCTTCCAAGCAGATGCGTCGAGTTGCTTGCGAATGTTATCCACAACTCTAATGAAAGCTGGTTGCATGAGGAGTTCAGCCTGTTGCCATGCAAGTGGATTGGTTATTTTAGGTGGCATCGGTCGTCAAACGATTTTGGATTTTGGATTTTGGATTTTGGATTGACTCTAACCGCTAGGGTAAAGAGTTTGAGGATTTTAAATTTTGAAAGTTGATTGATATTACGCCTTGACTTGGCGGAGTATAAACCAAAAAAATCTAAAATCGGCTATCTAAAATCTAAAATTGGCACAGTTAATAAACAGGGTTTATAAAAAAGCTACGTATTTATTTCAAATCTTTTCTCAAGATAGCGGATTTCAAGGAAAAAAATTTGGAGATATTTATTACCAGCTGGAAAATTAGGTAATAACTCTGGGGAGGGAATATGATCGGTAAGCTACTGGATAATCGTTACCAAGTAATTCAAGTGCTGGCGAAGGGAGGGTTTGGTCAAACCTACATCGCCCAAGATACAAGGCGGCCAGGAAACCCTATCTGCGTTGTCAAGCACCTCAAGCCTACCAGTTCTGACCCCAAAATTTTTGAAACTGCCAAACGCCTGTTCCAAAACGAAGCAGAAACTTTGGAACGTTTGGGATATCATGACCAAATTCCCAGGCTGCTGGCTTACTTTGACGAAAATCAGGAATTCTTTTTAGTTCAAGAATATATCGAAGGACATCCCTTAACTGATGAACTCATTTCTGGTCAACGCTGGAATGAAAATCAAGTTTTGCAAATGTTACAGGAAATATTAGGGATTTTAGAGTTTGTCCATCAGCAAGGTGTGATTCACCGCGATATTAAACCAGATAATATTATTCGCCGTTCTTCAGATCATAAATTAGTTTTAGTAGATTTTGGCGCAGTTAAACAGTTAAGTTCCTCAATGGTGACGGTGGGTGGACAAACTACGGCCACTGTAGTTATTGGGACTCCTGGCTATATGCCTACCGAACAAGGACAAGGTAAACCTCGCCCCAATAGTGATATTTATGCTTTAGGGATGATTGCCATTCAAGCAATTACAGGGGTATCAACTTCTGAGTTACAAGAAGACCCAGATACAGGCGAGATTCGCTGGCAACATTTGGCCCCCGTTAGCTATCGCTTGGCATCAATCTTAACGAAGATGGTGCATTATCACTTTAAAGACCGCTACCAAACAGCCACCGAAGCACTGCAAGCTTGTGTAAATGTGATGAGTCCTGTGTTAACACCAGCTGCACCACCAGAACCCCTGATAAATCATGCTTACTCTGGGGCTAAACCTGCTTCGTCTTTTCAACCAACTCTCGCACTCGCGCCAGCAAATCCTGGTGTTAGCAAACCTACCCGCAGAACTTCTAGTAAATCTGACCCCTTACCATTATTAATTGGGATACTTTTAGCTGGTAGTGTGGCGGCTTTGGTGGCGAATGTCTATCCGAATGTTAAGAATTTCACCGCTAATTTTACAGGTCAAAACGTTCATGCGGGGAATAAGTGCTTGGCAATGGTAACAGGTAATTCTAATATTCGTTCGGAACCGAGTTCGATTAATTCTGATAATGTTCTCAAAACCATTGGTGAGGACACAGCTTTTGAGGTGACTGGCCTGCGGACAAAACGCAATTGGATACAAGTGAGATTAAACTCTGGGCGTTTGGCTTGGGCTTATGCAGATGTGATTTCTAACAATGATGA
Organism: Nostoc spongiaeforme FACHB-130; assembly: GCF_014698475.1. GTDB lineage: Bacteria > Cyanobacteriota > Cyanobacteriia > Cyanobacteriales > Nostocaceae > Nostoc_B > Nostoc_B spongiaeforme. The sequence goes on along the minus strand of NZ_JACJTB010000007.1, from coordinate 13,223 downwards.
ATGGCTGGGTTGTCTGCGGGATAAAGGTATTGCAATTAAGACGGTTGATGATAGTACGCTAATTGCAGCCAGACCCCTTCCCAAACCAAAAGCGATTAAAACCACAACTCCACCACAGACAGCAAATGCTGATGGAGAAAAATCAGAACCAGCAAAAGTGAATGAAAATAGCGATAAGGTTGTTGAACAAGCGAAGAAGAAGTATGAGTCAGGAGATTTAGTCGGTGCGATCGCATTATTAAAGTCAATTCCTGCCAATGCTTCTGCTGGTATTCAAGAAACAGGTAAAATCATTAGCCAATGGCAGCAAGATTGGTCTAAGGCTGATGCTCTATTTAATGATATCAACAAAGCAATTGACGATGGTAATTGGGATAAAGTTTTAGATTACAAAAATCATCCCGAAAAGTTACCCGATACTCAATACTGGCGCAATAAAATCGAACCTTTATTTAAACAAGCAGCCGAAAATGTCGGTAAACAAGCTTTTCCGCCCGAAGAAAAGCAAGATAATCAAAAAACTCCCAAACCAGAGAAACAATAGAGGTTAGAGAAGAAAGTTTTGTATGACTGAATATTTTGACAGATAAGCTAAAACATATCCAAATTGCATAACCATCTGGAAAAATTGTCCTTGGTCAATACAAATGACTAATGACCAAGGACTAATGACCAATAACTAATGACTATTGTTAATCTTCTTCTGCACCAATGTCTTCTTCAGTGTCGTCAGGTTCTAGCGATCGCTCATACTGGAGTTTATTCAACAGCGATAATACCTTAGTACCGCGTTCTATAGAACGGTCTTCGATAAAAATTACCTCTGGGGTGCGACGTAGCCTGACTCTAGCGCCAAGTTCACTACGTACATAACCAGTGGCGGACTTTAAGCCTGCCATTGTTTCGGCTTTAGCTTCTTCCGTACCATAAATACTGACGTAGATTTTGGCGTGCTGCAAATCGCCAGAAACGTCTACATCAGTGACACTGACCATACCTGTACCCACACGGTCGTCTTTAATGCCGTTGAGTAACATTTGGCTAACTTCCCGTTTGATTAATTCAGCAACACGGGAAACGCGGCGATTTGTAGCCATAAAATCTTTGCCTGTTCACAGAGGTTATAAATAAAGTGCTGAGTGCTGAGGAGCCACTGCGTTGCGGAGGTTTCCTCCGTTGTAGCAAGTGGCGTTGCTGAGTGCTGAGTAACACCAAAAGCAACAGCCTCCCATCGTTCCCAGTCTAAACTGCACTCAAACCCAGCATAGCGCGGAGGGTAAGAGTTACAAAGGTAAGACCGCCCAGTAATAAGCCGACAACAGCAACTAAGGTGACTGGACGTTTTAACAAGGGCAATAATGGCTCGAATGTGTTCACCAGAAGCCCAACGAGGATAGTAACTAAGTAGCGGGGGTAGCGAAAAACGTTATCCCAAAATCCGTCAAACATGGAAATCTAAACTGCCTTGTTATGAACTGACGTTTGTTTTGATATGCTTTATCTACCTAATTGTAATCTATGCAGATGAAAATTACTCACTTAATATAGAATATGCTGCATTAGCGATATTTTGTTATATTTACTAGCTTAAATTAGTGAACTTATCAGTCAATGGTTATTCAAATGCTTCCAGAAATTTGCCCACGTCCATTTTTAAAATGGGCAGGGGGTAAAAGTAGGTTAATCCAACAATATATTAATTATTTTCCGAAGTTTTATCAGACTTACTATGAACCATTTTTAGGTGGTGGTGCGATTTTTTTTCATTTACAACCAACCACAGCAATCTTAACAGATATTAACGCTGAACTCATTACTACTTATCGCTGCGTTAGGGATCAAGTGGAAGATTTAATTAGCTTATTACAAGAGCATAAAGCTAAACATAATCGAGATTATTATTATAGTGTCCGCTCTCATACAACTAATAATGATTTAGAAAAAGCGGCGCGGTTAATCTATCTCAATAAAACTTGTTACAACGGTTTATATCGAGTTAATTCTCAAGGTAAATTTAATGTGCCTTTAGGTAGTTATAAAAATCCGAGTATTTGTCAGGAAAATTTACTCAGAGCCGCATCTCAAGCTCTGAAGTCATCGGAAATTAGGCAAGCAGATTTTATTAATTTGCTGAATTATGCTAATAGTAGCGATGATTTTGTATTTTGTGATCCGCCTTATCATCCTATTAGCAATACTAGTTATTTTACTGGTTATAATGGCAATTCTTTTGGTGAACAAGACCAAATCCGGTTGCGAAATGTTTGTGCTGAGTTAGCAAATCGTGGTGTTAAGGTGATGGTTTGTAATTCCGATTGCGAATTTATCAGAAAAATCTACACAGAAATCAGTTTTAATATTTATGATATCGCTGCATCTCGCTCGATTAACTCTAATACTAAAAAGCGAGGACTTATCAGCGAATTATTAATTACTTCTTACTAAAAATTTTTGTTAGCCCAAGCAATAAACCTATCTAAACTGTAAACTCCGAGTAAGTTATGATTTAGGTTCACTTGCTGTCTGAGCCACTGAATTGCACCTTCGCGCATACCTTCACCACCAATCACCACAATTGTTGGAGCTGGATAATATTCTTGAATGTTCATACTCAAATACGGAAATTTTTCATCTACAGAACCGCCACTTTCTTGCCATTTACATTCAATAATTAATCCAGTGGGTGTGATGGGTAAGCCAACAACAAAAAAATCTACTTTTAACAAAGTATTATAAAGACCTGCGCCGATATAAACTTGTTTAGCGTAGCGTTTAGGTAATAAATGAGCAGTTAAAAGATATTCTTTGGTGACATGATTTCCGATTTGGAAATAATTATGTCCGGTTAATATTGCGTCTACATTACTTTCTAAAATCCGCCCTGCCTGATTTGCCCGTTTGCCTTGAGTCATAGTCATTCTCAAGTCCTCCGTCAATTTTCTATATATTCTAGAATTTCATGGAAGCAGGGACATATAGACAGTTACTTAATATGAATTTTCAAAGGGGAAAAAAGTAGGATATTTTTGGTACTTGTGTACTAAGAAAGTAGTGAAAAATGCTTGAGATTCAGAGTAGTTAACCGCCGATACACGCAGATAAATTTGGGTGAAGAAAACTTTTGTGTTCTGTGTGTTGACTTCAGCGATACTCTGCACTGAAACTCAACCGGTTTGGACTTCGCTATTACCGTTACGGATAGACCAAGCAATTTCTAGGAGATGAGTCCAACGTTTTTGTAATTGTTTGGGAGTACATTTTAGGGCTTTAGCGATCGCTTGATCACTATGTCTGGCTGCTTTTAATTGCAAAATTTGCTGTTGTTGGGGGGAAAGTACTTGGATAAAAGTTTCCCACTGCTGAGAAGACAAACCTAATTTTTGTTCTAAACCTGCACCTAACCATTGATGAACCAATTGCCATTGGTGCTGCTTGGCAAACTTTTCGACATGATATTTAAAGCGTTGTTGCAGATAATCACGCTGGCGGCTAGTTAAACCGAGAATTTGGTCAATTTCGGGTGCAGACAGGTCTTGCAGCTTCAAGCTGAGGTAGTCGATACAGTCAGATTGACCTTGAGATTCTAAATATTTTACTAATTCTGAGATGACGCGATCGCGTTCTGATTCTTCCGACAAATCACCATGACCTTGAGCAATCATTTTAGAGCGAATTTGCTGCACGGCTGGATTACGTTGGTAAGATTCTGCATCTTCACCCTTCGCTGACTCCACCGCCATTTCAATATCTACAGGAGTTTCTTGGGGTTGACGACGGGCAAAACCTTGGGCGCGTAAGATAATTAACTGTTGATTATTACCGCCAGGTAAATTAATGCGGCGTTTGGCATACTGTTCTGTAAATGCCATATATTCTGCTAATTGCAGCTGAGTGCGTGGTTGATAATCTTCAGCCAATTCATTTTCCCGGCGGAAAGCTTTAATCGCCTCAATATAAAAAGCTTGCAGAAAATCTTCTATTAAATTGTAACGTGCGTCAAATCCGTATTCTGAGCCGGATGGCATAACATGACGGTAAACCATCGCACCCAAACTACTGTGTAACTCTACCCGTCCGCGCCGAGAACCAAGTTGGTAGTAGTGCAGACACTTGTGCAGACGATGTTTTGCTAAAGTTAGCTGCCAAGATTGAACTTGTCCAGATGTTTGGATACGGGAACTTTTATCACAAATTCTTCTGACTTCTTTGGCTATGCGTTGCGCTACAGCTTTTACACATCCAGAACTTGCCTTGACCTGCGCCTGTATTTCCTGACACAGCAATTGTATTAAAGTATCTGCCTCTGAGAATTCTTCAATAGCAACATTGCTAACAACAAAATTGGGTGTGGAGGTTGGTAGATTTACAAGGTTAGCTTTCATGAATTTTCCTAGGGTAGGGTATAGCACCGTAACTACAACGCAAAGATAGCATCTGAAAACGTTCTTGTCTGGAAAGTTATTAAGTATTCATCCATACAAGATTCATTGCCAGCACTGCTTATGTATATGACTGTAGGAAATTTAAAAAAGTTACAGTGAAAGTAATGTGTCGCTTTTTGACACCGTAACCAAATTGCAGACAACACAAATATAAGCATCGCGTCCACAATTGGTGCAAATCCTTGCTAGATATACTTTTACTCCTATCCTGACTACCCACTCCCAGCCATGACTTAGTATGACAATCCCCAAACTGGAGCGTTTTTAACCTAGGTTTGCGAAACGGCAATTTCAGTTTGTGAAGTATGTTTCTTAAACCCAAGCTGCTACTGCTTCCCAACCTAACCCCCGTCTTGTAATCATTGGTTCATCTCCCGTCAAGTCCAAAATTGTCGATACTTGATATGTTGGTTCTTCACCAGTGTCTACAATTACATCCACTAAGTTATCCAGATAATCAAATAACTCTACCCGTGATAGCTGCGGTTCACCTTCTGAGCTAAATTTCCCATCATCAACCTCATAACTTGGCAAATGTGCTGAAGTGGAAATAATCGGGTTTTCTAACGCTTCTAGCAAAGCCAGACATACAGTATGATTCGGTACGCGAATCCCAGTTGTTTTCCGCTTAGGATTTTGTACCAGTCGCGGTACTAACTTAGTGGCGGGGAGTAGAAATGTGTAAGGGCCGGGAATCAGCCGCTTCATCAATCTATAAGCTGTATCGCTGACAAACGCATAAGTCGCTACATTTGACAATGAAGGACATAAAAATGTTAGTGGTTTATCATTCGCTAACTGCTTGATTTTCCTCACTCTTTCCACCGCCGACTTGGCATTTAAATCACAACCGATCGCATAGACCGTATCAGTAGGGTAAAGCATGACCGCCCCATGTGAGAGCGCAGACTTTATCTCTTCTATTCGACGACTTTGGGGATTATCCGGATGCACTGTGAAAATTTTTGCCATAGAAACACGGTGATTTGGAAAAGGAGGACGAGAGACAAGGAAGACAAGAAAGCAGGGGGATAATAACTAATGACGAGTGACTATTGACTAACCCCTATGAGTAAAATAGCTTATCTTCAATGTCCAACGGGAATTTCTGGCGATATGTGCCTGGGAGCCTTAGTCAGTCTGGGTGTTCCTGTAGAGTATTTGGTTACAAAATTAAATGATTTAGGAATTGCCCAAGAGTACCATTTACGAGCGGAACTTGTCCAAAAAAATGGTCAACAGGCAACTAAGGTTCATGTGGATTTAGTGGAGGATGATCACGATCACCATCACCACGAACATCATCACCATCATGGCCGCCATCTGCCAGAAATTGAGCAGATGATTCGTCAGGCAAAGTTACCAACACGGGCGGAAGCTTGGAGTTTAGCAGTATTCCAACAATTAGCAGTAGCAGAAGGGGCAGTGCATGGGGTTGCCCCTGAAAAAGTCCACTTCCATGAAGTCGGTGCCGTGGATGCGATTGTAGATATTGTCGGCACTTGTTTGGGTTTAGATTGGTTGGGCATTGATAGCGATCGCTCAGGATTCCCCTTACTTTACTGCGCGGCATTGCCAACAGGTGGCGGTACAGTGCGGGCTGCACATGGTCAAATGGCAGTACCAGTGCCAGCAGTGTTGAAATTATGGGAAATGAGAAGTTGCCCGGTTTACAGTAACGGCATTGAAAAGGAACTGGTAACACCAACAGGAGCTGCGATCGCTACCACATTAGTCAAAGAATTTGGTAATCCGCCATCGATGACACTTAAACAAGTGGGATTGGGAGCGGGAACTATCAATCTTCCTATTCCCAATATACTACGCCTGTGGCTGGGTGAAAGCACCAGCCTTCAGGCAGATGTCCGCAATTTTCAAGAAATCAGCCCGATTTTAGAACCCATCTCCGTACTCGAAACTCAAATTGATGACTTAAGTCCCCAAGCAATTGGCTATGTGTTTGAAGCCTTATTTGCCGCAGGTGCAGTGGATGTCTTCACCCAACCCATAGGTATGAAAAAATCCCGTCCTGGTATCTTATTAACAGTTATCTGTCATCAGGATAATTTAACCCAATGTGAAGCAGTTTTATTCCGTGAAACCAGCACTTTAGGTATTCGCCGCACCACCCAACAACGCGCCATCCTGCAACGAGAAATTCAACAAGTAGAAACAAAATATGGCAAAGTACGTGTCAAAGTCGCATGGCAAGGAACATCACCAGATAAATCAATCACCAATGTACAGCCAGAATATGAAGACTGCGCCGAATTAGCCAGACAACACAATCTGCCTTGGCGAGAAGTTCACAGAGTTGCCCTGCAACATTGGTATTCGTAAAATAATTTATGAAATTCTCTTTCTTTTCTTTCTTTTCCTTCTTTGTGTCCTTTGCGTCCTACCCTGCTGGAAGCCGCTTGCGCGTCTATGCGGTTCGTTAAAAAAAAATATCTTTTCACAACTCATTTAGGATTGCTATAGGATTGCTATATACCAATAAGAATAAAGGAGTTAGAAAAAATGATTCTAACTCCTCTCTTTTTTATTTCCTACTGGAAATTAACTAAATTCTAGTCAATATTTCTCAATGTCCGGTTTACTGTATCACCAGCATCTTCGCCTGCGCGTTGAGCATTTTTAGTTAAGTCTTGAGCTGTATTACTGGTGTTTTCTTTGATATTTTCTAAACCACGTTTTGTTCCCTTCGCTACACCTTCGGCTGTTCCTTGAACAGAACTACCAATATCTTCACCTAAGTTTTTTATTCTTTCTGGTAAAGGTGTACCTTGGCGATAATTCCGAGCATATTGTTCTGGGCTATCAATACCTTTTTCGTTAATATTTCTTTCGGCATTGCGGCTCAAATCTTCGGCTCGATTTCTAGCAGCTTTTTCAAAATTTTTCGCTCTCGGATCTACATCACTAAAGTTATTCATCCCACCTTCAGGAGAATTGAGGTTATAAGATTTGGTGGGATCGTAACGCTCAGTATTAGGTGATTGGGCGCTGGGTTGTGGTGGTTGACCTGCAATAGTAGGTCTGTTACAAGCTTGGGTCAAAATCAGAAAAACACCTGCTAAGAAAACACTTAACACTTTCAAAGGGCGAATATTCTTGAACCAATTAATGACTCTGTTCATAGTTTTACTCCTGTTTCAATTTGGTATCAGTTAAAAATTTATGGAAGTCTCCCACACTAGAACAAAAATTCTATCTGCCGACTGCCGGATTTTTTTGCAATTCTGGTCTAGCACTTGCTTCATCAGCTTTTTCTTTAACAAAGCTGCTTGCATCTTGAAATTGTTCTTTGACAGTTTCCAGCCGTTCTTGCACACGACTTCCTAAATCTGGTTCATTTTGAATTAAATTTCCAGGTTCAGGTTTTTGAAAGTTTTCCTTTGTAATTATTGGTAATTCTTTTTCCTTTTCGACTCTACCTTGAGGAGTTTCTGCACCAGGGTAGAGGATTTCTGATTCTGGATTTGTAGCAATTAATAAACTAGAAGATAAATAAGCGTTATTGCTTAAATTTCTAGTATATTTATCTCCACCATTCTTATAAGGATTGTTTGCACCACCAGCTTGTACAGCAGGATTTTGAGGATTTGCCCCTGTCACATCTCCACTACTACAAGCAGTGCTGACTATCAAAATCATACCTGCCAAAAATACTGTTATAACTTGGCGTATTCTGAAGTTTTTCCATAACGCCGTTAAATTTGTCATCATTACCTCCTTGCAACTATGAACAAGTTTATTTACTGGTTTAATAGTTAATTAAGCAAGTTAAATTCTTGTTTTAGTTGACTTTTGTTTGACCAACAATTTCCCATATTAATTACTAAATATTAATCAAACATCTGGCTTAAGTCGCATTATATTCAATGATTATGTAATAATTACATCTGACTGTAGAGAGATAAGACTTAGCTAAAGTGATGAAGCAATTTTTACGCTGGTTGATTTTGGGTGGGACACTGTTTTTTGTTGCTAAAGCCTTAAAGGATAATTGGGTAGGAGTAACAACTATCAGAATTGATGCAGCAGGATGGGCAATTTTAGCGATCGCCACAGGGGTAACTTTATTAGCACATACGTGGGCTGGCTGGATTTGGACTTGGGTTTTGCACGATTTAAATCAACCCGTACCATCGATTCCATTTATTCAAGCCTATTTAAAAACTAATATTGCCAAATATCTTCCGGGTAATGTTTGGCATTATTATGGGCGGATTATGGCTGCAAAAAATGCCAATATTTCTGGAGGGATAGCAACCATTAGTGTCTTATTAGAACCATTACTTATGGCAGCAGCCGCTTTGATAATTGTGGTTTTATTTGGCAGTCAGTTGGCTGTGACTCAGACTAATTTAGCTCTCCAAATATTACAATTTGTAATTTTATTTGTGATACTTTGTGGCATACATCCTTGGTTTTTAAATCCAGTAATTCGCCTTTTATACAGATTAAAAAATAAAAAATCGCTTAATAGTAATCAGTCACCAGTAACTATCAATCTTGAACGTTATCCCTTTCGCCCCTTGTTAGGAGAAGTCGGATTTTTAGGACTGCGTAGTTTGGGGTTTATTTTGACTATGTTGGCAATTTACCCCATCAACTTTAGCCAATTTCCGTTATTATTTGGGGGTTTTAGTATTGCTTGGCTGTTAGGGCTAGTAGTTCCCGGTGCGCCTGGGGGGATAGGTGTATTTGAAGCTACAGCGATCGCACTTTTGCAGAATCGTTTTCCCTCGGCTGTGGTGATTAGTGCGATCGCTTTATATCGTCTCATCAGCATCCTAGCAGAGACATCCGGTGCAGCTTTAGCTTGGCTAGATGAACGTTTAGTCAAAACCAATAACTAAAATAGTAGGAATATTAAATCTCAGTTTGAATTTCAATCAACTTTTGTCGAGAAGATAAACCTGATTTAATACTGACATAAGACTTCGGCACATCAAATTTATCAGCTAAAACCTTAATTAATTCTTCATTCGCTTTCCCATCAATCGGCGGCGATTTTAAATATACAGTTAAACTTCCATCTGCTTGTTCTTCAACTTTTTGTTGTTTAGAATTAGGTTTGACTTTTACTCTTTTTTGCATTGCCTATTTTCCTTAATTTTCCTAGCCACAACCAACCTAAAATACAACCAAATATATCATAAGCAAAATATCCAATTTTCAATAGAGGATATGTTTATTTTTTACCCTACCCTCTGATCTGAAAGAGGGTGTACGTCTGTAAGGATATGGGGGTGTAGGGGAAGGATATCTTTTTAGTTAGCAATCCCTAAATAAAAAGCCCATCGCTGTAACGATGAGCAAAGAAAAGATGATGAATATTTTTGAGTTACGGTTGTGACGCATTTTCTACAAATTAAAATTTTAGCCGTCATAACTTGAATCTCAAATCAAATTATGGATATCTTTTACTACCAGCCCCTACTACACCAATTTTATGGCGATAGGAAAGTTCTGCACCAAACCACCCAGAAACACTAGTCAACGTTCCCACTACTAGAGATATTAATAATCCCCAAGGTAAAATCCGGGCTTCTGCGTCACCCCAACGCAAAAGAAAGTTCAACAGCGTTAAAACTAAGATAGAAACATTCAAGATCAGGTGCGCCCAACCAGCCGTGCGTTTACGGACTCGCTCAATCTTCAAAAAGTCGCTTAACCCGATCGCAGCTGCAATTAAACCTCCAACCAATCCCAGTCCAATCAACCACAAAGAAGCCCGCGCCCAGAAATAATCACGAGTTAACCAATAGCCAAAATCGCTTCCTAAAGCTGCGGCTAAAAAGGCTATCGGGAAAATTACACTTAAAGGGTGTAAAGGATGTCCCGCGATCGCAACTGTGCTAGGTACGCCAGTATCACGATACTCTCGATCATCACTCTCAATAATCGGTGGAATATTGGGAAAAGGACTAGAAGCCGATGTTGTTTCTGAAGTTTCCATAATTTCCATAAATAATTATCCTTTGTTTAAGCTGAGGGAATCTTTTCTACATAAGCTTCTGCTTGCAGAGTTAATTTACCTGGTTCTATTTCTATCTGCTTAACTCGCAAGCTCATACCTTCTAAATTAAAGTTAGATAAATTCAGAATTTCGCTGGTTTGCTCAATTAAAGCTTTTGTCAATTCGAGCGAAATTTCATCCCCTTCCCCATACTCGACATTTGCTAAAGATACAGTTTCTCCATTAGCACTGACTTTAGGTATTGCCGAGAAAGCAACTTTTTGAGTTTCACAGGTTTCCTTTAATTGAATAGTTGCATTGAGCCATATCTTTTGATGATCAAGTAAGCTAAATTCTACAGATTGCGGTTCTATACTCATGAGTTGACCATTAATATGTACTTTCTGGTTTTGAAGTTGCGATCGTACATATTCAGAATTAAAAGCACGGTTAATATCATTTTCAGTCAACACAACTCTGGCACTAGCTTCTGTTGGTTTAGTCAGTTCAATTTTGCCAAAAGCTACACTTAAAGGATTGATGGCAACATTTCCCATTTGCATTTCTAATTCCTCCATTCGGAGGTCTTGCTGCATTACCAAACCTTCACCTGATATTTCTACAGCATCTACTTGTCCCTGAACCATTTTTAGTGGGTCAGTTTTAATATTGACATCTAGATTTTCTACCTCATCCAATTGGCTAGATAATCCTATTTCGGCAGCTTTATTTAGTGCTTGCTCTCCGATTCCAGGGCTTTCTGACATTGCACTCTTATCTCGTGTTTGACTCTCTTTGAAAAATTTAGAAAAATAATTTAAAAATTTTATCTATCTAACGATGGAGACAAAATTTCTTTTGTGTATATCCAAAAGTAGAATCAGATTTTATTATGTTCAAAAAACATCCCTTTCTATCTGAAGTGACGCAATTAATCGCTCAAAAGAAAGAGGAAAGATGATTAAGTCTTATGACAAGCTGTGACTAGTAATAATCTGATTAATTTTTGAGGAGAACTTCAAAATGGTATCAACTTTAGATGATACAAAGCGTAATGCTATAGCTAGTAAATTAGCTAGTATTAAATTAGTTCAACAGTTACTGATTGAAAATGAAGAGCTATTTTTGAGGGAATGTACAGATAGTGAAATCTCTGATCGCATCCGGGATTTTCTGGAAGATGATCGCAAAAATCTGGGCATTATAGAAACTGTAATTGTGCAGTATGGTATTCAACAAGAACCGAAACAAACTGTTCAGCAAATGGTTGAACAAGTTCGCAAACTGATGCAAGGCTCGGAGCTGAGTTTCTACGAAAAAGTATCCCAGCACGAATTATTAAAGCATCAACAAGTTTTGAGTGGCTTGTTAGTACATAAAGCAGCACAAAAAGTTGGTGCTGATGTGATGGCAGCAATTGGGCCTATCAATCCTGTTAACTTTGAAAACCGCGCTCACCAAGAGCAACTCAAAGGTATTCTCGAAATCTTAGGTGTGCGTGAGTTAACTGGACAAGATGCAGACCAAGGAATTTGGGCAAGAGTTCAAGATGCGATCGCAGCCTTTAGCGGCGCAGTAGGTAGTGCTGTTACCCAAGGTTCTGACAAACAAGATATGAACATCCAAGACGTGATTCGCTTGGATCATAACAAAGTAAATATCTTGTTTACTGAATTGCTCCAAAGCAATAATCCTCAAAAGATTCAAGAATACTTTGGTCAAATCTACAAAGATTTAACTGCCCATGCTGAAGCTGAAGAGGAAGTAGTTTACCCCAGAGTTCGTTCCTTCTACGGTGAAAGCGATACCCAAGAACTTTATGATGAACAAGCTGAAATGAAGCGGCTTTTAAATCAAATTAAAGGTATGAGTCCTTCAACCTCTGAATTCAAAGATAGAATCAGAAATCTGATGGATATCGTTGGCGACCACATTCGTCAAGAAGAAAGCACAATGTTTGCTGCCATCCGCAATAACTTGAACACTCAACAAAGTGAGCAACTCGCTACAGAATTTAAAGCAGCTAAAGCCAAAATTCAACAACGATTGGGTGGAACTGCAACTGGAGCAAATGTCTAATTTATAGATAAATAGAGTTCAGTTAAAGTTTTAATCTTCAGAAGAATCCCCCAATCCACCTACCCCCAGGGCTGTTTCATTCGCTCAAATTAGGATTTTTTCAAGAGTATCAGTCAGAAATTTTAGTGAGCCGACAATCGAAAAATTACTGTTTCAAGCAGAAAATTTAAGTGCGATGGCCTGGTTCATCAGGAAATTAAGTTGTTGAACAACCTGACTTTTTTGATTGATACGCTTGTAAATTATGGACTTTCAGGGAATGAAACAGCACTGCTTTCAAAAGGGGATCACAGCAGGCTGGGGGATTTTAACTGAAGCCTATTGATATATATAGCGTCTAGCAATTATGGACAAAGTGGGAAGAAATCAAATTTTTGCTACGTTTCTCTTCTGCGCTACCAGCCTTAGCAAAACGACGCTTTTTTAAGAGTTTTAGAAAAGTAAGTTTATGATTATTATCAAGTTTTGCAATTAGTATAGATAATTTTGAAGGCTCCCCCAGACTAGATAAGTTAAAGCGCGATATATCTTTGTCGTGTTGTGTTCAATATTTCTTGTGTGCAAATATTAAAAGTAGAGAGATAAATACTAAAAAGCTCCTCAGTACAATGTTAGAACTAAGGAGCTTTTTAGGAAAAAGAGACCTGGCGCCGAGCAATTGTGGCAGGAGGCAACCCTCCAACTATCGTAGCCGCAGCAGCGTTTCACCTCTGAGTTCGGGATGTATCAGTGTG
>NZ_JACJTB010000069.1 GCF_014698475.1 Nostoc spongiaeforme FACHB-130 | reverse complement strand
CAGCATGACTGGCTCACTTTGGAATGTATGTTTTTTTCTCTTGTTTCTTTTTTCTTTACTTCCTCTGCTTCATTTTTTGCTCCCGATCGCTTGACTTTTAAGACAGTCGCTACACCTGAGAACTTGATAGCAGTCGGAGATATTTCAGTTTATGTAGCAGTCTGATTTGGGAGATGGACAAGGGCGACAAGGGCGACAAGGGAGAGTGATGTTTCTCAATGGTTTAGGATTGCTATATGCAGTCGAAGCATTTGTTATGAATACTCAGCACTTTGCTATACAAGCTTAATTGCAAAATAAAAGGGGTGTACGATTGTACGCCCCCAAGGATAATTTACTTTGTGCAAGACATCATCTCAATGGTTCAAGATTGCTAATAGTCAGATATAGTTCTTCATCGGCAATTTGTTGGTTGTAATCAATATTAATTTGTGTTGGGTAGCCAAATTGCGGATCATATTTGACGTTGAGACTTGATGCTTTTTTGGTAATAGCATCATCAATTATGCCAAACAGTTTCGGAATGGAATTATATTGTTGGAAAAGTTCTGCATCAACTGGCTCATTATTGTTGACAGCTTTAATAGAAGCAACTTGACCATTACGCACTGTAATCACTACTGGTTGTGTCGCTTTGGGTACACAGAAACAACTCCGGCTAAATGTAAAACGATAGTTATTTAGCCTTTGCTGATTCCATAACTGACGGTTAACTTTGAGTTGGTTGGAATTAGAATCATTGGGATTGGGTGTTGGTTCATTTTTAGAACCAACCCAACGCTGAGAATTTACAACAGTATCAATTTTATTTTCTAAAGCTGTTAATGCTTGTGGTGCATTGGGTGATCCGAGATAATGATTAACAGTTTTCTGACGTTTACCAATAGTTAAAGAAGTAATTGCAGAAGGCGCATCTGTCCGTCCACCTTGGTAGCTATTCGCTAATGAAAAATAGTTTACCTTATTAAATTCTGCAACTAATCTTTTCACTGCTTGGGGACTAATTCTGGCAGTTCTTTTACCTACAACTTTAACAAATCGCTCTCCTTCGTAGACAACTCTCCCATCAGGAAATATCGTAATTTTATAAATAGGACAAGCACCAAAGCACGCTGTTCTTTGCAGAGTAATAATTCCTGAGCTTGTCTTTTTATTATTTTGATTTAAGATTTGTGGCTGAGAGTTCTGGGCAGTGATTTGTGGTAAGTTAATTGTAGATTGTGCGAATACTTGGGCATTCAAAATTAGAGATACAAGTAATCCTGTACCGATTACGATAGGCGATCGCATATAATTTCCTGATAAACTAATGAATTAATCTTATAGACAAGACTAATTACAAAAAGTTTCGTTGACAGTTGATAGTTATTGTCGTGATTAACGCCTTACGACATCAAAGGTTTAATCAGTGGCTATTGTTTCAACTACAAGTTACTCTATCAATGTGATCAACGCCTTACGGCATCAAAGGTTTAATCAGGTTCCTTTGACTTCTGATGATTCCCGGTTTACTAGTGTGATCAACGCCTTACGGCATCAAAGGTTTAATCAGAATCCCCCCTTGTATAGATGTTCACTATAGAGTAATGTGATCAACGCCTTACGGCATCAAAGGTTTAATCAGTCTGGTCAGGTGCTTCGCCATTCTCAGTGGATGATGTGATCAACGCCTTACGGCATCAAAGGTTTAATCAGGCCCCAGCGACGTGGTGGGTTTAGGTGGTTGGTGGTGATCAACGCCTTACGGCATCAAAGGTTTAATCAGTTGATCTGATGTCCGTAAACATCAAAGTCTACAATCGTGATCAACGCCTTACGGCATCAAAGGTTTAATCAGGTCTCGGCGGCGGTGGATCTGGTGGTACAGTACGGTGATCAACGCCTTACGGCATCAAAGGTTTAATCAGCTCTAAGAGCAGCAAGCATTGATATTTTATTTAAACTGTGATCAACGCCTTACGGCATCAAAGGTTTAATCAGATAGCGATCGGGATAGAAATAACTTTAGATGAAATTCGTGATCAACGCCTTACGGCATCAAAGGTTTAATCAGACTTTTAATCAACCAATCTTGCAAGCTTCCTTGACGTGATCAACGCCTTACGGCATCAAAGGTTTAATCAGCTTTAATTCCTGAAATTGCTGAATTTAATTTTTAGTGATCAACGCCTTACGGCATCAAAGGTTTAATCAGGCTTGATTTTTTGAAGATTCCCAAACATTTCTAGGTGATCAACGCCTTACGGCATCAAAGGTTTAATCAGGGAAAATCAACAATTAATCCAAATTTCTGTAGATTAGTGATCAACGCCTTACGGCATCAAAGGTTTAATCAGATCCCGACTGCCAGAAAGGGTCGTTAGCAGGAAAGTGATCAACGCCTTACGGCATCAAAGGTTTAATCAGGTTACGGCGTGTAGACTCCAAGCTTTTGGGACTTCCTGTGATCAACGCCTTACGGCATCAAAGGTTTAATCAGTGCAAATGTGGCCCGCTTGACCTGCCAGTTGAACCAGTGATCAACGCCTTACGGCATCAAAGGTTTAATCAGCGGGATTATTACAAAAACCAACCCGCAAAGAAGGTTCGTGATCAACGCCTTACGGCATCAAAGGTTTAATCAGTCTTTGTGTTTCTTTGGTGGTTAATTCTGGTACTTGGTGATCAACGCCTTACGGCATCAAAGGTTTAATCAGCGATAAACGCCAACAGGAATTTTATGGCGCTCCAGTGATCAACGCCTTACGGCATCAAAGGTTTAATCAGAGAAGAAGCAACACCGTAACCTAACAAAGATTTACCTTCGTGATCAACGCCTTACGGCATCAAAGGTTTAATCAGAGTATCCAGAAATAAAAAACCACCAATTGCCATCTTGTGATCAACGCCTTACGGCATCAAAGGTTTAATCAGAGCGATCGCTCAAACCCATGTCATCAGACCACTCAGTTGCTATTTTGCAAGCATCTAGGTAAAAAAGCAACAAAAGAAGTCAATTGCTTACCAAAAGTTTAACTTTCAAGTTTCCGCCTGAGCTTAGAACGCTTACCAGAACTAGGTTTTGACCTCACGAAAAAAAATGCAAGCACCTCCTTTTAACCTAAAAACTCTCAAAAGCAAGCCCAGTAAGGTTTTTATCCTGCTTGAGTTTTATTTCATGTTCCACAAACTCAGATCCATGTTTTATATCATGTCTGGCTAATTACAAGTGATTCGATACATCTATGCAGAAAATGCAAAACCCTCTCCCCTGCTCCCCTGCTCCTCTGCCCCCCCTGCGACCTTAATGATAAGTCTTTAACCGGATACGATATTAGACAATCCGGTAAGATTCTTCTTGAGTTGTCCAAGCACCAGGACGATTGTAAGCCGGGATAGAATTAACGCACTGATTTGACAGCCGAATTAATAATAGACTGTCTTCTGGGGCGAGAATTTTTTCCAGTTCCCAACGCAATTTTTCGCGCGATCGCATGGTCAACCAAGAACGGAAAATAGAGTACTGCATCCTTTCGCCATATCCTTGGAGTAAGTTGTAAGCCTTCCGCCAACGTTTGGGATCGCGGATGTCGTAGCAAATCAGGTAGCAGTTTTGTGATTCACCCATTGCTGCACCTCATCGCAAGATTAATTGACCAAACAAACCACCCTCACCAGACCATTCTTTTTCTAGTAGTCGCACCTCTAACTCAAATAAACGACGATAGGTGAGGGAGTAACCAGTTACAGGATGTTTCCAGCTTTCTTGTTTGCGAGATTCGTATAACTCAACAAATTTACGCCGCCCAAGTTCGCTTAACCAAACCTGTTTTCCGCGAATCTCAAAATCTGCTTTGGCATCCCATTGACCCCGATTAACCGCAGCCATCACGGTCATATCTACCAAAGGCACGCGAAATATTTCTAGTAAATCTAATGCTAGGGGTGCAGCTTGCGATCGCGGCTGATGGTAAAATCCCAAAGCAGGTTCTAACCCAACAGTTAAAATCGCGTTCATCACATCTTTGAGTAGCAAAGCATAACCAAAACTCAGCATGGCGTTGAATCGGTCTAGTGGTGGACGGCGATTTCTGCCAGCAAAATGTAATTCTTTAGGTACTTCTGGCGAAATCAAATCAGGTAAAGCACTGAAATATAAAGCAGCCAGATTTCCCTCGTATCCTAAAAGCGATTCTAGAGACTTTGCTTGCGGAACTTGTTTGAGAACCGCTTTCATTTGTGCGATCGCTTTTTCTAATTTATCTGTCTTGGTTTTCCCTCTTGCACCTCTCATTAAGAATTTGCGTTGTCCCTGACCGCGACAAATTACCAGTTTACGGGCTAACTCTAGACAAGCATCAGGATTACTCAGTGCCGCATATTGACGAATACGACGTTGAATGCTGCCTTGTCGGGTGTCAAAACTCCCCAGATAGCGACCACCCCCGGAAATAAAATGCACTCCTATTCCTTGGTCAGCACAAAAGTGTAGTGCTTGGGTAGAAATTTGCGAAAAACTATGCAGCACAAGTTGTCCTATTTGACGCGCCGGAACTGTCTCAACAGGTTGATTGCGGCGGCTAATTTTGATTTGTTCTCCAGTTCTGCCAACTGATGTCCCAGGTTCTAAAATGTGAATTACTTGGCGTTCATCATCTTCAGGAAATAAGCGAATTGGTTGCCACTCTCGATTATGGGCAAGTCTCGCTTCTTCTGGCAAACAAACCGGAGCCAAAGAACAACGGGCGCACATTCGCTCGTTATCAATTACAGGTGGTCGGTAAGTTGATTGTCTGAGAATCCTGGCTTGTTGGATTGCTTCTTTGACTTTTAAACGTCCTGCTTCATCTAGTGGCACATGAACGATTACATTATCGGCGTGATAGCGGATGCGGCCTTCCTTAACAGTGATTCCATGCGCGGACTCTAACAGGTAAGCATAAGCGAGAATTTGTAGGCGATCGCTTTCCCAAGCCTGGGGCTGATGATTTTCATCTCGGTGAGCGCGACCGCGTTTGTGTTCGTAAGGTATCGTTTGTCCATCACGAGTGCGAAGCGCATCAAGCCGACCACGCAAACCTAATTCTTCGCTTTCGAGAAACAGTTCTTCCCATTCTTCATCTTCCTGTTTTTCGAGTTCGGTGTGAAGTCTGCGTCCGGCAAATACGGCTGCATCTTGGGTGTAAAGTTCTTCAACTTCTTCTAGATAAAACAGCCGAGGGCAGTAGGCGAGAGCATGGAGGGCAGAAACACGAATAGTTTCGGGTTTAGCGGAGATTTCAAAATGTTCGAGAATTTGCATATATGTCTGTAAGGTTTTTTTGGATTAGTTAAACGCCTTACGACATCAGAGGAAATGGAATTTTAGGTATTTAACCCAAGGCGATCGCCCATATTAGAGACTGGTAGTTTTATCCAAGCAGATTCTGGGGGATGTAAGCAAAAAGAACTAGGCGCAAACACCGCTATTTCTGTCTTGCTATTATCGGCTCGATTAATCCAAACTGTTAGCCTACAATATCCGCGTTCCGTAGAATAGTTTCCCTGTTGTAATGGAGAGTACCACCGCGCCATAGGAGGACTATCAATAGATTCAATTGAATCAAACAAAAAATTATTGTCTCCTGCAAATGGTAGTCCATAGCGAGGCTCGTCTAGTTCACCGCTAAGTCCTTGGAGAATGCGATCGCATAACCACTGTTCTGCTTTCATACCAATTACCAAGTTTAAATTAACTAAAACTTCTCGTTTAACTGGTGCTATCCAATATTTAGAACCATAGGTTTTTTGTGCAAGTTCAGCACCGGAGGCACCGACAGGATAATGATGTAATTGTTGTGTTAATAGTGCTGTTTCTGGCTGGGAAATTTGCGCGATCGCAATCTCAATTTCAGGTAAATCATCCCGCATTGACTTTACAGGTGTTGTTAACTCTTCTCTCTGTTCAATTCCTGCTATATTGAGCAACAAACCATATACTGTTGATGGAGAAGGTACGGGTGTAGTTGAACGATAAGCTCCAGACTGGAAAGGTCGAAACGATGCGAAGGGAGCTTTAATTTGAAAAAATTGTTTAACTAAGGTTTTTGGATCAGGATTAGCCATTATTTACTATTAGGTAAAAATTCATTAGCTAAAGCATCAAATAACTGTTCTGGATTATTATATAGATGCGCCCCAGCTTCTTTTAATCTGGTGATTTCTTCAAGTTCCATTTCTCGGACAATCTCACCACCAATCCAGAATTCATTAGCGGGTAAATCGCAATTTTCATCATCAGCTTTCCCTAACCGATTTAATTGCGGGAATTCTCCTGTTTCGATAAAACCGTAAGTTTCATATCCAGCGACTAATCTAGGGGTAAGCCTTGCTACCACAGAACAGGGTGCAAATTCATAATATGCACGAGCATGACCACCTGCAACTTTATTTAGTTGAGCGATAGCTTGTAGTAATGCTTTTACCCACTCAGGACGCTCTAAACAATCGCGTTGTGACAATGCAAAAGGATATTGAAAAGCTGTATGAGTTACTTCCCGATGTAATAATGCAGAAGTATTGGCATTACTCCAAAAAGTTTTTTCATTGTTTTTAGTTTTGACATTAAGTGGAGATTGATGAAATACAAAATCATATTTGTATGAGCTTAATGCCACTGCCATATTACAGCGAAAAATACTATCTCGCTTTGGTGGTAAAGGTTTATTTTTTTTAGCATCTTCAGGCTTGGCAACCATAAAACCAAACAGAAAATCATCAGCATACTTACTAGCATTAGGAAACTCTTTAAATTCCACAGCTAATTGGTCAGCATCATAAACTCTAGAACGGTTATTTGGCAGCCCCATTAAAATCAAGGTTTCGCGTAAAGCATTACGGATAGATTCTGGACTAACAACCGCATATTTTTGTCCATTTTTAGATATTTTTTGCAGTACTGTGCGGTTTTCTTCTGATTCACCGCGATAGTTGCTAGTGGGTGCAGGATAAGTTAATACTGTGGCAAATAAGTTAAGATGTGTCATTGATTTTCTCTGTAATGTTTAATACGCCTAATGGCAATCAAAGGGGAATAATTAAGCAGCATCCTCTTCAGAAAATAGATTATCTTCTTTTAGATTTAGGGGAAACTGGCTAGAGAGAGCTAAAAGAGTTAATGCGCGAATTTCATTAGTATGATTAAATAAAACATCGGCAAAATTCACGAACTCATCTTTTTTAACAAAAGGATAAAGAGTAGAAACAAAATAATCTATGAATGCTGTAGTATCAGTTCGAGAACGGACGGCGAGAAATGCCTCATTAGCAATTTTCTTTTTTTTGTCATCACCATCTGCTTGAGGAATTTGTTTCTTATCTTGAAAATAGCATTTTTTACTGTTATGCCATCTAATTTTGTATTTATTTTCAAGTTTGCCTATTACATATCCTTGACAAACGTTGTAAACAATTAACGCATAGTCACGAATTTCTTTTTTCATTTTGATTCCTATTTCTGTTTCAAATAAATTACGAGCATCATGGTTAAAAGTATAATTTTGTAACCAAGTTCGAGGAATACGACTTAAAACTGCATCAAAATCAGACCAAGGTTGAATTTTGGGTAGATTACTATATAATTCCTCTTCATCTGTTTGTTGTCGCAATAGATTGATTAGTCGCTGCTTACGAAACCACGGACACAAATATGAGGTTTTAATTATTTGGTATTTATCCAAGCATTCTCTTGTTGGACTAACAATACTTATAGAGCGAATTTTGATGTTATTTCCAACTTTCTCTGCATGGATAATTTCAACACCTAAAATCAATCGGCGTATTTCTTGATCGCCTGTTTCACGAGCGATGCGATCGCGCAACAATAATAATAAATCAAGTGCGCCTTCTTCCGGTAAGTCAATTACTGCCTCACGAGGTAAATAACGCCATTGCTTTATATTCCTATTTCTCAAAACCTTAGGAAATACTCGACAAAAATTCTTCAAATTTGCCACATCAGGAATTGCCAAAGCATAACCTGTAGGTTCTCGATTACCATCTTTATCTAAGATTGCAGGACAATAAATCTGTGCAACAAATACCCAGAAATGTAACAGAAATTGATAGCGTACTTTATCTTGAGTCCGTACATATTCTGAATTAGTAGCCATCGCACCTAAATAATAATTACCCGATTGTCCAGTAATTTTATTTGGTTGTTGTAATTCTGACCAGATATCTTGTACATCCTGAGAATAAGCTGCACCATTAACTCGATGATTAAAAGAGTTACGAGTTGCAGGAACTCCTCGAACAATTTGCCACAGCATATTTCGCCAAAGTTTTATCCACAGTCCGCGTTCAGAACTATCATTTGACTTATCCCAATCAGCAAGAAATGCACCTTGGGGAGTTGTTACAGTGTAGAAGTATTTCAAAATACGCTTAGTTTTAGTTTTATCTTTTTTATCTGGTACTTCATCTTCTTCTACGCGGTCATATTTCTTAATTTTTGTTTCCGTTGAGCGTACTTCAGAGAATGCTTGATAAGTTAGGTCAAAAAGTGCTTGTAACCCCTGTAAATTTAGTAATAAAGTTACCCCAAATTCATTGAGATTCTGCAATTCTAATACTGCACCTTCACGCTGTTTAAACCAAGGTTGGGTATCACGTAAATATTGCACCATTAATACCAAACCTGCTAAACCTGCACGATGTTGAGCAGATGGTAATTCTGCTAACTTATATTCCAGTTTTAAATCTTTCATTCCCCAAATCCCCTTCTTGGGCAATATAAACTTGCATCAGCAACAGCTAAATAACGCGGCATTTTTTCAGGACGGCCTTTCCATTGCTTATGAGCCAGTTTTTTAGGTACTGGTAATACATAACCGTCATAAGGATTTTTCTGTTCAATTAATTCTCCAACTGTTTTCAAATCACTGCTGAGAATTGCATCTACCGAGTAATCATCTGTATCTCGAAATGGTTGAGATTTAGCCCAATAACCACCTTCTAAAAAAGCACAATTACCATCGGCATATCTTTCTGCTGGGGAATAATCTTCTAATGCCTTTGCTAGTTGTGCCTGACTAATTTTTTCTCCTTGTATATACTCAATAAACTTTTTGGCTGCCTTAATTTCATCTTTCTGATAAGGTTTAATGTTATCTGGTTCGTAGACTAATATTTGAGAGCGAAATTCATTACCGCGAGAAAGATGACGATTAGAACGTCCAAATCGCTGCACTAATGAAGAGATGGGTGCAAGTTCTGTAATTAAGACATCTGCATCTAAATCTAGAGACATTTCGCATACTTGCGTTGTAACTGCGATCGCAGGTTTTCTTTCCTCTTTTTCATAAGCGAATGCAGCAATAGTTTCTTGATGGCGTTTTTGCCTATCTTTGAGTTTAAAACGGCTATGATAAGTCAAAACATCTGTATTTAAATCAAATTCTAATCCCGTTTTATCCTCGCGTCTTCCTGATATTTTGCGACATCTATCAACAGTATTGACCACCCATAAAACGCGGAATTGATTATCTTGATAAGCTGATTTTGCATAACTATAAGCACTATCCTTATCAACAAACTTCACATCATATCTTGGATGTTCTTCAATTTCCTTCAATTTCTCATCGGTAGCCGCAGGAAAGACTTGCAATCCAGCATTTTTCAGTTCTTCCTGTCGTGTTTTAGTTAAAGTTGCAGTCATACACAACACTGGAATATTGAAATTCTGTAAAAAACTAATGAGGTTATCAAACATCCCACGAGAAAAACTGTGAACCTCATCAATGACTATTACTGAATCAGCCAAAACTGGTAACAAACACAAGCCACTATAACCATGAGTTAAAAAACAGAGAAATTGGTCTACAGTGGCAGAAAAGAAACGCTTACCCCAAAAACCTAGCGCAAATAAACGTTCATCGGTTGTAAAATCTTTCCCTTCACTAGGGGTATAATCAGAAGGATTCTTTGCCATTTCCTGTAATTCATAAATGGCTGTTCCGGTAACTAAACTAGCATCCGTTTCTGGCGCACAAGAAACATAATCTTTAAAACCTTCTGTTGCAGTACCACGAGTTGGATAGAGAAATATGATATGACCAACTTGGTTACGGCTTAATGCAGCTTGATGCCATTTATAGCCAAATATTGTCTTTCCACTACCACAACCACTTAATAAAAGAACTCTATCACCTTGTTCTTGGGCTTGTTCTTGGAAAGGATGTAAATCAAACTTTTTACCAGATTTTTTCTCAATATGAGCATAACGAGGTTGGAGAATTTTAGTTTCTAATTCTTCCGCAGTAATTACAGGTGCGTGTAGTGTTTTATCAACCCATTGTTCAAGTAATTTCTTTTCTCGGAACATTGCTGAAGCAACAGAATCCGCAGCTATCAATCCTGCTTTGACTGCTAGTAATAATGAACGACGTTCAATATCATCGTAGATATCATCAGCAAATTTATCTCCCGCTTCGTCCGCATCGAAATAAGCTTGTTTCCATAAGGTGTCATTTACTGACCATTTTTCCGGTAATTCAGCAGGTAAGCCCTCAATTTTCGCAATTTGTGCTATTTTTTGTAGAATGTTTGTAATTTCAGGATGATGTAAAAATAATTCCACCTGTTCAACAGTTCGAGGTTTACCCCATTCTTTTTTGCTTGCTTTTAAGTGATGACTAAGTACAGCAGCAGTAATGACTTCTAAATCTAAATCTGATTTATTGGATGCTAACCAAGAACGTACACTTGGCAAGTGTAAAATTAAAGCACTCAACCACTCATGTCTAAGCGTTTGCTGTTTGAGTTTTTTATTAACTGCTGCATCAAATTCAGCATTTGCCTTGCCTATATCATGAAATAATGCTGCAATTCTCAAATTAAGTATAAACTTATCGGCATCTTTAACACCAAAAAAACGACACCAGTTTAACAATATTCGCTGCTTAAATATTGCCATTACAGCATTATCAGTATCGGTTAAATGCTCCTCAACAGTCAATATTTTTTCGTCTTCTCTGGGGCTTTTAGCTAATAACTGCTTTTGCATCGTATTCTCTTCTACCCTGATAAATTGTGATATTTGGACAAAAAATACCGCAGCCTAAACGACGTTTGCCACCTAAGCCATGAATTTGTAATTTAATCGAATCTTCTGCACTTAATTCAGAAACAATTACACTAAAACCAACTATTGTGTATTTTTTAATTTCCCCTCGGACTTTTTTCTTAATCGTCAAAGTTAAGCGTTTGGGTTCTCCTTGCTCATTTGCGGGAATACCAATATTTGCATTAATTTCTAGTTGTTGTAATTGCCGATGTGCAGCACCAAGAAATAACGCAGGTTCAGTGTATCCTTTGATAGTGACAATTCTAGCTTTAAGCGATTCTACAGGTTTCAAAGTTTGCAGTTCTGGATTGCCTAGTTGAATCGCATAACCACCAATATCCAGCGTTTTACCAGTAAGCTGATAAACTTGTGCGATCGCTTCTACTGGAAGTCTCAATAACAACCTTGATTTATGAGTTAAACTAATTTTTCCCTGCTTGTTAGGAATACCTGTAATGGTATTAATTGCAAATCCTTTTAATTCATGCAACTCTGGAAGTTGTGTACAAATAGCTGCACAAAGACGATGGTTATGATCTGCCCATAACTCTGTTCCAGTTACGGGAAACGATAAATTGATAATGTTATTCATGGTAAATGCAAAAACAATTACAGGAAGATAGGCTAGGGCAAAAAACCCTAGCAATAATAAAATTAATTATCTATTTTGCGCCTAACTTGCGTTGAGGAGGCGATAGTGCGATCGCATTGCATTATTTGCGCTTTGCATATTTAGCAATATACTCTTCCATTTCACGCCGTTGTCTTAGCCTATCAGCTTGAGTTCGGTTATCTGACACATCTTCAGGACAACTAATGCTATTTTGCTGATAGCTGATTGTTTGGCTAAAAACTCTTGTTATCGACTCGATTGTGATTTTCGCTAAGTCGATTGCAGAAACATACTTAGCAGACTGCTGAAGTGAGTCCATGTTTTCATGCTCACTTTCTAGGAACAGTCTATCCCTATTCCCGTATTTCAGATTATTTGTCATAATTGACTTAAGAAAATTATACGTACTCGGCTCCAAAGTAATTTGGTTGCCGTTTTTTTTATATTACTCCGAATTTTCAAAAAAAGAGAAAAAATTTTTTTCCTAATTTAAGTAACAAAGCTAAAATAAGTGTTCTAGATTTATTCAGTTCCATCAAGATTTACTCTGTTCCATCTTAGGAGATTTGTCTATAAAAAACCTGTTGCACAGCAGAAAAGCATATAACTTATGCAATAACGCCTGACGGCAATCACAGGTGGCAACAGGTTCTAGACTTACTAAGTTCTTGCCCAACGCCTGAACGCGGAAAACGCTGTACAGTCGAATCAAAGGTAACTGTTGTCTATATCGAAATCCTATCATCATGATTTACATCCTGGGGATAAAGTGTAATTTTTCCTCATACCCTCAATTTCGTCTTTTACCAACTCCACCAACTCAGGCGGACTCTTGACAATTGCGCCTTTGCCATACCACATCACCCACCGCTTCAAGTCGTTAATGCCGCGTACACTCATTTTCAGCGTCAGCGAACCATCTGAATGTTCTTCAATCCCTTGGGTGTAGTGCCAACGTCGTTCACGAATATACGGTGCAGTTTTTGAGTCAAACCAAATTTCTACATCAAGCTGTTTGTCTCCAACCTCATGCTGAAACACACTGCCTATATATTCTTTGATATTAAAATTAGGATCTGGAGTGTAATCTTCTGGTAGTATTTCTAATTTTGTAATTCGATCTATCCTAAACCAGCGAAATTCCTGGCGGGTATGGCAATAGCCAATTAAATATAAGTTAGTACCGCGATAAACAAGTAACAGATAAGGGTCTAACTTGCGTTCAGAAGTTGTATTCCGACTTGCAGTATAGTAGGTCATCATGACTCTTTTTCTTAAACTGCAAGCGTCTTCTATTTTGTGCCAAATATCTGGATCTAGATCTGTTTCTGCGCCAGCACCAAAAAGAATATATTCCTGCGCCAGTTGTTGCATATTTACCCAGATTGTCTCTGGTAAACGTTCACTCAACCTGGCGATCGCACTTCGCAACTGTAAAGCATAAGGCGAACCAGCATAAGCCTCTAGCATTCTTGCTCCAACAGTCAAGGCAAATAGTTCACCTTTAGATAAAGGAATACTCGGCAATCGCCATTCGGGTTCAGTATAGTGATGTCCTAATTTATGGCTATACTCCAAAGGAGCATGAAAGCGATCTTTTAAGAAAGCCAAATCATTACGAATTGTCCGTTCACTCACCTCCAACTCTTGAGCGAGGCTAACAGTTGTTGGGCGTTGCCTAGTTCTTAACAGAGAATCTAGTTGTAATAATCTTTCTAGATGACGAGACATAGCGAGCGCCTCATTGATTTAACTCATCTTAGAAAGATTACCCGGCAAAATCGTTTCCGCCTTCAGAAGAAAATAAAAAATTTGATTTGGCGTTGCATAACTAAGGGATGATTGGTCTCACGCAAAGGCAAGGTAGCGCGTTGGGCGGCTTTGCCGACTTGAAGCGACTGCCGTGCAAAGACGCAGAGAGAATAATTACACTAACTCTATACCAGTGACCAGACGTTATATCGAGTGTACGCTCCATTACAACCGATTTTTTGATCAACACCTAATGGCATCAAAGGTTCAGTCAAGACTGGGCATCGCTACGCTACAAACACACCGCCGCGTGATCAACGCCTAGTGGCATCAAAGGTTTAGTCAGAGTATGAGTAATATTTGTAGACTAATTTGGGTCTTTTGTGATCAACGCCTAATGGCATCAAAGGTTTAGTCAGAAAGTTTGTTGTCCTAACTGTTCTGTTTGATCTGGTGATCAACGCCTAATGGCATCAAAGGTTTAGTCAGTTGCTAATTGGTCAGACTTACCTTTAGTCGCCTGTAAGTGATCAACGCCTAATGGCATCAAAGGTTTAGTCAGTGATGCTTGTGTCATCTCGAATGCCTCTCTAACAAGTGATCAACGCCTAATGGCATCAAAGGTTTAGTCAGAGACTTGGGGATTACTAGCGATCGCTTGCAGGTATGTTTGTGATCAACGCCTAATGGCATCAAAGGTTTAGTCAGACTTTTTCGCAATGTTGAAATATCCAGTAATATTCGGTGATCAACGCCTAATGGCATCAAAGGTTTAGTCAGCGATCGCAACCTCAGCCACCAGTGAATCACCAACTAGTGATCAACGCCTAATGGCATCAAAGGTTTAGTCAGGCACCTCCGCCCCTCCGGCCCTACTATCACCCAATGTGATCAACGCCTAATGGCATCAAAGGTTTAGTCAGAACCATAATTCACCATCTATTACCCGACCTATAAGTGATCAACGCCTAATGGCATCAAAGGTTTAGTCAGAGGATTGATTTTTAATGACTTTTCATACCTCACCTGGTGATCAACGCCTAATGGCATCAAAGGTTTAGTCAGTTCCATTTCATCGGCATACATTCAGGGTCAAGAATGTGATCAACGCCTAATGGCATCAAAGGTTTAGTCAGTTTGATTGGGTACAAGCGATCGCGCTTTCGCCT
The DNA here is from genome assembly GCF_014698475.1 of Nostoc spongiaeforme FACHB-130. Classification (GTDB taxonomy): domain Bacteria; phylum Cyanobacteriota; class Cyanobacteriia; order Cyanobacteriales; family Nostocaceae; genus Nostoc_B; species Nostoc_B spongiaeforme. The sequence goes on along the minus strand of NZ_JACJTB010000069.1, from coordinate 11,493 downwards.
CAGTGATCAACGCCTAATGGCATCAAAGGTTTAGTCAGTGTAGGATTCAAAGTCACCGCTCAACCCTTTAGACGTGATCAACGCCTAATGGCATCAAAGGTTTAGTCAGAACCGAACAAGAAAAGCAAGACATTCTTTCTTATCTTGTGATCAACGCCTAATGGCATCAAAGGTTTAGTCAGGTCTAACTGCGGCTCATTAGGCTTAAAGGTGAAAGGGTGATCAACGCCTAATGGCATCAAAGGTTTAGTCAGTTGCAAGAATTTTCTCAATCGCTCCTTCTTGCTCGTGATCAACGCCTAATGGCATCAAAGGTTTAGTCAGCAGTTAATGACGCGGTTGCTAGATTGAGAAAAGGTTGTGATCAACGCCTAATGGCATCAAAGGTTTAGTCAGTAGTGTTCCCATGTGTACACATCCTGCCAATACTGAGTGTGATCAACGCCTAATGGCATCAAAGGTTTAGTCAGGATAATCACATCACTTGTTGTTCTATCCCAATCAAGTGATCAACGCCTAATGGCATCAAAGGTTTAGTCAGGCGGGCAACTGGTACAGGTATTCCAGCCAACACTTTGTGATCAACGCCTAATGGCATCAAAGGTTTAGTCAGAATTTAAGCAGTTCCCTCATTCTGTCTTCAGCTTGTGATCAACGCCTAATGGCATCAAAGGTTTAGTCAGTACTGCCTTTCTTACCGTTGGCACGAACGTTAGGTGAAGTGATCAACGCCTAATGGCATCAAAGGTTTAGTCAGGTTCTTCCCACTTGCTATTGATTTGGCTAAATATCGTGATCAACGCCTAATGGCATCAAAGGTTTAGTCAGTCCAAGGTCAACGCCTACATCCAAAGCTTTGGAAAGTGATCAACGCCTAATGGCATCAAAGGTTTAGTCAGGCGCCGGGGCTTGCTGCTGATACCAAAGCTTTCAGTGATCAACGCCTAATGGCATCAAAGGTTTAGTCAGCTGCGACTATGTTGGCAGTCCGCACCTGAAAAACTTGTGATCAACGCCTAATGGCATCAAAGGTTTAGTCAGCTGGATTTTTTCAAGCTCTGGAAACAAGTCAGTATCGGTGATCAACGCCTAATGGCATCAAAGGTTTAGTCAGAGCGCACTCGGAAATCCATATCCTGCCTGCCCTGAGATTTGATATTACAAGCACCTAGCACCCAGGAGCAATACAGAAAACAAATTTTTACCTAAATCTCATTTTTTTGAACAGATGCTAATCTTGGAAGCCTTGTATCATCTAGATTTCAAGCTCCTAAAATAAAATGCAAGCACCCTCAAGTGATGTGAAAACCTTGGAAGTCAGTGCTGACAACAGTTATATGATTTTTTGCTTGGTTTTTGAAAGGCACAGTCGTAGATCCATGCAAAACAGGTACAAGATGTGAATATAGTGATGAAAGATCGCTAAAAAGTTGGGTAGCTAGTTATTGGTGTAGGGGTACAGGAATGTATGTATCCAAAAACCTTACACCCTATACCCCTTCTTCACAGATAATTTTGGTGCGTAAGTCCTATTTTTGTAAGTTCCCTAAATGCAGACCACACTCTTTAGCAGTAGATTCTTCCCACCACCAACGACCTTCGCGTTCGTGCTGATTTGGGAGAACGGGTCTAGTACAAGGTTCGCAACCAATACTAATAAAACCGCGTTCGTGTAATTTGTTGTAAGGTACATCTAAAGCGCGAATATATTCCCATACCTGTGCAGAAGACCAGTTAGCTAAGGGGTTGAATTTAATTAACTGATGGTCTTCGGTAGAAAATGCGGTATCAACTTCAATTACGGGAATATGGTTGCGGGTGCTGGGACTTTGGTCTTTACGCTGTCCTGTCACCCAAGCATCGAGAGTATTTAGCTTGCGGCGCAGTGGTCTAACTTTGCGGATAGCGCAGCATTCTTTGTGACCATCTTGATAAAAGCTAAACAATCCTTTTTCTTCTACCAAAGCTTGGACTTCTGCGGCATCAGGAAACATAACTTCTAGCTTAATGCCATAATGTTCTCTGACTTTATCTAACAACTGATATGTTTCTGGGTGCAAGCGCCCGGTATCGAGGGTAAAAACTCGAAAGTTTTTGGTGATTTTAGAAGCAATATCAATCAATACAACATCTTCAGCACCACTGAAAGAAATTGCCATGTTATCAAAAGTGTCCAAGGCAAATTTGAGAATTTCTCTCGGTGATTTTTGGCTATATTCTGCTTCTAAAGCTGCAATATTTAAATCCGTATGGGCGGCTACCATGTTTGAATGTTCTCTTCTCTCTGAACTTGAATTTTACCAATTTTCAGATGCGGTTATACCAATTTTTGACCACGACTTACGGAAATTACTCCAGATATTGTGCCAAAACTGCAAGATGCGATCGCTGTTACACTGCAATTATCTCACTCTAGCCAGACCCAATGACCGATCAACTCCGACTCAGCGACTACAAGCAACAAATAGCTGACCTCTTTAACCGCAGAAGTCCAACTTATGATCAAAGCGAGTGGCATTTACAAATTGCTCATCGTTTGGTGGAATATGCCCAACTGCGTCCAGGAGATCAGGTATTAGATATTGCCACTGGTACAGCGATGGCTGCAATTGCGGCGGCTCAAGTTGTAGGCGCTGGCGGTAAGGTAGTTGGTATAGATATTTCATCGGGAATGCTGGAACAAGCACAACAAAAAGCCGCAGCATTAGGACTGAGAAATATTGAATTTCAATTAGCAGATGCAGAATCCCTCAATTTTCCAGCCAACAGTTTTGACTGTATTTTGTGTTCTTCGGCATTAATTTGGATGGAAAATTTTACAGGTGCATTACACCATTGGCATCAATTTTTAAAACCTGGGGGTTTACTTGGATTTCATGCCTTTGCAGATACAGCTTTTATTGCCAGTATTGTAGTGCAGAAAGTTTTGGCAAAGTACGGCATTTCTCTTTATTTAAACCAGCCTACAGGCACAACAGAAAAGTGTCGCCATTTACTAGAAGCAGCAGGTTATGACTGCATTGAAATTATATCTGAGCAATATGGTAGTTATATTAGTTTAGAGCAAGCCAAGGGAATGTGGTTGGGTAGTTCTTATCCAGCACCGGGGCAATTTCCTAATCCTTTTTCGCAGTTATCAACTCAAGAAGTAGAGCAAGTTAAGGCAGAATTTGAATTAGAATTAGCTGCTTTAGAAACTGCACAAGGAATTTGGAACGATATTACTACATTTTTTACCTTTGGGCGAAAACCAGTTATACAGTAGAATGCAGTAGTCAGAATTTAAATAAGCTTTCTATTTTACTTTAAAAATGAAATATAGCATTTTCTAGTAACATATCTACTGCAAAAGCTTTTGGTGCGTTACGGCTTACGCCTAACACAACCTACTGGACTGTTTCAGAAATTAAATTAAACATTAAAATGCCTTACTTGAATACTGCTCGTGCAATTCATAACATGATTGCTGAATATACTCAAGCTTCAACTTTGTGGATAGATACAGAAGTCGCTGATTATAATAGCCGGAATCCTAGATTGTCGCTGATTCAAGTGTTAGATGATGCTGATGATATGAGTGGTGATCGCGTTTTTTTGTTGGATGTATTAAATCAAAATGAGTTGGTAGCTGATTTTATTCAACAAGTAATGTTAAATCCGAATATTGAAAAAGTATTTCATAATGCCAGTTATGATGTAAAATTCCTCGGTAATAAAAAAGCTAAAAATATTACTTGTACCTTAGAAATAGCGAAAAAAATTCCTTATTATCTTTTACCAGTACCGAATTATCAACTCAAAACTCTTGCAACTGTTTTATGTAACTTTCACGATATTGATAAACAAGCACAAAGTAGCGATTGGAGCAGAAGACCTTTATCAGAAGCACAAATAGACTACGCTTATCTTGACTGCATTTATCTTGCTCAAGTGCATAAATGTTTGTTAGAATTACAAGCAGAAGGTAATCCTGAACCAGATACAGAAGATTTAATAGCTCTGAATGCTAGATATACCCAAATAGAAGAACAATGGAAGCTATTAAACTCTGAATATGAACATTTACAAGAGCGCATTAAAAAAGCTATGCAGGCTCAAAATGTATCAGAAACATCTGTTTTTAAGTTAACAGCTTATGAACGCAAAACCGTAAAAGCCCAATTTTTAGAATTGGCAAGACTGGTACAAACTCAAGGATTAAATTTAGATTTCCCGATTACCTTGACTCAAAAGCTGCAAAAAGATTTAGGTGAAAATTTAGAACAATTATCTGTAGAAATAGATACATCTAATGCTTTGCGGCTAACTCCGAAAACTCAAGAAACTAATGGTGAAGATGAGTAGCAAGAGTGATTAGTTTGAGTACAATTCTTATTAATAAATAAGCAAGAACGTATAATTGATCACCGTTAAATTACAAGCTAAAACACAAAAAGTTGATAAACTTCCCGGTTAAGGCAAGAGTTAACCGTTATTAAACCTAGGGAATATCAGTTAAGTGTAAAATTCCAGAATTAAGAAAATTGGGTGCTAATTAAATCTAGGTGGAATGGTGGTTGAAAGCAACTTATGAAGCTGCGGTTATGGGAGCAAAAGCGGGTGAAGAAAAATAAAGCATTGGCTATGGTTGTGCTGACTGTGTTGAGTGCAATTACCCTTGTCTCTTGCAATCGAGATAAGAATGTTTTGGTGACAGAAATCGGCTTCAATCCTCCTAGCCGCCGGACTATTAAAACTTCACAAGCTGGGGCGCTGTATCTTCAAGGACAAAATCAGCACCTCAAAGGCGACTTACAAGCAGCGATCGCATCTTATACTAAAGCCATCAATCTCAACCCTGACTATAGTGCAGCTTATAAGGGGCGGGGACTCGCTTATTTTGATACGGGAGACAAACAAAAAGCCATCGATGATTATAACGAAGCCTTGCGCCTGTCACCCAACGATGCCGAAGCTTATAACAGTCGAGGAAACGCCCGCGCCTCCTTGGGGGATAATCGAGGTGCGATCGCAGATTATACCCAAGCTGTCAAATTGTCACCCAACTATGCCGAAGCTTATAATAACCGCGCCAATGCCCGTGCAGCTATAGGCGAGAGAGATGGTTCCCTAGAAGATTACGACCAAGCAATTATTCTCAATCCGCGTTATGCGATCGCTTACAATAACCGAGGTAACGCTAGGGCTGCTCAAGGAGATAAACAAGGAGCCATAGCCGATTACAACGAAGCCATACGCCTAAATCCTAACTTTGCACCAGCTTATAATAATCGCGGTAACGCCCGCGCCGCCCAAGGTGACAAACAAGGCGCAATGAAAGATTTAGAACAAGCCGCTACCATTTTGCAACGTCAAGGTAATAACGACTTGTATCAACAAGTCATGAATAATATGCAGGAACTTGGACAGTAATTTTTGATTCCCCTGAATCTAAATTTCCCTTTCCAAGCTGTCCATGCTCAACATCTTTCCTATATATACATTTCTAACTAATTCTGGCTATAACAGAGTCAATCATCCCTGTGCTAATCATATCGATGAAATTTCCTCGATTTCTCAAGATTGTTGTCCCAATTTTTTTAGTTGTGATTTGTCTAATTCTGTGGGTTAGATTACAAGCGCCAGATGATCGACGCGCTCAGATTTGCCGTAATGCTAAACCTCTCACTGAAGTCAAAGTTAATAATTATGATGAACTAGGAATTTATTGGCATAGTGGCACATTTACTAGAAAAGTTTCTCTTGATAGTAAAAGAAACATTAAAGTCATTATTTTTCCTAAAGGGCTTTCTCCAAAAACATGGACAAAAATAGATTCATCATCGATTCAATATCTAGGTAAAGGTGGTGATGATAGTTGGAAAGAATGGTTACGTCCCGACTACTTTTATTTGCTAGAAGTTCCTGCACAAACAACAGCCTTAGCTTTTGGAAGACTTTGTTATCGCAATGGAGATGCTGAAGTTGAGTCAATCAACAAGCTGAGGCGTATTTCTCCAGGAAAGATAGTTATTAATGACAAAATTTATCTTTCTCATTTATATCTGTTTCCCAAAATTACTGCATCGACTGTGATTGTGAATACAGGTAGTAATCAGCTTGATACTCTTGGTACTCAAACAGAAGTATATTTCACAAGAGAAAATATTCCACCTGCGAATTAGTCTATGCAAGACTAAGGCATAAATATTATCTATCGATTTGGTATAGGACTCATATTTGATTTATGAAAAAAATCAGTACACCCAGGTCAGGCTTTTTTCCTACTCCCTACTCCCCATTCCCTACTCCCAGCCTACACAACTAGATTCGGAAATCAAATCGGATTCCTATATGATAAGTCAGCGAGTTAGAGTAGTTACTTGTTGTTTTAATTTGTCAATGACGACAAAACGAATATCACGTTTTTCAGAAATTAGCTTAATGTCTGGCTGTTGAAGATTTAAAAAGTCTAATCCTTGTTCTTTGCCGCTAATTAAGAAATCACTAATAGCAACTTTATACAATTTTTCTGTGTCAAGAGGCTGACCATTGATAAACCAAGTATCTGGATTTGCTTCTTTAGTAACTTGTGCTGTTTGGAGATAACCACCAGTACCTTTATTTTCTTGACCTTTTTTGAGGACTCTTTCTAATAATTCGCCCTTCATTTCTACGGCTACGACTTTACCACCAAAAGGCAAAATGCGAATGACATCATATTGCGTAATTGATCCTGGCAGAATGACATCATCAACGCGAATTGAGCCGCCATTAAAGATAGCTAAATCTGCGTTGGGAACTTCTTGCAACATTGCTTCAGCAATTAACTTGGTGAGTTCTGTAGACTTGTTGCGAACACTTGATTCTAAACCATCTAAAGGAAATGAGATTTTAGCTACTTCTTGATTAGGTTCAAAACCATTGGCGCGAAATGCTGTAAAACCCTTGTCTAGCGATTGTTTAACCACCTGTGCTGTTTTTGGTTCGTCTGGAATTTTATCGGTAATTGGCATTAAACGAGAGTTAATTTGTAGGTTGCGCTTTGTGGTGTCGTAGCGTAGTTGATGAATGTAAATTGTACGTGCATTGGCATCAGCTTTAAAAATTGGTGTAAAGTCTCGTCCGCGCCATTGTTGAATATTTTCATGTTCGTGACCGCCGAGGATGAGGTCAATTTCTGGTATTGTTTCTGCAAGTATGCGATCGCTCTGTATGGGTAAATGAGTCACAGCTACCAAAATATCCACTTTTCCTTTCAGTGCTGCTACCTGCTGTTTAGCTACCGTTAAGGGATCTGTGTAACTGACGTAATTTGCTTTATTGCTATCGAGAGTGACACCAATTAACCCGACTCTGACAACAGCACCGCGATCGCCTTTCACATTAAATACTATCGACCTGGGGACATTTTTGAAAGGTTGACCTTTACTATCTGAGACATTCCCAGAAAACCAGCGAAACCGTGATTCTTGCAATCGTTGATAAAATAAATTTTCTGGTATGTCAAATTCATGATTCCCAAAGGTTGCATAGTCCAAACCCAAAGCGTTGAGTACAGCTACCATCTGCTGTCCAGCTAAAGGTGTACCGTTAATTTTGGCAGTTCCCAAAGCCGAAGGACTTAAAAAATCTCCAGCCAAAATTGTATAGGTGCGTGGGTTTGCTTGGCGCAGTTGTTTTCTGACAGTAGCGACACGCGCCAAACCACCACGAGTCCCTCCCTCTACTGGCGTAATTTCGTAGATGTCATTGAGTTGCAATAAATTAATATTGACAATTTCGGCAAATACCGGAGTTGCGAAAGTAAGTGTGGCTAATATCTGTAAAACTATACTGCACCCTGGCGATAGAAGTTTCATATTTTATAATTGGCAGATTTTATATCTTGATAATTGATGAGTTTTGTCACGCCACTACGTATATTTCAAAAATTAAATATACATTTGAATATTTAATATTTACTTAATATATCCTGGACTTACGCAAAATCATGAAAAAACGAACCGCAAAGAGCGCATAGACGCGATAGCGGCTTCCCGCAGGGTAGGACACGAAGTTAAGAGGATTTGAGAGGGTTCTTGCGTAAGTCCTAATATCGTAAGGTTCAGAACCCCGACTTATTAAAATAAGTCGGGGTTCTTGTTCGCAAATGATCAGAAATCTGATAATTGAAGAATTGACCATCAAATTCTCGGTATTCATTATGTGAAACCAGGAACAAATCAGTTAGGTTGGGATTTGGGATTTTTTGTATTTGGTACGCTGCTTGTATTAATTGGCTGGATAATGCTACAAAAGAGCAAAAAAGGTTACTAGTTATTTATGGCTAATGATGGCTTTGAAAAAACTAGCTGGAGTTGGCAGTTATCTCAATTTCAGCAACAAATCGGAGAATCGATAGAATACCAATTTGACCGCTTTCAAAATTCTTTACCAAACTTATCACCAGACTGGAAGATTAGTCCTTGGTTAAGTAATTTGCTAGTCTTGTTATTTTGGTTGATACTTGCGTTATTTTTGGCTTTTGTGCTTTGGCGTTTATGGCAAGAATTTAGCCCTTATCTATATTCTTGGTTATCTGTGGGTAAGAATAATGCAAATGCTGGGGATAAAAATGGCGATCATGATTTATCTGTAGCATTATGGCTGGAGCGATCGCAATCACTTTACCGCCAAGGTAATTATCGTGAAGCTTGCCGTTGTCTGTACTTGGCAATCTTACAACACTTGCATGATACTAAACTCATTCCCCATAAATTCAGCCGTACTGATGGCGAATATTTACAGGTTTTACACTCAACTGTTACCCCAGTCCAACCTTACGAAACTTTGATTACTACCCACGAACAATTATGTTTTGGTAATGCTGAGATATTGCCAGAAAATTATCAACAATGCCAGCAAGCCTATCAAGAAATTATTAATCAACAACACAACTCAGCACTTAAGTTATGAAAAAATCAAATCGTGTTGCTTGGATAGGAGCGATCGCACTTGCTGTCATTATTATACTCAGCTTCTTTGCTGCTCCTAACACAAAAATTTACAGTGGCTCAACTTATAGTCGGTCTCCTGATGGCTATGGTGCTTGGTATGCTTATATGCAGCAGCAAGGTATTACTATCCAGCGTTGGCAAAAGCCTTTAGAAGATTTTCAACCAGAAAAAACGCCAGTTACCCTACTGCGAGTTATGAGTTCTCTTAGAGAAGATGACTTGTTATTTGATGAACAGGAATGGTTAGCGAAAGGCAATAATTTAGTAATTTTAGGTGTCAAAACACCTGTAACAATAGCCAACTTTAATTCTCAGCAACAATCAGCTTTTGGTAATGTTAAAATTGCCACAAAAAGACGTAATATCAAAGTAGAAAAAACAAGTATATCTTTAGGCGATCGCTTTGGTGCTGTTGTTTGGGAAGAAAAATCTGATAAAGGCAAAGTAATTTTTTCAGCTACTCCTTATTTAGCTGCCAATGCCTATCAACATAATTTAAGTAACTTTCAATATCTCGCCAGTTTAGTTAATCAAAAAAATAACAAGTTATTTGTAGACGAATATATTCACGGTTACAAAGATGCTGATGTTAAAGAAAGTGAAGGGGAAGGTAGCATATTCAAATATTTTGCCAAAACACCCCTCTTTCCTGCATTAGTTCAAATAGGAGTTTTACTATTAGTGTTAATTTGGGCAAAAAATCAACGCTTTGGTAAACCAGTAGCCTTAGAAACTCCAGTCATAGATAATAGCCAAGCATATATCCAAGCACTAGCAGGAGTGTTAGAAAAAGCCGAATCTAGCGATTTTGTTGTAGAAATGGTGGGTAAAGAAGAACAAATACAACTACAAAAATCTTTAGGATTAGGCACAACACTTTTAGAACGCCAAGCATTATTACAAGTTTGGCAAGAAAAAACAGGTCAAAGTTCCGCCGAACTTGATGCAGTATTAAAATTATCTACGCAAAAACAGCGCATTAGTGAGCGAGAACTTTTAAGCTGGTTGGCAAAATGGCGCACCCTGAAGGAAGTGAAAAAATAAAAGAATAAATCCTATCTATTCTTCATAACCACCACCAGTCACCTTACCCCGGAACACAATGTATTGATAAAGGTTGTAAAACAACATCACCGGGATAAGAAAGCCGATAAAAATAATCATGATTACCAACGAACTGGGGTCAGCAGATGCGTCATAAATCGTGATTTTTGTCGGGATAATGTAGGGAAAAACAATTAATCCCAATCCAATAAAAGACAACACAAATAACAGAATCGTCCAGACAAAAGGTGCGCGTTCTTCTTTGCGGTTAAGACTTTGCCAAAGTTGCCAAATTAGCCAGATTCCCAAAATAGGAATCAGCGTAAATATGTAAACTAAAGGCTGTTGAAATAGGCGATATCTGGCACTTTCATAAATTATCGGTGTACTAATTGTAATGGCGATCGCACCAACTAATGTTGTCAGTGCTGCTATTTTCGCAGTTTGATAATGGGTTTCTTGCAACTCTCCTGTCGTTTTCCAAACCAGATAAGTTGAACCAATCAAAACATATCCTTGAATTAAAGTTAAAGCTACTAACACAGATGGCAAACTTAACCAATCCCAAGTGCTACCAATAAAGTGTCCCGTCTCATCAACATTAATCCCTTTGAGAACAGCACCAAGGGCAAAACCTTGACCAAGTGCAGCGATAAAACTCCCCGCACCAAAAGCAAAATTCCAAAATAATTTGCGTCTGGATAATTCTCGAAATTCAAACGCAACACCCCGAAAAATAAAGCCAAATACCATCACCAAAATCGGGATATATAAAGCATTTAAAATCGTACCGTAAGCCAAAGGAAAAGCCCCAAATAATCCCCCTCCCATCAACACTAACCAAGTTTCATTGGCATCCCAAATATTGCTTAAACTAGTCATCAAAATGCCCCGACGTTCTTCATCAGAAGAAGTCAAAGATAAAATTCCTACTCCCAAATCAAAGCCATCTAGCATTACATACAGGAATAAAAACAAAGCTAAAATGACAAACCAAACTTGCGGTAAAAAATACTTCAGCGTTTCCATAAAATCTCTGATTTAATAGGTGATAGATTACAGGTAATAGGTTACAGAGTCACCCAACAAAATTTTTATAATGTTGGGTTTAACTTTGTCACCCGCCTTGAACTTAAGTTCAAGGCTAATAGCTGAAGTCTACTCAAGTAGACTAAAAAATCTTGGCTATGTTTAGTCATCTGAAGATGACTTTTGCTATGTGTAAGGAACTCAAGTTCCTTACAGGAAATGAGTTATGAGTTAAGTTGACACTAATCCTGGATTTCTCACAAGAGAGAAATCCAGGGGTGTGGGAAGATGGTGAAGAAATCTTTTCCCCCACACTCCCCACTCCCCACCTGACAGGTGTAGGTTTTTTACAATTAGGAGGAATTGAAGCAAAAGAAATCGTCAACAGGAGTAGGAGGAAAAGTACTCCAACGCGGAAGACGAAGAGGAAGATGGTTGAGTA
>NZ_JACJTB010000068.1 GCF_014698475.1 Nostoc spongiaeforme FACHB-130 | reverse complement strand
ACCTGCTCTGTAACGATACAACACTGCTTCTACAAACAATCGATTATCTTTAGCTGTGACTCCCACATAGCCCTCTCTCCCTGGCAACAGGTTTTTGATTCTCTCCCACTGGTTATCACGCAAGAGCGTATCGGCGTGTCATCCTTTTTCTGTTATTTATGTTTTCTTCAACAGTTTTGATTCCAGTTTATCTAATTGATGACACACCCTAGTTTTTATGATGAATTAACTCACAATCTGCGCCTAACACACCCTACGAAAATTTTATTTTTACAATAACCTTTTAGCAGTTGATTAATTGCTAGGAATAGCTTAAACATACTGGCATAGTTAAATCCAATAATTGTAGAGCATTCGGAGAAATAGCTATGTCAGAACCAGCAATCAGCACTTCATGGGTGAAGCTTTCACAAAATAATTTGCAAATTTCGGCTTACCTGGCGCAACCACAAGAACCCGGTACTTATCCCGGAATTGTGGTTTTACAAGAAATTTTTGGTGTTAATAGCCATATTCGAGATGTGACTGAGCGAATTGCCAAGTTAGGGTATGTGGCGATCGCACCTGCACTGTTTGATCGGTTTGCTCCTGGTTTTGAAACGGGTTACACTCCACAAGATATTGAAGTTGGCAGAAAATACGCTTGGGAGCAAGCCACAGCATCACAATTACTCAGCGATATTCAATCAGCCATTGATTATCTCAAAACTCTGCCCCAAGTCAAACAAAACGCCATTGGTTGTATTGGCTTTTGTTTTGGTGGTCATGTAGCCTACCTAGCTGCTACTCTCCCAGATATCAAAGCTACTGCATCTTTTTACGGTGCGAGGATTACTAACAGTATACCGGGAGGCGGAGAAGCTACTTTGACAAGGACTCCAGAAATTCCTGGCACACTCTACGCCTTTTTTGGGATGGAAGATGCCAGCATTCCCAAGGCACAAACTGAAGAAATTGAAGCAGAGTTAGAAAAATACAAAATTCCTCATCGTGTCTTCCGCTACGATGGAGCTGATCACGGATTTTTTTGCGATCGTCGTGCCAGTTATAATCCAACAGCTGCTGCTGATGCTTGGATTGAGGTACAACAATTGTTTAGTCAATTGAACTGAACGTCATTTGTCCTTGGTAATTACCAATGACCAAGGACAAATCACCAATGACTCATCTCAAAATTCAGTGGTCTTAGCTAAATAACAATTAATTTTCATTAGTCATGAATTCCGAATCGAAACTTTCTCAAAAAGCCAATTCGTCGTTTACAATGGACGATTTTGCCCAAGCACTAGAAAAACACGACTACCAGTTTCAAAAAGGACAGGTGGTTCACGGTAAAGTGTTCCAGCTTGACCCGGATGGTGCTTATGTTGATATTGGTGGCAAGTCGTCGGCTTATATTCCCCGCGATGAGGCTTCTTTGAGAGCTGTTACCGATTTATCGGAGGTACTGCCTTTACATGAAGAATTAGAGTTTTTGATTATCCGAGAACAAGATGCCGAAGGTCAAGTAACTCTTTCTCGCCGACAGTTGGAAATTCAACATATCTGGGAAAAAGTCGTACAAATGCAAGAAAACTCCCAGACGGTAGAAGTCCGGGTAACAGGTGTGAATAAAGGTGGTGTCACCGTTGATTTTCAATCTTTGCGCGGGTTTATTCCGCGATCGCATTTAACCGAACGTGATAACCTAGAAGCACTTAAAGGTAAAACGTTAACGGCTGGCTTTTTGGAAGTAGACCGCAACAATAAAAAACTTATTCTTTCTCAACGTTTAGCAACTCGTTCGAGTAATTTCAGTTTGTTAGAAATTGGTCAGCTAGTTGAAGGTAAGATAACTGGCATTAAACCATTCGGAGTGTTTGTTGATTTAAATGGAATGAGTGCCTTGCTACATATTAAGCAAGTCAGCCAAAAGTTTATTGAATCTCTCGAAAAAGTTTTTCAAGTCGGTCAAACAATAAAAGCTGTGATTATTGACTTGGATGAAGGCAAAGGTAGAGTTGCAATTTCTACAAGAATTTTAGAAAATTTCCCTGGCGAAATTCTCGAAAATCTCGATGAAGTTATGACTTCAGCCGAAGCACGCGCTCATCGTGCAGCAAATAAAACTGCTGAATAGCTGTTAAACAGATCAAATCCCACGAATATCAAATAGTCACTTAGTCATTAGTTATTTGTATTTACAAAGGACTAATGACCAATGACTAATGACAGTATCAGCTTAATAAAGATTTTTCTAAGCGATAACTCTTTCTAAGTTCCTGCAAAGTTTCTTCTGTAAAGGCAAATTTAATTACAGCAATTAACTCACCCCAACTTTGCAAGTTCTGTTCAGAAATAGCTTGCCAAAACTCATTGATAAAAAATTCTGTCCACCATTCAGGCGCTTGCTTTCTGTAAGCATAGTCATGTTGTTTACGCCACCGCCTACGCCATTTAACAAACTCAGCAGGTGTCGGTGGTTCTACGCCCAAAATCGGTGGAAAATCCGCATAACTCACAAACCTACTCACACCCTTTGCATGGATGTAAACTACATACCGCCAGCATTCGATTGTATGTATATCACCAAAGCCAATGCGAAACATCAAACAAATTGCTTCTTCTGTTACAAATCTTGCTAATGAATTAATACATAACGATTTATGAACAATTTTTGATGCACGGATGACAAGTGTCCTGGGCTTGAGTGATGATACCATGAAAATATCTGTAACTTCGGTAGAATGAACCCTATCGGTGTTTACGGTATGCTTTTTGTAAACAATGCGATCGCCTTTCAGTTTTGCAGGCCGGAAGGCGGTCTTTTTATAGAGTATAATTATTAAAAGACTTATACCAGTCAATTGTCAACTAACTTATGGGAATGATTCGCCTCAAGATTCGAGAGTTTGCTGCGGAGAAAGGCTGGACGCTGAAAGAAGTCTCAGACCGTTCTGGTGTAGTTTACAGCACTCTCAGAACTTACGCGCGATCGCCAGGACTAGCAACTGTAGATTTTACCGCCATTCAAAAGTTAGCCAGGACTTTTGATGTGATGATTGAAGAATTAGTGGAAGTTGTTCAAGAATAAAATTTCCGACTTCAGACTTTGCCTCAGTAATTTCTGTAATGTTATGGGGATTCATGACAATTGCTGTATTCCTAGCCACGCCAGGTAAAGAAGAAAGGTTCGAGGTAATGACTGGTGTAGTGCAAGCCATTGCTTCTAGAACAGGGAAACCAAAACATTCCCACAGACTAGGAAACACAAGTGCGATCGCACCATGAATAATTTTAGGATAATGCCTCCAGAAATCTGTAAAACATAGTTAATCCTCAACAGCCATACTTCTGAACTATTATCTTGGCAAACTAATTGTTTTAAGATACAATTTACGCCTTAAGGAAGCAGGTTTATATACTTCTGCAATTTGGATATTATTCACAGTTTTTGCTGTTTTAGTCCCGACTTTTTGGATATCTATTTAGGCATAATAATGGAAAATTTAGGATTCACTTTGTGGTTTACTGGACTTTCTGGTGCTGGCAAAACCACAATTTCACAAGGTGTTGCATTGGAGTTAAAAGCAAGAGGTTCCCGTGTTGAAATTCTAGATGGGGATGTAGTGCGGACTCATCTATCTCAGGGTTTAGGGTTTAGTAAACAAGACCGAGATACAAATGTCTGTCGTATCGGATTTGTTGCTAGTTTGTTGAGTCGTAATCAAGTTGTTGCTATTGTTGCAGCAATTAGTCCTTTTAGAGACAGCCGCGAGCAAGTCCGGCAGATGAATGATCATTTTATTGAGGTTTATGTCCAAGCATCTTTAGAGGCTTGTGAACAAAGGGATGTCAAAGGATTATATGCTTTAGCTAGAGCTGGAAAAATCCCGGAATTTACAGGAATTGATAGCCCCTATGAAGAACCTGTAAATCCAGAAATTGTTTGTAATACTCAGCAAGAAAGTATTGCAGAAAGTATTACTAAAGTTATTAAATATTTAGAAAAAAGGGAATATATTCGAGCCGCTTTAGTTAGTAGTGAAAAACCCAGTTTGAAAGCATGATCATAAGTGTGAATACGATTTACACATAACGTGCTAAAACTTCAGCAGTAGCTTTTCCTGTGTTTTCCCAACTAAATAAATTTGCTCTGGCGATACCTTGAGTCGAAAGATGCGATCGCAATTCTGAATTTGTCGCCATCAATTGCATCGCTTCAGTAATTTCTGCAATATTGTAGGGATTCACTAAAATTGCTGCATCTCCAGCCACTTCAGGTAAAGAAGAAAGATTCGAGGTGATGACTGGTGTACCACAAGCCATTGCTTCTAGAACAGGGAAACCAAAGCCTTCCCACAGACTAGGAAACACAAGTGCGATCGCACCATTAATAATGATTGGTAGTTCTTGATAATCCACATAACTGAGGAATTTCACTCGGTGAGAAATTCCCAATTCTTCCGCTTGCATTTGTAGAATTGGAGTATAGCGTTTATCTGTCGGCCCGGCTAACCATAATTCATATTCTTGAGCGAGTGCAGCAAAAGCACTAATCAAGCGTTGTAAATTTTTATAAGGGTCTTGCCTACCAATGTAGAGAAAGTAATTGCAAGTTGGTAAATTTAGATGACGAAAGTGGTTGCGATCGTGCGCTAAGGGAATAGGCGTAATTTTATTAGCTGGAATTTGGTAAAAACTAACAATATCATCAGCCGTAGCTTGAGAATTACATACAATATGCTGTGCTTGCTTCAAAACTTGCGGAACATAATAACGATGATATGGTGTTAGTGGCGAAAAGCGTTTAGGAAAGCGCAATGGTATTAAATCGTGAGACATCACGACAAAACGACAGTTACTATATAGAGGTGCTTCCGGTAGAGGCGAAAATAAAATTTGTGATTGCAGCTTTTGATAAATCTTTTGTAGCTGAAATTGAGTCCATATTAAACGATGAAAATGTCCTCTTGTACCATGAGTAGGTGTAAGATTATTTGGAACTGGATAGCAATTAAATCCAGCAATATTATTGGATGTTAATAAAGTAGGATTAAGAGATTTTAAATAGGAAAAAATATTTTGGGCATAATTACTTATACCTGTTGGTTTATCTAAAAGTATAGATAAGTTAATAATTAAATGATTAGATGAAGAACTATTTGCTATATTCATCAAATAATTGTTCTATAAGCCTTGAAAGTTTCTCTTACAGTTAGTTATTTTCCAAGCAAATAATTTTGCTATATTATTGTTGCCCTTCTAGTAGCCTTAATCTTCTAAACCATGATAAGCCTGGGAAAAAATACCAAAATAGTACTTTAATTATGATTTTAGGTGAAACTCCTTTTTTCAATTTAACAATTTCCATGAAGCTAATCCATATCAATTTTTTAACTTCCTTGTCATCAAATTTATTGAGTTTTGTCATATCTTCAGCTTTTACAAAAGCATAAGACATCATCCAATTATCTGGTACCTTCCCAAACTTTTGTTTGAGCATTTGCACAACTTCATAATGTGCTTGTAATTTATTACCAATAGTTTTATTAGTTTTATACATCCGAGAACCAGCAAATTTTTGTGGTAAATGATAAAAATCAACAGATTTTCCATAACGAAGCCATAGCTCATAATCCATGCAATAGTCTAGAGATGAATCTAAACTACCAAATCTCTCAATTAAACTACGTCTAAAAAATACTGCTGGCTGACAAATATAACAAGTTTCTATTAAGCGTTTATAATTCCAATTTTCTGTGGGATAGGGATAAATAATCTGATCTAGTTCATCAATCCAATCAGCATCACCATAAATAACTTCTATTTCAGCCTGTGATTCAAATATTTTCCTAACTGTATTGAATGTTTCTGGATAGTAAATATCATCAGAGTTAATCCAGGCAATAATATCACCTGATGTCATTGATATTCCCTTATTGACAGCATCAGATTGTCCTTTATCTGCTTCTGATACCCAGCGTATTTTAGGGTGATATTTTTTCAAAATTTCTACGGTTTCATCATCACTTCCTCCATCGCAAACTATATAATCAATATCTTCTATGCCTTGGGATAAGACACTTTGTATAGTTCTTTCTATGAAACGACCTTGACGAAAGGAAGGTGTGATTACACTAAATTTTAAACTCATATTTTGAAATAAGTGAAACTTTTAGCTTTAGATGATTTGACTTAAAAAATGATTATATAGGACTCATATTTGATTTATGAAAAAAACCAGTACACCCAGGTCAGGCTTTTTTCCTACTCCCTACTCCCCATTCCCTACTCCCTGCCTACACAACTAGATTCGGAAATCAAATCGGATTCCTATACTTGTAAAAGTATAGCAATTAAGATGAAGGAAACAACTTTTTAGATGCAGCATCTTTAAATATATCAATATATTTTTCTGCCATTTCTTGTCCATCAAATAGTTTAAGTCTTTCCTTTCCTTTACAAACTAGTTCATCAACCAAATCAGCATCATAACTAATTCTGAGTAAACAGTTTACTAAATCTTCCGGATTATTTGGATTAAAATAGAGAACGGCATCTCCTCCAACTTCTGGTAAGCTACCTGCGCTACTGCATAAAATGGGTTTACCAAAATACATTGCTTCTAAGACTGGAATACCAAAACCTTCATAAAGAGATGGAAAAACTAAGCATTTACAGCCACGCCAAACTGCTTCTAAATGTTTTTCATCTAGGAAACCTAAAAAATGGACGCAATCGTCGAGATTAGCTGATGTAACTTCTTGACGGAGTTGGTTTTCTTCTTGTTTTAAATCTCCTGTAAAAACTAAATCTAAAGGAAAATTAGCAAATTTTAGTTTAAAAATTTTGTAAGCTTCTAAAAGTAACCGATGATTTTTATGCGGCCAGTAATTTGCTGGGTAGAAAGCATAACAGCGATTTACTAATCCTAATTCCAACAAATATTGATTAACTAATTCTTCACTTAGTCCATGCCAACGATCTTGAATTGAAACAGGAATAACGGTAAGCTGCTCGGCAGATGCTTGAAAATGTTTAATCAACGACTGGCGACAAAATTCGGATATACAGATAACTTTCTGAGATTTCTGAAGAAGGTTTTTGAGAAAATTAGTGCGGAGTTGTTGTTCTCTAAGTTCAAAAAACTCTGGATAATCAAGATGTTGCGTATCATAAACAATTGCTACCACTGGGATGCCATTCTCGGCAAATCTAGGAGCAGAAAAAGGGCAGAATAATAAATCAATTTTGTGACTAGCCAGGAAATTTCTTAAATAAGTTAATCTCGCTAATTTAAATTTAATTCTTTTGCATAAATCTTTTATTTTTTGAATATTGAGTTTGGAACTACTATCTGAAACTAATTCAGTAAGCAAAATTCGCTGAGTATTTTCCGTTTCATATTCTGCCAATTCTTGATGATTCCAAGGTGCAGTTAGTAATAAAAACTCGTAATTGGGAACTAGTTGCTGAATTTTCTTCAAGAGAGTTAATACTAATATCTTGGCTCCTCCATTTTTTCCATCAGGTAATAGAGGAGTTAAATCTATCGCAATTCGTGGTGATACTGACATACTATGGGTTATTCATTATCAGTTGGTAAACCAACTGCTTTCTTAAACTTGAACCAAGCAGCTCTTAACTTCCAAAACTTACTACTTTGCATTGCTGCAATTGTAACCTTGGCCTGTTCAATTTGAATCTCAATATCCTGATTGGGGTCTATATTTGGCTCAAATGTATCGACTGGTAAGCCAATTGATTTTTTGAATTTAAACCAAGCAGTTCTGAGTTTCCAAAACTTACTGCTTTCCATAGCAGATATCAATTCTAAGAAATTTCTTAGCTGTGCTGGAGCTTGTCTAGTTAATTGTAAGTTGCCTGAATAAAATTTAATTTTTTGTAATTCGTCTTGTATCTTACGTAATTCTGCCCATACTTGAGCCACAGGTATAGTATTTTCAGATTTAGCTGTTTTTGCAGTTTGTATGAGAACTTCTGCTACTATTTCTGCCATTTTTGACCAAGAGAATTTCTGAGCTTGCTGTAAACCAGCAGCAATTAATTGGTTTCTGATTTCAGGATTTTGAATTTTCGATAATCCACTTACAAGTTCATCTACATAATATTCATTAACATAAAGTGCTGCTTCCCCAGCGACTTCAGGAATAGAAGAATTATGACAAGTAATTACTGGACATCCACAAGCCATAGCCTCTAAAATTGGCAGTCCAAATCCTTCATACAAAGATGGATATACTAGAGCGATCGCTCCAGAATAAGCTATTTTTAAATCAGTATCATTCAGATGAAGTATATGAGTAGAGCTTCCTGGAACTAAAGCAGTCAATTCTGGCTCTAGCTCTGGACGACCACCAATGCAAACTATAGCTAAATCACTAGAATTTGGTAGTAGAGAAAATGCTTTGAAAAAATGGATGCTATTTTTATAATTATTCAGACCAAGCCTTTCACCTACAACTATGAAGTAAGGCTTATTGATATTATGTTTTGTCTGGAATTGCTTAATTTCTTCAGAAGTTGCAGGATGAAAATTTTTATCTAACCCACAATAAGCTACAGTGATTGAATCTGGTGAAATTTCAGGATAAAATTTCACTAAATCACTGGCTGTATTTTGAGAAATTGTTATATATTTACTAGCGTGTAGAATCCCATAATGTTTTTCTCTCCATCCAGAATCATTCATGTTGCCATAGCCAAGCACCTCTGGAATCATGTCATA
This sequence comes from Nostoc spongiaeforme FACHB-130, assembly GCF_014698475.1. Classification (GTDB taxonomy): domain Bacteria; phylum Cyanobacteriota; class Cyanobacteriia; order Cyanobacteriales; family Nostocaceae; genus Nostoc_B; species Nostoc_B spongiaeforme. The sequence goes on along the minus strand of NZ_JACJTB010000068.1, from coordinate 19,008 downwards.
TCCCATGAATATGGATGGAATAGATATCGGTGTTGTGTAATATGTTGAAATAAATAAATCAGCACCTTCTTGTTCACATATTTTTTGTAGTCTTTCACTATCAGCACCTGTTTCCGTATATCTATATTCTGGAGTTAATCGATAGCGAATACCACGTATTTTGGGAGCTGTTCCTACTCTATCAAGGACAATAATATGCTTGCTGAAACCACTTTTTACCCATTCTTCAAGTAGCGATCGCCATACTCTAGCAATACCTGTATTGAACATCTGAAAAAATACACCATCAACCACTATTTTCGGATATATCTTTTCAATTTTTGCTGCTGATTTCTGCACCTCTTCTGGTGACAGAAAACACCAAGTATCACTTGCAGGTTCTTTTTGAGCAATTGGTACTACACAGCATGATTCAGCAATATCTACCATTGTTTCATCCTTCACCCAAGGAAAATAATCTCGCAGAAACAATGGAAATTGCTTTTGTTCTTGCAAGGCTATCCACTGGGATTCAGCATTTTTATAGCCGTAATATATTTCTTTAAACTTTAATTGTTGAGGTGTAGCGTAAGCATAATGATGAAATATTAACCCATGTTTTTCTGTTTCTTCATGCAAAAAAGGATTAATTTTAGCGATATCTTGTTGTTGATGCTGTTTTAAATCTCCAACTAGTCTCGGAGGTTCGTGAGCAGCCCAGACATATCCAGGCTTATATCTCCAGGTTCTTAGCCATTCTTGTTGAGGATTTTGACTATAGCAATTGCGACTGCTAACTACAATTTTTTCAGCTACAAAATACCAACACCAGTAAAATGCTGCTGTTTTTTCTGGATGTTTAATGAACATATTTCTGGCTGTAAATATTTGCTCCAGAGTCCATAATTCATCAACATCTACTTGCCATAATAAACATTCCTCTTGAATATTCTCAAGGGGAGCATTAACCATTTCTCGTTTACCATCCCAGAACATGCCTTGAGGTTTACGATAAATAGTAATGTTTTCTGGATATTCTTTTGATATATTATCTAAATACTCTTTTGTACCATCGTTGCTTAGTCCATGTTCATGAATTGAGTCAATAATTTTTCCACCTAATTCTAAACTCCAGGCAGTATCATGTTGTAGCTTGGCTACACCTTCAACAATATGCCAATGCCATTTAAATGGCAGTTGTTTAAAGATTTCAATATGGTAACGGATGAATGGTTGACCGTTGAGAACAATTGTAAAGAAATGGATAGGTAAATCAGGATATGTAAATTGCAATCCTTTTTTCTTAAATATTGAGTAGCCATTTCTCAAATAAATATTTTGATGAACTAATGTATAGTTTGGATCTATTAATAATCTTTGATGGCTATCAAAATTTTTAAAAGTATTAATATCATCTAAAATGATGAAATTAGCGCCATACACTTCATCTAACTCAATACTACCTGTAAACTCTGAGCCATCAATTAAAACAATATCAAAGTAATCAATATTATTTTCTTTTTTAATTTTTTTGATCCCATCACCTGATACGCCAGAACTTTTGACATATTCTATGTCCTGTTCTAACCATAACAAAACCTGTTCTAATGGATATTTTTTTAAATCTGTTTCTTTTTGATAATAAAAATTAATAACTTCATTTTTATCAGGAAATTTGCCCACATCAATCGACGATACGTTATAACATTTCACAAATGAATTATCTGCATATCGCTTTTGAAGTTCGCCAAATCTATTTTTGGAAACTTCCATACAGTAAAGTGTAGGTTGATGAGGATTATTATTGATTCCTTGTACAAAAGCTGCGGTGCTACCTCCTCCTGAAGACGAACCTATTTCAAGAACTGTTTTAATATTAGCTTCACTAGCTAATTTCTGAATAGCTTTATATAATTCGTCTTCACTTATTTCTGGAGGTATTAAATTGTCGAGTGAACTATTATTGACTTGTTTAGACATAGTACATACCAGAATTTATGATTTTTCTACTTTGATTATTTTAAATTTATAATTTCCTTAACTTTAAACCAAGCTGATCTCAGCTTCCAAAATTTACTAGTTTTCATAGCTTCAATCTCTGCTAAAGCTGTTTGTAACTGGTTAGGGAATAGATTATCTTGATGTTCTGAAACTTGAGCTTTTTCTTCTATACGAAATAATCCCCAATATCCTTGGGGATTGAGAATAATATTTTGATATTTAGCAATTCTTGCTTTTAACCAATATTCTGTTTGATATATAGGAGCTTTATCTTGGATAGTAAACATTTCTTGCAATGCAATTTCTAATTGACTTGATTGACCTCCACTGTAATAAGAAGCAATTATTCTATCGTAATAAACTTTATTAATATCTTCTTGTTGTGCCAATCTTAAAAACCACTCATAGTCTGAAGCAGATTTGTAAGATTCATTAAATAATCCTACCTGATGAAATAAATGAGATTTGGTAAAACTAGCTTGATGGGGTAAGCAACCGCATATCAGTTCTTCTAGAATATACTCTGGGTGTGGCGGTTTGTGTACTTGTATTGAATTATTAACTTCGGTTCTAACTTGAATATTGCCATATATAAATTCACAATGTGGGTGATTTTTAATAGCCTCAGCCACATCACTTATGACATTTTCATCTATTAAATAGTCATCCGCGCCCAGAAAGTATATAAAATCTCCAGAAGCAAGTTTTATACCTTTATTCATGGCTGCATAAATTCCGCTATCTGGTTCACTAACAAACTTGCTAATACAATCGGAATTTTGCAGAACTATTTCTTTGGTTCTATCCTGAGAATCCCCATCAATGATTATATATTCAATATCTTTGTAAGTCTGACAAGCTACAGATTTAATAGACTTTTCTATATATTTATCTGCATTCTTACAGACTGTGATAATTGAAATTTTAATACTTGTCATAATTATTTTTATTTTATGAAATCAAAAACTGCCATTGTGGAATAATTTTAAGTGTGCCTTTAATTGAAACCAAATTTGCCTTAGCTTCCAGAATTTACTAGACTCCATTGCTGTAATATCTATTTTGACCTGATATAATTCTGCTTGTGTTTGATGTAATTCTGTGTGTATTTGATGTAATTCTGCGTGTGTTTGATGTAATTCGGCTTGTGTTTTTTCTAGTTGAGACTGTGAGTTATGGAGATTATTACGTAGTTCCTGAATAGACTGTTTTTGATGGTTACATTCTGCTAAAAGTGCTTTTAGTGCCAATTTATCAAAAATTAAGTTTAAGTTATTACCAAGCTCAATATCTAATGGAATTGTAGCTAATTCCTGATTTGCATTTACTTTCGTATTTGTTTTATCTGACGATTTATTAATAGTTTTATCAGCAACCTGCAATAATAATTTGTTATGAGAATTAACTAAATCCTCGTACAATTCTATATATCTTTTTGCCTGTACTGTGAGTGGATACTCTTCCTCAACAAGCTTGCGGCTATTCTCTCCCATAAGCTTACAATGTTGAGGAGATAAGACACATTCAATAATTGCTTCAGCCATTTTATGTGTGTCTCCTACAGGTATTATTTTGCCTGTGATACCATCTTTAACGACATCAGGAACAACTCCAACATCAAAACCTATTACGGGTGTACTACAACTCATAGATTCTATTGTAGTAAATCCAAAATTTTCTTCTAATGCTGGCTGTATAAATATATCAGCAGCAGAGTAAACTTCTTGCAATTTTTGATCTGAATCCGTAAAACCAACTGTTAATAAAGGAATAGGAATTGATTCCATAGCCTCTGCTGGAGGATAGCCAAAACATACTAGTTTAATTTTATTTTCTGACACTAACTTATAAAAATAATCATTATCTAGGCAGTGATGAAGTGCAGTTAATAATTCAGCAAATCCTTTTCTCTTTTCGTAACAAGTGTGTGCGCCGAAAAGAATAATAAAATCATTTTGATTAACGCCTATAATGTTTTTTGCTTCAGCTTTTGATAAAGGAAAAAAAGCATTAGTATCTAAAGAATTTGGTATGACTTCAATTCGATTATTTTTAAATAAGGTACTCTGCTTTATATTTTCTGCCATCCAATGACTAGGGGTAACAATGGTTATATTAGAATCAGACCAAAGTTCTAGTTTATCTTTTAACAGAATAGCTGGTAAATTATAAGTATCATCAGTTAATTGAGGACATTTTACACAATCTTTCTTATATTTGTCGCATCCTGCTGAATAATGGCATCCACCTGTAAAAGGCCACATATCAGGAAACTTCCAAACTACTGGCTTACTAAGTGAAAATACTTTTTTCAGCGTTAAAGAAGATTGAAAATAAGCAATCCAATGCAAATTAATTATATCTGCATTTAAGATTTCTTGATGCTTAGATATATCAATTCCAGGATAGGGAAATGAGAATAATGTATTAGATACAGTAGTTCTATTTCTATTTATATAAGAATTTTGAATCGCTTCAAATTGGTATTCATTAATATTATTAATGTTTAAATTAGGAATAGAATGAACTGTTGGATCTGTGGAATTTTTATGCTTGACAAGCATTAAAGAATCTTGACCTAATCGACGTAAACCTTGATGTAGTCTGTACGCACCTCTGGCCGCTCCACCTTGAATATCGTATGTATTGACATGAACTATTTTCATTATTATTTTGTTTCTAAAATTAAATATTTTACATTTTATTGGGAATTAACTTTTTCTAAGTATGATTTTACTACTTCTTGTGCTTGCCCTTGACTTTGTATAACTCCTTTATCTAACCAAATTGCCATCTTGCAAGACTCTTTGATAAAGTGCAAATCATGTGAAACTACTAGAATGGTAGTATTATTATCCCAAAATCTATCTATTCTTTTTTTACACTTATTTTTAAAACTTTCATCGCCAACAGATAATACTTCATCAAGAATCAGAATATCTGGCTGTATATCTGTTGCAATGGCAAAGCCTAATCTAGCCACCATACCTGACGATAAAGCTTTCACCGGAACCAAGGCATAGTCTTGTAATTCTGCAAATTCTAAAATTGAACTAGTTCGCTCTTTCATTTCGGCTCTAGAAAAACCCAGTAGTACTCCGTAAAGACTGATATTGTCCATTACAGAAATTTCTGGATCAAATCCTGCGCCTAATTCAATTAAGGGTGCAATTTTTCCACGCACCCTAACAGTACCATTGGTAGGTTGCAAAATTCCACAAATTACTTTTAGCATGGTTGACTTACCAGAACCATTCGCTCCGATAATACCTATTTTTTCTCCTTTGTCAACCACCAAATCGATTGTGTCTAGTACCAATTTTTTAGTTGGCTGACGATATTTGCCTTCTAAAACAGATAATAGAGTTTTCTTGAGATCATAAGAAAACTCTTCTTGTGTACGTCGCAACAGCGAAACTTGGTCTAGACGAATTACTTCCATCTATAACAAATCCATAAATTGATTACGTAGCATTTGGAAGCCAACCCATCCTAATGCCAAAATAATTATGCCACTAAGCATAGCACCCCAAATTAAAGTTAAATCTGGCATGTTACCTGATATTGAAATCTGCCGCAGACTTTCAATAATTGGTGCTAAAGGATTTAAGCTTAGAAACGGCTTGACCTGTTTAGGAACAATAGCAGCTGGATAAAATACTGGACTGCTGACCCAAATAACGAACACCACTAATTCATAAAAATAAGGTAAGTCACGAAAAAATACATATAATGCACTTACTAAAAAGCCAACTCCAGTACAAACCAAAACTAGCGATACAAAGGGAAATAACAGCGCCACTACATTAAATAAATTCTTGGAATTAATTAAGGTGATGAGTGCTAATAAAGGAAAGGCTCCAACTGCAAACTGAAACACATTGGCAGTAATCATTGATACTGGAAATATGCTGACTGGCAGCCGAATTTTATTTAGAAGTGCGCCATTCCCAACAACACTACTCAAGGCTTGGGAGGTGGATGCTGAGAAGAAATTAATAACTATGAGTCCTGTAAAAGCTGCTAGTACATAGTTCAATATGGAATTACCATAGTACGATGCAAAAGTTGCACCAAAAATAGCAGTGTATAAACCAGTCATAATTAACGGGTTTAATAAAGACCAATACACTCCTAAGAAGGAACCTCGATAGCGGACTTTAAGGTTCCGTTGTACTAAAACAGATAGCAGTTCCCAGTAGCGTTGCGCTTGTAACCATCTTGGATCATCTGTTGATAAAATCGCCATTCTCAAAAACCACCACACACTACAGGCAATTTATTCGCGCATTTTATACTATAAAAGGGACAAAAGAACAACTATCAGCAGAACTTTTGTTGATCAGGAAAATTTGCTCAACAGTTTTGTAAACAAACTATTACTGTGAGAGCTATGTTACAGCCGCTCACAACTCCTCAAGATATCTTACATTTGCAAGACTGGCTAACTGATCAATTTGTTGCGATCGCTTCCCATAATATTGGGAGTGCTACCTCAAGGCATAGTGTCTGGATCAACACCCAGAGAACGCAAATATTCTGCCAAGCGTTGCGATCGCTCCTGTTCTTGTTGCAATCTTAATTCAGTATCAGATAACTGTTGTTGTACCTCGACTGCTTGTTGCTGTGCCTCAACTGCTTGTTGCTGTGCCTCGACTGCTTGTTGCTGCGCCTCAACTGCTTGTTGCTGTGCCTCAACTGCTTGTTGCTGTGCCTCGACTGCTTGTTGATATGCTGCAATTGCTTGCTGTTGCAGGTTTAGCGCCGCCTCTTCTGGTGTTGGTACTAAGTCTCCTTCAGGAGTAAAGTAACGAAGTTTAGCATTTTCCACACCTAAATACAGACCAAGTACCTCACTCCAACACCAGCCACGCCCATCAGGCTCGATTTGTTGATATTTATTGCCAATCAACTCAAAACCAGCAAATTCTAGACTTTCGGGTGAAAACCAAAAATACTCAGGTGTGTGAAATCGGTTTTCATAGAGACTTTTCTTTAAATTCCGATCAATGTTAGCTGTGCTTTCCGAGAGTAATTCAATAATCAAATCAGGATAACGACCGTCTTCTTCCCAAACTACCCAAGAATTGCGGGGGCGCTTTTCCGTATCCTTCACTAAAAAAAAGTCTGGGCCACGAAAATCTCGATTTCGTAATTGCTGACGACTAAAGTATATTGTCAGGTTTGCACCAATAAAATAGTCATTTTGGTCACGCCACAGCCATTCCAAACAAGTAACTAACAGTAATAGCTGTGCATAATGCAACGAAGTTTCCATTTCCGGCTCATCACTTAACAACCGAGTTGCATCGGGCATTTGTTGTTCTAGCTGTTGCGCTGTGACAAACATGGTTTTATACCTGATTGCGTGTTGATTTAATTTTAATTTGGAGTGGAACGAAGTGACAGATAAGTCCCAGATTCCGCTAAACTGAGACTTGGTTTATTGCATTGTAATCAGGCAGCATGGAAATCGGACAAAAGGTTAAGGTGTATCGTCTACGCGATCGCGTACCCAACTCAGTTGCTCAAAAACTAGGCAAAGTCGGCGTTATCGAAGGCTATAAAATGACTGATGGTAGCGGCGTTGGCATAGTGGTGAAGTTTGAAGATAATAGCGCCACTTGGTTTTTTGAAGACGAAATTAAACCTGTGTAGCTAGGACAAACTCAAGGCGGAAGCTAAGAGTATTTGCCTAATGCTAAGTTGGAGTGGAAACAACAGGCGGTAATTGGAAATCACGAAATGTCCCTAATATTGACATTTTTGGGCAAAGGCGGCATCGCACGTAGCAAAGTAGCGATCGCCGCAGCTAAACTATTGGCAAGTCAAGGTAAGCGTGTACTTTTAGCAGGATTGGCAGAACCAGTTTTACCTATCCTCTTAGAAACTACACTCTCGGCTGACCCTCAAGAAATCGCTCCTAATTTGCAAGTATTACAGTTGTCTGCATCTGTACTTTTAGAACGCAATTGGGAAGAAGCCAAAAAACTAGAGGCACAATACCTCCGTACACCCATTTTTAAAGAGGTTTACGGCCAAGAACTGGTGGCATTACCAGGAATGGACAGCGCCCTCGCCTTAAATGCTATCCGTGAATATGATGCCAGTGGCAAATATGATGCAATTATTTACGATGGCACTGGTGATTCTTTGACTTTGCGGCTGTTGGGTTTGCCAGAATCTCTCAGTTGGTATGTACGGCGATTTCGACAGTTGTTTGTCAACTCCGATTTAGGCAAGACAATTTCTGAATCGCCATTAATACAACCACTGATTACCAGTTTTTTCAACGTCAATTGGACAGCAGATAACTTTGCTCAACCCACCAACCAAGTCAATGATTTCTTAGACAAGGGTAAAGCGGCTTTGGCTGACCCCAAAAGAGTTGCAGCCTTTTTGGTAACAACCAATGACCCCATAGAAGTGGCAGTTGCTCGTTATTTGTGGGGAAGCGCACAACAAGTTAGTCTGACGGTAGGTGGAGTTATCCAAATTGCTGACCAGACAACAGCAGATTTAACGGCGGATTTTGCACCGCTATCTGTAAATGTTGTGCCGGATGTGACCCAAGGTAACTGGCAACCCCTAATAGATGCCTTACCCAACTTTGCAGCACAAGCAAGCCAAGTACCCAAACCCATCGAAATCGATGTCCATAACCGTCAGGTACGCTTATTTTTGCCTGGATTTGATAAAAAACAGGTAAAACTTACCCAGGTAGGGCCAGAAGTCACCGTAGAAGCAGGCGACCAACGCCGGAACATCTTCTTACCACCAGCCTTGACTGGTAGACCTGTAACTGGCGCAAAATTCCAAAATAATTATTTGATTATTTCTTTTTAAACCAGTATGAAGGATGAAGTCTGAACCATAAATTTCATACTTCATACTTCATACTTCATACTTTCCCATACATAATCTTATGACTGAATCAACTCCCGTACCCCCCAATTCCAATCCGGCTGAGGCGGTAGACTCAGTAATAGATAATTCTAGTGAAGCAGGAACAATAGCCACAAACGAACGCACTGCTAAAACTCGGCAATTACTAGGAATGAAAGGTGCAGCACCAGGCGAAACTTCCATTTGGAAAATTCGCCTGCAATTGATGAAGCCAATTACCTGGATTCCTTTAATTTGGGGCGTGGTTTGCGGTGCAGCTTCCTCTGGTAACTATACATGGACTCTAGAAAATGTCTTGAAAGCCGCAGCTTGTATGTTACTGTCGGGGCCACTGCTGGCTGGTTACACCCAGACGATGAATGATTTTTACGATCGCGAAATTGATGCCATCAATGAACCTTACCGTCCCATCCCTTCCGGCGCAATTTCCGTCCCTCAAGTTGTCACCCAGATTTTACTATTGTTAGTCTCTGGGATTGGTTTGGCATACGTGCTGGATATCTGGGCTGGTCATGAATTTCCGACCGTTGCAGTCCTGGCAATTTTCGGTTCATTTGTTTCTTATATTTACTCTGCTCCTCCCCTGAAACTCAAGCAAAATGGTTGGCTGGGTAACTATGCTTTGGGTGCAAGTTACATTGCTCTACCTTGGTGGGCTGGTCATGCTTTGTTTGGTGAACTGAATTGGCAAGTTTTGATTCTCACCTTAATTTACAGCTTGGCTGGGTTGGGCATTGCGATTGTCAACGACTTCAAAAGTGTCGAAGGCGATCGCCAATTAGGATTAAAATCACTACCAGTCATGTTTGGTGTCACCACCGCCGCCTGGATTTGTGTCTTGATGATTGACTTATTCCAAGGTTTTATGGCTGCTTATCTCGTCAGCATCCATGAGAATTTATATGCGGCTATCTTGGTATTGTTAATCATTCCCCAAATCACTTTTCAGGATATGTACTTTTTGCGTGACCCCTTAAAGAATGACGTGAAATACCAAGCCAGCGCCCAACCATTCCTCGTGCTGGGAATGCTGGTGGTTGGTTTAGCATTAGGTCATGCTGGAGTTTAGAAAAGTGCTGAATCCGAGGTAATTTCAGTGTTTGCAATACACTTTTTCGGCGTTGCTGATTACGGGGATGATTTTTGTCTCACGCAAAGGCAAGGCAGCGCGTTGGGCGGCTCTGCCGACTTGAAGCGACTGCCGCGCAAAGGCGCAAAGAGCAAGAGTTTTAAAAGTGTAATTTTATAATTTCATCCCGCATTTATGCAACTCCACTTTTTCACCTCTTTGTCAAGGAAATGATCAATTTTTTGAACATTGACCAACTTCCAGACAGTATCAAAACAAAAATGGCTATCACCTATGAAAATTTAACTGCTGGACAGATTCTTTTTCATCAAGGTGATTTGACTACAGCCATTTTTGTTGTCATATCTGGACAGATTCGACTGATGCACTATACCAGTGCGGGTCAATCTATCAAGCATTATGAGGTGAGAACTGGAGAGAGTTTTGCGGAAGCTGCCTTGTTCAGTGAATTTTATGATTGTACTGCGATCGCTGATGCTCCATCTCGGATTGCGACTTTTCCCAAGCCAGCTTTTCTGGCAACTTTGCGCCAATATCCAGATTTATCAGAAGTCCTCATAGCACAACTGGCACGAAGATTTCATCAAGTAAAAGTTTTGCTAGAACTACGGAGTATTCGCTCGGCGCGGGAGCGAGTACTTCATTATTTAGAAATTGCCATCCATCCACATGGAAACACAGTCAATTTAGAAAAACCTTTGAAGGAAATTGCTGAAGATATGGGGTTGAGTCAGGAAGCATTTTCTCGCGTCTTGAGTCAACTTCAAAAAGACGGTGTAATTACCCGCAAAAAACGGCAAATTATCTTACATCAAAAATTACTGCCAACTAACTCTAAAAATTACACACTATAAAGAATCATCTCAGACTTGATTTCAATCAAATAATTCCTGGTGTCAAAAGCATAGATTGAACTGCGGATATTTACGGCTATGCCAACACCAAACAGATTATGACTTTGAATCAACCTGAGTATTTCACTAAATATGAGAACTTGCATTTTTACCGGGATGAAAATGGCATTCTCGAAGTAAGAATGCACACTAACGGCGGTTCGCTAATTTTCACTGGCAAAACTCACCGAGAATTTCCCGATGCTTTCTACGACATCAGCCGAGATAGAGATAATCGTGTTGTCATCCTCACTGGTACTGGCGATGCTTGGATGGCTGAAATCGATTTTGCCAGTTTAGGAGATGTCACTAATCCGCGTGAGTGGGATAAAACTTATTGGGAAGGCAAAAAAGTACTACAAAATCTTTTAGATATCGAAGTACCAGTAATCTCTGCCGTTAATGGTGCAGCATTACTCCACAGTGAGTATATTCTCACGACTGACATTATTCTGGCATCTGAAAATGCGGTATTTCAAGATATGCCACATTTGAATGCAGGTATCGTACCTGGTGACGGTGTGCATATCCTCTGGCCTTTGGCACTCGGTCTTTCTCGCGGACGCTACTTTTTACTGACTCAAGAAACGCTGACAGCAAAACAAGCTTATGAACTGAATGTTGTCAATGAAATATTACCCCAAGACAAATTGATGGAACGAGCGTGGGAAATCGCCAGAAAACTCGCCAAACAACCCACCTTAAATCTACGATATACCCGTGTTGCTTTGACTCAAAGGCTGAAACGCTTGGTTAATGAAGGCATTGGCTATGGTTTGGCACTAGAAGGCATTACCGCAACCGATCTTCGCAATACCTAATAATTTTTGATACTGCTGTATTGGGTGTTTTACCCATGAACAACTGCGTTAGCGACGTTAGGTGTGTCACCCAAAGGGCAGAAGAAAAGAGGCTTTGACTTGTTTCTTTCGCCCTTCTCACAGGTGCATCTCCGTTGGAGATTCAGGTTAATTTAGCTACTCCTCCCCTTGACCGACGCGGCGAATATTGATGATGTCGCTCATTTTTTTAATTTGGACAAACACTTGTTCAAGTTGGGAGCGATCGCGTATATCTATGCCTAAGTCCATTAATGCTGGCTGTCCACTGGCTGTTTTGACTTGGGCATGACGGACGTTAATACCTTGGTCACTTAACCGCGATAAAATATCTTTTAAAACGCCAACACGGTCAAGGGCTTCAATTTGGATACTAACTGGGTAAGTGTGGGGGCGGGAACTATTTTCCACAGCCGAATTCCATTTTACCGGCACTAAGCGATCGCCTTCGACATTATCTAAATTATGACAGCCTTGGCGATGGATAGAAATTCCCCGACCGCGTGTGACTACGCCAATAATTGATTCTCCGGGAATTGGTGTACAACACCCCGCCAGATGATACACCAAACCCTCAACACCGAGAATAGGCGAATCACTGGTGCGGGAACTGCTGTGGGGAACGTCCCGTAAAGCTTTGGCTGATGATTCTTTGGGGACAAATGGCGGTATGACCATTGTCGCAGGTTGCTGTGCCTTGACCACATCCCGCCAGCGATTCAGGACTAAATTTAAGGTAATTTCGCCATAACCCAAACCCGCAAGTAAATCTTCGACGCTGTGATAGTTGCACTTTTCGGAGACAGTCTGCATTGCGTCTGATTTCAGCAAATTATCAAAACCAGTTTTACCGAGTTCTTTTTCTAACAAGTCTCGCCCACGGGTGACGTTTTCTTCGCGGCGCGATCGCTTGTACCATTGCTTAATCCGATATTTTGCCGTGGAAGTTCTGACAAAATTTAACCAATCTAAACTCGGATGGCTATTCTTTTGGGTAAGAATTTCCACAATATCGCCATTTTGTAACCTTGTAGATAAAGGTACTATCCGCCCATTTACCCTTGCACCTGCACAATGGTTGCCGACTTCTGTATGGATGCGATAGGCAAAATCTATACTAGTAGAACCAGGATTTAAAGAAACAACATCACCCTTGGGCGTGAATACATAAACATCGTCTTCAAATAAGTTATCTTTAACGCTATCTAAATATTCTTGGGCATCTTTCAGGTCGCTTTGCCATTCTAATAATTGCCGTAACCAAGTAAACTTTTCATCCGCCGCCGTCAACGGACTATTAGAACCACCTGTTTCTTTGTACTTCCAATGGGCTGCAATACCATATTCAGCGATATGGTGCATTTCTAGGGTGCGAATTTGAATTTCTAAAGGACGACCAGTTAAACCAATAACCCCTGTGTGTAGAGACTGGTAACGGTTGGGTTTGGGTAATCCGATATAATCTTTAAATCTGCCGGGAATGGGGCGAAACGCATCATGGACAACAGCTAACGCCCGATAACATTCTTCGTTAGTTTCAACAATAATTCGCAGCGCCGCTAAATCATAAATCTCATGAAATTCCTTTTGCTGTCGCTGCATTTTTTGATAAATGCTGTATAAATGTTTGGGACGACCGCTAATATCTAAACAGCGAATTCCAGCTTGTGGCAAACGTTCTCGTAAAATATCTGTGGCTTTAGCTAATTTCTCTTCTCGCGCCGTGCGTTTTTCCGAAACATGCTGCTGCATTTGGCGAAAAGCTTCTGGTTCCAGATATTTAAATGCTAAATCTTCCAGTTCCCACTTAATATGCCAAATACCCAAGCGGTTGGCTAAAGGTGCAAAGATATCTCGCGTTTCTTGGGCGCTGCGACGACGGCTATCTTCTGACATATATTGCAGAGTTCGCATATTATGCAAACGGTCTGCTAACTTGACTACAATTACTCTGATATCTTGTGCCATTGCCAAAAACATCCGACGGAAATTTTCGGCTTGGCTTTCGGTTTTACTTTTGAAATTAATTTTAGAAAGCTTCGTTACACCTTCGACTAACTGCCGCACTTCTGAGCCGAATAGCTCTTCTATTTCTTCAATTGTGACATCTGTATCCTCAACTACATCATGAAGAAATCCAGCTGCTATCATAGCAGGACTACCCCCTAAATCGCGTAGCAGCCCAGCTACAGCAACGGGATGATAAATATACGGTTCTCCAGATTTGCGAAATTGTCCATGATGGAGTTGATAGGCAAAAGAAAATGCTCGACAAATTAACGACGCATCATTCTGTCTTCGGTCTTCTGGTTCCACACTTCTGGGTGATGACTCGCGTAAACATTTGTTTAGCCATTCTGGAAGTGTAACGTCAATTGAAGTACTAGTAGCTATGCCGCTCATACAAAAGGTGATCGGTAAATAGTAAGATGGACGAAGTTTACAGCATCAACTAATGGTGATCCTGTGTCCCTGGTGGGGTAGTAAATGCAGTGTGAAGATGATGAGTCTATTGCCTGGTGGTAGTCCTCCATTTTAGCTTTCAACAAGCATCATCTGGAAAAACTTATGATGGCGAATAAGCCTCAAAAGAGGATTTGAGGCTTGTGATAGTGATAGTGGTTCAAGAAGATATACTGTAGAAGAAAAAATCTTGTCATTAATACTATCTTAAATGGCACTAGATGTCTTTAAATTGTGAGAAATATCAAGCACTAGCAAAGTTATTAGTGCAGTTACGTTCTGATATCACTGCTGGGGAATTTGACAAAACCCAACTGCGACAGCGTGTTGCTGATTTACAGCAGTTGTTTCAACGCGAGATTGTGCCTTTAGCAACAGCAGATTCCAAAGAACTGTCTTATCAAACGGAAATCAGTAAACAACTGCGCTTATTGGAAATTGATATCACATTTTTCCAAGGCGCAAGGCAGGCTGCCACAGCAAAAACCAGACTTCAAACCATGAGCGATCGCCTCACTACTTTAATTCAATATTGCCATGCCATACTGCAACAAGAGACACCAGAAGTTTCTGAGGATTAGTCTGTCTGTTAAGTTTTGCCGTTAAATTCATCAGGATCAAAGAAATCTGGTAGCCAACATAGTCTTTCTAAGTTGATGAAGATTTAATGCTGATATTTAAGTATTTGGATTTATCTCAGGGTGTAGGGGTATGAGGGTGTAAAAGTGAAGAAAGAAAGGGCGAATGGAATTCACGGCTATACAGGCAAAGTCCGCCTGCGCGGACTAACGTGAAATCAAGGGATTTAGAACCTGCGGAGGCAGGTTTTGTTTGTGTAGACGCGGTTTCTAACCGCCCTTTTCAAATTAACCTGACACCAATCAAAACCCCTACACCCTTACACCCCTGCACCCTGACTCCTTACTCCCTCTTCCACCCATTACTTCCTCAATAACTGTAGGATTGTTACTTAGTACAGGACAATCCCCAAGCAATTCGGAATGGCTCGCATCTCCAAATTAACCTTCGATCGCGGTACATTAATTCTGCACCCACCACCACGCGGTAAAGCTTGGATGGATTATGCTACATGGGATGACCGTGTAGAAAAATTTCGGATTCCGGCGATGCGTTACCGGGCTGTGGTGGAAGCACTGCAAGGGGAAGAAGTAGAGTTTATTGATGAGGCGAAGGAATTTTACCCGATAGAGTTGGTTCCGAGTTTAGAAATGGAACCTTACCCGCACCAAAGTGAAGCTTTAGCGGCTTGGAAGTTGGCGGGAAGACAAGGTGTAGTAGTGCTACCAACGGCGGCGGGTAAAACTTATCTGGCGCAGATGGCGATGCAAGCAACACCGCGCACAACGTTAATTGTTGTCCCGACTTTGGATTTGATGCACCAGTGGTATGCACATTTAGTTGCGGCGTTTCCCGATGCGGAGGTGGGGTTGCTAGGCGGCGGTTCGCGGGATAAGACAGCGATATTAGTAGCAACTTACGATAGTGCAGCGATTCATGCTGAATCTTTGGGCAATAAATATGCTTTGATTATTTTTGATGAGTGCCATCATCTACCGACAGATTTTAGCAAGGTAATTGCGGAATATGCGATCGCACCTTATCGGTTAGGATTATCAGCCACACCAGAACGCACCGATGGTAAACACGCTGATTTAAATATTTTGATTGGGCGAGAAGTATATCGTAAACGCGCCGAAGATTTGGCAGGGAAAGCCTTAGCCGAACATGAAATTGTCCAAATTAAAGTGAAATTATCGCAAATTGAGCGGGAAAGATACAATCAATTAATTCAAACTCGCAATGATTTTTTGCGTCAATCTAAAATTTCTTTGGGGAGTATTCAAGGTTGGCAAATGTTTGTGCAGATGAGTGCGCGATCGCAAGTTGGACGTAGAGCCATGTTAGCACATCGTGAAGCCAAAGAAATTGCTTTAGGAACTGATGGTAAGTTACGAATTTTAGCTGATTTATTAGCAACACATTATCCTGAACGGGTGTTAATTTTCACGGCTGATAATGCGACGGTTTATAAAATTTCCCAAGACTTATTAATTCCAGCAATTACCCATCAAACCCCAGTCAAAGAACGCCATGAAATCTTAACTAAATTCCGCGAAGGTGAATATAATACTTTGGTGGCTTCTCATGTGTTGAATGAAGGTGTTGATGTCCCGGCGGCTTCAGTGGCAATTATTCTGTCGGGGACAGGTTCAACGCGGGAATATATTCAACGGTTGGGTAGGGTTTTACGTAAGGGAAATGTGGAGAATAAACAAGCGATTTTGTATGAGGTAATCGCAGAAGATACGAGTGAGGAAGGGACTTCGGCGCGGCGGCGGGGGGAGGAGAAATACGAACCGCAAAGACGCAAAGAGCGCGAAGGGAAGAAAGAAAAGGAAGGGAATTTACAGGTTATCTATGGAAGTGGTCAGGAAAAAAGTTTAAGGGCTGCGGAACAATTAGAAATTAATTATTCAATCCAAAATCCAAAATCTAAAATCCAAAATTCAGAAGATGTTACCAACGGAGTTACTAAGTCATCGCCTAAACGGAGAAGAAATCATTCCGAAAAGACTGAAGATTGATGATAAACATTTGGCGTTGACTAATGAATTAATTGCTTGTTTTCAAGCAGCACAGGGAAAGACTCAAGGTGAGTTAGAAAAGCAGCTTTTAGATTTAGAAGGCGATGCGACGGATTATCGTGTCAAGCGGGGACTAGCTTATATTATCAAAAGCAATTTTTGTACTTTTGAAGTGGTGAGTCCCTTGGAACCGCCAATGTTAAGAGAACGGGTGTTTGCTTTGGCGGCGAAATCTGTAGCCAGTCGAGAATCAACCCAAGCAACTTTAAGCAAAATTGCTGATGAATTAAGTCAGGAATTAGAGCGAGAAGTTTTGTTAGAACAAGTGCAGACTGGGTTGTATGCTGACTTATCAGAAAATAAAATTTTGACCCAATTTGATACACCTTCGCCTGTAGATATCTTAAATAGATATAACTTGTCCCAGGTGCAGGGAATTTTTTATAAAGCGAGTCAATTAGTATTAAATGCTCATCGCAATGTACCAGGGGAATATAAGCTGTTATTTCGCTATTTAAAATTGTTTCAACTCATGGCTTATATTGAAGGTGATGCTGACCACGGCTTTACAATTACAGTGGATGGGCCGACGAGTTTATTTAATCCTAGTACGCGATATGGGTTGGCGATCGCTAAATTAATTCCGGCTTTACTGCATGTCACCAAATGGAGTCTTTCAGCAACATTACAAACCCGTGATGTTTACACAGATACTTGGAAAACTGGCAGATTTACCCTCAATTCCGAATGTGGTTTAGTATCGCACTATTCTAAAGGTAAGCCTTACGATAGTATGCTAGAAGCGTCCTTTGCTGATAAATGGGATGCTTTAAAAACTGATTGGGTATTAGAGCGAGAAGTTGATTTAATTCCTATTTCCGGTAGCGTGATGATTCCTGATTTTCGCTTAGTGCATCCTGATGGACGAGAATTTTTATTAGAAATTGTCGGGTATTGGCGACCAGAATATTTACAAAAGAAATTCTCACAAGTGCGACGTGCGGGTTGTGATAATTTGATTTTGGCAATTTCCGAACGGCTGAATTTGGAAAAAGCTGGAGTCAAATTAAATGATGTACCCGCGAGAATTGTGTGGTTTAAAGATAAGTTATTACCCAAGGCTGTGTTAGCTGTAATGGATTAAGTAAGCAAAAGATCCCCGACTTCTTAAAGAAGTCGGGGATCTAAGTCTCTTGAATTTCACAAGTTAAATAGGATTGCTATAGGTTTTTTATCTCATAAAAAATACCCAAAATATAATCTGTAATCCAACTAACTTGGTAATTTGCTAAGATAATTTAACACCCGACCATGATCAACTCCTATGAAACAACATCAAATGCTAAAAATTTATGCACATCATTACGCGTGCGAGGCTAACTGAATTTTGGCAAAAGCATCCGAATGCACAAACAAGCCTGCGTCTATGGTACAAGCTGACATCGGTAGCTGAATGGCAAAATTTTGTTGATTTAAGCCAAACTTTCCCCACAGCAGATAAAGTTGGTAATTTGACTGTGTTTAACATTAGTGGTAATAACTATAGACTCATTACTTTTATAGATTACCAATATCAAAAAGTTTTTATTCGCTATGTCCTTACACATGCAGAATATGATAAGGATGATTGGAAAAATGACCCTTGGAACACCTAACTCCCAAACTTATATTGAACTACTGACATTTTTTCCTCCTCGTCCTATTAATTCTGAGGACGAATTACTCGCTACACAAAAAGTAATGGATTCCCTCATCGATAAAGGTGAATTAACAACAGATGAACAAGACTATTTAAATGTTCTAGGTACTCTTGTGAGTGAGTACGAGGAAAAATATAATTCTATTCCAGATATTCATGGTGTAGAACTCTTACAAGCATTAATAGCTGAATTTGGTTTACAACAAAAAGACTTATTACCTATTTTTAAAGCTGAGTCTGTTGTATCTGAAGTGTTAAATGGTCAACAGAATTTAACTGTTAACCACATTCGTCAATTAGCAGAGTTTTTTCATATTTCGCCATCTGCTTTTTTTGAAGCGTAGAGATGAGGTTTTTTGTCTGAAGTTGGTGAACAATAATTTTAAGCCTCACGCAAAGGCGCAAAGGCGCAAAGAAAAGTAGCGACTGTCTTAAAAGTCAAGCGATCGGGAGCAAAAAATGAAGCAGAGGAAGTAAAGAAAAAAGAAACAAGAGAAAAAAACATACATTCCAAAGTGAGCCAGTCATGCTG
>NZ_JACJTB010000067.1 GCF_014698475.1 Nostoc spongiaeforme FACHB-130 | reverse complement strand
TAACTAACTTCCTTGTAGGAGCATTACAACGTCAGGGGTTAGGTTACGTAGACCAGCAGGAAAATGTTGTCTTTATTAAGCGCGATCTGAACGGTGAAAAGTCAGGCGCACTGCTTTGGGATACCACACGCCTTGACAATCGCTGTTCTGAGTACCCTGAAAATGGCGATCGCTCACAGGGATGGTTTTACCTAAAATTGGGTGGAGAGGTTGACGATAAAATCGAGAGAGTTATCTTGTGTGATTCCCCAATTGAGGCACTGTCAATTGCACATATTGATAGGGATGCACACAAGGGACAACCACCAGTTAGAACAATGTATATGGCTGTTGATGATCCGAACTCGTGGCCCCTTGAATTGCTCAAGAATGTGAACAGAATTGCTTTGGCATTTAATAACGATTCTCAGGGTAATGAAACAGCCCAAGTTGTTCAAAAAATGCTACCGCAGGCTAAAAGAGTTGCACCTAGTGGGCGGACTTGGAATGAGATTTTGATTGAAGCGCAGCAGAAAGAAATCGAACAGCAGAAACAACGCTCTAGGGGTTTTAGTCGATGAGTCGTGTTGCGCCGACGAACTCGTTGCCGCTATCGCTCAATTAGGCGGTGCTGAGACGGGGCAATAGTTTACTGGTGAAGATGCCGAGTTGATCAAAGCCCCGCCCAGCACTTCGCTGCGCCGCCTAATTGCCACGAGTTCTTAAATCTTCTTAAATATTAGTATCAGTTCTATATAGAGATAAATCTATGCTTTACTATCAATAATCAATCAATTACTTATAGATTTTGTTGCAAGTAAGAAACTGAGTTAAGAAAAATTTGATTAGTTCGCTCAATATCTTTATCTATAAGGTTTGTGAGAGCCAATGCTGTGCAACTTCCTTGCGAGGTCGTGGCTTAACTATTTGCTTACTACAGTTATGTATTAAGTAGAAAATCCTTTGTACTCTAAACTAAAACACTGCTTGAGCCATTGCTTAATTTCGTTGCGGGATGCACTAACTCCTGGCTTTAGTGTATCAATAGGTAACATCTCTCTCAACTGTGCCATCTGCGAGGAACGGTCATGTTCTTCTACAAGTTGCCCATGATCAAAGATTAACTCATAAACAGTTCTGAACTTGTATGCAGGGTGAAAGCCCATGTGAACATACATCTGGCGGATGAAGTCGTTTCCCAGTAACAAACCACCAGTAAAGGGAATCAACTCCCTTATACCATCTATTTTAAAGTCTGATGACTCCCAGTGAGTCTCGGTTTTATTGCTTGTCAAATGAATACGCTGTCCATACTCTGTATATCGAGCAGGTGTTTTACCAAACAGCTTCAGCCCATCTCCTTGTTCTGCCTTCAACTGATCCGCTTCACTTAGCCCGATATTGAGTTGTGTAAGAAACAGAGATTTATCAGCAACCTCATAAGTACAGTAATAACCCCGCCAGCAAGCAGAAGAAATCATTACTGGCTTAACACCATACTGTAGTGGTTCAAATAAGCCAGAACCATTGATACCAGTAATGTCACAAAATTTTTGATGATATAAGACCCTATCGCTGATTTGGGCAGTCATTAACTTAATTCTTGGTCGTACTTTAGTTCTCAATGTTAGTGTAAAGATTAGCTTGGCTGCATCCGCGATTTTATTTAAAGATGGGTTTGAAAGTTTTGTTGAAATACTGTGAAAAATTGAGTTTTTCGATTTTAATGTCGTGTAATGTGGGGAAGACGACATTCAAGGGAAAGCGGCTAGTATGAGCATTTAAGTTAAAGTCAGCTTTCATTGCCACTTTACTAAAAAGATACTTAAGTTTGCACACTAAATTCTTCAGGAGCAATACCCCAATTTACCCAACAAATAGCATCTTGTGCTGATTGAATATCCGGTGGTACGCGCAATACATGAATCCTTTGGGTGCTAGGACAGGTCATTTTCAACAAATAAATTGGTTCTACATCTATATCGGAATTAATTTTAAGAAGCGTATATTCTTGCCAGGAATCTAATTCAACTGCTTGTAACTGTTCCAAAATGCGAGTATAACCAATACCTTGAATTAACACGCGCCGCAGTTCAGCGTTATCTTCTTCTAATAACCATTTTGCTGACCACTGAGTTGGGGGTAATTTGCCATATAACTCTGGCAACCTGACACCATGATATGCGTAAACGCTATACCCATCAGCAAATTGAACTGCTGCTTCTCCTTCAGCATGAAGGATATTCTCTTGATCAAAAGATACCTTGCAAGGACGCTCACAGACTATACAAACCTTTTCATATTTGGATATTAAACCACAGTATTGGATTAAATCTTGAAATACCTGCCATTTTCTCTTGTCATGATTAATGGCAAGGACTGAAATACAAAAATCTAACATACAACCCCAAACTGCCCACTCTGCTGTTCTAGTCAAGGGTTGTGTCAAATATAAAATGTCAGTAAATTCAATTTTTGGTTGATCGAGTTCAGTCATTAATTGCTGTTCAATACGTTGTGTTATGCCATGAGGAAAGTATGAGCTTTGTGGATGACTTGCAGTTGGGTAATATGGAAATTCAGGAAATTGTATTTGATTCCGTAATCTGATGAAGAGTTGATAATCAAGCTGTTGATTTATTCCATGTTGAATATGTTCTACTACTCTTTTAAGAAACTTGATATCAATCTTACGCCCTAGATAAGCTTTAAAGTTTTCAATAGCCAGAACTTTTTGAATTGCTGCCAGAGGATTACTATAGAATAAAATTTCTGGTTCTGGATAGTCGCTTACAGCATAAGCAGCTTTAATTATTGCTGCAACTTTTTCATGATTAATTGGTTCTGTAGAGATTGCTATCTTTCGCCATTTGTCTCGGTAAATGGCAATCATTGCTTCTTGTTCCTTAGTCAGTTCAGTGATGATACGCCTTGGCATAACTTGAGACAAGTTAAATACAGAACTCTAAACTTAAGTTACCCAGAATCAAGTTTGATACTACTGTTTAGTTAAAACCAAGAAAAAACTAAGAATGTTTTCTGATGCTCTAGCTTGAATGTTTGATGAATAAAGTTTTCAGCCGCCAATGTGTCGCACCTTGATTATGCAGTCGAAGGGCGATCGCAACTTTCTCCCCCAGCTACCCCAGCCCCCCCAGCTTGCTCGGCTCGACCGTGCAATAGAGATACGCAACATTGGCTCTCGAAAGCATTGATTTCACCCTGCTGTATTCACCAATCTAAGAAAATTTGTAAAAAATTTTCTTACTTGAGAGCAATATATCGTATTGTTACCATCTGCTGTAATGAGGTGTTCTCTGCGGGAGGAACAAAAACACTCCTATTTGTAGCGTAGTTTCTTTAGTGATGTGGTTGTATTTGGAGTCAAACTACTGTTAAGAGTAAAGTGCAATCAAAAAACTTGTTCAGTTTCTTAAAGAATTGATTCCAAAATTTATGCCTAAAAATAGTTATTCATCTCCTGTTAATCAATTACTTGACTATCAGCCAGGAACTGAAAAATTATCCCCAGATGAATGGCCTGACTACCGAGAGCTAGGCATCACGGCTGATGATATTCCTGAGTTAATCCGTATGGCAACGGATGAGGATTTATACAATCTTTCAGATGATGACTTTGGTTTTTTTGGTGAATACAGTTTATTAGAATACGCGCCTCTCCATGCAATTCGGGCATTAGGGCAACTCCGAGCAGAATCAGCAATTGAGCCATTGATTAGCTTATTCCCCAAAATGGATGATGCTTTTGATAATGAAGTCTTGTTCTGCTTGATTGAGGAGTTGACGGATGTTTTAAGCCTGATTGGTTTAAGAGCAATCCCAGCACTCACAAATTTTCTGGCTGATGACTCTCATGACGAAACTTGGCGAGTTCACGCTATGGTTACTATCAAAAAAATTGCCTGTGTATATCCAGAGCATCAGGCGGATTGTGTTGCTGCCTTGTCTCAACAGCTAGAGAATTTTGAAGAAAATAGCCCAGAGTTAAATGGTCACATCATTTCTGTGCTAATTGACCTCAAAGCAATAGATTCTTTACCTCTGATTGAGCAAGCTTTTGAAGCGGGGCGTGTTGATGATGAGGTGGTGGGAGATTTTGATGATGTGCATTTTCTTTTTGGCTTAAAGACTAGGAAAACCCTACCGCCTAAATCCCTACCCCCAACTGGCAATCAGCAAACAACATCAAAAATTGTTACTCCCCAACAGAGCGTTAATGATCATGAAAGCTTGGATAAAGCACAACAAAAGAGAGAAGCTCGAAGACAGCGAAATTTAAAAAATTCCTCAAAATAGTTGATACAGCCTGTCAGAAAAACAAAAATAAACATTGTTTCTTGGCTTCTTACCGCTATCTTAAATTGTAACGGTGCAG
The DNA here is from genome assembly GCF_014698475.1 of Nostoc spongiaeforme FACHB-130. Taxonomy (GTDB): domain Bacteria; phylum Cyanobacteriota; class Cyanobacteriia; order Cyanobacteriales; family Nostocaceae; genus Nostoc_B; species Nostoc_B spongiaeforme. Next base: position 25,169 of record NZ_JACJTB010000067.1, on the reverse strand, counting down.
CTAAACCAACTCACTTATGAGCCGAATCATCGCAGTTTTTAATCAGGCCGGAGGTGTTGCCAAAACCACCCTTACCCAAAACCTGGGCTACCAACTAGCACAACTGAATCATCGTGTGCTGCTCATCGACATAGACCCCCAAGCCAGCTTAACTATCTTTATGGGCTTGGTTCCAAGAGACATAGAGCCAACTGTCAACAATGCCATTGTGGATGAACAACCCCTGCCAATTATTGAGGGTATTCATGGCATGGATTTAGCCCCGTCCAACATCTCTCTGGCTACGGCAGAAATGCAATTGGTTAGTGCTTCCATGCGGGATTTCCGCCTCAGAGAAGCCATCGAACCAATTGAACCTGATTACGATTTTATATTAATAGACTGCCCTCCCAGTTTAGGGCTATTGTCTTACATCTCTCTTGTTGCTGCCACTCATGTTATTGTCCCCCTGGAAACCCATTTCAAAGCCTTTGAGGGTACAGGCGAATTATTAAAAACAGTTGCTACCGTCCGCAACAAGCCCAACCGTAAACTACAAATAGCTGGATTTGTACCGACAAAATACGATGCCCGTAACTCTCAAGACACTCGTACCCTAGCAGCCATCACTGAACAACTAGCAAGTGCTGGAACTGTCTTTGCTCCGATTCCTCGTTCTACCGCTTTTGTTGATGCCTCAGAAGAACGAATGCCCTTGGCAGTTTACGACCCAAAGCACCCATCTGTTGCCATCTTGAAAAAAATAGCCCTTAGTTTAGAATCATTAAAATGACACGCCCCAAAACCACCCGACCCCTCAAAAGCAAAATTGAAGTACCTTGGGACACCACAGGCGGATTGAATGCTGGTTCTCCCCAAGCCATGCCGTTAGACCAGATTGTTCTGCCCCCGAATCAACCTCGTCGTTACTTTGACTCTGAGGCATTAAAGCAGTTAACTGAATCCATCAAACAGTATGGCATCCTGCAACCCCTTTTAGTCCGCCCCCTGGATGGAGAAAAACACGAATTAGTCGCAGGAGAACGTCGCTATCGTGCCGCCCAAGAAAATGGTTTAAAAGAAGTCCCCGTTGTCATTAGGCAATTAGACGACAATGCAGCTTTTCAACTTGCACTGATAGAAAACTTGCTGCGGGAAGACCTGAACCCAGTTGAAGAAACCGAAGGTATCCTGCATTTGCTGGCTCTCAAATTAGGTCGAATCCCCCAGGAAGTACCCCCATTACTGTATCGTCTACAACGCTTACAAAACAAGACATCTACAGTTACCCATAACATTATGGTCGCATCCGATAGCGATGGTAATGAATCTAGCCATAACGTTATGGGCGCAGTTGAAAATGATTCTACTAATAACGCTATCAACGATGGTGAAAGTGATATTGAATTATCTACCCATAACGTTATGGGCGAAACTGAAACCCACAATTTAGACCCCAATCATGAGCCATCTGCTGACCCAGATTTAAAAATTGTTGAAGGTGTATTTGAGGGACTTGGCTTAATGACCTGGGCATCTTTCGTCAAGAATCGTCTGCCCTTGCTAAACCTCCCTGAAGATATTCTTTCTGCACTAAGACAAGGAAAACTTGAATACACTAAAGCCAAAGCCATTGCTCAAATTCAGGATTTAGACGAGCGCGTTGCCTTTACAGAACAAGCTATTGCTAACAACTGGTCTTTAAGCGAAATTAAACAGCGCATTAGTGAAAAGAAAACCCTTGCCTCTAACCCTCAAACTGAATCTAACAATTACAAAGAACGTTTTGCTGTTGCCAGCACTAAACTAAAAAAATCACGCATCTGGTCAGACCCAAAAAAACGCAAGCAAATCGAAAAATTACTCTCACAACTGGAAACACTTACAAATTTTGAGTGACCTTACCTACCCATAGCATGATGCAGAAAACAGAAGATTCAAATATTTTTTATACTTAGCTTGTGTTCCTTTTTAAGTTTAAGTCCCTATGCTAGAGTCAGAAAAACTGCTCCAGATAGTAAAAGCTTGGTTAAGCTACATCAGGTTAGAGGAACTGACTCAAGCTGAGGTCGAGCGTTCTTCAGATATCTATTCAAAAGTAGTAGATAAGGGAGTCCAGCTTGTTGGCAACAAGTTACTCCTAGATAACGAAGTATTCACCCAATTCCAGCAACAGCAACAAGCAGCCACTAGAGGTAACAAAAATGATGTTCAGGTGGCTGTCGCCTTCCCACAAATCTATATGATCAACGGCAAGGGCAAAGACCAAAAGCTGAAATACCTGCCTTTGTTCACTATCGATATTTCAACCATTTTAAAAGGGAATTACCGCAAAACTGGCTGGGACTTAACCGAATACGAGTTTCAGCCAGTGATTGTTAATTTAATGCGGCTGTACAAATTAGAGGAAGAACAAGCCGAATCACTGATTGTTGCGTCAGGGATTTTGAAATTCTTAGAAGACACATTTAAAGGAAGATTCCCAACGCTTCGAGACTTTCTAGAACTGGTAGACTTACCAGGAGGAAACTACAAAACATCTCGACAACCTTATTTGCTACGCTGCGACTTTACACCCTATAACGCCCTCCTTAAGCAAGACCTACAAGAAATATTTAAGGAACTACAACAACCTGACTCTAAGGCAGAATGGCTAACTGAAACTCACCCAGCCATGCAGTACCTTTGTGGTCAGCCACAATTACCCAGAGATGAGGTGATATTCTGGGGTGCTTTCCCTTCACACGCACCTGACGAATTTCAAGCGTCCGTCCTCAAACACGCCCAGGAGAACTTATTAACTGCTGTTTGTGGGCCACCGGGGAATGGAAAAACCGAGGTGTTTCTGCACCTCATAGCCCAACAAGTAGCAAATCGAGCGTTACGGCTTGTTCACGGTCTTGATGATGTAAATAATTTAATATTCTTTGTCGGCGCTAATAACAGCACCGTTAAAAAATTCCAACAACGACTGAGTATAAATTCTCCGGCTCAACAGTTTTATCTTTCAGGTGGCAATCAAGCTAATATCCGTAAGGAAACCTTACCCAAACTGCAATCAACCCAAGATTGGCTGCGTCATACTGAATTTAATCAAGATTCCTGGCAACAAGCCAAACTCGAATTGCTGCAAGCAGAAAGTGAAATTCAACAACTCCAAGAGAAAGACCGCTTGAATACTGCTCAAAAAGTTATTGACACTGAACGGCGATCGCAATTGGATGGAGAAATCCAATCACTCAATAACGATATTGCTGCTAAATCTGCCGAGTTTCAAGCCCTAACTGAACAGCTATCAAGTTTGGCTGCTTACGAAAATTTTCCCATTGATGCTTACGAACAAATACAAATTGCGTTATTCCAAGCAGAACGCGAACTGCCAAAAGATTCTGACTCCATCACGAAACGCGCTTTGGATTGGCTCAATGCTACTACTGACAGGCGAATTTTTCAGCGTTTGGCGAATCGGATAAATGCGGCTGTTTTAAACACTTTAGCTACAGCGCATCCCTTTCAAATACCCATTGACCCCTCTAGTTTAGCCACAGCCATCACCAGCATTAACCAAAAAATTGATTTGTCACGGCAATGGCGCAATCTAAACCTGGAAGTAACTGAAATTCAAAACCAAATAGCGGCTTTAACTAACGAATTAGAGTTAAAGCAAACTCAACATCAACAACTCCAAAAACAACTTGATAGTTACCCTCAAGCTGATTTCTTGTGTCGTTTTTACCGGGACTATCACCATTTGCAGCTAGAACTATTTCAACGTGCCTGGGCGTTTCTCTTGCAAGAAGTTCTCCGACGCAAGGATAGCGTTATGAGGGCATTAGAAACTTACGGCAGTGTATTAGCAGGGGATGGAGAGGCATTGCTAAAACTGTCAACTGATAGTGATGCCATCTACCGTGACTTGAGCTTGATTTTCCCAGTCATTACCTCCACCCTCCAATCAATGCGTAATATGTTGCCGATTCTTCAGCCTAATATCATCAAGCTGGCACTGGTGGATGAAGCGGGGACAACTCTTGTACATCAATTATTTCCCTTGCTAGTGAGATCGCAAAGGGCAGTAGTGGCAGGCGACCCCCAACAAATTGAGCCTATCGTCAATATGAGCGACGATACCATCAAGCAATATTTCAAAACTGCCTTTCTGGATCGGGGCATGAGGAATGAAGAATACTATCGCTATGCGCCCACTGCCAAATACACTGCTACCGCTTATCATCGTGCTGCTGGTGCTAGTGGTACAGAAGGCGACAATGGCAAGGGCATTATTCTGAGAAATCATTACCGTTGCACCCCGTCTATTATTCAGTTTTGCAGCCCCAACTATCCCGGTGGTCTGCAAATTCTTTCTCATGATCACCGGACGGCAGCAGAACCGCATCTATTGGCTTACCATGTCGAGGGAAGCCACATCCATAACACTAATCCAGAAGAAATCAACGCTGTAGAAGCTGTAATTACATCCTTGCTGAAGCAAGGTTACTCTATTAGTTCGGAAGATAACTCAAAGACTATTGGGGTAATGTCGCCGTTTTTGCAGCAAGCTAACGCGCTCAAGTATCGGCTTTCTACCCGTTGGCGAAACTTTTGTTGGGATGATATTGGTACGGTTCATAATTTTCAAGGTGGGGAGAAAGCAGCTATTATCTTTTCTGCTTACCAGTGTCACCAAGAGCATAGTTTTTGGTTCCTCAACCGCAAACCCAATTTACTGAATACAGCCGTTAGTAGGGCAAAGGAATTGTTTATTTTGGTGGGCAATGTCAGAGAACTAGAGTTAGCTGGTGGTGAAACTAAGCGGTTAGTTGAGCATATTCGGCAACATGGGGAAATTCGTATTTAAATCAGCCTTGAAACCCCATGAATTTGGTCAAGGACGCTTGGGGGTCTATGTCGATGAGGAGAATGTGATGTTCTCGCTTTGCTAGGTGGTATCCCAGGTTCTGGCTTAGGCTTCCAGTTAGGGGCGGCGGCGAGTTTGGCGATGCTGTCACCTGTTGGGGAAAATACTGGTAAATATGAACTTCAAAACAAGGTGCTGCTTTCAAAAAAAACCAAGGGGAAGAAGTAGAATTACAATGATTACCATTCACTTAGATAAAGGTTTGAATATATCACCCACCTTGTTAGCGATATATGGTATAAATAGTGCTGCGCTGGATGTTAAATAAGTCCCTAAATTACTCAGGGGTTCCAATGACTGACAATTGAAGAGCCTCCAAACAATGTAAAAGCTTGAAGCAAGAAGCATCCCACTGATAATGATCGAACCAATGAACGCAAGGAGGCGGCTAGAGCTTGCAACTAATTGCGGTTTGGCTTCGGTTGCTTGTTTCAACGCTTCGGTTGCTTGTTTCAACGCTTCGGTTGCTTGTTTTAACGCTTCGGTTGCTTGTTTTAACGCTTCGGTTGCTGGTTCCAACCCTTTGGTTGCTTGTTCCAACCCTTTGGTTGCTTGTTCCAACCCTTTGGTTGCTGTCTCTAAACTACCGATGTTGCTGGCTCCATCTGTATTTTTAGGAACAAATATGGCTACTTCCGAGAGTGCCTCGCTAAGTTTCCAGTCTCCGTTTCTTGTCCATAGGAACGTTAGACCTATACCATAAACAGCACCCAAAATAATACAGACTACCAAAGCTGCCCAGTTATTTGGGCTGCATTCAGATGCCTGGCCAGAGCTGCTTCCATTTGCCCCTGATGCTAGTTGCAAAATTTGAGCTTGTGAAACTTCGGCTGAAACTGTGCCTAACCGCATAGAACCTGCCAAAATAACCACAGCCATAGATATCAAAAGAATCATAGCCATAGACGGTAGCCGTTTCATATTAGAAATCTCATTTTGTTTATTGATTAAAACTGATTCGACTAGTTCGATAATCACAAGTTAATTCCCCCCTATTGATTCGCATACAATTTAAGCGAACCGCATTGTCTTTTCCACATCCCGTGAAAAGTCAGAACCCTATATATAGTAAGAGTTTCCAGACCATCTTGCTGCTTTTTACTTGTATCTCGGCTCAATACCAGATAGAGCAGGAGAAAGTGCCTTTAGGGAAATATTGCACCTTTTGGGGGTAATGAAATGATGATTTTGAGGCTGTATCCACATAGGGCTAAACCTAGTAATCCACTAGCTACATTACATCACGCTTAGGTAACTGAAGCTAAACAACTTTTGGCATCTAAAATTAAGGATTTTTAAGAAAATCACAACTTTTGGAGAAATTTGTGATTTTCTTCAGCTTATCTGATATGGTAAATTTACTGCTCCTGCTAATACCAGCTTAAATGCTGTTCTTAAAATTTGTATGCGTAACATCCATAGAAATAGGAGCTATGCACATTAGTATCTTTTTATGGCTATTGCTATGGAGGCATCGAACCTTAGTAGAAACAGTCAATGATAAGCAGACCACTGAGATTTGCAAACACCGTTCAATTTGTTTGACAGCAAATCTCGTTACTTAGAAAAAGGGCGGAAAGCCTTTTACTGGTACTATAAATTACAAACCATATCTGCTATATTTCTGACTCAGATTGATGGCAAGCTTTCTAAGTATAGGTGGGATCAGCGAGCCTGTCTTTTACCGCTACTTAACTTCCAAAAGCTTTGCCTTACAGATCAAACCCCTATAGGTTATCAGTTAGATCGACGGGGAGTATTGTGTTTTACATAATCATCAGGGAGAGTAGGTATGACAAGATGCGTCAGATCATTCACTTTGCTACTAGCGGCAAGCTTTCTTATTTTTTTTAGTGCATTATTCATCATGCCAAATTCTGCGTTAGCAGACTTAAACGATTGCACTCCGCAGATATCGTCCCTTTCATCTTTTGTTAGGGCTACAAGGCTAAATTGGAATGGAGAGGAAGTAGAGAAATTGCAGTTCTTCCTCAGATTCAGGACTGGAGGAGGACAAAGTTTAATTGTTTGGGTTCAACCTGCTTACTGTCTTAGAAATCCAACTACCGGACAAGTAATCGATGTTTGGAGAGGAGAGACTTGCGCTAATGGGGTAGGTTGTGAGAAATATAACAATCCTAACGATTGGTAGATTTTAAGTCTTCAAGGGGCGACAAGCGAGCTAAAGAGCTTGCTGTATAAGCTTCATAATTGTACACTTTCTGAGACGGGGTTTAGCCAAGAATCTTACCTGGCAAGAGTTATAGGGTGATAGCGTCAAAACTCACTTTTCATAATCCCCCTTTTCGAGGGTTTATCCCAAAAACCCCAAATCCGGTTCTGAGGGGGCGGGATTATAGCGATATAGTCCATTGCGAAGCATTAGCTTCTATTGAAAAATAAACTAAAGTTCATCATGCTCTTTTCCCCAAGTATAAATAAAAACATCTTCTTGCAGAAGCTTAATCTCGTTGAAAGGAGAACCTAAATCTCTAATAAAAACTCGTTTTCTAAAGAAAACCGAAAATTGAGATGCTTCTGATCGAAAGTTGGCGTTATGGTCACTACTTGGGTCATATAGATAAATCACTCCTCTATCAGGATTTAAAACTCTGCACATCTCTCTGGCAGTTCCACGACTAATTGGAGAACCCATTAGCGTAATATAGTTATATTCCCTGTCATTTATTGGAAATTTTGGATTTTCATAATCATCAACTGATATAAGGTTAGGTATAGATTTTCCCCTATCTATACCATTAGAAATTCTTTGATTTTTATGATTTAAATTCGTAGCGTCAGTAAATCCAGTAACGTTACCATCTGCATAAATACGACCTTCACCCCATACATCAAGTAAATAGCCCATTATAATTGTAAATCCTTTTTATTTGTAATTGCGATAGCAAAAATAAGGTTTTTAGACGATTTTCGGCTCGAAAAACAATTTTACTTTTGTAAACCTTCTGTAGCAAGGCTTTCAGACTTAAAATGGCGGCTGGTGACAAGCTCACTATTTTTACGTCATCAGTAAAGTCTGAATATGGTTGTTGGCTTGAGGGTATAATAATTACTGAAAATCACCTAACTTCATAGTTGATTTCATATCTCCCGCCATCACCATTTCCATGTCCAGTATGTGTTCCTAGTGTGTACTCATTAGCTGTTACTGAACCTAATAGATCATCTGGACTTATATCATCGTATTCCCATAATTCAACAGTTACATCGCCACGAATATCTTCAGAATAATTTATGTCAAGTCTTTGACCTTGCTTTATATTTTCATAATTACCATCAGGCCAAACCTTCTTCCCATTAATTTTTAAGTAAATCTCATCTTCAGAACCGCTTGATTCACTACGTTGATTACAAATAACATAATTAATGAATAACCTGGGCATATAAAACCTTCTTATTTAATTCACCTTTCTATTATATGTGGTTATGTAGCAAGAGCAGAGTTTTATTATTCGAGGCTTTCCCAGAGTAGGTAGAAAAAATTAATATTTAATATCTAGTTAAATTCTTTAATAGTACGGGATTCAAGAAGAACAAAACATATTTTGGTAGTAGTGCATAGTAATGATAAAATTAGGTAGTGTCGGGGTGAACGGCTTGAGCAATACTTCGAGTCGGCGTAAATAGAAGGTTCGTGTCACCAGGTGCAGCCTTGTAAAGTTTTGTAAAAATGACCGATTTTTGAGGGGTAATTGATAAGAAATACAAATGAGAACTTTGCCTAGTTTGTCTCCTTTTAGGTAGTCATGCCTGTGCTAGTCAATTCGAGTGTGGGACTTGCTTATCTGAACGATGCCAACTGGGGTCGAAGGGAAAGTGACAACAATCAAATCTGACATATTTGGCTTTTTCCAACTGAAAGTTTCACTTATCCCGCCTGCTATACGGTACATTCAGCAAATCAATCGCCCGTTTTTTCGCCGCTTCCCCCCGGCGATCATACCAGCACTGCATCTTTCGTCTCCTCTAACAAACAATCCAGCCGCCGCAGGACAAACATCGGCAGAATCACATCCCGGTACTTACCCCGCACATATACATCCCGCAGACAATATGGACGAAGAGTTAAAATTGCGGATTGCATCTTTTTTTGATTTTTGGAGACAACGACACGCATTCATCAGTAAGTTAAACTTTATCGAACAAAGGTACGAAGGCAACGTGTTGCTGTGGGGTTCTCTTGACGCTCTTTCCAATTTGTGGGCAGAGAGTATCGGCAAGAAAGATTGCAGCAATAGTGGTAAACGGATTATTTTTGATGCGTTTCTAGCACGTTACGGTGGTGAGTTATTCCAGCTTGTTTCACTACCAGACGTGTGGAGCAAAGTGGATCGAGGAGATACCTGCATAAACCAAAAGAAAGGAGTGAAACTGCCTGAGAATGTATCTACATTCTTAAGCACAATTGGAGAACGTCGTACCCCTGAATTTATTGAACAATACCAAACTCGCTGCACTTCGCAGGATTTGAGTCTGGGTGCGATAATGAACAAGACTCTAGCGAATTGCCCTGAAACAAATCGTACTGAGCTTGAGCAATGGTTAACTTTGTCCCGATACGGTGCAATCGCTTACAAGGAAATGCGAAATGCCTACATCCATGAAGGAAGACCAGGAAAGAGAACACATGACTTTAAGTTATACGGGTGGGCAGAGAGACCGACATACCGTAGCTCGGTGTATGGTACGCCCCCAATAATGGGTTTTAGTGTTGAATTTATGTTGGGTGTGTTCAAACGGTGCATAGAAAAGTTTGAAGCTGAAGCACTAGCGTTGCAAGTAGACCCAGCGCCAGATTAATAAGGATTTTTTTTTGGTTGCTTTGGTCTGATTTACCGCCCTCTTGAGCGATCGCTTTTACTGCGACTCAGGGACAATAACTGCTTGAAGAAATGTCGTCATAATCAACTTTTAAAACTTCTTCTAACAGGTGTGGCAACCACTTCAATCCAACCCATCCATCAATAGCTCAGACATTTCCAGTTGATCACGATTGCGGTTGTCGTCGTAAATCTGGAGCGTATTTAGTTTGGCGTGTCTACTAAGTTTTTGGGCTTTGCGGACATTGCCATCAGTTTTCTCAAGTACAGCAGTGATGGCACTGTGGCGGCAACGGTGCGGTGACATAGTTTTTTCAACACCAGCCCGTTTAAATAATCTTTTAACTATTTTAAAGATGTTGGTATAGCTCATTTTTTATTCATTCTTCAAAAATCCAAAGCAGAGATAGCGTTTTGCTTCTGCTTCTCAGTTACCCCCAGATATCGCTCCAAAGCTGCCAAAGTCCGATGCCCTGATATCTCTTGGATGTGCCGCAATGGTATCCCCGCATCGCTCATCCTAGTTAACGCCGTCCTCCGAAAGCTGTGGGTACTAACGCCCTCAATCCCCAACCGCACACAAGTATCTCTGAGGATTTTGTCAGCACTCACCTTGTGGATATGTCCCAACCCATGCCGCCCAGGAAACAAGAACTCCTTGCGGCGGTTAGGGTTGTACTCTTCCAAATACTGCTTGAGCTTCGGATGCACTCGAATTTCCCTGGTGTCTCGCTTCCCCTTGGTGTTAACACTCCGTAACACCAACACCCCCCTCACACCATTGCTTCCAAACACGTCATTTACCGCCAACGTGCAAGCTTCATTGATCCGACAGGCAGCATAAAGGCACACGCCAAATAAAGCGCGATCGCGTGGGTTGACAAAGCCCTCGTTAAATAGGAGATTGATTTGATCAGGGATAAGGATTTCTGCCCTACCGAACCGGTTTATTTTCATAGGGTCTAGCCTACATGATCTAAGAGCAGGAAGACAATGTAACTGCCCGAAAAGCCTATTCTCTCGTCAGCGATGACACACCCTTAACCCAGACTTATCATTCAGCCCGACACCATGAACGCTACAAGCCGCATTCTTTCGTAGGCTGATTAAACTTGCTTATGGAGAGCAGCGCGATGACCATTTACAGGTATGATCCGCACCAATAGGATTCGCTGATGTTGTGGCTGGCATGAGTTGTCTATACTCGCTTCTACACCCCTGGTTGATCAATTGTTGCTATCAAAACCGATATCATTTTCCTCAAGCGACTCGATACCGAAATCACTTTACATCTTCGCTCTCGTCACGCGCCAGGGCATTCTGCTGAAACTGTGATATCGCTATAGGGAAGGATAAAAGCCTTAAAATTCTTAATTCTTACGGTACATAAAATGGTCTTTTCGTACTACTCAGAGAATATTTCAATAAAGTTTAAGTGACTAAGCTTTAATTATTAATAGGTAAAAATCCTTTTTTTCGTATCCACGTTTGACCCTCGCAACTCCTAAGCATATTAACATAAGCTTCACCCAATTCCTTCTTAATCGGATCATCCGTTTTAATGACTACTAATAATTCTCTAGATAATTCTTCTGGATAAGATTTATTTTTAATATCTTTTTCATTGACAGTTTCGCATTTTGTATTATCGCAAGGAGAAACAGGAGCAGAGGGATCATCTTTAGCAATAGGGAGAATAACTATTCCGCTCTGGTTGATAAGTTCCGATGTTGTCGCAAAACTTATAGCACCCGGTATTTTAGCAATATTCCTTATGGCGACTGACGTTATTAAATTTTCCTTTTTTGAACTAACTAATTTTACTTTTTTACCAAAATCTTGGCCGTTTAGTACCTTCTCTTTAAAAGAGTCAACTGTACCACTTCCATCAGAACGTTTATAAGGAATAATTTCCTGGTCTTTTAAATCTTCTTTGATATCTTTCCAATTCGTAATCCTTCCTGTGAAAATCTCTCGCACCTGATCTAGAGTTAAACTCTGCAAGCCTTGTTGGAGTAATGTTGGGTTGACATAAATGGCAATAATATCAATAGCAACTGATTCCAATACTAGTTTTAAGTTTTTTTGTTTCATTTCGTCAATTTCCTTTTGGTTAAAAGGTCTTGAAGAATGAGCAAAGGTGAGTTCACGTTCATCTTGAATCAGCCATTTTATACCAGTACCAGAACCAGGAGACTCGCCATACCTTGCTGGATCAACGTACTCTAGTCTAAATTTTTTAGGTTGACTGTTCAAGATAGCTGCCAACACATCTATTTCGTTCAACGGTGCAAAACTTGTAGACCCAGAGAAGCGTACTCTTGAATATTGCTGAGAGACCGTTACATCTTTAAATGATTCAGGACTACATTTTGTTCCTTGATTTGGTGAAGGAAAAATTGTTTGATTTGCACTTGGTATTTTATGTAGTCTAGGTACAAATAATAGTGCCAGCATGAATAAGGCTAGACAGATATATAAAAGCAGTTTTCTCTTCCTATTAATATTAGAAAACATAAATTATTCCCGAATAAATTGAAGAAAAGCCATTATGCCAAAAGATAAAATAGTGCTGAATATAAGACCCTTATAATAAATTTCTTCTTTCATAACTATATAAATAAATAAACTTGGAATTATACTACTAATAATTAAAAACATTAATGTTTCTGGTTTCTTAATATTGAATTGAGCAATCACTAGTAACGCTATACTTAACATTAAAAGAAATCCAGATTGTTTTTGAAAATTAAAAATTATGCTCCACAACGCAGATCCCATTAAGGAAGCTCTGCCCAATAATAACTCTAGATTTTCCGATACATTGTTAGAGTCATCTTTAATTTGATTTGTTTCAATGGGTGGAAGTAAATTAAGCCATTCAGCTATTGATTTAGGACGCTCGTTCCACTTTAATTTCATTCCTTTTTCAATAGCTTCCTTGGTTTTTTTACTTATACTATTATTCTTGCTGAGTTTTGGAATAAAAGTATCTTTTTTCTCTCTTATAGAAAAATGACTTGGTACATCTTTAGTCAGTAAGTAATAGAATGTTGCAGCTAAAGCATAAACGTCATTAAATGAACCTTTTATCGCAGGATATTCTCTTTCCTGCTCAGGTGGGGTAAATCCTTTGGAATAAGCTTTGGAAATTGTTTTGCTGTTATCCTGAGAAAAGTGACGAGAAATTCCCATATCAATTAAAATCACTTGAGAGCTATTTCTTTTAAGGATAATGTTTTTAGGCGCTACATCTCGATGCACTATTCCCAGACTATGAATTTTTTCTAATGCTTCTCCAATTTGCCGAATGTAATTTAAAGCATTTCTTTCAGTAAGCGGTTGATCTTGTTTTTCTAGCCAATCCTTAAGGTTTTTACCATCGATATATTCCATTACAATACACCAACCATTATGGGTCTTTTTTAAGTCTATGAATTCTACAATATTACTATGAAAACATTTTTGTAAATTATTAGCCTCCTTAACAAATTCTTCTTCAACATTGTCATAGTTAATTCCGTTGACTTCTTGCCATTCTTCTTCTAATTGCAATTTGCTTTTGAGAAACTTGAGTGCAACATACTGTTGATTTTCTTCGTTAAGAGCTTTGTAGACTTTACCAAAACCTCCACTTCCCAATTCCTCTTGAATAGTGTACGGTTTAAAATTTAACTTCTGGTATTGCTGTAAGTCACTATCCCCAGCTTCATAGCTCTGAATCTCTTTATCTATTCCTTGCTTAATTTTATCCTCTGGCAGAGAATAGCTATCTTGCTCTTTATTCATATAATACTTAGTGGTTTTTGAAAATTAAGCCTGCATTTTTATCATCAACATATAGCCTCTTCCTTGTTTATCTTTCAAGAGAAACTCAGGCTTACTAAGGTTGAACTCTATTTTCCGACGCACTCTATGGACAAGATGATTAACTTCATTTTTACCGTGATTAATCTCATCGCCCCATATTGCTAGTATCAGTTCAGTATAGGTACAAACAACAGGTTGATTATTATCTGCATTACGTCTTGCCATATAATCAACAAGCGCACATTCTTGTATAGTTAAGGGAATCTCTGTTCGCTTCCTTCTATATAACTTGACAAGATTCTTTTGACTTAGACTGTACTCTAAATGAGTAATCTGAAATTGTGGAATTGAATTAGTTTTATACTTGATAAATCGTAGTTTCCACATACAAACTTCACTACAGTCCGACACCATACCAGGTATCAGGATAATGTCTTCATTTTCTAAAACTAATGGGCCTGACTTACGTAAATCTATTTCTATATTATTCGTAACTCTATACAGGTAAGTACCATTAGTACTTGGCTTATCATCAATTATCAACCAGTCATTAGCTTGACGCTTCAAGACACAATGCCTCTCTCGTGTGATGGTTTTATAAGGGTTTGGTAACACTATGTCACCTTTTTCTCCTGCAAAAACCACCTGGTCTTTATCTAAGGGAATAAATTCTAAAGTTTTCTCATTAATTCCAAGTGGGGGATAAACTTGAAGTGATGAAGTCATTAATACCTCTTATTAAAGAAAAATCTGAACTACATATACTGGGATGGTAAGTTTCATTTTGAAATGATTTTCAGCAATTTTGGCATCGGTTATGTATACATACTCTTTTTTATTCTAAGTTATTATGCGGAATAAAAATGAAGCAAAGTTGAGCCAAACGTAGCTTAAGCATCAATAACGACTCTCCCTACGGTCTCCTGATTTAATCTGCTTTGCTCTGATGATTTTTCTGTGCTTTTTCAAATTTAAAAAAATTTTGTCTTTAAGTAAATTGAAATATTATTTAAAATTTGTTGACAAACCGTTGTTGTACTCTTTTTTAAAGAATAATAAAAAACTATATAAAAATCGGGTGTGATTTGAATAGATAGCGTTTAGCGCATGTCCTGGTCGTAAGCCGTAACTTGACCTTAATTCCACTCCACAGCAAAAAGCTGATGCTGGGTTTCTTCTAAACCAATGAAAACAATGTGGGGGGTGTTAAAAATTTTAGAGCAAATGGCATACCTCTATTTATCACTTTTGGCTCGAATTAGTCTTGGAAGATGGTGCAGAGTATTGATACTACTCTGCACCAAGTAAGTGAGGGTAAACAGCCACTCACTGGTGCTTAGAAAAGCAAGCGGCTAAGATGCTTGCTGGGTAACGCTTCCAGCATCATAATTTATGGATGTCCAGAAATTTTAGTTCGGCATCTACGACAAACCCCGATAACTCAAAAAGTCACTTTTACGGCGACCAGCATCAAGCAGTTATTTATGATCTATTAGCTTCTTCATCATTTCGATCATTGAAGTTTGTGCTGGTTTCGACTTGAACTGAAACACTGGGGTGGTGACTTCAATATTCAGGCTTCCCCAACAATTCAGCAGCAAGCTTATCGCAATCAGTTGCGCTTTGTAGTTAGGTTGCAACAGCTTATTTTTTGGTTTTAATAAGCTAGAATAGGGTTGTAGATTAATTTTATTTTCCATGTAATATCCTCTTTGGACGTAAAGTAAGGGTTTTGCAGGAAAAACATTCACAAAATACCGTATGTACCAGTTGGCTCTGGTGCATCCCATATTTTGATAACAGCGCGAAGTACTTGAGTCTTCGCGCTTGTTTTGCTGTGAAATATTTTTCTATCTTTTTTATAGTACACAAGATTGAGCAATTTTACCGAACATTTTGATTGATTATTTGACTTTTTATCAATCAAGGAGTGTCTCTTAGAAACTCCAAATTGCACTGAGGAAATATTGACGAAATATTGACGAAATATTGACGAAATATTGATTAAATTCTAGCGAAGGTAGCAAGCAACAATGTTGCAGCCTTAAATGCAACATTGTTGTAGCCTTGAATTGAAAAAGACAGTTTGTTATTGCTATTTCAACTGCTGTTTGTATTGCAATTTCAACAATTTTATTGCTGTTTGTTATATCAGATGATTTACTGATGCCAGGTTTCCCTAACGGTGATTTTGTAGGACAGATCGCGGTAGACTTTCGGTAAAAAAATTTTTATGGTAAGTCTGTCTACTGTCTGATGGCTGTCTAGATGTCCCTCGTTGCTGTCCCTTGCTGCATAAGGATTCTGTCTACTTCTATGCGTTATGTCCGTGTGTCCGATTTTCAGTGATTTCAATGGTATTTACATCTAGCCAGACGGCCAGACTATTCTCAACTAACTCATTAAACAGTCGCTTCAATTCCTCCGAACTGAACCGTTGACCCTTTACCTTAAAGTTGGGCTGTACCTCCTGTATGACTGCCGATGTTCTTCCGGTGCGCTGGAGGAATTGCAGCAACGATTGGGCTAGTGGTGTTAGGGATTGCGTAGGGCTTATTTCTGCCTGATTACCAAGATTAAATTCCAGTTCATAAATGCGTTCTAAAGTGGCTTTATCTATGGGTGGAATTGGAGTAGATTCTAATGTTGCAGCGTCACTAAAATCAGATATTTTAGCGGTCATAGTCGGCAGAATAACATCAAGCCACTCGTTAGAACTGTCGAGTTTTACCTTAGCTCTACCCGTAGATTTTGGCTGTAGTGTAATCGGGTCAACAAGAGCTAAACATTCAACTTGAAGCATTTTAGAAACGAGATTATACAAGCCCTTAATTCCAAATAAACAGGTCTGGGTATTGTTGTGAGCAACCACAGTTAAAGGCATCTCTTGTTTGCGGCTTTTGGTCAGTCCCAGTTTCCCGAATTTTGACAACAATTCCTCATCCTTGATAAAGTCGCCGTATGTGGTTGCTTCTTCACAAATTAGGGCTGTTGCTTTACCTTCACTCCAAAGTTTCTGCCGCCATTGCGACTCACTTAAGGATGAATTATTAAAGGTTTTTAAACGTTCTTCTAGTTCTTGAACATAATCGCGGATTTGTTGTTCGATATCCGACCATGAGTGATAACTTTCAACTCCTCGCCATTCACTACGGTTCGAGTCGGGGTCAAGGACAATCACACGGTAGCCAGCCTGTTTTTTCTGTTTAACGACATAACGAGCCAGCCAAGATTTACCGCCGCCCTGGTTGCCCCATATCAGGGCAGTTTGTTTGATGAGGTTTTGCACCCATGCGGTTTTATTGGACTGTGGTGCGATTACTCCAGGCTCAGAGCCAGTAACCTTGTCGCTAGGGTCAATCGTCCCCTGTAAAGTCTGGCTACCTTGCAAGTACGGCGTTTTCATCTCACGCAACTGCTTAATGTACTCTGCCTTCTGTTGTTCGGTCATCCCCGCCGTTTGCGCTTCAAAAATAGCGTCAGTTGCTTCTATCTGAGTTACTTCAATTTCAGTGTGGGCGTAAATCTCCGCTTTTTGAATGTCAACAGTACGGTCATTGGCGATTAAATCTAAGTCAGCCTGCAACTCCACTTCTTTGATAGCAATGTCTCTGTAACTGTCTAACAACTCGCTCCGTGCTGCCATCTCTGCTCTTGCTGCATCTCGTTTTTGGGCAATGTCAACAAAAACTGCCCTCTGTTTCTCCTCGGACTGGCAGTGGCGCAGCATCCACCCAGCCAGCGCAAACCCCAAAAATGCAGCTGTAGCAAATATTGGTTTGTTTGGATTACTTGCCCTGACTAGCCCGTTGATTCCCATCGCTGGATCTCTCACAATCTGGGGGGGCATTCCGTCTAACTGCCATTGTTCCCAGTAGTAAGGGGTCATGCGGAAAGGTCGGTTATTCAAGTCATTGCAAGTCAATGTTTTTTTCGGGGTTTTAATGCAGAAGTAAATGCGATCGCTGGTCGTCCCAAGCCATGCTAGTGCAGCTGAGGCAAGACCGACAGTTAAACTCAGCCCAATTGCAACGGCTTTCCTATCCATTGACAACTGCCCAAACCACTTCATCAAACCCGATTGTTGGGACTCTTCTAACTGTTGATGTTTCTCGCTTAAGTAATTCATTTACTCTTACCACCACCAAACAGAAAAATCATTAATATCGCTATAAATATGGCCACTCCTGCACCGTGAAACCAACTTGATTCTTCAGCAGTTTTTGGCTGATAAATCGACTCAATAGAAGCCTTAGCTGTAGCTGTAGAAGTTCGAGCTTCTAACCACTCACTAATCGGTTCACTGAGCGCACACAATAGGGCTAATGATGCACTGCAACCAGTCATTAAATTGGTGACGAAATTGTTGAATCCTTCACCTGTTGCAGTGGCAGTAAAATACAGGTGTGCAGTGCCTACCGCTAAGAACATTCCAACTGGGTGAACTTGCAACAGATGAAAGGTGAAAATTACTGCACTGTTTAGACAACCGCCAGCGACAATTTCACAAGCATTACCAGCACGTCTAAGTGTTCTAGCTTTGTTATTTTCTGGTAATGGTTGCGGTTGGGATGGTTGCTGTTTTTGTGTAGGTGTCAGCCCTTCATACAAAAAAGGGCTGACGCTATGAGGATCTTCATTTCGTTTCCTTTCTAGCATCAGCCTGTGTCCTCTCAACTAATTAGTTATCTGTCGCCTAACTTCTGCCAAAGATTTCCTAACATTGCACCCCAACCTCTCACGGTTCCGGTTGCAGAAACACTTGATGTTGGTGCTGAATTTTGGGCTTGAAATGGTATTACTGACTGCGGTGAAGAGTTCGGCTCTAATGCCCTAGTCCCATACCTTGCACGGGCTAAAAGTTGTTGGCGTTTTTCTCTCAATCCTGTGGTGATTGCTTGCCGTTGGGCTTGCACGGTTTGTCTATTTTCTATGTTGCTGATTTTGTTCTCATGTCTCCACAATTCTGCTTGTAAATCGTAGTGTAATTGGGCTGCAACTTCAGCTAGTCCGTGTTTACGTTTTTGCTCAATTCGCAACAGGTCGGCTCTGTCTTGAGCATCTACGCGGCTTATCTCTGAATCGAACTCAGAATTTAACTTGCGAATCTTGGCGATGGCAGTAGCAACATGAGAGCCATATTGCTTTCTTAATTCTGTCCAAGTTACCTGTCCCTTGGTCAACTTCTCCATCGCCTCAAAAACCACTTTGGCATTGTCCAAAAATGGCTCTAATCTGTCTGATAATTCTTGGGCGTTATTGGCGTAATCTGCAAACTGTTCGAGTTTATTTATATCCGAAAGATACCCCAGAATATCGGACTCAAACCCTCCCCAAGATTGCGCCTTTTCATCAATGTGGCTGGCATGACCAACTACCGGATTACGTATTGCAAAGTCCATTGTGCGGTTCTCCTTAGCGTTGGTATTTGAGTTGATTAATTAATGCTTCCGCCAGTCCCAAGTGTTCGCCTATCGGCGTGTACTGGTACAAATCCTCTTGAAGTTTTTGAATTGTTTGGGCTGATTCTTCTAATAAATATTGCCCTTGTGTAGCAATTTCAGCAGCGATTAAGTTTTCAGTTATCGCTTTTAAAAAATGCAGTTTTTCGATGCGATTAATCCCCTCAAGACAAGAACCATAAGTATCTTGCAACCAGTCTAAATAGGTTCCATCTCCAGGCGTTAGAGCGCAGTAGTATCCAAGCGGTTTCGTCATGATTTACAATCCTTATGTCGTTTATCGTTTTGCGGCGGTAGAGACATTGGTAGGGCGATTGCCATGTTGGTCAGGCAGTGCAATCGCTCTCCCCATCACTGAAAAAAGCCTTCTCTCGAAACGTCCACAGTTGAATCTGCGGCTGTCCATTGCAGTGTGTTGAAAAATTGGCTTACGTCCCCAAGCGTTACGTCACAATCAAAATTCAACCTTTGATACTGTGGATGCTGCCGAATTTGGGTTACTAATTGTTGGGCTTGTGCAATCAATTCTGGTAGCGGTTGAGTGTTCATATTCACCTCAAAAAATTGATAATTGCAGTGATTCTTGGCTGACGACACTTGCATTAGTGGACATCCCTAAAACCTCATAACAGCGATTAGTTAAACTCCTGTGATTCAGCAATAAATCAGCCTTCTTTCTTTGCCCAGCCAGAGGGCGAAAGTGGTATTTAGGATGCTCTCTTGTTCCGGTTTGATAGAGGTACTGATACAGCGTCCGGTCGATTTGGTAAACCTTTGAATTGGTTAGTAGGGTTGAGTCGTAGACTGGATTTAAGTTATTCATGAAGCCACTCCTTTAAACTGAGAAGCCATAGTTGCTAGTCCGGCTTTATTCGGTTGAATTGCTGTTGATGTTGATGGAGAATTTTGAGTTTTTAGAGGGGTCTGTATACCAATACCACCTTGAAAAATCAGCTTTTCTATTGCTGCTGATAGGGCTTGTGTTGGGGCATCCTGGGGGATATCGAACATCTGGCACAATTCAATAACCGCTAAGTACGAGATGGTTATACGCCGAGATTCGTAATTCATTAATTAAGCTCCTGTGGATATTTCGGTTAATAACTTCAGTCCAAAAGCATTGATAAATTGTGGATTTTCTAAAACCACGAATCCTAAGTCAGCCAGATTCTGATCCACTACTGGCAGTGAAACGCCACCGCCCCAAGCAACAAGATATTTCGCTCTATCTAGGTAGTTACCAGATGTGACAAAGTTAGCGAATTTTTCAATGCGATTAGACCACCATTCATCAAGACATTGGGCATATTCAATTTCAAAATTCTTGCCTGTAAGGTGATTACCTCCGTAGGTGAAAGTACCTTCTACAATTCCTCGATTAACCAAACTTGACGAATGTTTTACTTCCTTAGAAATTAGGCTCATTGGGTCGTTTCGTTTGTCGAGAGCTTCGGCAATCATTGAGTGCAGTTGCCCACATCCACCCTCAATCAAATGTTGGTTTATAACTGCGCCATTGCCGTTGAAAACTGTACCTAGCCAAGTTGAGGAACCGATATCAAGGGCGATAGCAATCTCAGATTCTTCAAGGGTTAGGGTTGGTTCTCCAAATAAGCAGTAGGCAATACTGCCGTAGCCTTCGGGATAAATGCCTGTGACTACAATGGAAACTGTTTTGGTGACAATCTCACGATTGACGGGGTGTTTGTGCTGGAAGGTGTGAACTCCTTGCACTCTGCGTTTAATTTCTTCTGCCCAGCGTTGGGGGTTGTGGTTACTTAAGCTAATTTCTAATTTCATTCCATCGGGAATATTTAGAACTGCTAAGTCTGCAAGGATGCTTTCTAAGGCCAGTTCTGCTTTTTTAGCTTTATCTTCGTGCAGTAGGGTGTGGTCGCTTTGTGCGATCGCTGCACTGCCCCAGAAAAATTGCGTGTCTTTTAAATCCAAACGCTTCCCCTCGACATAGCGCACCCATGCACCATCTTTAGAAATGGTTTCGTGATGGCGAATGTTGCGGTTGCGAACTAATGAGTATGCAGATGGCATCGTGACAGAAAAATCACCGTAAATTGCCTTGCCATACCCTGCGCCTGGGTCTTTACCTGCAATTAAGGCAGTTAGCCCGGAATTGGCTAACAAGTCTGCTTGAACTAGCCAATTTGTGGCATTGGCGTATGTGGAAGTCATGGTTCTGATGGTTGGTAAAAGTCTTTATTTGTGGGAATTAAAGCCCATTTTTAACAAAATAGGCTTAAATCTAGTTATCCAGTTATTGGAAAGCCTTAACTCCACTTTCTGGCTTCACTTGCCTTTGTTTTGTGTCGTTTTCTGGCTTATAGTGTTATCATAACACTGTATAACACCAGTGACAAGTAAAAGGTTTAGACTGAGAATAGGGTTATTCCAACACCAGACAGTGTTACGATGCCCACAGGAACTAGACTAAATATTTATTTCACTGATGAAGATGATTTAGCACTCTATGAATTGATATCTGCTGAAGCAAAAACTGAAAAACGCTCTATGAGTCAAATGGTAAAAATTCTTGCTTCCGAAGCGATCGCAGCAAGACATACAAAAGCAAACAAATCAAAAAAACAGGATGAAGATTAGGGCGGCCACTTTCAGTAAAACTTAACCCAAGCAGAATACATAATCAGTAACAATCAACTAGGTAGTTTAGATGCAGATAAATTTGACAATGTAACGGATGAGAGATTAGTCAGCAGCCAAAACAATTTTTGATGTAGCCAATGTTGATCCTAAAAGACCCACCAAGCGATTTTCAACTCCCGCCGCACAATGAAGCGGCGTTAGAGATGCTTAGGGAGGCGAAAGACTATGAATCTACTGTTGCTCTAGCGGCTAGTGGCGCTGCACTGGCTACAGGTGGAGTGGTTCATCCATTAGGCTGGCTACTTTTTGGATTGGCTTACAAGCCGTTGATACGAATTGAAAAACTGACTCGGTTGGAAAAATTAACAGCCCTACTTTTGGATGAATTTAAAAGTGAGGGGATACAAGTCTTTCCAGTGCTTCAGATCGAGGACAAGAACCCTATTGACTTGTTTATTAAGTTTCCACGCAAAACTCACTTATTTATCTCGATTCGCTCAAAAGGAGACAGCGAGATTGTCTACAACGAAAAAAGGGAGCTTTTGCAGGTCAAGCGGAAAAACAAAGGTGGTTTAAGAACCTGGGAACCTTGCCCTCTAGTTGAACTAGCAGATTACAAAAGCTGGCTTGATAAAAATAGAAATTTGTTTGGGATGTCTTCTCGTGAAGCTCAAAAGACACCCACAGCAAAAGTTTTGGTCTTATGGCCTCCCAGCAAGACGGCCGACGATCATAATTCACACCTTTATTCTGAAGTTGGAAGTATGAGAATTCTAGCTCTCAGAAGAAAAGGGACTGCATTCGTAATTCAACAGGAGGAAACAACCGAGTTTATCAAGGCTTGGTTAGCCCAGTACAAATAGACTAAAGGCAGAAAACCTCACGTCCTGCGAGGACAGCGAGGTTTTCCAATGGAATTGGGGTATCTGGTTGTGCCAACCGCCGGATTAATATCCCTAATAGTAATCTTATCAAAGATGATTGGGGTGTTCAGCCATAGTAACACCGTCCACTCACAGACGAACAGTAATTCAGGAATTTTATGTAATTTTGGTCTAATTTTTCTGAAAGTTTGTATTAGGAGATTACTGCGAAAGGATAGCTCCAATTCCTCCACCACACATCAAGGAGGAATTTCTCAATGTCACCATTACAACAATTTCATAACTCGCTTCAGCATCAACAATTAAATAATAAATGCGCTGAAGCATTAGAGGCAGAACAAGAGTTTGTTTTTAGTAATAAAATCAAATTTGCGTATAACTCCACAGGTAAAAACAAAGACTGGGACTTTAAAAAACTTGCGGCCAACTTCCGCGACGAAGAAGGCACTCTAGAAGATGTGCAGCAGCACATTAAAGCAGGTCACGCCATCTGTGCAGGATTATTAGGTAATAAATGGCGGAGTAAGGCCAACGTTATTGGTTCTCATTGGCTACTACTTGACATCGATAATTCTGATGTTGCCCGTGATGAGGGTGGTAAACCAATTAAGGATGCAAACGGCAATTCTATCAAGGTTTACGATCCACAACTAACCATTGAACAAGCCCTAGTCCATCCCTTCATTCAAAAACACTGCGCTTTAATGTACACCACTGCCAGTCACAAACCAGACTGGCATAAATTTCGGTTGATTTTCCCTCTGCCTCAATACGTTGAGGGTGCTGACACAGTAGAAGCTTGTACACGCTTCCTGATGCAGCAGCTACCGCATGACCCTGCCTGTAAAGATGCCAGCCGTGTATTTTATGGCAACACAGAAGCAGAATTTCTCATAGTCAACCCAGATGCCACTTTACCAGATGAGTGGGTAACAGAGGCAATTGCGATCGCCCAAAGGGAAAGGGAAGAATACCAACAACGCATTACTGAAATCGAGTCACGCCGTCAACAGTTTCGGGAGATTTCCGATGTTGAAGGCTGGGACACTGAGCAGCTGATCCAACAAGCACTATCATTTATCCCACCGCGCAGCCTTGGCAGTGGCAATTACGACGAATGCCGAAGCGTGTTGATGGCACTAGTCAATCACTACGGAGCATCTGAAGCTGAAATTATTGCTGAGAAGTGGTCGCCCTCCATCCCAGGGACAACCTGGAACATTCGCGCCAAGATTCGCAGTTTCCGACGCGGGGGAATCTCGATTGGAACGCTGTTTCACATTGCCAAGCAGTATGGGTTTAAATTCCCGCAACGGCAGTATGAACCCTATCAACGCGATCAAGGGCTGATTAGCCGCGAACAATGGGAGCTTGGGCAAGTCCGAGAAGATTTGACCAGTTTCAAAAATTTATTAAAGCAGGCGATCGCCCCATTCGTTACAGCTGCTAAGGGATTTTCCAAACCCGCTTCCCCGGAGCCAGCACCCGAAATTACCGCCCCAGTACGCCAAGTCATTGTCTACAAACGTGGCAATATCCCACACCGGAGCGACGTTACAGGCGATATTTCTATTACTTGTTCCCCAGATGAGCATATTGCCGCCTGGGTGGAAGCGATTTCTAAGGGCTGGACTCAAATTTTAGATAATTCTCACCCCGGTTTAGGCAAGTCGCACAACGCTGGTCAACTCACCGCCGCCCTTTTTGGGATTGAGAAACTCATCTACCAGGATGCCAACCACCGTAACCCCTCAACACTGCCCATTGAGGCTAATTTTGTTGACCTCCCAGTACGGCACAATGGCTTAAAAATCGACCCCACCCGCACAACCCCAATGGGTGAGCCGTTTCAGGTGCGTCCAAAAGTGGGTGAAATTCCTGATACCATCGGCAATTGTCACCGCAGTTATTTATTTGAAGGCTTCCGTGACAAAAACTTTGTCAGTCTAGACTTTGAAGAAAGCTCTATTAGCCCCATCTGTAACGGTTGTCCCCTCCAAAACCAGTGCCGTTTTGCTACAGGTAATGGTTTCGGCTTCCGCTATCTTAAGCGCACTGTGATTCAAAATTATTCTGAAATTCGAGCGCATCCAGATTCTACACCAGTTAGTTTAACTAACGCGGCTGGTCAACCTTTCACAGTGGGTCGCATTTGGGAAGAAGCGGGTACGCTGATTCAACCTGTGCGAGAAATTCAAGTCAAGTTAAAGGATTTTGATACTACTGTGGGGCAACTGGCTACTGGTTTACCTCCTTCTGAATTGTCAAAACTCCAGCCAGTCTTACAGGTTTTGCGAAAACTGCTCACCCAAGATATTCAGCCTGATTCCCGCTATGGTTTTGATGATGCGGCATTAAGGGCAGTGTTACCGGAGTTTCCCCAAGATTTAGATGTTGAAGGGATTCGGCAGATAGTAGAGCCTAATTTAGAATTTCTCGCTGATTTAGATTCTCTCGATATCCAAGCGGATCAACAACTTAAAAAAAGTGCCGCCGCCCGTTTTGCTGCCAAGAAGCTAGTTAAGGAAAGCGCAAAACAAGCTGGTAAGGATTTTCTAGGATTACCGTTGTACTGGTTGCCTGATTTCCTGGAAGCTTGGAAGGGTGAAGGTTACTTGGCTTGTAAATGGGGTGAAATTACTATTTCCCGCCCTAA
>NZ_JACJTB010000066.1 GCF_014698475.1 Nostoc spongiaeforme FACHB-130 | reverse complement strand
TAACTAACTTCCTTGTAGGAGCATTACAACGTCAGGGGTTAGGTTACGTAGACCAGCAGGAAAATGTTGTCTTTATTAAGCGCGATCTGAACGGTGAAAAGTCAGGCGCACTGGTTTGGGATACCACACGCCTTGACAATCGGTGTATAAAGTACCCTGAAAATGGCGATCGCTCACAGGGATGGTTTTACCTAAAATTGGGTGGAGAGGCTGACGATAAAATCGAGAGAGTTATCTTGTGTGATTCCCCAATTGAGGCACTGTCAATTGCACATATTGATAGGGATGCACACAAGGGACAACCACCAGTCAGAACATTGTACATGGCTGTTGATGACCCGAACTCGTTGCCCCTTGAATTGCTAAAGGATGTGAACAGAATTGCTTTGGCATTTAATAACGATGAACACGGGAACCAAACAGCGCAAGTTGTTCAAAAAAAGCTACCCCAGGCTAAAAGAGTTGCACCTAGTGGACTGACTTGGAATGAGATTTTGATTGAAGCGCAGCAGAAAGAAATCGAACAGCAGAAGCAACGGTCTAAGGGTTTTAGTCGATGAGTCGTGTTGCAGCCCGAACTCGTTGCCGCTATCGCTCAATTAGGCGGTGCTGGGACGGGGCAATAGTTTACTGGTGAAGATGCCTAGTTTATCAAAGCCCCGCCCAGCACTTCGCTATCGCCGCCTAATTGCAACGAGTTCTGAAATTTGGGAAAGACGCTTTGACCACAGTCTGCGTTTGCTTGGCTTTAGGACAGCTAACATCTTCGCTAGCTCTAACCCGTTTTCTCTTTCTATATTGATTTCTGCTGGAGTTTACGTTTAAACAAATAAATGCAGAACCTGCTTTTCTCAAATAACTAATTATCGCCCTTTCACTTTACTTTACCAATGCCATTGCACATTCGCTTCTCGCTGTTACTAACATTGGGATTCGTCTCTATTAAAATATGTTACTTGACTGTGGCTACCAGTTACCTATGTAAGCACATTCAACCTCAAATAACTTTCATTTTCCACTAATAATGCTATCGCACAGATGTTTATCTTCCTTAGTGACAATAGGGCTACTTTTTAGATAATCACCAATCGAATCGCACCCTAGATGTAATAAATCTTCTAAATCAAAATTCAAAACTACAGTTTCCTCACCTCTTGCAACGGCAATCTGTTTGCCATCGGGACTATAGCTAATACTAACACCTTGAGAAAAATTTACTTCAATTTTTGCAACTTCTTTACCAGTGGTAATATCCCATAATTTCACCCTCCCCTTCTCATCAGCAGAAGCAAGTGTCTTACTATCGGAACTAAAGCTGACAGTCTTAGCTTCAGATGATCCATTAAGAGTTTGGAGGGTTCTGCCTGTATTAGCATCCAGCAATTCCAATGTTCCGTCATCTGAACTTACAGAGACAAGTATTTTGCTATCGGGACTGAACTGGACAGGTTGTTTAAACTTTTCGAGTCTTTTGATTACTTTACCAGTGCCAATATCCCATAGTGTCATTGTTGAATTATCTGAAGTTGTTCCAGAAGCAAGGGTTTTACCATTCGGACTAAAAATAATTTTAGATGAGTCCACTTTAAAGGTTTTGAGTACTTTACCAGAGGTGGTATCCCACAGTTTCACCGTTCCGTCATCACTTCCAGTGGCAAGAGTTTTACTATCGGCAACGAAGCTTATGCTATTGAGCTTTGAATCTTCTTTGAGAGTTTTGAATTCTCTACCAGTGGTAACTTCCCATAATCTTATTGTTCCATCCCCACCTGTAGAAGCAAGTGTCCTGCCATTGGGACTGAAGCTAATAACGCCTTCAAAAGCTTTGAGTACTTTACCAGAGGTGGTATCCCACAGTTTCACCGTTCCGTCATTACTTCCAGTGGCAAGAGTTTTGCCATCGGGACTGAAGCTTGTGCTATTCACGTTTCTAACTGTTCTTATTGAATGTCCTTTGAGAGTTGTGAGTATGGTACCCGAATTGGCATCCAACAATTTTACCGTATCATCAGCAGGTAGTAATGCAATCGATTTACCATCAGGACTGAAGCTGATACTTAAAACCCGGCTAGAAAACTCTTTAAAGGTTTTGATTTGTTTGCCTGTGGTGGTATCCCATAATTTTACCGTCCAGTCACGGCTTGCTGTTGCCAGTGTCTTACCGTCGGGACTGAAACTAACACTTGTCACCCCATAAAGATGTCCTGTAAGAGTCATGATTTCTCTGCCAGTAGTGGTATTCCACAATTTTGCTGTGTTGTCATTGCTGGCTGTTACTAGCATTTTGCCATCGGGACTAAAACTGACACTATTAATATTTCCTAAATGCCCGATAAAAGTTTTGATTTCTTTACCTGTGGTAGTATCTAATAAGTTTGTTCTGTCACCAATTGCAATAGCTAGCGTCTTGCTATCGTGACTAAAGCTAACTCTACTAAAAGTATATGAAAAGTCATTATAAGAAAAATCTGACAAATTCTTTAAGGTTTTAATGCTATATTCTGTTATTTTTTGACCTGTGTTTACATCTAAAATTTTCATCGTATTGTAACTTTCTAAAGCAATTAACTTGCCATCTGGACTGAAGTTGATGCTCTTTGCACCGGATTCTTTAATTGTTTTGAGTTTACTACCACTTTTGATGTCCCATAGTATTACTAAACCTTGAAAACTCACTGCTGCAATCGTCTTGCTATCAGGACTGAAACTGATATTAATAAAACTGTTATAACCCTCTTTTATAGTTTTCAATTCGCTACCAGTGGTCGCGTCCCACAGTTTTATATCATCGCTGCCACCTGTAGTGGCAATCGTCTTCCCATCGGGACTGAAGCTAAATCCAGCAACTGTGCCATAAACCGAATCATGATTCTTGAGGGTTTTGAATTCTTTGCCATTGATATTCCAAAGCTTTGCCGTTTTGTCATCACTTACACTAAGGATTAGCTTACTATTAGGACTAAAGCTTGTACTGTTAACTCCACCTAAATGCCCATAGAGAGTTTTTAGTTGTTCACTAGTTCTGATGTTCCACAATTTTACTGTCTTGTCTCTATTTGCGGAGATAAGCTGCTCACCATCGAGACTAAAATCGACGCTAGTCACTCCATATCCATAAGATGAAGTCTTATCAAAAGTTTGAAGACGTATGCCAGTTATTGTATCCCAGAGTGTTATCGTATTGTAGTCACTTCCAATGGCAAGTTTCTTGCCATCAGGACTAAATTTGACGCAAGTTACGGATTGTTCAGTATACCCTTTTGGTGGTCCGTTGAACGTTTTGAGTTCTTTACCAGTGGCAGTATCCCATAGTTTCACCGTGTCATCATAGCTTGCACTGGCTAACATTCGCCCATCACGGCTGAAACTTACATCTATAACTACCCCAATATGACCTTTAAGCGTTTTTAATATTCTGCTAGAAGTGATATCCCACAGTTTCACTGTGTTGTCATTAGCCCCTGTTGCAAGTGTCTTGCCATCGGGGCTGAAGCTGACGCTACGAACTACATCTGCATCATTAAGAGTTTTAAGTATTTTGCCAGTATTGATATCCCATAGTTTTACCGTTTTGTCATTATTACTTAGAGTCGCCAACAACTGCCCATTGGGACTGAAGCTGACGCTACGAGCTACATTTACATCATTAAGAGTTTTAAGTATTTTGCCAGTGTTGATATCCCATAGTTTTACCGTTTGGTCATCACTTGTAGTTGCCAACAATTGCCCATCAGGACTGAAGCTTGCGCTATTAACGTCTTTGAAAGTTTTGATGGCTGTGTTAGTCTCGTAGACAGCCTGTTGCAATGTTGCTATAACTTGAATTCTTGTGTCAGCCTTTACTCCCGTTGCTGTTTGTTGTAATTGCTTTCCTGTCTTGATGCTTTGTATTAGTGCTTGTTCTTGCTTACCTGAAGCTAAAAGCGTTTTTGAAATTGCAATTAATCTACCAAATTCAGTATTAGTTTGAAGTATTTTGGTTTGCTGCCACTGCCACAAGGTAGCAAGAGCTAGAATCGAAACTACAACTGAAAAGCCACTTAGTCCTAATATAGTACGCCGCCGTTGGCGATCGCGCAACCCCACACTAGCATCAATAAATTGCTTTGCTGCATCACTAAATCCACCCAAAACTTGATTAAAAGTTGTGTCTTTTCTAAGTTCTACAACTTTCTCTAACTTCGACCCACTCCACAACTCATCATCAGCCTTTTTCGCTTGCCAGTTTGCTACATCATCATTGAGACGATTACGCAGTGCTATGGTATGACGATTATCAGCAATCCATGTATTAAGAGTTGTCCAAGAGGTGAGTAAGATTTCATGGGAGATTTCTATCGTAGATTCTTGAGATTGCGGTTGGCGATCGCTCACCAGTAAATTCTCATCAATCAACTTTGCCAACACAGTTTGCTCAAGTTCATCACTAAACTCAGATTTTAATGCTCTTCTACGAACTGGTTTCCATTCACTACCTACTTCAGAATTCTCTCCAATATCAACCAATCTCAGAAATATTTTCCGAGTGGAGAGCTTTTCTACTTCTGATAAGTTGTCATAAATAGAATCAATATGCAGTTTCAGCGCACCTCGAACACCACCTAATTGGCGATAGATACTCAGATTTAAAGTTCGGTCATCAATGCTGCCAGTTCTTACCTCAGTTTCCCACAACAGATTTAAGGTGTATTGCAATAAAGGTAAATAACCTGCTTGCCCCTGGACATCTTTAATAATCTCCTCTACTAAACCAGTTTCAAACACTACACCCTGATGAGCAGCAGGTTGTTCAATTGCCAACCGCAATTCATCCGGTTGCATTTCTGCAATGAACGGACAATGCTTCTCTGTAGCTTTCACTAGCTGGGGATATGGACTTAACCTATCGAAAAAATCAGCCCGCATTGTCCCTATAATTTTGACGGAACTTTGTTTAGTTTTACTCAATTTCACCAGACTTTTGATAAATTGCTCGCGCTTGTCAGCAAGACTGGTAGTAAATAATTCCTCAAACTGGTCAATTAAGATCAACCAATAGTCATCAGGTTGCTTCAGCCTTTCCACTACTTGATTCAGCGTATCAACTTTCGCTTCACGAGCAATTTGAGCTTCTGTTTGCTTGTATTTATTAAGTAAGTTGGCATAGAAAGATTCAAACGGGTCAATATCTGGAGTGAACGTCAGATTCACTAATCGTGACCCCCATTTTTGTAAAAGCCAAGGAATTAACCCTGCACGCACTACTGATGATTTGCCACTACCGGAAGCCCCTAACAGCAAAATCAAGTTAGTTTGTTCTAGTTCATTTACTAAACCTGTTAAAAATTGGTCACGACCAAAAAATAAGTCTTTATCAGATGGCTCAAATTTCTTTAAACCTTTGTATGGAGAAGTTTGTATAAATTGACGAGTCTTAATCTCCGCAACAGAAATTTGTAGAATCTGAGTCTGATTAAAGGTGACAACGTTACTGTCCCCAATCGAAACATTACTAATATTTTGTTGACTACTAGGAAATTCCTGTTTCATATTCCTGCCCATACCTTAGCAGCCAGAGGTGCTAATTTTAAGACTGGTTCAGCTAGTTCTGCTATACCTGTTAAATTCTTTTTCAGAAATTCTATAGACTGTTCTACTAAATTTTTATCTGGCTTTGGCTTTTTCAATTCTTCTTCAATTGTCTGTATTGGTACTCCTAAAGTTTTCTTTGCAATAGGGTCTAAGACATTACTTGTATTAATGTCCTGTTTTAATTTTGAGAGTAACTTTAAGGCTTCTTGTGCATCAAGATTCTGGAATATAGCTTGAGTCTTGTTTTGATTTACGCTGCTTCCCCGATCTGTCTGAAGTTGATTAAATTCAATGCCGGAGTTACTGTTACCAATGCTGATGTTGCCAATATTCTGTGAATGAGACTCCACTGCTTTAGCAGCAGTACCAATAATATCTAAAATATTAGGTAACGAGTTTTGCAGTTCCAATTTTTCTTCATTGGTCAGGTTTTTGATGATGTCTAAAACTTCGTTAACACTGTATTTCGGCATACGAGGTGCATCTCAACCTATGTAACAACATATCAATATTCAAATCCATATTAAGTAATTTCGGATTAATTGCCGAAATTACTTAATATGGATACTTTAAGCCTAAAATAACACTAGTAATCTTCAATTTATCGCGTCTTGCCAAATTTTTTAATATATTCCACCAACTCCCTTGTATAACCCCCTTGAGAAATTCGCCCCAAATCCCCCACCAAAATCAACAATTCTTGCGCTCTACTCACAGCAACATTCAATAAATTAGGCCGTCGATTAATAAACCAAAGGCTATCAGTTGATTGACATTGGCGAGTCGAGAAAATTATTACTGATTTCTGACCACCTTGGAATGTGTGAACTGTGCCAATGCTCTTTTCTGAAAAATTAGTCCAGCGAGAGCGTAAACGTTGAGTCAGAGCATTTACCTGACGACGGTAAGGTGAAATCACGCCAATTTCGTTCTCTGAGTCAGTTAGATTTAAACAATAACCCGCCGCTAACAACTCCTCAATCAATGCTTCTACTGCATCAACTTCAGCCCAATTAACATTGTTCTCCAGTTTCCCTTCCACATGGCAAGCAATCAAGTTACTACCTAACCGAGAAGCTTTCGGTTCAGTCTTGATGATCATGCCGTAATTGCACAAGCGATCGCAAAAATCAGCAATCACCGGAGCGCAACGGTAATGGTATTTAAGAATAATACCTTGACCAATATCTTGCGGTTGTCCTGATGCCCCAGCCGCCCGATGATAAGCTGTGGTAGCAGTGGGGCTGTAGCGGTCATAATCTACATCTGTAAGCCCCTGTGACAGAAAAGATTTGCTGCGATATTCCTCTTTCTTCTGGTTGCTCAAATTAACAACTGGCTCCAATTGCAATGGATCGCCAACAATCAAAGCCCGATTACACCGTACTAAAACGGGAAAAACCTGATGTGGTGGAATCTGACCCGCTTCATCTACAATTACTTGGTCAATACAGCCACTATCGGGATATGGTAACAAACTGCGGATAGAATGCAAAGTGCAAAGGAACACCGGAAATAACAGGCTAATATCCCGATAAATGTTTCTCCAATTTGCGCTTAACTGACGGTAAGCTTCCCATTCGCCATTTAATAATGCAATGTAAGTCCTAATAGAAGCTATCACTTCATCTTTTCGCCGTCGAGCTTCTTGCTGTTGAAATTGCCAAGACCACTCAAATAACTCTACTTGCTGCGAGTCCAATTCACTGTAGAAAAGACTGTAAAAATCGTTGGTGGGATAAGTAGCAAGTCGGTTTTCGACCTCTCCTCGGTGAGTAATGAGGTTACTAAGTTGTTGCTGTAATAACTCTTGCTGCTGTTGTGTGCTGTCAACACTATTTTGTTGTTGCTGCCAATTTGATGCTTCTTTACGTAAATCCTCAACACTTTGCGCTGCTGCTATGAGAGATTCAGGTGTTAGTGGAATTTGAAAGGGAAAAGGAGTAGCCAGCGTCGCCAGCACAGGCATCTCTATTTGTTTATGTAAGCGTTTGAGAATATGATGTGGGCTGGTTTTGGTTATCGACTGCCAGAATCGTTTAATCAACTGCAAAAGCTTGACAAACCAAAAGTCATTTTTACTCTTATTCTGCCAGTAATCTTCTGTCGGTAAAGAACGCCTAGCACTGTCAAGATGTTGTCCTATCTGCTGGTAGGCTTCTACTGGAAACTTAGAGTAGTCGCGTGAATATTCTAACGGTGATGATGGCTGAAGTTCAAAGGTCTTTATCGCTGACTCAACCGATTGTATATCTTGACATAGCTCCTCTAAGAGTTGTTCATCAACTCTTTTCTGTTGAAGGTCATGTTCATCTTGTTTTTTATAAGATTCTATTTGCTGAACACCTGCTAACAACTGTTGCTGGGCTGACGACCATTCATCGGAATTAAACGTTTCTTTGGTTAACCAGTCGAGTGCAGCTTGCAAACTAGGTAAAACTTGGCTCTCAACTAAATCCCTTGAGCCTCCTGATAAGTAGAAACGCTCAGAGGTCAAGTTACTGGCTAAAATTTTCTCAACGTTCTTTACAGCATAGTTGTTAGTGCTTGTCACTACAGTTAGGTTACTTCTATCTTGACCCGTTGTTGCTAATTCCACGGCTCGACTTACCACTTGCTGCGCTATCTCATGTAACAACAGTGTGGTCTTGCCATTCCCCGGTGGGCCAATCACAGTAGTAACAGGCTGTTCTTGGGAATGTTTGAGAGCGAGTGCTTGATAGTCATCCGGCTGGGAGTTGGGAAAAGCACCCAAAAAAATTACTTCATGCCGAGGTGCTTTTGGTTGTCCAAACAGGTATTCGTAAGCTGGGTGTCCTGGTCTTGCCCAAGGAAAATAATTTTGTTCGCTGATTTTTTGAAAATCTTTTTTGAGGTTGTAATTAAAAGGAGCGTATTCAAAATCCAACAAATAAGGGAGAAGTTTTGACCGCACGGGAAATGGCGGTATTTCAATCAGCCCCAGAAAATCCTGTAGCGTCTTAAAGGTACGGTTGAAAGTAGTTTCAAGAAAAACTTTCAGCCCTTCCTTTGTTACTAGGGACTCAGCCGCTTCTTCCTCTAGCCCGTACCATTCCATCAAATTTGGAATAATAGGCTGAAATTCGTATTGGGTTAAATCCCATCCGCTACTACGATAATTACCATCGAATATTGGAGAAACGTTAATGGTGAACAATGGGCGAAATTGACGGCGATTCGATTCAACTATATAAAGCTGCGGGAAAGCTACAGCAATTGATGGTAATTTGGATTGAGTTTTATTCTTTGAGCTTTTAAATGGTTGCTTTAGTTCTTTAAATAAGGACTCGTCTATTAATAATTTATCGCCTACCAGATTTACAAGAGAGTCCCAGATTTTGGGCTGTTCTGAGTCGTCAGGTTCTACTTTGGCATTACTCAAATTTTCGATGTGGATGTAATCTAACCAAGCTTTGAGTAATGCTCGAATCTGTGAATCTGAAGCCATCTCTGTTTCTCCCCTTGCACCGAAAGTTGCTCACAGATTTTTTCAACTATTCGTAGAGATTACCTGAAAATTCACTTCCCGTCACTCATCCGCAAGTAAGGCTTCTAGCTTGTTTAGAAGGTTTACTAGCTGTTTTTGCTTTTTAGGTTCTTTCCATAGCTGACGCTTTTTAATGCGCTGGGTGATATCTTTTAGCCGTTCTGGTACTTGGTCAGTTGTTTTAGATGATGGTGTTTCAGAAGGTGTGCTGGCGATGATTTGTTCTTTGATTTGGCTTAAAGACCAATCGTTAGTTATTGCATCTAACAAGAGTTGTTTTCGTAGTTCCTCTTCTTTTACCCGTGCGAGGGCTTGAGCTTTGGTGTATTCTAGCTTGCCTTCTCGCAGTGCTATTAAAATTTCTTCTGGCAGATTGAGTAACGGTAAACGCTTGGTAGTGAACGATAGCCAATTCATCAGCCCCAGGCTCTCAAAAACCTGTTCTACCGTCTTTGATTGCTCCAAATCTACTTTAGGAGAAACGTTTCTCCTAGATTCTGCTGACTCATCTAAATTGTCAGAAATGTTATCAAGAGATTCTGTTGATTCTGAGTTAGGAGAAACGTTTCTCCTAGATTTATCTAATGAGTCTTGTGGCTGCTGCTCTCCTTTGCTGTGAACGTTCTTCATGCGGTACAGCAAGGATTTGACAGCTTCTACATCGCAATGCAGCCGGATTGCTAACAGGTGCAATATACCTTCAGTTTCTTCTACAGGGTTAAGGTCTTCTCGTTGCAGGTTTTCAATCAAAGCCAACTGAAAAGCTTGGTCATCTGATAGTTCACGCACAACAACTGGCGCAACTTCAAGCTTGGCTTCTTGTCCTGCCCGATAGCGTCGTTCTCCTGCTACTAATTCGTACTTCCCTCCTCCTAGTGGACGCACCAACAGAGGTTGGAGAATGCCATGCTGTTTGACTGACTCTACTAATTCTTTTAATGCTTGTGGGTCAAAGTATCGTCTGGGCTGGTGTTGAGGCAGAACTATATCTTCAAGCTTGACAGTAGTTTCAGTAGCGGCTGGCTGTTCTGCATTCGGTGAGTCTAACCAAGGGGCAGGCGGTGGAGTTGTAATTTGACCTGCAAAGGTTTTCTTAGTTTGCTTACGTTGGATCACAAAGCCTCCAAAGCCAAAGCTATTTCTTCAAGGATAGGGACTACAGAATGTTTAGAGTCAAACACTGCCAGGGGCGCACGTTCTTCTGTCGCATCGACAAAAGCGGTGGCTCTGGGTATGGCAGGGAAAATCCGACCCCAAGCAGAAAGTTGTTCTTGTATGGCTGCTAATGCTCGTTTATCGGCTGAGTTCTGGTGAGCATACCGCGTAGGAACAAACCCGGCTATTTGGATTTTCCGGTTGGCTTTATTTTTTACGTGAGTAATAGTTTGTAAAAGTTCGTCAGTTCCCTCAAACGCTTTAAGATGGGTTTCCACAGGGACGAGAACGTGTGTGGCTGCAACCAAGGAGATATAAGAAAGTAATCCTAAACTGGGGGGACAATCTATAAGGATGAAGTCGTATTCATCTAAAACCGAGTCAATGGCTTCCTTGAGGCGTAAGTCGCGCATGGCAGCACTTACTAACTGCATTTCTGCTCCACTCAGGACTCGGTTAGCGGGAACCAAGTCCATACCATGAATGCCCTCATGAATCGGTAAGGGCTGCTCGTTGATAATGGCATCAGCAACAGTTTTTTGTAACTGAGATGGCACTAACCCCATGAATTTGGTTAAGCTTGCTTGGGGATCTATGTCGATGAGGAGAACACGATGTTCTCGTTTTGCTAGGTGGTATCCCAGGTTTTGGGTCAGTGTCGATTTGGCGACACCACCCGCCTGATTAAACAGGGCAATAATGCGGCATTGCTTGTCAGAAGTTGACACTGGCTCTTGTTCCTAGAAAATACGTTGAGGTTTGGTCAACCGACTCGGTTTTAGTTTCCAGTGTAAGTGTATCAGGTGAAAAAAGTTTATTTTTAGATATAAATTCCAGCAGATTTTATATAACTTCACCGTATGTAGATTGAACAGGAACACTATCACCTGGACTGTATATTTTAAGATAAATGCTATGACAACCAATTTACCTATGAAATTGTCACACTTGCCCAACACTTTACCATTAGATGGTGCTGTTCGCATTGAGCTAGTAGAAGGAGTGCCGATTTTTCGAGCTTCCAGCTTAGTACAGGGGCGAATTGAAGCATTATTGATTAAGCAAAAAGAATCTCCACTTACCTCAGAGGAAGAAAAGGAATTAGATGAATATGAGGAATTAGACGATTATCTGAGTTTGGTGAATCGGATGATTAGAAATTCGGCTCTAACTCAAAACCAAAATGAATTGTAGGGAATCAGAAATTTGTCTGCAAATCGTTACATCAATGAAGCTACTCAAAATCAAGTACGTCAACAGATTGGTTGCAACGCTTTGAACAGTCTATAGCAGAGTTAGATAGCAATGAGCAATTAAAAATTCAATATAGTCTAGGCATTGCTTTATATAAATTTTTTTGATACAAAAGCAAACATACAAATACGGTTAGAGTGATATAAATAGAATGAAACAATTTATTAATCAAAAATGATGGCAGAAGTAACGATTACTTATAAAAATGGGAACGTTGAAACCAAAACTCTACCCGCAGATGAAGCTGGACAATTAACAAACGCATTTGTAAACAGAGAGTTGCTTAATATTTCTCAAATTACCGTCAAAATACTTGGGTAATAAAAGTCTTGTTTGCAATTTATAATAAATAAGTAGAAGATTTACAATTGCACATCTTACAGTTGGATTAGGGTTCTATCTATGTGTATCTGATCGCCTACGAGTGGCGGTTATGCTATCGCACTTTTTGGTACAGCATCCTTCCCTCCTTCAATGTCGTATTAGGCTACTTTACCGACAAACAGGCGCTCATCTGGGAGCAATAGACGATGTACTTGATTATTAACTACTTACAGTCATTGATAGAGTAATTAGTTAGCAATTTTTCAAGATATTATTTACCAACTTAGCACCCAGGTAGTCTTGCAAGCTATTCTCCGTATAATTATCTGATATCTTCAATTCCCCAATTGCTTGACCTATAGGTATCTCCCAAGGTTTATTACTGCCTATAATACCCATTAAATCAATTCGTATTTCTTTCAGATCAAATGTCTTTCTTGGATAGTTAGAATTTTTGAAACTGAGCATATATTTATAATGTTGGTGGTCATTATTACGCTCAATCCAGGTATCAATTTTTGATATTAATTCTCCCCATGTAATTTTTAATCGGTTTAATACATCATTGGATAGAAGGAGATTTTCCGCAGCACGACAAGAAAGCTTCATTCTAATTACAGGCGAAATATCTATGATTTCACCATCAGTTTCATCTCTATCTCTTAAAGAGAATGCAGTGGCATTATCATAAATTGAGTTTACTATTTTACTTACTTCAACTTCATATTCATTTAGTTTAGTAATACTACCTACTTCACAAGGAAATATTCTAATTCTTCCTTGCGAAGTTCTAATTGCTTGTTGCCATATTCTTACATCATCTTCTCCTTCAACTAAGAGTATTGGTGCTTCATTAAATATATTTGATAAGGGATGTGCGCCAAATACCGGAAGTATCTTTTTATAAATTTCATTCACTTTTTTGAATGATAAATTCATTTCTCCAGCATTAAGAAACTCAATTGATATATTAGGATAGTTTTCAAATGCTCCTAACAATGAAGTGCTATGAGTTGCCAGTATAACTCGGAAATTACTTGTGTCCACTAATTCTTTTATAAAGAGAGCCAGTCTGACTTGTAGGTCAGGATGAAGATGAACATCAGGCTCATCCAATAAAAGAAAATTTTCTTTATCTTTTATACACTCTTTTGCAAATACAAGACATTCAATCCCTAATGAAATTAGCTCTGATTCTCCACTACTGATATTCTCTGGATTTATTTGTTCTCCACTTACTTTACTAAAAATTTTGAAGTCAGAATCTTCTCGTTGGATTTCAACGTTATCCAAAAGTTTATTAATTAAGTTAATTATATTTTGGAAGGTGAAGCTAAAATCCTGCCGCAAATTTTGGTCTTTTTCTATTTCCCTTAAAGAGAGCAACTCTAGCTTTCTAAACTGGAATACACTTTGCTCTTTAAAGTCCCTGAATTGATTTTGACGGAGCTGAGAACTAAGCCAGTTAGGATTGTTATTGATATTTATTTCTATATTAGGGTTGTACTTAAGAGAGCCACCCCTTTCAGGAGTTATATATTTTGTTTTACCGTAAGAGTGTTCACTAACAAGGTATTCTTCTACTTTTTTAAGTGCTGTGCTTTTGCCGCAACCGTTTTTTCCAAGTATGACATTTACCTTGTCAAGATTTTTTAAGTTATATCCGTTTTTATCTATTAAATCTAGCAAAGACATATATTTTTTGATTCTTTAGGACATACAAGATTTACTTAAATAAGTTGTACAATTGTACACATACATTTTGCCGTATGATAGTCGTTATTGGAAAA
Organism: Nostoc spongiaeforme FACHB-130; assembly: GCF_014698475.1. Classification (GTDB taxonomy): domain Bacteria; phylum Cyanobacteriota; class Cyanobacteriia; order Cyanobacteriales; family Nostocaceae; genus Nostoc_B; species Nostoc_B spongiaeforme. The sequence goes on along the minus strand of NZ_JACJTB010000066.1, from coordinate 16,614 downwards.
CAACTTTTCTAACTGGTATAGAAATATTCAAAAATCCAAAGCAGAGATAGCGTTCTGCTTCTGCTTCTCAGTTACACCCAAATAACGCTCCAAAGCAGCCAAAGTCCGATGCCCCGAAATCTCCTGTATGTGGCGCAACGGTATCCCCGCATCGCTCATCCTGGTTAACGCCGTCCTCCGAAAGCTGTGGGTACTCACGCCCTCAATGCCCAGCCGCGCACAGGTATCTCTGAGGATTTTGTCAGCACTCACCTTGTGGATATGCCCCAACCCATGCCGACCTGGAAACAAGAACTCTTTGCGGCGGTTGGGGTTGTACTCTTCTAAATACTGCTTAAGCTTCGGATGCACTCGAATTTCCCTGGTGTCGCGCTTGCCCTTGGTGTTGACGCTGCGTAGCACCAACACCCCTCTTACACCATTGCTGCCAAAAACATCATTTACTGCCAACGTGCAAGCTTCATTGATTCGGCAAGCAGCATAAAGACACACGCCAAACAATGCCCGATCGCGTGGGTTGACAAAGCCCTCAGTAAATAGGACATTAATTTGGTCGGGCGTGAGGATTTCTGCTCTGCCGAAGCGGTTGATTTTCATAGGGTCTAGCTTACATGATCATTCCACAATAAAACAATGTAAGTCACCAAAAACCCTATTCTCTCGTCAGCGATGACACACCCTTAACCCAGGCTTATCAATCAGCCCTACAGTCCGACCGCTACAACCCTCATTATTCCGTTGGCTGATTAAACTTCCTTATGCTTGCAGCACAGTGACCACTTAGAGGTATAATCTGCACCAATAGTATTCGTTCATGTTGGGGCTGTCTCAACTGTCTATACTCGCTTCTACACCCCTGGTTACTCCATCGGTGCTATCAAAACGGATATCATTTTTCTCTCCACCAGCGTCTACACTATGTCTAGACGGAAATCAAAGGGCAATGGCTACAAAGGATTTGAGTTAAAGATACAGTAGTTACAGATAATTCTCGGTAACTAGGATGAGTAGACTTTCAGTAGTAGGAGAGGGGTTACTTTCACCTCATAACAGCACGAACATTATTGAAATAAATAAGCACTGGCACAAGTGGCAGAAGTGGTTAGAGACTGCACAATCCTTTCGCTATGTCCCCAATAACAATGAACCACCGTACACTGCTCGTCAAGAAAAAGGAAGCAAAGGACAAGCTAGTTACTGGTACGGTTACAGAAAAGTTGGCGGTGTTCTCAGAAAATGCTATATAGGACGTTCATTAGATGTATCTATCAGCAAGTTAGATGAAATCGCCTACCAACTGAGCAATCCCACTCCTAAAAAGAAAGTCACACAGATAAAGTCTGTAACCAAGCCAGAGGATGTGGAGAAATTAACAGCAGAAGTGGTTGAGTTACAGAGTAAGTTACAGAGAAAGTCGGAATTGTTAGCAGAAGCATTGGGAAAGTTGACAGCCTAACGGCGGAATTGTCAGCTGTTAGGCAAGAGTTACAGAGCCAGTTACAGATAAAGGAGAAGTTACACAATGTAATATCTGTAACTGATTATCAGGCAATACGCGATCGCATTCTGCAAAACTGGCGTGTGTCAAAACGTACTGAATCTACTGACCGCATCGCTCAAGTGTTGGATGCGTTTATTGCTGAATTGACAACAGATGGCGAATCTTTAACACCTGCATCTACACAAGCATCTATACAAAATCAAACTACAGCCCCACTGGTGGATAAGCCAAAACTTGAGTCTGTTGTAGTCAAGCAATCAGCGCAGATTCGGCTGTGGTTACGAGTGGAAAATAATAATAAATTTATTCGGCGTAAAAAGAAGGTGCGAGAGCATATCGAGCGATTCTGCCTTGCTTTTTATAATGCTCAAAAAACCACTGCCAATGGCTGCGAGTATATTATCACCATCCCTTATGAAAGCGATGAAGACCTGAACAAACAAGTTTACGATCTGTTTGGGGAAATGGACTCTCATGCTGACATGGATTACTGCTTTATTGAAGTAGATGCCCATGAGATTGGGACTGATAGGAGTTGGTAAGTTTGGGTTTACTTAAACGACTGCTTGAACAAGTACGCTTTGAGTGGGTAGTTTACTCTGCTTGTTCTGCGTTGGTTTGAGAATTTACCACCTCAGAAGTAATTTCCTCAACCGATAAATCAACTGCCTTTGCCACCTCGGAGATGCTATAGCCCATGCTCAAAAAGCGTGCTGCTGCTTTTAATTTGGTTTGACGTTCCAAGTCTTTGTAGATTCGTGTTTCTTCAATGTTCAGTCCCAGCATAGCTTCCACTTCCTCTCTACTCAACGAAGAAAACTTGTAAACGGCAATTGTCGTAATAATATCTATTATCTCGTCTTTCGGCAGTGCGCCAGTTGACTCTAATTGTACTCGCTCAATCAATAGACGCGCTTGCTCTGCCATCGTTTCATCCGATGCAGTTGTCAACTGCATTAAATTGATGCCTATTGGCAGAGTATCGGGATTACCTAACTCATCCAAATAAATGCGCTGCACTTGTTCGCTGTTGAAAAACATTCGATGAGTTCTTGTATCACTTGGTTCCAAACTACGTGATGGAAAAATTACCACACAGTACCAGTCATCGTATTCAGAGCGATTCCGGTTCAAATACATCATTGATTCGGTAAAAAACCGATGATACAAACCTTCATCTTTCTGAAATTGAACTTCTGCAAAAAAGATAACTCTGGATGTTGCACCCTCTGGAGGTAAAAAGACCCCATCAATGCGAAAAGAGGTTTCTTTCACCTCAACTGACTCAAATCGATAATTCTGCGCCTCTTGGGGGCGGTCATCAACGAGTTCAAAAATTAACGCAGGAAATCGTTTAAATATTTGGTAATAAATAGAGTCACGTTTCACTAAAACACAGGTATTAGAAGATTGTTTATGATTATTTTATCGTAAAAATAACAACAACCCATTATCCAGCACTGGGGGTCAGGCTGATTGAAAAATTGATTTCTCCATTAGTTGTGAATCATTGCTATCAATTGATACTTTATGCTTCTTGCCAACCCTCAATAGTTGCCACTAGAATGTTAACCAGTGGATGGTCAACCGCTTCTTTAAATGCCTCGGTTCCTCCTGCTTTAAGTGCATTAATAACACGTGCTTTTAGTGTTGGATCTTTCTTAATCTCCTCAGAAGCTTTAGCCACAACAGTCAATTTTTCAATCTCCGTTGTAGTGGGATTAGTCGCCTCCAGTTGCTTCAGCAATTGCTGAATTTCTGCTGCCGCTTCAGCTAGATTTTGCTTTCGCTCAGTGCTATACACATTAGCCTGCATACTGGCATTATCTTGCATTTTGTTAGCGTAATTACCTATATTAGCTCCACGATTGTCTGTATTATATGTTTCTGACATAGAACTATTCTCCGCTTTGGCTATAGCATTAACATTATTTTGAACATGAATAGACTGACTAGTAATGTCTTTGATAATTCCTAATAAATCAGCATTGTGCTGACGATGAATTTCTATCTCACTCTTGTATTCATCTCTTATAGAAGTTGAGGGATTAAATACACGTAAATTAAGCAAATTATGTGTCGATGTATACAGTGAAGTTGGAGATTTTATTAATCGAGATTCCCACTCTTGATCTGCGATTGTAGCTTCTAAAGATTCATTAACAAAAATATGAAAATCATGATTTTTACATCCAACTATGATATTGCGACCTTGATTAATAAAACCGATATCTCGTATAGATTCACTCACTCTATCAGTGTTTACTAAAGTACCATCTATATCAAACATCAAAATATCTGCAAGATTTGTACCAATATAAAAGCAACTAGCATTCACTTCATAGGTAGCACAGCGAGGAATTGCATCGATACGCATCGACCAAAGAACATCTAATTCAAAATCTACGCAGACGATTTCACCTTCTTTTGATGTCAATAATAGCTGTTGATATTCACTACCAAAAACTATCGATTCTATTTCAGCATTAGTAATTTTTTTAGAGCGAACTACCTCTAAAGATAATGAATCTATTAAAAAGATTGTTTTTCCAGAAGCAGCTGCAATAATCCGACCTTCTGGATGAATGGAAAAAACTCTAGTATTAAGAGCATCAGATTCTGCTAATAAATTACCAGCAAGGGAAAACTTTTTTAAAGAGTTTGACAACGAATCTTCAGTCGTCCCATGACACCTAGCTAGTAAATAATCTTCACTAGGACTAATTTTAATATTTGAAACTGTGTATATTGGAAGACTTATAATATGGCATTTATATCTGGCATCTATCTTTCTACCAACTGCTCTAGATTTTTTAATAAAATTATCTGAAAAGTTACTAACAATCCATTTAAATTCCCATTTTCTAGTATCGAAAATTTTGAGTGGTGGACTGCCAGAGTAGTCATTACCTCCTATAGCTAAAAGACCAGAACCAGCCTCAAAATCAATTTTTTCAATATAGACTGCATCTATTTCTTCTTTTTTTAATAGAGGAAATTCAGAAATTGAATAAATATTTAAATAATGGTCATTTAAGGCATATATGGCATCACCTTTTGTATCAACAGAAAACTGAATAAAGTGTCCTCTCTCCCCATATACACCTCTTTGAGATATTTGAAAATCTAGTGTAAATATCCGTTTTAGTAAATTTTTTTCCATGTTTTTTATATTTTAACGTTGTATATTAATAAGCTGAACGCAACTCACACAACCTCTATAATTGTAGGCAAAATATATGATTCAACAGGATAGTTGGTGATGAACAGTTCCTTGCCTTTCTCTGCCTTCCCCTGTTTGTAGTTGTTCATCCCGTATTGCAACTCCCATTCATAAATGTAGGCAAAAGAAAAACTACGCTGCACTTGTTCACAATTATCGTAAGTGATCAACCATTTATGTGAACATTCCGCCATCAGCTTGGCAAAGCGAGAATGGTCAAAACAGGTATGCAGATCACCTTTCTTACCATAAAGCTTAGATTGAGTCTTGCTGAGATAAGGTGGATCTAGAAAGATAAATACATCATCCCCTGGTTCAGTAAGTAGGGTGCTGTAATCTAAGTTAGTCACACGGGTATTAATAAAGCAACCATTCAAAGCCGCTAGTCGCTCAATCGAAGAGTCTGTAAACCGACCTTTGAAGGAAGCACTACTATAACCGCCACTCTCAATCGTTCCCGAAAAGGTAATCCGGTTAAGAACAAAGAACCGCACAGCCCGCTCAAGTGGATTCATGGTACTTGTATCTGCGGCGGCGAGAGATTTAAACAAGGCACGTCCATCTGTTGTCTGTTTTTTTACTTTCCAGACTGACTCAACTAACTCTGATAAATTAGTTTTGACCTGATGCCAGAAGTAATACAGTTCTGGGTTGAGATCATTAACCCAGCAAGGCATATAGTGATACTTCTGTGAAACATGAAAAAATACAGAACCTCCGCCAACAAAAGGTTCGCGGAACTCCTTGAATTTAGGAGGTAGGTAGTGAGCAATTTGAGGAATTGCCTTTTGTTTACCGCCGGGATAACGTAATGGACTTTTAAGCATAAGGAATTATCGTAGCAGGAAGCGGATTTTTTAGTGCTTTAGTATCAAATTTCAAACTAGGAGAGTTTTTTATTTGGCTGGATGCGGTATGTAAGCGCATAGAAATTTCCCATCCATTATCAAAAATCAAATTTACATACTGTCTGTTAACCGTTGCTATCACATTAGTAGGCATTTGGATTTGTGCAAACTGCTGAATAGTCAGGGTTTGGGCGTTGGTATCAACAATAATTTTGTAGTAATTCATATCACCAACAAGGTACTGAAATAACTTAGTGGCACAAATGAAAGCATGGCTATTGATAAATTGGCTCACCAAATTACAGACGGGAGTATATAAATGCTGTTCAATCAAAGCAGGAGGTAATTCTGCAAAAAGCTTTGCCGGCCCGATATATTGCATGAACTCTTGTGTGGTTGCTCGGTATTGTTGTCTAAACTGCTGCATTTGTGGGTCATTTTTAGCGTAACCGCAGTGAACTGGAGTTGTGCCAGGGCGTTGGTGTCTAAGTGCGGTATGGTTGTGTTTGAGTGACAGATTTACTGTCCATGCTTTTGAAGTGAGGCGAATGTCAGTAACGTCATTTTGATTTTGATCTGGTAATCGATCTATCGTGATTGATGGTTGCTGGGACAACTGAAATTGAGGATTCAGCCACAGTAGCAGCAGCCCATTAGCCGCTAGTCTCAATTCATTTAAGAGTAATAAATCCAACTCGGTCAACTTGCTGGCATCTCTCAGTTGAGCATTGTTAGCTCTAACTGTTAGGTTTACTCCTGGATGCGTTCTAATTATTACTTCTGTTATCAGGTACTCTAATACACGACCATGCAGGTTTGAACGGGGTGTCATATTTGTGGAATATTATGTTTTTCCACAGAGTAACCGATAGAATTTCAAAGTAATGTGATTTAAAAGCTAAGTATAATTATTGGAAATTAGGTGCAGAAAGTAAGTAAATTTTATGACTTGTTCTCCTGCACTTCTGAATGGTACAACCTGCTTATGATTGTATTTAGCCCTTATATTTGCAGGTATGAGCCTCAGTAAGCGCATTAATTAACATCAAAAGAAATCGGCTTACCGTTGAAATGTTTGTAAATATCCTCTGGGTTAAACCAGCTTGGCAGTGTACGCTCTGCCTCTTTTAATTCCTCGCCATTATCATCAAGCAAGCCGCGAACAATCTTGACTCTCGACAGTGGTGTTTTACCGTTAGCCGAGAATTTTTGAATGAGGATTGTACCCGCTTCTCTCATTGCTTGTGTGCCTTCGGGATAGCTGGAATTAGTGTCATTGTGAGTAATACCAGTCACATAAACTTTGGCTTTTCTAGTATCTGTCAGATGCAATTTATAAAAATTTTCGGCGGGTTCACCAATTAATGATTTCAGGTTAGTGTACTCATCAATCAGCACTTGTTCAGGCGTTATAGTCACAAATTGCTCTAAGTCATTCTTACCTTTAATTCTTAATAGCCAATGCTCACACAGACCATCAAGGGCAGTACCTATCTCTAACTCTGACTCGGCAATATTTTGAGTCTCAAGATATCGCCATGCTTTGGAGTTATCCCCAGTCGCGTGACGGTCAATTAAGTAGTAAACAGGAATCCCTAAACAATGCTTTCTTACAAGAGCTATAGCCGCACTCGTGTAAGTTTTACCTGACCCCTGGCGACCGATTAACCACAGTGGCGTTAGGTTGTCGATAATCTTCCACAACCAGCCATCCTCATGAGCTTTAAGTGCTTCTATCAGTTCGTTTGCTCGTTGCTGGTCAACAGATTGATTGCTGTCACTGTTTGCGATCGCCCCTTTGGTCTTCCCCTCAATCTTGCCACGTTCCTGATCCGCCTTCGCCTTGTCCCGAAGATTCTCAGCAATGGTTTTATCAGCTACAGAGTCAGCAACCGTGAACTGTTTTTTAGTGTTATGAAATTGCAAATCTTCAAGCAGAGCCTGTCGCTGGTACTGTATCCGCAACTCATCAAGTGAAATATAACCTTCTTCAACTAATTGATTGTCAGCACGTCTATCAATATCTTTTTTATGCTTGTCCTTAATGCGCTCTGATTCATGTGACTGTAAATCGCGCTTAGTCCGTGTAACTAAACCTTGACGTTTAATGGTTGTCTTAAAATTTTCTAGACGTTGAAAGCTTTCATCATTATCAATTTCATCTTTTGCAGCCCAGCAGTAGTAACCCATCCAGGCTAGAGCAGGCGCAGTCAAAAGCCATAAGCTGGTGTTAGCCGATGGTGCTAAATCTTTGACAATAAAAGCATTTTCGGGAAGTGGCGATAGCTCATTAAACCGTCGATAGTTCCATATTTCTGTTAGTAATCTGTACCTAAAACGGCAGTATTTGTTATCGAGTGCTAATTGGGATTGTGCGGGGTCATCATAATATTTTATGGGGCGATTGTTGGCTGTAGCCGGACAGAATCGCACCTCAGTAAATTGATAAGGACGGGGTGTTTGTCCATAGTAATAGGCACTTGCCAACCCTAAAAACACCCCAATGAAAGCACCCGTTTTTAACAATGATTGAGCTTTCATTTTTTACTTATTGCGTAAACAACGCCGCCAGCTACTAATGCTCCAACTACGAAAACAAGAGTCTTATCATCTTCTTGCATTCGGTTAAAGTCTTTTACAGTTGTTTTGATATTGTCGTAAGTCTGATGTGAACTTTGCACTGTGCTGTAGAAATTGCCTACAGCCGTCCACAGAATAAAGCATCCAAATATAGTTTGAAATATAAATTTAATCGCCTTGTCCATGTCCGTAAAAACCCATCCTTCAGGAGATTTATTTACGGAGAACTCTAATAAATCACGATTAACTATTTGATTAATTCCCAACACTATAGCGACCGCAGGCAGTAGCCCTGCCGAACCTGTAGCTATTACTAAATACTTAGCCAAGCAATAACTTGTTACTCCCCAGCTACAAGACTCAATGCCTTTCAAAACAGCGCGGCTGCGGTTAAGTTTTTCAACTTCTTTGGCTTTGAATCTTTTAATAGCTTCTTGTTCGTCCAGTGTAAATGCAGTATCAGGAAAGTCTTGATAGGAACGTGATTGTTCGGTGTCTCCGTCTTGCAGTTCAGTGTCAATTTCATCTAACATTGCTCTTATGATTAATATTGATTTCCCCTACTGACCACTAATCCGTAGGGGATTTTGCTATGTGGTTTACTCGAAAATCGTAGAAACAGCTGTGCGGAATGCTTGGACTAATTTGTTAGTTGTGAATGACTTACGAGGTACTAAATCAAGGTCTGAGCTTTCGCCATAGGTTAGTAGGTGTTTGGCTTTTTCCATCTCATAAGCCCTATCAGCGTCTAGTTGTGCCTTCACGGGTCGGGCATATTGCGATTTAGAAGCTTCTAAATGGTCAACTTGGCTCATGTGGTAGTCGATGTAAGCCTTAAGCTTAGTCAGGTCAATGCTTTCTCTGTAACGCTGATTTTCTAGTGTGCGATCTCCGGCCAGCTTCAATCCAATTTCTGAGCGTTCGTGACCATACTTTAAATTAGCGATCGTCACATCAGCACTGGCTTTATCAATGGCAATACCAGAAGTGCCAGCTTGTTTATAAATTTCAGCCAGTCCTTTGTTGTACTCCTCAGTACCCTTGATGAACGCACTGAGGTTATCTGTGATGTAGGGCATGATGGTTAAAATGCGTTCGCCCTCGTTGCCCATTTCCCCTACTTTCGTTAGTGCTGCGTCATCACCATTGATGCAGCCCATGATTAAGCTATCAGGAATCCCCAGCTTTTGCGCCCTTGCTGTGAGCTTTTTACCGTGCTTGCCGACCATATTCTTGATATGCTTCACGTTTGTAACTCCTATATGTGCAACATTCCTTCAAAAACCATTGAGCAAGGGGAGCCGCCAGTGCCATGAGCAACGGTATCCCCACAAGCCCCATTAACAAATGCCTGTAAGTGAGCTTGCCTGCTCCTTTAGTCGATAATTCCGGCGAAAGATAACGCGAGGTCTGCAAACTGGCTTTTATAGTCCAGGGCTGTCGCCTCCATTGCTTGCTTAATCTGCGTCAATTCACTACCTGCTGCATCGTCCATCTCAGACAGCGTTCGCCTAATTTCGTCAGCCTTGCGACGGATTTTAGCCACTTCCTGATTCTTAAATTCCCGTGCAAAGTGGACGAGTGCATTAAAAATCGCCTCGTTTAATTCTTTTCTGGATGCAAAGGTAGAAGCAATAGATACTGTAATCTGTTTCACGTCCGCCGCTTTTAACTCAATCCCCGCACCCTCGGCAATTTCTGTAACCAGTGCTTGTTTTTGTTGCTCACTTAGCACAATCTGATTCTCTGATTCTGCGATCTCCAAATGGCTGGATTCAGACTCAACCTGTGCATCTTCTGTCCCTGCCAAAAGTGTTTCATCAACGGGTTGAGGAGTTACAGATAATCGGCTGGTTGCTTTTTCTCTGAGATATTCAACGGCTTGGCTCAGTTGTTCCTTACTGGGATTGTCAAGGTCATCGCACTCTACAGCCAGGGCAGCTTCTGTGTAATCGTCTTTGGTGAATCCCTGATAGCCTTGCTTGTATAAACGAGTACGAACATTATTAATGAACTTGTTAGACATGATGATTACTCCTTATTTGGCTAGTGCTAAAACTTCAGTGCTTGCTAATTTCATGGGCTGTGGTCGTCGGTTGATTGCCCACTTCGCAGCGACGAACGCAACAAGGGCTAAATCTTTGCTGTGATACTGTTCCTTGGCACTCAAAGACAGCCCAGCACGTTCAAACCAGTAGTAACGAGTGCTGCGTGGTACGTCCTCAAGGTTGATTTTGAGATAGTCAGCCAGAATTTCTAAGAACTGTCTGCCCTCGTAATAAGTATCCAACTCATAGAAATGTCTAAATGCTTGCCAGCGAGGGTTAAACCCTTCACCACGACCTGTAAAACTGCCGTAGCGTCGTTTTAGTCCGGCGAATGCTGAGACTATATTTTGAGCATCCTTCGCCTGTACTTCAAAACTGAAATGCTGTTTTAAAGTTCCTACCACTCGATACCAAGTAATATCAGCAATCTGTTTATTTAACTCGCGTTCATAAACCTGTTTCAGATGGCGATACTTACTTACATATTCCTTAGTCGCCACATTTTCTCCTGATCAATATTTAAGTGTGTATAAAATTAACTGCCATTCCGAATGAATCCAAGGTTTTTGATGTATGTAATTAGCTGATTCAGGGTATTTGATATGTCCAGTTAGCTGACGACTATCAATAACCTTGGAAAATAAATCTGACAAATCACGCTCTGTTGGCTTTTCATCGGCTATAACCACGCAATAATAAGACTTTTCAAGATTTGCGACTTACTGACACTTTTTGGTTTACCCCCACGTTTACGCCCCTGAATCGCCTAGTTTTTGCGTTGGCGTAGCATTCCGCAGGAAGGGTTTGTCATTACAGTAATAGTGTTCTTGTAATAGTTCGCCCACTGCTTGGATAGCGTCACCTAGCGTTACGTCTGGATAGTATTCCAGTTGCTTAAATTGGGCTGAATCCTGGATTTCTCTGAGCCAGCGAGAACTTGCTTCTAATTTTCGTAATTGATTTTGACTAAGCATTACTCTCTCAAGATGTAGTTCGTTGATTGCTTTTATTGGTGGTGGATTTCATCAAAAGTAAAATCTGCTGCTGGTGCAGATATTTGCGTAACTACTGTGGGTACTGATTTTGCTAAAGAATCGCGTTCATCAACATCGAAAGCGGGTAAAACTTCCCAGGTCGCTTCTAAATGCCTGCCATACCTGGAAAACATTACGTTAATTAGCTCTGTCAAACTTGCTAATTTGGTAGTTTTCAAAAGATGTTCACCCATTTCTAACGCTGCGCCCCTAATCACAACTCGCGCTTGAGCCATATATAGAAGTCCTTAAGAATCAATGGAATTATTTGCAGACATAACTGTGAGCATGGTGGCAAGCTGATGCAACCATCCTAAAGCTGCACCTTGCTGCGTCATTAAGTAACTAATTTATCTCTTGCTGACACTTATTGCGTCAACAATGCTAATATAACACTATAAGTAACTAATTGACGCTAATTAGTTACTTAAATACTACTTTTAATTACTTTGAGAGCGAGAAATGTACGATGGAGGCGATAGACAGAATATTCAAATAGAGCCAAACGTGAGTAAAAGAGTTAATTTAACCCTTCCTGATGTAGTTTACGAAGATTTAGAGGCTTGGGCTGAGTATCAAGGTCGCCCAACAGCAAATCTTGCTGCTTACCTAGTCGAATCTGCAATCAGAGAGGCAAAAGAAAAAGGAGAGTTTCGCACATTGGAGAAAAACAGTAAAGAAAAGAGGGACGAATGAAGCCCAGTGTTATTAACACAGTAAATCTGCCATCCCTGCCAAGCGGTTAACTGATCCACCAATTGAAGAAATCCGCCTTCTGTTGTCCATGCAGCCCTAGCAGATAAATTTCATTCGATTAGAGTTATTTTATGGCAGCGAATGATTTAAATCCTCAACTTCCATTAATAGTAAATCTCAACTTGATTAATCAAGGAGGTCAAGAAAACATTGACCTCAGTAAATTAATCATAGAAATTGATTCAACTCTATTTCCTAACCAAGAACAGTTTCTTAAAGCTTTACGTAATCACTTATTACAGTCTTTTAAAGAAGTTCCTGTAATAAATTCGACCAATCTCCTAAACACAGAAAATAATTCTTTTGAAAATGTCGAGGATGATTTATATCCTCCGGCTTCCACATCCCAAACGAGGAAAAGTAAAAATAGTATTCAGGAAAATGAAACTTCTCTTGAAACTACAGCTAATTCCGTATCCAATGCTTCAATTAAAGTTAGACAGACAAAATTATTTAAGTCCCAAGACTTTGAAGCTATTCCCACAGCAGCAGTTATGTTTTCCAGTATTGACTCTCAAATCAAAAAAGAATTGTGGAAGCAGAATGAAGATGGGATAGCCTACTTACAACATAGGGCTAAGGGCGATTCCCAAAACTTCATTGAGCATTATATTGCCAGCCCCGGTGATATTTCTATGCTTCCTTGGGATGAAGCATTACAAATCATCGATAAGTTTGGGTTTAACAGTGCAAAATTACATTTAATTTTTGCTGCCTATGCAATGAAACAAGAAAGACCGTGGGAGAGCTTATTTGTTCTCAATGCCAGTAACTTAATAAAAGATATGGGTTGGGATCAGCGAACTGATTTACGTAAACATAAAAAGCTCTCAGAAATAGCTAAAACAGCATTTGCATTAGATTGTTTATTAGTTAAAGCAGTATGGATAGAAGGTAGAAACAAAAAAGGTGAAATAAATGCAAGCACCCCTATAGGCAGAATGTGGAATATTACAGTTGTGCCTTATGGCCAAATAAACTTACAGGGGAAAATAGAAGAACCTGATGAAGTTCAGTTAATTATTCAACCGGGTGCTTGGACTCAACATTTTTTGAACCGAGCAGGAGCCAAATCAAGGGAGGCTTTATATCAATTTGGCTATTTAGCAGAACAAGTCTTAAAAATTGATCCCTACCATGATGAACTCGCGCTAAGGCTGGCTATCTATCTAACATTAGATAGTCGAATTCGCATTGATGGAAATTACAAAGTACAGGAGCTATTAGAAATTGCATTCGCCAAACCGATTATAGATAAAGCTCGGTTAGATCGCCGCCGAGCCTATGACTTAAAACAGCACTGGGATAGTGCCATAAAGCTACTGCTCAACCTGGGCTGGCAGATTGCATTCGACCCTGAAACTTATCCCGAAAATCTAAGACCGGACTTCAAGGGCAAAAAACCCAAAGGCTACCTTGATAAGCTGTTGGATGCAAAACTTACCATCAAGCCTCCAAGCCCTATCCCAGAACTTATAGCATCCAAGACAAAACTCACGGTTGAACGATTACAGCCGAAAGTTAAATCTAAAGTAAAACAATTACAGCCAACAGCAAAGCCTACCCAGGAACAACAAATCAGCTTAACTAGCAGTCAAGTGAAAGAAGCACGTATTGCTAAAGGCTGGTCTCAAACTAAACTGGCTGGTTTTCTCGGTGTATCTCAAAACTTTATTTCCCTGATTGAACGGGGTGAGCGCAGTTTCAATCCACAGCTGTCCACCCAGATCCAAACACTTCTAGGTATCCAAGACTAAGGATTATTACTCTACATTTCCGAATTAAGAGTTGATGATCACCTGTGGTTGGCTGTTTTTCTGTTGCAGTCTTGTTTTAAAAAAAATAATTCAAAAAATTGGCTTTAAAACTTTACTCTGTAAGGCTTTGACTCTTAAAACAAAGGCTCTAGAATCCCCGGACAAAAACTCTAGAATCCCCGGACAAAAACTCTAGAATCCCCGGACAATCCTTTTTTTAAATTCTTGCTGCATAAGGGTTGTAGCTTCTTAAAACAGCCCTGATTAATTAGATTAATTAGATCAACTTTGCCTAGTGGTTTTGGCCAATCTGGCAATATTTCTTGGTGTCCAAAAATATCAAAAACTTTTCGGCTACTGAAAACCTTAACTGCCCTCAAACCTTACTTCCTGCAATAAGCACCCTAGCTTGTACCAACAAAGGGGGTAATGGCTGATAAGCGGCGGTTTCATAGAAGGAGTGACCAATAAATGACAAACGCCGCATTTGAGAGCAGAATAACGGAGCTATCCGAAAAAAAATTTATTTGCGATAACGCGTCTTCATCCCAAGTCAAACCCGATAATAAAATCAAGTTTGCGTATAACTCCACAGGCTCTAATAAAGACTGGGACTTTAAAAAACTTGCGGCCAACTTCCGTGACGCAGAAGGCACTCTAGAAGATGTGCAGCAACACATTAAAGCAGGTCACGCCATCTGTGCAGGATTATTAGGTAATAAATGGCGAAGTAAAGCCAACGTTATTGGTTCTCAATGGCTACTACTCGACATCGATAATTCCTCTATTGCCCGTGATGAGGATGGCAAACCAATTAAGGATGATTTCGGCAATTCTATTAAGGTTTACGATCCAGAATTAACCATTGAACAAGCCCTAGTCCATCCCTTCATTCAAAAACACTGCGCTTTAATGTACACCACTGCCAGTCATAAACCCGACTGGCATAAATTCCGGTTGATTTTCCCTCTGCCCCAATATGTTGAAGGTGCTGACACAGTAGAAGCTTGTACACGGTTTCTGATGCAGCAGTTACCGCATGACCCAGCGTGTAAGGATGCTTCTCGCGTATTTTACGGCAACACAGAAGCAGAATTTCTCATAGTCAACCCAGAAGCCACCTTACCAACCGAATGGGTGACTGAAGCAATTGCGATCGCCCAAAAGGAGAGGGAAGAGTACCAGCAGCGCATCAAAGAAATCGAGTCACGCCGTCAGCAGTTCCGCGAAATTTCCGACGTTGAAGGTTGGGACATCGAGCAGCTGATCCAACAAGCACTTTCATTCATCCCGCCGCGCTCCCCCGGCAGTGGCAACTATGACGAATGCCGCCAAGTGCTGATGGCTTTGGTCAATCACTACGGGCCAACGGATGCCGAAATCATTGCTGAAAGGTGGTCGCCTTCCATTAGGGGTACAACCTGGAACATTCGCGCCAAGATTCGCAGTTTCCGACGCGGGGGAATCTCGATTGGGACGCTGTTTCACATTGCCAAACAGTATGGGTTTAAATTCCCGCAACGGCAGTATGAACCATATCAACGTGACCAAGGGCTGATTAGCCGCGAACAGTGGGAGCTTGGACAAGTCCGAGAAGATTTGACCAGTTTCAAAAATTTATTAAAGCAGGCGATCGCCCCATTTGTTACAGCAGCAGCCAAAGGATTTTCAACACCACCAGCACCAAAGCCAGAACCCGAAATTACTGCCCCAGTACGCCAAGTCATTGTCTACAAACGTGGCAATATCCCACACCGTAGCAAAGTTACAGGTGATATTTCTATTACTTGTTCCCCAGATGAGCATATTGCCGCCTGGGTGGAAGCGATTTCTAAGGGGTGGACACAAATTTTAGATAATTCCCATCCCGGCTTGGGTAAGTCGCACAATGCTGGTCAACTCACCGCCGCCCTTTTTGGAATTGAGAAACTCATCTACCAGGATGCTAACCACCGCAACCCCTCAACACTCCCCATTGAAGCTAACTTTGTTGACCTCCCAGTACGGCACAATGGCTTAAAAATCGACCCCACCCGCACTACCCCAATGGGCGAAAGCTTTCAGTTACGCCCAAAACTGGGTGAAATTCCCGATACTATCGGCAATTGTCACCGTAGTTATTTATTTGAAGGCTTCCGTGACAAAAACTTTGTTAGTTTGGATTTTGAAGAAAGCTCTATTAGCCCTATCTGTAACGGTTGCCCCCTCCAAAACCAGTGCCGTTTCGCCACAGGCAAGGGTTTCGGCTTCCGCTATCTTAAGCGCACTGTGATTCAAAATTTCTCGCAAATTCGAGCGCATCCCGACTCTACCCCAGTCACCTTAACTAACGCAGCAGGTCAACCTTTCACCCTTGGGCGCATTTGGGAAGAAGCGGGTACGCTGATTCAACCTGTGCGCGAAATTCAAGTCAAGTTAAAAGATTTTGATACTACTGTAGGACAACTGGCTACAGGCTTACCCCCTGAGCAATGGTCAAAACTCCAGCCAGTTTTCCAGATTTTGCGTAAGCTTCTTGCCCAAGATATTAAGCCTGATTCTCGCTATGGCTTTGATGATGCGGCATTAAGGACATTTTTACCCGAATTTCCCCATGATTTAGATGTTGAAGGGATTCGCCAGATTGTCGAGCCTAATTTAGAATTTCTCGCTGATTTAGATTCTCTCGATATCCAAGCGGATCAACAACTTAAAAAAAGTGCCGCCGCCCGTTTTGCTGCCAAGAAACTAGTTAAGGAAAGCGCAAAACAAGCGGGTAAGGATTTTCTAGGATTACCGTTGTACTGGTTGCCTGATTTCCTGGAAGCTTGGAAGGGTGAAGGTTACTTGGCTTGTAAATGGGGTGAAATTACTATTTCCCGCCCTAA
>NZ_JACJTB010000065.1 GCF_014698475.1 Nostoc spongiaeforme FACHB-130 | reverse complement strand
CATGTTGCCGCTAAAATCACCAGTCATACTCTACGCCTTTTTCTGCGTCAGCGTTTTGGTATTGATGTGCTTACTTTTGAACAGCATCCTCTGGCTTCATTCACATAAGGCGTAATTTAATTTCAGATTATTCTCCAGCAGTGCTTTTATTTGTTGGGCAGAGGTATTTTCTGGAAACACCCGCAGCAAATCCTTCAAATCTTGAATGGCACCTCGCATTATGCTTGGTAAAGGTGTCTGCTGAAGTGTAGTCTGATATAACTCTTGGGCGGTTGAGAGGTTGCCTGCTACAAGGTGATAAAGTGCTAGGTTGAAGGTGTTTTGGTATTTATCGGTTTTTTCTATGTGTTTTTGTTGGGCGATTTGGATGGCAGTATCTAAATCAGCTTTGGCGGACTCAGTTTGCTGAAGGATAAGGTAGACAAGAGCGCGATAGTATCGATACCCGTCATCTTTAGAGTCAAGTTCAATAGCGCGATTGAAGTCTTGCAATGCTTCTTCATAGCATTCCATCAAGCAGTAGATAACACCTCGACTTGCGATCGCCCAATCATATTTGGGGTCAAGTTCAATGGCGCGATTGAAATCTTGCAGGGCTTCCTCATAAAGTTTCATTAAGCGATAAATATAGCCTCGCTGTGCGATCACCCAATCATCTTTGGGGTCAATTTCAATGGCGCGATTGAAGTCTTGCAGTGCTTCCTCATAGCGTTCCATTAAGCGATAGGTATAACCTCGCTCTGCGATCGCCCACTCATGTTTGGAGTCAATTTCAATGGCGCGATTGAAGTCTTGCAGTGCTTCCTCATAACGTTCCATCAAGCGATAGGTTATGCCTCGCTGTGCGATCGCCCACTCATGTTTGGAGTCAATTTCAATGGCGCGATTGAAGTCTTGCAGTGCTTCCTCATAGCATTCCATCAAGCGATAGATTATGCCTCGATGTGTGATCGCCCACTCATGTTTGGAGTCAATTTCAATGGCGCGATTGAAGTCTTGCAGTGCTTCCTCATAACGTTCCATCAAGCGATAGGTTATGCCTCGATGTGCGATCGCCCACTCATGTTTGGAGTCAATTTCAATGGCGCGATTGAAGTCTTGCAGTGCTTCCTCATAACGTTCCATCAAGCGATAGGTTATGCCTCGATGTGCGATCGCCTCTACATATTGGGGGTAAAGCTCTATGGCGCGATTAAAGTACTGCAATGCTTGATCGTACTGCTCCATTGAGCGGTAGCCTTGGGCGCAACGAAAGAAAACTTGAGAACTAATTAGGTGTGGATGGGTGTCGATTCTAAGTTGAGCAAGAGACTGCCTCAACAAGTCATGTATAAAGCGATAGCGTCCACCAACACGCTGGAGCAATAGCCGTTCTGTAGCATAGTTGAGAAAACAAGCATAATCCCAAGGGATTGAGTGAGTGCAATATAAAGATAAACGCACTAGAAAATGATTGATGCAGACATATCCCCCTCCAAACCCAATCCATAGTAGGGGAGCTATGGGTAGGGAAATTAGCACAATGTTAACAAGAGATATCGTTGAACGTAGTACAAGATGGAGTAGTAAGGTATGCAAAGGCACAAATATGATAGTAATCAGTACTGCATTTCGCCACAAGTGTTTAATTCCTTGATTTGGCACTGATAGAGTTTTAATTTTGAAGCGCCACTGTTCAAAGTCGAAGTCCAATGTTGGAATATTAAAGCTGAAGTCCAATGTTGGAATATTTAATTCCTTGAATTTATTAATTAGTACCCTAATTTGAGTAGGGATTAATATAGTCTTCCAAGATGATAGCTTGCGTAATATTTTTTGTCGTTTGAGACTTGAGAATGAGATTTGGATATTTCCCACAAATGATTTTATCTGTGGCAAATTCATTAAGACATCTATTCCTTGCTTCAAGCCATACAAGGAGCCAATCACCAATCCCAACAAAAGACGAGGAGTTGACCCCATCCGATGTGGAGGAATTAATCTAAAGAATTGCGCCCAAAAAATTACAGCAAGGAATAGCCCCCAGGAAATTCCAGCAACGATTAGCCCCCAACAAATTATGGAAAAAATAGTAAATAGCCATTTTTGAAGGAGTGATGACAGCCATGTTGTTCCAATTTGCTCAATCAAAAACTCGGTTTCTGATTCTTGTAAAAGCCCTAAGGCGAGAATTTCTAGCCACTTCTGACTCTGTTCGGGGCTAGGAATCTTTTGGTGACGATAGGCACGGCTAGGGGTATCCTGTGTCAACATCCGTCGCACATAGGCATCTAACAGTAAATTTAAGCGATCGCCTGCCGAAGTTGAGTGTCGCCACTGGGTTGGGTCTATTTCCTGATAGGCAAGTACCGCCATTGACAGCAACAAGGGTCTGCGAATCAGCGCCAGGAAATTCGCATCTGCCACCAAGCTGTGTTTGAGTTCGTTTCGGTTCGTTTCTGCCAAAAAAGTTTCGATCTGTTCGTCCGTCAAGTCTTGAAGATAAACGGCTCCATCGAGTTCCAGCTTTTGAGTATAAGCCTCATACGGCTCACGCCGACAGCACAACGCCACCTGTCTCGGACGCAAATCTGATTTTAACCACTCGTTAATTGCCCGCACGCAATCCTGCTGATACTCTGGGCGCACTTCATCCAGTCCATCCAGCAAGGGTATTAACCGTTTCTCTTCTAGCCATTGCTTAATTTGCTGCGGCAAACAGCCATATCTTTCTCGCACCTTGATAGCCAACCAATTTGCGATCGACCAAATAGGCGCTTGTTCGGGAAGAGAGTTAGAAAGATTTTTTTGGGAAACACGGTGGAATCTAGATGTAACCCCACTCCGCCTAGAAGCTGATTGAGATGTAGTAGGTTGCCAATCGGAAAGATCGACCAGGACAGGGATGCGCTGCTGCGAATCGTTTTCTGCCCTTTCCACCAATTCTAGAGCTAAGTCTAGCAAGCTTGTCGTTTTACCTGCTCCTGGTTCGCCTAAAATCAGTAACCGTCCCGAACATTGGTCAAATACCTGCCCAATCGTTGTTTCTGGTAACAATAGCCGACTTGGTTGAGCGATCGCCACCTTTATCTCCATACCCCAAGGACGAACCGATTTAGGCTGCATTTCCTTGTGTAAATTCAGCCTGACAGCATGGTGCAGTTGTCCCTCAAGCCGAGATTCAACCCATTGCTTGACTGTTGCCAGTAAATCCTGTTCGGCGGGAGGGCGCACCGTCTCCTCTGACTCAAGCAGTACATCGCCAATTATCTGCTCGATATTGATTTGCTTACCCCGGTTGCCATACCCCCGTCTTCCCATGCCTACGACCCACCAATTCTGGGATTACCTTCAATTTTTTCAATATTGATTTGGTCGCGCCCGTAGTTTTTATACTCACGATTCGATGTGGTTTGATTTTGGATATTGATAATCTGCTGTGCCACCTGCCGTAGCTCGGTTGCAAATACAGCATCATCGGTCATCGCATCATCCAAGTACACTTCCAATTTGCTCAAAGCTGCTGGAGAATATTCAGTTTCTACTGCTGCGATCGCTGCTTCTGCTTTCACATTTCCTTTAAACTTAGCAGTGATTTTATCTCGTAAGTCCTTTGCCAAAGAGATCGCCCCGTTCACAGTCTTCTTTGCTACTTCCCCAGCCCCCGATTTAGCAAACTCCTGAAATGCGAGGTTGAGAATTGCCCCTGCCGCGATCGTCGTTACTGGATCAGTCATCTCAGTTCCTCAAAAGCCACTATTTTGTCATTATCCTATGATTTCCGTAATGCTCAAAACGAATTGTACTTACGTTTATTGGATAAGGAGGCACACGTAACTATATATCAATATAGTTCAATTAAGACTCTCAAAACGTCGGCTTAAATAGATCAAATCTTATGTATGCGGTTTGGGGCTAGGCTGTTCCTAAGCTTTTTCACCTCCTCGACTTTGGATTGACAAACCACTACGCCTGTGTATTATTCTTGGCGCACACCTCCAACCACTGGTGTAACTTGGTTAGTCGCAAATGGATCTGTACCACCAGTCCAATTAAAGTCACTAATGCGAATACTGAAACCGCCTAATTCTAAGACTGGATTGTAGCGTAGGGTAATGCCATAGGTGCGGCGGCTATATTCCAAAACATAATCTGTACTGGTTTCTCTGCCTGTATCTAAGTTAACGGAGGTTTGAAAACCAATCCGAAATGGCCCATAAATTTGTTGCACAATTCCCGCACTCAAGACTTGGTTATCAACAAATCGGTCAAACAAAAAAGGTGATAATCCGCTAGTTAAGCCTCTATAGTAAATGATATTAAAGCCTGTGTAATCAAAAAAAGGACGGGAAAAATGGCCAATCTGTCCTTGTAAACCAACTGAACCAATGAGATTGCTTTGGTCATCTCCACTGGTGTAATAAGTACTAGTACCCCTAATACTAGCTATCGCTTGTATATAAGGAACTACAGGTCTAGGTGTATAGCGCAAGCCGGCGGTAGCTGTGGGGGCTAATGGTTTTCCTTGCCAGAGAAACACACCAGTGCTGAGAGCGGCGCTGGCTTGTAGACGACCTAAAGAGACGCGATCAATTGTTTGACCAATGTTGGTGCTAAATAAGTCTTGACGATCGCTATTGGCAGTAATATATTGTGCGCTTGCTTGATAGTCGAGGTTAATTCCACTTTTCCCTAGAGGAATAATCGGTGAAGTGACAACAGCACCTAAATTACTTTGGACAGTTTGAAAGCCGAGCGAACCGTTATACAAACGATCGCGGTAACTATATTCCACATTTAAAATATGGGGATTGCGATCGCCTAATTCTCGCCGCAGTCGCAAACTCGCCCGCAAATTTGAGTCTAGTTGGCTCAGGTCAAAACTAGTTAATTCACCCGAACCGCGCAGTGTGGTTTTTGAGTCTAAAACGGAATTCAGTTTACTTCTCACACCAAACACAGATGCAGGATTATCCAACCCTGACTGAATGGCTTCCTGCACAAAAAACTGCGGTGTAATTGTCCAACGAGTTGTTTCTGTATTGATGGGTGTAAAACCCCGTTCTACATATAAACCACCACGGTCGTCACCATCATAACCAGGCGAAACAATTGCTGGAGTGACTTCTTGTTCCCGACGGTCAATAGTTTGGCTATCTACGGGGATGGGTAAATTCAGACCTTGATCAAATACCAAACGCTGACGTTCGGTTTTGATGCGATCAATTAATGGGGCTTGGCGTGTTAGGGTAACTTTACTCGCCCGTAACTCTAGTTCGGGAGGTGAAAATGGGTCATTAGTAATTCGCACATCCCTAGCTTGCCAACCCCGTGGATAAAAATCGATGTGTCTGGCTTCAAATCGCATTCGCTTAACTTGTCCGCCTTGTTGTGGTGTTGGTAAATTACTAGCACCACGACCACCGACAACCACATTCACTTCGCCGGGACTTCGGACATTAGTGAGGGGTTGATTGGCACGAATGCGATCGCTTGGGGGTCTGAGTTGTAAACCACCAGGGGTATTCTCAGCAGGTAAAAAGCCCAAATCTGTAGAGGATGTGGGGATATAAATTTCGCCTCTGCCATTTTCTAATTCCCCACTGTCTTGTAAAAAGTTGTAAGTAAAACGTTGACCACGCAATACTTGATCACCTCTGGTCAAGGCCACATCCCCTTCCCCAACGGCAATTAAATTGGCTAAATTCACTTGTAGGCGATCGGCATCCACTACAGCCCCGTCAAACCGCACTACTACATTGCCTTCCGCCGTCACAATTCGCCGTTGCTCATCATATTCCTGCCGATCTGAGATCACTTCGACAATTCTTTCTCTAACTACGGGTGTGGTTGTTTGTGATGGCTGTTGGGGAGTGGGAGAAGTTGTACTTGGGGGAGTTGGTTGGTTAGGTGATTTAAATTCTATATTTGTTGGGGTATTTGATTGGCTGGTGAGGTTGCGAGATTTAAACTCAATAATATTTTGAACTGGCTGAGTGTTAGGTATATAGTCGCTAAATTTCCCCGAAAGATTAATAGTTTTTGGTTGTTGTGGCTGTGTTGTTGTGCTTTGTGATGCTGGTGGAGTAACTTGTTCAGCAACGACTTTTGCTGCTGGGGGAAATTGCTGAACAGGTGACTGTGGGGTGATTTTTTCCGTGACGACTTTTGTCGGTGCGGGGAATTTTTTTTCAGATGCTGGCTGGGCGGCTGGTTCAGTGACGACTTTTGTCGGTGCGGTGATTTTTGCTTCCGATGCTGACTGGGCGACTGGTTCAGTGACAAATTTTGCGGGTGCGGGGAATTGCTGAACAGATACACCAGTTTGTGATGTATTTTCCCCGATTAGATTCTCTGATTGAACGCCATAACCAATGCTGAGGGGTTGTCCTAAACTTGTAGCACTTCTGGCGGGAGAAAACGGCGACAGTGCTGGGGGTAAAGTTTCTGGTGTATGGGGAGCAGGTAGAGTTTTTGTCTTGACTAAATTATCTGAAGTTGATGCGATCGGTACTAATTGAGGCGGTAGATTTTTAGTATCGGCAATTTTGGCAGTTTGCGGTTTTTCAGCCGTGTTTTGAGCATCACTAACTGATTCTACAAAAGCATGAGCTTGGGGATTGTCAACTGATGACAGCGAATTTGTCGATTTGATCGGTTCAATAACAGGCGGTGGCGCAGGCGGCAGAACTGGATGAAGCATATCTGGGCAAAATTAACCTAACAAATAGCCAACGAGTAGCCGGAAAGATGGGAACACCTGTGTCTTCCGACTTTTGCTTTCTGCCTACGTGCAGCAAGCTGCTAAAAAGAGGAAATGCCATTGTCAAAGACACTGCTAGAAAACGCTTTCCTACTGGGGAGCAACTTTGCGATCGCCTAATAAATAGTATATTTTAATACTATTAATTTAGTTAAAACCCAGTTACTGTGAAGGGAAACTCCGTGTTAGCCAATGGCTGCGGATTTTCCCTGTGTAGCAACTGCTAATCAGTATTTAAACGTAAAGCTTTCCTGTAGGATAGCCAGCAATTGTCCGTGACTTTGGGTGTTTTCCACCTTCCGGCAGTCGCGGATAATTTGTCTTGTACTTACTCTAAATCCCGACGGCCGGGGTTACGAGCAGGATCATTTGACAAAAATCCGAAGACAAAGATAGTCACAAAGAAGGCAACAACAATATAAACAGCGATTTTTAAAGTCAGCATAGAAATATCTCCAAAGGGGGTCGGAAAAAGCTTCTCTCGGTATCTGCCATGCAGAAAAGATAGCTCCTTTATCTTACCCAAATCTTGTCTCGTTTTGAGCGCACTCTGTTGAGAGGGGAGGCTATGTTATGACTACCCCATAGAGTATGGCACAAGTTCGGATATTATCTCATACTGTGGGTTGTTTTATGGCAGAAGGCAGAAGGCAGGAGGTAGAAGGTCTTATTCCTGGCATTCAAGCTTTTATAAGTTGTTGACTGGCTAATGTTGTGACGTTAATTAATGCCAGAGGTTTCCTGAACTTTTAGGGTGTAGGGGTGTGAGGGTGTGGGGAGTGTGGGGAGTGTGGGGAGTGTGGGTGGAAAGATTTCTTCTCCATCCTCCCACACCCCCAGATTTCTCACAAGAGAGAAATCCAGGTTAAACCCTTACACCCAGTCTCAACAGACCATCTTGGTGCGTAAGTCTAACTTTATCAGTTCACTTTCAAACCAGCCCTAGCTTGAATATATTCTGCTAGTTCGATTTTCACGGGTACAGCATTCCAAATTTCTTGGCAATATTCTTTAATAGCTCGGTCAGAAGAGAATTTACCCATCCTAGCTGCATTGAGAATTGACATTTTTGTCCAGTGTTCTTGGTCACGGTAAGCTTGATTTACCTGGTCTTGACAGTCAATGTAAGATTGGTAATCGGCAAACAGCAGATAAGGATCGTGGTATAACAGTGAGTCTACTAATGGGCGGAACAGATTCGTATCACCATGCGAGAAGAATCCTGAACTGATCAGGTCAATGACTTCTTTGAGTTGCGGATTGCTATTGTAATAATCCCAAGGGTTATAGCCTCTGGATTTTAAATCATATACTTGTTCGGTTGTCAGTCCAAACAAGAAGAAGTTTTCTGCGCCTACTTCTTCCCGGATTTCGATGTTAGCACCATCAAGTGTGCCGATAGTTAATGCGCCATTCATGGCAAATTTCATATTGCCAGTCCCGGAAGCTTCTTTACCAGCAGTAGAGATTTGTTCGGAAAGGTCGGCGGCTGGGTAAACTCGTTGACCAAACCTGACATTGTAATCAGGTAAGAATACTACTTTTAGGCGATCGCGCATATCGGGATCATTATTAATCACATCCCCAACGGAGTTGATGAGTTTAATGATTAATTTCGCTATGAAGTAGCCTGGAGCAGCTTTCCCACCAAAAATAAAGGTACGGGGTGTAATTTCCAGATTGGGATTGTCTTTGAGGCGTTTATAAAGGGTGATGATGTGCAGCACATTCAAGTGTTGGCGCTTGTACTCATGCAGCCGTTTCACTTGCACGTCAAACAGAGATGCGGGATTAACTTCAATCCCGTGATTGTCCTTAATATAATTTGCCAAATAAGTCTTAATATCTTGCTTGGTTTGCCGCCATTCATGACGAAACTCAGCATCTTCCACAAAAGCTTCGAGTTGCTTTAAATCTTCTAAATGGCTAATCCAATCTGTCCCAATTTTACGAGTAATCAAGTTAGCCAGTAAAGGATTACTCACTACTATCCAACGGCGGGGTGTGACACCATTGGTTTTGTTAGTGAACTTCTCCGGCCAAAATTCGTAAAAGTCACGCAGAACATCTTGTTTGAGTAACTCTGTATGTAAGGCGGCGACACCGTTAATTGCGTGGGAACCAACACTGGCTAAATGTGCCATGCGGACATATTTTTCCCCACTTTCATCAATCAATGATAACCGAGCTAGGCGATCGCTATCGTCGGGATATTTAGCACGCACTTGACCGAGAAAGCGTTGGTTAATTTCATAGATAATTTGCAGATGTCTTGGCAGTAAGTTACTGAAGAGTTTTAAAGGCCACTTTTCTAAAGCCTCTGGTAATAAGGTGTGATTGGTGTAGCCAAAGGTATTTTGCGTAATTTGCCAAGCTTGATCCCACTCTAGTTGATACTCATCTACCAACAGCCGCATCAATTCTGCCACACCGATGGATGGGTGAGTGTCATTAAGTTGTACGGCAAATGACTGATGAAAAGTCTCTATGGTTTCGCCTTTTTGCAAGTGCAGCCGAATCATGTCTTGCAAAGAACAAGACACAAAGAAATATTGTTGTTCTAGGCGCAGTTCCTTACCTTGCACCAAATCATCGTTAGGATAGAGAACTTTGGTAATATTCTCGGAAACTACTTTTTTGTTGACAGCACCGTAATAGTTACCATCGTTAAATGCCTTAAATTCAAACGATTCCGGCGCTTCGGCTTTCCACAACCGTAAGGTATTCGCCGTGTTGACGCGATAACCTAATATGGGCGTATCGTAGGGAACACCTTTGACCACTTTATCGGGAATCCAACGCACCCGATAACGGCATTTTTCATCGTAATAACCTTCGGTGCGACCACCAAACTTGACTTCTATTGTTTCTTCTAGACGGGGAATTTCCCAAGGGTTGCCTAAATGCAGCCATTTATCTGTGATTTCTACTTGCCAACCATCCCGAATTTCTTGGTCAAAAATGCCAAATTCGTAGCGAATTCCATAGCCAATGGCGGGAATTTCGAGAGTTGACAAAGAGTCCATATAACAAGCCGCCAGACGACCTAGACCACCATTTCCTAGTCCTGGTTCTTCTTCAATTTCGCGCAGTTGCACAAAATCTAACCCGGTTTCTTCCACGGTTTGGCGGACTAAATCGTAAATACCCAAGTTGATTAAGTTATTGCTTAAGTGCGGCCCCAAGAGAAACTCTGCGGAGAGATAGCTGACAACTTTGACACCTTTTTTTGTATAGGCTTCCGTAGTTTTAAACCAGCGTTGCAACATGCGATCGCGCACGGTGTAAGCCAAAGCCATATAATAATCATTGAGCGTGGCTGTACCAGGATATTTACCTTGGATGTAAAAAAGATTATCAGCCAAAGCACGTTTGATAGTTTCTTTACTTAACCCAGTGCGATCGTCTTCAAATTCGCACTGAAATATTGGAGCTTGCTCAAATGTCGTCATAATTATTTCCTATCAAGAATAGAGAGTAGACAAGAGCGAAATCACCACTCCTCACACCTAAGTCATCACAGTTGGTTTCATTTTTTTAATTTCTTCAGCCAGAGTAATGAAACAAGCAAGTACTGATTGGGTATCAAGGTGATGTGCGATGTGATTTTTCTCTAGCTGGCTCAATAAACTCTGAGGATTGCACCTTGAGTACCTGTACCGGAAAGTTTCACCACTACAGGAGAAGCTTGATAAAGCCAATGCGAATACCCTGTTTATGACTAAAACTGTCATCAACAGGGTTGGTATAACTTAAGTCACGATTATTCTATGACTTGGTTTCTTGAAGGGAAAAAAAAGACACACTTTTCTTTAGATACAGTGGTAAAAAGAGGCAGGTGAGGGGGGAGCAGGGAGCAAGGGAGAGAATATTTCCCCCATTCCCCTGCGGCTTCAATGTGCAGATTCAATGCTTAACAGCTTATCCCTGTTTCGGATAATTGCTGATTCATCCGATTTTTGACGACTTTTGCAGGTACACCCACAGCCACGGAAAATGGCGGAATATCTTTAGTGACGACTGCACCTGCACCAATGACACTACCTTGACCAATGGTTACGCCATCTAATACCGTGACTCCATGTCCCAGCCAACAATCATCTTCAATTACAATTCCTTTGCGAGTAATGCCTTGGTCTTTAATTAGCTCTAAGGGATTTGTAAAGTTGTGATTGTTAGCATATATGCCGGAGTGGGCTGCAATCATACAGTTTTTGCCAATGGTAATATTTCCTGGACCGGCAATACATACATGCGGGCCAATAAAGGTTTCTTCGTCAATATAAATTGATGTGTTGTCTAAACAACCGATATCAACATGGCGTTCAATCGCTACACCATAACCTAAATAAATTTTATTGTTGGAATGTCCTTGAGCATCAATTCTCACGCCTTTAAAGATATGCACTTTTTTACCAACAGCAATGCAATTGGTACCTAAAAATTCCACACCATTTTGAATGTAAACTGAATTTTCTAACTGAGCGAAAATACTGCGATATAGCCAATTTCTGAATTTTGTACCGAGAGCAATTGTCGGTATATCTCCTAATAAAGTTGTGAGCATTACTTCCTTGAAACGTTGGATTTTGGAAGCATATTTTTGGTTACTCATGGCTGTATTTCTCTGGGATAATTTTTTTTGACTGAAGTGAAATATAGAAATTTTTGGTAGTGCAATTTATCTGAAGTGAGCATTGAGCCACAACTGATCAAGATTACTGGAAATAAATTGCAGGATAAAAATGTATTTGATGAAAGCTAATCTCGTTTTATCAAAGAGCGATCGCTTGAGATTTTCTATCTCTTCATCAATTACTTTTGGCAACAAGGTTTTGCATTAAGTATCAAGACTAATCTCCGCTAGATACTAATGCTGCTGCTAATTCTTCCAGCAAATTACAGATAGCAACATCAACTATTCAACTGTTTGATAGTTGAAATAAACTGATATCTTTACCATCAAGTTGCTCTATGCAGTTGTTTTAAATATGTTCAATGACCTAATTAAACAAGGACAAATTCTTACAATAACAATATATATGTGATTGTTGAAGCTCACAATCTGCTATGGACTGTTTACCAATCACAAAATAATTGCTAATTCTCTTGTTATTTTTAGGTCAATTAAAAATTTATTTTAATTAAGGTGGAGTATCACCAACTTCTGCCATCACATTAAAGTTTACCATCGGTGCAAACAAGTATGCGCTTCCCCGACTGCAATGACGACTTTCTTGCAATAAATTTCTAGAGTATCCCGCTACGCTCATGTTGCACACGGATGATTTACAACTTAACCAAGTCACGATTTCATTTGGATAGGGAGCTTTTCATAACAATTGCCTCCCAGAATAACACATTTTATTTTTGATGGATCACTCCCAAGTCGGAAGTTTTTAACAATATAATTAATTCTCTAAAATTGGTAATTTAAACAACATTTGTTTTCTCCCAACCAGCAAGATTACAAATTTTAGATCCGTGATTTAAAATACATTAAAATAATATAAAAAACTTTGAATCAAGCAGATGCAGTTGGGTTTCGTGCTTCCACTCAGTCTACATTTGTAGCTATAGCAATCCTATAATGATTTATAAACATTTCTCTCCCTTGTCTTTGTTGTTCACATATCAACTAAGACTGCTATAGATTTATACTCAGCACTCAGCATTCATTTCAATACAGTTCCAATTAACCTGATTCTTAGTTTCTTTACCTTCATACAGAAACTTTCGGCACGAAACAGGATAGGTACATAACCATAATTGCTAAATTTGTAAATCACCCAATCAGGTGAACCAGATGGACGATGTGTCTAGGATATTTCCCATTATAAATTGTGAAGTCTAGAGAAACTCGACGCTCTCAGAACGAATCCTCACAAGAAAACCAAATTTACAGACTAAGCTCCTTTAAACTAACTCCCACACTTGGTTGAAATTATGGTTGAAATTAAACAAATCGTCCAGCAAGCTTTTAGAACTGGTTATTTGAGTATCGCCGATCGCAACCAGATCCAAACTTTACTGCGGCAAGATTATGACTCAGAAGACTTGGATGCTTTTATCATTTTGCAACGAGCGATCGCCTCTGGTGAAGTGATGCAAGAATCAAAACCTTGTCCAAAAACTTCTGCCACACACCACAAGGATAGCGCATCTAATATAAAACTTGCTTATAAGATTGCAGCAGAGTTGGCTTATGCGGCGGCGCAAAGTCTCACAATGCCAAAAAAACCTCAAGATCAGCCTTCTTTGGGCAGTTGAATATGACGAATAGACATTACCCGAATTTCTCACGTATGGGTAGGGGATGTGGGGAGTGTGGGGGGAAAGATTTCTTCACCATCCTCCCACACCTCCCACCCCCCTGGATTTCTCTCTTGTGAGAAATCCAGGATTAACCTCTCTGTTCTAGGTGGGAATGGGGAGTTTTGATGTCAATAGCGCCTCAATTATTAAATTTTCCTTATTAATTCAGACAATCCAGCAGAACATAAACAAGCAACAATCCGCTTGGGGTAAGGTTCTGGACTGACTGTAGTCTCAGTTTTTAATACTTAACAAAGTCATCTGTACTTTACAAACACAGTATAAAGAATTGGCAGCATTAGATAAAGAAGGTAAACAATAACCATAGCTGAACTTGGAGAGTTGCTAACCTATGCAGCCAATTCGCACATTCAATGTTTCCCCGTCACTACCGCCGCGCCTGGAACCACTGCGGCGGTTAGCATATAACTTGCATTGGGACTGGAATGTTGAAACTAAAGATTTATTTCGCCGTTTAGATAGAGATTTATGGGAATCTAGCCATCATAATCCTGTGTTGATGCTGGGTACTATCTCCCAAGCACGGCTGTTGGAGGTAGTAGAGGATGATGGGTTTTTAGCACAAATGGATCGTGCTGCTCGTCAGTTAGATGATTATCTCCAAGAAGGAACTTGGTATCAGAAACAACGCGCTCAAAAGCCAAAAGAATGTTATGCCTATTTTTCGGCAGAGTTTGGCTTGGTTGACTGTTTACCTGTTTATTCTGGTGGCTTGGGCGTTCTGGCTGGTGATCATTTAAAATCTGCCAGTGACTTGGGGCTACCATTGGTAGGTGTCGGCTTGCTTTATCAACAAGGGTATTTTGCTCAATACCTCAACGCTGATGGCTGGCAACAAGAACGCTACCCCATCAACGATTTTTATAATATGCCCTTGCATTTAGAACGCAATCCCGACGGTTCTGAGTTGCAAATTGCGGTTGATTATCCGGGGCGCAAGGTATACGCCAGAGTCTGGCGGGTACAGGTGGGGATGGTGCCTTTATACATGTTAGACACCAACATCGAACCCAATAATCAATATGATCACGACATTACAGATCAACTGTATGGTGGCGATATTGATATGCGTATCCACCAAGAAATTATGTTGGGGATTGGTGGTGTACGGATGCTAAAAGCTCTGGGCTATGATGTCACCGCCTACCACATGAATGAAGGCCATGCAGCTTTCTCGGCGTTAGAGCGCATCCGCATTTTAATTCAAGAAGAAGGTTTGAGCTATGCCCAAGCCAAACAGGTAGTGATGTCTAGCAACATCTTTACGACACACACGCCTGTACCTGCGGGGATTGATTTGTTCCCTCCCGATAAAATTTTGTATTATCTGGGCTACTATGCAGATATCTTTGGTTTGCCCAAAGAACAGTTTTTAGGCTTGGGTAGAGAAAATACAGGTGATTTATCTGCACCTTTTAGTATGGCGGTGCTGGCGTTGAAAATGGCGACATTTTCTAACGGGGTGGCGCAGTTGCATGGTGTGGTGTCACGGCAGATGTTCCAAGGTTTGTGGAAAAAAGTCCCTGTCGAGGAAGTGCCAATCACCGCTATTACCAACGGTGTTCACGCTCGCAGTTGTGTGGCAAAATCAACCCAAGAGTTGTACGATCGCTATTTAGGGCCAAACTGGTCATCAGTACCACCAGATAACCAACTTTGGGAGAGGATGGAAGCAATTCCTGATGAAGAGTTGTGGCGCAATCACGAACGCTGCCGTTTGGATATGGTACTGTATGTGCGGGATCATCTCGTCAAACATTTACGCGATCGCGGCGCTTCTCCTTCAGAAATTGCCCAAGCCCAAGAAGTATTAGATCCCTACGTTTTAACAATTGGTTTTGCCCGTCGGTTTGCAACTTATAAACGCGCTACCCTGTGGATGCGTGATTTAGAACGCATTCAACGCATTTTACTTGGTGATAAAAACCGCAAAGTCCAATTTGTGATTGCTGGGAAAGCCCACCCCAAAGACATCCCAGGAAAAGAACTGATTCGTGAAATCAATCATTTTATCCGCGAACATCATTTAGAAAAACAAGTTGTTTTTGTACCTAACTACGATATTCATATATCTCGGTTGATGGTGGCTGGTTGTGATATCTGGTTGAATACACCACGTCGTCCCAGGGAAGCTTCGGGAACTAGCGGAATGAAAGCCGCAATGAATGGCTTACCTAATTTAAGTGTTTTAGATGGTTGGTGGGATGAAGCTGATTATGTCCGCACCGGTTGGGCGATAGGACATGGGGAAAATTACGAAGATCCCAATTATCAAGATGAGGTAGAAGCTAACGCCCTCTACGATTTGTTAGAGAAAGAAGTTGTGCCTCTATTTTATGACCACCGCGACGAAG
Organism: Nostoc spongiaeforme FACHB-130; assembly: GCF_014698475.1. Lineage (GTDB taxonomy): Bacteria > Cyanobacteriota > Cyanobacteriia > Cyanobacteriales > Nostocaceae > Nostoc_B > Nostoc_B spongiaeforme. Next base: position 16,455 of record NZ_JACJTB010000065.1, on the reverse strand, counting down.
ATGGTCTGCCCCGGCGTTGGGTAGCCAAAATGAAAGATGCGATTCGCCTGAACTGTCCGTTTTTTAATACAGCGCGGATGGTGAGGGATTATGCTCAAAAAGCTTATTTCCACGCCAGCGATCGCTATCATACTTTGGTGACTGATAATTATGCCCCAGCAATAGAATTAGCCGCTTGGAAAGCTAAACTCAGCGACCACTGGTTTAACATCAGAATCAAAGATATTGATGTATCTGTAGGTTCTGATATTAAAGTTGAGCAAAAGGTAGCAGTGAAAGCCAAAGTTGATTTAGCCACTTTGAGTAATGATGATATCCAAGTAGAGTTATATCAAGGTGCGATCGATGCCAACGGTGAAATCGTGAATGCGGTTCCAGTTGTCATGGATTACCAAGGTCAAGATGACCAAGGCTTGAGTCTCTACACTGCTGATATTGTCTACACTACCTCTGGTTTTCAAGGCTTATCCTTGCGTGTGTTACCCAAACACCCACACCTGTCTAATGCTTATGAACCCAGATTGATTGCTTGGGCGGAATAGAAGGTAAAAGTAAAAAGGCAAAAGTTAAAAGGAAGACTTTTACCTTTTTACTTTTCACTTTTGACTTTTATTTGGGATGACAATGTAACCTGTGGTGCGATCGCCTAATACTAAGTTGCGTTGTTCTCCCCAATACCACCAGTGTGCAGCCACATAAGCACAGATTAGACTATCTAGTTTATCTTCGGTGGCTTTGAGGGCTGCACCTGTGGAAGGTAAAAGGAAAAAGTCAAAAGGAAAAAGATGAGCTTGTGGTGCTTTAAGACTAGGTTCGAGAATAGGTAAAACTTCGAGAATATATTGATAAAGTTTGATTAATTCTAAGCGACGCTCACTGATGCGTCCTTTTTTATATTTAAGAATACGTTCTAAATTAAATAAATGCACAATCGCAGGGTGCGGAAAAACTTCTATTTGATATCTACCAAGTGTTTTTGCTGCTATTGTTGGTGCATGGGCAAAACCACGGGATTCTAATTCTAAGCCAAAGTTAATTGTCCGCTCGGCAAAAGGTAAATTTTGATTAGCAGGATAGCAGCCGGCGTGATATTTGCCAAAGTATTTATGAGTGAGTTTATCGGGGAGACGGCTACTTGTAGCGTTAGGAATCAAAGTCGGTGCATCAACGGCAATCATCGCTGGTGCTTCTGGTTGTACCCAGGTATCTATCCAAGTTAAAATATCGGCGATCGCATCTTGGCGATCTAAATCTAGTAGTTGCAATTGTCCGTCGATTAATTCTAAACAGCACAAGCCACTTGGTTGCGATTTCCAACCTAAATCAATCCCAATAAATTTCATTTATAACTAACTAATTCATTTGTCAAGACAATTGCACTATAGCAATCATCTGAGATTTTTCAAAATCGACGTTCAGATCCCCGACTTCCTCAAGAAGTCGGGGATTTTGTAGTAAACACAATTGTATTTACAAGTAAGCAGAGAAATCAATATTGATTTCTCTGCTTGATCAACTTACTTTATTGACAGGAAAAAGAAGATTTTTCCCTCTTCTTCAAAATCTCATTAGTATTGAGTTTGAGAACCTTATCCACCATAACAACTTTGTCCGGGTAAACACTTGGCAAATGGTGTTACTGTAATGATATTACCTACAACTAGACGTGCTGATGGTTGTGATGCAATCATAGGCGATGACATTTCAGGTGATGATTCTTCTGCTGGCGATACTCCTTGAGTTGGTTGTTCACCACGGCCATAATATTTACATCCCCCAGCTAAAAATTCCTGTTTTTCTGGAGATAAATCCACAAATAAATCGGATACTTTTGTTTGAAACAACATAATTTTGACCTCACTTACGTTACTTAGGTATTTGTTAATTACCTATGCTTAATTTATAGACATATTTGTGAAATCAAAAATTATTCTTTGGTTATAAAAAATTAGAAGAAAATTCTATCTTTAGGTGTTGAATAAAAATATATGAATCCATAGTTAGACATTTGACCAATATTTATTGCATCTTTTTGGATAATCAATATAATTAATCATCACATTTAGTGAACAACAAGATCCCCGACTTCTTTAAGAAGTCGGGGATCTGAAATTGATACTAAGTTATTTTAAGTTAATTCCAGTCGTCCACGATAACCGGTGACAATGCGGCTACCATCCTTGAGAATGTGGATTTCGATTTGGTCACTAGCCCAAGTGATTTGGTCGGCTAAAGCGGAGTTAAGAACGTTTACTCTTTGATTACTGGAAGAAACAGGGGAGTTGGGAGAATTAATCGCCAGGGATTCGACAAATGGCCCATCAATTAAAATATCTAATTGCTCTAATAATTCTTGTGAACCTGGAGGTGCGGAGTCGGACTGGAGTTGCTTGAGGGTAAAACCTGTAAAAGACATGACATTTAAGCCAGCAGCTTTCAGTTTACGTGCTAAAGCGGCTAAAGCAGATGCTTGCCAAAAAGGTTCACCACCAGAGAAGGTAACGCCTGTGTTTTGTGGTTTACTGAGAATTTGCTCGGCGAGGGTATCAACAGCAATCAGTTGGTTAATCTCAAAAGGCCAAGACTCAGGATTAAAGCAACCAGGACAGGCGCGGGGACAACCTTGCACCCAAATCACAGCGCGACAACCAGGTCCATTCACTTCTGACTCGTCAACATAACCCATAATGTTGAGATAGCCAGGGGGAATTTCTAGAAGTGTTGGTGATGGGTAAGTTGGTTGCGTTTCCATCTGTTTCCTCCTGTGCTGAAATTACCCAATACTCTTGATGTGTTGATTTGGAATTATGCGGTGCGATCGCAATCAAAATCTACATCAAAGCAATTATCGCTACCAGTCACTCGACATACTGCATTTGATTTGACTAAACTGCCATTCTCAATAATTCCATCAACATTGAACCCGAAAAAAATGAGGAACTTGTCCTGGATTTCTCTCTTGTGAGAAATCCAGGGGTCTGGGAAGGGTGGGAGGTGTGGGAGGTGTGGGAGGATGGTGAAGAAATCTTTCCCCCCTCTCTTCCCACACTCCCCACACTCCCCTCTCTCCCCAAACTCACCACACCCGCTACCCATACGTGAGAAATTCGGGTTGTGAAGATATCTTGCCTAACTCGTAATTCACGTTTTCTGTGGAACACAAGTAAATTCGGCAATCAAACCAAATTACTATAGGACTCATATTTGATTTGGGAAAAAAATCAGTACACCCAGATCAGGTTTCCTACTCCCTACTCCCTGCGTATCGCGCTTGCGCTGCGCTTCTCTGCGAGACGCTTTGCGAACGCGCACCACACAAATAGATTCAGGAATCAAACCGTATTCCTATATCTCTGCGTTATATTTATTAATAAAATTCTAATTTTATAAAAATAATTTCACTCTGATCTCCGGAAATTTTTAATAAATTATAAAATCAAGAGAAATTATGTATGATCAATCGATGAAAATTCTATTGGTTGATGATCAACCTAATGATTTAAATTTTTTAACTCAAATTCTTGAAGGTGAAAATTATCAAGTACAAAAAATCACTTCAGGTAAACTGGCAATTGATGCAGTACTCAAAACATTGCCTGATTTAATTTTACTTGACATTCTCATGCCAGAAATGGATGGTTATGCAGTCTGTCAACATCTCAAAACTCAGCCACAAACTCAAAATATTCCGGTTATTTTGCTCAGTTCTACAGAAACCTTACTGGATAGAGAGAAATTCTTTGAATTAGGAGCTGTTGACTATATTACCAAGCCACTGTGCGCTCCAGAAATTCTCATCCGTGTGCAGAATTGCATTCATCGTCACATCCAGCCTCAGCAACTAAAGTTGGCATCAACACCAACAGAGGATACATCTCAGGCACAAGCTTTACAACTACTTAATATTAAACTCCGTAACCATAACTTAGTATTAATGGAATTAGCAAAAAATCAGATATTGTATGAAGGTGATCTCAAAAAAGCATTTGGAGCAATTACAGAAGCAGCTACTAAAAATTTAGAAACTGAACGAGCTAGTATCTGGTTATATAATCAAACTGCAACTGCGGTTTCTTGTCGGGATTTATTTGAGCAAAGTCATCAGCGTCATAGTGAAGGGCGTACTTTAGTTGTAGTAGATTATCCGATTTATTTTCAAGCTTTGCAGCAAGAAGAAATCATTGTGGTGGAAAATGTTCAAACTGATCCGCGAACTCAAGAATTCGCTCAACCTTATGCCGCCCTCAACGTTATTTCGATTTTAGATATACCGATTCGATCAGCCGGAAAAACGGTGGGAGTTTTGTGTTTAGAAGCGGTAGGAGAATTGCGGACTTGGACATTAGAAGACCAAAACTTTGCCCGTTCCCTGGCAAATATAGCATCTTTGGTACTGGAAGCACGAGAACGTCAACGCGCCGAAACCGCGCGTCAAGCTTCGGAAGCCAAGTTAGCATCCGCCTTTAAAGCTTCTCCTGATCCAATTATCTTGTGTAAACTGCCAGAAACTCGCTACATCGAAGTTAATGATAGTTTTTGTCGGTTATTTGGTTATTCTCGTACCCAAGTCATTGGCCACACTGATCAAGAATTGCAGATTTGGGCTAATTCGCAAGAAAGTGTGTTTCTGACACAAATTTTGCAACAAACTAAATCTTTACGCAATTATGAAGTTGATTTCCGTACCGCCAATAGAGAAATCAAAACCATGTTGTTCAGTGCGGAAATGATTGAAATTGATGGGCAGAAATATGTATTAGCCACAGCTAAAGATATTACAGACCGGAAGCAGGCAGAAAATGAAAGTCGGCTACTATTGTTAACATCTCAAGCTATTACCCGCGCAGTGGATGTGAATAGTGCTTTAAAAGTGGTGTTGCGTTTAATTTGTCATTCTATTCACTGGGATTTTGGCGAAGTATGGCTACCGAGTAAAGATGGTAGATGTTTAGAACATAGTTTAGTTTGGTATGGAGAAGAAAGCAGCTTAGGACAATTTTCTCTCAATAGTCAAACAGTAAAGTTTATTTTGGGTGAGGGACTACCTGGGCGGATTTGGCAAAATAAACAACCAGAATGGATTGAAGATGTTTCTGCGGCTACGCAACCAGTATTTTTGCGATCGCCACAAGCTGCCCAAGTAGGATTAAAAGCAGCCTTTGGTGTGCCAATTTTAGCTGATGGTGAAGTTTTAGCAATTTTAGTATTCTTTAAACGCACTGCTGTATCTATTGATAAACGGTTACTAATGTTAGTTGGGGCTGTGGCGACTCAATTAGGCAGTTTAATTCAGCGCAAAATGATCGAAGCTGCCCACAGACAAAGTGAAGAACGTTTACAACTCGCTCTAGAAGCCAGTGACTTGGGTTTGTGGGATTGGAATCTAATTACAGATCAAGCTTACTGTGGCTGGCAGTGGAAACAAATTATGGGCTACGAAGGCCATTATCTGACAAATACTTCTCAAGTGTTTGAGAAATATATCCATCCCGAAGACTTACCAGCAGTCAGTTCTGCTTTAAAAGCGCATCTCCAAGGAGTAAGTGCTGTTTATGAAGTTGAGTATCGGATGCGCGGTGCCAATAATGAATGGAAATGGATTCATTCTCGCGGGAAAATTGTTGAATGTGATGATTGGGGTCAGCCATTACGGATGATCGGTACTGATAAAGATATTACAGAACGTAAGACTTTAGAACGAGAACTGGCACTGCGAGAAGCGCGTCTTAATGCCTTTTTTAGTAGTGCGCCTGTGGGGATGAAAATACTCGATCACCAATTGCGGTATGTACAGGTTAATCAAGTTTTAGCTGAGATTCACGGATTATCCCCAGAAGAACATATTGGTAAAACAGTATATGAAGTTATACCCCAAATTGCACCATTAGTAATGCCATTTTACGAGCATATATTATCGACTGGTGAAAAGATTCTCAATATAGAAATTTGTACACCCACACCCAAGCAACCAGAAATATTAAGTTATTTTTTAACTTCTTATTTTCCGATTCCTGATGAAGACAATCGGATTTCGGGAGTAGGTACAGTGATAGTAGACATTAGCGATCGCAAACGTGCAGAACTGGCTTTGCAAGAAAGTCAGCTACGCTATCAAATCTTAGCTGACGCTTCACCAGTCGGCATCTACCATACCAACAAATTTGGTGATTGTATCTATCTTAATCAGCGTTGGTCGGAAATTACTGGTTTACCACAAGCAGATGCAATGGGTACTGGCTGGTCACAAGCCTTGCATCCAGATGATCGTGATCGCGTTTTTGCTACCTGGAATGAAGCAGCAGCAGCGAAATCTTTGTATACTTGTGAGCATCGTTTTCTGCGTCCTGATGGGAAAAGTGTTTGGGTGATTTGCCAAGCCATACCCGAACTTGATGAACATGGAGAAATTACCGGAAATATAGGGACAATTACGGATATTACCGAGACTAAACTCGCAGAAGCCGCTTTGCGGGAGAGTGTCGAACGGGAAAAAGCAATAGCCCAAGTCATTCAAAGAATGCGCCAAACTTTAGATTTACAGACAATTTTTGCCGCGACAACTGAAGAATTACGCCAAGTATTAAATTGCGATCGCGTGGTTGTCTATCGTTTTAATTCTGATTGGAGTGGTGAATTTGTCTCAGAATCAATGAACGAAGGTTGGATTTCTTTAATGTTAGAACAGATCAGCGATCCCATCATTGCCAACGAAGTTTTAGAAGATGGTCGCTGTCTAGAAACGATTTTACAAAGTGCTACTTATCCCATTCAAGATACTTATCTGCAAGCCAATCAAGGCGGTGTTTATGACCAAGAGATGAATTTTCGCTGTGTGACAGATATTTACAAAGCAGATTTTGACTCTTGTTATTTAGACTTATTAGAACGTTTTCAAGCCAAAGCTTATATTATCGTCCCAATTTTTTGTGGTAGCAAATTGTGGGGCTTACTAGCCAGTTATCAGAACTCTAGTCCAAGAGAATGGAAAACTGGTGAAATTAATATTGTTGTTCAAATTGGTAATCATTTGGGAATTGCTTTACAACAAGCCGAACTACTAGCACAAACCCAAAGACAATCACAAGCATTACAAGCAGCAGTGATTACTGCTGATGCTGCCAACAAAGCCAAAAGCGAATTTCTCGCTAACATGAGCCATGAATTACGCACACCACTGAATGCAATTCTTGGCTTTACCCAAGTGATGAGTTATGACAATCAACTGTCAACTGAACACCAACAACATCTAGCAATTATTAATCGTGCTGGCGAACATTTGCTAAACTTAATTAACGACATCTTAGAAATGTCTAAAATTGAAGCTGGCAGAACCACATTAAACATCAGTCATTTTGATTTAATTGCTTTATTAAATAACCTAGAAGAAATGTTGCGGTTGCGTGCCGAATCAAAAGGGTTACAACTACAGTTTGAATACGCACCACAGATACCTCAATATGTGCAAACAGATGAGAACAAACTCCGGCAAGTTTTACTCAATCTTTTAGGTAATGCCATTAAATTTACCGCTAAAGGTAGCGTGATTTTGCGTGTCAAATCAGCCCAAAAAAACCAAGAATACACAGAAAATATTTTCCATAACTCCCTCATATTCGAGGTACAAGATACAGGTGTTGGTATTTCTCCCCAAGAAATTGACTTGTTATTTAAAGCCTTTGAACAAACTGAAATTGGACGCAAATCTCAACAAGGAACGGGATTGGGTTTGGCTATCAGCCGTAAATACGTGCAGTTGATGGGAGGAGATATTAGTGTTATCAGTCAAGAAGGTGTTGGCACTACCTTTACTTTTCAGATTGACATTGGTTTCGCCGCAACTAGTCAAGTTGCAATCAGTCAAAATCAGTGTCGAGTGATTTGTTTAGCACCAGGACAACCTGAGTACCGAATTTTAGTTGTAGATGATGTTTTAGAAAACCGTTTGGTAATAGTTAAATTACTACAACTCAGAGGTTTTGTTGTGCGTGAAGCTACAAACGGCCAGGAAGCTATTAACTTATGGCAGGAATGGCAACCACATCTGATTTTTATGGATATGCGTATGCCTGTGATGGATGGCTATGCAGCGACAAAATTAATTAAAACCACAAATAAAACCGCAGTTTCTTCGTCAGTCAATGCGATTATTATTGCTTTAACTGCCCATGCTTTTGAAGAGCAAAGAGCTGCTATCCTCTCAGCAGGCTGTGATGATTTGATTAATAAGCCGTTTCGTGAATCAGAAATATTGGAAAAAATTCAACTATATTTAAATATTCAATATATTTATCAGGAAGAACCTCAGCCCACGATTAATGAAATCCAATCAAATATCAGCCATAATACTATACATCAAGAGGTATTAGATTGGTTAACTCAAATGCCAGATGAATGGCTGGGTAAATTACATCATGCTGCGGCTCAGTGTAGTGATGATCTCATCTTAAATTTAATGTCAGAAACTCAGATTCAAAATCCTATATATCAAAAGTATTTAACCGACTTAGCGCAAAACTTTCGGTTTGAAATCATTATGGATTTGGCAAGTCAGAGATCCAATATAATTAAATGATAAAATTACAGCAATTACCAGAGTTTTATTAATTGTTTGCTCTGTAAAAATAAATCAAATCGATGGATATCTTTTTCATTCTCAAAAGCAGTAACTGGTAAATAATAGAATTGGATTTTAGTCATGTAGAGAAAATAATAGTCCGCGTTTTTCATAACTTGAATAAAGTTTGAGTAATTAATTTTAACAATACTGCCATCTTCATAAAAGACTGCAAAGAAGTTTTCATCAATTTCACAGTAGCGATTTTGAAATTCTAATGTAGAACTACGCTTCTGTGCCTTAAAAAGCAAAGGTAAGGAGACCAAATATGCTGCTGAACCTGCAAGATATATTAACCACCAATCAAAGCGATTCTGCAATATAGAAATAACAATATTGATTATTACTAAAAGCCCTAAGAGAATAAAAATAAATCTCATCCGCTTGTAATAGATAGCAGTTAAGATTGAGCCTAATTCTTTTGGTGTAGTTTGAAAAGTTTTGGTTTTGATGTACATTCTATTTAAATCACTGGTAAGAAAATTTGAGAATTGCGATCGCCACCACAATGTACTGTCAATGTGATAACCTGAGCATTGCGTAAATCATTGCTGTTCCGCACTGCACCATTACCAGAGTTCATGGCATAAGCAGGAAAGCAAGCTGCACTCAAACTCAAACGTAAGGCGTTACCTTTGGCAATTTGTACACAAGTTGTTTGCAGTTGAATTTTAATCGGGACAGCAGTGTTTTGTGGACAATGTATATAGCCCTGAGTCAAATTATATACTTTGCCATCAGGCTGTACTTGGGATAATACAGCGCATACATCATAACTGGGCTGGTCGGCATTACAATCAATTTCTACTATTACATCCCCCAAGATATGCAGGTCTTCGGTGAGTAATTGGCTAGTATAAGTTAACACATCAGGACGACAATCAAGATGTGATCGCTCAAATACACCTGCGGGTAATCCTGCATGACCACCTAAAGACGGTACAGGTCGCCAAGGGTCGTGGACTAATACATCAAAAGAATTTTGGATTTGGGATTTGGGATTTGGGATTAAAATTCCTGAGTCTTCGCGGATGCTGGCGAGTCCGGTAGTTGACAGAAAATAAGATTGTTGGTTAGCTGTATTTAAACTAGGGAAAGTCCGCCAAATATTACTTCCCATTTCAAACAGGCAAATAGAAGACTCCCGCAATAAGCCTGTATCTATATCTTTCAAAAATTGATCAAACCAGCGAATTTGCATCCTATCTACAGGGCTGGCGGCTTTCGCACCAAAGTCAACTTCGCCGACTTTTCTTCCCCAAGGCAAATGCGCCCAAGGGCCGACTAATAAATGTTGGGGTTGGGTGCTGCGGGTTGCCATATCTTGGTAAAAACCCAGAGTTCCACGCAGATAAGTATCAAACCATCCGCCGATATGAAATATTGGCAAGTCTACAGCCTGTAAGTGGCGCTTGGGTGAAAGTTCTTCCCAGTAATCATCGGCTTGGGGATGGGCTACCCATTCATGATAAAACGACTCTGGGGCAAGTTGTTGGAGAATTTCGGGATTATTTAGCGGTAAATTGCGTGCCGCAGTCAATAAAGCTTGATAAGCTGTGTGATCATGGCGTAGACGCGCGGTTTCTGTAGCTAATTGAATTGCCCAAGCGAGATTAGTTTGTAAACAGAATGCGCCACCTTCATAAGCCCAATCTGCATATAGATCATAAGCAATCATCGCCGGACAAATTGTTTTTAAAGCACTGGGTTTAGCAACTGCGGCGTAGAGTTGGGTCATTCCTTGATAGGAAAAACCATACATCCCAACTTTGCCATTACTCCCAGGTAAATGGGCTGCCCAATAAATGCTATCTTCACCATCAGCAATTTCATGGGCAAATAACTTAAATTCCCCAGCAGAAGTACCGCGCCCACGAACATCTTGAATCACGACAATATAACCTTGGGCAGCATACCAACTGGGATGGGCATAGACTACAGTTGATGCGATCGCTCTACCATAAGGTTGTCGCATTAATAATACCGGAAAATTCTCTGCGGCATCAGGGCGATAAATATCTGCATCCAGCCTGACACCATCGCGGGTGTACATAGATGCAGTTTGTTTAGGAAGAACTCTATACATAAGTAGTTGCACAAGATTAAATTAGGGAACAAGCAACAGGAAGAGAATGTGTGTAATTAATTCTGTGTGATTACTTAAGACAAGCACAGATGAGTAATGGCGTGTCTAAACTAAAATATAGCGGTTCTCGGTTGGATGAGGTACATTTCAACCCCACCCCCAACCCCTCCCCGCAAGCGGGGAGGGGAGCGTTTGCGTAAGCAAATGCGGGGTGGGGTTCCGACTGTATTACAAGCAAGTCAGAACCGCTATAGTGCATTAGATTTGGAAAAATTAACCGCAGATGCACGCGGATAAACGCGGATGAAATCGGTTTTTTAATGCAACATTTCTAGACACGCCAGTAGGGTGCATTACGCTACATATAGCAGAAGGCAGAAGGAAAAGTCTTACTATTCCTGGCATTCAAGCTTTGAAATTGTCCTAACATCTCTGACTACCGCTATAACAAAACACACTACTGTTTACTCAGCACTCAGTACTCAGCACTCAGCACTTTTTAAGCACCTTCACGTAATTTATCTAACACGCCACGGTCTTCTAAAGTTGAAGTATCACCAGACACTTCTTGCCCTGCTGCTAAGTTACGCAACAAGCGCCGCATAATCTTGCCCGATCGCGTTTTGGGTAAAGCGTCGGTAAAGCGGATTTCTCCGGGACGGGCGATCGCACCAATTTCCTGCACGACGTGTTTTTTCAGTTCTTTACTCAACTCCTCACTTGGTTGATGCGTACCTTCTAAGGTGACAAAAGCTACAACATCTTCACCTTTGAGTTCATCTGGCTTACCCACTACCGCCGCCTCCGCAACGGCTGGGTGAGAAACTAATGCAGATTCAATTTCCATTGTGCCGAGGCGATGTCCCGACACATTCAACACATCGTCAACACGTCCCATCACCCAGAAATAACCGTCTTCATCCCGCCTTGCGCCATCGCCAGCAAAGTATGTATACTTGCCATCTTGCGGCGGAATATGTTCCCAATAAGTACGGCGGAAGCGGTCAGGGTCGCCGTAAACAGTCCGCATCATTCCCGGCCAAGGATAGCGCACTGCCAAATAGCCGCCTTCGTTATCGCCTAAAGAATTACCTTCTAAATCAACGATATCTGCCAAAATACCGGGGAAGGGACGGGTTGCGGAACCTGGTTTAGTGGGAATTGCCCCTGGTAGGGGTGTAATCATAATTCCACCTGTTTCAGTTTGCCACCAAGTATCAACAATTGGGCAGCGATCGCCACCAATTACCCGGTGATACCACATCCAAGCTTCGGGGTTAATTGGTTCGCCGACAGTTCCCAACAAGCGCAGCGAAGACAAGTTGCGGGTTTTGGGATGGTGTTCGCCCATTTTAATAAACGCCCGAATCGCCGTTGGTGCAGTGTAGAAAATATTCACGCCGTATTTTTCAATCACATCCCAGAAGCAACCGGGATTAGAAGCACGGGGCGCACCTTCATACATCAGTGTGGTTGCACCGTTAGATAATGGCCCGTAAACAATGTAACTATGTCCAGTAATCCAACCCACATCGGCAGTACACCAATAAACATCAGTGTCTTGCAAATCAAAAATCCACTTGGTGGTGATATGGGTGTACAAGTTATAACCAGCCGTGGTATGCACAACCCCTTTAGGTTTGCCTGTACTACCCGATGTGTAAAGTACAAACAGCATATCTTCACTGTCCATTGGTTCCGCCGGACAATCAGCCGAGACACCTTTTTGTAAATCGTGCCACCAATGGTCACGTCCGCCCAACTGCATATAAATATCTTGTCCAGTGCGTTTGACTACCAAGACATTTTCTACAGAAGGGACAGCGCCATCTGCCAAAGCTTTATCGACTTGTTCTTTCAGGGGAACGATCGCATCTTTACGCCAACCACCATCAGCAGTAACAATTAATTTAGCTTGGGCATCAATCAAACGATCACGTAAAGCTTCGGCACTAAAACCACCAAATACCACACTATGAGGTGCGCCAATTCTGGCACAAGCTAACATCGCGATCGCCGCTTCCGGTATCATCGGCATATAAATACCCACGCGATCGCCTTTTTGGACTCCCAACTGCTTCAGCACATTGGCAAATTGGCACACTTCCCGGTGCAATTGGGCGTATGTTAAAGTCCGGGAATCTCCTGGTTCACCTTCCCAAATCAACGCCGCTTTATTCTTGCGCCAGGTTGTGAGATGTCTATCTAAACAGTTGTAAGAAATATTAATCTTACCGCCGACAAACCACTTAGCAAACGGTGGTTGCCAATCTAAAACTGTGTGCCACTTTTCAAACCAATGCAATTCAGTTTCAGCTAAATCTGCCCAAAATTTTTCCGGGTCAGCCTTGGCTTTATCGTAAAGTTGTTGATAATCTTCTAAGCTTTTAATATGGGCGTTTTGCGAGAATCCCGCCGCCGGATGGAATAAACGCTTCTCTTGTAAGATTGACTCTATAGTTGGTTGAGACATAGTTGATCAGCACAATCACTATATGTTAGTAAAAACCATTCTTAGCCTAGTTAGGCTCTAAAGAGTTTAGATTTTCGTTAAGCTGGATGAAAAGAGGGGCTAGGGGCTAGTACAACAAGGCAAAAGGAAAAAGGCAAAAGGAAAAAGAGAGAATAACGATACCACAAGCCTTTTAGCAATTCTAGATGGTCTGTTTATTTACGCCGACCTGTACTATTTTTTGTTGAGTATTTAGGATTTTCCCATTAAATAAAATAAGTATAAAATTTCATACTTCATACTTCACGCTATGCCGCTAATTCTCGAAGCTAATAACTTATCACTCAACGATGTTCATCGCTTGCTGAAACTCGAAAAGCTGGCAAATGGTTCATTCACAGACTTTTTAAGTTTAGAAGTAGTCTCTGAGTTTGAACAGCAGGATTTATTGCGAATCAGAAGTGACTTTGAGCGTTACTCTAGTGAGGGTAAAATTTCTGAAGGATTAGTTAAATTTTTAACACTAGCACCATTAATGCGACTGGCTGGATTTTATGATGTTCCGATTCGGTTAACAATGGAAGATAGTGTAGCGATCGCAGTCGAAGATGAAGACAGAAGAATTACCGGAAGGATGGATATTCTAGCCGTCAATAACTCTCAAACTCATACCACAGCACCTTTTTGGATTTTAGTTATTGAAACAAAAAATAGTGCGATCGAAGTGGGTGAGGGTTTAGCGCAATTACTCACATACTCTTTTAAAGCTTTAGAGCAACAATCATCTGTATGGGGTTTAGCAACTAACGGACTGCGCTATCAATTTGTTCATTTAACCCGCACTCAACAGCCAACTTATCAACTCATGCCATTATTAAATCTTAATGAATCACCCGATGCGATCGAGTTATTACAAGTTCTTAAAGGCATCTGTCAGTTAGTAAATCTTCAGAAATAATTAACGTAGATATTTGGGAGCCGCTTATGTCTGAGCCTGCTATTGTAGACAGGATCAAGAGTGAAATTACAGCAGATGGTATACTTTTCCCGCCTAGTGATTTACTAAGTGACGAACCACCATTGGAAAGTGATTTACACCGCGACCAAATTGAACTGCTAATTCGCACATTAAAGTTATGGTGGCAAGAAAGACAAGATTTCTATGCTTCTGGTAACTTAACAATTTACTACAGCCCCAGGCAAAAAAAATCTGAAGAATTTCGCGGCCCAGATTTTTTCGTGGTATTAGGCACAGAAAAAAGAGACCGCAATAGTTGGATAGTCTGGTATGAAGACGGCAAATATCCTAATGTGATTGTCGAAATTTTGTCAGATTCCACAGCCGCAGTAGACAGAGGCTTGAAAAAACAAATTTATCAAGACACCTTCCGTACCCCTGATTACTTCTGGTTTGACCCTGTTACTCTGGAGTTCCAAGGATTTCATTTAGTAGAAGGTAGATATCAACCAATTACACCCACCCCAGAAGGCAAACTCTGGAGTCAGCAGTTAGAACTGTATCTCGGCGTGTATGAGGGCAAATTAAGATACTTTACTGCTGATAATCAGTTAATACCCACACCAGAAGAAAAAGCCCAACAAGCAGAAAGCTGCGCCCAACAAGCCCAAGCTGAAGTTAATCGGTTAAGGGAGATTTTACTAGCGCAAGGTCTTGACCCCGACAATATTTAATAGCATCATGAAGTTAATACGAAGTTTTTTAAATAAAATAAGTATCATTGACCACGAGCAGGACATCATTTGCAAGCGAAAGAGATTAAGGAGCAGTTAAAATCACTTATCGAGGAAGCATCCTCGGTAGATCAAAATCTAGCGAGAAAATTGCATGAAATTAATCGTTGGGTTAAAGATATTAAGTTAGGTTCCCTGACGGCAAAACCTTTGGTTCTGGCATTTCTGTTGGAAGTAATCACGGACTCTACCATTTGGTTAATGATTAAATCATTACCTTCCGAAGCAGAACAACAAGCTAAATTTGCCCAAATGACAGCAAATGAAAGATATTGGTATAGTTATCTTTTTCCTAAGTGGATTAATGCAACTGACACTAAATTTTATATTTGGAAACAAAAATTAATGTCGGGTGAATTTAATCAAGTGGATGATGGTATTATTAAATCTATAGCTCAAGATATTGTGAGTCGTGAAGGTAGTTTTTGGCAGAGGTATATTGCCGACCTTTCGATGGCGACAGACTTAATTGTTAGCAGTCGCAACAATCAACCATTATGTATTCAAATTACTAGTGTATCTGAAGAACTAAGTAACCAAAAATATCATGATTGGAAAAGTACACTTAACTCATGGGAGATAGAAAGAGGCTTGTTTGTTAGTTACAATCCTAAAGATGCAAATTTCATTAATCAGTTAGTCAACGTTGCTTTGTATAACAGTGATTATCTTGCGGAAGGCAAATATCTGAAATTTGCCTAATTTTTGATGTATTAATTCAATTAACTGCTTATCACAGCCTTTATGCCTAATCAAAGTGAAACTGCAAGCTACGAAGGACAATTAGATAAATTTGCCCAAGCTTTAGCAACAGCCCGTAAAATGCAACAAGATTGGCTAACTTATGGTTTAGATTTTGTACATATCTATGTTGAAGATGTTGATGGAGATTGGCTAGAAACCTGGGAACATGATGAGATTTTAGGAAATCAGTTATTAGATGCAATTAAAGAATTTTTGGTCAGTGATGATATATTAGCTCTCCAGGTGAGACAGCAATTAGGTGAAAAATCGCTGTTTGATTTTGCAGTTAACTTAGCAGCTTGTGAGCGAATTGCTGAAGAGGGTGATAGGTTATCTGCGGTGGTTAATTTATTAGCTGATGATAATGTACATAATCTAGATGTTGGAAATTTAGCAGCCCATCTGGTAGAAAGATTTTTTAGATGAAAATCCATCACCTTATACCAATTCACAATTCGCAATTCGCAATGACGCTCGCAGGCTCGCTACCGCTTCGCTAACGCAATTAAAAAACTTAGATACAGCAAAGCTTTTAGGGTTTACATCTGTATCAAGTTTTGCGTGAAATGGTATTAGTAGTAATGTTCAGCAGTACTTTTGTTGAATAAATTCAACTTATTTTTGAAGATCATTGGCATGGATTAAATCTAGATAATCCAATACCGTTCAGTTAAGACTAAAAACCAATTCTGGCGTAGCGACTGTCTTAAAAGTCAAGCGATCGGGAGCAAAAAATGAAGCAGAGGAAGTAAAGAAAAAAGAAACAAGAGAAAAAAACATACATTCCAAAGTGAGCCAGTCATGCTG
>NZ_JACJTB010000064.1 GCF_014698475.1 Nostoc spongiaeforme FACHB-130 | reverse complement strand
ATCGTTCTCAAAAACCTCCCGGCATTTCTACTTTGATTTGTGGGCTACGTCAATTTGAATACTTCTTTCAGGGCTGGAAACTTGCTCTGTGTAAGGATGTGTGTACACCGTAGCCTTTACAAGGGGGGATTAAGGGGGGTATTAATTGGATTAAAACCATAACATAGAATTTTTAAAACATGCTCTGAAACTATCAAGCATCAAACAGTTAAAACTATGTCACTAGAACTAACTGATTGGGATCAGGATTTACCGTCACAAGCAGAAGAAGAATATCAAGCCTTAGTGCGTACGCTTAATTTTACAGAAGGATTTGGGTTATTATTTGTGCGTTGCTCTCCGGCTGGGGGTGAGCAGTTAATTACCAAGGTAAAAACAGATATTAGTAATAAAAATATTCAAATATTGCGACTTCAGCAAGCAGTAAATAATTTATATGAAATAATTGATAATTTAGAGAATAAATCAGAAATCAATATTTTATTTATTACAGGTTTAGAGCATTCATTTTATGAATATGAAGAATGCAAAAGCTTACAGGGTTGGCAGAGTAAAGATATTTATTCATACAGTTGGAAAGGTGTACCACCTATTTTAATAAACCTGAACCAACAACGAGAACGGTTAAAGGATAAATTTAATATCTGTTTTGTGTTCTTGCTACCGATATTTGCAATTAAATATTTTATTCAACGTGCGCCAGATTTTTTTGATTGGCGTTCTGGTTTGTTTGAATTTCCTATGGATTCGGAAACATTAGCACAAGAGTCATCGCGCGTTATTCAGGAAGGAGATTATGAGAAATATCTCACTCTCGCCCCAGAAGAAAGAACTAAAGAAATACTCAGAATTCAAGAATTAATTGCAGAAGACAATCAAACACATGAACGACAATGTGAATTACTGTTTAAACTGGGAAGATTGCATTCTGCTGGACAAGGTTATAAAGAAGCGATCACCTCTTATGATAAGGCCTTAGAAATTAAACCAGATTACCACCAAGCTTGGAACAATCGAGGGAATGCGCTACGGAATTTAGAACGCAATGAAGAAGCGATCACATCCTACGACAAAGCTTTAGAAATTACACCTGATGAGCCTTTACCTTGGAACAATCGAGGGAATGCGCTACGGAATTTAGAACGCGATGAAGAAGCGATTGCATCCTATGACAAAGCTTTAGAAATTAAACCAGATTATTACCTAGCTTGGAACAATCGGGGGTATGCACTAGGGAAATTAGGACGCAATGAAGAAGCTATCGCATCCTACGACAAAGCTTTAAAAATTAAACCAGATTATTACCTAGCTTGGTATGGACGTGGGATTGCGCTAGGGAATTTAGGACGTAATGAAGAAGCTATCGCATCTTTTGACCAAGCCTTAGAAATTAAACCAGATTACCACCTAGCTTGGAATAATCGGGGGATTGCACTGGGGAAATTAGGACGCAACGAGGAAGCAATCGCATCTTTCGACCAAACCTTAGAAATTAAACCAGATTACCACCTAGCTTGGAATAATCGGGGGATTGCACTAGGGAAATTAGGACGCAACGAAGAAGCAATCGCATCTTTCGACCAAACCTTAGAAATTAAACCAGATTACCACCTAGCTTGGAATAATCGGGGGATTGCACTAGGGAAATTAGGACGCAACGAAGAAGCAATCGCATCTTTCGACCAAACCTTAGAAATTAAACCAGATTACCACCTAGCTTGGAATAATCGGGGGATTGCACTAGGGAAATTAGGACGCAACGAAGAAGCAATCGCATCTTTCGACCAAGCCTTAGAAATTAAACCAGATTACCATGAGGCTTGGAACAATCGGGGGATTGCGCTGGGGAGTTTAGGACGCAACGAAGAAGCGATCGCATCCTACAATAAAGCCTTAGAATTTAAAACTGATGACTACCTAGCTTGGTACGGTCGGGGGAATTCGCTAGGTAAATTAGGACACAATGAAGAAGAGATCGCCTCTTATGACAAAGCTTTAGAAATTAAACTTGATTACCATCAAGCTTGGAATAATCGGGGGTATGCGCTAGATAATTTAGGACGCTATGAAGAAGCAATCGCCTCATACAATAAAGCTTTAGAAATTGAACCTGATGAGTATTTACTTTGGAACAATCGGGGGAATGCGCTAGGGAATTTAGGACGCAATGAAGAAGCAATCACCAACTATAACAAAGCCTTAGAGATTAAATCTGATTACCACGAAGCTTGGTATAATCGGGGGATTTCGCTACGGAAATTAGGACGCTCTGAAGAAGCGATCGCCTCATACAATAAAGCTTTAGAACTTAAACCTGATTTCTACCAAGCTTGGTACAACAAAGCTTGCTATTATGCACTTCAAGGTAATATTGAGCAGGCATTAGAAAATCTACAACAAGCAATTAATCTCAATCCTGACGAATATCGAGAAATGGCAAAAACTGACTCTGATTTTGATAATATTCGACATGATAAAAGTTTTCAAGCATTAATTCAAGGTTAGCTACTGAGCAGTTAAAAAATATGTCAGACACAATCGATATTGAACAAGCTATATTAGAAAGTCTCCGAAGTCTCTCCCATGACAAGCAACAAGAAGTGTTAGATTTCGTAGAATTTCTTGTGCAGAAAACTGCCAATCAAAAGCATTTAGTGAATGAAGCTGTATCCAAACCACAAAAACGTTTATCTCTCCAAGAAATTGCTAGGCTACCAATAGCAGAACGGCACAAAATCCTAGAACCTTTTATTGCAGCCACAGCCGAAGATTTTTTAACTGACACTGAATTAACTGAGTTTTCGGTTTTAGACGGCGAAGATTGGGAGATAGAAGATGACTAATCCCAAAAAAGGTGAAATTTGGCTAGTACAACTCGATCCCACCAGAGGACAGGAAATCCAAAAAACTCGCCCTGCTGTTGTGATTAGTTCTGATATTTTCAGTTCTATAGCCATGCGAATTATTATTCCGGTAGCAACATGGCAACCTAAATTCCAAAATCGCCCTTTCATGATTCCCATTCAGCAAACTGATGAAAATGGCTTAGATACAAACTCAGCAGGTAATGTTTTGCAAGTCCGTAGTGTAACAACTCAGCGATTTGTTCGGTGTTTAGGAAAAGTATCAGCAGCCGTTATGGAAGAATTACTGATTGCCTTATTTCTTTGTGTTGATTACGATCCTGAAAACAAAAACTGAAATTAAAAGCAACTATCATTTATTTTATTAAGTAAAGATACAGCCATCCAAAGAAAAATTTTAGAATTAATAGAGGCGATTCTTGTTAATAAGTTTCCTAATTTGAGCAGGGAGGAGATAAAGGCAATGTTAAGTTTGGAATTAATTAGAGGTACAAGAGTATATCAAGAGTTAAAAGAAGAAGCTAGAGAAGAAGTTAAACAAGAAGTCAAAGAAGAACTCAAGGCAGAAGCTAGGGAAGAAGTTAAACAAGAAGTAAAGGCAGAAGTTAGAGAAGAAGTCAAGCAAGAACTCAAACAAGAAGTTAAGCAAGAACTCAAGGCAGAAGTTAAAACAGAAATGATTGCCAAGCTGCTGCAACGTGGAATGAGTGTAGAAGAAGTAGCGGAGATATTAGAGTTAGATGTGGAAGTTATTAGAAATGTAGCAGGTGAGCAATCATAAAGCTGGTCAATAAGAGGACAAGGGGTATGGTGTAGGGTGCAGGGGGAATTGAGGAAGCCCCGACTCCCTCATTGGTGCGCGACTTCAGACCATTGGTGCAACCCCGGTCAGTTTCCCAAAGCTCGGCTGTGCGCTGCAACAATAGGCGAGAATTAATAATTTTCAGCACCGTCCAGATATTGTTGACTGCGCGGTGACATAAAATAGAAAGTCTAAAACTCTCTAGCCAAGATACAATTCGATCTGGCAAAAGCTGTTAAAGTCCATAAATTATTTATCGATTCTGAAACCACCATATATGAGCATTCACGAAATATTCATGCCGGCGCTTAGTTCCACCATGACCGAAGGTAAAATTGTTTCTTGGGTAAAATCGCCAGGGGATAAAGTGGAAAAGGGCGAGACAGTGGTGGTTGTCGAGTCAGATAAGGCAGACATGGATGTAGAAACCTTTTATGAAGGTTATCTAGCTCACATCATTGTAGAAGCTGGTGGCACTGCGGCTGTAGGTAGTGCGATCGCTTATGTAGCTGAAACTGAAGCAGAAATTGAAGCTGCAAAATCTCTCGCTAATTCCGGTAGCACTGCGGCGACAACTCCTGCGCCTGAAAAAGTACCAGCAACAGCCTCTGTCGGCGCACCCACCGCAGCCGCTCAAAACGGTAACGGCTCGAACCACAAAGAAGGTAGACTCGTCGCTTCCCCCCGCGCCCGCAAGTTAGCCAAAGAATTAAAAGTTGATTTAACCAGCCTCAAAGGTAGTGGCCCCTACGGTCGTATTGTGGCTGAAGATGTGGAAGCTGTAGTGGGTAAGGCTAAACCAGCCGCTCCCGTAACCCCTGCACCAACTGTTGCACCAGTTCAACCAGCAGCACCAGTCCCAGCCGCACCAGCGCCAGTTCCCGCCGCAGCCAGCAGTGCAGTTTCTGGTCAAGTTGTACCTTTCACGACTCTGCAAAATGCTGTAGTGCGGGGTATGGTTGCGAGTTTAGCTGTACCTGTTTTCCGTGTAGGCTACACCATTACCACCGATGGTTTAGATAAGCTTTACAAACAAATTAAATCAAAAGGCGTGACCATGACTGCACTACTGGCGAAAGCTGTTGCAGTCACATTACAAAAACATCCATTAATCAACGCCAGCTATTCTGAGCAGGGAATTGTCTACCATTCTGATATCAATATTTCTGTCGCTGTGGCAATGGATGACGGAGGATTGATTACACCTGTATTGCGGAATGCAGACATGGTAGATATTTATTCTCTCTCACGCAATTGGAAATCTTTAGTAGACCGCGCTCGCGCCAAACAATTACAACCTGATGAATACAACAGTGGAACTTTTACACTGTCTAACTTGGGGATGTTTGGTGTCGATACTTTTGATGCCATTTTACCACCAGGACAAGGTTCAATTCTGGCGATCGGTGCGGCTCGTCCCCAATTGGTAGCAACACCCGATGGTTTATTTGGAGTGCGCCAACAAATGCAGGTAAATATCACCTGTGACCACCGCATTATTTACGGCGCTCACGCCGCCGCCTTCCTGCAAGACTTGGCGAAGTTGATTGAAACTAACGCCCAATCTTTAACACTGTAACTTATAACCGCAGGCAGAATAATTTGAGATTTTTGCCTGAATTTATGATGCTCTGACCGATAAAACTGAATTAACAAAATCAAAAATAGAGACTTGGATTATTGAATAATTCAGGTCTCTGTTTTTATGTTAACGACTAGTAATAATACTGAACGCATAGTATTTATAGCAACTATATTATGGGAGACATCTACAGCTAGTTGGCTAGTTGATTTCGCAAACAACAGCCAGAAACATAGGGATTAGGAGATTATATGGCTTATCGCTACAAAATATTGTCGATTGATGGAGGTGGTATTCGTGGTATCATTCCAGGAATTATTCTGGCGGAAATTGAAAAACGTACAGGTAAACCGATTTGTCAGCTATTTAATTTAATTGCTGGAACCTCTACAGGAGGGATTTTATCTGCTGCTTTAACTAAGCCACATCCCAATAATCCCAGTCAACCACATTTTAAGGCGGTCGATTTAATTGACATCTATCGCAAAGAAGGAAAGCGGATTTTTGCTGAATCTCCACTAGCAAAAAGTCTCAAAATTGATGATATTTTAAAAGCAAAATATTCTTCTAAAGGCAGAGACGAAGTTTTAACAGAATATTTGCAAGATACTTTCCTCAAGAAAGCACTAACTGACTTGTTTATTACTAGTTATGATATTGAATTGCGGATGCCGATTTTCTTTGTCAATAATGTCAAAGACCAAAAATTAGGTGAAAACTTCCGCAAAGTTTGTGATGGTTACACCATGAAGCAAGCAGGAATGGCGACTTCTGCTGCACCAACTTATTTCAAACCTTATAAAATTGATACAGCCGACCCGACAAATGGCGGTTATTATGCCTTGGTGGATGGTGGCGTATTTGCCAATAATCCTACATCTTTGGCAATTATGGAAGCTTTGATTTCATCTGCTAGACCTGACCCGCAAAACCCTGACAAAAAAGCTCTGACTATTAACGATATTCTGGTAGTTTCATTAGGTACAGGCTCTCTGAACCGTCGATATAATTACGATCAAGCTGTGGATTGGGGTTTGGTTCAGTGGGTACAACCGTTGCTGAATATTACCTTGGATGGTAGTAGTGAGTCCGTAGCTTGTCAATTAGAGCAGATGTTACCACAAGCTGACGGTTATCCTAAACAATACTATCGTTTTCAACGACAATTAACTAAAGCTAATGACAATATGGATGATACTAGTCCAGAAAATATTGCTCGATTGATCACATTAGCACAGCAGATAATTGAGCAACGAGATTCAGAATTAAATGAACTTTGTCAGCAGCTAAAATCAGGAATTAATGCACAAGAACAGCCTGAAAAATCAGTTCTTGTTGGGAGATAGTAAAGCATATAAACCCCTCAGACTTCCAGTTTGGGACTATACAAACAAAGCCTGCACTTCGACAAGCTTAGTGACCACCTTTGCGGGCTAATTATATGCTTGTTCATATCGATTTGGTATTCCATCATTATGTAGAGATGCAATTAATTGCATCTCTATTATTTATATATATTTAATGTTTTAAATATACGTAGGATGTGTTGGCAACAGCGTAACACATCTACTGCAAAGCTTTTGACTCGTTATGGCTTACGCCTAACACATTCTACACATACTAAGTAAAAAAATAACAAATTTAACTTTGTCACCTTGTATCCTTACCCATATAGAGAAGTTGGGTGCTGGATTAAATAATAAATAACTAAATCAATCGTCATTATGTCATTAATATAACTTATCAATAATTTTCTACCTGCATTTAAATTAACATGAAATTTCTTTGATTGATGCAAACTAACTAACTGTTTACGTAATTGATTATATACTCAGCTCGATAAGATAAATTATTTAATGTGGTAAATTGGTAGAAAATACAAAAGTGTTGAAATTATGCGGAAAGTTACCATTTTTCAAGATTTTAATGAAAATTCGGATGGCGGCTTTGTGCAGTAAATAACACAATTATTCTCTAGACTGTCACAACTGCTAGATTGAATAGGTGATTTAAGTTCGATTTTTGGCATAATTGTTATTAGTATTTTCTCTAATATAGACCTAAAACTAATTTAATTCTATGTGATAAATTGTACAGGAAAGATAATTTATATTTTCTAAAATATGCAATTCTGAATGCGATTTATCTTAAGGAATTTGTCTTAAAATCACTCCACGGGTATAAGGCAGAATCATGGTTAACTCTTGCAACACTAACCGAGAAATATTATGGCGACAGGTTTGGGGATTAGCTGCTTTATTAGTAGCTATAATCCTCTGTTGGATGGCATACACTTTTTATCAACCAAGGATATTGCAAAATTTAGAATTGGTTGAGTTAGCGGGTTGGTTGGGAATTGTGCAAGGGTTAATTGTTGCAGTGATTGAACCTTTGAATGGGGGAATTTCCGATCGCCTCCAGCAACGTTTGGGTAGTCGCTTACCAATGATTAGTACGGGGGTGCTGTTAGCTGGTGTGATTTTCGTCAGTGTTTCGTTGTTGGCTGACTACAATTTACCCACAGGTATGCGGTGGATAATTCCCGTGTTGATGACAGCTTGGGTAATGGCGATGATTATTTTTCGTGGCCCGACGATCGCACTTTTAACTCAGTTTGTCCCAACAACCGCATTACCCCAAGTTAATGCCATCTTAGTACTGATATTTGGTACAGTGGGAGCGATCGCACCGTTATTACACACCTTACTCGATAATATGGGTGCGTCGATTACCTTCATGTTAGGTGCGATCGCTTTAGTTGTGGGCGCATATATTCTACAATTATTCACTCCCAAACATACTTTGATTCCCGCCATTCATCCAGATAAATCGGCTACTGCACCCTCTGTATTATTAGTCATAATTTTTATCATCGGTTTAGCGACAGGGTTTGAAATGAACTTGTTATTGGACATTTTTCCCCAAAAGTTGCAAACTCAGCTACCAGGATTGTCAGTAGAATTGATTGCTTCGGAGATATTGTTAGTTTCCGCGATCGCATCCGTACCTTTAGGCGACTGGACAGCAGATTTGGGTGCAAACAAGTCGATGTTGCTGGGTGTCGGAACAATGACAGGCTTGATGGGTTTAACAGTATTAAATGATAGTTCAATTCTGGCGATCGCCTTAATTTTGGCTTTTGGGATGAGTTTCAGTTTAGTCTTGATGAGCGTCATTCCCTTGGTGTTAGGGAAACTAGCTGTAACTCAGGCTGGCTTGGGTATAGGTTTATATTTGGGTGGGAGTGCTGGCGGAACTGCGATCGTTTCATTATTAATGAAGCAAATTGGTATAACATCCGTCGCTGCATTTTTGTTAGCAGAAGTCGCCTGTGTGGCAGTGACTTTGTGTATTCTTTTGTGTAAGAAGTTGGAAAATAGAGGCTAGTACCGCTACGCGGAAGTCAAAAGTCAAAAGTCAAAAAGCTCATATCACAAGCTTTTCATTAACTTGAAATGGTATCTTTATTTCCGCCGCGTTTACTAGAGAAGAAGATTTTTCGAGGTTTTTCTCGTTACAGTGAAGATTCAGGGGAATAAAACATTGAAATGGCTTTCTATTATAGGCATTGGCGAAGATGGATTACAGGGTTTAAGTGCGATCGCCCGTTCTATAATTGCCCAAGCTGAAGTTATTATGGGAGGCGATCGGCATTTGGCTATGCTTCCCAGTGATGACCAGCGCCAAAAAATTCCTTGGACTTCTCCTTTTAGCGCATCAGTCGCCGAAATTATCAGCCGTCGTGGTCAGCAAATCTGCATTTTAGCCAGTGGCGATCCTATGTTTTACGGCGTGGGTGTGACTTTAACTCGACACATTCCCATCTCAGAAATCACAATTATTCCCGCACCTTCAGCCTTTAGCCTCGCCTGCGCCAGACTGGGATGGTCATTAACAGAGGTAGAGACTGTAAGTTTGTGTGGTCGTCCTGCAAATTTGCTTCAGGCTTATATTTATCCCCAAGCCAAGTTATTAATTTTGAGCGCCGACAAGGAAACGCCGCAAATTGTCGCAGAAATCCTCAAAAATCGGGGCTATGGTCAGAGTAAAATGATTGTTCTAGAACGTCTGGGTGGCATTCATGAACGAATCATTGCGAATACAGCCACCGCTTGGAGTGAAACAGAAATTGCTGACTTAAATACCATCGCCGTTGAATGTGTTGCTGACATTGGCGTTACAGCCTTACCAAGATTACCAGGATTGCCAGATCATGCTTTTCACCATGACGGACAATTAACCAAACGAGAAGTAAGGGCAATTACCTTATCAACTTTAGCACCGCTACCAGGGGAACTTTTATGGGATGTCGGCGCGGGTTGTGGTTCCATTTCCATTGAATGGATGCGGACTCATCCCCGGTGTCGAGCGATCGCCATTGAACAAAATTCATCTAGACTGCAATATATTGCCGATAACGCCGCCGCTTTGGGTACGCCACACCTAGAAATTATTGCAGGGAAATCACCCCCAGCTTTGCAAAACTTACCCACACCAGACGCGATTTTTATTGGTGGTGGCGTGACAGCAGCCAGATTGTTTGATATTTGCTGGTCAGCACTACCCCCTGGCGGTCGTTTAGTTGCAAATGTTGTCACCATCGAAGGCGAGCAAACCTTATTTCAATGGTATGAAAAAGTCGGTGGTAGTTTTACCCGCATCGCCATTCAACGAGCAGAACCCATTGGTAAATTTCTGGGATGGCGAGCAATGGCTCCTGTTACGCAATGGATTGCTATCAAATAATTTTCGATTGAACCTACGCAGGTGGGTTTTGTTTGTGTAGCGGTGACTTCCAGTCGCCAATACTTAAATAAACTTAATAGTAATGTGATTAAAAAGCCTCACAATGCTTAAGAAAAATTCCCGTACTATTACGACACATTAACGGTATTCAAATTTAGTAAATAGGTATACCACGGAAAATAGCAGCGTGCTAGATTAAGGTCAAGGTACAGAAAGGTTAAGTCTAAGTGAAGTTAGCAACTTGAGATTAGAGCTTGTACCTCCTGCTCTAAAATCTAAATGAGCGATCGCAAATCAAACATGGCATCCTATGGAAGTGTTTTCGCCTTAAGTCTATTGATTGATTTTGTTGGAGGTTTTTAAACATACAGCCAGAAATGCCTGCCTATTAGAATCAAGGATGCTGAAAGAAGTTTGAGAGTAACGATTGCATTTGTCCACCTTATTTGAGTTAATTCTTCTGTTTTTTCAATTTTTTCAGTCTTTTCGGACGACCCTTATATTTAATCAACCGCCTCAAGTTACAGACATTCATCGGTCTTAACTTAGGCGGTTAATAGTTTTTATATAAGAATTCAGAAGTCAGAATACATCCGTCAGAATCACAAATGACTATTGACCAACTAAAGTAATCACCGTAACTTCAGGTGGACAAAATAAGCGTCCTGGTCTGTAAGTTCCTAAGCCACGATTCACGTATAACTGATTATTGGCGACTTTGTGAAATCCTTGCGCCCATTCCCAATATCTCACGACTTTCGAGCAATCACCAAACCAAAATGGAACCCAACGCCGGAGTTTTTTTGGTAATTGTTTGAGTAACTTTTTATAATAAAATACCGCAGGGCCAAAACCAGGAATGACAATGTGACCACCATGCGTATGACCAGATAACTGTAAATCAACTCGCCACTGTTCTAAGATTTTGGCAGTATCTGGATTATGAGATAAAACTATGCGCGGTGTTAATGGGTCGAGTTGCTGCATAACTGGTATAGGATTAAACTCCCGCGACCAATAATCAGCTAAACCGACCACTGGTAATTCTTCGCCAAAAGGATAGGCGATTTCATTCCATAGAACATGAACACCAATACTAGTAAAAGCATTTGTAACTTCTGCTTGGGAATGATTGTAGTGTATGTCATGATTGCCAAGTACCGCATAAACACCACAGCGACTTTGTAAATGTTTCAGTCGCATCACAAGTTGATGAATTGGGGAAGGATCATCAGTGACATAATCACCAGTTAACACTATTAAATCAGGTTCTACTTCATTCGTAACTGCGATCGCTTCTTGCAACATTTCCTCAGAAAGTCGCATACCATCATAGTGAAAATCTGATAACTGGACTAACGTTATCCCTTCTAAAGATTGTGGTAGTTCGGCAATCTTAACCGTGATTTTATCTACACTTAAACGTCCCGTAAACAACCAGTGCATAGCGCCAAAAACACTCCTCATAGTAGCGTTTACAGCTTATCAAATATCAAAATCCATCTTAAGAAATTGTAAAAAATATAGAAGAATGCAGAATACAGAAGCCAGAATCCAGAATCAATAAATGAAAGATTCTGTTCTGTTACTTGCAAATAATTTATACTGCATTCTGACTCCTGAATTCTTGACATCATAACTTATTCTTTTTGTAAGGTAATAACTGTTACTTCTGGCGGACAAAATAGCCTTCCGGGAGAATAAGTTCCTAAACCACGGTTGACATATAGCAGATTCCTTCCTACACGATGTAAACCCTGCGCCCATTCCCAATGACGCAGGACAAAGTTATCTCGGCGTAATAAGGGAAAGCAACGCCGGATTTTGTGGGGTATTAGTTGCAGTATGTTTTTACGATAAGCAACCACCGCCCCCAGTCCAGGAATGACTATTTGACCACCATGACTATGACCAGATAACTGCAAATCTACCCGCCAAGCTTGCAATATTTCCGCCGTGTCGGGGTT
Organism: Nostoc spongiaeforme FACHB-130; assembly: GCF_014698475.1. Taxonomy (GTDB): domain Bacteria; phylum Cyanobacteriota; class Cyanobacteriia; order Cyanobacteriales; family Nostocaceae; genus Nostoc_B; species Nostoc_B spongiaeforme. The sequence continues at coordinate 20,553 of NZ_JACJTB010000064.1, read as the reverse complement.
ATGAGATAGCACAATGCGGGGTATATTTGGGTTTAACTGCTCCATTACAGGTGCAGGGTTAAATTCTGGTGAATACCTATCTGCGAGTCCGACTAATGCTAATTCATTCCCAAACGGATAAACGACTTCATTCCATAAAACACGCACGCCAATTTTAGTTAAAGCCTTGGTAATTTCTGTTTTTGAGTAGCGGTAATAGATATCATGATTACCCAGGACAGCATAAATACCTGCTTGAGTTTGCAATTGTTTGAGTTTTAAAACTAAGTCATGAATTGGCTGGGGACTTGTGGTAACATAATCACCTGTTAATATCACTAAATCTGGTTTGACTTGGTTGCTAAGGGCGATCGCAGCTTCTAACATCTCATCAGATAAACCCGCACCATCATAATGAAAATCTGACATCTGCACCAACTTCTTACCTTGTAACGATGCAGGTAAACCCGCAATCTTCACCGTTAATTTTTCTACACTCAACGGCCCAGATAATAACCAGTGCATAATAGATTTATAAATTTCAATAATAGCGTTTAAAGTTTAACTAACAATCTGCCATTTGAAAGTTGCAGGTAAAACACTTTTGATAAAATTGATAAATGTTTATTAAAATCTGAATTTTTTCTGCTGTGGTTAGTCTAGAAATAAAATGACCATCAACCCATCAGACTGAAAGCCTGATGGGTTTATAGGCAGCCTCTTATAGAATTGGTATTAGAGGTTATTTGAAAAGTGGTCGGTTGTGATTATTAGCACTTCTTGATCCCCCCTAACCCCCCTTTTTAAGGGGGGAAACTCTTCAAAGTCCCCCTTTTTAAGGGGGATTTAGGGGGATCTAAAATGTTTTGCTACCAACAAGAAGACTTTTAAAACATCCTCTTACACCCATTTTCAACAGACAACTTTTGTGGGTAAGTCTTGGAATTATTCAAAAATTGGTGGAAGTATGCTTAGACCCCTCATCTTTATGGATGCTCCGTTCCCGTATTATCCCCGTTTCCTCCTTTATCTGCGTTCCAAGCACTTGCACCTGCACCGAAACTGCCAGTTGCTAACCATTCTGCTTTGAGGAGTGACCACCAATCAGCTGTGAGTCCTTTAATAATGTAATCATAAGGCATCCAACCGTAGCCACCTTGACCCCAACGATTTCCCCAAGAGTTGCGAATTAGCAAAGCTCCTTCAAATCGCTCACCATCTTCATTTTCGATAATCTTGCGGTCATGATAGCCAACTGCAACTACAGTATGACCACCAATGACTTTATCTCGTTGGCTGGGCAAAGGGATATGTCCTCTACTGAAATTCACTTCATCGTAGACGGAATTATAAAGGGTGAATCCAAATATACAAGGAATTTCAGCAACTAGCAGCAATTTGACTTGCGAAAGGAGTGCATATTTAGAGATTTGACCATAGTCTAGGCGGAAATATTTGATTGTTTTGTAGTTCTCAGCAAAGGAATAACAAAAAGATGTTGGTTCTTCATTAAACTTATCTTCATTGTAAGGCCAATACTCTTCTGGGCAAACTCCAAATGCAACCATCGCCTTCATTGTATCTCTTACAGAAGCTCCTGAATCGCCTTCTCGTTGCATCAAGTTACGGGTAACTTGGTAGAGAAACAGAGGAGAAGCATCTGTATAGTTACCACTACTCTTTTTTTGTGCATACTCTATTAAGGCAATTCCCGCATGAGCTGTACAAGAATTTAAGGAACCTTGATCCTCTACAGGAGAACACCAATAGCTTAAATCTACAAATTCTGGTAAGTATAAAAATGTTTCCTTAGTTTTATTGCCTATCTTAGTTTTAATCTGCTGAAGGAGATCGCTACTAATCGGAAATAACAAACTATTATTTAATTGTTCTGAACGCTCTTCGCTGGTATTGACAGGATTGTTCTGGGGAATATTGTCCTCTTCAAGTGACGAAGTACTAATTTTAAATAAAGGTTTTTTCAGGTGTTTATTTTTTAGGGTATTACTAGGAGTTGTAGTATTATTCGTCAGTAAATTTTGGGTTTCCAGAAAGTCCTGAGTCGTGATATCTCTCTTGCTACTTTTCAAGATAGATTTGATGTCTTTAAAGATAGAGCCAATTTTTTCCTGAAATTTTTTATAATCCCATCCCGTCCAATCTATTTCACGATCGCTCAAGCTATAATCTTGGACTATTGTGACATTATATTTCCGCATCGTTTCTCGAATTATTTCTCTGATATTGTCTTCTGAATTTTTCTTGTTATTGCTTTTTTCTGAATTTTCTGTGTTCTTGCTTAAGAAAGACTGAATTTTAACTATTCCATCTTCCACGGCTTTACTTAAATTATTATATTGACCTAATGGCATTAATACTTGCAGTAAAATTTCATCTAATCCATTTAATAATGGTAAAGCTTGGTTATCATTATTCTCCCGCAAGAAAAAATTTATCTCTTCTTTATTGGCTAATGAATTATCTACTGTATTTTTTGGCTGTAGCTCATATAATTTATTGATCAATAATTTATTCACTATATTCGGAATTGGTGTCGATATAGGTATTTCTTTTTTTGGGAATAGAGAGTCTGGGATTCTTGGTGGACAAACTGTATACAGCAATCCCATTAAATATTTAAGCCTGCTGAGGATTTGTGGTAATTCTTTTTCCAGTATTGGTTTGATTTCTGAATATTTTTTTGTCCGTATTTCTCTGATTCCTATGTCTAAATTAGTAGAATATTTATCCGATAATTCCTTACTAAATCCAAAAGATTCTAAGGTTAAAATATTACTTTTGGTTATCTCAGTTAATTCTGACAATTCATAATCTTTAAAAGAGAAATCTGGATTTTCTAAGCTTTCAGTGAATGAGCTTATAAATTTTACCAGGTGACTTTTGTTTGCAAGAATACCTGAAATTAAAATCCCAATTTCTTGGATGCTTCTATTAAAATCTTCATCTTTTAGTTTTTTTCCATCATTTTCAGATGTATTTATATCATTCAAAGATAAAATTAAGATTTCTATATTCTCCAGTATTTTGTATAAAAATACACATAAAATGCCTTGGTATGTTTGAACCTTTCTTACAGGATAATTTGGTATATCAAATTCATTTATTTTTTCAAGAAAAAATACTAGACAATTGCTAGAAATATTTCCATTTTTTTGAAAACAACAGTCACATTGCTGACAAAATTTTCCTTTAATTTCGCCTTCATAAAATTCAACATTTTCTTTAATTAATTTCTTAAATGGTTCTATATCACGAGTAATATCTGCACCTGATGCCAATAACTTTAAAAGTTCCATATCATATTTATCTATAAAACCATCATGTTTTAGTTGTTGAAATTGAAATATTTTGATAACAGCTTGACGAGTCTTTTCATCAAATCTCGTGTCGTTTATTGTTGGTTTATAGTTGACTTCATATTTTGATATATTCAGTTCTTCAGTAGTTGGCTGAAATAATTTCCATGTGGAAATAATACGTTGTAAATAATTTTTGATCAATAAAACTTCTGAGTCAGACATTCCCACTTTTAGAACATTATTCAGTTCTACGTTTATAAAATGAAGTTTGCCTGAAAGCTGATCTATTAGTGTATTTATCTTGTTAGTATCATCTTCATTTTTCTTTTGTTGCTGTGGAATAATCTTTTTTTGTTGCTGTGCAATAAATTTTAACGCTTGACGCAGAGTGTCAGCGAGGCTCTCAACATCAGCATTAGAACCTTGAGTTTGAATTTTTTCCGATAAAATTTTAATTTCATCATTATCTAATGTGAAGTCTCTAACATCGGGATAATCGGGAATCCAGCCTGTTCCTTTCTTTGTCATTTTCTTTCTCCTTATAAAACCAAATCGAGTTTAATTACAGAAATTTTGTGAAACTTTTGGGTGAGTTTTTAGATAATCATGTATCTGTTGACATCCTTGTTTCAACAACCCCGGCAAACTTAAATCAGATACATTCCAAAGCAATACCAATTTGTCTTTTCCAGCAGAGGCTAAAAACTTTCCATTGGGACTGAAATTCACAGCGTTGACTTCCGACTGATGTCCCCTCAAAGTTGTGATTAAGCTTCCATCTGCTTGCCAAAGTTTGATAGTTTTGTCACTACTAGCAGAAGCAATGATCGCTTTTCCATCGGGACTGAAGCTAACATCAAGAACCGCCGCCGTGTGTCCATGTAGGGTTTTGATCAGTTGTCCCTCTAAACTCCACAGTTTGATTGTCCTGTCAGCACTAGCAGAGGCGATAGTTTTTCCATCGGGGCTAAATTTGACATTCCAAACTCGGTTTGTGTGTCCTGGTAAAGTTCTCAGTTCTTCACCATTAATTCCCCACAGTTTCACTGTTTGATCTTCACTGCTAGTAGCGATGATTTTGCCATCGGGGCTAAAGCTGACACTTAAAACTCTGCCCTTGTGGCCTTTAAGAGTTTTCTGTTGTTTACCGTCTAAGCTCCAAAGTTTAGCTGTTTGATCATCACTAGCAGAGGCGATTGTCTGTCCATCTGGGCTGAAGCTGACATTATTAACGATAGCTTGATGACCTCGTAATATTCTGATTGCGTTCCCGTTAGCATCCCAGAGTCGGATAGTATTGTCCTTACCAGCAGAGGCTATGGTTTGGCCATCTGGACTGAAACTCATACCATACACACTGCCTTGATTTGTTTTAGTGGTATGGAGTAAATTCCCCTTTGGACTCCAGAAGTACAGCAAATCGTTAATACCAGCACTTACTACTTGCTCCCCATCAGGGCGGAAATTGACACCAGTCGCCGCATCTTGATGTCCATTCAGAACAGTCAGCCACTGGCGATGGACTTGCCAGAGCTTGGTAATGTTATCGCTACTAGTTGTTGCGAGAGTTTGTCCATCAGGGCTAAAGGTCAAGCTATGAATTCTGCCATCATGAGCTGCCCAGGCATCTAATAGTTTGCCATCTTGCGTCCACAGCCTGACATTTCCATCAACACTACCAGAGGCAATCTGTCCATCTTTACTGAAACTGACACTATATAGTTGTTCTGGATGGGGAAGGCTTTTGATTAGTTTCCCATCGGAACTCCAAAGTTTAACTGTTTTATCTAGGCTGGCAGTTGCTAACATTTTTCCATCTGGGCTGAAAGCTGCACTCATCACGGTGTCAGTATGTTTATTCAGGGTTTGCGGTGGTTTGCCGTCTTGTTGCCACAATTTAATAGTCTTGTCACCGCTAGTAGTAACAATCTGATGAGTTTTGGGATGAAAAAGCACCTGCATCACCCATGAGCTATGTCCATTGAGGGTAGTAATGGGATTAATCTCTGTACCGTCAATACGCCATAGTTTAGCTGTGTGATCCTTGCTCCCAGTCGCAATTGTCTTACCATCCGGGCTGAAGTTTACACTCAAAACCAAGCTTTTATGAGCATTAATCGTATTGAGTAGATTACCATTGCGATCCCAAAGTTCGACTGTGCCATCGCGCTTGGCTGAAGCCAGCATATCTCCCTTGGGGCTAAAACTGACACTCCTGACTGGTTGGGTATGCCCTTCTAGAGTTTTGATCAGTTTACCGTCTGCTTGCCATAGCTTGATTGTCTTGTCGTGGCTGGCGGTGGCAATTATTTGGCCATCTGGGCTATAACTCACACTTTGAACATTACTTTGATGTCCTTGCAGACGGTTGCGTTCTCTTGTCCAGTAGACTGCTTGTCCTAACTGGGCTTTGATTTCTGTTTGCAATTGTGGATTAGTGTTGCTTAAAATCAGCGATTGATAGCGTTTGGCAGCCTCTAAACTGCTTAATAGAGCATCAAACTTAGCTTTATTAGCAGTCAAACGGGCTTCGGAAGTTTGATTAATAGCAGAAATCTGTCCTGTTTCGGCTCTATAGTACTGAATTCCGGCTAAAATGGCGAATAATGACACCACTGTAGAAAAGGCCGAGAGTACGATTATGCTGCGGCGGCGTTGACGATCGCGTCTTTTGACACTAGCATCAATAAACTCGGCTGTTTTTTCACTAAATTTACCCAATGCTGGGTTCAAAGCTGGGTTTTGTCGCAGTTCTACAACTTTTGCTAACTTTGATCCACTCCACAGTTCATCGTCATTTTTCAAAGTCTGCCAATGTGCAACATCATCATTGAGTCGGTTAAAAAGTGCGATCGCCTGACGATTTTCCTCAATCCAGGTGTTGAGTGTTGCCCAAGATGTTAACAAGATTTCATGGGCAATTTCTACTGTAGATACTGGCGCTGTTGTTAGGCGATCGTGTAAGGTCTCTTGAGGCACATTGCTTACCAAGAGATTTTCATCGATCAACTTTCTCAATACACTTTGCTCTAGTTCCTCGCTAAACTCAAAACGATTAGCCCGTCTGCGAACTGGCTTCCAATCGCTACTTGATTCTGAATCTCCACCAATATCTACCAATTTGAGGAAAATTTTCTGAGTTGCTAATTGTTCTGGTTGAGAAAACGCACCATAGATTTTATCTATATGTTCTTGCAGCGCACCTCTCACCCCACCTAACATCCGGTAAGTATTCAAATTTAAAGTCCGGTCATTAATACTACCAGTTTTAACTTCTGTCTCCCACAAGAGATTGAGAGTGTATTGCAATAAAGGTAGATATCCAGCTTGTCCTTGAACATCTTTAATTATTTCCTCTACCAAGCCCGTTTCAAACACTACCCCATGATGAGCCGCAGGTTGTTCAATTGCCAAACGCAATTCATCTTGTTGCATCTCTGCAATTATAGGACGATGGTTATCTGTAGCTTTTACTAAGGCAGGATAAGGGCTGAATCTGTCAAGAAAATCAGCCCGCATAGTTGCCACAATTTTGACATTGGAAACGTTAATTTTACTTAACTGTACTAAGCTAGAGATAAACTTATTCCGTTTTTCTGGCTGAGTTGTAGTAAATAATTCTTCAAACTGGTCAATTAAAATAAACCAGTAATCATCAGGCTGCTTGAGCCTATTGACTACTTCTGTTAAGGTGTCAGTTTCAGCCTCTCGCGCCATCTGGGCGGCTGATTGCTTATATTTACTCAGCAAACTTGCATAGAAAGATTCAAAGGGATCAATATCTGGCGTAAAAGTCAGTTTGACCAATTTTGTTCCCCATTTTTGTGATAACCAGGGAATTAAACCAGCACGTACTACTGATGATTTACCACTTCCAGATGCACCTAAAAGCAAAATTAAATTGGTTTGTTGTAATTGATTGACTATACCTGTGAGAAACTGATCACGACCAAAAAAAATGTCTTTATCTTCTGGCTCAAATTTCTTTAAGCCTTTGTAGGGTGAAGTCGCTCTAAATTCACGGGTTTTAATCTCAGCCACAGAAACTTGCAAAATCTGAGTTTGATTAAAGGTGACAACATTACTGTCACCGATTGAAATATTACTAATATTTTGCTTCGTTTCATACTGATTATTAGTAGATTGGTTGCTCATATACCAACCCACACTCTAGCAACTAAAGGAGCTAGTTTCATCACAGGATCAGCTAGTTCCGCAACACCTACTAAACCTTTTTTCAAGGCTTCCATACCTTGTTCTACTAAATTTTTATCTGGCTTTGGTTTCTTCAATTCTCCTTCAATTGTTTGTAGTGGCACTTCTAAAGTTTTCTTTTCAATCGAGTTCAAAGCATTATTTGTATTAATATCCTGTTTTAATTTCTCTAGTAATTTCAGTGCTTCTTGTACCTCAGCATTATGAATTTTTACCTCAGTCTGACTTTGACTGATATTACTTCCCCGGTCTGCTTGTAGTTGATTAAAGGCAATACCAGAGTTACCATTCCCAATATTAATCCCCTCAATATTCTGAGAATGAGACTCCACTGGTTTAGCAGCAGTCAGCATATTTCCTAACACACTAGGTAGAGACTGTTGTAATTCTAATTTTTCTTCAACTGTCAGATTTTTGATAATTTCTAAAACTTCATTAACGCTATATTTTGGCATAAGGCGTGCGTCCTATTTCTGTTGCAATGTCACTAAATTCACATACAAATTTTTAGAATTTTAGATTCTTTTCACCAAAATCTTTTTGTACAGTGAAAAATTAAATGTAGTGGAGACATATTGCTATCATCCACATTCACCTTACCCACTTTAGGTTTGCAACAATTTGTGTTCTTGAAGCCTAGAATTTCCTTGTGCTGCTTCTCGACTGAAGGCTAGAGATTTTCAGGCTTTACACCTATTGATGAAAGTAATTTGGTATGGCGACACATAACAAGTCACTGCACATCAGATTAGGTATGAAGTTAAATCGCTAATTCATACCTCTTCGGTTATTTAGTTATCTGCAAAAATAGTACTTAAATACTGTTTTTGTCGTTTTTATATATGCAAGAACATCTGTAGTTCATCGAACAGCACTTAGAGATATAGTATCAGACTCTACAAATAAAAACTATAGAACTTTGATTTTATTTATGAATAAAACTGCAAGATAATACAGGACAATCACAATACCTTTGGCAAAATAAGAGGGTGAAGTAGTAGGGAGTTTCATAGTAGATAGGAATTACCGAGAAGCAACGTAAAATCGTAGACGCGTTCTTTTCCTATATTCAGACTCCTGGATTGTTACACACAATCAAGTATTAAGACATAAGTTAACAATAGTTAAAATTCGCAATATTAAATTATAAAATACAACAAACAATGAATTTTTGTTTAGAAGAAATAGTGCATACACAAATCATTCTAGACTTTGAAAGTAATGAAATAATCAAAACTATACTTTGAGATTGAGCTTATAGTCAGATGACAGTAAAACTTTGCTGTTATCAATTTTATGGTGTGATTTTGGGCTGAAATCAACCAAATCATAGCATTTAATCAGATTTTTCAAGTGTTAGCTAACTCTGGTAGTGAGTGAAATTATTTCACGTTTGCAGCGTTCAAAAATATGGGTAAAAGTAAGCGTATAGGCATTCTAACTAGTGGCGGAGATTGCTCTGGTTTGAATGCAGTCATCAGAGCAGTTGTTCATTGTGCTAGTGGTAAAGGTTGGGAAGTCTTAGGTATTCGACAAGCAACTCTAGGATTAATGGCAAGACCACCACAAGTTACTAAATTAGAAATCGAGCAAGTTGATCCGTTATTAACTTCTGGTGGCACAATGTTAGGCACTACTAATAAAGGTGATCCTTTTGCTTTTCCGATGGCTGATGGTAGTTTTTGCGATCGCTCATCAGAAATTATTGCAGGCTATCATCAATTAGATTTAGATGCGTTGATTGGCATTGGTGGGGATGGTAGTTTAGCGATTCTGCGTCGCCTCGCACAACAAGGCGGGATTAACTTAGTCGGTATCCCGAAAACAATTGATAATGATATCGGGATTACTGAACACGCCATTGGCTTTGATACAGCCGTTAATATTGCAACAGAAGCACTGGATAAATTACATTTCACAGCCGCTTCTCATAGTCGAGTGATGATCTTAGAAGTTATGGGTCGTGATGCGGGACACATTGCTTTAGCTGCGGGAATTGCTGGGGGTGCAGATGTGATTTTAATTCCCGAAATCCTCTACAGTATGGATGATATTTGTTATCACATTAAAAACCGTCAAGAAGACGGCAAAAACTATTGTTTAGTGATTGTCTCCGAAGCAGTGCGGACTCAAGAAGGGGAAATTCGCACCTTAACTAATCGCTTGGGTCAATCACGATATGGGGGAATTGGGGAATATTTAGCCGACCAAATTAGCGATCGCATCGGTGCAGAAACAAGAGTCACCGTCTTAGGACACATCCAACGCGGTGGTACAGCCTCACCCCTAGACCGATTAGTCGCCTCGGCTTTTGGTGTAGCCGCAGTTAATCTAATTGAGGAAGGTAAATATGATTACATGGTCGCTTGGCAAAATCGCCAAGTGATCACCGTACCCATCGAAGAAGCGATCGCACAGTACAAAGCCGTCAACCCAGAAGATACTTTGGTTCAAACTGCTCGTGGTTTAGGTATTTATTTAGGAGAATAGTCAAATTATCGTCGGGTGTGTTAGGCGCAGATTGTGAGTAATTCATCACAAAAACTATATCCAAGCGCCTAACGCACCACTGTATTATCATGATACGTTAGGCTGAAGCCATAACGCAGGCTACTTCTGCTTAACTGTAAAATAAAATTGAAAGTTATTTATGCCATCTACTCAAGAGCCAGAGTTCATTCAGGATTTCACTCACTTTGAGCAGCACGTAGCAAAACTAATTCATCGAGCAGGTTGGACAGTTGAAACAGCAAAGCCTAATCAACCTGGATATGATTTAATAGCAACAAAAGAAAATTTAATTATAGCTATTCAAGTTAAATGGCTCAAAAGTAATGTTGCAGCACCACAGCTTTTAAAGTTTGCTGATTTTTTAGATTCTCCCGAAGGTAAACAATTTAATCTTGGTTGGTTCATTACAACAAAAGGCTTTAGTGGCCCAGCACTGGCACTAATTAGATCCTGGAATAAAGATACTAAAATCCGATGTGGAATTGCTTTAGAAAATAAATTGGTAAGTATTGATGGAACTGCTGGTATTACTTCTGAGCCTCCCAACGAATCAAATCCACAAGATAAAAATCTATCAAAAAAAGTTTACTTTGGGGTTTTTACTTGCAAAGGCGGAGTAGGTAAAACAACAATTGCTGCACATTTAGCAGGTGCATTAGCACTCCAAGGATTTAATGTGGCATTGGTAGATTTAGATCCGGAAGAAAATCTCCAAAAATTAGTAGGAGATGGTGTTTTTGTTCCTAATTCTAAAGGTGTTGGCACTAATATTCAAGTATTTAAAGCAGAGGATTGGCATGAAGATAGCGCCCGTGACTGTCAAATAGTAATTTGTGATTGTTCACCTGCCCTAGAGCGCAATCCTACAGAGTTAATTAAACGACTCAACTATTGTATTATCCCAACCACATTAAACCCCTTGGGAATTAACAAGCATGGTAAAGTTATTCAAGAAACTGTGAGAGAAATACGCCAAATAAATGAAGATGCTCATCTATTTGTACTAGTCAATAATTTTAAAGATCCAGGTATGAAGCGTTTTAAACTTCTGAAGGAAGTATATTTATCGGCGTATAAAGAAATTAGGAAAACAGATAATAAATTTCATTGTATAGATCCAGAAAAAGTTTGTATTCGAGCCAGCGATCTACTTTATTACTGGGGAATACATATACTGGAAAACCCAGAAAATCCAGCGAGTAGATTAGCTTTTGACTTAATTGGAGGCAGATGTTATCCGCGTGAGGATTTTATAAATTTAGCAGATTTTATTGAACAAGAAGCTGGTATAGGGGTTCTCAGGTCTCCCTAATTTTTATCTAAAAGCTCCATTACAGAGAGAGTATATAAATAATATTTGTCTAAAGAGTACAGATCCCCGACTTCTTTAAGAAGTCGGGGATCTGTAATTATTCACCAATCATTGATGAAAAAAATGTGAAGCATAGAGTATAGCGAAGACGCTCTCATGGTAAATTACTAAGACTTGGAGTTGGGAAACTCCGGTGAAATTCCGGGACTGTGCCGCAGCTGTGGAGGGAAATCCCAAGTCAGAATGCCAACTCCGGGTGTGTCTATAAGACATGATGATCTACTCTCTGCGTTGCACAGAGAAGGAGTTGAGACGTTGGTTTCGGGATTTACAGCCTGTCCGGGGTTATTCTACGCTACATCTGCTCAAGATGGAATTTTATCTCGCCTGAGAATACCAGGAGGGATACTTAATAGTAAACAATGTCAGGCGATCGCAGAGATTGCAGATATGCAAGGTGGTGGTTATGTGGATGTCACAAATCGCGCCAACCTGCAAATCAGAGAAATTAGCCAGGGTATCAGCAGCGAAGTTTTACAACACCTGCAAAATTTGGGTATAGGGTCTCACAATTCGGCTATAGACCACATCCGTAATATTATGACTAGCCCAACAGCAGGTATCGACCCAGAAGAATTAATCGATACTCGCCCTTTAATTCAAAGCTGGGATGCTTATTTAACAGAACATTCGGAACTATCAGCACTATCAGCTAAGTTTAGTGTTTGCTTTGATGGCGGTGGGAAAGTTTCAGTAAGCGATCGCCTCAATGATATCCTGTTGAGGGCTGAGTTAATCAACACTCAAGTTTACTTCCGCTTATATCTAAGTTTCATCAAAAGCCAACCACCCATCAATACAGGAATTATATTGTTACCAGAACAATGTTTGTCTGTTTTGGCAGCTTTAGCAGATGTTTATTTAAAGCATACTGATATTCAACTTAGGCGCAAGCCACGGTTACAAGCAGTTATCAACAGTTTGGGATGGGAAAATTATCTTCAGCAAGTTGAACAGCGTTTAACTTTTACTTTGCAGCGTTGTCAACCTTCCCCAACAACAAAGGAAGCAGGTTTCTGGCATATTGGGATTCATCCCCAACGCCAAGAAAATTTGTTTTATATTGGTGTCGTATTACCCCTTGGTCGGTTAACAAGTCAGCAGTTGCGGTGTTTGGGCAATTTAGCAGCCAAATATGGTAGTGGAACCATCAGACTCACACCTTGGCAAAATTTACTCATCACGGATATTCCCCAACAGTGCGTTATTGATGTTCAAAATCACCTAACTAACTTAGGCTTAGATTTCACCGTCACTAATATTCAAAGTACATTAGTTGCTTGTTCTGGTAAACGCGGTTGTGCGGCTTCAGCTACCGATACTAAAAGTCATGCTTTAGCATTAGCCGATTATCTCAAAAATCGTGTTCAGCTAAATCGCCCGATTAACATTCACTTTAGCGGCTGTGCAAAATCTTGCGCCCAACATCACACAGGTGACATCACTTTACTAGGTGTGAGCGATCGCAACATAGAAAGTTATCACATTTATGTCGGCGATCGTGATAGTCTCGAACAATTCGGTCAGAAAATCTATCAAGATGTGAGTTTTATAGAATTACCTGCACGGATAGAACAAATGCTCACAGTGTATAAAAATCACCGCCTGCACCATGACGAATCTTTTACAGAATTTGTCAATCGATACGAGACTACCCAACTAAAACAGTTATTTAAGATTCCCAACATCTGTGTTTATCTGCCTTCATCTGTGGTTGTTAATTGAAAATGTCCGACTATATCCGCAACGCTAACGAAATTTACCGTAATTCTTTTTCGATCATTCGGTCAGAAGCTAACTTAGATGCCCTGCCACCAGATGTAGCAAAAGTAGCTGTACGTCTAATTCATGCCTGTGGAATGACGGATATTGTAACTGACTTGGGATATTCACCCACAGCAGTACAATCAGCACGCGCCGCCCTCAAAGCTGGCGCACCAATTTTATGCGATTGTCGGATGGTGGCGGAAGGAGTTACGCGGCGGCGACTACCAGCCAATAACGAAGTTATCTGCACCCTGAATTATCCCGAAGTCCCAGAACTCGCCCAAAAACTTGGTAATACAAGGTCAGCCGCCGCTTTAGAATTATGGCGATCGCATCTAGAAAATTCAGTTATAGCCATTGGTAATGCACCCACCGCATTATTTAGGTTACTCGAAATGCTGGATGAAGGAGCGCCGAAACCTGCCGTGATTTTGGGTTTCCCTGTGGGATTTGTCGGTGCAGCCGAATCAAAAGCCGCCTTAGCAGCAGATAGCCGGAATGTACCATTTATGACATTATATGGTCGGAGGGGTGGCAGTGCGATCGCCGCCGCCGCAGTTAACGCCTTGGCAACGGAGGAAGAATAATCATGACAACCAAAGGCCGTTTGTATGGAGTTGGTGTCGGCCCTGGCGACCCCGAACTGCTGACTATCAAAGCATTGCGGTTATTACAGACTGCACCTGTAATTGCCTATCAATCAGCCACCGATAAAGAAAGTATAGCGCGGGCGATCGTTTCCCAATATTTAACAGGCAACCAAACCGAAGTCGCCTTTCACCTCCCCCGCGCCCTAGAACCAGAAAAAGCCAAAGCCATTTACGACCAAGAAGTTGAACCAATAGCCCAACACCTCGCGGCTGGACGAGATGTCGTTGTGCTGTGTGAAGGTGATCCGTTTTTCTACGGTTCATTCATGTATGTATACACACGTTTATCTGAGCATTACCACACAGAAGTTGTTCCTGGTGTTTCCTCTCTCATGGCTTGTCCTGTAGCTTTAGGCGTACCCTTCACCTACTACAACGATATTCTGACAGTTTTACCAGCCCCACTCCCAGCCGAAGAACTCATCACCCAACTACTAACCACCGACGCAGCCGCAATTATGAAACTAGGCCGTCATTTTGCCAAAGTACGCAATATCTTGCATCAATTGGGACTAGCATCACGCGCATTGTATATTGAGCGGGCAACCATGACACAGCAAAAAATCGTCCCTCTAGATGAAGTTAATCCGGCGGAAGTACCTTACTTTGCCATGATTGTCATTCCCAGCAAAAATCGCCTATAAATCTTTACTCTCTAAACTCCAGTGAGATACTTTTTCCATCTCAGTTTTAGAGATGTAAAAGAGTTGTAGATTTTAGATAAAAATAACTTTTTTCTCAAACCCTGTTGAGGAAAAAATTGGGTCAAATGCCTTGGTGGTAAATTATGAATAGATTCTTCTTTGTAGACAGGAATAATAATTGATTTACGTGTTATGTTTTCTGGTACTACTAGACGTTGGCAACCATGATAAGTAGTATCATCAGATTTCATAATCACACAGCGATTAAAAAGAGGTTCGATTTTGCTAGTTAACCCTTCTCGTTCCGATGTGAGAATAAGTTGTCCACCAAAATTTTTTTGCCATTCTTTATTGAAGTAGATAATTACATTTAAACAATGTAGCCAATTAAGTTTTGAGCAATGTATGTTAAAGTCTGTGTGTATATCCAGAAAACTACCATTAATACTCAAATGAATATCTGCGAAACGGTCAGGATCAACAAATACATTTTCGCCAACAATTTGACTTAGAAATAGATTAAAACTAGTAGAAGTTAGCTCTTGGTGAAGTTTTTGAAACGGGTAGGAAAGTTGGTGATTAAATGCTAATTCGTATTTATGTACAAACAACCGATGTCCAGAGCGAACTGTCATGGAAATATCTGGAAAATCTTCTAGCAGTTTTTCTGCTAAAGATTCATCTAGAAAATTGTCAATAATAATATGAGAAAATGGTGTTGCTGTTTGATATAAAGATGCCAAATTTTCAACTTGGTTACAGATATTGGAATTAAGAGCAAAAAGCATAGTTTTGAAAAATAAATTTAGTTAAATTGAGTAATTATTGAAAAATTTTTTCTAAATTAACTTTTTTCTGAGAATTTATAAGTTAAACAATTAGTAAATAAAATTATTTAAGAACATAAGATAAAATATTGGTGATAGAGTTATGAGCCTAAGACAAGCATAGACTTCTGTCAAAAAGAAAGATTGAAATAATTAAAATAATGATTGTAAATGTATCATTTTAAAAATAAAATGATACATTTTACAGACTTATTCAGAATGCGTTTATATAGCCCCAGAATTTAGTTTCAGGAGATAAACTGATTCATGCAATTTACTGATTTAATAGCTATCAATCAAAATTTTCAATATTCTCTGTTCATGGATAAATTAACCAAAACAAGAGAAACATTTGGATGGTCACAGTGAGACTATTTAAAGTTGTTGTGCAGAAGGATTTATTATTTATTGAATTAGGATTATCTCATACCTTGTCTATGTAGAACTAGTATGTAATTTTTAAATTAACCAAAACTATATAAATTTTGAGGGAAACTTCAAATCAACCTTATAAAAATTACATATTGACAAATTAAATAAACAATGCAGTAAAAAAAGTAGGCGCTGGCTACGCTAGTATCTTTAACGAAAGCTAATCACTATTTGAGTAGAAAGACGGATAATGCACATTCAAAGCATATTTAGATTTCAGACTACCAAAGCAAATATCAAGCTATCAACTGCTAAGTTAATTCTTAAAACTTAAACTTCATTCTTCATAAGCTAAAACACATCCAAATTGCTTAACCACTTGTGAAGATCGCCTTTAGTCAGTCGTCATCAGTCATTTTCATTGACACAGGATAAGGAACTAATGACAAATGAGAGCTAATAACACTCTCCACTCCCAGAATATCCAACTTGAATGCACATCAGCTTAGTAGCAAAATTTAAGGGGTGATTTGCTAATCACCCCCATATTCCCCTCATATTAGAATTTACTTTCAGCACCCTTGTTTGGAATCTACTTTTACTTTGAAATATTAACTAAACTTTCCACTTGAGCATTAGCTAAAGTTGGCGCAGTAAAAATTTGAGAGTAAAGGCTTGCTGGTTGTTGACGAGCTACAACTGGTAGAACTTGACGAGCGTGAGTCGCAATTTCTACGGTTTTCACATCATAAGTCTGCGTTGCTAGTTTGGGATACAAACCAATACCGATGATGGGAAGTAGCAGAGAAGCAGTGATAAACAACTCACGAGGTTTAACATCAGCAACTACAACATCTAGATGTAACTCTTCACATTGTTTGCCGTAGAATACTTGGCGCAGCATGGAAAGCAAGTAGATTGGTGTCAAAATCACGCCGACTGCGGACAGAAGTACAACTACAATCTTGAAACTGGAACTGTAAACATCACTGGTAGCAATACCGAGGAACACCATCAATTCGCCAACGAAACCACTCATTCCGGGTAAAGCCAGAGAAGCCATTGCACCAGCAGTATACAAAGCGAAGGTTCTTGGCATTACCTTACCAATGCCACCCATTTTATCCATCATTAAGGTGTGGGTGCGTTCGTAAGTTACACCAGATAAGAAGAATAAACTAGCAGCAATCAAACCGTGGGAAACCATTTGTAACACGGCTCCACTGATACCCACTTCTGTGTAGGAAGCTAAACCAATCAGCACAAACCCCATGTGGGCAATTGAAGAGTAAGCCAAGCGGCGTTTGAGGTTGGTTTGAGCAAAGGCGCAACAAGCACCGTAGACAATATTAACTACACCTAAGATTGCTAAAACTGGAGCAAAGTAAACATGAGCGTTAGGTAACATTTCGATGTTGAAGCGAATTAAGGCATAACCACCCATCTTCAACAACACACCAGCCAAAATCATGGAACCAGGTGCAGATGCTTCACCGTGAGCATCGGGTAGCCAGGTGTGTAAGGGGAAGATTGGCAACTTCACACCAAAGGCAATCAATAAAGCAGCGTAAACTAATAATTCAAAAGCTTTAGGATATTGTTTCATTCCCAGAGATGCGATGTCGAAGGTGAAGGTGTCACCAGAGAAAGCCATCGCAAAACCGGCTACAAGAATAAATATGGAAGCAGCAGCAGTATAGAGAATAAATTTGGTAGCAGCGTAACGGCGTTTAGCACCACCCCAAATGGAAATCAGCAGGTATACAGGAACTAGCTCGATTTCCCACATCAGGAAGAACAAGAGCAAGTCTTGGGCAAGAAACACACCCAACTGGGCGCTGTACATCACCAACATCAACCCATAAAACAATCGCGGCTTGTTGGTTACTTTCCAAGCCGCGAAGATTGCTAGGGTATTGATTAAGCCTGTTAACAAGATGAGGGGCATCGATAAGCCATCAACTGCTACAGACCAATTTAAACCGATTTGGGGAACCCAGGAGTATTTTTCGACGAATTGGTAAGTTGAACTTTGGAAGTCGTAGCTACTCCAAAAGGCATAAATCATTAAGGCAAAGTCCGCGATCGCTACACCTAAACCATACCAACGGACTGTTTTTCCTTCTTTGTCTGGAATTATGGGGATGGCTAGGGCAGCCACCAAGGGCAAGGCAATTATGGCAGTTAGCCAGGGAAAATCCATAGCATTCATCACTTCTGACAATCGTTTTTTGTTTTCGCTTTTAATTACATTATATTAAGGAATCGTTACTTTTGTAAACGTTATTTATCTCTACAAATATTAAATTTTGGTTTTTGCTGAGAATATATACTCATCACTTCTCCTATTCTGCCCAGAATCAGGAATAAATACTCATCCGATTAGATGGCTAGTCCATTCTAGATATAAAGTTTTGTAACGTCAACAAAAACGGTGGCTTATACCACCGTTACATTTCTTCATAAATTATATGTCTCAAGGGAAAAATTACCCTAAAGATATTGGGTTGTGCGCTAAACAATACGGTTGACAATCGTCCAAACTTCCCCATCAGAACGGACATAGGGAACGGAGATAGTCTTGAATCCGGTAATGAAAGGTTTGTAGTAAACCTGCCAATATAAAGGACTGAGATAATCAGCAGTGGCTTTTAACTGACGGATTTCGTCGGCTAATTCTGCTGCTAGTTCGTTAACGCGATCGGCGTGAACCTGTGCCACTTTTTTCGCTTCTTCTAGTTGTTGCTCGATGGTAAGTTGTTTGGATTCAACTTGCCAACGTGCCAATTGAGCTTGTTTTTGTTGTAGTTGGGTTGTCAAAGCAGCGATCGCATCATCGATACCTTTGAGTTCCACTGATAATTGCGGGTTTTCTCTAGCTTGTTGACGGTAAGCCTCAACAATTGACGAAGGTGAATAATCATCGCCAGATATCCCATTATTTTGATTAAGTACAGCCCTTTCTTGCTGAAGAACTTGAATTTCCGCCTTGAGTGCTGCTATCTCGACTTGAATCTGCTCCATAGTTAAAGTGCTGAGTGTAAAGTGCTGAGTGCTGAGTTAAAGATTCTCTCCCTGCCTCCTGCCTCCTGCCTCCTGCCTCCTTCATAAAATTGTTGCACCTTGGGTGTCTAAAGCAAGCGATCGCACTTCGGCATCAATACCTGTGTCTTTCCAGGCTGAAGCCATCGCCAATTCGACAGCTTGAGAATGTGCCACATCCGCCAAAGCCAACAATGTCGGCCCTGCACCACTAATCACCATACCGAATGCACCAGCCGCCACCGCCGCCGCATTCACCGCATCGTAACCAGGAATCAAAGCTTTACGATAAGGCTGATGCAGTTTATCTTGTAAAGCTGCCCTTAACCATTCTCCTTTACCAGTTTCCAAGCCACGTAACAATAAACCTAAATGGGCAGTATTGAAAATTGCATCTGCGCGACTAAACTCAGTTGGTAAAACCCGCCGCGCTTCTGAGGTGGAGAGTTCAAAATTGGGAATCGCCACCACTGGCACAATATTTTCATCCCAAGGTACATCGCAAATTTCCCAACCAGTTTCACTAGTAGCCGCCAGACGACATCCGCCGATTAATGCTGGAACTACATTATCAGGATGTCCTTCTATTGCGATCGCCAACTCCATCACCTGCACCTGAGATAGGGGTTCACCCGCAAGTTGATTCGCCGCCACCAAACCGCCAACAATTGCCGTCGCAGAACTACCCAAACCCCGCGCCAGAGGTACACCTAAACCAATCTCAATTTTCACAGGCGGCGGAGTCTGATCTATATATTGATAAAACTTCAAAAACGCCTGATAAAGTAAATTACTCTCATCAGTTTGCACTCGTTCAGCTTCTGCACCTGTGACATGAATAGTTAAACCACCTTCATCTAGGCGTGTAAACTTAAACTGGTTACACAGTGTCAAAGCTGCACCGATGCAATCAAAACCCGGCCCCAAATTAGCAGTTGTAGCGGGGACATTAACCGTAACAGAAGAAATAACAGACATCTGCAAATAACTCACCTAACCAATCAACCAGCATCCCATGTAACTGGTTGATTTGTTCATTTGCCCACCTCATTTGGGGTACAAATGGGATATATGTGGGGTACAAATGGTTTCTATATGGAAGTTCTACAACTAACGACAACTGTTGATGCTTCTGGGCATTTGCATCTTGACATTTCAACACAGCTATCGCCAGGCGAAGTAAATATCGTGGTTGTGCTGAGTCCGGTGACATCAGACAGCACACAGAAATCTAATTATGATTTTTTTGATATTGCTGGTAAATTAGTTTGGCAGGGAGATGCACTAGCAATGCAAAAAGTGTTGAGAGATGAGTGGTAGTCGTTATTTGTTGGATACCAATGCGAGCATTTTAAATAAATCTACTCATATTATATTTGATTTAAAATATTTGTGAATTTTTAATAGTACAATTGTTAATAAATTCGTTTACCATTTTATTAAATGTTTTCCATTCTGTTTGTATTTCATCTATTAAATTATCTTTTTTTCTTTTTTTAACATTGCTTCCAACATTTCTGTTCCTACTGAATATTTTATAGTTCCGATTTCGTTTAATTTTAAAATTAACTTATTAAGTAAACTATATTTATTAATAATATTTTCCAAGTCATTATATAAAATATATATTTGATTTATTTCTTCATCAACAAAAGCTATCGGTAATAGCAAAACTTGGTTTTTCCAAACAGTGGATTTAACTTCAGGAAAAGAGTTTTTAATAATAAAGTTAAAAATGTTAGGTTCTTCCGGTATTTTTATGGTGAGTAATAAAGTTTAGTAAATTTTAGTAACTATATTTTAATGATGCTCAGGCTGAAAACATAGACTGTGTAAGTATTACAACAGTTTTAA
>NZ_JACJTB010000063.1 GCF_014698475.1 Nostoc spongiaeforme FACHB-130 | reverse complement strand
TACTCAACCATCTTCCTCTTCGTCTTCCGCGTTGGAGTACTTTTCCTCCTACTCCTGTTGACGATTTCTTTTGCTTCAATTCCTCCTAATTGTAAAAAACCTACACCTGTCAGGGGTTGGGGGTGGGGTTGAAATCTACCTCATCCAACCGAGAACCGCTATATTGCGAGTGCAACAATGTGGCAACACCCTAATTTTTAACAACTTTTAAAGTTTGCAAACTTGGATCTGCACATCCACTGATTATCCCGCCCATTGCTTGAATTTGTTGCAGATATGATAAAGCTGCTTTAGTAATTAATTCTCCTGGCATTAAAACCGGGATTCCGGGAGGATAGGGACAGACAATTTCGGCACAAATGCGATCGCTTGTTTGTTCTATTGGTAAAGTTTCACTAGGTGCAGAAAACGCTGTCCGGGGAGATACCTGCACAGTATACTCAGCAAAATTCTGCTCAAGTGGAGTTTTGATACCAACTTTGTGACGGTGATACTTTTCGGCAAGAATTTGACAAGCCTGAATTAATTGCTCAATATCGTTGATAGTGTTTCCCAAACTAATAATAAAAGTCAAATTATGTAAGGAAGCAAATTCCGCAGTTACACCCAACTTTTCATCTAAAATTTCCTCCGCCTCAAACCCAGTTAAATCTAATTTACTGACGTTAATTGTTAACCGAGTTCTATCTAATTCTCGAAAGCCGGGTGATAGTTTTGGCGACAAAATTGATAAACCAAGAATTTGACTGATTTTGTTCCTGGCTATATCTGCAAGTTGCAAAGTCCGCGACATTAGTTGTTCACCATTCAGCGCCATTTGTTGACGTGCGGCATCCAACGAAGCTAAAAGTATGTAACTCGGACTGGTAGACTGGACTAGTTGCAAAGCTTTACTAATGCGATCGCTATCAATTCTCTGTCCTTGAATATGCAGCATCGATGCTTGTGTCATCGCACCGAGAACTTTATGAATTGACTGCACAGTTAAATCTGCACCTGCGGCTAAAGCTGGGGTAGGTAATTCAGCATGAAAAGCGAAATGTGCGCCGTGGGCTTCATCGACCAACAAAGGAATATTATATTGATGGGTGATATTGGCGATCGCAGCTAAATCTCCACAAACACCATAATATGTGGGAGACACTATCAACACTGCTTTGGCATCGGGATGCTGTTGTAAGGTAGTTGCGACAGCTTCAGGCGTAATACTGTGGGCGATATCAAAAACTGAGTCATATTCAGGATTGATAAAAATTGGCATCGCACCAGAAAGAATTAAACCCGCGATCGCAGAAGAATGCACATTGCGCGGCAGAATAATTTTATCCCCTGTACCGCAGGTTGCCAGAATTGCTGCCTCAATGCCACAAGTAGAACCATTGACAAGAAACCATGTTTGTGTACCACCAAACGCTGCTGCTGCTAATGCTTGGGCGGCTTGAATTACACCTTGGGAAGAAAACAAACTATCTAACTCAGATAATTCGGTTAAATCTGCCCGAAATAACTTTTCACCCAGTAAATCAGCCAATAATGGCGATATTCCTTGACCCCGCTTATGTCCAGGAGTGTAAAACGGCGCGTGAGGCTTAATTGTACAAGCTTTGAGCGCATCTAATAAAGGTGCTTCCTTTTGATTGAGCATTAATCTAGCGGTTCCTACTGACTAAACTTTCACACTTCACACTTTTAATATCTTCTTAATCTCCGCTTGATTGTCGGTTGATAAGTTCATCGCATTTATACGGCAAATTCATTAAGGGTGGATATGGATTTTATCAATTGCGATCGCCTCTTATCAAATCGTTATAAACGGCGGAGTGTTTTACTGGGTGCAGGATTTTTTACAGGTTTAGCATTAACCAGCCAATGGCAACCAGCATTAGCAACATCAAGATTTTCTAGCTATCCCTTTACCTTGGGTGTAGCGTCTGGCGACCCGTTACCAGATAGTGTGGTGTTATGGACAAGGTTAGCACCCGACCCCTTAAATGGCGGTGGAATGCCACCAAGAAACGTGGTGGTACATTGGGAAGTCGCCCTAGACGAGAATATGCGAAAAGTTGTCCGACGTGGTAAAACTTTAGCGATCGCAGATTTAGCCCATTCAGTACACGTTGATGTTCAAGGCTTAGAATCTAACCGTTGGTATTGGTATCAGTTCCGCGTCGGGAATGAACTTAGCCCCATCGGTCGGACTCGCACAGCACCAGCATTTCATAGTTACATCAAACAACTAAACTACGCCTTTGTTTCTTGCCAAGATTGGCAAAATGGCTTTTACACCGCCTACCGCCATCTAGCGGAAGAAGATATTGAGCTGGTTGTACATTTAGGTGACTACATTTACGAGTACGGGCCAGAAACAGGCGGGCCGCGTCAGCATAATAGCCCAGAAATTATGACTCTGACAGAATACCGTAACCGTCACGCACTTTATAAAACCGACCCAAATTTGCAAGCGGTTCATGCAGCCTTTCCGTGGATAGTCACCTGGGATGACCACGAAGTAGAAAATAACTACGCCAACTTAATTTCCGAAGATAACGTTAACCCAGAAGCCTTTGCTCAACGTCGCGCCAACGCCTACAAAGCATATTACGAACACATGCCATTGCGTTTGTCTTCATTTCCTAATGGTGCGAATCTCCAACTTTATCGGCGCTTGAGTTATGGCAACTTAGCCCAGTTCCACGTTTTAGATACTCGTCAATACCGCACAGACCAACCTTGTAATGATGGACTCAAACCTCGGTGTGTGCAAGCCTTTGATGAGAATGCCACAATGACAGGTTCACAGCAAGAACGCTGGCTATTCAACGGCTTAGACCAATCCCGCGCCCGTTGGAATATTATTGCCCAGCAGACAATGTTTGCTCAATTTGATTTTGACCCTCGCCCAGAGATTGGGGTGTTCAATGTAGACCAATGGGATGGTTATGTAGCTGCACGTAATCGAATTGTGAACTATCTCAACTATCGCCGACCTTCTAACCCTGTAGTAATTACAGGCGATATCCATTCCAGTTGGGTACACGACATCAAACTTGATTTTAATAATCCTGCTTCCGTAACTGTGGCGACTGAGTTCGTTGGTACTTCCATCACCTCAGACTTCCCCACCTCATTCATTGCGCCAGTGCAAGCTGCGTTGAGAAGTAATCCCCATACCAAGTTTTTCGACGGTGCATTCCGGGGTTACGTCCGTTGCCAAGTTACTCCTAAACAATGGCAAAGTGATTATCGGGCAGTTTCTAGCATTGTTGACCCCAATGCTTCTATCAGCACCCTAGCTTCCTTCGTTGTCCAAGATGGGCAACCAGGAGCATATCGACAAGCTTAATTCTGGCGATACTGCTAATAACCAGATCGTTGTAGGTGGTATTTGCCCACCTACACTTTTTGCGTAATTTCATAGAAATAAATCTGAAGTTTTGTTAACCAATGCGTAATTCTTCGGAGTGACTCTGAAGTTATAAATAGAGTGAAAAAGTTCACACCTCAAACTTGTGACTTGTAACTCAGCAATGCTAAACAGCTAAATTCATTTGTCTACTAAATTAAAAGAGAAACCAAAATCTATGCAATCCCAAGAAACAGAAACAACAGTTATGGATTCGCAAGTATTACCAGAGTTATACGCTGATTTATCTAAAGAAATATACAGTAATCTAAATCATGATAAACTAGTTCAAATATTAGAAAAGTATGGTCTGTCAGAGCTAGAATCATTTCAATTACAGTTCTTAATCGACCTAAGTCAAGTTAAGCCTAGCGAAGAAAATCAAGGACTTTTGCCTAGTATTACCCCGCCAAAGGTTAAATTAAAGTGTTATTACCAGAATGGACAATGGTATGACTGTGGTTTTCCCTAAAAATACACTGCATCTTGCTCATACAAAGCAAAAAAGCAGATTGAGAAACATTTTTCTGTAGTAAGTATTAAGATGAAGTAATCTTCTTTTAATATTACTAATAAGTTACGACAACAAAATAAAAATTTTCTCAATCAAAAAAGCGGTGTTGTCCTTATTAAGGATAACACCGCTTTTTTTTCATAAATTTAGTACTATTTGATAAAACTCTTTTCTCTACAAATAAAGTTGCAGAATAGCAGTAAAAATAAACATTGACAAACATCATAAAAAACGAATTTTGTCAATTCTTCAACAGGTCATTGCATTTTAAAAGTACAATCACAATTGTTCAGTGAGTTGTGTGGAGATATGAGCAATCTTCATTGGTGGTCAAGAATTTTAGGCAGTGCAATAGGTAGTGTTATAGCTTTTTCTGCTAACTCAACTTCTGCCCAAATCATGCAGGATGGGACATTACCCACCAATTCTCAAGTTACAACCCAGAACAATACTACAACAATTACAGGGGGTACTCGCGTCGGTGATAACCTCTTCCATAGTTTTTTGAATTTTTCTGTCCCTGCTAACACTACAGCTAGTTTTCAAAATACTGCTGGTATTCAAAACATTATCAGCCGCGTAACAGGGAATTCTATTTCTGAAATAGATGGTACTCTCCAGGCTGGAGGTACAGCTAACCTGTTTTTGATTAACCCCAACGGAATTGTGTTTGGGCCTCAAGCTACATTAAATATTGGCGGTTCTTTTCTGGCAAGTACAGCTAGTAGGATTAACTTTGCTGATGGCAAGACATTTAGTGCCACAGATACACAAGTTTCATCTCTATTATCTGTCAGTATTCCCATTGGTTTACAATTCACAGCGATCGCAGCTCCTATCCGCAATCTATCTCAAGCAAGTCCCAATGGTGCAACTAATGTGATTGATCAACCTGTTGGCTTACAGGTGCAGTCAGGTAAAACATTAGCACTAGTGGGTGGTGATTTATTCTTAGATGGAGGAAATATAACAGCGAAGTCGGGAAATATTGAATTAGGAAGTGTTGTGCCTAATAGTCTAGTTACTCTAAAACCTATAAGCCAGGGTTGGGTATTGGGATATGAAAATGTCAATAATTTTCAAAATATTCGACTAGCTCAACGAGTAGTTGGTAGCACGGCGGTAGGTTCTGTCCTAGATGCTAGTGGTGTAGATGGTGGTGGCAGAATTACAGTACAAGGTAACATTGTCGAACTAATTAGCCGCCATGCAATTGTTACAAGTCAAACTCTAGGTATGAGAGACGGCCAAGACTTAACAATTAACGCTAAGAACTTAATTCTTCGGGATGGCGCACAAATTCGTGTTTCTACTTTCAACAAGGGAGATGGGGGAAATTTGAATGTCAATGCTTCTGATTCAGTGGAGTTAATTGGTGGGATTTTTGAGCCAGTTATGAATCGTTCTATAGCCACTGCATTGGTGAGTGATACTGTTGGTGATGGTCATGCAGGTGATATTACAGTTAACACTAGTAGATTGCGCCTAAAAAATGGTGCAGCAATTTCAGCTGGCTCTTCTGGTAATTTAAATTCTTCAACTTCGACCTTCATACCAGCTAGAGGTAACGGAGGAAATATCACAATAAATGCTTCTGATTCCGTGGAGATAACTGGTATCTTAGCCGTAGGTTTTCCTAGCAATTTGTCTGCCAGAACTAGAGGCCCTGGAGCCGCAGGTACAGTGGCAGTTAATACAGCAAAATTATTGATAAGAGATGGCGCTATAGCTGTTACTAGTCAAATTCCAAGACTTCCACCTAATACTAAATATCAAGGAAATGTCAATGAATTAGGTACAGCAGGTGAAATAAATGTAAATGCTGGCTCTATTCTGCTGGATGAGAAAGGACAAATCACCTCTAATAGTCAAGGTGGTGGAGGTGGGGATATTACGTTGCAGGTGCAAGATGTATTATTATTACGCCGCAATAGTCAAATTTCCACTAATGCAGGTACAGCCAACGCACCCGGAAATGGTGGCAATATTACAATCAATGCGCCTAATGGTTTTATCGTCGCTACTCCCCAAGGTAATAATGACATTACAGCCAATGCTTTTTCTGGTGCTGGTGGTCGGATTATTATCAATGCCAATAATATATTTGGATTTGTGCCACGCACTCGCGCTGACTTAGTACAACTCTTAGGTACTGAAGATTCTCGACAACTAAACCCAAACCGACTCCCTACCAGCGATATTACCGCCTTTTCCCAACAAAACCCTTCATTAAACGGTACTGTTCAAATTAACACACCCGATGTTGACCCCAGTCGCGGTTTACTCGAACTCCCCGCAGAACCTTTTGATGCTTCGCGGCAAATTGCCACATATTGTAAACCAGGAGGTAAATTCAAAAGAGGTTCTTTGATTGCTACAGGTAAGGGCGGAATTGCACCCAGTCCTACAGACCCCTTAATGGATGATTCAGTTTTAGTAAATTGGATTACTCTTGATGGTGAAAGTGAAAATAGTGTTAGTCATTTACCCCATCATGTAAGCAGGCAAAAATTAGATTCTGTAACTCAAGAAACTCAAATTGTCCCCGCCCAAGGCTGGGTACAAGATGGTAAAGGTAATGTGACTTTAGTTTCTCAAGCACCAACTGTGACACCCCATAGTCCATTACTTAATCCTGTGTCTTGTGCTGCTAATTTGTAATTATTGGAGTGTGTTGTGTCAAAGCTTAATGCACAGAAAAAAATGGTGTGTTACGGCTAATTCTCACTGTCTTAAGTGCTGAATCTTTACATAGCTGTAATACACCCTTATATGTAGCAGTCCTAGTTGATATGTAAACAACAAAGACAAGGGAGAGAGATGTTTATTCTGAGTTCTAAACCAATGTTTCTAAGATAAAGAATCTAAATCAAGGGCTTGCATTCCTTGAGTTTTGGCAAAAGTGAGCATACTGCTTAATTGCAACCATACTAATAAGCCAGTCAACAAACTCATTGGTAAACCAACTCCCAAGGCCAGAATAGGAGGAAAGCCAAAGATGGCTAAACCTGAATAGAGAAAAAGGCTAATACCAAAAGTAATACCGATAAATGGTACTAATAATTGTTGGGAATAAACATTAGATTTGGATTTTTCTGTACTATTTGTTTGCCATTTCTGCACAATAGTTTTAAGCGTGCCAGATAACCCAATACCAGAAGTTACAGCGATAAATAAGCCAATAGCTAGGAGAAAATAAGGTGGTTGTTCTGGGAAGTAGTACATGGAAACTCCGAATTATATTAAAAGGTCAGAAAATTTACTGTTTGTAATAATGCGCTATCAAAATGATAGGAGGTAATTTTACCTCCTGTTATCAGATGGGAGTTTGCAGGTTTTAGTGTGTGATACCTGATGCCGAATCTCCTAAATTAACAAAGGCGGTAGCTCTTGGTAAAATAGCGGCTACTCCTTCTCTAGAAAATTCAGTTAATAAGCGAATTGCGACATCTATTAAACGATTGGGTTTGATGTCATCTTTGACTAAATCCCACAAGCGTTGTACTTCTTCTGTATGCAGACGGTCATCTTCTGTGAGGGCTAAGACTAATTGTCGTCGCAGAAATTTACCTTCTTCTGATAACAGAAATTGCAGTCCCATTTGGGCTGTCGGTAATACATCAAAGTTACCATCTGTGCGGGCGATCGCAATTAAGTTTTCTAATCGCTGCCACTGGAATTTACCATCTTTAAACAGCACGTTCAGCAACCGTCGGCGCAATTGGGGAGACTCGCCAGTAAGTAAGCGCCGCGCAATGTAAGGATAACCAACCTCAACAATTTTAAAATTAGGGTTGAGGCTGAGGGCAATTCCTTCTTGGGTGACTAATGACCGAATAATTAACGCAAACTTAGCCGGAACTCGAAAGGGATATTCATACATTAATTCCGAAAATTCATCGGTAATGGTTTTGAAGTTAAAATCCCCAACGTTCTTACCAATTGCATCGCCTAACACAGCTTCTAATGCTGGTACAATTGGTTCGATATTTGTGTCGGCAGTCAAAAAACCCAAGTTGACAAAATCTGTGGCTAAATCGAGATAGTCTTTGTTGACCAAATGTACTAAAGCATCAACTAAATTTTCTTTGCTGGTTTCTTCTAACTGATCCATCATACCGAAGTCGATGTAAGCCATACGACCGTCGGGCATAGCAAATAAGTTACCAGGATGGGGGTCAGCGTGGAAAAAGCCAAACTCTAGCAGTTGACGCAACCCACAAGTGACAGCAATTTGGATAATGTTTTCAGGATCTAACCCAGCAGCGCGGATACTTTTTGTATCTGTTAGCTTCAAGCCGTTGATCCATTCTAGGGTTAATACCCGACTGCTAGTGTAACGCCAGTAAATTGCCGGGACTTTTACCTGGGGGTCGTTGCGGAAGTTGTTGGCAAATTTTTCGGCGTTTCGACTTTCGTTGATGTAGTCAATTTCTTCAAATAATTTTGTCCCGAACTCGTCCACAATTAAGGTCAAATCGTGACCGAGATTTAGGGGTAGCCAAGGTGCAAGCCAACTCGCAGCCCAGCGCATTAAATAAAGGTCTAAGGTGAGAGTTGGTCGGAGGTTGGGGCGTTGTACTTTGACTGCGACTTCTTCACCACTAATCAACCGCCCACGATAAACTTGACCTAAACTTGCCGCCGCTACAGGTTTTGGTGATAATTCGCTGTAAACGGCTGATATTGGGCAATCAAGTTCTTTTTCGATAATTGCATAAGCGATCGCATTATCAAAAGCTGGCAGTTGGTCTTGTAATTTTACCAACTCTTCTAAGAAATCTTTGCGAATCAGGTCAGGCCGGGTGGAGAGGGCTTGACCGACTTTAATGAAGGTGGGGCCTAGGCTTGTGAGTAGTTGACGCAACTGGGTAGCTCGCTTTCCCCGATTTTGCTCTACTTGATTTTGCCATTCATCCCACTTTAGACTCAAAATGAATCCAGCAAAAGACCAAATAATTCTCAGCAAGCGTCCCCATGCTAACCAGGGGCGGTAACGATAGTGACGAGCGATCGCTTCTGGATTGTACCGCTTTAGCTGAGCAGGTTGATACTGACCCACGCTTTTGTTTGCCTCTTCAACTGGGAAATCTACACTGTTGTTTTTTGGCATCCCAAAATACAAGCTGATTGCTCGTTAGGATAACCTTAGCTTTTTATAAAAAACTATTAAACTTTACCTTTTTTCGGGTACACACGCAGCCATAAAAGCTTACCGTGCTTGCCTCTTTTTTTTATCTTTTTCTTAATTATACTTTATAAAAGTACAAATAATCCGCGAAAATCGGTCAAAAACTAATCCGCAATGGTTAAAGAATTATTAAGAAGCCAGCTTTTCACGCGACACCCACCTAAACACAAAGTGGGTATCGCGTTTGCTGATTAAACCTCAGCAGTTTCCTTTTGAGAATCTAGCCACTGTTGATAAGCTACTTCATCTCCCCCAAAAGAATCAGCCGATACTTGGCGTTCTGGCATTGGCTGGAGGGCTGCATTAATAGGGCTATACTTGCAGTAGCAAATCACAACCAGATCAAAATCCATTCCATTGGGGACATCTGGCGTATAAGTTTCAACTCGTGTGACTTCCCAATCACTTTGACGGTAGTGGGTTGATGACTCTGGATAGTGAGAATCAACAAACTGCTCAACTCGAATAAACTCTGGCGGGCGGTAGCCAGGTTCAGGTAGCGCATTATTGGAGCAATCATAATGCTCAAACAGAGTTTTCGTGAGAGAGCCAGTGTGAGCATATTTTCGGTCTTTCCAACCAGGTTGACGCTTTTCAGCACGAAAGACGATCCATTTACGCATTAGTCTTCCTCCTTTTCGCTGTCGTAATAAGATTTTGGAAACTCAATGTTTCCTTCAAACACACAATCGACTTCAAGAACAGGATTACCTGTTGGTTCCACATCAACTAATTGCCATCCATATTTCTCTGCCATTTCCTCACAGCAATCTACATCGGCTGCTGCATGGCGTGATTTGTTTTCGTCTTCGTCGTATCTGGGTTTTGGCATACTATTAAGTTGCTCCTAGTTCGCTGTACTCGGACTTGGGAGAAGTCGTCTCGGTAGAGTGTGGCTGCACTCGCTGAGGCGCATTCTATCTTTAGGTTATACAGATGGTGGCTATACAATGAGTAATTAGCCTGAATTTTTATATTTCAGTTTTTAACAAGCTTAGTTTTAAGATTTTCAACCAAGATAGGCGTTTTTTGATTTGCTGATGTTATTTTTAAAACTAAAAATTTCACTTTCGGGAATATTTGCATCGCAATCTCACACGAAAAATGCGATCGCATAGCGTGATTAATTTCAGTAATGCGATCGCAGTTGTTAGATAAATGACTTCTACTTAGATTTCGCCTCTAAGTTTTCTAAGCGGCTTTTGAGTTCTTGGTTTTGTTTTTTAACTTGGTCGAGTTCTTCGCGCAATTGACGCAGGGCGGTTTCTGTACCGATATGTTTTTGGACATTGGCAATTTCTTCATCAGCATAGCGACGCACGCGACCATCGGGGGTTTGTTCGGAAAGCGATCGCAAAATGTCAATTGCTTTGGGTGTTTCCATTTTACCCAAGGCTGTAACTACTGCTACTTGGGTTAAGAAGAAGGTTTCTTTAGCGAGTTCAGCTAATCTATCTAAAATCCGTTCTAAGTTAACTGGTGTTTGACCAACGGAAATTCTACCTAAAGCCCGAATTGTGGCTAATCGCAAGGCTTGGGGAACTCCTTGTTTGGTGTATTCCAGCAACAGATTTAAAGCGGCTTCGGAAGTTTTGAGTTCTGCTAAACCGTTAACTGCACCACTGCGGACTACTTCATTCCAACCAGCTTTTTCTTCTAAAACTGATTTCAGTAGTTTGATGACTTTTTCTTCCTTGGGCTTTTCATCCAGATTAGCAGCTGCGATCGCGCCAATGGCTGTAGCGGCGGCGGCTTCTACATAATAACTGCGATCGCCTTCTTGCACTATCTCTTTCACAGCCTTATAACTATCATGGGTTTTGATGGTTGCCAGTGCATTCACAACCGCACGCCGCACATAAGGACTTTTATCTTTTAATCCCACCACTAAACCATCAAAGGCTTGATCTAACTTGACTTCTGCTAGTTGTTTGGCAACTTCCACCCGCACACCCCAAAATAGTTCTTTTGTCAATGCTTTAGATAATGCTTTGGTTGCTTCCAAACCGCCTTTTTTCGCTAAAGCTGTCGCTGCATAAATGCGGGAAATTGGGTCTGGGTCAGATTCTAACTGCGCTTTTAATTCAGGAAGGGGATATTCCAAAGTGACAGTTTTTAAGAAATGATTGCCGACATCAAAGCTAATAAAATCTGGCTTGGCTGACAGTGGGAAGTAGAAGCTTTGTTCTGCTTCATTTACCCGGACAGTAAAAGTCGTCAGTTGTGCTGCTTCTTCCTTCTGCACAAAGCCGAAACCGATGGGGATTTTTAAGTCAAATAAATTTTTACTGCTATTTTTATCAGCTTGAGTTTGGGTAACTGTGACCTTGGCTAAATTTGCATCACCATCCCAAGAGTAAGCCACTTTAAAATCAGGATGACCGCCACGATAAACATATTGGTCGAATAAGAAGGCTAAATTTCTCCCTGTGGCTTTATCAATGGCGCGGAGTAAGTCTACTGTTTCAACGGTTTTATGGGCATTATCCTGCACAAATGTTTGAATGGCGTGCCAGAATAATTCTTCACCCAATTCCGCCCGAATCATGTGATAAACACAAGAACCTTTTTCGTAGATGTGGCGGTCATAAAGTTCAATGGCTTCGCGGTAAACATGAGTTACCATTGGGCGGCGGTAACGGCTGCGATCTTCGCTTAAATAACTCCGCGCTTCTATTAACCGATAGTATGCAGCTTCTTCAGCACTATATTCATGTTCTGTCCACATCACTTCGGAGTAAGAAGCCATACCTTCTTTAATCCAAGCATGAGACCAATGCTTAATTACTAGCAAATCACCAAACCACTGATGCGCCAGTTCATGAACAACTAGACTTTCGGTGTTGCGGTTATCTAAAGCGGCGCGTTCATCTAAAAGACAACGGTCTGTTAATAAGGTGGTGGAAGTATTTTCCATCCCCCCAAAGATAAAGTCATCAACGCAAACTTGGGCATATTTGGGAAAAGGATATGGATAACCATACTTTTCACTCAAAAATTCGACCATGCGGGGAGTTTTGCCCATGCTGCGTTTAGCATCTGCTTCCCGGCCTTTTTCCACGTAGTAAGTAACTGGTTTACCTTGCCATTCATCTCGAATTTCAGCAAAGTCAGCCACAGCGAGAGTCATTAAATATGTAGGATGAACTTGCTGTTGTGACCAATGATAAATTTTTTCGGAACCTTCTTCGATGGTTTCGATTAATTCACCGTTAGAAATTGCTACTAATGCTTTGGGAACCCGCACACGAATTTCAGATGTGGAGAGTTGTCCGGGATAGTCAAAACAGGGAAACCAAAAGCGCGAGTCTTCGTCTTCTCCCTGAGTCCAGACTTGAGTGGGTTTGTGGGGATAGTGTTTGTCTGGTTGGATAAAGTATATACCGCGTTGGGGTTTTTCGGCGGAGTAGGCGATCGCAATTAAAATTCTTTTCCCTTGTTCTGTTGGTTGGTCAAGCTTAATAGAAAGCTGTTCACCGTCGTAGTCAAACTTTTGCGCCACCTCATCTACTTGTACAGACTGGATATTTAAGTTGACTGCATCCAGTACTAAACGGTCAATTCCACTGCGAATCGGTAATAGGCGAATACTACAGCTACCGTGATAACTTTGCTTGGGGATATCTAAGTGCAGGTCAAGAAAAATATGCTCTACCTGTCCAGGGCGATCTGGATTATAGTGTGGTCTGGCTCCCGGTAACTCAAAAGATTTGCGTCCGTTATTTTCTGTATCAAAATAGGAATGCGACATTGATGCTGAATGACCCTTTAATCTTAAAAAATCTAAGTAAATTTACGAGAATCATACTATTTGTGATGTTTACTCATCCAAATAGCGGATAGAAAATATGCCATCTTTGCAATTTTGGGGAGATTCCCATGAACCTTTCTCTGCTGCTGAGGGGATATTTTTGTTATTTTTCCTTGAGTCCTAAGACTCGGCAAATTTGCTGATGAGATTAGGATAGCTTGCAAATTTACCACAGGCTATCTCTCAAGATGAATAACCTGGCATTTACGGATTTTGCTTTGCTCTCATTGAAGTATTTCTTTGGTGTTCTTTTTACTGCTTGTGTGTAGATTTACTAATTTTAACAGTGTACCCCGCAGAAATCGTGAAGTTTATCAATAATTCCGAGAACTCAACAATGACGTTTTTAGTACCCTCGGTAAAAATCTGAGGAAAATGAGGACAGTAACAATGCCTGAAAGTAAATTAAAGTTTGTAATACCTGCAATTGGCGCAGTTGTCGCTGTAGCAGGAGGTGTAGCAGTCTATACCTATTTGTTCAAAGGTCCATCTGGAGATATTTCTGGGGCTATTGGTAGTGCTAAATTAGTTCCCGAATCAGCCCTGATGACTACTTATATTTCTACTGATGACCAAGTTTGGGCAAAATTACAGCAGTTTGGTACACCAGAAGCCCAAAAATTACTGGTAAAAAGTTTAGAAGACTTCAATAAAAATACTTTTAAAGGCAGTGATATTTCTTACGAAAAAGATATTAAACCTTGGATTAGTGGCGTGATGATTGCTGTTTTACCACCAAGTAAAACCCAACCTGCCCAGTTACAAATTCCCACCAATCGAGCCAATCCACCATTAAAAGTACAACAAAGTACAAACATGCTGATGGTGATTGGGATCAAAGATAAATTAACTGCTTTGAATTTTGCCAATAAATTAAAAAATCAAAAAGGAGTGAAAAGTCGAGAAATTGACTATAAAGGTGAAAAAATTACAGAAACTATTGAGGAAAAGGGTAGACCAACATATAGTGTAGTTGTTAATAATAGTCATTTAATTTTAGCCCCTGACAAACAAGCTGTAGAAAAAGCAATTGATACCTATAAAGGTCAACCTTCTTTTGCTAGTAAGGAAGGTGCTAATAGTTTACTCAGCCAAAATGTAAATCTGCAAAATACTCTCGTGCAAGTTTATGTCCCAGACTATTCTGGGATGGTAGAACAATTAGCAACAGCCAGCGCCCAAAGTAAAACTTTGCCGCCCCAAACCTTGTCACAGTTGAAGCAGGTAAAATCAATGGTGGCTGGTGTGGGTGTAGATGATCAGGGCGTGCGGGTAAAAGCGATCGCTAATTTAGATCCACAACTCAGCAAATTCCAGTATCAAAACACACCAGCTAAGATATTAACGCTATTTCCTGGCGATACCTTTGCATTAATTAGTGGTAACGGTATCAGTCGTGGTTGGCAAACATTCACAGAACAGTCAAAAGATTATCCCGAAGTTCAACAAACACTCCAACAAATCCGCACTCAGCTAAAATCTGCCGAGATTGACTTAGATAAAGAAATTTTTGGCTGGATGGATGGTGAATTTGGGATTGGTGCAGTTCCATCTAATCAAGGTGTGTTAGCAAGTGTGGGTTTTGGTGGTGCGCTGGTGTTTGATACAAGCGATCGCAAAACCGCAGAAGCCACCTTCAAAAAACTTGACAACCTAGCCAAAGCCCAAAGAATTAACATCGCCACCCGCAACATCGGCGGTAAAGATGTCACAGAATGGCAAATACCCAGACAAGGCGCATTATTATCTCATGGTTGGTTAGACCAAGATACTGTCTTTTTAGCACTTGGCGGCCCTGTGGCTGATGCCTTAGCTGCTGCTAAAAGTCCATCCCTCGCCCAAAGCGATACCTTTAAAAATGTCACAGGTTCATTGCAACAACCCAACGGTGGTTATTTCTATGTAGATATGGATAAAACTGTGACTTTAGTTAACCGCTTTGCAGGCCAAGCCGCACCAATTTCACCCGATGTCAATGCCATTTTAAGTTCTATTCGTGGTTTTGCCGCCACCGCCACTAGTCCAGATAAGTCCACCAGTCAGCTAGAAGTTTTGTTAGCACTGAAGCCGAGTCAGAAGTAGAGAGTAGGGATTGGGTGTTAGAGCAGAATCAAGTCAAAAATTCTCTGACTTTTGAATTTTGACTTCCCCTTTAGGATGCAGGGAAAGATTACTAATTTGTAAATAATGCTCGTTTTTATTCTTTCCCTTATACCCCTACCCCCTTACACTCTTACACCCACTCACAACTCCCTACTCCCTACTCCCTACTTAACTACTGTTTCACCGGAATTTGAATTTTAAACTCAGTTCCTTCACCGGGAGTAGAGACACAATCTAACTTGCCGTGATGCTTTTCGGTGATGATTTGATAACTAATTGCCATACCCATTCCTGTACCTTTACCCACAGGTTTAGTTGTAAAGAAAGGGTCAAAAATGCGATGTTTGACTTGTTCAGGCATTCCAGGGCCATTATCTGCGATCGCAATTTCGATCCATTGATTATCAAAGGCTGAGGTACGAATAGTAATTTGTGGTTTTTCTGTTGTGGGGTTTTGACTATTCACGAATGACTCTTCCAAAGCATCCATCGCATTTACTAATATATTCATTAAAACTTGATTTAGTTGTCCAGCGAAGCATTCAACCAAGGGTAAATTACCATAGTCACGAATAACTTCAACTCCTGGATAGTCTGGTTTTTCTTTAAGACGGTATTGCAAAATTAATAATGTACTTTCAATACCTTCATGAATATCAACTGTTTTAAAATCAGCTTCATCCATACGGGAAAAGTTTCGCAGCGATAAGACAATATTCCGAATTCTTTCAGTTCCCATTTTCATAGAAGGCAAAATCTTATCTAAATCTGCAATCATAAAATCTAAATCAATTTCTTCAGCTAATGCTTGGATTTCTGGGTCTTCATCAAGATAGCGTTCTTGGTAAAGATGAAGTATGTTTACTAGACTTTGAATGTAGTCGCTCAGGTGAGTAATGTTACCGTGAATAAAATTGACAGGATTATTAATTTCATGGGCAACTCCTGCTACTAGTTGACCAAGACTTGACATTTTTTCATTTTGAATAACTTGTGCCTGAGTGCGTTTTAATTCGCTTAATGTTGTTTTCAGTTCAGCAGTACGTTCTTCTACTCGGTCTTCTAATTCTGCCTTACTCGCTTCTAAAGCACTAAAAGATTGACGCAGTTGTTCAGCCATGTAATTAAAAGACTGAGCTAATGTATTGAGTTCTTCTATTTTGCTAATATTTAAAGTTTGTTCTAAATCACCTGATGCCATTGCCTGACTAGCGCGATTGATTCGCAAAATTGGTTGAATGACCCAACCGGAAGTCAAATAACCAATAAGAGTTGCCACTATTAATGCAGCTAAACAGAGAAGAACTGTAATTTGAGTGTTCGTAATAATCTTAGCCATAAAAGCTTTTTCTGGCACACTCATAACTACTAACCAATCTAGTCCATATTGATCACGCCAAGGTGTGACATATACAAACTTTGTCTCTTTTGGCAGTTGCAATTGAAATTTTTTTTGTTCAGTAATTGACTGAAAGCCATTAAATTTATTTTCAATATATTTAGCAATATTTTTAATTACTGGATCTTTGCTTTCTGTAGCTTTGATGCGCTGGACTTCATTCTTAACTATTACAAAAGTATCTTGCTTAGTAGAACTGGCAATTAACATACCATTGCGTTCGACAATAAACACCTGTCCAAAATTGCTAATATCTAAACGCCGCAAAAATTCACTTAACTTTAACAAATGAATGTCTGCACCAACTATTCCCAATAATCGCTGATTTGCGTCATAAATGGGACGACCAGCACCAGCAGTTATATAAGCACCAGTAGGAGAATTCCAGGTGTAAATGCGCGACCAAATTGGTTTACCAGCTTTGATGGGTTCGGTATACCAACTTTCTTTAAAGTTATTGTATTCAAAAGGATAATTGATGCGGAGGCGATCGCCACGGGAATCAGTGGTGTAGTTACGTCCATTGTTGGGTAATTTCCCATTCCAATCATCAATAGTAACTGTTTTACCATCGTAGCGAGCGGCTCCCACTCCCTCGCCTGTGGTTAATCCCATACCAATGTAAGTCAGGTCATAGGCCTGCATTTCCTTCCAGAAATACTTACTAATTGTTTTGCGATCGCGCACATCTAACAATCCCATTGCGATCGCATCTGCATTAATCTGGTTTACCTGGTGGGGAATAGATAAATAAGCATCTAAATGCTGCTGCACTATACTATTCGTCCGATTCATTAACTGATCTGCTAAGTCATTAACTGCTTGTCGTCCATTTTTAAATGACAAGTAACCGACTAAACCCACCGCACCAAATATTTGTAAGGCAAAAGGAATAATCAACACTAGTTGTAATGGAAAAGCTTTAACTTTGCGAGAGTCAGTCTTATTCATTCAATTTCTTTCTTCCAACCCTGGATGGAGGCAAATTTATACTTTGTGACATAGTATTCCCACAGGCAACGGCTAACTCAACATTTAGAGGAAAAAATTAATTTTTGTAAATTACGGATGAGTTGATGTAGCATCTTCCAGAATCATCTAGGACGGTTATTCCCACCGGAAATTATCAACAGGATTTGTCAGAATGAAAAGTAATTTGAGGGCTAAAAAATGAAATTTTCCATTGACTCTGTGTACAACTGGTATCGTAATTTAATTCGTAATCCTAAGTATCGCTGGTGGGTAATTTTAGGAACACTAGTTTATTTCATCAGCCCTATTGATATTGTTCCTGATATTTTTCCCATCGTCGGCGAACTTGATGATGTTTTACTGATGACACTATTAGTAACTGAAGTATCTGGGTTAGTCATTGATGGTTGGAAAGCACGTAAAGGTGTAGAGACTACTACTACCAATCCTACCGACAGTTCCAATGATACTGATTCCGCCGCAAAAACAGTTGATGTTGATGCTGTGTCGGTTAAATAGGTTTTTACAAATCAATAAATCCTCTGTTTGGTTGAAAAAACAGAGGATATTTTTTTACCCCATATCCCAATACGGTTCAGTTAAGAGAATAGTAGGTTGGGTGTAGCGATAGCGTAACCCAACAAAGTATGCGTGAATGTTGGGTTCCGTTCCTCCACCCAACCTACACAAATCTAAGTTGTTGCCTTAACTGAACTGTATTACCCTATATCCCGCATTAGAACTAAATTCCTAAATCCCTCATTACCTGCAACCATTTGTCTGGTGTTTGTAGAGTTTGCTGGAGAAATTTGCTTGTCAGATTGCTGGCATTAGCTTGATATAGCAGAGTGGCATAACTAAAACGACTCGCTGGTTTTTTGAAATTATCTTTGCCATAAATAAAAATCAGTTCCGCCAGCTTTTCTTCTACTTTCAAGATTACTTGGGGTGCGAGGGCAAGTAAATCTTGCATCCACTGTTCTTTGTTGGCAATAAAAGCCGATAGCTCTGGATTTGAGGAATTTTTAAGCTCATCACAAATCGCCTGAATTTTTTCCCATTTATAACTACTCCAAGGTTTAGCCATCATTACTGGCAATTGCCATTTCACTATTTCTGCTTGCCAATAATCTTTCGGTGCTGGCACTTGTACAATTTCAAAATTAGGTAAAATTAGGGCGGTCAATTTGCCGCCGTGACAAGCTCCTGTGTCGATACCATAAGCTTTTTGTGCAATTATGAGTGGGGAATCACCAACCACACGATGACCAAAAATTATTGGTTTAACGCCACTATATAATTGACTCCAGGATATATCTCTATATTTTTTTTCTAGATGCTTTTCACCTGCGGTACAACCACATAAAACTTCTTGTTTTTGTTCTTCAATGGGTATACCATCTTCTACCGCCGCATGAACAAAAATTGCCTGATCAGTTTCGTAATAGTAAGGTAAATTACTAATCCATTCTAAAAATTCGCCATAGCGATCGCCAAATTGTAATGTAACAATTTCCTGGGAGTAAGAAAGTGTTTGCCTCAGATGTTTGCGTTCGTGATTTCCCATTAACACCACTGTGTTGGGGCGATTTCTGAGAAAGTCATATACTTTAACCGAATCAACTCCCCGATCAACAATATCTCCTAAAGATATTAAACAATCTTCCTCTGTTATTTCTACTTTGCTTAATAGCTGAAGCAGTTCTTCATAGCAACCATGAATGTCACCGACTGCAATTGTTCGCATTTTTCCAAATTCAATCGAATAATTTCAGTATACTACAAATATGTATTTTTTGTAGTATGTAGTTGCATAGGATTTAAATAAGTTGAAGACTGACGCAGAAAAACGAAAAATCAAAGGTTTGGGGTAGGATGAAGGCTCAATTTGGTTAAAAATCTCACTGATGGCAGAAGTTTTACTGAGTCAGCTTCTCTAAAATCAGTTATGCAATAACTGAAACTAGCTAACAATGCGAATACTTCTGGTAGAAGATGACACAGCCCAATTAGAACCTTTGCAAACAGCATTGTCTCAAGCTGGACATATTGTAGATGGTGTAGAAAATGGTGCGATCGCTCAGTGGGCAATTACCCAGCGCGACTATGACTTATTGATATTAGACTGGATGCTGCCAGAAATCAGTGGTTTAGACTTATGTCGGCAATATCGCAAAGCAGGTAAAACCGCACCTGTATTGATGTTGACGGCAAAAGATACCACTGGTG
Organism: Nostoc spongiaeforme FACHB-130; assembly: GCF_014698475.1. Taxonomy (GTDB): domain Bacteria; phylum Cyanobacteriota; class Cyanobacteriia; order Cyanobacteriales; family Nostocaceae; genus Nostoc_B; species Nostoc_B spongiaeforme. The sequence goes on along the minus strand of NZ_JACJTB010000063.1, from coordinate 13,565 downwards.
AAAAAGTCACAGGTTTAGATGCTGGTGCAGATGATTATTTAGTCAAACCTACAGATTTATTTGAATTATTAGCTAGAGTGCGGGCTTTAGGTAGGCGATCGCCTGTTTGGCAAGGTGAAAAACTCCAACTGGCGGATCTGCAACTGCACATTTCCACACAGATTGTAGAACGAGGTGCAGCCAAAGTAGAATTATCTACCCGCGAATTTCAGTTACTAGAATATTTCATGCGTCATCCATATCAAATTTTAAGTCGCAATCAAATTGAACAAGCTTTATGGGAATGGGGTAGTGAACCGGAAAGTAATGCTACAACTACTTTAGTACGCCGTTTGCGCCAGCGTTTACAGTTACTAAATGCAGCAGATTGGCTAGAAACCGTTTATGGTATGGGTTATCGTCTCAATCCTGAACGGCAAAAATAAAGTTTAATTTTTCTGAGTTATGTTCAACCGTAGCCGCCGTAACTTGGCTAGTTGGTTTACTCTCTCAATGGGTAGTATTCTGGTAATTTTTGCTGGGATTCTTTATTATCAAGAATCAGTCCAGCAGCTAGAAGTTGTAGATTTGATTCTCTACAATAAATCTAAAGTAATTACATCTAGTATCAAATACAAAGATTATCAAGGCGAAAAACAAGTATTTCTGAAAAATTTACCAGTTTTAGGAAATAACCCACCACCAGAAGATAGTGATATTATTTATGCTCGGTGGTATGACACTCAAGGTAATCTCAAGCGTTACTTTGGGCAAATTAACCAGAAAAAATTAACCCAAAGATATGCTTATCGTACATTAAAAATTACCCATAAATCTGATTTAACATCACCAGAAATTTGGGTAAGAGAAATTACTTTACCAGTAGAGTATCAAGATAAGTTAATTGGCTATTTGCAAATGGCAATACCAATGACTCGTGTCCAAGAATTACTTCATAGATTTTTAATTCTACTCATATCAACAGTATTTATTGCTTTAGCAATCACAGGTTTAACAGGATGGTTTCTTAGTGGTATAGCAATGCAACCTATTCAGCTAAGTTATAGGCAACTAGAACGTTTTACCGCCCATGCTTCCCATGAATTACGTACTCCCTTGGCGGCGATTTTAAGTAATGCTCAAGTTGGTTTACTCGCACCAATGGAAGATAGTAATAGTAAACATTTACGTCTAAAAAAAGTTGCAGAAGTTGCCAAATCAATGAATACATTGATTGGAAATTTACTATTTCTGGCACGCCGGACAGGGCGATTAACTCCAGAATCTTTAAAAGAAGTTGACTTGAGAGACTTACTAGTAGAATTGTTAAACTCACCTGCTGTAAAGACTGCTGCTAAAGATTTAAATCTCCAGAGTGATTTACCAAAATCGCCAATTATGGTAAAAGTAGATGCTGATTTGATATGTTTGGCTGTGATGAATTTGCTGGGTAATGCTTGTAAATATACTCCGGCTGGCGGGATGGTGGAGTTACGTTTATTTAGTAGATACAATCAGGCATTCATCGAAGTAGAAGACAATGGAATTGGAATTGCTGCGGCACATTTACCACATATCTTTGAGCAATTTTATCGGGTAGAACAACATCAGACAAATTCGGCGAGTGGCTTTGGCTTGGGATTAGCGATCGCACAACAAATCATTGAAGCACATGGCGGACATCTCAGTGTGACAAGTGAACAAGGTAAGGGTTCCGTCTTTCAAATTAAAATGCCACTTTAAAAGTAAATAAAAATCGATAATTTTAGATCCCCGACTTCTTAAAGAACTCAGGGATCTTTTCATTCATAAAAGATGAATAATGACGATGGTTGTCACTTTTATGTCACATTTATCCTGAATCATAAATAAGTAATTGGTATTTTATTCCCCAACATTGCTCATTACACTCAATACTAAGCAGGAGTCGATGTGAGTAGACATGAAAAGTACAAGTTACTGGAAGGTTTAGCAACTACAGAAGCCTCACCTAAGCCATCACTGACATTATCAGATGCGGTGGCGTTGATTGTCGGTATTGTAATTGGTGCAGGCATTTTTGAAACTCCCGCCTTAGTAGCAACCCAAGCAGGTAGCAGTCAGGCAGTATTGCTATTTTGGTTCATCGGTGGTGTGGTTTCTTTGGTGGGCGCATTGTGCTACGCCGAGTTAGCCACAACCTATCCCGATGTGGGTGGAGTTTATTATTATCTTAAACGTGCCTTTGGGCGAGAAATTGCCTTTTTATTTGCTTGGGCGCGGATGAGTGTGATTCAAACAGGTTCTATTGCTTTGTTGGCATTTGTGTTTGGTGATTATGCTTCGCAGATTTGGCGACTAGGCAACTTTTCACCTTCGATTTATGCCGCAATTGCGATCGCATTTTTAACGGCTTTAAATATTGTCGGCTTGCAACAAGGTAAGTGGACACAAAACTTACTCACCGCCGCCAAAGTCCTCGGTTTGTTGCTAGTGGTATTAATTGGCTTAACCGCCACTGCTAATACTCCCACCCCTGTGGAATCTACCTCAACCGGAACCTGGGGACTTGCAATGGTGTTTGTTTTATTGTCTTATGGCGGTTGGAATGAAGCCGCTTATATTTCTGCTGAAATTCAAAATCGTCAACGCAACATAGTGCGATCGCTTTTGTGGAGTATTGGCACAATTACTGTCATTTACTTGTTAATTAATCTGGCTTATCTGCGAGGATTGGGATTAACAAATATGGCTAATTCCCAAGCTGTCGCCGCCGATTTAATGCGGACATTTTGGGGCGAACCGGGCGCTTTGTTCATCAGCTTATTAATTGCGGTTTCGACTTTGGGCGCACTGAACGCAACTGTCTTTACTGGGGCGCGGACTAATTACGCTTTAGGGCAAGATTTTGCCATCTTTGGTTTTATGGGAAAGTGGCGGCAACGTCCCAGTACACCTAGCTATGCTTTAGTATTGCAAGCTGCGATCGCATTAGCATTGGTTTTATTAGGTACGTTCACCCGCAAAGGCTTTGAAACAATGGTGGACTATACCGCCCCCATATTTTGGTTTTTCTTTTTACTTTCAGGCGCATCGCTACTAGTGCTACGTAATCGAGAACCACAAATTCCGCGACCATTCCGCGTGCCATTTTATCCCTTGACACCATTGCTGTTTTGCTCAGTTTGCGGTTACTTGCTTTATTCCAGCTTGGTATATACCGGCGTGGGCGCGGTTGTTGGCGTTGTAGTTGTCGCCGCAGGTATTCCGCTACTGCTGTGGAATCGTTACCGCCAAGTTCCCAGAGGTTAGAGATTTTTCCACCATCTTTGCTTTAGGAGTAGATTCATGTTTCAAAAAATGTTGCTCTTATTCATTACAGGCGTTAGTGTCACCACTTTATCAATTGCTGGATGCACCGCCCAACAACAAGACTCAGCCGCAGAAGTTCAACCACCTGTTTTAACTTCTCAAACTGAAACACCTACAACAACTCAACCGCAAGAACGCCCTGGTGATGTTCCTTATGTACCCACACCACAACCTGTAGTTGATGCGATGTTGCAAGTAGCCAAGGTAGGTAAAAATGATATACTTTATGACCTTGGTAGTGGTGATGGACGAATTGTTGTGACCGCCGCCCAAAAATATGGTACACGCGGCGTAGGTATAGATATTAACCCTGAACGGATTCAAGAAGCTAACGCCAACGCTCAAACAGCAGGAGTTACAGACCGTGTAGAGTTTCGTCAGCAAGACTTATTTAAAACTGATTTGAGTCAAGCTACTGTAATTACACTCTACCTTCTGCCCGAAGTGAACCTCAGACTCCGCCCCGAATTATTAAAACTCAAACCAGGTACAAGAATTGTTTCCCACGCTTTTGATATGGGCGACTGGAAACCACAACAAACACTGCAAGTAGATGGAAAAACTATTTACTATTGGGTAGTGCCGAAAGAAGTACCAGCGAATTTGCGATAACTCATCTTACGAGACTGGGTGTAAGGGTTTTGAATACCTACACCCACATACTATTTCAAAGCCAATATTACCAATAGTAAATATTTCTTATATAGATTGGTGGGAAAAAAAGTCGAGAAGGTAGAAGTTCAAAAAGTTACTGTCAAAAGCAGAAATGCTATGTATTTATCTTCGATTTACAATTCTCCAGCAAGGCGCAGAGCATTCTGAACTAAAGGCTCTGCAATGCGAAAATCTGCTGCTTCTAATGCGGTTAGTAATGGTTTAATCTCAGCAATAATGCCCTGCTGTTTAGCTCGTAACAGCATTCCGACTGTTCCAATAACTTTTAAACTAAGCTGTTGTGCAATGCGCCGAGCATTTCTATCATCAAGAATAATGAACACATCTTCAATTTCCATTGCCAGTGCTATTGCTTCTGCTTCTCCACTATCAATTTGAGTTTTTAAAGTTGTAACTACTGCTAAATTTTTGACTGCTTGAACTGTTAACCACTCTGCTGATAAACCGACTTCAGCCGCTACGGCACAAGGTATAATCACTGGGAAGAATACTTGAGGTAATATATCTAGTCTGCCAATGCGTTCCAAACCAATTAAACAGGTACTATTAGTTACCGTTTTTTTTATCAAAGATTTATCTCCTGTTCTAGTTCCTCGGCTGGATAATTAATTACTGGAATTTCCATTTTTCCCAGCAACTCTATAAATGTTGGTTTGGAATAACCTGCTAATTTGGCAGCTTTTCCTAGTGATAACTTTCCAGTTTCATATAGTTTAACTGCCAACATTAATATTGCTTCGTCTGGAGAAATATATGGGGGTAGTTCTACTGTTAATCGACTCATTTTATTGCCTCTGCAAAAAAACTGGTATTAGATGGCTTACGGTTATTTGTGAACCTAGTATAGGTAAACTAAGTGGTAATTAAGCTGCGTTGACTTCGCCAAATTGTGTTAAGAATCTGAAGGCTTTGAGAATATAAGTCGCGCAATCTTGTGGTGAAGTATTGTAAAAAGACCGCCACGCATTTGCTTTATCTTCATCATAGCGATCGCCGCGCTCTGGATGTGCATCTAACCATGCTAAACGCACAGCATGACCAATTAACACATCTAACACAATATATTCTTCGATTTGCAAGCTGGGGTTTTTCGAGGCGATCGCGCCTAGTTCCATTAATGCTTCAATATTAACTTGGCGGTATTCTGGTGCTTCGATTTTATTTAATAAATGCTCCACCCGCAAAGCAAAGTTCTTTTCGCCCGCCGTCATTTCTGATAACATCAATTCGCTATCTAAACGATTACGCCGCTCTAGTTTGTCACCAATTACTAAGCCTTTACAACGTTGCATTAATAGCCAAACCTGTTGGAAAAAGTTTTTCGGGACGCGGTTCAGCGCCCCTTCGGCTTGGCGGAAACGTCGCCAACCACCCGCAGGAACTTCGACGATTTCTTCAGTAATTGTTGGTTGCACTACCCATTCAATATCACTTTCTTTTTGCTTGACGTGTAATGATTCTTGTTGGCGTAACAAGTTACTCATCCCTGTGTAACCAGTTAAAACCTGACGCAAGCGCATTTTAATTTCAAAGGGTGAAATTTCCATTAACTGTTCGTAGGCTTCATCTTGGGTGACACGCAATTCTCGCGCTAGTTCGCTAGTAATTAATAAGATGAGATAGCCAACACGTAAAGTTAACAGTCCTTGAAATAATTCTGGCTCCGAGCGAATCAAAGTCCCAAGATAAAGTATGATTTCTTGTGTCAGTACGCGATCGCGGATATCCTCACGACAGAAATTATTGATTTTCTCGGCAATTTCATTGGGAGGCATTGGTACATTAATTAATGATGCTTCGCTATACGCCCTCCCCACAGCTATTTGCTTACCCCGAATCAAAATGCTGGTGACTGCATCTGATAAAGCAATATCCACCATTTGCAATAAACCCGCAGCCCGACGGACGATTGCCCAGATACCTAAATCACCAGCTTTGATATACACTTCATTTAGCAAATCTCCCACTGTCACGCGAGTATTAGGGCCACCAAAACCAGTTTCAAAGTCTAATCCTTGCAAACGGGTTAAAGTCTGCAATAACTCAATTTGTTCATAGAGATTTTCTGAACCCCGCAGCGAAGAAAGCAATAATCCCAAATTGGTTTCATACTCCATTTGGAATTCTTGAGTATGTCCTAAGCGCCAACTCTTTCCGGGATGATAAGCCAAATAACAGCAATGAGGTGCAGCGTCGTGCATTGCTGACTGATAGAATTCAGCATCTTGCAGAAAATCAATTCTTTGAATAGCACCTGTCAGCATTAATTGATTAAGTCTGCCTAGTTTGACTCGCACACCATTGCAAACACCGTCTTTGAGTTCCTGCATCAATTCTAATAATGCTTCCGCACCAATTTCTAACATGGTGTGAGTCAACATTAAAGTTAAAATAGGACGACCTAAATCACTCCAATATTTTTGAATATAAGCAAGTTCGCTTCTAATTTGATCAATTAAAAAATGGTAATCAAGAGTTAAATAAAACTGTTGAGCGTCTAAAAATGATGGCAAAAATACTACAGTTGCACCAGAAATTCTAAATATCCGCGATGTGGTTAAACTCCGTAATCTTCTGACTGGTCGCCCTGTTAAACCTAGTTTATCGTTGCGTCCAATTTGAGTGTAGATAGCTGATAGTTCCCCAGCTTTTCTGACTTGAATTGGTTCTATTTGCTTGGGTGTTTGAGTTTCAATGCCATGCACTTCTAGTTTTGCTTGTAAGTCATCATCTTCGGCTAACAAAGCAATTTGTACCAGAGATTCCCGGCTTTTACCAATGCTTAAATATCTCCCTAATGGGTCAATATCACCAACCGCCAGCAAGCCTTCACTTAACATCAACCCCAAAAAATATAAACTTTGCGCCCAGACTAAAGGAATATTTTCATTAGGTAAACGTTTTTGACTTTGGGGTGTTAATTTTTCGGCTTCGACGTTTTTGGCAGGTACATAATAAAGTTCTGGTAATAAATAATAACCGTCCCGTTCTACTAATAATGATGCTAAAAGTTCTTGGTATTGTTGGACTTGCTTTTGATCATTGCGAAATAAGCCATCAAGTAGTAAATATGTGAAAAATAATGGCCATTCGCATTCAATATGCTCAAATTGCTTTAATTCCCAAGGTTCGTAGTGTAAACGCTGGTTATCTTCTAAAACAGTTTGATGTCCGTCACGTAAGAAGCGTTTGCAGCCGTATTTGCCTTGGAGTTTGTTGATGATATCGTTAAAAGTGCGATCGCGCAGATTAATATCCTCTACCGCAAACGCCGGATAGCTAATAATACTCAACAGTGCTGCATCAATTTCTTTAGAAGCTGATTCTCTCGGTAATAAAGATTCTAAAGTACTCCGGGCGCGGGCAATTTCATCAGGTAGCACATGAATTACCGATGCTTGACTTCCCCGCAACCCGAATAAATCGAGTTCATTAATCGCCTCTAGTGCAGCTTTCGCCATCCCCACAGAACTAGCGTTTAACTCTGCACTACCATGATTGATTTTATTCCCCCGTTCCCAGATACCATAATCTGGTGTGCGGTAGGCGCGACCTATATAGTAAACCAAGTTCTGCACAAAGTTTACTTCATCAATTGTATAAATAATCTGCAATCCCGAAGCCGTCATTTGCGCCAGCATCAATATAAATATAGATGTGGCATCAAGTTGCAAATGTCCCCACTCATCATCACCGACTACAATATCACCAGTCGCCGTGTTGTATTTGGCGTGTAACCCATCTAAGGGTGATTGAGTATGTTTAAAATGCTCAACTTTATGCGCCTGTCGCATCATTGCAAACAGCAACCCACGCATTAGCTTAATCACGCTGTGTTCTAATTCGTAAGTGCGTCCTTTGTCTTCATCCACTTTGCGATACGCCAGCGCCAAACCCCAAACCGCTAAGATGCTGTAAACATTGTCTCTCACCCAAGCATCTGTATAATCACCGTGAGCCGTAATGGCTGTACTCGCAGGTAGCAAACCAGTAATTGGATTTTGCCGCACTAAGATAATTGTCTTGATTTGCTGGTAGTAATGCTCCAGTCGAGTTTGTAATTCGGTAGCTGTTTTCATACTCATTAAGGGATACTTGCAGAATTCCAACCTATAGCTGTGAAGAGAACGGGTTTGTAATGGACGCGGGGATTTACAGCCAAGAGTAGTAGAGACTACTTATTATCTCGCGTTAGTAGCCATTTAGTTACACAGTTGTAAATGAATTCTCACTGAATCAAAATGTTTTTCACTGGTAAGGCATCTGGTGAAAATGAAGGGAAAGACTTAAAATGTTGCGTCCCAGAAAGGATGTGTGGTAATACAGGCTCAAGCTTTGCCGGATTTACGCTGTTTACACGACAATTTTATTATACTGCGATCGCCACTGGATGTTGTAAGTAAGTCGGTATGAAAAACATAACTACGCTCACAGAGATCAATTAATATAGCGCCTGCGTACACATAGCAAAATTAAATTAGTACGCCTTGAACTTTATGCTGATGGTTCACCCAAAAAAGTGGGTGTTTCAGGCAAAGTCACAAAAAAAATTTTATTTTCTGCCGAATTACTGACTATCACCCACAAATAACTCTTCCTACTTAAGTAGTACATAGAAGTGTATTTCTCGTCCAGATTCCTAAGATAGCGATAGAATCGGGACTTTTAGTTATGGCTGAATTTTGTAAATCAATGTGTAATGTGAACATACCTTTGCGGAGACAAAAAGTCTTTTCTATTACTGATTCGGTACTACTGTGGGCGCAAAATTTTAGTTGCTACATGGTCTTCGGTAGAACTCCAAGGGTCGGAGTGCGATTAAGAGTGATATCATAGAAGTCGTCACTGAAGACATCAAAATAATCATCACTACATGAAAGCCGAATCCGTTCGCACTACACTAGCAATACCACGAGAACTTTTAGAAGCAACTGACAAGGCAGTTTTAGAAGGCAAAGCAAGAAGTCGTAATGATTTTATGGTGCAAGCAATACGTCGAGAATTAGCAGCACAAAAAAGAGCCGCAATTGATGCTGCTTTGACAGAAATGGTCACTGATCCTGATTATCAGGCAGAGGTACTCAAGCTCGAAACTGAATTTGCTGCTGCTCAGTGGGAGGCTTTTCTGTTAGAGGAATCTCTGTAATGAGAAGGGGTGAGGTCTATGATGCTCGCCTAGAATCAACTGAAGGTTCAGAGCAAGGGGGGACTCGCCCAGTAATTATTGTTAGTCGTGATGCAATTAATTCGTCGAGTCCAGTTGTTTTAGCAGTTCCCTGCACTACTTATCAATCAGGCAAGCGAGTTTATCCAACCCAGGTGTTAATTTTAGCACCCGATGGCGGACTCAAGCGAGATTCGATCGCAATGGCAGATCAAGTGCGGGTGCTATCTAAAACCCGCTTTTTGCGTTTAAGAGGCGCAGTTTCGCAGTCGGTAATGGCTCATTTATCTCAGGCTTTGTTAATAGCCTTAGATTTACCTATCCCAGAAGAAGAGTGAAGAGAGTAGGTTGGGGAGCAACTGTGTTGCTTTGGTTTCCAAAGGTGTAGCAAGGGGTGTTAGAGGCGCACAAAAGATATTGACAACAAGATGGTAAATCTATAAGTTGCGCCGTAACCCAACACCAAATCATAAATGTCTTTCAGTAGACTTGTTGCAAAAGTGCTTAAAATGTGATTTTTGGGTTCCACCGCGTTTCACTTAACCTACGAAGTGGTGTTACTTATTAGTTCACAAAATAATGCTCTTGAAAGTAATCGATGACATCTCTGGGAGTATGCTGATAATCAGATTCTCTGCTGTGGCTGAAAATGACTGCTTCACAACCTTAGATGCTATTGTTGCCAGTTGCACAGAGGAATGAGTGAACCTTAGCGTTGACTCTGGATGAATATAGAATTCTCTACACCATTGACGACGAACATCAACTAGTAGATGTGTTTCGTGTTGGTAAACGAAATGATGATGAAGTCTACAAAAATCTGTGATCAAGAAGACAGCATAAGCGCCTGAAAAGTAGAAAAAACGGCAAAGATACTTAATGCTTACTTGAGCTAGACGAAATACAATCTCTGTTCACAAGTTACTCAAAACTGACAATGGTGAGAAGACAGGGATTTTATTCGACTTTATTGGCTTTATGATATAAATTTTGCCGGAAATTGAGTATTTTTTCTCAATTTATAGTTCTTATTTAGCTGATAAATCTAACTGTAGTCAGATATTTATCGCTCTTTTGAGCTATTGACACCTGAATTTTTGATCGCAATTTATCTTGCAGATTCTTAAAAAAGGTTATAAATTATTAAGTTATAGGGGAAAATAAAAATTGTAATTTCCAAAACAAAAATATTATACGTAATTCTACCGAAAATTATTTAACATTTAAATAGCTTACAAGATATATTTTGATTGATATAACTGGTTCTAGACAGAACATAGAACTGTCATAAATGTCAGGCTATATTTTATTTCAATATTTTTAGTATGAATTTTTGAATAAGGTGAAAAAATCAAAGCAATTCATTGGAAAATATCCTTGAATTGTCGGAAATTAATAAACAGGAAAACCGCTACAAAAATGGTGGTTATAATCAGGAAATCAACTTTAATAAGATAATTATTCTGCTGTTTATTAAAGGTTGTTTGTTATGATGAGTATGGCGGAAAATCAGCATATCAGGAGCATTTACCACCAATATATACCCTGTAAGGAGTTTACCTGACAATGCAAATAGAGAATTTAGTAACAGATGAAATTACAGAAAAATCAGCATGGGAAGCACTAGAAAAATCGATTCTCTATTATCGAGGGCGACCGATTGGTACAGTCGCAGCTTATGATAATTCTGTGGAAGCACTCAATTATGACCAGTGCTTTATTCGAGATTTTGTATCTTCAGCACTAATTTTTCTAGCTAAAGGTAGAACAGATATTGTGCGTAATTTTTTGGAAGTAACTTTAAAGTTACAACCAAAAGAAAGGCAATTAGATGCTTATAAGCCAGGGAGAGGTTTAATTCCAGCCAGCTTTAAAGTTATTGTTGAGAATGGCGAAGAATATTTAGAAGCAGATTTTGGGGAACATGCGATCGCCAGAGTCACACCTGTAGATTCTTGTCTGTGGTGGATTATTTTGTTGCGTGCTTATGTTGTAGCGACAAAAGATTTTTCTATAGCTTATCAGCCAGAATTTCAAAATGGAATTCGGTTGATTATGGAAATTTGTTTGGCTAATCGCTTTGATATGTACCCAACCTTGTTAGTTCCAGACGGTGCTTGTATGATTGACCGTCGTATGGGTATATATGGCCATCCTCTAGAAATACAAGTTTTATTCTACACAGCACTAAGGGCAGCACGAGAGTTATTAGTTTGCCAAGGTAATCAAGATATTGTGATGGCGATTGATAATCGTTTACCACTTTTATGTGGACATATTCGCCAGCATTATTGGATAGATATTAATCGCTTAAATGCTATTTATCGCTTCAAAAGTGAAGAATATGGTAAAGCGGCGGTGAATCTATTTAACATTTATGTAGACTCTATTCCCTATTATGAATTAGATAAATGGCTACCCAAAAAAGGTGGTTATCTTGCAGGTAATGTCGGGCCATCGCAGTTAGATACTCGCTTTTTTGCCTTGGGTAACTTGATGGCGATAATTTCTGATTTAGCCACAGAAGAACAGTCACAAGCAATTATGACTTTGATTGATGAAAGATGGGACGATTTAGTAGGAGATATGCCGATGAAAATCTGTTTCCCAGCGATAGAAGATGAAGAGTACAGAATTGTAACTGGATGTGACCCCAAAAACATACCTTGGTCTTATCATAATGCTGGTAGCTGGCCTGTGTTGATGTGGATGTTAACAGCAGCAGCTATGAAAACTAATAGAACCAGTTTGGCAAAAAAAGCGATCGCCATTGCAGAAGCCCGCATTGGTGAAGATGAATGGCCGGAATATTACGATGGTAAAAAAGGCAGATTAATTGGTAAACAAGCGAGAAAGTATCAAACCTGGACAATTGCAGGTTTCTTATTAGCGAAAGAATTAGTTAAAGATGCTTCTCATTTACCGCTAGTAAGTTTCGATAAGTTACCACCAGATTTAGTATCAAGAGCATGTGAGTTTGAAATCCGCAGTGTAGATCCTCTTAGCTCTTAATCTTGAGTCACCAAGAATTCAGTCGCCAGAATTCAATTCTGAATTCTGGCGACTGGCCTATATATTCTTGGGTTAGCAAGTTGCTGGGCGGGATGGTGAAGAATGTAAAACAGAAACCAGCGCGTAAAAAGAAGTCATCGCCTGGGCAACTAAGCTTACCTTGGAATCAGTGCCAGGTATTGGAAAGTCCCCAAGTGCAAGATGTTGCCGAAAAATTTATTCTGGCTAATTGCTACAAGCCCTGAAAATTTGCTATCTTTGATTCTAGTTGCTTTTGTCCCCCACCCCCTTGTTTCGTTCGAGCGACACTCGCAGCAATTTCTTTAACATCTACTGATGTCAGGGGTGGAAAAAGGAAAAAGTACACAACAACAAGCTGCTGTGATGGTGCATGGTGTTCGTTCATTCAACTTAACTTCAGGGCTTGCCTTGAAGAAGCACAAGGGTAACTGTATTTTATATGCAGATTTCCAATGCTGGTCACATTTTGCTGTTGCAATTTGTGATTTGAGTTGTATGCACGGATGCCCGGTTGAACAAAGCAGCATAAAATAAAGCTTTTAGCTACCGGAATTGTTGCAAACGCTCTCTTCAAGGCAGCCTCCTAGATTCAACCCAAGGAGGTATAAAAAGTGCAAAGTTCCGTGAGTATCAGCAATAGCAATAAGATCGCATTCAATGTGAATGCCCCAGGCTGTCTTGAGTCTGGGGCTTTTGTGTTTGCGGTTTTATTCACAGAAAAAAGCCCGGAATTCTCCAGGCAGATCAATTAATTAATGTCACTTTCATCATAGATCCATGTTCATAAAAAAGAAAAACTCATCCCTATTTCCCAAGAGAAACTTAGAGTCTGGGAAGTATGTTTACTTGTTCCTTGGCCTTATTGCGATCGCTCATGTTGTTACCGCCGCATTCTCTGGTTGTAACCCCGTTAGCTTTTACCTGCGGGGATTAGGAATTGAGTACCAGTTTGAAAAAGGGGCTTGTCAACTTCCGCCAGATCAACAGCAGAAGTAGGATGAGTTAATCAGGTGTCCAGTGGTGCAATTACTCCACTGCTGGATATCTGCAATTTCTTAGAGGAAGTGCGATTCGTTGAGAGTGAATCACGGTTAAAGTCCGTAAATAACCTCTCCAACCAAACTTAGAAATAAGGAAGGTTGAACTTTCGGTCTGATACGGGTGAAAGCCCCGTCCACCAGACTCAGGTGTGACTCCCTATCTGCCCACACTGACCAGACTCGGTTTTCTGGAGGGTGAAGTTGGGAGCAGGGGTGCGACCCGAACTGGTCGTTTAGAAAGGGAAGCCCACTTCCCTAGCGGATTCATACCCGCTACTCTCACGGAAAAGACTCTGCGAGAGTCTGGTCACGTCCAAGTAGGT
>NZ_JACJTB010000062.1 GCF_014698475.1 Nostoc spongiaeforme FACHB-130 | reverse complement strand
ATCATGTAATTCCTCAGCTGACTCTTCTATTTTTACTTTGGTGACTCCTGCCATAAACTTCTGCTCATATTTCTGACTTAATTATCTTTATCACTTTTTAAGTGAAATGGTATCAGCAAGAGGTAGACGAGCGATTGGGGAAATTCGTCGCCTGAAAGCAGAGGGCGAATCTTTTGGGCAGGAATCTAAGCCAAATTATTATTCGCTCACGCAAGAACCGATTGTGACAGTACTGGGTGCGGAAGGTGGGTTTGAAGCTAGTTTAGTTGCCCCAAAGTTGAGTAAGCAGTGGTGGGAAAAGTCAGTCTGGTGCGATTATTTGAGTATCCCCAAAATTATCTCTGGGGAACAATTCATCTGTCATAGGTAGGTTCGCTCTAAGAAAGCGATTAAAAAAGCTTCTCAGTTGCACCCGAGCATTCTGGTTATTTCTAAATATAAACATTTTTACGTAAAAACCCATATTGTTTAGTAATTATTATTTTTAGAGGTAGTTACCTTGCAACCTGTGACTATAACTGTTCCTGATGTTCTTGGGGCAGATGCACGAACTATTGAGGCTTTCTACAACCGTATTCAGGAAACTACGCCTGCTCAAGCATACGAAATTGATATGAGCCAAGTGAGTTTTATCCGTCCTTACGGTCTCTTAGCTTTAGTAATTGCCGGACGTCATTTGAGGCAGGTTTCGGGTAATAAAATATTGCTGAACCGTATGCAGCTAAAAGTTCATCAGTATTTGGAACGGATGGCTCTCTTTGAGATAGAGAACAACTGGTTTGACGTGGACAGTCCATTACAAGAGCGGTGGAACCGAGATCCAAAAACAGCCAATCTTTTGGAATTGACTTTAGTTTCTACTATTGAAGATGTCAATGCTGTAGTTTCCCGCGCTGAGAACATTTACAGCAAATGGCTATCAATCTCACACATAAACAACTTGATAAATGTACTGTCTGAGTTATGCACGAATGTTTTTGAGCATAGTGGAGACAGATATGGCTGTGTTCTAATCCAGAAAGTTGAAATTCAGGGACAAGTCGTCGTTCGACTAGCTGTGGGGGATCTTGGTTGTGGCATTCCTGGAAGTTTAATTAACCACTGTAAAAGTAGTGACATTAACGATACACTCGGCTACTTAATCGAAGTCATGCATGGAAAAACAACCAGGTCAACAGGGCGTGGAGGTCTTGGATTACGCCAAGTAGAACGTATTGCTGGTATGACTGGAGGCAATTTATGGCTACGCTCTCATGATGCCGCTATTACAAGCTTTGGTTCAGGAAAAATACAAGGATGTGCAAATTTAGCTTTTATTCCCGGTACTCAAATTGCAGTAGAACTGTATTCAACTTGACAAGAAGGTAAGGAGTAGTTAGCATTTAGATATGCGTTCACTGGAACTTAGTGAACGGTCACTTATCAAAGGTGAAGTTTGGAAAGGAAAGGAGTAATTAAGGTTTTAGACGTTGCTGATCTGTTCAAGGACTTAGAATTCTCAGGCCGATTTTTTTTAACACGGCAGAAAGGAAACCAAGCTTTTGAGCGGCTAAAGCATTATGTTCAACAACAACCAGAAGGTAGTGCCATCCTTTTATCTTTTCCTGAGAATCAATTGATAGACGTTTCGTTTTTAGATGAAACGATTATTCGACTACAGGAAGATATGAGTCAAGGGCAGTGTCCTAGCAGCGCTCTTCTACTTCAAGGATTGACACCGGATACAATTGCCAACTTAGGAGCAGCTATTGAGTTTCGACATCTCAAGCTAGCTTTTCTCGCAATTGAACCCAACGGACAGTGGGAGTGTGTTGGGCAACTAGAGTTAAGTTTACGAGAAACGCTCAATTTGCTCTCAATACATGGCAGTTTGACTGCACCTAAACTTTCAGAACTGCTCAAATTAGCTGTCAACTCAGCGAGCAATCGCCTCAAACGTCTCTATGACCTTCACCTTGCTCGACGAGACTATGAGGTAACAAATAAGGGGTTGCAATACACTTACTACTTCTGGAAATGGACAGAGTAACAGCCTGTGTAGTGCGGGTAAATGTTGTTCAAAACTGCTGCTGTTCAATAAAAACAGTACACCAGAAGTACTAATAAGTTTTGAACTTGCAAATTAAAACTCAATCTCATTAATTCAGCCAATGCACAAAGTCATCTTTTACCCAGTACAAAATGGCGACACAAGCCAAATCATTCTGAGCAATGGTAAACGCCTATTGTTTGATTACCGTCACCTAAAAATTGGCGAGTACGAGGATGAACCCGCTATTGACCTCAAAAATCATCTAACAATTGAACTAGCAAATGCAAAGCTAGATTATTACGATGTCTTGGCTCTCACCCACGGGGATAATGATCACATTTCAAACAGTACTGAATTCTTTGAATTACGGCACGCTGCCAAATACCAAGGCAACGGACGAATCAAAATAAATGAGTTATGGGTTCCAGCAGCTATATTACTCGATACCAACACAATTGGGCAACGGGGAGCAGAATTTGTCATTTGGCGACGAGAGGCACAACATCGCCTTCTCGAAGGCAAGGGTATCCGTGTTTTTTCTAAGCCAGAAATGCTCAAAAGTTGGCTTGCGGAAAAAGGGCTGACACTTGAGTCGCGTCGGCACCTTATCACCGATGCTGGGCAAACGGTTCCCGGTTTTTCACTTGCGAGTGACGGAGTTGAGTTCTTTTGCCATTCCCCATTTATTAAACACGTTGATGAGGGTGACGACTTACGCAATGATGCATCACTTATTTTCCAAGTTCGCTTTGAAGTTGCAGGTGTCCAAACTAACTATCTGGCTGTAGGAGACTCAACCTGCGACGTACTAGAAGACATTGTACGCACCACTAAATGGCATAACAACGAAGATCGACTGAAATGGAATCTGTTCAACATTCCTCATCATTGTAGCCATCATGCGCTTAATTCAGAAAAAGGAGATACGGAGACAATTCCTGTTCCTTTAGTGGAAGAACTTCTTCTGTATGGCCAGCGAGAAGCTTATCTGGTCAGTTCAAGTAAACCGATAAACAATAATAGAGAAGCCTATGAACAGAAACAACCACCTCATATTCAGGCCAAAAATTGCTACAAAAGGTATTTGGATCGGATTGGTGGACGAAGATTTATAGTGACTATGGAGGAGCCAAACCTTCAAAAACCCCAACCTTTAGAATTCCAAATTACTAGGGGAGGAGTAAATTTGAATCCTTCTACAAGCTATGGAGTTAATATCATTGTGTCTTCTCCAGCACCGAGGGCAGGTTAGATGTCAAATGAATACATCGACTTTGGTGAGCCTATTGCCCAGATATCCGAAGCTACTTTGACAATCCCAATTTCACACCGTGTGTTTAGATCTTGTTCTACACACAAATTCTTTGAGCTTATAGAGTTAAGATGCATTGTTCGAGAAGGGCAACGAATTGCAGAAATGCTTGTTGTTGATTGCACTAATGATGGTGTTCCAACTAAAAATGAAATTGGTATCCTCTATCGAGAGCGAATTGGGTTAATCTTCTATTCTGAAGAGGCCAAAATGCCTGAAGTGCGAGCGTTACGACAAAATTTTCCTGCAACGCCACACCAGAACCATGTAAATAAGGGCGAACCTGCTTCACTGTGTCTGTATTTTGAACCGTGGGAAGTAATTGAGCGTTCCTGGACTCCTCAAAGCCATTTAAATCGAGTACTTTGGTGGCTTGCCGAAACTGCTAAAGGTACACTGCACCATGAAGACCAGCCCGTTGAACAGTTTTACTTCCGCAGCCCTTTTGAAATTATTTTGCCACCGGATTTTGATGAAAAAATCCAACAAAATGACCTTTTTCTAACCGTAAAACGAGTAGAAGATAGAGTTCTTTTGGGATACTTTTTGCAGACCTCTCAAGAAAAAAATGTCCAACTAGGGTTAACATGCATAGTTCTTGCCCTTCAGCCAGTAACTCACGGTGCTGTTGAACACTTTCCATATGATTTAGGAACTCTTGACGGACAATTTGCAGCACGGGGAGCAACTCTGTTTAATCTACTTTGTGCGGAGATCGAGCGCATCGTGGGCTGGGAAGGAGTTTCTAAAATAGCTGAAAGTCAGACACTCCTCATCCTTCAAATACCCATTCAACGAAATGACAGCACTAATGTAGAGCGGAGCGAGTATAAAGCCTTTTACATCAATGTTAATCTTGGGCAATTGGGTGAAGTATGTGGCGTATTAACTGATGGCAGGGATGGTAAATATTACAAAATACCTTCATTAGTTGAGATTGCAAGTTCGTTTGATGATTGGCGCTCTATTGATATTGGGCCGATCGAAGTTACATTCTCTTTAACTAATGCAGCTGCACGACAGGCTTCGGGCATTACTACAGATACTGCTGAATTTTCTGGTGTGCTTGCAGGTGTTGGGGCATTAGGTAGTGTTCTTGCAGATATATGGTATCGGCAGGCATGGGGAACATGGACATTTGTTGACCCTGATTACATCAAACCGCACAATTTAGCCCGACACACTACTAAATATTTTCAGGTTGGTCAGTTCAAAGCAAATGCTGTCAAACAGATGGTGGAAGAAATCTATTTTCATGGTTATGCAAAGGCTTTCGCCATTGTTGACAGTGTAACTAACTGGTCAAATGTTCAGTTAAAAACATCTGTTGAAACGGCAGATATAGTGATCGATGCAACAACGACACTCGCAGTACCGCGCGAATTGGCGATCGCTCAACTCAAACGGGCCGCATCAGTTTTTCTAACTCCATCCGGATATGGATCTGTCTTACTTCTTGAAGATTCAAAACGTGATATCCGAATAGACGGACTGGAAGCTCAATACTACGGAGCGATCTTAAATAATGCTTGGGGTGAGCAACATCTCAACGGACATAAAGGACACCTCTGGGTTGGCGCAGGATGCCGCGACGTGTCAACAGTAATACCAACGGATTTACTTCAGCTTCACGCCGCAACCCTTGCAAGACAAGTTAGGCTCACACGAGAGCAATCTGATGCTGCGATTTTAATATGGCACGTTGAGCCACAATTAGGAATTATAAGCGCTGACACAGTATCCGTTGCAGTTCCTTTAACTACTTTAGTTGATAACTGGAAAATAGTCTGGAACGTTAACTTGCAGGAAAAGGTTAAGCAGTTTCGTTCCGTAAATCTTCCGAATGAGACTGGTGGTGTTTTGCTTGGCTACATAGATCAAAAGTTGCAGTCCATTTTTGTTGTCGATATTCTCCCTGCTCCTCCAGACAGTCTAGCTGATTCAAGCGGATTTACACGTGGTATTCAGAAACTTAAGGAGCAGATCCAGTCCGCACAGACACGCACAGCTAATATTGTGTCTTACATTGGTGAGTGGCATTCGCATCCACCAGGAATTTCAACCAAACCAAGCAGTCACGACATCAGACTTTTGAACTATCTTGTGGAGACCCTCAAGCATGAAGGGGTTCCAGCTGTCATGCTTATTGTTGGTGAAAACCAAGAAACATGGTCAATAGGAAAAGAGTATAATCGCTGAACAATTCAAATGAAATATGCTAGTTTCTTTTGCATTTATTGATTCAACTTTGCTTTTTATAGGAGCGTACCAAATCAAATAGTAACAGCGTTAACATCTCAGCATTTTAGTAGAAATAAAGGTTTATTACTGAAAATGAATTAGATTTGGACAATAAATACATTTTGGTTTAAACATTAAAATAATGTAGGAACGAATATATGCTAATAGACTTTATAGAAAAAAATTTTGATGATTATAACCGCAAAGCTCGGTTAACACCTGCATTGTTTGCGGGAATGCCGATCGCGCTAATTGCTCTTACATTGTTTCCAGACAAAGTTTGGTCTTGGGGAGGGGTAATTAGTTTACTGGCTTGGTTCGGGGTGCTAAGGTTATTAGCACAACTTGCTCGCGATATGGGTAAAGCTAAAGAAGATGAATTGTATACTGCTTGGGGTGGTAAGCCTACAACGTGTTTATTACGGCATCGCAATGCTCAAAACAAAGTAGAGTTAGCTCGTTGGCATAGTAAACTGCATGATTTAACAGGTCAACCTCTGCCAAGCCAAAGCGAAGAATTAGCAGATCCGCATCTAGCAGATCAAGCTTATGATACCTGTGTTCGGTTCCTAATTGCTAAGACGCGCGACCACAGCAAATTCTCCTTGCTCTATGAAGAAAATTGCAATTACGGTTTTCGACGAAATCTATTAGGAGTAAGACCCCTCGGAATAATTACTTCATCCTTCGGTGCGCTTTTTCTTGGAACCCAGTGTGCCTTTAGCATTGGATTATTTGGCATTTTTACAGAATGGCAAGCGGGTAGGCCAATTCTAATACAGAAAAGCTTGCATTTCTCTAATTGTCCTCCTATGACACTCGTTTACCTGTCAATAGATCTAATTTTACTTATTGCTTGGCTGTTATGGATAAATTCTAGTTGGGTAAAGAGTGCAGCTGATGTATACGCTGCTAGGTTATTTGAATCTTGTGAGAATTTACCTTAGTCGTAGAAAATATTGACCCCAAACTATACTCTATCCGTACTTTCTATAAAACAATACCATGCATAGGTTAAATTTTTGGCTTAGACTAACTTTAGTTACGATGCTGTCGGCAATGGTTTTGTGTCAGCAACCAGCTTTTGCATGGAATAAGGCTGGACATATGGTTTCAGGAGCGATCGCTTACAGTGAACTCAAGCAAAGCAATCAGCAGACGATTGATAGAATTGTTGCCATTTTGAGAGAACATCCTGAATTTTCTAAATTTCAAAAGCAGTGGAATTCTCTAAAGAAATCTAATATTCATTCTGAAAATAAAAACTTGTACTTTTTTATGTGGGCTGCACGATGGCCTGATGATGCTCGCGATAATCAAAAATTCAATCACCAGACGTGGCACTACATCAATTTTCCTTACGAGCCTGGTAGCTCTTCAAATTCAATTCCAACTGAGGAGCCAGGTGAAGAAAATATTCTCTATGCTTTTAAAAAAAATATTACTATTGTTCAAAGTAATGCAAGTAACAGTGAAAAAGCAGTTGCAATATGTTGGCTATTTCATCTAGTAGGAGATGTGCATCAGCCATTACATACTACTAAATTAATAACGAGTCAGTATCCTGAAGGTGATAGTGGTGGAAACCTTTTCTACATTCGAGTCAATCAAGACAGCCAAACAATAAGTTTGCACAAGTTTTGGGATGGACTGATTCTTGGATCAGAAAATTTTCAGACAGTTCGTAACACAGCAATAAGGCTAAGAAACACTTATCAACGTCGTAAAATACTAGAATTAGCGGAAACTCAATTTGATAACTGGGCAAAAGTAGAAAGTTTTAATCTGGCTAAACAACAAGCGTATCTAAATGGAAGACTGTCTGGCAGCCTTGATAGAAATGATGGAAAGCTTTTACCACTAAATTATGTTGCTAATAGCAAACCAATTGCAGAACGTCGGATGAGTCTGGCGGGCTATCGTTTAGCTGATTTGCTTAATAAGTTATTCGCAGAGCGTTAAACCTGATTCAAACTATTAGAAAACACCCCTGGCGATTTATTGAAAGTGTGATGAAGGAAGCTGCCTAAGCGCGATCGCACCTGCTGCTTAGTGTTGCTGGCTCTTCAATACCCGTAAAATCAAACTTATTTGACTGAAGGGGTGAAAAAGGATCAGAGAAATGGATTCCAATGAAGACTAGTTTTCCCAGTCAGAAGTCGAATTTGATTCAAATGCTGATAAGCCTAGCAAGCAAGTGCGAGATTGTAGAGATTTGTAGTGAGTTGCGGCATTAAAAGTTCAAGGTTCTTAATGCCTGATTTATCTTTAAACCCAGAGCATGAATATTAGTTCGTGCTAACCAAGCATTTAATCAATTACGGCTAGAAAAGAAAGGAGATGCCAATAGTTTAAAGATAACGAGCGAGCAATTCCTGAGCAACTTGCTTGTGTTTTTCTACCAATTCCTTTGGTGTAAGGAATTGAGCGCTACCCATAAAGCGATAAACCCAACGGCTAAATTCCGCCAGCGATCGCGGTGGAAGTTTGAGACTGTAATCAAGATAGCTTGGTTTTCCATCTGGAGTTTTGGCTCCAAAAGAAATTTTCTGGCTTTTATGGCGTTTTTCGCCTTCTTGGATAAACACCATAACATCAGGGAAGAAGCGCACGGTTACGTTAATAAAATCTAATTTGCCCTGTCGCTCTAAACTTTGTTCTTCTTGTTTACCTAAATATAATCCCCAGCCATTCTCCAGTAGTTCATGTGCGACTTGGAGGCTTTGCCATTGTTCTGTTAAATTCCGTTCTTTAGAGCCAAGCAACTTAAAGTGTTCGGTAAACCTATCCAACCTTGAAGTAGCTAAATGTCCACTCTGGCAATCTTCATGCAATAGATACCAAGCTACATCTGAGTAGATAAGTTGTAAAGGATAGATATTTAAAAACTCAGTAATACCTTGTTGATAAGCATTGCGACTGCGATAAATTTCTATTGCCTGGCCCCGAATGATAGCGATTTCTAGCTGTTCTAGTTTCTCAAAAAGGGTGCCACGATACTTACTGTCAGCCATCATTTCTTCCGGGTCGGTGTAAATAATAGCTCTATTGATTTGCGCTCGCACTGGATACACAATTTCATCCGCTAAGTTCAGCCCCCGCAATCTTCGCATCAATATCTGGTAGATCTTATTAACTTGCGGATCTTGTTGATACTTTGCTTGCGAACTCAAGGCATTGAACGCAACCTGTAGTTCCATCAAACTCATTGCACCAGTTCCCAGGTAATAACCCCAACGATATATGCGGCTGTCTAGGATGTTGTAGCGACGCAATGTCCGCAAATCTTTTCGCAGCGTGTGTAGCGAATAAGTCGGTAAATCAATACTGCAATCACGAGCAACTTCTTGCAAGCGCAATAATACCTCAGCAAGTGCATCGTGAGAATCTCCAGATTTTGGTTCAATTGAATCATTTAAATCACTACTACCTACTCCGGGATAACGCACAAAAGTTGCAATTAGTAGCATCAACCGTTCAAAGGCCTGGAGGTCAGTGTATGGATGAGTAACAGGCTTCTTGGGCATTTTAATTTGTCAAGTAAAAGAAAATATTCAAGCACTACTGAGATTAATCTCTCAAAGCCTTACAGGTATTGTTGTTTAGAGTAATTTTAACTAATTAAATCAATACTCGCATTTATTGGAATCTCTGAAATGTCTTTTGCTACTATGCACTTTAGATACGATAAGTCAAACAACTCAAGTTACCTTATCCAAATGAAAACAGCACTAGATCGAATCTCTAAAATGCTTTTAAGTACAAATCTGAATTTTATAGTAAAAATAGTTACTTAAAAATATTTTTAGGGAACATTAACTATAGAGATATTTTTTTGTCAAGGCAGCAAACGAACTTTGTTAGTTGTCTAGTTAGTCAAATTTAAGTATCTAACTCAATAATTTTGCCAGGTTAGTTATCTACCAAACAATGACTACTTTTAATTTCTCTCAACCAAGACATACTCAACAGCTTTGGCAGAAAATTTCATCATATTGGTCTCATTCCAATCGTCCCAAAGGGCAGCGATTTTTGGGTAGCGTTCAGATTAGCCAAAAAGCCACGGAGGAAGTTCTAGATATTGTAGGCTACAACTTGAGAAATCTAGATACAGTTACTCATCATAAGTTGCATAAAAGATTTGATGAACCTGAACAAAATTGGCTAAAAATTATAACTTTTGCTCTATCAGAGTATGCCTACTATTATTCAAGTGTTGAAGAAAAGTTTTGGTATGGTTTTTGTCAAAAATTAAATATTTTATGTAATCAAAGTCTAGAAAATACACTACGTCAGCTTGTAGGTGAAGGATTTGACCTACTGGGTATTGTCCAAGCTAAAGGAGGATATCGTTACGTATCAACCTTATGGTTACAGAGTGGTATCCCTCAGCAAAATCTCACTCATTTTTCTCAGTTAGTTCAGGAATTCTCAAATGAGTATGGATGGTGGGAAATTGCTCATAGTTCATGTGAAGATATTTCCGAAGAACTATTATATTTTTGTCAGAAAAAGCATCCTCAATGGGGTACTCTGATTAATTTTCTCAAAGCTAGTTGCCCACAGAAGGAAGACGAGGAATTTGAGCCAATTGCCGGGAAGTTACTTCAAGGTATTGCTATTGTTGCTGTTGAACTTGAACGTCAAGGAACATTACCTGAAGCACTGCAAGATCACAATGAGCGCGAAAAACTTTTGGGAAGCTATTACTTACCAAATAATTTTTTCTTGAGGGATTGGAACAGTCTGATTCAAGTTTTAACTCCTAAACAACGTCGTTTTGGTAATAGCCGTAAAATAATTAGCCGTCGCCAAAAGCCTTTATCTTTAGTTTTAGATACTGCTGACTCCTTAAATATACAACTAGTGCTGCCAGAGCAAAACCTTTGGAAGAAAGGGTGGGATAACTTGGGTGGAACTTTCTGCCAGATTCCAGAAGCGACTTGGGAAGGTACTATACCCTCAAAGCCAGGACTAATTATTCCCGAACAAGTTGTAGACATCAGGAATGTGGCTGAACTATGGAAGTGGCAACTGTTAGATCACCGTAGCAAAAGCCTAACTGAATGGAGACTTGAGGGAGTAGCCAGCAATTTTCCCTGTTTAATATTTGATGCTTGGACAGGCGATCGCATTAATTTAGACTCTGCTAATCCTAGCATTAGGGGAACCAAAGAGATTATTTTATTTGCCCCTAAAGGTGTCATTCTAGACTTTGGTAATGGTATTGAAATCCTAGATAGTTGTGTACCATCTAGTATCAGAGGCTGGCAGGGTCAACAGCTGACACTTATCACGAAAGAATCATCAATTGCTTTCATAGTAAATTCTAATGAAGAGATTACTACATTTCGATCAATTAGCTGGAAACCTTCTTCTGACGAACAGCCAAGCTTAAGAGGACTGAAGCTGAAGGGTAAAAAATCAGTTTATCTAGAAATTCCCATTTTCTGGTATCCGCCCATTGAAGGAGAGATATTCTTAAATATTTCTATTGAAAATATCATCCATCAAAAAACACTTATTACTACAACTGAAATAGTACAGCCAAGCGATAGGTGGCAGGCAATTCCACTTGATAAATGGATTACTGTACCAGGTAAATATGAAGCCCGCTTTTGGAATCAATCTCATCGATGGTCATATAAATTTGAAATTCAATCAAACTATCAAATAACTGGCAAACCAGAGATTAAGAATTTAAAGATTAGTTTGGTAAATCAATCTCCAATAGCTCAATTACCAATTTTATGTGATTCTGCTGATAAGTTCTGGGCAAAAGAAATTCAAATAGAAGGGCTTTTACCTCTAGAATCTATCAGTTTATATTTATACGATAAACAGGAAACTATATTTTCTCAATGTCAAGCAGATTCACTAGGTTTTTTATGCATAAACCTAGCATCTTTCTATAATTTATTATCTCCTAGCTCTAATTGGTATGCTTTAGATTTCCAGAGGTTAGGTGAGGAACCGCAACGTTTAATAAAAACGGAAATTTCTCCCCTTGTAATTAGCTGTACTTGGGCGAATCAAGCAGTTCACCTATCTGGTTTATTATCTGGCGAAGTTTATTCCCTATCATGCTGGAATTTACTTTTACCTGAAAAAAAACCAGTAGAAATTAAAATTTCACCAGTTTCGTTAAATGAAGATAAAATTACTGTTCTCTTAGCATTGCCACCTGGAATTTATCACATTCAGCTAATAAGTTCACGTAAACTACGACACAACCTTGGTTGGTGGTGTCGTAGCAATCAAAATGATTTACCTGATGAAACTTTAGAAAATGAAGATTTGGCAGATTACTGCTACACCATTCTGGATAATGAATCTGTTAATGATTTTATAAAATCTGCCAATAAATATGATTATGACCCCTATTTATTGCAAACAGCTATTGATAGCCTAAAAAGTTTACCATTTTATCTTCCAGAATGGTTACAGATTAATTCTCTTAGAGAGAAACTCCAAGCTCTTGTTGAAAATATAAAAATCGAGTTAAAAAGTCAGGCAAGTACGCAAGAAGTAACAATATCAAAATTAGCGAATACTGGCAATGTAGCAGCAACTCAAGAAAATTGGTTATTAATCAGGTTAAGAAATCCTAAAAAACGTAATTTTGTTTATAAACAAGTAGAAATAATGATGACTAAGAATCATCAAATAAAAGCCAATTTAAGTATTTATATTCCTCAACTATTTATTTTCAGCGACATTTTGTTACTGGAATATAAAAATATAAAAGATATTAAGATTTATCTACCTCAAGAATATATTAAAGAAATGGAATATGTAACCTACAATGATGCTCAAAAAATCTTAAAGAATTAAAATTATGTTAAATGAAAAAATTACTCGACTACTCAGTAATCATCGTCATTCCGGTAATCGAACAATCCCACAGCCTTTAACAAAGCATCAGATTATTTCGCTTTTAGTTTCAAGTCTTTCTCCTAACGAATCTCAAGAAAACCTAACAGATACAATTCAAGATACCCTAAATGAATTGCAAGCAGAAGGGGAAGTGCTAGCAGGAAGACGCAACCATTACTGTATGGCTCCTCCGATGGTTTTGGCTCAAAATAAAGAAGATTTGAGAAATTTGTTATTTCGGGGCGATCGCGCTTATTTGACTCTGGCTCATCAAGTCCTAGAAAGTCAAAAAAACCCTCAAAATCCCTTACTATTGCGCCCTAAAAGTAATCATTTTCATAGAATTAAAGACCGCCTAAGTCAAGCTGGTATTCGGTTGCTGACTATTTCAGATAGTATTGAAAATTTATCAATACCAAGAAGACCCTTGAAATCGGAGTTGCGTTCAACTTGGACGGAAGACCCTTTTTCTATTAAAAATTGGCAAAATGAAAGGTACATTCAGCGATACGTACCCTGTAATGAAGCGCAGAAAGAACGTTGGCGCAATCCGAGTCGCGAGAGTATCAAAAACGAAGATATATTGCGCTTGCCCACAGGTGAATATCTCTGGTTTGAAGACCAAAATTTTTATGAATTAGAGCCAGATTTAGCTATTTTAGCTATGTTTTACCAGGACAAACAAATGGGATGTCCTTTAAAAATTATTTGGGATGAACCTCCAGGAAAGTTAAATTTGCAAGGTGTCTATCTTCCCAGTAACTATGCACGGTGGTTATGGCATATTTCTGAGTCTGGAGAAGAATACAGAACTCGAAATTTTCAATCAAGAAACTGGCCACTTGTCAAAGAAGCATTTAAACGTTTAGGAGCTAAATTAGTATGACTAAATATCTAGATCCAATCGCAGCAGTTGAACAACCCCGTGCAGATTTTATTCGCTATTTACTTACAGCTTACCCCCTACGCGATCCCCATCTCCGCTACGGTTTTAAGCAATTATTAGAGCAACCTGGAAACCTTTGGCAACATCCTTACCTCGAAGGTTCCCAGCCATATAAATCAAGTCTTAGTATCAATGATTTGGTCGAACAAGGGGTTTTACACCCTGATATGGCAACACTATTTATACCTAGTAATCGCCGTTTGTACGAACATCAAGAAAAAGCGATCCGCGCAGTTGTGGAACAACAGGAAAATATAGTCGTTGCAACTGGTACAGGTTCGGGAAAAACTGAGTGTTTTCTGACACCCATGCTCGATATGCTGCTGAAAGAAGGAGATAATTTATCGCTTGCTGGAGTCCGGGTGCTAATTTTATACCCGATGAACGCTCTGGTAAATGACCAAGTTAAACGTCTGCGGCAATTATTATGTCGCCAAAAGACGACAACCAAAACTAAATTTGGATTCTACACCAGTCGCACCGAAAAAGACAGAGGTAAAGCAATAGAGTCATTAAGAGAAGAATTCGCCGCTTACGATCCAGAGGAACTGCGGCAATTATTTACCTCGGCTGAAATAGAATCTATAAAACATGAGGAATTAATTGATAAAGCTATTGAGAAAACTAGCCGAGTACAATTACTCTCAAGAGAAGAAATGTGGGAAGCACCACCCCATATTTTAATCACCAACTACTCCATGCTGGAGCATATGTTAATTCGACCCAAGGAGCGAGAAAAAATTTTTGAGGCTTCAGTAAATACTTTCAAAATGTTAGTAGTAGATGAAGCTCACACCTATGATGGTGCTAAGGGTAGCGAAGTTTCTATGCTGTTGGAGCGTTTTAAAGCTTCTATAGGTGTGGAAGAAAAAGGTAAAATTCGCTGTATTGCTACTAGTGCCAGCTTAGGAAATGCTTTGGTTGATGATAAAGTTCTTGCATTTGCAAGAGAGTTTTTTGGTGAAACTTTTAGTCAAGTAATTCGCGGTCAGCGTCTCAATGCCAAAGACCGATTAGGCAACCATTATACCCTACCTGCTGCACTTATTAATGAAGAAATTCTACAATATTTAAGTATTATCGAATTACCACAACCAGGTTCTCCTATTAGTTCTTGGTTTGACCCACTGAGCGCTATCGTCCCCGAACAACAACTAAAAATAGCTGAATCGCAAGCTGATAATGATATTCACAAATTCCTCTGGTTTGCTCTCAAGGGACATCCCTTAATACATCGACTGATTAATATACTTTGCCGCGAACCTAAACCTTGGGAAGAAATAGTTCGATCTCCAGAATTATGGGGTGTCAATCTGCCAATTAAATTAGATGGTAGCGTTGATGATACAGATGCAGAAGTTGCGTTAGCTCATTTGCTGCAAATAGGTACTCTCGCTCGTCAAAATCCAGATGATTTACCTTTACTTCCTGTGAGATTGCATCTTTTATTTCGCAGTTTAGAGGGACTTTATGCCTGCATTAATCCCAAATGTTCGGGAGCAGCGCACGACCCGCTTTATTCAGAGCGTGAAGCACGGTATGGGCAACTTTATTTGAATGAGAAAAAAACCTGTGAATGCTGTGGCTCCCCTGTACTAGAATTGGGTAGTTGTTCTCAATGCGGTCAGGGTTATGTATTTACTCAACGCCAAGATTCGGGGGAACTAGAATCTTTACCCAGATCAATTCAAGGATTAAAGGATAATACCAAGATTTACACTTTGACTTCTGGTAATTTAGACAGTGTAACAGAAGAAGAGGAAATGGGTGAAGATGAAGAGGAACAAGAATCAACAATTATAAAAAGTTTTAAATTTGAACTTCATAAACATGGCTGGATTGGTAAACTTCCAGATGAAGCGTTTACAAACAAAGTAACAGCACAAAATGAACTCACCTTAGCATGGCATCGCCAAAAAAATGATAAAGATGAAGGTGGTTGTTATTTAAACAGATGTGCTGCTTGTGGTGCTGGAACTGGGCGCACTACTTTAGCAATCAATCGATTTGTGACTTATACAGATGGTCCATTAGAGGCGATGCTGGATAGTCTCTTTGAACTATTACCCGAAACAGAAAAGACTGATAAAAACTCTTCAAAGCGGAAATTACTTACCTTTTCCGATGGTCGTCAAGATGCAGCATTTTTCGCTTCAGACTATCAACGTACCCATACCGAAATGCTGTACCGCCAGATGCTTTGGCAAGCATTTCATCAGGTAAAAAACGCTGAAGGTATTACATCTGTTAATCAAGTAATTAACCAACTGAAAGCAAGATTTTTAGAATTTTATATTCCTCATCCTGACCGAAAATCTGATGCAAATTATAAAAGTTACCGTCCTAACGATCCAGAGGAAGAACCTAAAGATAGAAAAAATAAAATAGATGCAGAAGATTTAGCTCAAAAACGAGCTAAGGAAATATTACTTAGAGAATTTGCTCTCGTTTTGAACCGTCGTTCAACTTTAGAAGCCTTTGCATTACTAGCTTGCCATATCGATTTAGATGAACGATTGATTGAACTGGTTGCGGGTCATTTTGGAATCACAAACGATGAAGCAAGGATTTTTTTAACAGTCCTTACAGATATTATTCGTCGTGCAGGGATTGTCAGCATTGAAAATTCATCTTATTATTTCCCAGAAACTGGAGGGGATAGCCGTCGTCCCGAAATGGTAGATGCTCAGGGTAAATCCAAGAACTATTTATTTTTGAAGGATAAATTAGACGATGAAATCAAGAAATTTAAAGATTCAATTTCATTTATGCCCTGGAAAAATGGGAAATTAAGAAAGCCATTCAATCGGCTAGGTTGGTATTTATCACAAATATTTGGTGAAGAAAATATTCCCAGCAAAGAGGATTTTTTATGGCTCTCCCGTCAGCTTCAAGATTTTGGCTTACTTGTTACAGCCAAAAAGGAATATCAACTTAACTGGGGACAGTTAAATATTATTGAAACGCAGCAAGATTGGTATAAATGTAATTGCTGCCAGCAGGTTTTTCATGTTCCAGGTTTATTAAAAATCACGAAGGCGACACTTAACGTCCAAAAATGTTCAGCTTATAAGTGTAAAGGTACTCTTGAACCTTACACACCAGAAAAAATTGAACAAACTGCTGCCGAACATTACCAGCAATATTTAATTAAAAAACGCTCACCTTTACCACTGCGATCGCAAGAACATACAGCACAGCTAGGTGTTGCAGAACTAGAAAAACGCGAAAATCGTTTTCGCCAAGGTCGCATTAATATGCTCAGTTGTTCGACAACCTTAGAAATGGGTGTAGATATTGGTGAGTTGCAAGCGGTGGTTCTTCGCAATTTCCCTCCCCATGTTAGCAACTACCAGCAACGAGCCGGACGCGCTGGACGACGCACAGATGGTGTAGCTATTACTTTAATGTATGGGCAACGTCGTCCCCACGACCGCTTTTATTTTGAGCAACCAAAAGAGTTAATTGCTGGTAGCAATCAAATCCCCAAGCTTGATTCTGGTAACTTCCAAATACAGCAGCGTCACATTCACGCTGAGTTACTAGCTGCATTTTTACGAAAAAACTGGAATCTCAGTGCAGAAGAAATAAAAATAGCAGAGTTTTTGGATTTACCACTAGAAAATCCTGCTTCCTCTGAAAATTTCACTCCTCCTGCTGAAGCCAAGATTTGTAAGTTACAACAATGGTTAAATAGCAATGCAGCAGCAGACCTAGCCACGCAGTGGCTAACTCGGTTAGGTAGCTCTGAAAGTCAAGCTGCTATAGTGCTGAGAGGCTTTGAAGATGGGATTGAAGATTTTCAACAGCAGCAACTTCAAGATTGGAATAGTTTAGCGGAAGATATGCTTGAACTACGAAACCGCATGATCGACCCATCTGAAACAAAAAATTTAGAGAAAATAGCTAGACTTATTGCTGGGACAAAGCGCGAACTTGATAAAGTTGGCTCTCGTCGCTTACATGACGAACTAGCCCAAGCCAGTATCCTACCAATTTATGGTTTTCCTATTGACGTAGTTCGTCTTTTGACCGGGGAAAGCAATGAGTATAATTCAGCACAAGGAAAACATCGACTAGAACGCGATCGCCGACTTGCTCTTGGTGAATATGCTCCAGACCAAGAAATAATAGTAGATGACCGAATGTACAAAAGTGTTGGCATTCTCAAACCAACAGAATTAGAACAAAAGTTCTATTGGGTTTGCCAAAATTGCAATCATTTTTTAGATGCTAATACGGGAGATGAACCAGTAGAATCTTGTCCCGTTTGCGGTGATGAGCCATCCTTACCTGCGGCTAAAAAAATGAAACTTTACAAAGTTCCCAAAGCATTTACAACTGATTGGGAAAAACTTCCAGAAGTCACCCCATACATTAAACCGCAGCGTCAACCAGTATCTCAGATTTTTTTAATAAATGATGGAGATTTATCAGAAACCTTACCTCCACAATTGGGTTTGTATACTCTTACTGTTAGCAAAGGTGGAAATTTCTTTTTAGCTAATCAAGGTTCCTATGGTAAAGACAAAGGGTTTGATAGAAAAGGATTTGCAATTTGTAGTACCTGTGGACGCGATTTGAGCGATTTATTACCCAAAGGAGAAACGAAAAAAAGCCGAGGTAAAAAAGGAGCCAATAAAAACTCTGCAACTAGTCAACAATCATCACAAATTCCTCATACTCATCCCAGAACTGGAAAACCATGTTCTGGCCGCTATACATTGATGCATTTGGGACATGAATTTTGTAGCGATTTGCTAAAAATTGTCTTTGATTCCAAAACCGAACCTACACCCCTGTTCGGCGAAGATGGAGAACGCGAAGATGATGGCGAAATTTTTACCAATACAAAAAATCGCAACCGAGGTTTAGAATTTTGGCGTTCTCTCACCTATGCATTGTTAGCAGCAGCAGCCCAAGTAATTGACGTACCGCGTACAGAATTAGATGGACTGTTTACGCCTCGTTCGGACAAACGCGCTAACATTATTATTTATGACAATGTGCCTGGAGGGGCAGGATACAGCCGTCGCATTGCCGAACGCTTTGATGAAGTTTTAAAGACAGCATTAAAAATAGTTTCATCATGCAACTGTGCAACTAGTTGTTATGACTGTTTGCAAACTTACTCAAACCAGCCATTTCACAACCAATTTAATCGTCATTTAGTAGCAGATTTTCTTAGACCGATAGTTGAGCAGGTCAGTCCGGATGAAGAATTACAAAAATTTGCTCCCAACTCCAACAAAATAAGTTTGTCTCTCATAGCAGATAACTTACCAGCAATTTGCCGAGCGGCTGCACCAGATACTTTAATTTATTTACCCAAACTAATTGATGAGTTTGGTTTAAATAAAGGTTCAAATTTGCCTTGGTTAAATCTGCTTACAGATGCAGTTTATTCTATGAGACTGATTAATAAGCCACTTGAATTAATAGTAAACCATTTGCCAGACCCCAATGCACTTTCAGATCCTTCTTTAGATCAACGAAATCACCTTAAGGTTTGGAGAAAACGCTTACAACAGTTGATAGACCAAGGTTTAGTACAACTTTACCAAGCTTGTGCTGAACATTTCCCTGAAAATTTACATAAGGATGTCCCAACTCTCTGTTTCAATAGCGACCAAAGTAACCGTATTGCTCTGTCATTGCAGCAATCTCCAAATAATAAACCACAGGTATGGTTTCAAACCCGAAGCAAAGAAGGCGTTGAAACAGTTGTTAGTCGGTTAGAAACATTACGTCAACAAGCAAGACTTGTCCAAGCATCTGAGTTAGAAGACCTAAACACTACCGTAATCTTCTTAAACCCCTATGAGAAGGAATGGCGCGGCGACTTCAGCATATCAGAACTTAGAAATAAACTGAGATTAGAGGCTGCTTTATCTGGAAGCAAGGTGACGAAAGTTGTGTATCGCGATCGCTATCTGAGAGAAGAAGGAGCTTCCATTTTAATTGAATTATTAAATTGGGGTGGATTTGATACTCACTCTCATGTAGAAATTCTCACAGCCGAAGATAAGGATGTTAAGAATGCTTTTACCCTAGAGAAAGAGCTTAAAAAAATATTTGTTCAACTCCAACCGAATGAAAATAATTTGTCGGTTCGAGTTAAACGCTCAGTTGACTTCAAACAATGGAGTTACCTTATTCCTCATGGTCGTGTTCTGGAAATCTACCGACAAGACGGACTACATTATCAGGTGATTTTTGATATCGGGATGACCTTTTTAGCAAGAGAATGCGGAAAATACCGTGTTAAATTTACTACTTATGTAGTAGTTGAGAAAACCATTTAAGATTTGCTCTCAAGAGACACATTGCGTTGAGTCAGAAATGAGGATGAGTTCTAAACCAAAAGCCAAAGCTTTTTTCTTGAGGTTATTAACTACCCGTTTTCGGTACTGTTGCTCATAAGCATCAACACCAAGGTCAATAAATTGCTCACCATTCGTCCAAAGGAGCCAAATATAGTAGCAGCGACTAATAGCAATGCACTTCTGGCAGGAGTTAGTTTTGACATTGGTAGCAATATTAACTTGCTTATGCTGAGTAGCTCAACTATTTTCTTCGTAAAATCAACTAACGGTTATTTAGTTTTTTTATACAAATAATCGGATTTGTATGAGGCGAAATAAACCCAATTAACAAGTTTGCCAACAGACGCTGATGTGGTTTGCAAATCTAGACTGTTAATTTCCGTAGCTACCAGGGAACTCTATAACTAGGAAATCTTAACTGAGTGAGCGTCCCAAAAAATGCGCTCACTCATAAAGTTACACACAATGGGTGCTATGGGAATCTTCTTAGATACTGTCGAGGATAATGCCGAATCTGAAGGCTGGAAAATTGAATCTATTCGCCAAAAGCTGGGAATACCCTCCTCGACACCTTATAGTTTTCCTTCTGTCATCTGTCCACTCTGTCAGCAATTCTTTTTCAGTAACACAGACTTACAAAACCACATCTTTAACGAACACCGAGATTATTACGGCTACATCCCCGTCAACGGCGCTATCCTAACCAACGATGAAATATTTACTAACGAAGACATTGAAAAGCTTAACTTCAGTGATTTAGACGATATAATCTTTGATTTACAAACCCGAATAGATAGGGGCAACAGTATAGATAGTTGGGTTGATTACAAAACTCCCCTCAATCGCTCAAATGAGCATCCCTTACGCAAGCAGTACCTTAAAGGGATGTTGGAATATCTGGGAGCGCATTACCAAGAGATAAATGAAAGTTCAAGCAACTATCAGTCACTTTCTGAGCAGTTTGGTAGAGCTTTTGGTTACTTGCAACCTTTCCCATCTGTGCTTGCACAACAGACTCGCTACTCAATTACCTTCAAAATGAATTGGTTTTGGCAGATGGCAGAAGCATCAGAATATTCTTTATTTTTTTTGGCTAGTCAGTTTTTTATAAATGATTATGAACGTGTTGCTGCTATTACTTTACCTCCATATAGCAGCAGACAAACCCAAGGAATCATTATTGATTATTTTCATGAAGAGTTTTTAGAAGCATTAAAACTTTACTATTGCGATCGCTCAACTCTTAAGTACGGATGGCTAGTGAAGTTAGAATGCCTGCTCAACAATATGAGCAACCGCAACTATAAGGACAAGCTATCTTTACTGAAGGCTCGACTATTTCGAGAGTGGGGAGAAGTAAACCAAGCAAGAGAAGCTTACCGTAGTCTCAAAACTCATCCTATTTTTGGAGCGGAGGCAAAAGGTTTTTAATGTCTAAAAATATTTCTAAAGATTCTCAAATACAAAAAACTCCAAGGCTAGTTCAAGAAGTTCGTTCGGCAGAAGATTTGTGTGAGCATCTGAACAAACTAGTGAAACAAACAGAATGGAAGATTGAAACAGCAGAGCGATTTATTCATCTAATTGTTAACCCTGGTAAGCAATTCAAGTTGGATACACAACAGCAAAATAAGATAGTTACTGCAATTATTAACTGTCCTTTGAAATATCGTACCATTGTACACTTAGCTATAGTTGCTGCTAACTTTAGCTCTGAAAATGGTTTAAGAACACTAGATGGAATTATTCCAAAACTTGGGAATTTTATCAGTGAAACACTAGATTTAAAAGAAGGTATTCAAGAAAATATACTTAAAAACTTAGGAGATAAACAAGTATTTCAATTTATTAAAGAAAAGATAATTAACCTAGATACAAACCAAAAATCTTTAAAAGTAAAAGAGGATGATAAAAAACTTGATTTTCTGAGGAATTTAATATCATTTTTAATTGCTGAAGGCGAAGTTTCAGCAATTGCAAGCCGTATGAATATAATTTTGGATGTGCTATCAGACTCTAATTACTACCAGCAGCTTACTAAATCCCAACCTAAACAAGAAAGTGATATTAAAAATCGAGTTAAAGCTGTTGCTGAACTATTTAAGTTAGCTAAACCCAGTGCTACTGAGGCTAAACGATTATTATTATACGGCACACACGCTCAGATTCTAGCTAGCCGACAGGAGCAAGAAATTGCTGATTTACGGGATAGCTTACAGACAGAACGAGAATTACGTAAGCAGAGAGAAGATTATATATATCAGTTAGAACAACAATGCCAAGAGTTAAAGCAACAAATTCTAGATGCAGAGAAAAACTTAGAACAGAGTCAAAATGATATAGAACACGAAAGAGAACTATATGCACAATTGGAAACTTCTAGCCAAGCTAAGATTAGTCAGCAGAAAGAAGCCACATTAAGCAATGTGAAAAATCGTCTAGAGCATGAATTAAACAAGTTAGAGCGATGTTTAATTGGTGCTAATGATAACTTTCAAGAAAATAGCCAAATGGGACTGAGAATCCTTAAAAAAATTAGAGAACAATTAACAGAGTAGATTTGATTATGGTGGGTTTTGGTATTGATTTTGGTACGACTAACTCAGTAGCTGCTGCTTTTAATGGCAGAGAAGTAACTTCATTTGTGGATGAGAAAAATCTGCCACATCCATCGGTAATTTGGTATCAAGGCGATTCTCAGCCTATTGTAGGTCGAAAGGCTAAAGACCAAATTAGAGATTTTGAGAATACACCTGGCAATAAATTTATTAGATCAATTAAAAGTCAAATTCAGAAGGAAGAAGAGTTCGAGATTTTTGGTAAGCCTAAATATACGTGGCAGGTAGCCAGCGAAATTTTTCGCTTTTTAAAAGAAGACGCTGAAAAAAGATATCGGAACTTCCAGGCTATTAAAGAAGCTGTTATAACTGTACCACTATATTTTAATGGGCGGCAGCGAAGGGCGATTCGTAAAGCTGCTGAAATGGCAGGAATTACTATAAAAACTTTTATTCATGAGCCTTTTGCTGCGGTTGTTGGCTATTTATTAGCTGACTCAAATCGGTGGGATAATCTGAAGCAAAAGCGAGAAAATATTTTAGTATTTGACTGGGGTGGAGGAACTTTAGACATTACTTTAGTCAAACTTGATTCTGGTTGTTTATACGAAGTTAGCACTGCTGGTGCTAATGGTAAATCGGGAGATTATTTTGATGAACTATTGATAAATTATGTGATAGATACATTTCAGAAAGAAAAGGGTATTAGCTCAGAAGGTTTTCGGATTGAGCCAGGGATTGAAAGTCTACTGCTTCATGAAGTAGAGTTTTGTAAAATAGATTTAAGTCTCAAGCAGAACTCTTCAATAGAACTTTTTGATTTTTATTCAGACAATCAAAAAAGCTATAACTTATTCCAAGATATAAATCGTAGTCAATTTGAATCCCTTATTCAATTGCAAATCCAAGATGCGATGGGTTTTGTAGATAAAATTTTGCACGATGCACGTCTTCAGCCATCACAAATTAATCAGGTGCTACTAATTGGTGGAACTTCTCGCATTCCGCTACTTATTAATGAAATGCATAAAACTTTTGGGCTGACTAAAGTTATTGAGCTTCCTAATGCAGACACAGTTATTGCTGAAGGTGCAGCAATTATTTCTTACTATAATTGGCAACCATATTTAGTTCAGCCTATTGATATTCAGCTTGCAGACCAAAGTCACTACACCGTATTTGACAGCGGAACTATTCTAAAACCGGATACTGCCAAAAAAGAAGTTGTGTTTTTTTGTACAGATAATCGAGAAGGCGAAGGCAGGTTAATTATTACTACAAATTTAGATAATCGAGAACATCAAGTAAAAGAAATTATTAATGTTCCGATATCTAAAGTATTACAAAGTATATACAAGGAAAGAATTGTTGCTGACTTCAGGATAGATAAGGATGTAATCTTGCGAGTTAGTGCCAAGGGATCTGTAAAAGATAAACCAGTTTATACTGATATTCACGATTTATGTTATGGCTTACGGTTTGCGTAATTTTTATTTGAGATAATCTGCTATGAAAAAATCAAATTTAAAACTGAAATCAAATTTGATGGTGGAAAGTATAGATGGTGTTGAGGTAAAAAATGCAAAAGAGCAGATACGTTACTTTCCTGGTGATTTTGCAGCATTAATTGAGCCTAACCGTATGAAAGAGGTTCGGATTAGGGAAAAGTATTTTACTAGCCAGCAAATTATAGAGTACCAACAAACTATTGTGTGTTTCACTTGCAAAAAACCCTGTGCTGGAACTTGCCAACGAAGGTCTTAAGAAAAGTTTTTATAACAATTACCTCGAAGTAAGCCAGTTTTGCTCATGTAAACGCTGCCAAGCTTTGCAAATATGTTCAGGCTTAACCCTCTTTCAAGAAACAAGGCAGGAGGCACACTTCGGCTGCGCTCAGTGAGCAGAAGGCAGAAAGCAGAAGGAAAGAGGATTTGACTTGTTTGTTCCATCTTTCAAAATTTCAAAAACCCCCAACATCTTCTCCTCCCAAACTGCCTGAGTCTTCCCCAAAAATCCAGTCGCTATCACTGTCGGCATTACCTTCGCCATCCACTTGAAGATTTAAAGAAGGTATCAGCTGCTCAACTTGGCTTTCAAGTCGGGAGATCGCCAACGTTAAAGAAGCAAGTTGCTCCCTATCTTTCTTAATTTCATTTGAAATCCCCACCCGCAATTGATTTAACCGCTCCTGGAGGGTATGTACTTCCGATTTGGTCGCAGAAGGAATATTCACCTTCTCTTCCAGAGTGGCGATTTGAGCTTTTAAAGCTTCAATTTCAGCAGCAGTTGCACTATCTGCACCATCTGGACTCTCTTCAAAGAGTGCGTTTCTAATACAATTCAGCACAAACTCCTTAAAAGTGAGGCGCAACTCCTCAGCACGCTGCTTGGCCTGCTTCACCAACTCCCGATCTTCTTCTGACAGAAGTTTTATATTTATCTGCGGATATTCCACCAGTCCCTCGCGCTTTTGTTGTGGAGAAGTGATTTCTAACCAGTTCTTTAACCATTTGCTTCGAGTTCTAATATTTACTTACTCCCCCTACCTCCCCATCTCCCCCTACTTCCCTTACTCTTCTCACTACCATCATCGCATACGGGATATCCGCGGATATACGATATAGATTATTTTCGATGAGTAATTTTGTGGTGCTTGGGAAACAACTATCATAAAGATACCGGGAATTACGGTTCTCGGCATCATAATTATCAGTGGGGGTTGGGGAATTTTATTATGGAAAATTTACCCGTCAAAAGCGTGGAATCACTTGCTGTGGAGGTGGTGACTCTACCGCTTGATGAAGCTCGTGTTGCGCTTGTGGATTATTATTTTCCCAACCGCCAAAAAATTAATTCGACACAACAGCTAATTGAGCTATGGGTGCATTCTGTCACTATTAAAAGCGACCAAACGCGACGGGCATATCGGCAAATTGGTTATGAGCTTGTCGATTATATGCAGTCGCGGTTTGGGATATCTGATTTGAGGATGGTAACGTTATTCCATCTACACGCTTATCTGGCTTGGCTCAAGGATGAAAAGCCAGTACGGGGAAAGAAAAATACTTATGGAATTAGTAAAAATACTGCGGCTAAATACACGGCAGCGATTAAAAGTTTGTGGGAGTGGGGTACTAGAGCTTCTATTGGTTATTTTGCTATCGACTTGGGCAAGGACTTAAGCATACAGTGGGACGATAAGCTCGCAGAGCGCATTCTCTCGGAACGCGAGATTGCTAAGTTGGAAAAAGCGGCGATGGCAGTAGACTTGCAACATAACACTAATAAGATGCATTGGCTGCTGTTTACTCTCATGTTTTACAGTGGGGTGAGGGCGGGAGAAATTGCCCGGCAAACTTCTGATTATGGTAAGCGCGTAATTACGCCGGGGTTGTTTTGGCGGCAGTTTCGGGAGGATGGGGACTGTCTATTGTTAACTGTGACGGGGAAACGAAATAAAACTAGAACCATTAGTCTCGATCCGGAAACTAGTGCGGTGCTACTGGATTATCGTGGGGATGCAGGCAACGATCAGCCGGTGTTTCCTAGTCCCAGTCGGCGGGATAGGGGTAAACCTTTAAGCGATCGCGGGTTGCGACTGATGATGGAAGAAATTTCTGCTTGTGCGGGAATTAAGTTCAGCGCCCACTTTCTGCGCCACACCCACGCAACGCTGGCTAAAAAAAATGGAGCTTCTGATTTTGACTTGCAAGCAGATTTAGGCCATGCTTCCCCGGCGACAACTGCAAAGTACATTCACCATGTTGGGCGTGTTGGGACTTCTCACGCACTGCGTAGAAAAAGCAAACATCGGTAAAAAATAAAAAACGTAGGTGTACCCCTACGGGGAAGCCACTCCAGAAGGCATCACCTCCGCCGGGCGGTTAGGCCATCGCACTCATACGCTCATCATGATAGTGTCAAGGTAGTTATCAAGATGGAAACACGCTCAGTTGTTCCTGTCCGCGGACTAGTTTACCTAGATATTACCTAGACATTACCTAGATATGAGCAATACAGGGAGAACAAAGAAGCTAGCATCTTTCAACTGTGACCAAAAGATGTGGGAGCAGTTTATCGCCCGTTGCAACTCGAAAGGCACGACAGCAACAGCAACGCTCACCCGTTTTATTGAGCTATACCTAGATGGTTCTCTAGATGACCTTGATACAATTGCTGGCAATGAAGATAAACGTTTGGACTCTTTAGAACAAAAAACTGAAGAGATAACAGCCCAAATGAAACAATTTGCTGAGGCGATTATTAAAATTCAAAATTATCTCAACAACCAACCGAAACGGCAGAAGAAATCGTACAATAATAATTCATATTATCAAGGGCAAACTCCTCGAATCCAACCGCTAACGGAAGAAGGTTTAGCTTCAAGACTTGGTGTAAGTGTAGAAACTATACGCGAGCAGCGAATTAATCTGCCACCACCGCTTTTTGTGGGATGGTGCAAAGGCAAGGATAGAGCAGGGTTAGGATGGGAATTTAATCAGGATACGGGGTTATATCATCCGGCAAGTTAGAATTTTTATTAATTTTAAGAATTTCTGAATTTACACTGATTCGCTCTGTTAATGCGATCGCGGGTAAGAAAAAGAATAGGGCTTTAGTTCCTCCTGGAGATAATGCCGAACCGCGCTAACACTACGGTGCTGGCTCGTGTACACAAACAAAATTTCCTTCCAGATAAGGTATTAGAAGCAACAGAGCGTTCTGATTATTTTGTAACTGAAAGCTAAAATTTTAATAATGTAGGGGTATATCTGACGAAGCAATGCAGGGAAATGACCGAACTATATAAGGCTGGAATCATTGAGGTAACAGAAGCAGAAGCCGAAGATGAGGATGAAGATTTATTTGAAGTCGCGGTGCATTTTGACGGCGATATTTTTCTTCCCAGCGTTGTTTTTGAAGGCAAAGACCACGCATTGAGGCAAGCTAAAAAACTTTATGATTGGCTAGAAGCTAATCCAAAAGAAATTAAGGGTGAGCGACTACGTTGGCAATCATACACAGTTAATCGCGAATCTTTAAGAGAATATCCAGCTTGCTATTTACCCTATTACTACTTCAGGTACGAGCAGTGCTTAAAAGTTTCAGTTTTTGACGAGCAAAACTCCCAAGCGATCGCTTATGGTTGGTTAGAGGCTGAACCTTTACCCTACTATGTGGATAAAGAAGATAGTTTGGTAGTTCTTGGAGACATTTCAGATGATGCTGTGCTTGCTGGTTGGCATAAAGCTATTGATATACGCATTCACATTTACTCTTTTATTTAGTAGTAAAATAGCCGTTATAAGCTTTAAGAATAAGTTCATAACTAGGAGCTTTAGGTGCAGCGAAAAATCGAATTAAAAAGAGGTAGCGATAACACATCTGTTGAAGCATATTTGGTAGATTTAGGACAAAGACACGTTGATGATTATGTAAATGATTGGCTCGAAAAATTAAGGTTATTTACTCAAGAAGATAAATACTGGGACTGGATATTTAAATTAAGATATGTTGCCAATCAAGCAAATCTTGAAGGTTATGCAGTTGAGTGCGAAAACAAAACTCAAGGATTAATGATAATAGAAACACAAATGCACGGTTCCCGGTTGAATATTGGTAAGAGACTAGTTTATGTTGATGGTATTGCAACTGCCCCCACTAACCGAATTGAAATTCAGCGTCCGCCTCAATTCAAAGGTGTTGGTCAAGCACTTTTAAATTTCGCCAGAATTAGAAGTGTTGAGCTTGGGTATGAAGGTAGAGTTGGGTTACATTCTTTACCAAGGTCTGTAGGATTTTACGAAAAACAAAATATGTTTAACTGCGGGTCTGAAGAAGAATACGATAATTTGGTTTACTTTGAGTATGGTGTATTGAGACGGAGAGCAGGTGAAAATTTATGAATCATCAACAGCAAAATAATAATTCTCAGGTGAATGAGCCAGTAACAACCCAAGAAGCTATAGATTTACTTTTTGGTGAAGGATGGCTCGATGAAGCTGTTCGTATCGAAGATGAAGCCAATTGCACTATTGGTGCTGGTTTGGATTGGGGTAATGCACTACCACCTTTAATGCTTAACCTTCCTTTATTTGGTCGCCTATCAACGCTGCGTGTATCACTTAACCGTGAAATCAGGCTAATAATTGAAACATGGGATTTAGGTGTAGGTACAAAAGCGGCAACAGAGACTGCAAGGAGACGCATTAAAGAGCGGTTGTTATCTCCTGCGCCTGAGCTATTACCTTACTTAGAAGCCACCCTGCTGCAAGATGATTTATACGGTGAAGAGTTTATATCTAACCGCGAAGCTCTCAAATCGCTACTTGCAGTACTTCTTACTGATTCTGATAGAGCAGAAATTGCAGAGACGGCTGCTAATTCAATACGCGCACAAGTTATGTCGCAGGTAAATTTTTCCGAAAAACTTTCTGCTTAAATACTCAATATAAAAACAACAATATTGTATTAAATTAAATCAAATTCATCAAAGGAGCAACCGCAAGAGTAATAGGTACTCCAGTAACGCGCAAGCCGAGCCTAATTATTAAAATCATTGTGTTGACAGATTCTTGCTCCCAGCAGCAAAAGCGTGGTTGAGATGACTGTAAAAATTGCCTACCAACTTGACAAATGGCTTCAATCAAAGTGGCAAAGAGATACGCGATTCTACACCTTAACCCTTTGCCAAAACCTATTTGGAGAATGGACGATCACTAAAACTTGGGGCAGTGCCATATATAGAGGATTTGGCAAGTCAAAAGATTTAGATTGTCCTGATTATCAAGCCGCGTTAATAACTTACTACAAGCTCCAAGAGCGAAGAGAAAAGCGAGGGTATAAAAGAGTTGACCCATAGTCAAGATATTGATGAATCTTTAGCTAGTCGCCATGAAAGTAGTTCATAACCTGATAAAAATTTATCATTGCTGACTCTAACCAAAATTTCTCCTTGCTGTACTGGTAAATATTTTTTGGAACATCCTGACAGAAACCTCTCTCGGTAGCCTGACGATACCAACGTTCAAACTCTTCCTCAAAAGGAGTAATCGCCCATTCTACCTTGACCATTTTCTACGTTGTAGAATTTAATTTAGAGAAATTACCAATAATTATAAGAAGGGGGAAGATTAATTTTCTCCCTTAATCATCAGAACTATAACAAGCACTAACGTGCAACTTCATTAGATGAATTGAAGTTGTATAGAGATGAAAACTGTTATAAATTCTAACCCAAAAAAGGCACAAAAATCACCAAAATCTACATTGCAGACTCAACAAGTTAGCCTGTTTTTAGATGAGGCAAATTACTACGACTACGAAGCAGAATTGGCACAAGAAAAGTCAGACTACTATCACTTGCAGTACGGGTACTAGATTCAATCTCCCTTCAAGCATCAACTCTTCCTAGTCAACAACTAGTAGCAGGTAACTGCTACTGGTTTTTTATATCAAAAAGTAAATTATGACTCAAGCAATTGAACGCGAAATCAATCAACTCACGCTCAAAGAGTTAAGCTTAGATGCTGCTAAACTCTGGTCACAGATAGAAGAAGCAAGCGAGTTAGGCGACGAAGGTAAAGTAGAACAACTCGTACAAGAACTTATGGGTGCTCAAGATGGTATCGAAACCAAAATTGATGCGATCGCCTGGGTAGTAGACCAGTTAAATCTTGACCTTGAAACCTGGGAAGAAAGAAAAGTGCGAGTAGCCGAACTCCACGACCGGGTAATCTCACGTCGTAAAACTCAACTTGAACAAATCAAGCGTACCCTGATCCATCTACACGAGATTGGATTAATCAGTGACAAAAATATTGGTAAGGAAAGGGTAATTGAAATCAGGGATAACCCGCCCAAAGTCGCTAACTTACTAGTAGAGGTAGATGATCAAGATTTTCCTGATGAATTTAGAGTTATTAAGTACCAAGCTAATAATAAGGCAATTCTTGAAGCCTATAAATCTGGTAAAGATATTAGCGATGTTGCTGAGATAACTATTGGGAAACAGGTACGGTTTAAGGTGCAATCAGCTACTAAGGGGCGCAACAAGAAAAACCACAACTAATGGCATACGCCTTAACCATGTAAATCAAACACAGCTATATCCCATCATTTTACAAATATATCATCAAATGGTTAAGAGTCAAATCTTAATCATTTTTATTTTTTTTAACCTATACCTCAATTTCAAACTTATTAAAAAAATCATCAAAACTTTGCTTAGATTTAAAATCAGTGAAGATATAATCGGTAAAACAGTAAATATCAATTTTAGCAACAGTAACTATACCTAGCTAAGTACAAACATTGTTATGATATTTTGGTAGATTTAACCTTATTTGGTGTGGTTCAATAAGTAATTGAATTTATTATGTATTTTATAATTTCCAACTATCAAGATGATAATTCAAACTAGCCTTAAGTTTAATCTTAAGGTATGCAATCACCATAAATAAAAATTAAATATTAGCTATCGGGAGCCACCTTCAAATGTCATATCATCAAAATCGAAGTATAGTTATCCGTAACGCTATTATCAACAGTTTATTTATTATTTGGTGTTTGGTTTGGCGTACTGGTTTGGGGCTAACTTTTTTCATCATATATGCTTCTCTTGGCTACATATATAACTGGCCATTCTACCTTCCAATTTCGATTATTTTGGGATTTGTTCCTTGGGGCTGGAAAGTGCAAGAAGAAAGAAGGATTAGAGAAGAAGAACAAAAAATGAAAAATTTGAAAAATAAAATTGAGGATGGTGTTATCTATGCCAAAGTCGAATCAAATGTCGAGATAAATTACAGGGGAGTTATCTTCCTTAAATCAGTACTTGGTCTATTTGTTAGCGGATTT
This sequence comes from Nostoc spongiaeforme FACHB-130, assembly GCF_014698475.1. Lineage (GTDB taxonomy): Bacteria > Cyanobacteriota > Cyanobacteriia > Cyanobacteriales > Nostocaceae > Nostoc_B > Nostoc_B spongiaeforme. The sequence continues at coordinate 2,616 of NZ_JACJTB010000062.1, read as the reverse complement.
TGGGGAATGATACTTGGCTGGAAAGCTATTTGGAATATGATAATACAGTTAGTTGATAATATTAGAACAGTTGTTAGATATATGTAGAGTGACATCTTTATCTAAGCAAACCAAGACCAAGATATTTCATCACTATTACACCATTAATTTATTATCGATTCTTTTATTCAGAGTAAATTTACACAAGCTAACGCTTTGATATAAATAGAAGGCTGGTATACCGCTTCATTAAATAGCCAGTTACTAATTATATCAACAGGAGTTAAAACAATGGAATTAGCACAATGTATGCTCACAGGGCTTCTCTACATTCTTATGTACGGATTTTCTACTCTCTTCATTTTCCAATTCTTGCTAGAGATATCTATCGCTTTTGAAAAGCACTGCAATTGCACTACATCGATAAAACCCACTGTAAGTAAAATTGAAAACTTAACTGATAAATCCAAACTTCAGATATCCAACAAAAATCAAGTATCTACAAACAAACATATCACTGTTCAACAGTTAAGAAAAAGATGCTCGCAAGCTGGAATAAAATGGAGTTACGCTATCCAAGTATCTAAAACAGGCAAGAAACGACATCTCAATCGAGAAGAAATGTTAATAGCTCTAAGCCAAATGAAACAGTCAGCATAATAAAAATATAAACTGATAGTAATTACTTTTATTATCAGTTTATATAAAATGGACAAATATTGTATTTGTTGGCGAAGAAAAAATTCTAGTAAAGACGCATCACCCCTAATTTTCAATCATCCAAATTCTAGACAAGAAGCAGTAAACTACCCACCACTGACCTGAGTACAGGTACAGTGGGGGCTTTAAAAGCCCAGAGTTTACCCGACTAAGTGTTAAATCACTACGATTTTTAGGTCATCTCACCTACAAATACGCAGCCAGTTTGTAGCTCTGAGGTTAACGATTAAACAAGCATATTGGGTTTGAAGCTAGTGTCGTTGACGTAAAAAGCCTTTAAATCATTGTCCAGGCTAACTTTACCCAGAAATGGAGGGACTTATGTCCAAAATATTTGTTATAGATACTCAAAAAAGACCGCTTGACCCTATTCATTCAGCACAGGCAAGGCAGCTATTGCGAAACAAAAAAGCAGCAATATTTCGCCGCTTTCCGTTCACAATTATCTTAAAAGAATCACATCCAGATTCAACAGTTCAACCACTTCGATTAAAACTTGATCCAGGTGCTAAAAACACAGGAATTGCATTGGTCAACGATGCTACTGGGGAAGTTGTATTTGCAGCCGAACTAAAACATAGAGGCTTTGCAATTAGAGATGCTTTAACATCTAGGCGACAATTAAGACGCAGCAGAAGAAACCGTAAAACTAGATATCGTAAACCAAGATTTTTAAACAGAACACGACCAGAGGGTTGGTTAGCACCGAGTCTACAAAGTAGGGTTGAGAATATAAAAACCTGGGTTAACAAACTGTGTAAACTCGCGCCTACTGAGGCTATTAGTCAAGAGTTAGTACGCTTTGATATGCAGTTAATGCGTAATCCTGAAATTCAAGGGGAAGAGTATCAACAAGGTACTCTTGCTGGCTACGAAACCAGAGAATACTTACTTGAAAAATGGAATAGACAATGCGCTTATTGTGGTGTTAAAGACGTTCCTTTTCAGGTTGAACACATTCACCCACGAGCTAAGGGGGGAAGTAACTCTATTACAAATCTCACTTTAAGTTGCGAAAAGTGCAACACAAAAAAAGGGACAAAAGAAATTAAAGAATTTCTTAAAAAAGACCCATCAAAATTAACCAAAATATTGGCACAAGCTAAGAGACCATTAGCTGATGCAGCAGCAGTAAATACAACTCGATGGGCATTATTTAAGGCTTTGAGGGAAACAGGATTACCAGTAGAAACGGGTTCTGGTGGCTTGACCAAGTTCAACCGTAGTCAACAAAAACTGGAAAAGACTCACTGGTTAGATGCAGCTTGTGTTGGTAAGTCAACACCCAAACTAATTATTAAATGCGTCAAGCCTCTATTAATTATATCTAACGGACATGGTTCAAGACAATCATGCAGAACGGACAAATTTGGATTTCCTAATCGTCATGTCCCAAGAGAAAAAATACATTTTAATTTTCAAACTGGAGACATCGTAAAAGCAGTTGTTACTACTGGGAAAAAACTTGGTAATTATGTGGGAAAAGTGGCTATTCGTTCGTCAGGTAGTTTCAATATCTCTACTAAAAAAGGATTGATTCAAGGAATATCGCACAAATTTTGTAAACGCATTCACGCAAAAGATGGTTACTCTTATGCACAATAAAAGATTCGGTGGGGGTCTCCTGGAGGTTTGAGATGATGAAAGGTGATTATGGAGAGATGGAATTATGGGATAACCTAACTGCTGCTCAAGCAGAAGTAAAAAAATTTAATCACAGATATCCCAATCTTTTCTTTTGGGTAAAAGAACCAAATGTCAAATAATCATCCCTACAAAATTATTCCTGATAGAATTATTAAACTATAGGAATCATATTTGATTTTTGAAAAAGACTACGAGATAATACTGAGAAACAGTCTTGTCTAATAGCTAACAATGATAAACCAGGAGCTACAATCTAAAATAGCAGAACTA
>NZ_JACJTB010000061.1 GCF_014698475.1 Nostoc spongiaeforme FACHB-130 | reverse complement strand
AACGCCCGTCAAAAACGCTAAAATCCAATGAGCTACTCTTTTTTCTCAAACCCATACTCCACAAGACTTTCAGGCTATCTTGCCCCTGGTGACAGCTTCGCTATATTTACCCCAGAATGGAAAAATTACAGATAAAGCAGTCAAATTGTTGTATGCTGCCAAATCTCTGTGAAGGCAAATCACGATAGGAACTAACTACAAAGCGGTCATCACCATTGCCGAGTGCTGTTTCGACCATTTGGGCAATGCCATCCACTCCCCAGCCGTCAAACCCACGCGACCATAGTTCCCGACACAACCAACCTTCACCACACCCTATATCTAAAAACGTTTGTGGTTTTAGCTCAACTATGGCTTCTATAATCGCTTTGTCTGTGACCAAAACGCGGCTTTCTAAAAGCTTTTGTTGAACTACACGCATCCACGGTTTGGCATTTAGCTCCCATGAACAGAGGATTTGTTGTTCGTTTGTGTCCATAGTTCAACTTCTTAGTCCAAAATTTCACCATTTTTCTGCTGACAATTTAGCCTGAAGTTTGGTTACGGGCTTTTATTGCATTCACTTTTGAACGTTCTTCAGGAGTCAACTGTTTCCAAACAGCAGATTTATATTCTTTAGTCCAGACTGATGCTAATTGCTCAATCATGTCCCAGGATTGCTCCGCAATACACTCCCTAATCAGTTCCACATTAGAGATTAGTTCCTCTGTTTCATTTGTAAATAGGGGTTTAGCAGATTTTGGCTTTTCACAGGGTTGACCATTGACTGGTTGTTGTGACGCTGCTGCATCATCTTGTGGACAAGCCCCGTCAGCACCATCGCTCGACTGCTGGCCTGATTCTGTTGTCAATAAGCTCTCTGGCATAGCAATAAGCTCGGATGGCACAGCAGTCTCCACACCAGTTGAATCGGCTGGAGTGCTTGCTGCCACTTCATCGCACACCGACCACACCAGTTTGTCCACCTCTAATTCATGATCACAATCAACATTGGGATTGATATCTGATTTTGGCTTCTCATTCCCATCCCAATCTTGATCAGCCGAATCGACATTGACATTGATATTTGATTTTGGTTGTTGATCTAGATCGGGTTTTTGTTGACCCCACAGATTTTTTTCATCCGACCCCTCATAACTGGTGTGGTTGGTGTGGAAGTCTTGATTTATCTGGCTTTGTTGGTGTGGATTTGATGTGGAATTTGGTGTGGAATTTTCCCTTATTGCTATGGGTGTGCCAGTTATTGACATTGGCACATTATCAAAACTAATTCCTTGCAGTGCTTGTAATTTCCGCTTACCCGATGGGTGAGGAACAGTGGTTAATTTGGCTTTGGGGAATAATGCTTTAATTCTGGGTAGGGCTTGGTTAATCGCCTTGACTGTTTTATCGCTGGGCTTGGACTGTTCCTGCCAAATCGCTTTCACCTTGCCATTGCTAGATTCTTCAAATGACAAAGTACCGTTGTCAATGTACCAATCCTCTAGACGTTGCCAGATATCAAAAGCAGTGACAATACCCGAAGGGTTATAAGCCAGCCCTGTGTCCTTACAGAATTGGAACAGGTGTGAATTTTCTGCCTGAATCTCCTCCAAGGCTTGCTGAGTACAGCTGTAGTCAATGCCCTCAACGATTAATGCCTGTAGTCCAGCAATCATTTTGTTTAAAAATGCCGGGGCAACACACTCACGCACAAAATCCACGTCATAAGCGAACCGGGGGTCAGCTAGTAACTCATCGGGGTTGTTGGGGTCAGGATTGGTCTTAAATGTTTTGCGGAACAGCAGGGCGGTGATGCGGTCGATAGTGGCTTGAATTGTGCCGTGCAATGGCGGGGTTTCATTCAAGTTAAAGATGCCGATGGCTCTGGGGTCAAATTCGATGTGGTCTTTGCCTTTGCGTTCTGAGTGTAAGACGTTACCAGTCGCAAATAGCTTCAGCGATTGAATTTTATCGAGTCGTGTGGTTTGTGGGTTTTCTGATGCCCAATTCACCCGACTGTTGACCAGGGGAGCTAAGGCAAATTTCCGCCCTTCATCGTAAGCCACAAAGTCAGCTAGGGAACAGCTGGTCATACCTTGATGACCGAAAATAGTAGATACTACCTGTCTAATGGAATCCTTACCGTTTGCACCCAATCCGCAAGCCAGTATGACCTTTGTTTCTCGTCCGCGACGCTTGCGAACTTCCAATAAATCAAGACTCGCCCCCAAGTTCCTTAATAAGATTTGCTGTTGTGGTTCATCTAGACATTCCAGCAGGCGATCGCAGTGGCTTGAATCCGCCTTGGGGTCATACTTCACCAATGGCTCATAAGTATAGAAGTGCTTGTCTGGGTCGTGTTCTTCTAAGACTGGCTGGGGTATTGGGGATAACCAGTCAATGGCTAACACGCCATTGGTACAGTTAACCCCTGGGGGATTGAGTAATTGTGGGTCAATTTCGACTCGCAGCTTCACCCACTCCAGCAACTCTTTGACCTTGTTGGGTTTGGCGTAGGGGTAGGTGATGACAAAGTTATCGCCGTTTTTCTTGATGACCGAATAGGAATTGCAATAATTGGTGATCCGCCGACGCTCAACAGCATCGGGTGAGTGTCTGTAGCCTTTGCCATGCCAGTAGTACAGCTTGCCATCGGCACAGATCCATTTTGTTTCGCCGTAAAGGGTGTTAAAACCTTTTTGTAGGAATGTGCTGTCCGGCTCGGAGTCCAAATCCGCAACATCTATTGTGTTTTGGGCTAGTTGTTGTTGCTGTTGGGCTGTAACTTCTGCAATCTGCTGAAGTAGTAGCTCTACTAATTCATCGCCTGTCATGCCTGACTCAAAAATGTCTGCTATGTCTCCTTTATCTTGCAGGCTGGGTTGAATTCTTAGCAAGTCGATGGCAACAAAATTTACTCCGGCTTGGTGACAAATCTCTTTGATTCGCTGTTGTTTCTTCCAGCCAGTTTCGTCATTATCAGTGCAGTAAGCCAGTAAAAAATCTTTACCTGTACTGTGCTGGATTTGGGTTAATGAATGGAGTATGTCACCGTCAGAACTGCTGCCTACCCAAGTAATGCTGGCTAAGTTTTGTAATCGGCTGGCTTCGACGCATTTTTCACCTTCATGGGCCAGCAGTATGGGGATGCCATCTGTGGCTTTAATGATGGCGATCGCTTCTTCTTGTCTGTAAGCTGGCCATTTTCCTTCTTTCTTCCAGGCAATCTTATTAGTTATGGGGTCAATTCGGCTGACGGAGAATGTTTTGACTCTGCCTTTGGGGACAGCAGCACAGGAACAAGAAAATCTGTGTGCCTTCCGCCCATTGCCATAGTCGTATTCAATAACTGTGATTTCTTTTAGTTCCTCTGCTGTGGCTCCTGAATCCGATAGCCTGATGGCAACGGATTTAGGAACGAAATCGGGGGTTACAGGTTGTGGCGTGGTGATATCACTCCTTAGCCTACATACCTTTAACTGTGATGGGTCGAGATTTAAAACCTTGGGTGGGAAGGCTAGTTTTTTCGCCGTCAGGGGCTTGAATCTCGGTAGTGGTGTGTAAGTACCAAGTTTTCTTTCTTCTAATACCTCACTCCAAGGCTTGATTGCTTCTCGAATATCTCGGTGAAGGCAGTCATTGTAACAACTGTATTTGCCGTTACTGGGGTTGATGCTGAGGTTATGACCACCACAAGCTGGGCAGATGTATTTATTTTTCTCTTTGGCTGGTTCTAGCTGGTCTACGAAATTCCGAATATCGAAGGAAGCGATCGCTGTTTCATGGGGGAATTGTGCAACCATTACGCGATACCTCCCTTAACAATATTTAATTGTTGACCATTGCTTAATCGGTAATTTTGTGATTCTTGGGCTGCGACTGATGCGTAGTGTCGCTTACCACGAGTGGCTGAGTCATTAAATAGCGATAATTGCACTTCCTGTTCCTCCATTAACTATGTGTTTTGGAGGAATTGGAGCTATCCTTTACCGTAATTTTTTATACAAGTTATCAGAGGTTATCCCCCTGAAAATTCCTGAATTGCTCTTTCTATTTGGGTGGCCAGTGTTACAATGGCTTAATACTCCAAAATGTGAGATAAAATTACTGGTAGGGATATTAATTAGGCGGCGAAACCCAATCCCCAATTCCAATTGAATAGAACTCGGAAAACCTCGGTCTCCCAACGGGAAACGGGGTTTTCACCTTTTAACCTATTTGTACTTGGATAGCCAAGCCCTAACAAAGTTATTGACTTCCAACTCTGGAATGACAAATGCACTGCCTTTCCTCCTGAGAACTAGAACTCTCATATCTCCTATTTCCGTATAAAGATGTTCCTTATGATTTGGTGATGCCTTGGTGGGAGGACATAAAACCAAAACTTTTGCTGTTGGTGTTTTTGTTGCCTCACGGGAGGTCATCAAAAACTTATCTCTATTCTTGTTGAGCCACTTTTCATAATCTGCTAACTCAACCAGTGGGCAAGGTTTCCATATTTTCAATCCATTATTATCCTTGCGCTTGACCTGTAACACCTCCCTTGCTTCGTTGTAGACAATTTCTCTATCTCCTTTTGACCGGATTGAGATCAACAGGTGAGTTGTTTGTGGAAATCTCACAAACAAGTCGATAGGGTTGTTGTTCTCTACTGGTAGTGTTGGATAAACTAGGACTCCTTCTTTCTCAAATTCATGGAAAATTGAAGTGCCTATTCTTTCTAACCGTACCAGTTTTTGAGTTACTACCAACGGCTTGTAAGCCAATCCAAAAATTAACCAACCAGCCGGATGGAACATACCACCTGCACCCACCGCCAAACCACTAGCCGCTAGAGCAAGGGTGGATTGATAGTCTATTGCCTCCCTAATTTTGTCAAACGCTGCTTGGTTACAAAGTGGGGGTTGAAAATTTGCTGGTGGGTCTTTGAGGGTAGTCATTGGAGACTTGAAAGATTAATGATGATTTGAAATCAGCACTTCTGTACTGATAGTAATGCTTGATACTGCATTTTTAAACAGGTAGCTATCTATTAGCGTTATGCTTGACGATCGCTTGCCTCTACTCTTTTATAAGCAGGAGGATATTTAGAGGGGAATTTAGCCCTTACGGCCTGCTCTACAAGGAACGCTACGAGATTAGCTGTCGCTCTACCTTCTTCATCAGCCCATATTTGCAAATCTTCATAAACTGCATCAGGTAAAACAATAGTTGTTCTTTTAGTCATGTCGATGAAAGCTTCTGTATTCATCGATTCTATCCTCATGTAGTAATTAAATTAGCTAATTTCATGCTATCGCATTATTTTTTCATGCGATTCTATGCTAACATATCATTAACAAAACCAAAAACAGTCACCCAACAAAGGCGATAGAAGCCAGAAAGTGAAGTTTAGGCTTACCAATACCTGGATGTGTGGATTTAAGGCACTTCAGCCGATAAATTCTCCAAAGCCAGATAATTAAAGACTTTTACCAACCATCAGAACCATGACAACCACATACGCCAATGCCGCAAATTGGCTAGTTCAAGCAGACCAGCTTGCCAATTCTGGGCTAACTGCTCTAATTGCAGGTAAAGACCCAGGCGCAGGGTACGGCAAGGCAGATTATGGTGATTTTTGCATCATGATGCCTGCTGCATACTCATTAGTTCGCAATCGCAACATTCGCCATCACGAAACCATATCGAAAGATGGCGCATGGGTGCATTATGTCGAAGGGAAGCGTCTGGACTTAAAAGACACACAATTCTTTTGGGGCAGTGCAGCGATCGCACAAAGTGACCATACCCTACTGCACGAAGATAAAGCGAAAAAAGCAGAACTGGCATTAGAAAGCATCCTTGCAGACTTAGCAGTTCTGAACATCCCCGATGGGATGAAGCTAGAAATCAGCTTGAGCAACCACAACCCACAACGTTGGGCGGAAGAAATTAAACGCAGAGTGCAAGGTACTCACACCTTCCAGCACAAACACCCCGTCAATCGTGAGATTGTTACCAAAACAGTTTCCATTGTAGTCACAGGCATTTATCCAGAGGGGTTTGGCAGCATCGCCTACTGCTTATTTGGTGAACCAACCCTAACCCTTGAAGAATCAGAAATAGCTATCGCCCTTGATATCGGTTCTTCAACTTGGCTTGGCACAGTTTTTAACGGCAATGGCGCAGTTATAAACCAACATTTGATTGAAGGTGGATGTGGGCAACTGCACTCAATGATTGCAGAAGCTCTTGACAAACGAAACGACCCAATGAGCCTAATTTCTAAGGAAGTAAAACATTCAGCAAGTTTAGTTAACCGAGGGATTTTAGAAAGTACTTTTACTTATGGAGGTAATCACCTTACAGGCAAGAATTTTGAAATTGAATATGCCCAATGTCTGGATGAATGGTGGTCGAATCGCATTGAAAAATTCGCTAACTTTGTCACGAGTGGCAATTATTTAGACCGTGCAAAATACCTTGTTGCTTGGGGCGGTGGTGTCTCCCTGCCAGTAGTGGATCAAAATCTTGCTGACTTGGGATTCGTGGTTTTAGAAAATCCCCAATTTATCAATGCTTTTGGATTGAAGCTATTAACGGAAATATCCACAGGAGCTTAATTAATGAATTACGAATCTCGGCGTATAACCATCTCTTACTTAGCGGTTATTGAATTGTGCCAGATGTTCAATATCCCCCAGGATGCCCCAACACAAGCCCTATCAGCAGCAATAGAAAAGCTGATTTTTCAAGGTGGTATTGGTGTACATACCCCTCCAAAAAATCAAAATTCTCCATCAACAGCAATTCAACCGAATAAGACCGGACTAGCCACTATGGCTTCTCAGTTTAAGGGAGTGGCTTCATGAATAACTTAAATCCAGTCTATGACTCAACTCTACTAACCAATTCCAAGGTTTACCAAATCGACCGGACGCTGTATCAGTACCTCTATCAAACCGGAACAAGAGAGCATCCTAAATACCACTTTCGCCCTCTGGCTGGGCAAAGAAAGCTGATTTATTGCTAAATCACAAGTCTTTAACTACTCGCTGTTATGAAGTCTCAGGGATGAGTACGAATGCTTCGGTCATCAGTCAAGAATCACTGCAATTATCAATTTTTTGAGGTGAATTATGAACACTCAGCCACTACCCGAATTGATTGCACAAGCCCAACAATTAGTAACCCAAATTCGGCAGCATCCACAGTATCAAGGCTTACGTTTTGATTGTGATGTAACCCTTGGGGACGTAAGCCAATTTTTCAACACACTGCAATGGTCAGCAGCAGCTTCAACTGTGGACGTTTCAAGAGAAGGATTTTTTCAATGATAAGGAGATCGGTCGCTTGACTGGACACCGAGCGACCACTCCGAATGGCATCTACGCATCATAGACACAAAAGGATTGTAAATCATGACGAAACCGCTTGGATACTATTGCGCTCTAACACCGGGAGATGGCAGTTATTTAGACTGGCTTCAAGATACTTATGGTTCTTGCCTTGAAGGTATTAATCGCATTGAAAAACTGCACTTTTTAAAAGCGATAACTGAAAACTTAATTGCTGCTGAAATCGCTACACAAGGGCAATATTTATTAGAAGAATCAGCCCAAACAATCCAAAAACTTCAAGAGGATTTGTATCAGTACACGCCAATAGGCGACCACTTGGGACTGGCAGAAGCAATTATCAATCAACTTAAATACCAACGCTAAGGAGAACCGCAGAATGGATTTTGCAATACGTAATCCAGTAATGAGTCATGCCAGCCACATTGATGAAAAGGCGCAAACCTGGGGCGGATTTAATGCAGATATTTTGAGTTATCTTTCAGACATTAACAAGCTAGAACAGTTTGCAGATTACGCTAATAACGCCCAAGAATTAGCGGACAGATTAGAGCCATTTTTGGATAATGCCAAAGTGGTTTTTGAGGCAATGGAGAAACTGACCAAAGGACAAGTAACTTGGACAGAACTAAGAAAGCAATACGGTTCTCATGTTGCTACTGCCATCGCCAAGATTCGCAAGTTAAATTCTGAGTTCGATTCGGAGATGAGCCGCGTAGATGCCCAAGACAGAGCCGACCTGTTGCGAATTGACCAAAAACGTAAACACGCACTAGCTGAAGTGGCTGCACAATTACACCACGATTTACAGGCAGAATTGTGGAGACATGAGAACAAAATCAGCAGCATAGAAAATAGACAAACTGTGCAAGCTCAACGGCAAGCAATCACCACAGGATTAAGAGAAAAACGCCAACAACTTTTAGCCCGTGCAAGGTATGGGACAAGGGCATTAGAACCCAATTCTTCACTACAGGAAGTAATACCATTTCAAGCCCAAAATTCAGCACCAACATCAAGTGTTTCTGCAACCGGAACAGTCAGAGGTTGGGGTGCAATGTTAGGAAATCTTTGGCAGAAGTTAGGCGACAGATAACTAGTTAGTTGAGAGGACACAGGCTGATGCTAGAAAGGAAACGAGATGAAGATCCTCATAGCGTCAGCCCTTTTTTATATGAAGGGCTGACACCTACACAAAAACAGCAACCATCCCAACCGCAACCATTACCAGAAAATAATAAAGCTAGAACACTTAGACGTGCTGGTAATGCTTGTGAAATTGTCGCTGGCGGTTGTCTAAACAGTGCAGTAATTTTCACCTTTCATCTGTTGCAAGTTCACCCTGTTGGAATGTTCTTAGCGGTAGGCACTGCACACCTGTATTTTACTGCCACTGCAACGGGTGAAGAATTCAACAATTTTGTCACCAATTTAATGACAGGTTGCAGTGCATCATTAGCTCTATTTTGTGCGCTTAGTGAACCCATTAGTGAGTGGAATGAGGCTCGAACTTCTACAGCTACAGCTAAGACTTCTATTGAGTCAATTTATCAGCCAAAAACTGCGGGTGAATCAAGTTGGTTTCACGGTGCTGGAGTGGCCATATTTATAGCGATATTAATGATTTTTCTGTTTGGTGGTGGTAAGAGTAAATGAATTACTTAAGTGAGAAACATCAACAGTTAGAACAATCTCAGCAATCGCGTTTCATGAAATGGTTTGGTCAGTTGTCAATGGATAGGAAAGCCGTTGCAATTGGGCTAAGTTTAACTGTCGGTCTTGCCTCAGCTGCATTAGCATGGCAGGGGGAATCAAGCGATCGCATTTACTTCTGCATTAAAACCCCTTTAAAAGCATTTGTGTGCAATGACAGTAATAACCGACCTTTCCGCATGACTCCTTACTACTGGGAGCAGTGGCAGTTAGACGGAATGCCCCCCCAAGTAGTGAGAGATCCAGCCAGGGGAATCAACGGGCTAGTCAGGGCAAGCAATCCAAACAAACCAATATTTGCTACAGCTGCATTTTTGGGGTTTGCCCTGGCTGGGTGGATGCTGCGCCACTGCCAGGACGAGGAGAAACAGAGGGCAGTTTTTGTTGACATCGCCCAAAAACGGGATGCAGCAAGAGCAGAAATGGCAGCACGGAGCGAGTTGTTAGACAGTTACAGAGATGTTGCTATTAAAGAAGTGGAGTTGCAGGCTGACTTAGATTTAATCGCCAATGACCGCACTGTTGACATTCAAAAAGCGGAGATTTACGCCAACACTGAAATTGAAGTTACTCAAATGGAGGCATCTGAGGCAATCTTTGAAGCGCAAACGGCGGGGATGACTGAGCAACAGAAGGCAGAGTATATTAAGCATCTACGCAACACGAAAACGCCTTATCTGCAAGGTACTCAGACTTTACAGGGGACGATTGACCCCAACGATAAGGTGGAAGCATCAGCAGACCTTGCAGCGATCGCCCAGGGCGACAAATATCGCTGGCTCAAAAACACCATCGGCTACCCCACGCTGATATTTGGGGGCATGGGTGCGGGTAAATCATGGACTACCAGAGAAATTATCTGGCATAAGCGTACTGCTGGCTGGAATCAAATCTTTGTACTTGACCCGCACGGTACTGATGTGGAATGGCGCGGTGTACAGTTGATTACTGGCTACAGGGAAATAGCCGACTTCATGCAATGGTACATGGCGGAAATGCGCCGCCGTTACAAAGCCTATCGTGAAAGTGGAATGGTTGAGGAGCAATGGACGCAACACTTAAGAGACACAAATCAACATTTCTGTGTAGTCGCTGAGGAGTTTACAACTTGGACAGATAATATAACTGAGCCAATGCCAGATGATTGTGACGATGAAAAATGGAAGCCCGACCCTGATTTTGTTGGTAAATGGTTTCGCTGTGCTATGACCGAATCTCGTAAACAGTTGATGATTCCTTTGTTTGTTGCCCATGACCGCACAATGGAAATTTTAGCCAAAGCCAAAGGGTTATCAAAACTTAGAGATGCGGCTTTATTAGAGATTGAGTTAATCGCACAAGTTGACCCAATTACTACAGAGGCTAAAGCATCGGGTCTGGGCAAAATTAAACTACCAGGGCATGGTCAATGGTTGCCTATTGAACTGCCCAAACTCGACCACAAGCGGATTGATTTTATGGTTGATAAATCGGTGAAATCTCATGAACCGCCGCCCATTGATAAAGCCACTTTAGAGCGCATTTATGAACTGGAATTTAACATCGGTGGCAAGACTGATGATCCCAAAGAACCCCCCAATAAATTATCACCAATGGCACAAAAATTGTATGAATATCTCACCCGTACAGAGCGAATAGAAGCTGATGTAAGAGAGTTCAAAGGTAATTTTAAAGTGAACGGTGAGAGATTTAGTGTTGAGCAAATTAAGGGCTGGATGTACGAAATTGTGGGGGCAGGTATGGCTGAATGGATAGGCGAGGGGGTTATCAAGCTCAATCAAATTTGACTGCGATTGGTGTCTTGTGTCTAGCCCCAAAAACGCGCTTTTTTCGCGGACACTCCTCACTAGACACTACAGACACTAAAGCCCAAAACCCTTATACAGCACAGACACCACGAGACACCACACCAGACACCGCCCAGACACCAAGTGTCTCAGTAGTGTCCGCTAGACACCAATAATAAATACCCAAATAAATAGCCATTTATTATTAGATAATTATCAATATCATGCTGATAATTGTAATTGTTTTTTATTTTAAAAAGGAAGAATGATTTAAATGGAATTTCCAAGTTATGAACTTTGTTTAACTACATCCAATATTTCCTGAAGTGTAAAGTAAATATAGTAAAATATTGGAACTCCGTTAATTTCTATAGTGCCGTATTTTCGATGGGGACGACCTTCATTATCTTTATCTAAAAATTTAGGGTTGGGTTCATGTCCCCGATAATTTGCAGGAAGATTTACCAATTGAATTGGAGTACATCGTTCGTCAAAAGTGATACTCCATTTAACTTTTAATTTTAATTTACCATCAGAGCCGCGTTCTAAGTCATGAAATAAGTTATCATAAAAATAACTTATTTGAATTTCTTGGTAATCCTTCTCTGTAATAACCTTTGAATAGGATAATTGAGTTGCATTAACACCAGGAGATATTTTAAGAAAGAAATCATCTACTTGCTGAAAAATATAGCGTTCTATACTATCTTTCTGCTTCTCGTTAGCAAAAGATATAAAAGGAACATAAATACTTTGAAAATGTGTATCAGACGAGCGAGTTCCAATAGTATCTAAATCAGACTTCATAGGTCACTTTCCAAATAAATATTTTGAATTAAAAAAAAGTTAGCTTTAAATATTTTTATACCTTTCAGGTCTATTTCTGGAGCAATTTCACCTAATGGGTTAGATGGCTCTACCTTATAATAATAAGGAATAAAAAATTCATTAGCATAAATTTGATGTGTTTGCTGGAGTGCATATTCATATGTTAGCTGTTTGATTAGGTCGTTTCTATATTTTTTAGCTGATTTTGGAGGCAATTTCTTACTTTTATAAAAAGCTATTGGAATATCTTTATAATCAATAATTTTTATAAAATTAGTTTCTGTTAAACTATTATCTTCTTTTCCAAGTTGGCTTTTCAAAATCAAATCAGGACGTATAAAACGATGCAACGATTGACTTCTATCTCGTTTTTCAAGGGATTTATTATTATATCTAGGATGTGAGTAAACAAATTTTCGCTCACTTAAATTAAAAGTAATGCAAAGTAGTTCATCCCAGTTAAATTTTTCTCCAACTTTACTTGAAGATTTAGGAATATTTGAGCTGGTGGAGTAAACCCATTGATTAAAATTTCCACCTCCGCCATTAATTGTGCGATTTCCAACCCGATTTTTTTCTTCTTCTTTTCTTAGCGGGTTAACATAGCCTTTTAAAGCAATGTCCATATCTGCATAACAAATTTCATCCCGGTGTTCTTTTAAAAAATACGTATGACACATATCTTCCCAAATTAGAGAAAACCCATACATACCCCAAAATTCACCATCTCCTTGCTCAGGATTTAGCTCACCATATAGAAATGTTTCAACAGCTTCGTAAAGTTCCCAATAATCAGCATCTTTATAGTACGTATTTTTATCTATTTTATCTAAAACTTCTTTGAGGATTTTAATAGTATCCTCAAAAGTATCTTTGTCAAAAAGAGACTGGTTGCTAGTTAGGTAATCATCCTTGAAAGATTGACCTAGAAAGCGGATATCTTGACTACGTGCTTTAATATTATTTGGTACATCACCCTTTAACTGCTCTACAATTTCATCAAGAATATAACAATATAAATTCACAATATCAGTGCTTTCATAGCGTAAAGTCAAACGTGGTAGATCCATAGCCTCAACATAAATTACATCTCCATTTTGACTATCACTTAGATAGATAGCACGATCTAGATATTTGTGAATCTGAGAATAGTCAATATCTTCACTAAGTCTAACTTTTTTTTGAATTGAGTTGATTGTCAGATCATCATAGGCTTCTATAACTCGCTCAATCATTTTTATTTTACTGTAGAGTACGCAAACATCTCCTTCCTCAGTTTGTATCTTGACTCCACCAGATGAAAGGGTCGTTTGATCCTGATATTGTTGAAAGTCCGGTTTGTTGATTTTGAATCGGTTGCTGTTTAAATTATCGCGCTCAAACTTGCGAAAGGTGCGATACATCTTGAAGAATAAATCTCGTATTGCATCAAAGTCACCCTCTGGAAAATCATCGAAGCCATTTGGCAAACAAAATTCAAAATTGTTTCCTAATTTAGACTTGCGAATGCCAATAAAAAAATCGTTAGAGCCTTTAACTAACTTAAAGCTTGAAAAGTCAAACATGGAATGTAAAGAAAGATGGTACTATCTACTATTTTTTATTTGAAACTATTTTTTACTACTTAAATTTATTATATTTTCAATGAAATTATTATGTAATTTAGTAAAATCTCCGAAAGTTACTAAACTATCTTTTGTTACTTTTAGAAGCTCAACTAGTGGCTTTTTATCACGATTAAAAACGCTATCCCACAAGAAGAACATTAGTTTATTCTGAATTTTTTCAGCAGTTACAGGCTGTTTAATGAAGTAATAACCGATTTGCTTGTCCTCAATTCCACGAATCGAGGCATGATGGCTTTTGATAAAATTATTAAGGTTGGCAATGAGATTTTTCCATTCATTATCGTCTAGGATTCCCCCTTTTCCATACGTCGCCATAGCAGGTTTACTCTCATCCCAGTTCACAAATTCCCAGTCCCAACGACGTTTAAATGCACTATCCATGAAATAAATAGAGCTATCAGAAGTATTCATAGTAGCAAGTATAGATAAGTTAGGAGGAATTCTAATAACTCTATTTACTAAATCAAATTTTAAAAAATCAATTTTCTTTTGTAATGTTTCTAGCTTGGCAACTCCATCATAAGGTTGCAATCTATACTCATTAATATTCCCTCTTTCATCATAACCAAATTTGGTTCCCATCAATTCTAATAACTTAAGAAATTCAATTGCAGTTAAATTAAGTCCGTAACTTGACCAACCATCATCATCTCTATCTAAAAGCTGAAAAACAGTACCAAATATAGCAGAGGAATTACCTCTATTAATTTCATCAATCACAAGAGCAACATTTTTTGGTTGATTGAGTTGTTTACCTTCTTTATCGTAAGCTTCCTTAATATTCTTGTAAGCCTGAGATAGTGCTTTGAGAAAATGCCCTTCATAATAGTTGTACTCTACTTTCCCAGATCTCGTAATCGGTACTAATTTACCCATGAAGTCTCCATAGGTATATTCTGGGTGAAAAACTGTTTTGATAACGTTTTCTGGATTTACAGATTCATCTATACTCAACCACTTAGGTATAATTTCTGAAATAATTTTGTGGCTTTTGCCAGTTCCAGGGCTACCAAAAAGAATTCTCTGAATGGGTTGATTCATTATTGCTGACATAAGATTATAAATAATTGTTATTCTTAGTGTTCCCATTCTTGAGCAGCCATGAATAACTTTGAAGAAAGTTTTTTGTCTGCTTATAAGAAAGAAGCTGTTTGTAAAAGCTGTGATTGCGCTTTGGCAGACTACCATTCGGCGATTCCTGCCTCCTTTCGGCAAGAGGTAGACGAGTGCCTGGGCAATTACGTACGTCCCTGAAGCGGTGGCTCAGAAGATTCTGGCACTTAAAACCTCCTAACTCACACGAATGTCACTGATTACCTATAAACTGAATACAACTAAAAATAAACTTGAAGTATGACGAATTAATCGATTCATGACTAAGCCCTTCAAAGGAGAAACCCGATACCGTCATGATTGGTCAGTGACCCTCTGTACCGACCCAGAAGGTCAAGGCTTTTACGCGCAATGCACTTCGCCAAAAGGCTTAGTTCTTTGCACAGATATCTACAGTGACAAAGGTTTAGTTTGGCAACAAGGTTATGAGCTAGTAGATCGGACAATCCACGAAGAACAAACCCGTCGTTACAATGCCGTCGCCCTGCCTCTGACTCTTGCATTGTTATATGTGTCTGGAGGGGATGAGTACGGTGAGTTAGGCAACGAACAATGTTTTAAAGGTAGGCGTGCCTGGAAAAGCTATGACTTCGATGTTTTAGATTTACTCACTACTGCTGGATTCATAGAAGAACAACGCTATCCTCAACAAGTTAAGTCGGTAGTTTTAACGCCAAAGGGAATTAAGGAAGCAAGACGATTTTTACAAGGATTGAATTTGGATGGGGTCAAGGAGTTTCTTGGCACTCTTGCTGAACACGATGATTTACCAGATGAATCAGAGAATGAATAAAGCAAATAAATTTGTCACCAAGGGCTGCTGTTCAAAATTGATATCACGAGCTTGATAGCGACAATTTATCAAACGGGATAGATAAGCAAGTACAGAAAATTTTGATAGCAATATTGCTATCAACTATTGTCATCCCTACTTCTGCTCAACACACCCTGTCACACCCTAACCCCAAAAGATGGATAGTGGTGTTCGTTACTGTCACCGCCCTATTCGTTTACCGTCAGATCACGTACTGACTCGTCAATCCTTACACTTTCATCGCCGAAAATTTCGAGATATCGCCCGACTTGACTGTAAATCATCTGACAAATACTCTTCAAACCCCTCCCCCCACCTTGTTGCGACATAGTGCGACAATATGATTTTTCACACTACTTATAAGAAAAATTACTCCTGTTAAACTAAGATATAGCTTGAGTATTCCACTTCCCAATCTCTGCTGCGCTATGACACCGATCCATCCTGAAAATCTGAGTGTTTTAGAAAATTCCTTGGCGTTGGCGA
Source organism: Nostoc spongiaeforme FACHB-130 (assembly GCF_014698475.1). Taxonomy (GTDB): domain Bacteria; phylum Cyanobacteriota; class Cyanobacteriia; order Cyanobacteriales; family Nostocaceae; genus Nostoc_B; species Nostoc_B spongiaeforme. The sequence goes on along the minus strand of NZ_JACJTB010000061.1, from coordinate 18,618 downwards.
TCGGTGAGGACTTTTCTTTAGAAAATGACCCCGACGTGATTCAGCAGTTGATTGGTGATAAGCGATCGCCCAATACCAAACGTGAATACCAAAAAGATTTGAAAGATTTTTTCTTATTTGTCGCCAAGAAAGAACCCAGCCGGGATTTAGTGTTAGAGTTTCTGCACCTGGAACAGCGTCATGCCGTCGCTGTGGTTCTCAAGTACAAGGCACATCTCATCAAGAAAAAGCTGGCTGAAGCTACGGTGAATCGTCGGCTCAGTGCTATCAAGTCGATGGTGGCAATGGGGCGGCGGTTGGGTGTGTGCAATTTCTCTTTAGATGATGTCAAAGGTGAAAGGGTCGAAACCTACCGGGACACTACAGGTATTGCCGCTACTGACTATGCTCAAGTTATCGCACTGGTTGACCAGAACACTTTAAAAGGCAAACGCGATTATGCGATTCTGCGGTTGCTTTGGGATAATGGCTTGCGTCGCAATGAGATTGTCAACTTAAATGTGCATGACTTTAACCCCAAGGAGAAAACGCTCTCTATTCTAGGTAAAGGCAAGGGTAGCCAAAAGGAAGTGCTTGACTTATCGGATAAAACCGCAACGGCGATCGCCGGTTGGATTAAAGCGAGTAAGAAAAAACGTGGTGATGACCCGCTTTTTACGGTGCTGTCCTACCACAAGAATGGAGCAAGATTAACCGGGGAGGCAATCAGGCGATTGGTGGATGGGTTATGTAAACAAGCCGGAATTACTAAGAAGATGTCACCGCATCGCATCCGCCACAGTGCGATTACTACAGTTTTGGATCTGAACAATGGCAACTACCGCGCAACTCAGCGATTCAGCAGACACGCCCAGGTGCAGACGGTATTGAAATATGATGATAATCGCCAGCGTTTGCAAAAGCAGATGAGCGACTCGATATCAGAACTTATTTAGGAATGTCAATTTGGAAATTCTGAGGATTTCTCAGAATAAAATGATTGTCTACTTTGACTAAATCACCTGTGCAGTGAATTGGTAAACGTTCCTGATAAGCTTTAATCGCTAAGATATAATCATGGTCAGCAAGTGAGGTTTTAATCTCTTGCAATCTCTCAAAAATTGTACATAGTAAAGTAATCTCTCCACTCAATTTATCAATGGAAGGAGTAGCAATTTGCATGACTACACCTTGTACATTGAAATTGGGATAATTGGTAATAAATTCGCTTAGTATATCAACTTGGTCACGATTTTCTACTGTTGATAATGTTTTTAATATATCGCTGATTCTTTCGGCGTAATCTCCTAAATCATGTTGGAGAGGTAACAAAATTTCATATTCAGGAGCCGCATCTTTTTTTAGTCGCCAAATTGCCCCAGCATCATTATATATACGCCCTGTCTCCTGCCAGCCTGTTGCTTGCAAATGTGCCTGTATCACTTCCGGGTTAACGGTTTTGAGGATTTGGCTATCTTTGATAGTAACTTTCATGGCAAATCTCCAAAACTAATGCGTTCAATAATGGCTTGGAGTGCATCGGGCGTAAACTGATTACTACGTGGTATTTCAATAGTAACATTGGTTGTATTTTCGGTGTCTGGCATTCCACGCAAGGATACCCAGTAAGCACAGTGTCTAATACAAAGTTCATCTTCAGTTTGTTTTATCCAGTCTGTTATCTTTTCTGGAACCAAAACAACTACTAAAATACGAGGGACAAGAGCATTGATTTTCAATTCATTATAATTTTTGAGAGAAAGGGGATATTTAATATAGTTTTCTTCAAGAATATCTCTAGCTGTACATTTTAGTTGTAGTTCTAGTCTAGGGGAAAGGATTTTACCTGTGCCACCTCTGCTAACTATACCTAAATCTACACTATCGTTATCTACTTCTGGTCTATATAAAGAATAACCTGCAACAGCAGCAATGGCTCTAATATAGGTGATGCTAAATTGTTCTTTTTGTTGGTTGATATCCATTAAATTTCTGTTATTATTCAATTCTCCATTGCATAAAGTGGTCTGGTAATTATTATAAATTTACAACTTTAAAAGAATTTAATCATATATAAATATCCCGGTACAAATAACCGATAATGTAGCTTTCCAATAACGTTTATCATACCTCGGTAGAGAGGTGCATAAATGTTTACAATCAATGAACACCTAAATTCGTTTTGCGGAAGTGATAGGGTGTCAATTAGTAATGCTAGGTCTGTAATTTCCGGTTTTTGATATCAAAATTGATAGCGGGTGTGTAGTGCAGCAGTGGGGCAAGCCAGTTGATAATCCACCAGACTAGCCCATACTCAGCAACAGCAATGATTATGGTTGAGCGTAGGCGATCGCCGTGGTCTTGACTTGCCTGGGTGAGTTTGTATATATACGTCCGTCTGTACCAATTTCTATACAAGTCCTGAGAAAATGCGATAAAACGTTTTTTAATGGACACTACCGGGCTACTCAGCGATTCAGCAGACACGCCCAAGTGCAGACGGTTTTGAAATATGATGATAACCGCCAGCGTTTGCTCTCAGCAGATGAGTGACTCGATATCAGAATTGATTTAGAAGATTGCGTCTTTTTATTTCACAAATTGAATGTTTCTGACACCTCCATATCCTGCCCTCATATTGAATCCAGCAACTTGATGAAAGTCATCACGGACAAACTGCAAAGTGATGTCCATACCTTCCAGTAAATCTTTGTTAATTGGCTTGAGGGTTTCTCGAAGAGAATTTCTTCGATTTAGCAGCAACTCTCCGTCTTCTATACTGATTCTGTAGGTGACATCTAACTCTTGGCAATAATACTCTCCTGTAAAATCCATCCACTGTTCAGAATCAGGAGGAGCAAAGTCTAGCCGTTGGAAAACGTCGCGTGTTTTGCCATCCACACAAACGTAAAGATGGGAGGGTTCATCTAAACCTGACTCTTCAAATTCAACATCGGCATTATAAGGAATATCTATGATGACAAAATGACTTGAACTCACAGGAGCAAGTGTAAAGCTCATTCCAGCAAATTCCACGCTTAATTTCCCATCCTTGACCAATAACTCCCAAACGGTTCCTGTTTTTGGGTTTTGATAAAAACCAGTTTTTCTCTCTAAATCAACCGATGGAATTTCTCTTATTTGGGTTTGGCGGCTTACAGATTCTATGCTTTGCTCAGTAAAGTCATCAACTAAGTAGATATCTGCAACTTTTCTGGCAAGTTCTGGCGGTTCAGTGCTGCCCAAATTTGACAAGCAAATTACAGAGAATCTCTGTTTGGGGAATCGAAGCATCTGTGATCTGTAACCCATCCATCCACCACTGTGGCTGATGGTTTCTAATCCTCGGTAATGCCCTATAACTAAACCAAAGGCATAATCTATCACTTCGCCGCTATTCAATCTTCCAGGTGTAATGATTTCTTCGATCAGGTCTTGCCCATATCCTCCTAATTTGTTTTGGTAAAAATTCTCATCCCAGATACATAGATCCTCAACTGTGGTATAGATACCACCGTCACCCACGACATCAAAAATAGACATATCAATCCGAAAGCTACCTTCGTCCCTCACAGAGTAGCCAATCGCTCTATTCCTGACAATCCTTGTGAAATCATCGTGAAAGTGAGTTGTCTTCATCCCAAGCGGACTGAAAATATGCTGATCAGCAAAAACCGCAAGAGATTCTCCGGAGACACGTTTTACAATTTCTGCCAAAAGAAAATATCCTGAGTTGCTGTACAAATGCTCCTCTCCTGGCTTGAAGTTCAATTCTTTTTGACGAGCTATTAAACCAATGATTTCGTTCTCAGGATACTCATTCTCACATCGCATTCCTGCCAACCCCATGAGGGTTAGGTAATCACGAATGCCGCTTGTATGGTGAATCAGATGCCGCACAGTAATGGGATACTCATATCTGGGTATCTCTGAAATGTAGATTTGGATCTCGTCATCTAAAGAAAGTTCCCCCTTTCTTGCAAGTAAAGCAATGCACATCGCTGTAAACTGCTTGGACGTTGAGGCAATATCAAAGACCGAATTCGGAGAAATCGTTACGTTGTGTTCTAAGTCAGCGATACCATAGCCGCGCTTATAGACAGTCTTACCATCTTTGATGATGGCTACAGCAAAACCAGGAGTGCCTGGTTTATCCCATTCAGAAAATAATTCATCGACTTTATTTGGTGATGGGAGTGTCATTATTGAAAGCTTGAAAGATTACTTATTTACTTATTATTGTACGAAGCGTCGATTATTAAGCCATGCTATCCAAATACGTACAAGCAATGAACCAATCGGGTTCATCAGCTTTTATCAATTCTCACAACCAGACTCAGTAATGTTGAGCTATGGTCTGTCTAAAATGTACTGGGCAAGGAATTATATCTGAGGCACTTGCTGAAACTGCTGTATGTTTCGACAATTAAGGAAAAGGGCATTCTATGTTTAGAAAGCAGCGTTAAAATCAAGCAGCCAGTAAACAGATGATTCAACAAAAACCCTTTATATTCGCTCGTACGCTTAGGAAAATTGGATGTACTATTGTTTTGGCATTCACATACTATAAAGTGGCTGAAATTTCACGTTATCTTGCCTCCACACCTCAAGACGTGACTCCTGTTTGGCCACCGGATGGAATTGCTGCTGGTGCTGTTTTATTGTTTGGTAACTGGAGCAGATATGGTGTTTTGCTGGGTTCATTTTTCGCCAATTTCTGGGCATTCCAAGATGCCACAAGTTTCTTATCCTTGGTGATTTCGACGCTACCTGTTCTGGGTATTGCGTTCGGAACAACCTTGGGGACAATTTTTGGTGCGTTCTTGTTGCGGAAAGCTACTAACTTTCGCTATCCCTTGGAACGTGTCACCGATGTATTCAAATTTTTGATTTTAACCGGGATGATGGGGCCGCTCATCAATGCAACTGTTGGAGTAGCTTGCTTGGCGCTGAGTGGTAAAGTTCCTTGGAAAGTGTATGGAACAGTGTGGTTAACTTGGTGGATTTCTAATGTTTCGGGAATTTTTATCGTCACCCCGATTCTTCTGAGTTGGGGGCAATTAATTCAAAAAAGCCGTCATTCAATTCAGCAATGGTTATTCTTTCGTTCAACGTTAGAGGATGCTGAAAATCTGTCTCAAATTCAGCACTTCCCAGTTTCCTCAAGTCGCTTAAGATTCTGTTTCCTTGTGGTAGAGTCAGTTACCCTGATGGGGTTGGTTATTCTGATCAGCAAAGTCGCTTTTGGTGAGGGGTATCATCTGGAATATATGTTGATTCCGATGTTGATCTGGTCTGGCTTTCGATTGGGTCAACCGGGTGCGACGCTGTTAACTTTTATCGTGGCGGCGAGTGCTGTGATTGCAACTGTCAATGGCAAAGGCGGTTTTGCGAGTGAGGATCTCAACCAATCTTTGCTTCAACTCCAATCGTTTATTGGTGTGATTACGCTAACTATTCTGGTGTTGACAGCGACCAACTCCGAAAGGACACAAGCTCAAACTAAGCTGCATTCAGCTTTTGCTGAATTAGCCAAAACTAATGAAATTCTGGAAGTTCGGGTTCAGCAAAGGACTGAAGAATTGAAGGAAAAGAATACAACTCTTCAGCAAACACTGCAAACACTGAAGCAGACCCAATTACAGATGCTTCAGAGTGAAAAAATGTCGGCATTGGGACAAATGGTGGCAGGAGTTGCCCATGAAATCAATAACCCGATTAATTTCATTCATGGCAACTTAATTCATCTTTCTGAGTATGTCCAAAGCTTGTTGAAGGCATTGCAAGTTTACCAACACCACTATCCTCATCCACCTCAAACTCTACACGCAGAATTGGATGCGCTTGAACTGGACTTTTTACGCTCAGATATGGTCAATATTCTTCAGTCCATGAAAATTGGTACTGAGCGCATCCGTGATATTGTGTTATCACTGCGGAACTTCTCACGCTTGGATGAAGCAGGATTGAAAGCCGTAGATATTCATCAAGGAATTGATAGTACCTTGATAATCTTACAACATCGATTGGAAGCAACAGAGGAGCGTCCACCGATTCAGGTGATTAAGGAGTATAGTTATTTACCACTGATTGAATGTGATGCCCGCTCCTTGAATCAAGTGTTTATGAATCTTGTGAGCAATGCTGTTGATGCCTTAGAAGAATCTAATCAGGGACGTTCGTTCCAAGACATTTGTGACAACCCCAACACTATTTGGATTCAGACTTGTCAAATTGATACTCACCAAGTGAGGATTATAATTTCTGACAATGGAATAGGTATTCCAGAAGAAATTTGCTCTAAACTATTTGATCCTTTCTTCACCACTAAGCCTGTTGGTAAAGGTACTGGCTTGGGTTTGTTTATAAGCTATCAAATTGTGACTCAGCAGCATGGTGGTAATCTTTGGTGTGACTCCACATTGGGGCAAGGCACAAAGTTTGTGATTGAGGTTCCTGTAAAAATTAACTGTTTGAACAAGATAGTTTAATTCAAATCTCTCTCCTAAGTTTTTTGTGGAAGCGAACGCTTGTCTTATGCAAACTTTCGCCAATTAACAAATTTAGATTTTCGCCTTACTGTCATTTACTTTGTTAAATCCCATCTCTTGGGATTTACAGCCAAGATTCAACAGACAATGTTCTCACTTGTTGAATTCTCTGAAAGTCGCTATCGGCTGACACAACGCTAAGACCGTTTTGTAGAGCTATAGCAGCAATCCAAATGTCATTTTCATCAAAGCCTAGGTCTGTCACCTGAGTTTTTCTACGCTTGCTTTTCTCTTTGGGGCCAAATTGTCTCATCAAGGCTGCTTTGAGTTGACCGTAAATATTAGCCGTGTCCTCTGTAACACCGTAGATGCGGATATCTTCTATAAATTCTGTCAAAGAAACAAGATTAGTTTCCCTCTGTGCAGAATTTTCCATCATATATGTAAGTTCACCCTGCACAATTACGCAGGTAGCAATATTTAATTCTCCAACTTCAGTTATTCGACGAATAACGTTTGGTTCGCCAAGGATGATAGCACTACAGTGGTTAGTATCTAGCAGGTACATTACTCAAAAGGATTTACATCATAATCGAATTTGGCTTTGCCACGAGTCGCGTAAACAGACTGAAGACACTCATCAAAGTCATCACCTGCCCAAGTGCCTGCGTGTCTGAGTATGGAACGGCCAGAAGCTGGACGATAGGGTATTTGAGAATTCTCTGTCGAGTTTTCGTGTGGTTGATTTTGGGTATTAGAATCTGCTGCTTCTGGCTGAATATGTGGGTGTTGCGGCTCTTTTTCTCCTGCTGCTTGCTTAGTTTTCAATAAGCGGAGAAAATCAAGCGTTTCTTCAAGGAGAGACTCTGGAGATGATTCAATTTCTTGGAGCAGGAGTTCTTTAATAGTCATATACTTAATCCTCTGCTAGTATGGCTTCCATTTGCATCAACAACTTTTCTAATCTTTTCTGTTTTTTTGGATCATCCCAGGCTTTTGCTTTTTGAAAACGATGGGTAATCTCTTGCATCTTCTGCTTTAGCGTTTGGGGTTCTTCCTTGGCAGGTAGAAATGCTTTGAGCCGCTCCCTGATTTGAGCAAGAGATAAGTTTTGAGTTATCGCATCCTCCAGTAATGCTCTTCTCTTGTCCTCATCTTTTAACCGAGCAATGGCTTGAGCCTTAGTGTAAGCAATTCTGCCTGTTCGCAGTGCTGACAAAATTTCACTTGGTAAATTTAGTAGTGTTAGCCTAGTTGTAACGAAAGACTCCCAAGTAATAAATGCTAGGTTATCAAAAACAGCTTGAATTTGCTGGGATTCTGAACTAATCAAAACGTTTTGATTAGTATTGCCAACCACTTCATTTCGCATCCGGTAAAGAAGAGAAGGAACCTGTGCCAAATCGATTTTAAGTTTGAGACTTAATAGTTGCAAAATTCCCTCTGTTTCTTCTACAGGGTTGAGATCCTCACGCTGTAGGTTTTCAACAAGGGCTAGTTGAACTGCTTCATCATCGGTTAATTCTCTTACAGTTACAGGAATTGAAGTTAAGCCTGCTTCTTTTGCAGCTCTATAACGTCGCTCTCCCGCTACTAATTCATACTGACCATTTTTGGGGGCAGGACGAACTAATAATGGTTCTAAAATTCCATGTGTGGAAATTGACTCCTTTAATTGTTGAAGCTTTTGAGGGTCAAAATAGCGGCGAGGTTGGTTTGACGGAAGAATGATTGAATCGATAGATATTTGATGAACATTGGATTCCGTAGCCTCAAATTTCCAATCATCTTTCAAGCTATTACGCCTTGCCATAACTCAAAGCCTCCTCGAAAAGCTGCTCATAATCTTTTGCAGCTTGATATGCCGCATCACCAGACATACTAAAAACAGTAGCAGATTGACCTGGTGCATCAGCAATAACTTGTCGCTGATAAATCACTTGTTTCAGTAAAGTCAGCCCTTGAGTTTGGGATAAAACCTCTTGGGCTTCCCTTAATAATACAGTTCCTTTTGAAGCTCGACTTAAAAACATCGCTGCTTTTGGAGTCCCTTTGCGGATTTTCTGAGCTTGGTTGACCAAACGGACAATATCTTTAGTTGCTAGTAGATCGAGATTTGATGGCTGCACAGGCACTAATGCAAAATCAACACTCAACAATACGGCTTTAGCTGTTTCGCCAAGCACTGCTGGAGAATCCACTATAACTGCATCATACTGTCCTGAGTACAGCGTAATTTGGTCAAATAAATCATCTGGATCATTGACAATTAAAGAAGGTAAGTTAAGTTTTTCTAGCCACAGACTGGAACTTGTTTGTCCATCCGAGTCAATAACTATCACATTATGCTTTCTCTGGGCTAACCAGTAAGCAAGGTGAACTGCTGTAGTTGATTTTCCACAGCCACCCTTTCTGTTTAAAACACCAATTAACATTGATTCTGCCTAATAATTTTTCAGCTTGGCTTTAAGATTACTGCCATTAATTATGCGGTTCTTCGCTACAAATTTCGCTTGGTTGATGAAAAGAGTCAAACGCCCGAATGCTGCGAAAAAAACCACATACCCCAAAGTGCCTGTTCACAAATTACTTCTTCCAAGAAAATAGTTTGGTAAAACTTGGGTAGAGCTTGAGCTACAGAACGCTAATGAATACCACCAAAATTCACTCAATTGTTGGCATTCATAACTTTACTCTGCTGGTGTTTTACACAGAGGCTGATTGCTGGCAATTCCGGTTAATTAGTGCTGGTGGTGCAGTGTTTGGTAAGGGCAAGCTTTACTATACGCCAGAAGCCGCAGAAAAGGCAGGGCGTGAGTGGATTGAACAGGGTAATTGAAAGTTTCGTGTCCACTATTTTCTGGAATTTGCGATCTAGCTTTTGTAGTCATGGAAAGAAAAGCCACTTATACAGAACTTCTATAACTTGCTCTTGGGAATATAACCCCATCAAAAGCCCAATCATTCCGACTGGGTTTTTGACTGCGAGAGCGTACGCTGCCTTATCACATCAGGGTTAACCATTTATTAACCTTTACTGGATGCACCTAATTGGCTTTTATGTCATCCTAGAAAAAGAGAATTAATTTGGTGAGTATTTTTGTTTTTAGTATTGACAGGCTTTACCCTTTTGGTATTTACAGACTTTTCTCCGAAATTTAAATCTCTACACACTCAAAATTTTGGAGAAAATCAATGTCAATTTATGTAGGCAACCTCTCCTACCAAGTTACGGAAGAGGATATTAAGGGTATTTTTGCTGAATATGGTACTGTAAAGCGGGTTCAAGTACCACAAGACCGGGAAACAGGTCGTCCGCGCGGCTTCGCTTTCGTGGAAATGGGAACAGATGCAGAAGAAGATGCTGCTATTGATGGTCTTGATGGTGCTGAATGGATGGGTCGTGACCTGAAAGTTAATAAAGCCAAGCCCAAAGAAGACAGAGGTTCGTCTGGTGGTGGACGTGGCGGATATAGTGGTGGTGGACGCGGACGCTACTAAGCTTTGAAACCGTATTAAAAGAGAGAGCCAATTTTTAGGCCATTGATCAAGCAATTTAGTAGGAGAAAGAATGACCCAAATTATAGTGGGTGAAAATGAACATCTTGAGTCAGCGTTACGCCGATTTAAGCGAGAAGTTTCCAAGGCGGGGATTTTTCAAGACATGAGGAAGCATCGTCACTTTGAAACGCCTATTGAGAAATCCAAGCGCAAAAAACTGGCTTTACAAAAGCAAGGTAAAAGACGTTTCCGCACTTGAGAACTGACATAGTTTTTAATGAATGCCCTCATAGTGTTTATGAGGGTTTTTTCTATGGAACTTAGCAGCAGTAAGCAAAAATTAAGCAATGGTAGTCCTTACTGGCTTCTAAGTAGCAAGAGTTACCCATTTAGTTCTTTTATAAAAGCATCAAACTCTAAAAGCCTTATGCTACTCAATTCTACACAATCGAGTGATGATGCTGATTCTTCTCAATTCAGCGAAGCCGGCATCACCGTGCCAAATATATACTTATTTATTGTCCCTTGTTCCCTGCTCTCCATTTTCTTAAGTATTTCTTCCAGAGTTTCGGAATTAAATCGCATGAAAAATTCCGAATTACCACCAATCTCGACTGTATCTCTCGTCAAAGGTGATATTTACAGACACAAAGAGACATGGCACAGATTAATGGCACAATGATGCAATATTTCCACTGGTACATCCCTAACGATGGGAACTTGTGGAGTAAAGTTGAGGCTTCAGCACCAGAATTAGCAGATGCAGGTTTTACAGCCATGTGGCTACCACCAGCCTACAAGGGCTTTGCTGGGTCGTTTGATGTGGGATATGGTGTTTATGACTTATTTGATTTAGGTGAGTTTGATCAAAAAGGCTCAGTGCGGACGAAATATGGTACACGTCAGCAGTATCTTGATGCGGTTAAATCTCTGCAAACGCATGGTCTGCAAGTTTATGCTGATGCGGTACTAAATCATAAGATGGGTGGTGATGCAGTAGAAACACCAAAAGCCACTCCTTTTCCTCAAGATGATCGCCTGAATCCTAAAGGTGGGTTACAAGATATTAAGACCTACACTCATTATAATTTCCCTGGACGGCAAGGCAAATATTCTAACTTTGAGTGGCATTGGTGGCATTTTGATGCTGTTGATTATAACGAATATAATAGTGGCGATCGCAGCACAGTCTATTTATTAGAAGGTAAAAACTTTGACGACTACGTAGCCTTAGAAAAAGGCAACTTTGCCTATTTGATGGGTTGTGATCTCGATTTTCAAAACGAGTGGGTGCGCGGTGAAGTTACTTACTGGGGTAAGTGGTATCTTGACACTACAAAAGTAGATGGTTTCCGCATTGATGCTATTAAACATATTTCCACATGGTTCTTTCCTGAATGGATAGATGAACTAGAACGCCACGCTGGTAAAGATTTATTTATGGTAGGAGAGTATTGGTATAACGATATTAATACTCTGCTTTGGTATGTTGATGCTGTTCGTGGCAAAATGTCAGTTTTTGACGTACCACTACATTACAACTTTCATCAAGCCAGCAAATCTGGAGGCAATTATGATATGCGCCGGATTTTGGATGGCACAATGATGCAACAACGCCCTACCCATGCTGTGACATTTGTCGAAAATCATGATTCTCAGCCGTTACAAGCTTTGGAATCTGTCGTTGAACCTTGGTTTAAACCCTTAGCTTACGCCATTATTTTGTTACGACAAGAAGGCTATCCTTGTGTCTTTCATGCTGACTACTACGGTGCAGAGTATGAAGACTGGGGGAAAGATGGCAATCGTTACAATATTTTTATGCCCTCCCACCGTTGGATTATTGATAAGTTACTTTATGCCCGTAAACATTATGCTTACGGGCCACAATACAACTATTTAGACCATTGGAATACTATTGGTTGGACACGCTTAGGTGATGCAGATCATCCTCAAGGAATGGCTGTGATTATGAGTGATGGTTCAGAAGGTTCTAAATGGATGGAAGTTGGTAAACCCAATACTAAGTTTATTGACTTAACTGAACATATTAAAGAAGCTGTATATACCAATGAATGGGGCTGGGGTGAATTTCGTTGTCTAGGTGGTTCAGTATCAGTTTGGATTCAAGCATAAAACATATTCAAATTTGTGGAAACTCAGTCCGATGGATCTCGAATCGCACTTGCAGGTATCTCGGCGGCCACCCTATTCCCGAAGCACCCTGGTTCACCGTCAAAGCAGATGACAAAAAACGCGCTCGCCTGAATTGTGTTTACCACATCCTCAGCAAGATTCCCTATGTGGATATGACTCCACAACCCCTGGAACTGTCTCCCCGGAAGTCTGCGTGGAATCTGCGGTTGAAAATGCTTCTACCTCTGCCAAGTTCTGATTGCAGAGGTAGAAATTTGCTCATGAGTGCTTGAAACACGCCTATGAACTTGCACCAGCTACTTCAGAAGCAGCCTCTACATCTGGTTTAGGCTCCTTCGCTTTCTTCTGGAAAATTTGGACTCCTGCATCAACTACTTCAAACCCTGAATCTGTTCGTTGACCCAGCTTTCCAGATATAGCCCCTGCCCAATCCCCAAACTCCAAGGCATTAGCTTCAGCCTTGCGCCAGCTTTTGGCATTAATCAAAGCAGTGAACACTACACCGTTCTGGTCAGTCAATGAGACTTCAACTTTCTTGTTAGCTGCCGGTGTAGCTGTTGGTAATTCACCGCTAAATTTGATTGTGACTTCGCTTTTTGCTTGCATACCTCGCCCCTGACTCATCTAAAACTCAAATTTTTCGCTACTGAATTTTATCAGGCTTGATGTTGGCCACAACTTGACTGCACGGCAGAAATATCACCTTCAGATTATGTTAGGGCTTGGGCTTATGAGTTGACGACCAACCAAACGCTTGACGTAACCTTTGCGAGGGATTGAACTTGAACACCCAACACTCTCGCCCTGTTCTGACATAGAAAGTGCCGAAGTTCCGTAGAGCAACACTGTCCCCCTGTTTTAGCGATTCATAAATTTCTTCTATTGTGGCATCAATAATTTCTTCAACGGCTCCATTTTGTTTACTCAACCGTTCTTGAACGCGGCGTACCAATTCCTTTTTATCAACAGACATCTTAGGCGGACTGATACTAACTTTTCTTGGTTTCATATAAACTTCGTACCCTAACTATTATTTAACCTCAAAGGAATTTATAAGGTATTTACAAGGATTTTCTCAAAAAGGCATTTTTAAGGTAAACCAATGGTATTTCAATGGCATCCCAATGGCAGAAATAAGGATTTACTACTGCCACAAATTGATTTTTTGAAAAATTTGGTTATTCTGCCAAAAATAAGGTTTCCCAATGGCATTCTAATGGCATTTATAAGGTAAACCAAAGGTAAATATAAGGATTTTGACCCCAAAAACCTAATTTATGACCTTGATTTATACCGCAAAAATTTCTGACTAAAACTCTCGCACAGTACGCAATCTTGTTTGGCCAGTTTTTTTTGACTCAACAGCATCATCAGAACAAAATCGCGTTCACAGCCACTCGATTTACTACCAACGCACTACAATTGAACTACAATTAAACTACAATAGTGATTCTTTCCTTGATAAGCTCAGTCATAATCACCACTAAGTCTATGTAATTAGTGGGTTTTTAATTCTCTCAATTGTATACCAGATTACTATTTTCTCGGACTGTTCTACGACTAGTCGTAGGCTGTTCTACAACTGCGCTATGACTGCTCTAGAGCATCTCAAATCGCAACTCAAAGACTGCTCAAAGGCAGTCACAGGGAAACGGCAGTCAATGGCTGTCAACAATTCTGCGGTGGCAGAATAAAATAACCATACTTACTATGGTTATTTTTGCTATTCCAAATAAGAGCCATTTTTGAAGGGCGTTTTGGGCTAAAAATTGGATTTTTTGGGGATAAGTTATCTTAACAAGGTGAGAGTGAAATGGCTGACGCTATAGCGCCATGAAAGAAATTAAAGCGGCGTAATTTAACAGGCAGTGCAGTAAATGAGTTGATTGAGGCTGAATAATACCTCAATGTTGCAAACGTACTTCAAAAAATCGGTTTCAATTGAGTCACTACTTGAGCAAGAAAATCTGTAATTCCAAATATTGTTTAGTTCAATGAGAGCCACCAAGAACAGCCAGCACTTTCTATATTTGAGTTCTTTCTGGCTTTCACTTTTACCAAAAGCAGCAGCTCCCATCACCTAACACCACTGGTTTATTCCATTCCGCCCACAGTTTTTGTTCAGGTTTGGGGCTGACTCCTAAGCTCCAACCTTCTATATAAAAGTTGATTTTAGCTTGAATCATCAGGGTTTGCGGCTTACTAAGACCGTCGCTGTTGCTCAATGTCAGTCATGCTAATAGCTGGTTAATTTGCTGGTTTTAGAGCAGCACAAAAGATGTGCAAATCAGCACTTATATAGTGCTAATTCTGCACAGTTTTTGCACAGTTTTCGACCAAAACTTGTGCATCTTCATGACCAAAAGTGCCAAATTAGCCGTACCGAATTGTGCTAATTCTGTGCAGAACTGTGCAATTTTAGCTCTTAGATTGCACCAATGGCTTTCGATTGATGGCGATGGATGGGCGGTAGCAGAAAGCTTTGGGATGGGGGTACTAATATGGAGGTGTACTCACTACACTTCTACGCCCTTCGGGTGGGCTGCGCCCATCTTTCGCTACGCTCAAGACGCAGAAGTTACGTTCGCCCCTGCGGGGGTTCTGCACAACTTTGGCACACTTGTAAAATTCGAGAGAAAATCAATGGCGGCTTTGGCGATTCTGCGCGTTGAGAAACTCAAGTCTTTCGGCAATGTTGGGGGTAGCGAAAAGCATACCGCCCGTTTACAAGATACCCCAAACGCTGACACCACTAAAAAAAATATCAGACTGATTGGTATGGAGGACGGTACACCACTCGAAGAACTGGTAAAAACCAAGATAGCCAGCACCACTAAACACAAACCGCGTAAGGATGCCGTGCTGTGTAGTGAGATTTTCTTGTCGGCATCGCCTGAATATTTCCGCCCTCATGACCCGTCAAAGGCTGGTGAGTGGGACGATAAGCGCATGGCCGATTTCGCCACTGCTTCTTACTTTTGGTTAAAGACCAACTATGGTGATAAGTGCGTCCGGGCAGAATTGCACTTGGACGAAGCTACTCCCCACATTCATGCTTACGTCGTTCCTATCAACGATAAGACTAAGCAACTAAGTCATAAAGAAATGTTCGGCGGTGATGGTCGGGCTGCCAGCATTAAGTTGTCCAAACTCCAAGACAGCTACGCGGAGGCTCTCGCGCCTTTGGGCATTGAACGGGGGGTGAAGGGCAGCAAGGCAACCCATACCAAGGTAAAGGAATATTACCAAGCGGTTAACAGCGAACCACTCACCGCAGTCATTACAAATAACCAATTAGCACCCACACCATTTGAATCAGCCAGGACTTACATTGCCCGGATTCAGCAGCATGACGATTTCCAAGCCATTAACCACCAATTGGCTGACCGCGCTTTCATGGCGCAAAGATTATCCCGTGCCGAACAACGGGCTAGGGATAGTGAAAAGGAACGGCAGCGACTTGAAAAACGAGTGCAACTGTTGGAATCAACCAGTCAACTGCGTGACCTGCCCTTGGAAGATGTCGCTTGGGAGTTGGGGCTAAATCATGATCATGAACGGTGGAGGGGTCACGGTCACATCATTAATATAGATGGCTCGAAGTTCTACGATTTTTCACCGGAGCAACACAAGGGCGGCGGTGGTGCAATTGATTTGGTGATGCACGTTAACTCTTGTAATTTTCGACAGGCGATCGCTTGGCTCAGTGACCGCTTTGGGGAAGCTGGGGCAGAAAAAGCGGCGATCGCTCACGCCAGGAATGCGACAAGTGAGATTATCCAGTCAGAACCTCGTCCACAATTCCAGCTACCAGTTGAGGATAAAGCCAAATGGCAGTTAGTCTCTGACTATCTCACCCAAAAACGAGGGATAGGAGAAAATCTGGTTCAAGCTCTCCACGAACGGGGACTAATTTACGCTGATGATCAACAAAATGCTGTGTTCGTGATGCGGAATCTTAGCGATTTACCCCATGCTAAAGGTGCATTTTTGCGTGGGACAAGGGGCGAAAATAACAGTTTTAAGGGTTATGAGAAAGGGACTAAGCGGCGTGAGGGCTGGTTTTACTTCCACCTGGGCGGACAGCCGACTGACCCACCAGAGAAACTAGTGCTGTGTAAATCGCCCATCGATGCTATGTCAATAGCCATGCTGGAGTATCAAGTTAGAGGCGACGTGCCACCCATAAGAACGTTGTACATGGCAGTTGATAGCCCCAACAGTTTAAGAGTTGAGCAATTACGGCATATTCCTAATGTACAGGTGGCTTTTGACCCAGATGAAGCAGGAGAAGCTGCTGCACGGGCTGTTAAGGATTTATTGCCACAGTCCAAGCGGCTCAAGTGCAAGACGGCTGACTGGAATCAGCAACTTATTGATTATGGGCGGCAGTTACGCCAGCAGCAACGACGGGAACAGGATGATGATTTGAGTCTTTAAAAAATTGAACATACTAAAATAACCTTAAGGAATACTCTGGGAGTACAACTCATAGTTGTGGATGCCAATTCAATTTTGCAGCAAGCTTTAAATGACTTCTGCTTACAAACGCTTCAAGATGCAACTTTTGTTCGGAGGGCGTTTAAGCAGATAAATCAGATGAAACGAGAGTTTGGTAAAGGGTTTGCTTTGGTTAATGTGGGGGAGTTTAGCCCTATTTTAGGTGAATTCATTTACCCACTTTCTGACGGCGGCGAAATGTTGTGGTTGGATGAGGAAACAACTCGTCAACATCTAAATCATGAAATTGCCACTAATGTTTTGAATGTAGTTAATTTTGAATCCTGCCCCGCTCACCACGAAATTTTCATTTTCATGGGCAGTATTGATAATGGTGTTCATGTAAAAGTTGGTCGATACAGTGTGGCTGTCATGAGTTTCGATGTTGCTGACCCCTACCGCATTAAACCCTCATCAATTACATCGAAGCAAATTGAAAAACGGCTGCGACGTATGGCCAATAGCGGAGTACGTCTGTTAATTCTTGATACTTCTAATCCTGATGTTATGGGTAATAACCTAGCAAAGTGGTTGCGTGAAATCAAAAGGTTAGGAAATCAAGCATCTCTTCACTTTAGCGTCATGATAGATGCTAGTGATGAGTTCCCCGCTTCCCTCCCAGATGATTTGCAATCGGACTGCTGGACTATCAGGTTTGATAAGTAAGGAGCGGCCGCATTCCACGAAATAGCCCAATTGTGGAATCAAGAGCTTGATAACAGCAGATTGGTAATTAGGGCATTAAAGGTATTGAGTTAGGTAGATAGATTGCACTTATGGCGCAGAACGATGGATAATTGGAAGTTCTTTCATAAAATATTGGATGTTTATCCCTGGTTGAATGATTTGGGGTTGGTTCAATTAGACGTTCCACTACGAAGCCATTTTCATTTAAAGAAGTGAATATTGTCTCAAAAGTGTGATGGTAACTTACTAATTCCATGTCATCAAACATATTCCATCGATATTCATCATTATGAAAATATGGGCGCATCGTTACGTCATAAGTACGACCATTCCAAAATTTATTAGTCACTTCATCAAACGGATGATGAAACGAAAAGATGAATTTACCAAAGCTTCGGATTACCCTTGCAACTTCAGTAAATAACGGACTTAGCTCTTTAACGTAGTGAACCATTAAACAGCTATAAATTAGCTCAAAACTTTTATCACCGAATGGCAGTTCTTCGGCAATACCAACATAAAAGTCTATTTCGGGATGTTCTTTTCGAGCTATCTCAATCATTGTGCTTGACTGATCTAGACCAATAACGTTTCCTCCCCACGATTTTACTTTCGCAGCAAATTTTCCAGAGCCACAGCCTATATCTAACACATTGCGTTGATTAACATTCTTCTCAATCAACTTAGTCATTGATGGAATATCTAGGTATTCATTCCAAAGATTATCTTCTTCATTGTTTCTTTTCAAATGATATCGCTCACCATATTTGTCGTACATTAGTTTGTTATGTTTGTGACCAATCATGATTTTCTTAATTTCCTGATTATGGGGTATGAGTAGCATTCGCGCAGAAAACCGGGTGAAGAAGTATTACATGAGTAATACAATAATATTTCAAGGCTGAAACCCTTATTTTCTCGTTGAGTAGTGACTCGATAATAAGTTGAAGTTAATGACCTTCGTTATCAGGAAAATCCTTAGCGAATAAGGCTTTTAAGCTGATACCGATTTTCTGTTCTGATGATACTCATACCCCAACTTTCTCTGTCACTTTCTCATGATGGTTGCCATAATCTTAAAAAAGCCGAATGCCCCATTTAAAACACCTGCTGTTTTCACTCCACCCATCATCGCTCCCATAATGCCGACTGAAAGTGTATCAGCTCCAGTCAGGTATAGATTTTTAATTGGGGTAAATATAGCGAAGCTGTCACCAGGGGCAAGATAGCCTGAAAGTACTGCGGTGAATGACTTTCAGGCTATAAAATTAAGAGACATAAGAACACTGATATTTTTAGACAC
>NZ_JACJTB010000060.1 GCF_014698475.1 Nostoc spongiaeforme FACHB-130 | reverse complement strand
TACTCAACCATCTTCCTCTTCGTCTTCCGCGTTGGAGTACTTTTCCTCCTACTCCTGTTGACGATTTCTTTTGCTTCAATTCCTCCTAATTGTAAAAAACCTACACCTGTCAGCCACACCTCCCACCCCCCCCCCACCTCCCACACCTCCCACACCTCCCACACCTCCCACACCTCCCACACCTCCCACACTTCCCACACCTCCCACACTTCCCACACCTCCCACACTTCCCACACCTCCCACTTCACACTTCATACTTCACACTTCATACTTCATTTGCATGGAAACAATATTAGAAATTAGAAATCTTACCTGTGGTTTCCAAACTCAACCAGTATTGACGAATGTCAATTTGTGCTTATATCCTGGACAACTTTCTGGTTTAGTGGGGCCTTCTGGTAGCGGGAAAACTACTCTAATTAAAGCCATATTAGGGTTAGTTAAACCTTGGGCGGGGGAAATTTGGTTTCGTGGAAAACGTTTAAAACCGGGAACTGCGCCGCCAAAAGTGGGTTATGTACCGCAAGTAGAAACAGTAGATTGGAATTTTCCGGTAACTGCACTAGAAGTAGTGATGATGGGGCGTTATCGCAGACAGCAATTTTTACCTTGGTCATCATACCGCGATCGCATTGCGGCGAAAGCTTTATTAGAACGGGTAGGAGTAGCGCACATTGCTAATCGTCCCATTGGTGAGTTATCTGGTGGACAACAGCAACGAGTATTTATTGCTAGGGCGCTAGTTGGTGAACCAGAAATTGTCCTGTTAGATGAACCAACCAGCAGTTCTGATTTACGAGTGCAGCATGAATTATTACATTTGTTGGCGGAACTAAATCAACAAGGGTTAACAATTCTACTTTCTACCCATGATCTAAATTCGGTAGCAACTCATTTACCTTGGGTAGTGTGTTTTAATCACAGCGTTATTGCCCAAGGTGAACCCAGTGATGTGTTTACACCTGCAATTTTAAAGCAGACCTTTGGTGCAGAAATGGTGGTATTTCATCAAAACGATCGCATTTTGATTGCTAATGCAGGTACTTCGTTACGCCATCAAATGCAAGACAATTTACCCCACATCCTCAAAAAAATTCCCTTCAGTCACAACGGACATAATTCTAAATCTTAAAGTACAGGCATTTTTTTGGTTTTTATCTGCGTCCATCTGCGGTTAATTATTTCTGTCTAGTACCTCACTAGAGTCAGAAATACAATACTAGACTTATTAAATACATGGAATTTCTACTTAAACCTTTTGCTTATGAATTTTTTAGCCGCGCTGTAATGGTTGGGATGATGGCGGGGCTATTGTGCGGTGTGATGGGTGTATATATCATCACTCGCCGAATGAGTTACATTGCTCATGGTCTTTCTCATGCGATTTTGGGCGGAGCAGTTTTGAGCTATGTTTTAGGGTTAAATTTTTATGTTGGTTCGGGAATTTGGGGATTTGCTGCTGCTTTGCTCATCCAATATCTTACAGGGCGTAAAGTATATTCTGATGCTGCAATTGGAATTGTGACCACGGCGAGTTTTGCTTTGGGTGTAGCCGTAATTAGTACCTATCGCAAATTTAGCCAAAACTTTGAGGCGGCTTTATTTGGCAATGTCTTGGGCGTTTCTCCTACAGATTTGTGGTTTGTGACGGTAGTATCGATTGTAATTTTAAGCTTAGTGTTTGTGTTTTATCGGCCTTTACTATTTTGGTGTTTTGATCGGGAAGTAGCACAAGTGCATGGTGTCCCAGTGGTGGTGATGGATACATTATTTGCTTTGATGTTGGCAACGTTGTTAGTCGCCACACTGAATGTTTTGGGAGTGACATTAATTATCTCTGCGGTGGTGATTCCGGCTTCTATTGCGCGACTGTTGAGCGATCGCTTTGGTTATATCATGATTATTTCTGGTATTTTAGGCGCAGCGATCGCATTTGCCGGAATTTACCTCAGCTACTACTTAGATATTGCTTCTGGCGCTAGTGTAGTTCTGCTATCCACCTTAATTTTTGCTGGTGTTTTACTGTGGAAAAGCATTCAAAGCCGACGTAAACGCTACTTACCACCCATTTCTACACAACATTATCAAGGTTAATAATAAAATTTATTGCTGGTAATTACTCCCCTCTCCGACACGGAGAGGAGATGGAGGAGAAGTACAAACAGACTTATCAATTCACGTTACATTGTAAATGTAACGTAACGCATTCACAATGTAAGACAACATATTTACAATGTAAGTCATCACATTAACATTGCAAGTCGACACATTAACATTGCGAGGCAGCGCATTCACAATGTGAGCTATCACATTAACATTGCTGATTCCAAAACTTTTGTTTACATCATAGTTTCTGCATTCTAGAAAGATTAGGGAAAAGTTGAGCAAACTCGCGTTAATAGCAAACAAGTGTTCTTCTTTGGGTGAGAAATATCAACCCATCTGTGATGCAACGCGAAGCGTATGAGTTCTAATTTGATTAAATCCCAGGCTTTTCGTACAAGCGCAGCAGACTCCCATTCACCATAGTAGCGGCATCAGAAGCCAGCCAAGCTGTAAATGCGCCAATGTCATCAGCACTAATCCACGTTGGTTGACTGCGTTCTTTACTAGTGCGAGTAGTTACCCAGCTATGAACAATTACTTCATTAATTCGCACAGCACTACCTTTATTTTCCTGCATCAACACCTGAGCTAGCATAAGTTGTCCAGCGGCGGGAATGCTCACGGGGCTGACATTGGGAATCGGTACTTCGGCTGCGGCTCCACCAATCAAAGTGTAACTTGCACCTTTACGTTCTGTTAAAACAGGTAAGAAGGTGCGGGCGGCGATGAAGTGACTAGTTAAATTACTATCTAAATATTGTTGCCATTCGGTAATTGAGACTTCAGTTACAGGTTTGTTACCAAACCACCAACCACCAAGAGAAGCAACCACAGCATCAAGTTGACCAAATTGTTTGAGCAGTTGGTCACGAATACTTTCGGCACTCTCAATTTGGGTAATTTCGCCCACAATCGGAATAAATCTTTCTGGATAAGCAAGTTCGCCTAAATAAGAGCTTAATTCTGCCAATTTTTCGGATTTACGTGATGGCACAGCTACTATAGCACCTGCTTTAAGAAATGCTCTGACAATACCTTCGCCAACATTACCTGCGCCACCTAGAATTAATGCAACTTTGTTTTCTAGTTGAGTCATATTACTTCCTGATAATTTGCTCACCCTGCTAAAATCCCACCGTCAACAGTCAGGGTGTGACCATTGACAAAATCTGTAGCATCAGCGCATAACCAAAGCACAGCATTCGCAATGTCTTCTGGTTTGCCTAAACGTCCGGCTGGGACAATATTTGCAAAAGCTTTAGTATTACCACCACTAGCCTGATTAAGCATTTCGGTTTCAATCGGCCCTGGTGCGATCGCATTTATTCTAATTTTATGGGAGGCATATTCTAAAGCTGCGGCTTTTGTTAGCATCACCACAGCAGTTTTAGAAGCATCGTAAATTGATAAGCCAGGTGCTAAAGGACGAAAACCATTAATAGAAGCTGTATTGACAATTGCACCTCCATTACCTTGGGCTAACATTTGGCTAATTTCGTGCTTCATACACAAAAATACGCCCTTAACATTAACACCAAAAACTTTGTCGTAGTTTTGTTCTGTTTGTTCTGCCAACACCGCATTCTGTCCCAACATTCCAGCATTATTAAATGCAATGTCGAGTTTGCCAAACTTATCAACAACAGCAGCAATAGTGGCTTTTATATCTGCTTCTTGCGCCACATCTGCTTTGATAAACAAACCTTCACTACCAGCTTGATGAATTAAGTTAAGAGTCTCATTACCTTCTTCGGCGCGTCTTCCCACAACTGCAACTTTAGCACCAGCACCAGCAAAAGCGATCGCAGTAGTGCGCCCAATCCCAGAAGTACCCCCAGTGACGAGGGCAACTTTGTTTGCTAAAGATTTCATGCAAATTTCCCTGTTTTCACTAATAAAGCAGTGTGCCTGATTTCGATTTTGCTTACAAGTAGGAACTTTCTGGTGATATAGTTACCTCATGGTTCCCAAAAATGAACAAATCATCTTGAGTGCAGACTGTCCTGTGCGACAGATGCTCGATTTAGTAGGAGATAAATGGACACCGCCAGTCATGTATCTTTTATCTTCTGGTACCAAGCGATATACTGATTTTCAACGTCAAATTCCTGATGTATCAAAAAAAATGCTGACACAAACCCTCAGAAGGTTAGAGTCAGCAGGTGTTGTCGAACGAACTGTATATCCAGTTGTGCCACCAAAGGTAGAATATAAACTCACACCCTTTGGTGAACAGCTAATTGAACCGATCGCTACTTTGGCAGAATGGGCTTGGCAACATCAAGAAGATTTGCGACTAGTTGCGGAACGGCAAAATAATTTGTAATTCACATCAGGCAGAAGTTACTGCTCACCAATCGGCAGGTAGATGCAAAACTCACTACCTTGTCCTACCTGAGACTGTACTTCTAGTCTGCCACCATGTTTTTCGACCACAATTTGACGAGCGATCGATAATCCCAATCCTGTACCTTTCCCTACAGCTTTGGTAGTAAATAAATGGTCAAATATTTTCTTCTGAACTTCCTGTGTCATACCTTTACCATTATCACGAATACGAATATCTACCTGGTTTGATATAACTTCAGTACGAATGGTAATTATTTGGGGATTAGCTTCCAGTTCTTTAAAGGATTGAGTTTGAGCCATTTCGTCAAACATATCAATGGCATTCGCCAGGATATTCATAAATACTTGGTTTAACTGTCCAGGAAAGCATTCGATTGGAGGTAAATCGCCAAACTCTTGTATGATTTGTATCTCTGGACGAAACTCATTGGCTTTGAGGCGATATTTCAAAATTAATAACGTGCTGTCGAGTCCCTCATGGAGATTGGCACTGACTTTGTATTCGGTATCCGCACGGGAGAAGGTACGGAGGCTATTACTGATACTTGTGATGCGATCCGTTGCTCCTTTCATCGAATTAAGTAACTTTGGTAAGTCTTCTGTGAGAAATTCCAGATCAATTTCTTTAGCTTTCTGTTTTACTGTTGTAGCTGCTTGGGGATGGTGTTCTTGATAAAGGGCAATGTAGTCTAGTAAATCTTGCACATAATCTCTTGCATTGTTGATACTGCCATTGAGGAAACCAATAGGATTGTTGATTTCATGGGCGACACCAGCCACCAAGTTACCCAAAGATGCCATTTTTTCGCTTTGTACAACTTGTAATTGCGATCGCTCCAGTTGTTGAGCATAATTCTGAGATTGTTGATAAAGTCGGGCATTTTCTAGGGAAATGGCAGCTTGGGTACAGAGGAAATTGAGAATTAAAATCCGAGCTTGGGTAAATACCCCACAAGTAAGTTGATTGTTGAGATATAAAATGCCAATTAAATGCCCCTGATGGAGAAGAGGCAAACATAGTAAGCTCTTGGGCTGGTGTTGTCTGAGATAGTCACCAATTACAGGTAAGGTAGTTTCCAGGTTGTCAATTACCACAAATTCTTGGGTGTTTTTGACGTACTGAATCAGCTTGACTGGTATATGGGGATTATTGATCAGTGGTTCAGCACAAAGTTGTGTTTCATTAAGAGTAGCGATCGCTCGCACTTGCCATTCTCCAGTCTCACTGAGCAACATCAAAGCACAGCGATCTGCGCCTGAGTTTTGCAAAATAATTTGGGTGAGTTGATGTAGAAGTTCATCTAAGTGAATTGTGCTAGAAAGTGCTTGAGAGGCTTTGAGGATAATGGCAAAATCAAGGGAATTGTTAATGTTGGTAATACTGGAACTTTTGCGATCGCTGGGATGAGGAGATACAGTTAGCGGGGAGATCGTTGCTAAGGTACTCAAAATACTCGTAGATACTTCTGCCTGTTGCAAGATGGGGCGAAGCAAATCGGGATAGTTGGTTTCTAAGTCAGCAACTTTGGCTTTAGCTCCCCATCGAGAATAACAGTAGTAGGCTTCTTGCATATAGCCTGCGGCGACTTTTTCTTTTTCCCAATTAAGATAGAATTTGGCGGCGAGTTCGTTGGCGAGGGCTTCATCTTGGATGAATCCATTGGCTTTTGCTCCTGCAATGGCGCGATCATAAGCGTCCACTGCATCGGCTCTCTTGCCAATTACTCGATAACGTTCTGCTTCAATTAGCTGCCAACGGTGCTGATGATTTACCGGAGATAGAGTTGCCCAATACTGCAATTTTTCTTGATGTTGTTGTACTTTGAGCAGGATGAATTGACGCTCTTCAACTGGAGTACTTTCTGTATATTGGGCTAATTGAATCAGCGCGTCAAACCAGAAATAGAGGGGAACTATGAACATACCCACAACCCCATCTAGATACTGAGCAGTTTCGGCAGAGGTTTGAATTGCTTCGTAGTTTTTTGCAAAAATGTAATAAAGAATGCTTTGGTTAAAGAACCAGTAAAATAATGCTGTGCGTTGATTGGTTGCTTGTAGTTGGGGAAGTGATTGTTCTTGGTTAAATATTGTGCCAGTGAGTATGTAGGGTGTTGCCGTCTCACCTAGTAAATTCAGAGCTGTTTGTTGATAGATTTCTTGGAATGGTAAAGAAAATGCCAGCTTATATTGAATAATTGTTTGGCGGTAAGCCTCCATTGTTTTAACAATTTCTGTTAAGTTCTGCCCCTGATGATAAGCATAAGCACAGTAAGCAACAGCATTACAACCGAGTGCTTCTATATCTCCAGTTTCCAGGCTATTACGATAGGCTGCTTGCAAGCAAGGAACTATTTCCGATAAGCCAATTTTCCAATGCTTAATGTAAGTATTAACCACATATCCAGAACGACCTGTGAAAGATTTTGCTTGGAATCTTTCCAATAAACTTAATGCCAATTCACCAAAATCGTAACCATTGGTAATATCGCCCATAATGCCGCAGAGGACTATACCATAGTCACCATAAGTAAATATTGAGACAGGGGCGTTACCTGATTTGATGGATAGTTCAACTTGCTTGAAAATCAGCAACAGCATTAAGTTGGGTGATGTCACATAGGCAGCAGGTGTTAAAATTGTCAACATATTCATCGCTGCCAAAAGATGGGAGTCGGACATCGTTGGCAGATCAAGTAAACTCTGGGGTGGTTTGTCAATCCAATGCGATCGCGTTCCCTCATATCCTTCTCGAATATCTGCCTGGGTTGGCTGCTGTGGAAATTCAATACCCAACTCTTTTAAAACCTGTAACCCAATATTGAGGGAATCCAGGAGTTTTCCTTGGGCTTTAGCTCCCATAATCCGAGTTTGCTGAACTTTGATGGTATCGAGTAAGTTTTTAGCCCGTTGCAACACTAAATTAGCCCACTGTTCCATCTGCTCAAAATCAGTATTGAGGTAGCTGGCTTCTGCCATCTCTTCATATAGTGCTAGAGAAAGAGAATAGTGGCTTTCCCAAGCTGTTTTCGGTAGTAACTCAATTCCCGTAGATAAATAGGCGATCGCTGCTTCATAGGCGGTAGAGGTCTTTGCTTTTCGCCCCGCCTCCAGGTTCAACTGTGCTAAATCTTCTCGTTCTTGCGGTTGTGAAATGAAGCCTCTGCCGATATTCAAATGATTGACGATTTCAAATAATCGTTCTTCCCGCTCGCTGTTTGCAGACTTGTGAAGCAATAACTGCCCAATTTTCAGGTGAGTTGTCTGCTTTTGCTTTTCTGGGATTAATGAGTAAGCAGCTTGTTGGACGCGATCGTGCAGAAACCGATAGTTGAGGGTTTTCTGTGGGGTGTGCTGTGTTGCTTGAGTTTCTGACAAATAAAATTTGTACAAATCGCCTTGCGGCAGAATCAACCCTTCCTGTAATGCTTTCCACAATGTTGCTGCTACTTCTGTTGGGGATTGCTGCGAAACGATCGCCAGTGTATTTAAATCAAACTGTGCGCCAATACAAGCTGCAAGTTTTAAAATTTCTTGGGTTGCTTGCGGTAGCTTTTGCAATTGCTGCACCATCAATTCAACCACATCATTGGTCAAAGCCGCTTCTCGCACTTGCAGAATATTGCACTGCCAATATCCTGCATTAGAGTTAAAGGTAATTAACTGGTCTTGATGTAATGCCTTCAAAAACTGGTTCGCAAAGAAAGGATTACCTTGTGTTTTCTGTATGACCAGTTCTGTAAGTGGTTGCACTATGGATGCGGGAGCGTGAAGGGTATCGGCAATCAAGTGATTGAGACTGGTAAAAGTCAGGGGTTGTAGGGTGATGGTGTGGATTTTTACTCCAGCTTTTTCCATTCCATTGAGGGTCAACATCAACGGGTGGGTGGCAAACACTTCATTATCCCGATAAGCACCCAGCAGTAATAGACAGCCTGTTTGCGACTCAGACATTAACACCTGAATCAAATTCAACGAAGCTAAATCTGCCCATTGCAAATCATCAACAAACATTACTAACGGATGTTCGGGGATAGTAAAGACTTGAATGAACCTTTGAAACAACAAATTAAACCGATTTTGGGCTGCGGTTCCTGATAATTCTACGGCTGGGGGTTGTATGCCAATGATGCGTTCAAGTTCGGGAATCAGTTCTATAATGACTTGGGCATTTTCTCCCAGTGCTGCTAAAGTCTGAGTCTTCCAGTGTTGTAATTGAGTATCACTTTCACTGAGCAATTGCCCGACTAAATCCCGAAAGGCTTGCACAAAAGCGGAAAAGGGAATGTTGCGATTGAACTGGTCAAACTTACCTTTGATGAAGTAACCACGCTGCCGGACTATGGGTTTGTGGACTTCATTGATGACGGCGGTTTTGCCAATCCCGGAAAACCCCGCTACGAGCATTAATTCTGTAGTCCCAACTGCAACCCGCTCAAAGGCATCGAGTAAGACTTGCACTTCGGTTTCCCTGCCGTAGAGCTTTTCAGGAATGGTAAAGCGATCGCACAAATCTCTCTGTCCTAGCTTAAACTCCGCAATTGTGCCTGTTTCTTTGTACTGGCTCAAACAATGTTCCAAATCATATTTGAGTCCCAGCGCACTCTGATAACGGTCTTCGGCATTTTTCGCCATAAGTTTCGCCACAATTGCAGCTACCATCGGAGGTACATCGGGATTGACCTGATTGACAGACATCGGTACTTGAGCAATATGACAATGAATCAACTCCAAGGGGTCTTCACTGATAAATGGCAATTGTCTAGTTAATAACTGATACAGTGTGATACCCAGAGCATAGAAATCTGTTCGGTAATCAATCCCCCGATTCATCCGTCCTGTTTGTTCTGGCGCGAGATAAGCCAGAGTGCCTTCTAACACATTGGGATTTTGGATGGTTTGAGTTTCTTTGGGTAACAGGGAAGCAATACTGAAGTCGATGAGTTGCACCTGTTTCGAGTCTGGGTGGATGAGAATATTCGCAGGTTTAATATCTTTATGGATGACTCGATGTTGATGCAGGTGATGGAGAATTTCTGCTAGTTGAATGGCAAGCGTCAGCATCTCGGCAAGTGAGAGGGGCTGTTGTTGGAGGTACTGCCCTAAAGAAATACTGCCCAAGTCCTCCATCACTAAGGCATAACTGTTCCCCAAAGATTCTAAACTCAAAGGTTGAACAATACCTGCGATCGGCAGATTTTTGGTGATGGTATATTGATTGCGAAACTGTACGAGTTCACTAAAGCTGGGATAATCCTGATGCAGCACCTTAATCACTACTGGGCGCTTTGTCTCTGTTTGTACCGCACGATACACAATTGTTCTTGTTCCCCGATAGATTTGCTCAAGGATCTGATAACCCGAAAGCTGCAAAAGCGTTTGCGTGCGGGTGCTATTAGAATCTGCCATAGCTTTCAGTGAAACACATATTTCTTACGACTGCCTTATCTCTAGAATTCCCAGAAATTTTGGCGATCGCATCACATAAAATTTACCTTAAAGAAGTCATGAAGCACTCCGCCAAAGCCGGAGAAGTCATATCATGTCTGATAAAAGACTTATCATAAAAATTGCAGGAGAGACACTGCCTTGGGCGGCTTTGCCGATTTGTAGTAAGTGTCGTCGGGTTTCCCGACTTGTAGGCGCGCTCTGCGCGGCTTCTCGCAGAGTAGCGACTGGCGTGGTAGGGAGCATGGGGAGAAAGAGTTCTGTCTTTCTGCACAGATGTGTTGAATCATAACTGATTTGCCGGATATGATATCAAAAGTCAAAATTATTCTTCATTTTTGCCTTTTGACTTTTGCCTTGTGACTTACCTCCTTCAATCGCCAGCAATTCCCGAAAGCGTTGGGCTGTGGATTCAATAAGCTAATCGTCATTTAAGTTGCACCATGTTCATGGTAATAAAAGCTGCAAACCTTCTCCCCTGCTCCCTGCCCCCCTGCGGCCTCAATGTGCAAATTAAATGCTTAACAGCTTATCAAAGGGATATAACCCCAGAAAATCAACATCAACTGCAATGCGATGGCCTGGGGGAACCCACAACCGCATTAACATTCCGCCACGCAGAACTAAATCTGCGGTGTGAGTGGAGTTAGCAACACGATGCAAAAGACTTTCCAGGAGGTGATTACTTTATCACAAATTGTCAAATTCTGTAGTCAATTTAACGACAGTTTAATAAAAAGTAGCATATACTCGGTGGTATAAGCCTCCGAGAAAGAAAAATAGCGGAGGATTTAAACCTAATCAGCAGGTAAATCCTATGCAAAAAGTATGGGAATCAACAGACTTAGAATATGCTTTTCTGTTCACTTTAAGAAAGGTAAATTCTATTAATCCAGAAGGTTTTCAGCCATTTTTTAATAATTTGCCAGTTGATCCTTATATCAAAGGCAATTATCGGTTAAGAAGATTATCTCGTTTTACCGTTTCGGGGAATGATTTAATTAAACTACCACATGGCTATCTCTTCCAAAGCAAAACATATAACCCTTTATTGGGAGATATTAAAAGAGAATTTGCAGAATTAGAAGATGGCATCATTGAGCTTGATATCTTTAAAAAGATGGTTTTAGCATTTAGCGACTCTTGTAAACTGCATCCAGAAGCAGAAATCGGAGTTCATCAAATCAGAACTATCTGTTCTGCCGAAAATATGGGGAATCCCGCCCCTGAAGGTATCCATCAAGATGGTACTGATTTTATTGGAATTTTCTCTGTGGCTAGAGAAAACATTCAAGGTGGAGAAACACATCTATATACAGCGAAAAAAGAAAAGCCAGTTTTTAGCAAAGTGCTTAATTCTGGTGAATTATTATTAGTTAATGACCACGAATTTTTCCATTTTACGACTCCCATTAAACCGCAAGTTGATGGGTTAGGTATTCGGGATGTGTTTGTGTTAACTTCGCCTAGCTTGCTAACTGAATAAATATAAGACTTTTATTTGATTGTCGAATAAACTTAGTATATTTAGGGTGTGTTACGGCTTACACCTAACACACCAAAAGCTTTTTTGATGAAGCGATCGCACTCAACTTAATGCTGATATTTTAAAAGAATCTTTGTTTTTCTCGGCTCAGTTCCCAGCCTCTTTGATCGCGATTAACACAAGTTAAGCCTGTTCTTCTGGATGTGCAGACAATACCTTCATGACGTAATGTCTTACCATATTGCAAAACAGGGTTTTGGGGATTTACTGTTGTATCACCATAACAACCCCGATAACCACGACCCTGTGCATCGAGAATAAAGGCATGACCCCAGTCTAATTCACAGTTTTTGGGTTGGGGTGGAATTTTTGCAGTGATTTTTATAATATCGCAACGAATGCTTGCTTGTAGAATTGTACAGTGAATATTTCCAGTAGGTGTTTTAAATGACGTTTCTGCTTGGGCGATCGCAGGCAAAGATATCATGGAAACTAAACTGGTTGTCAAAATAGTCAAAAAATTCTTGCACTTCATACACAACACCTTGTCAGAAATAAAAAGTTTTTGATAGCAAATTTGTTTTTTCCAGGCTGGTGCAACTTTCTCTAAATGCACACATCCCTTTTTTTGATTTGCCGAATCAATTATAACGTCAATATTAATACTGCCAAGTACTTAAATAACTACAGTACTGATCAAATAAACAAACTTTATAATTCTCACTAATACTTGCTTTGACAGTTTTACAAAAATTCAAGTTTCATAGAGATGAAAAATAGGTGTAACTTTTATGTCCTAAAATTTTAGTGGCTACAAATCATCTATAGGACTCATATTTGATTTGGGAAAAAAATCAGTACACTCAGATCAGGCTTCTTTCCTACTCCCGACTCCCCATTCCCTATTCCCTACCTACACAAATAAATTCAGAAATCAAACCGGATTCCTATAGATGTCAGCAACTCATAAGTTTCTATCAATTTGGAGCAAGAACAAGGCAGAATAATTCCTATCTGCGATTTAGTGCATTGTCATCAGTTAAACTTTATCTATTCCACCATGAGTCCTGAAGACATCACTACTCAACCTGCTTCTGAAAACAGCCATGACCAACCGATTCATCTTCCTGGGTCGATACAGCCTCATGGTTTATTACTGGCTTTGAATGCTGAATTAGAAATTTGGCAAGTCAGCAACAACACCGCGACTTATCTAGACAAACAACCCCAAGATTTACTCGGTCAACCACTGAGTTGTTTACTGGCGACTCCACAGGTAACAGCGATTAAACAATGCTTAGAGAAAAAAATTGGAACTTTCACAATTTTGAAAATACCAATTACAACCGATAATCAAGCACGCTACTTTGATGGGATTGCTCATCGGACAACCAATGCGGTAATTTTGGAACTAGAACCAAAAAACAGTGATGAAAATATCAGTTTTTTAGGCTTTCATACTTTGGTGAGTGAAGCGATCGCACATTTGCAACACACCACAAACTTAGCAGAATTTCTACATTTAGTTGCCGCCGAATATAGCAAAATCACTGCTTTTGACCGCGTGATGGTCTATCAATTTGATGAACAAGGTGCAGGTTCAGTAGTTGCAGAAGCTAAACGAGAAGATTTATCACCTTATTTGGGACTTCACTTTCCCGCTACAGATATTCCCACACCTGTCAGACAGCTATACACCCAATGCTTACAAAGATTTATTCCTGATTTTACAGCCCAACCTGTAAAGTTAATTTCCCAGGATGCAGCTACACCCCTTGATTTAACTTGGTCAGTATTACGGAGTGTAGATCCATGCTGTATTACCTATCATCAAAATATGGGTGTATCTGCCATTTTGGTGATTGCTTTAATTAAAAATCAGCAGTTGTGGGGGTTAATTTCCTGTCATCATCAAACACCAAAGTATCTAACCTACGAAGTGCGGAAAATCTGCGAATTTTTGGGTCAAATTGTCTCCTCAGAGTTAGGACATAAAGTTATTCACTCTGAATTAGACTACGAAGTGAGGCTGAAATCCCTCCAAGCTGAATTTGTCGAGTTAATTTCCCAAGCCGATAATTTTATTGATGCTTTAATTAAACCGCAACCAAGTTTACTTGCCCTTGTTAGTGCCACCGGAGCAGCTGTATGTTTAGACAATGAAATTACACTGGTGGGTGCAACGCCAAAAATAGAACAGGTACGAAAATTAATCACTTGGGTCGATAATCACGTTAGTGAACGCATATTTGCCACCAATTCTCTGCCGAAACTTTACCCAGAAGCGGTTCAATTTAAAAATACTGCCAGTGGGTTGCTGTTGTTACGTATTTCTCAAGTGCAGCGTTACTATATTTTGTGGTTTCGTCCCGAAGTTGTGCAGACTATTAATTGGGCGGGAAATCCTAATGAGTCAATCCAGACAAATACAGATGGTAGCGTTACTCTGTGTCCGCGCACATCCTTTGAAAAGTGGCAAGAAATCGTCCAGTTAACATCTCTACCTTGGAAACAGTGTGAGATTGATAATGCTTGGGCTTTGAAGGGGGCAATTGTTGGTATTGTTCTTTCTAAAGCGGAAGAATTAGCCAAAATCAACCAAGAGTTAGAACGCAGTAACCGCGAACTTGCTTCTTTTGCTTATGCAGCGTCTCATGATTTGAAAGAACCTTTGCGCGGGATTTATAATTTCTCGACAATTTTAATCGAAGATTATGCCGACATCTTAGATGCAGATGGCATTGACTACTTACAGACTGTCCTTGCTTTGTCTGTGCGGATGGAAACGCTGATTAATTCGCTGTTGCGTCTCTCTCAATTAGGGCAAACAGAATTACATCTCCAACTAACTGATTTTAATGAATTGCTAAACCAAGTAATTGATGTCATTCAGGCCAGCCGTCAAGAAGCACAACTGAATATTGACATTCCTCGACCTTTACCAGCAGTTCAGTGTGACCCGGTATTAGTCCATGAAGTTTTTACTAATTTAATAATTAATGCTTTGAAATATAACGATAAACCAGAACCATTGATTGAAATTGGCTTTATTACTCAGCAAGAATCAGATAAACTTCAAAAATTCACTTTATTTCCCGTTTTTTACGTCAAAGATAACGGAATTGGTATTCAACCCCATCATTATCAAACCATCTTTCGTCTATTTAAGCGGCTGCACTCGCAAGAAAAGTATGGCGGCGGTACAGGTGCAGGACTCGCCATTTCTAAAAAAATTGTTGAGTTACACAGCGGTCAGATTTGGGTGGAATCTAGTATGGGCAATGGTTCCACGTTTTATTTCACGTTGCGGCAATAGTTTAAGATATTTGAAAAATTTTGTTACATTTTTTAAAATCTCTGATGACAAAAAAACTTAACAAACCTCTGTTGGTTGTTGAGGATAGCAATGAAGACTTTAAAATGTTGCAACGCCTAATGCGGCGGTTGGCTGTCCAGAACCCTATATATAGATGTACAAACGGGGATGAGGTTTTGGACTTCCTTTATCGAGAAGAGAATTCCCAAAACCCGAACACCATACCGAAGCCTTCGGTGATTTTGCTTGACCTTAATTTACCTGGGATTGATGGCCGTGACATCCTAGAACGACTCAAGCAAGATATCAGTTTAAAGAAAATCCCCATTGTGGTGTTTACCACGTCATCTAACCCCAAAGACATTGAATTTTGCTACCAAAAAGGTGCCAATGGCTATCTAGTCAAGCCGATGGATGCTCAAGAACTGCAAAAGACAGTGCAAGCATTTGTTGAGTATTGGTTGGAAAGGAATACCTTACCGCCTGTGGATTAGAGGCTCCGGCAAAGCCGGAGAAGTCAAAAGTATTCTTGATTTTTGACTTTTAACTTTTGCCTTTTGACTTACTGCTACGTGGTTGGGGCAGAAGGCAGGAGTTTATTTCTAGCCCCTAATACCATTTCACGAAAAATCTGATACAGATGTAAACCCTGAAAGGTTTACTGTATCTAAGTTTTTTAATTGCGAATTGCGACTTGCGAATTGTGAATTGGTATAACCCCTTAAACTTAAGATTTAATTTATATTTTTGTAATAGTTAGTTAATATTGCTGTCATTTGTGGGATGCTAAGTCAAGGAGTGTAAATATTCTCCCTAATTCTTAATATGCCGGACACCTGGACGCTACTCATCATTGATGATTGTGCCGAGGATCGGAAAGTTTATCGTCGGTACTTATTAAAAGATCCCCAAAATTCATATCAGATATTCGAGGCTGACTCTGCGGAAGAAGGGTTGGCATTATGTCAAGCAATTCACTGTGATGTGATTCTGCTAGATTTTTGCTTGCCGGATATGAGTGGGTTAGATTTGTTGGAACGCTTGCAAAAGTGTCGAGGTGAAACGCCTGCTTCTATTATTATGTTGACTGGGCGTGGTGATGAAGCGGTTGCGGTGCAAGCAATGAAGCGTGGTGCTGATGATTATTTAGTAAAAAAGCACCTCCAGTTAGATGTTTTGCAATTAGCAGTGCGTAATGCGATTAAGCAATCTTGTCTGAAAGTTAAACTCAGTCAAACTCAAGAAAGACAGCGTTTAATTGCGACAACAGCACTGCGGATTCGTCAGTCTTTAAATGTCGAAGAAATTTTGCATACGGCTGTGGTGGAAGTACAGCAACTTTTGAAATGCGATCGCGTGATTATTTATCAGTTTACCTCTGATATGGGTGGCAAGATAGTTGCCTCATCTGGGGAAACTGAACAAAGATATGATCACATTTCAGATAGTTACCATCAACCAGAAACTCACTTTGTCACTACACAAGTAGCGCACAGTACAACTGTACGTAGACAAAAAAGTTTAGTTGTTGCCTATAGTAATCTGGGTGAAAATCATCAATGGCGACACAGACGCAGAATTTCTCGTGTTTATGAGGCAAGTTTGAGTCATTTTTGCTTTCACAAAAAAGAGCAATTAAATACTCAAGCTAATTTAGTAGTTCCGATTAATGTTAGTCACAATAGCCACCCCAATCCTAAACTTTGGGGTTTTTTAATTGCCGAACCCAGTTCAGAAGATAAGCTATGGCCTGCTGATGAAGTAGAAATTCTCAACCAAGTATCGGTGCAGTTGGCGATCGCAATTCAACAGGCGGAACTGTTGGCAATGACTCAAGCTGCACTCGTCAAAGAAAAGGAACTCAATAAGTTTAAATCTCAAATTGTGACTACAGTTTCTCACGAATACCGTACACCTTTAGCTTCGATTTTGGCGGCTGCATCAACCATCAAACAACGCAGCGAACAGTTGGATGAAGCAAGAAAAAATCGCTTTTTACAAATAATTGAGCAGAAAGCAAGACACATGTCTAAACTTGTGGATGATATGCTTTTAGTTCATCAATTAGAACTGGATAAAACTAAATTTAAACCACAACCTTTAGATGTCTTGCAATTTATTTCTGAGTTAATTACTGAACAACAAGAAATATTAGATAATCGCCATAAAATCATTTTGCAAGTGACAGGTAATCATCAAAACTTTTGGGGCGATCGCGGACTTTTGCGCCAAATACTTTTAAACTTATTATCTAATGCCATCAAGTATTCTCCCGCAGGCGGCAATGTTATTGTTTATCTCAACGGTAAAGAATCAGAAATATTCCTAGAAATTCAAGATGAGGGGATGGGTATTCCTCTTGCAGATCAAGAAAATTTATTCAAATCTTTTAGTCGGGGTAGTAATGTTGACACCATACCAGGAACAGGTTTGGGTTTAGTAATTACTAAAGCTTGTGTAGAATTACATGGTGGGAATATTACTTTATCTAGTCAAGTGGGACAGGGAACTAAAGTTAAAGTTAGGTTGCCAAAGCAGCATTCTAATTCTTGACATACCTCGGAATGAATTCCAAATCTTATAGCGCAAGTCATCTCAAGATGACTCAGAGGTTATTTATTGCCTTTTTGACACCTGTGCGCCACTCTTCATTTATAACTAGCAACTTGGGTTAATAGGGCATTAAAGTATCTAACCTGCCAAATACTGCCATATCTTCTGCATCTAATTCTACTGGTGTGCCACTGCGAATTAATTCAGCAAAGTCCTCATTAGGAACCATAATTGTTAAAGCATACAAGCGACTAGAACCTGTATTTTTAATTAAGTGTGTGCCTGTAGGTGGTACTAACAAACTATCTCCAGCTTTAATGGCAACTTTTTTGCCATCACAAATAGCTATGCCTTCACCTTTGAGAATAAAAAACATTTCTACTGCCCATTGATGGCGATTGGGCGGTGTTTTTCCACCCACATCAAAGATTTCTACGCAACAAGTTAAAGAAGTATTGGCATTGGTGGAGTCAAAGATAATTGCTAATCGATTGCTATCATGAGGACTGATGCGGTAGGCTTGATAATCTTTGGGAGATTTAATAACAGGAATTACGCAACGAGTAGAGTACATCTTAATCATCCTCTCCTGTTAATTTGGGGTGACTTAAAGCGGTGAGAATTGCTTGGGAGTCGGTGACGAAACCAAAGCATTGTTTAACGTTGTATAAAGTTGCTAACCAACAATAATCGGGTGAAGTTGTCGCTGTACAATCTTTAACTAAAATGCAGTCATATCCTAAAAAATTAGCGTCACAGAGTGTAGTTAATACACATTGATCAGCATTCACACCAGCAAAAAATATTGTAGTAATTCCCAAATTCCGCAGGATACTATCTAAGGGTGTGTCCCAAAAGCCACTCATACGGTATTTGTCAATGCGGATGTCTTCGGGTAACTGTGGTAGTTCATCAACTACGGCTGCTGCCCAACTACCTGCCATTAATACCCTAGCACCATTTTTAGGTAAGCAGTCGCCTAAGCCCACACCATCACCAGTAGGGTTATAGACGTGACGTGAAGCTGCGCTGATATTGAGTAAGTCGGGACGATTACCCCAATTTACCCAAATTACCGGCACGTTAACATGACGCAGTTTGGGCAGTAAATTATTTAACGGTTCAATGGGTTGACGTGCGGGAGTCACATCTACGCCAATATGCGCTAACCAGCCATCGGGATGACAAAAGTCGTTTTGCATGTCAATAACAAGGATGGCGGCTTTTGCCAAGTCAAGGCGCAGGGTTTTAGTTTCGGTTGTTAAGATAACGGGTTGTGGGTTTTTGGGAGAACGGGTAATATCTGCGATCGCATGATCTACCATCCAAGCATTTGGCGCAACTCCCAAAGTCCGCAGAGGCTGATTCATAAATTTGCAACACCCAACACCTTTTTCTATTTTGTAACTTGAAAACAGGTAGAGAGTTCAATTACTTAATCAAGGTTTAAATCGTGAACTTTAGTATTAAAAATGTCTTAATTTCCACCGATGATGGGTACTCCACCACAGATGTGCAGGTTGTAGATGGTAAAATCGCAGCGATCGCACCTCATCTGGATGTTGTGGGGACAGCCGTTAACGGTGAACATAAGCTACTACTACCCGGTTTTGTTAACGCCCACACCCATTCTTCGGAAAAGTGGCAACGCGGGATTATTCCACCTTTGCCTTTAGAATTATGGTTGGCACATCTGTATGATTTTGCCCCCCTCGACACGGAAAAAGTCTATCTCAGCGCCTTGGGAACGGCGGTAGAAACTTTACTTTCCGGGGGTACGAGTGTTGTTGATCATTTGGTATTGATTCCTGGCGAAGAGTTAGAAACCATCACGGCGGCGGTTCGCGCTTACCGAGAAATTGGGATTCGGGCTTTTATTGCACCGTTAATTCAAGATGAATCTTTAACCGCCGGTATTCCTTCTGGGGAGAATGAACGTAATCACGAACCTTATTTTCGTTCGACTGCGGAAACTTTAGCACTTGTGGAGGAAGCAGTTAGACAATTTCATCGTCCGGATGAAGGGGTGAGTATTTTAGTTGCGCCTACGGGGATTCAGTTGTGTAGTGATGCTTTATTTACTGGTTGTATTGAGTTGAGCGATCGCTATAATTTATGTCGTCACTCCCATTTGCTGGAAACCAAAGCCCAAGAAAAACTCGCCCAAGAAAAGTACGGTTGTAGTGCTGTTGAACATCTTAAACGCCTGGGATATTTAGGCGATCGGACTTCTCTCGCCCATTGTGTGTGGTTAAATGAATTTGATATTGAAATTCTCGCCGAAACTCAATCTACAGTTGTACATAATCCCTTAAGTAATTTGCGTTTAGGCAGTGGAATTGCGCCAATTTTAAAATATCGCCAAGCTCAAGTAAATGTCACATTTGGTTGTGATGGTGCTTCGAGTAATGATTCCCAAGATTTATTAGAAGCGATTAAAATTGGTTCAATTCTGCACAATACCACAGAACGAGATTATCAATATTGGATTACACCCCGACAGGCAACAAAAATGGCAGCTTTGGGTGGTGCTAAAGGCTTGAATATGGCAGATAAAATTGGTTCTTTAACTGTTGGCAAACAAGCTGATTTAATACTTTATGATTTGACCAGTTTATCATTACTGCCTCGGACTGATCCCATCGGGCTATTAGTTTTAGGCAGACCGACAAATGCTGTTGATAGTGCATGGGTTAATGGCAAACAAATAGTAGCTAATCATCAAGTGACGACGATTAATGTTGATGAATTGCGACAAGAATTATTCCAACGTAGTCAGTGGAATACTCAGCGTCAGTCGCCAACTGTAGTGGAAATAGAAGCTCATTATCGTACTGTTATGGGTTTGTAAAACATCAAAAACACGGTATAAGGAACTTGCACCGTGTTTCTATCTTATTAAATTAAAAGCAATCATTTATGAATCAAGAAAATACTCAAAACCAAACAAATCAGAAACCAGATAACGCTCAAAATAAAAATCGCAGAAATTTGTGGATTGAAATTATTTCAGTATTAGCATTAAGTTATCTGATATTTAGCTTAATTAGTCCCATCTTTTTTAAAGAAGGACAGCAACCAAGAAAAATAGAAATTCCTGATATTTTAGTCATTGCTGTTATTTTATTGTTCAACTCTGAATTGCTGAATAGATTAGAGGATTTTGGTATTTCTAAAGAAGGTGGGATTACAGCTAAGTTTAGGGAACTCAAGCAAGAAGTTAATAAACAGAAAAAAGAAATCGATGAACTGCAAGCACAGCAACTAGAACAATTAGAAAAGCAACAAAAAAACTTAGAAGAAATGCAAGCTTTCATGTATAACTTTTTATTAGGAGATAAAGATTATGAGAAGATTGCTCAACTTGATCAGCATTTACAAGCAAATACTAATTATAACTTTTATGTTTCAGAGAAAGTGGCTGATGAATTAAGACGTTTGCGAGATTTGAAATTAATTCAGACTAATTCCGGTTATATTAGCGATTTGGTGAAAGCAAGCGATTATGGTAGGCAACCAATCGATTTAACTAAATATTTTTGTGTTACAGATTTAGGTAAAAAATTTTTAATAACCCGTGAGACTTTACAGTCTAGCAATCAGGAAGAGACAACTAATTCTCAGGAAACACCAAAAGTTGAATAGGTAATAGTATATCTTGTCTATTTTTTGAATCTCATCTGTGTGCTACATCGGGAAGCAGGATAGGATCATGATAGGAGGATAAAATGGATATATCCATTATCAATATTTCAGACAAAAACGCGAAATTATTATTGTGAGGCTTGTTATGCTAACTTCAACTGATTTTAGAGGCTTATTTAATGAGCGATTTT
Organism: Nostoc spongiaeforme FACHB-130; assembly: GCF_014698475.1. Classification (GTDB taxonomy): domain Bacteria; phylum Cyanobacteriota; class Cyanobacteriia; order Cyanobacteriales; family Nostocaceae; genus Nostoc_B; species Nostoc_B spongiaeforme. Next base: position 14,031 of record NZ_JACJTB010000060.1, on the reverse strand, counting down.
TCCGTAATTTTTTGCCAATACCTGCAACTAGTTACTTCAATCTGGAAATAGGTACACCAGATTTTCAATTACCGGATATTACTAACGGTAATTTAGTGAAATTATCAGATTATCGCGGTAAGCAACCAGTATTACTAGCTTTTACCCGCATCTTTACCGAAAAGCAATACTGTCCATTTTGTTATCCCCATATTAAAGCTTTGAATGAAAACTATGAGGAATTTACAAAACGCGGTATTGAAGTTTTGATGATTACAAGTACTGATGAAAAGCAGAGTCAAATAGTTGTCCAAGATTTGGGCTTAAAAATGCCTTTGTTAAGTGACCCCAGTTGCCAAGTATTTCGGAGATATCGAGTCGGGCAAGCTTTGGGAGCGCCTTTACCAGCGCAATTTGTGTTAGATAAAGATGGTAAATTACTTTATCGCCATTTGTTTTCTTTTTTAGATCATAATGCGAGTGTGGAGACATTATTACAGCGTTTTCCGGTTGAGTGCAGTACAAGTTGATAGGGGCTAGAGGCTGGAGGCTAGATGAATGTACCTCATTGAAATGAAAAACGCTGTAGCACAATTTAATGCCGCCAAACCTGATTAATAATATTGCCATCGGCTGCTATTAATTGAATTTGTAAAGGCATTTGTCCGGCGGCGTGAGTTGAACAACTTAAACAGGGGTCAAAGGCGCGAATCCCGGCTTCGACACGGTTGAGCATTCCTTCTGGAATATCATTACCTTGAATGAAATGTCGGGCAATTTGAGCCACTGTGCGATTCATTGCTAGGTTATTTTGTCCTGTCGCAATGATTAAGTTGACTTTTTGCAGTAACCCATTTTCATCAACGTGATAATGATGAAATAATGTGCCGCGTGGTGCTTCGCTGACACCAACTCCTTCTAGTTGGTTAATGCCAGCTTCGGCACGTAGTCGTGTTGATAAAATGTCTGGGTCATCAAGTAAAATTTCAATGTGTTCGATACAAGCGATAATTTCGATTAAGCGGGCATAGTGATAAAAGAATGAAGATTTGACTGTACCTTGACCGCGATCGCGGAATTCTTGTAATTCTTGATCAGCTAAAGGTGTGCCAATTCGATTACAAATATTTAGTCGTGCTAGTGGCCCTACCCGATACATCCCACTATCTATCCGACAATGGTCATTTTGGTTAGGATAACCCAAGGGTCGATAGTAGGGAGATTTTAAGTAAGAGTCTGGTTGAACTGCTTCCCCAATAAATTCTTGATAGCGCGTGGGATCAAGTTTGTCGGCAAGGATGTTACCTGCACTATCCACAAAGCGGAGATGTCCATCGTAAGTTTCCCACAAACCATTGGGAGTGACTAACCCCATGAATAAACTAGGGAAATTCCCAAATGTTTGGGCTTCTGCGGCATAATCATCGAGCAAGTTTTTAAATCTTGCCAACGCATCTAAAATCGTGGTGCGGGCTTCGGGAATGCGGTTTTGGATATGGCTGCGATTTTCTGATGTGAGTGGTTCGCGCACACCACCGGGAACCGCCCAAGCTGGGTGAATCTTTTGTCCTCCCAGTAACTCAATAATTTCTTGGCCAAACTGACGTAAACGAATTCCACCACGGGCAAATTCTGGTTCTGCTGCAATTAAACCGAAGACATTGCGGGTTTGGGGATTACTATCCATTCCCAATAAAAAATCGGGGGCGCTGAGATGAAAGAAACTCAGTGCATGGGATTGGAGAATTTGCCCTAAGTTCATCAATCTTCGGAGTTTAGCAGCTGCGGATGGGATAGTAACAGCTAAAATGCGATCGCCTGCTTTAGCTGAAGCTAACAAGTGACTCACCGGACAAATACCACAAACCCTAGCAGTAATTGCCGGCATTTCCCACAACGGCCGACCTTCGCAAAACTTTTCAAACCCACGAAATTCTGTGACATGAAAGTGAGCATCACTCACCTGACCAGTATCATCCAAAAAAATACTAATCTTGGCATGTCCTTCAATGCGGGTAACGGGATCGATAACGATTTTTTTAGTCATTGCTGGTTAAGAGTGCTGAGTGGGGAGTGTGGGGAGTGTGGGGAGTGTGGGGAGTGTGGGAAGTGTGGGGAGTGTGGGGAGTGTGGGGAGTGTGGGAGGAAAGATTTCTTCACCATCCTTCCAAACCTCCCAAACCCCTTGATTTCTCACAAGAGAGAATCCCTAGTCTCCGCCCACTCCCTTGTCTCCTTTGTCCTCCTTGTCCCCTCACTTCACACTTTCCGAGTAATCCTCAAAAGCGGTGCTGTCAATTTTGATGGCTGTTTGATGTGCTATTTCTGATTGCATTTCGTCCACGGCATCCCAAGCTGCGGCACATTCTTCTGAATTGATACCTTTTTCTACACAAATGGCGCGAGCTTTTTTAATTTCTTCTTGTAGTTGTTGTTCTAAAAGAATTGACTGGGGTTGTTCCAAAAAGTCGCTTAAAGCCAAAATATCAGTCAGTGAAATTATGCCGACTAGTTCACCTTGGATAACAGGCGCTCTGTGCAGATGATGTTGGGCAAACAACCGCGCGACGTATTCTAAACCCAAGTCGGGATTAATGGCTATGCAAGGCTTGGTCATAACCTCGTATACCCGTGTTTTATGAGGGTCTTTACCATAAGCAATAACTTTATAGACAATATCGCTCTCGCTAATAATGCCGTAAGCATCTTGTTCGTGGCGACGGTCAACAATTAACGCCCGCCAATCTCTAGCCCGCATTAACTGTACTGCTTCTGCAACTGTGGCAGAGCTACGAATGGTGGCTACATCTTTTGTCATAATGTCTGCGGCTTTTAACATAATTAATCTCCTGTAGTAAAGTGCTGAGTGCTGAGTGCTGAGTGCTGAGTGGGAAGTGTGGGGAGTGTGGGGAGTGTGGGAAGAGAGGGGGAAAGATTTCTTCACCATCCTCCCAAACCTCCCACCTCTACCTTGTCTCCCCCTCCTCCCTTGTCTCCCTGCCCCCTGCCTCCTGCCTTCTCTTTAACCAAATTTGATTAATTCGCGTCCTGCGAGTTGTGGTTTTTCACCTTGCAATAGGGGTTCTAATGCGGCGCGAATGCGTGTTGCTGAGGGTGGACAACCGGGTAAATAGATATCAACGGGGACTACGTAATGTACAGGGGTGACTTTATCTAATAGTGGGGGTACTATGCCGGGTTCTTGGGGTATTTGGGGGTGAAGATCCACAAGTTCGACGTAACATCGCTGGAGTACTGGTTCGGCGCTACCTAATGGATTACGTAAGGCGGTAACATTGCCAGTTACAGCACAATCACCAAAGGAAATTAAGAGTTTAGAACGTTCTCGAACAGTGCGGATTGTGGTTAAGTGTTCTTCATTAGCGATCGCACCTTCAACCAAAACCACATCTACATCGTGGGGATATTCTTTAATATCAGCGAAGGGACTGTAAACAACATCTACCTGTCCGGCTAAATCAATCAGCCATTCATCTAAATCAAGAAAGGACATGTGACAGCCAGAACAGCCGCCTAACCATACTGTTGCTAGTCGTAAGCGAGTCATAGTTGATTTTGGGGAGTGGGGAGTTGGGAGTTGGGAGGTGTGGGAGGGGTGGGAGGGGTGGGAGGTGTGGGAGGGGTGGGAGGTGTGGGAGGGGTGGGAGGTGTGGGAGGTTTGGGCGGTTTGGAAGGATGAAGAAGAAATCTTTCCCCCCTCTCTCCCCACACTCCCCACACTCCCCACACTCCCCACTCTTCCCACACTCCCCACTCTTCCCACACTCCCTACTCATCCCTCATAACTTCCTGCCATTCCAGGACGACAGGATAAGGTACTGAAATATTGATCGATTTTTGTCCAGGTAAAGGAATGGCGAGTTGGAGGGGTTCGTTGGGTAATTGGGGCAAGATATTTTGGAAGTCGTACTGGCCGATAGTTGGGGCTGGGGCTTCATCGAGGAAAACGTCAGAGGCTGTAAAAACTTGGCCGGAAGCGGTGGTGATTTTGAGGGGTTGGGGATGAATTAACTCGGTTGAGTTGGGAAAACCCACAAGCCGCAGATTTACACTGGTATTTTGACCAGGATAAATTTGTTTAAACAGAACCACTTGCCAGACGTGTCCTGATTGATCATCTAATTTTGTTTGTGAGCGATAAAGTATTTCGCCTGGTGCTGCTTCTAAATGTGTAACAGATGCGATCGCAGTTGGTGATGTGGGACTTCCTAAAGCCAGGAATATAGATATTGTCAAAAGACTGACTACTAGCAACCACCAAAATATGTTGCGGATGCGACGGAGTTTCATATATATCTCCTGGCTTCGACTCAAAATCAACGGCTAAAAATTCCATTGCTGTTTTTCTCTTGCGGTAACTAAGAAATCAAGTTTGTCCCGATGATGTTTCATTTCCCCAACACTGGAACCTTGGTAGAAAATCGCACCTGTGGGGCAAGCGTTGACACATTTACCACAAGAGGTACAAGTTTGAGATGTTCCCCAGGGCTGACTCAAGTCAGTAATGACGTGGGAGTTTGTACCCCTGCCTGCCATATCCCAAGTGTGAGCGCCTTCGATTTCGTCACAAACACGGACGCAACGAGTACACAGCACACATCGGTTATGGTCAATACCGAAGCGATCGTGGGAAACATCTACTTTGCGATTGGGGAAGTGATAATCTAAACGTACATGATCCATACCCATTTCAATCGCTAAGTCTTGTAATTCGCAATTACCGTTTGCTACGCACACAGAGCAAATGTGATTGCCTTCAGCAAACAGCATTTCAACAATTGTCCGACGGTATTTTTGTAGGCGATCGCTATTGGTGTAAACCTCCATTCCTTCGTTAACTTTTGTCACGCAAGCAGGTTGTAATTTACTACTGCCGGCAATCTCAACTAAACACAGCCGACAAGCACCAACATCTCCCACACCTTCTACATGGCACAGTGTGGGAATATGAATTCCTGCTGCTTGCGCCGCATCTAGCAAAGTTTCTTCTTCGCTGGCGCTGACCAGTTGACCATTAATTGTTAAGGTTTTTACGGTCATAATTAGGGGATAAGTGAGAGGTTGTAGCGCAATACGCTTCAGTTAGGGTGATGAGGGTTGATTTCTCAATTTCTGCTCTACCTATTAGATAATGAGCAAGATTTGGTGGATTCTCCCCCAAACCCCCGATTGGGGGACGGTTGCGTCCCCCAAACCCCCTCCAAAAACATTCTTTCGTTTTTTGCTGAGTCATTATTTTTTCTCCTACACCCTTACACCCTTAATCCCTAATCAACTCCAAATACTCTTCAATCAACTCCACATACTCCTCGCGGAAGTAGCGTAATGTACTCAACACGGGGTTGGGTGCAGATTGTCCTAAACCGCACAGGCTGGTGTTTTTGACCATATCGCACAGTTCTTCCAGGAGTGTCAAATCAGCTTGGGTTGCTTTGCCTTGCATGAGTTTGGTTAATAAACCGTGCATCTGCACAGTTCCGACTCGGCAAGGAATACACTTACCGCAGGATTCATCCATGCAAAATTCCATGAAGAAGCGGGCAACGTCTACCATGTTGGTACTATCGTCCATGACAATCATGCCGCCGGAACCCATCATTGAGCCGAGGTTTGTCAGGGATTCATAATCTACAGGTGTATCAAAGGCGGAAGCAGGGATACATCCCCCGGAAGGGCCACCTGTTTGTACTGCTTTAGCTGTACCACCATCAGGAATACCGCCTCCCATTTCTTCGACAATTTGCCGTAAGGAGGTTCCCATTGGGACTTCGATTAAACCTGTATTGCGGATTTTACCTGCGAGGGCGAAAACTTTTGTCCCTTTGCTTTTTTCTGTGCCAATATTCGCAAACCAGTCAGCACCGTTACGAATAATTGGTGCGATGTTAGCAAAGGTTTCGACGTTGTTAATTAAGGTGGGATGACCCCATAAACCTGATTCCGCCGGATAAGGTGGGCGGGGATGGGGTAGGCCGCGTTTACCTTCGATAGAAGCCATTAAGGCTGTTTCTTCACCGCAGACATAAGCCCCAGCACCAATGCGGATATCGATTTTAAAGTCAAAGGGAGATTCAAAGATTTGGCTACCCAATAAACCAAGGCGTTGGGCTTGATGGATGGCAGTTTGCAGCCGATGAATTGCCACGGGATATTCTGCCCGGACATAAATATAACCTTGATTTGCTCCAACAGCATAAGCTGCGATCGCCATTCCTTCTAATACCCGATGGGGATCGCTCTCTAAGACACTCCGATCCATAAATGCGCCGGGATCACCTTCATCAGCGTTACAGATGACAAATTTGCGGCTACTTTTAGCTTTAGCAACAGTCGCCCATTTAATTCCTGTGGGATAACCAGCGCCTCCCCTACCGCGCAAACCACTACGGTTAATTGTCTCGACGACTTCACCCGGTGTCATTTCGCGCAAGACATGGTAAAGAGCTTGATAACCTTTAGCTGCAATATAAGCTTGAATTTTTTCGGGGTCAATTTTGCCGCTATTTTCTAAAACGATGGGCTTTTGATAACTAAAGAATGGCTGGGATAAATCTATTTCGGAAATATGGGTTTTGCCGCCATCCAGGGCTTCAATAATTGCAAATGCGTCTTGAGTGGTGACTTTTTCGTAAAGTTTACTACCGGCTGGGGTGTCAACTTGAACTAAAGGCCCTTGGCAACATAAACGCATACAGCCCACACCACAAACTTGTACATCTTTTTCTAAACCTTCGGCTTTCACACCTGCTTCCAGTTCATGTTTAACGCCTTCGGCGTTACCAGATAAACAGCCAGCAGCCGTACAGCAACGAATTTGTACTGGTTTAGCTTGAGAGCGTTCTTGTTTGGCAATTGCGAATAATTCATTGAGTTCCATTTTCCAGCCATCCTTGGATGCGATCGCAAACTGATTCTGGTGTTTGATTGCCTAAGACTGTGCCATCAAACACCACAGCCGGCGCAATCCCGCAAGCCCCTAAACATCTTGCTGTCAGTAGTGATAATTGACCGTTGGTTGTAGTTTCACCAGCCCGAATATGAGCTGTTTTTTCTACATTTGCCAAAATTGCTTGAGCGCCTTTGACATAACAAGCTGTTCCTGTACACAGCACACAACTATGAACTCCTTGGGGCGCTAAAGAAAATAAATGGTAAAAAGTCGCTACGCCATAAACTCGGCTGGGAGGCAGTTTGAGTTTATGAGCAATATACAGTAATAAGTCATTTTCCAAGTAACCGTACAGTTCTTGGGCTTTGTGGAGAATTTCGATTAAGGCATCTTGTTGATACTGGTGACGCTTCATAGTTGCGTCTAACATCTTCAGGCGTTTATCACCACTGGGATGCGGTAAAACTACGGTTGATGCGGTTGTCATTGTTACTGCTAGAGATTCGTGAGTTATAGGAGGGGCAGGGAGTGTGGGGAGTGTGGGGAGTGTGGGGAGTGTGGGGAATGTGGGGAGCGTGGGGAGTGTGGGGAGTGTGGGGAGTGTGGGGAGTGTGGGGGGAAAGATTTCTTCACCATCCTCCCACTCCTCCCACCCTTCCCCCTCTCCCTAGTCTCCCCACACCCGCTACCCATACGTAAGAAATTCGCGTCCCTAAGTCAAGCCTGACTAATCACCGTCACGGCTGGTTTGTCAGCGTCTTTCTGGACGGGCGGGTGATTGACGATAAAGACTGAACATTTGGCGTGATGCAGCACGTAGTTACTCACACTACCCAAGAAAAATTCTGTTATCCCAGAACGTCCCCGATGCCCCATCACAATTAAGTCTGCGTTCCATTGAGCAGCCAGTTTACAAATAGTATTGCCAGGGTTGCCTAAAATTTGGCTAAATTCTGCTGTCACATTGGCTGTGTTGGCTTGAGCAGAGAAAGACTGCAACATCCGCACGCTTTCATCTTTAAATTTATCCCACTGTTTTTGGTATAAATCTAAACTTTGGGCGCTCAAACCTGGATAGTAGTCCACATTAGATAACATAGGAATATAAGGGCTACCTTCTTCCTCTGGAGAAAGAACATGCAGCAGCAATAATTGGGCGGACATAGCCTTGGCTAAGGTCAATGCTTGCTCAAAAACCTCTGTTCCCATTTCTGAACGATCCAATGCAACCAAAATCTTTTTCAGCATATAGACCTCTGGCTGTGATTGCGAATAACTTGAAAGTTTTTGGTTTTTAAATGCAGAATCACCATAATTGAGAAGTCTGCATCTGCTTTTGGCAAAAAATTGCAAAAATAATTTATTTAATAGCTGTAATCATCGAGCAACCCTGTATGTGACATCTATCTTTAATTTATAAAGAAAGAATTTGAGGAACTTGTGAGGATTATCCCACATGGAATGACTGAATTTAGATGTTGCGAATGCAAGGAATCAGCACTCAAGGTGATTGTGGGAGGGGATTTTCGGCTTTTCACTGCTATGCAAATTTGGTGAGCTTTGGACTACTATCTTAATAGTTATTTCAGAATTTCAATGTGCCAGGAAAAGCCTTGAGATATGTTGTAAATTTGAGAGCTTAATTCTCTCGACAACTATTTCTGAAGATTGATAAATGTTGACAATTGTGAATTAAACTTAACATTAGAGCATGAATACTTTACCATGCTTTAAAGCGCAAATTGCCAATTTAAATTTTAAATTTTAGTACTTACACAAAAGTATGAAAAAACGTAGACGCGCAAGCGGCTTCCGGCAGGGTAGGAGACGAAGTTATAAGAGTATGAGAGAGTTTTTGCGTTAAGTCATACTTTTTTTATAGCAATCCTAAATTAGTCGTGAAAAACATATATATGGAAACGAACCGCCAAGAACGCCAAGGACGCAAAGGTAAGAAAGAAGAAAAAGATATAGAAAATTTACAAATGATTTAGGACTGCTGTACTCATCATCTATTAATACTAACATTTAGGAAATCTTAAGATATGAAAATATTAGTTGTCGAGGATGACGAGTTAAATGCCTATGCACTAACGGCTGTTCTGACTAACCAGAACTATGCAGTGGAAGTCGCAAATGATGGTGAATCTGCTTGGGATTTAATTCAAACTTATAATTATGATTTAATTTTATTAGATGTAATTTTGCCGAAATTAGATGGAATTAGTTTGTGTCGGCAAATTCGCTCCAATAATTTGCAAATGCCTATCCTGTTGTTGACGGGATGTGATAGTAGTCATGAGAAAGCAATTGGCTTGGATGCAGGGGCGGATGATTATGTCGTGAAACCATTTGCTGAGGAAGAATTAGTCGCCCGTGTGCGGGCTTTATTGCGGCGTGGAAGTGCATCATCACAACCTATTTTAGAATGGGGAAATTTGCGTCTTGATCCTAGTAGTTGTGAAGTGAGTTATGGTAATGATTTACTATCATTAACTCCCAAAGAATATGCGCTTTTGGAATTATTTTTACGCAATAGTCGCCGCGTGTTTAGTTGCGGGATGATTTTAGAACATTTGTGGTCTTATGAAGATACACCAGGGGAAGAAGCTGTGCGGACTCATATTAAAGGGTTACGCCAGAGATTAAAAGCTGTGGGTGCGCCTGGTGATTTAATTGAGACTGTGTATGGAATTGGCTATCGGCTCAAACCGCCGGAAGAAGAGAAAACCGCAGCAAAATCAGCCAAGTCTAAAAACCAGAAACCCAAAGCAGAATTATCATCACAACAACAAACACTCCAAGCCATAGCCGGAGTTTGGCAAAGATTTCAAGGGCGAGTCGATGAGCAAATCAAAGTTATCGAACAAGCGGTTTTTGCTAAGTCAGGTTTAAATAGTGAATTGCTCAACCAAGCAACGAAAGAAGCTCATACCTTAGCCGGTTCGTTAGGAACATTTGGTTTTCCGACTGGTTCAAAACTGGCGCGTCAAATTGAACAGTTACTTAAGTCTGGTCAGAAGTTAACGCCGGAAGAAATTACTCAGCTGCAAACTTGGGTGAAATCCTTGCGCCAGGAAATTCAAACTCAAGGTGAGGAGGTAAACTCAACCGCAGTTGATAGTAAATTACCTTTAGTTTTGGTGGTTGATCAAGACCAGACTATTGGGGGACATTTGAGGCAAACTACGGCTGGTGCAGAATTTCAAGTCAGCGTTGCTACAAATCTAGAGTCTGCCAGAACTATACTTTACCGCGACCATCCCAGCGCGGTGTTACTTGACCCTAATTTTTCTGAGCATCCCGAAGATAGTTTGAGTTTTTTAGGAGAATTGGCACAAAGAAAACCACCTGTGCCAGTGTTAGTTTTTACTGAGCAAACAGATTTAGCCAATCGCTTGCAGTTGGCAAGGCAAGGGGGACATACCTTTTTACAAAAGCCAATGACGGCGGGACAAGTAGCAGATGCGATCGCTCAATTACTCCAACAATTCCCCCACGGCGAAGCCAAAATCCTGGCTGTCGATGATGACCCAAAAATTCTAGCTCTGTTACAAACTTTACTTACACCCTGGGGTTTACAAGTAATCGGGTTGGATGATCCGCGCCGCTTTTGGGAAACTTTGGAAACAGTCAAGCCAGATATGTTGATTCTGGATGTAGAAATGCCCCACAGCAACGGTATTGAGTTGTGTCAAGTGGTGCGAAATGATTCCCATTGGAGTGAATTACCGATTTTATTTCTCACAGTTCATAGTGAGGCGGACATTGTAAATCAGGTGTATAGCGTTGGTGCTGATGATTTTGTCAGCAAACCCATTGTCGGGCCAGAACTGGTTACTCGCATTGTTAATCGCTTGGAACGGATACAATTACTTAAGCGGATGGGACAAACTCAGCAACAACCATCTCAGGAAACAGAGGCGCTTTCATCTCCCATATCTAACTTTGCGGCTGACTGGCGTACCATCTTTGAAGGTGAACCGGAATGTGTGAAAGTAGTAGGGGCTGATGGCACAATTTTAGAAATCAATGCTGCGGGACTGGCGATTCTGGAAGCTAAAAGCAAAGCCAAGGTGATTGGTAAATCAGTTTACTCTTTGATTACTCCAGAATATCAAGCTGCATTTCGCCAACTGCATGAAAGTGTTTGTCAAGGTAATAAAGCTACTTTGCAGTTTGAAATGATTACTTATCAAGGTCAGCGTCGTTGGATGGAAACTCATGCTGTACCTCTGCAAAATAAAACTGATGGCAAATTTGTCCAGTTGGCAATTACCCGCGATATTACCCACTATAAACAAGTCGAAACCGAAATTCGCCGCATTAATCGGACACTCCAAACATTGAGTAGTTGCAATCAAATTATTGTCCGCACACCAAACGAACTAGAATTACTCCAGAAAATTTGCCAAATTATTGTGGAAGTTGGTGGTTATCGGCTGGCTTGGGTAGGGTTTGCGGAAAATGATCGGGAAAAAAATATTCTACCAGTGGCGCAAGCTGGCTATGATGATGGCTATTTACAAACCCTCCAGCTTACTTGGTCGGATACTGTGCGTGGTCAAGGGCCAACAGGTACAGCCATTCGCACAGGTAAAACTTGCATTATTCAGAATATATTAACTGACCCGAAATATGAAGTTTGGCGCTGTCAAGCAGAAGAACGGGGTTATGGGGCGGCGATCGCGTTACCTTTAAAAACAGAGAATCAAACTTTTGGCGCGTTGAATATTTATGCGGCGGAAGCAAACGCTTTTGATGATGATGAAGTGCAGTTGTTGAAAAAACTGGCAGAAGATTTAACTTATGGTATTGTCGCATTACGCAACCAACGCGATCGCACTTTAGCCGAAGCCGCATTAAAACAAACTCAAGCCGCCTTACAAAAAGCCAATAATGAATTAGAGTTACGAGTTGCCGAACGTACCGCCGAATTAATTACTGTCAACCGTCAATTACAATCAGAACTAGATAAACGCCAACGCATTGAAGAAGAATTGCGGGTTTCTCAAGTAAAATTAGCCCGAATTTTAGATATTGCTGATGATGCAATTATTTCTATAGATAGCAACCAAAGCATTACTTTATTTAACCAAGGAGCCGAAAAAATATTTGGTTATACGGCTCAAGAAATCATGGGGCAGAAATTAGATATACTTTTACCATTGCGATTTACTCAAGCTCATCGTCAACATGTATCTGACTTTGGCAAATCAACAAATTTAGCGCGAAGAATGGGAGAACGGCGGGAGTTATTTGGTCAGCGCCGAGATGGTAGTGAATTTCCGGCTGAAGCTTCCATTTCTAAGTTAAATATGGGTGAGGAAGTTTACTATACAGTGATTTTGCGGGATGTGACAGAACGCAAACAAGTTGAGCGAATGAAAGATGAGTTTGTTTCTGTGGTGAGTCACGAACTCCGCACACCTTTAACCTCAATTCATGGTTCTTTAGGAATGCTCACCAGTGGTTTATTAAAAGCAGATTCTGAGCAGGGAAAACGGCTGTTACAAATTGCCATAGATAGTAGTGATCGCTTAGTCCGATTAATTAATGATATTTTAGACATCGAACGCATTGAATCTGGCAAAGTCAAGATGGCGCGGGAAATTTGCAACCTTGACGAGTTAATTCAATCAGCCGTCAATACTATTCAAACATTGGCAAATAAACAAGGAGTAAAATTAGCAATTTCTAGCTTATCAGTAATGTTATGGGCTGACCCCGATCGCATTGTCCAAACACTAACAAATCTGTTGAGCAATGCCATTAAATTCTCCGTGAGTGGGGCGACAGTCTGGTTAGAAATTCAGCAGCAACAAAATGAAGTTTTACTCTCAGTTAAAGATACCGGACGTGGTATTCCAGAAGATAAATTAGAAAGTATTTTTGAGCGATTTCAACAAGTAGATTCATCTGATTCGCGTAACCATGATGGCACAGGTTTGGGTTTAGCAATTTGCAAAAGTATTGTGCAGCAACATGGCGGGCGTATTTGGGTGGAAAGTACTTTAGGTGAAGGTAGTACATTTTACTTTACACTCCCCATTTACCAAGCTCCGCAAATTCCCGAAACTACCCAATCTAACCACCACTGCCCACTGCCAATCGCTTATTCTCCATTGGTTTTGGTTTGTGATGATGATCCAGATATTTCTAATGAACTGCAAACTTTATTACAAAAAGGCGGCTATCGAGTTGTAACAGTTGCTACCGGGCAAGAAGCGATCGCCACTGCATCATCGCAACAACCAGACGTGATTTTACTCGATTTACTCATGCCAGAAATGAACGGCTGGCAAACAATGGCAATTTTAAAAGAACGTGCCGATACTCAACACATTCCGATTGTCATTTGTAGTGTTTATCAATCAGAGACTAATGGTAAACCCATTACAGATTTTGCTGATTGGGTAAGTAAGCCAGTACAAAAAAGTTATTTATTACAATCACTGAAACAAGTTGTTGCCAAACCATCAAAACGCGCCCGGATTTTAATTGTGGAAGATGACAATGACTTAGCACAATTACTAATTACTTTATTTGAGCGCCATGACATCGAAACTTGCTTGGCACAAACAGGCAGAGAAGCCATTCACCTTAGCCAAGAATTGAATCCTGACTTATTAATTCTTGACTTAATTTTGCCAGAAAGTGATGGCTTTGTGGTAATTGATTGGTTACGACAACACAATCATTTATGTACCATGCCCGTAGTAGTTTACTCTGCCAAAGATTTAGACGAGTCCGAACGCCAGCGACTGAAATTAGGCTACACCGAATTTTTAACCAAAGGACGTGTAACCACTCAAGAATTTGAACAAAGAGTAATGGACTTACTTCAGCGCATCACTCATCATGCAGTTGAGAGTGCTGAGTGATGAGTGCTGAGTGCTGAGTGCTGAGTGCTGAGTAAAAGAGAGTTTGATGATGACTTAAGTAAGCCGGTGGGAAATAACCAAACTATAGCGGTTCTCGGTTGGATGAGGTACATTTCAACCCCACCCCCAACCCCTCCCCGCAAGCCTACGGTGTACACACATCCTTACACAGAGCAAGTTTCCAGCCCTGAAAGAAGTATTCAAATTGACGTAGCCCACAAATCAAAGTAGAAATGCCGGGAGGTTTTTGAGAACGAT